>NZ_QZCS01000020.1 GCF_003594915.1 Enterobacter chuandaensis
GAAGTGACAAGCACAAAATACAAAAAACTTTTTGTTCGCTCACTTTTCAAACTCAACGCTTATTTAACCCGCGAATCGCCCGCTAAATGCGCAATTTCACGCGCAAAACTGGCTACCTGCGACCAGTCGGTATAAACCACTTCTTTACGCGTATCGGTTTCGCCACCCGTCATCTTCATAATCAGACGGATCATGAAGCGGTCATACCAGCGGTAGCGAGGATAGCGCAGCGCACCGGCAAAGACGGCGCACAGGTCTGGCTGCCACGGCGAGCTGAGCAAAAACTTGCGCGTGTAGCTGTTGGTCTGCGGCGTACGCTTCTCGGCTTTACGAGCAACCAGATTGACCGAGTAAAACGCCCCGGGCAATGTGTTGAGTACCGCCGTGTGCTTTTTCACAAAGCGATCCAGCGCCGGATGGAAGTGCCCGTAACGAATTGACGCGCCAATCACCACGCGATCGTAATCCTGCCAGGCAATCTGCTCCGCGCGATTCAGGTTCACCACATCCGAGTAAATACCCAGTTCTTTTAATTCCGACGCAAGATACGCGGCAATCTCACGCGTTTGCCCGTCTCGCGTAGAGAAAAGAATCAGTGTTTTCATCAATGGCTCCTTATTCGCGCCAGAATGTTGGGGTGAACAGCACCAGCAGCGTAAAGACCTCAAGACGACCAAACAGCATATTGGCGATGAGGATCCATTTCGCGACCGGGTTCATGCTGGCAAAGTTATCCGCCACAACGCCCAGGCCAGGCCCGAGGTTGTTCAGTGTTGCGACGACGGACGCAAAGGCGGAGAAATCATCCACCCCCGTCGCGATAATCGCCAGCATGCTGACGATAAAGACCAGCGCATACGCCGAGAAGAACCCCCACACCGCTTCGAGGATACGTTCCGGCAGCGCGCGGTTACCCAGCTTGATGCTGTAGACCGCATTCGGGTGAACCAGACGTTTCAGCTCGCGGTTCCCCTGCTTAAACAGCAGCAGAATACGAATCACCTTCAGGCCACCGCCCGTAGACCCCGCACAGCCCCCGATAAATGCAGAGCATAAAAGCAGCACCGGCAGGAACAGCGGCCAGCGCGCGATGCTGTCCGTGGTAAACCCGGCGGTCGTCGCCATCGATACCACCTGGAAGAACGCCTGGTTTAGCGTGGTCAGCGCCGAGTTATAAACATCATGGAACCACAGCACCAGGGTGCAGATGACGACCAGCGTAAGCTGGACACCAATAAACATGCGGAACTCAGGATCGCGCCAGTACACCTTCAGGCTACGTCCGCTCAGTAAAGAGAAGTGCAGACCGTAGTTACAGCCTGAAATCAGAAGGAAAATGGCAATAATGGTGTTAATCGTTGGGCTGTCAAAGTAGCCCACGCTGGCGTCGTGAGTGGAGAACCCGCCGATAGCAATTGTCGCAAAGCTGTGTCCGATAGCGTCGAAGGCAGGCATCCCGGCGAACCAGAGCGCCAGCGCACAGGCCACCGTCAGCAATACATAGATAAGCCAGAGGGTTTTCGCCGTCTCGGCAATACGCGGGCGCATCTTGTTGTCTTTCAGCGGCCCCGGCATTTCGGCGCGATAGAGCTGCATCCCCCCGACGCCCAGAATCGGCAGAATAGCCACCGCCAGGACGATGATCCCCATCCCCCCGAACCACTGCAGCATCTGGCGATAAAAGAGAATGGCGTGGGGTAACGAATCCAGCCCCACCAGCGTCGTCGCACCGGTGGTCGTTAAGCCGGAGAACGATTCAAAAAAGGCGTCCGTGATGCTGAGATTGGGCTGTTCAGAGAAAATAAAGGGCAGCGAACCAACGCTTCCCAGCACCGTCCAGAACAGGACCACAATCAGAAATCCTTCGCGCGATTTCAGCTCACCTTTCTGACGACGGTTCGGCCACCACAGCAGCGAGCCAATCGCCAGCGCGACAAAGAAGGTCTGGGTAAATGCCCGCCCCGCACCGTCCCGGTAGATAAGCGCCACCAGTCCAGGGAGAATCATCGTCCCGGAAAAGAGTATGACCAGCAGTCCAACGATTCGGGTTATGGCACGAAAATGCATCTCTGCCGCTTCCTTTGGTATTCAAAAAAGTGAGGTGGGGATTATTCTTCAATCGGCAGCAATTGCAACGAACCACGACTAAAATCAGCCAGTTTTGCTGAAAAAGCAGCCAGTTCAGCCTGAGGAAGCGCCACGCGTAATTGCACCATCGCCTGATAGTCACTGTGCGCGATGACGCCGTTAAACTGCCGCAGCAACGCTTCAATACCGGATAGCTGAGCGTAATCGCACAATAGAGTATATTCGGTGAGCGGCGTTTTGCGGGTGGTCATCAGCATATTCAGTGCCCGCTGGACGCCACCGCCATAGGCTTTAACCAGCCCGCCCGTGCCTAACAGGATGCCGCCGTAGTAGCGCACTACCACGGCGGTAATTTCACCCACACCGCTGCCCATCAGCTGGGAGAGCATAGGTTTACCGGCCGTGCCCGCCGGTTCACCGTCGTCTGAAAAACCGAGCTGTTGCGAATCGTCCGGCGGCCCTGCCACCCACGCCACACAGTGGTGGCGTGCGTCAGGATGCTCGGCGCGAACGGACTCGACAAACGCTTTCGCCGCCTCTACGCCGTCAGTGTGCGCCAGCAGCGTAATAAAGCGGCTTTTCTTGATTTCCTCAACAAAGGTGACCGGTTCAGCCGGTATCAGCCAGCTTTCCATCAGGCCAGCTTCAGGTCTCGCGTCATATTCTCGATACCGTTCTCGTGAACCACCACGTTATCTTCGATGCGAATGCCGCCAAACGGTTTAAGCGCGTCGATTTTTTCCCAGTTGAAGTGCTTGCTGAACTGCCCTTCACGCCACGGCGCCAGCAGGGACTCAATAAAGTAGATCCCCGGTTCAATCGTCAGCACCATGCGCGGCTCAAGAATACGGGTGCAGCGCAGGTAAGGATATTTAGACGGTGCCGCCAGGTGCGTGCCGGTATCATCCTGCATGAAGCCCGCAACGTCGTGAACCTGCAGGCCCAGCGGGTGGCCGATACCGTGCGGCATGAATGGCCCGGTCAAATCGTTCTCGACCATCGCCTCTTCGCTCATGTCTTTCACAATCTGATGCTTACGCAGCAGTTTTGCGATGCGCTGATGGAACTGGATGTGGTAATCCACATAGCTGGTTCCGGCCTTCATGGTGCCAATCAGCGCCAGCTGTTCGTCGTTTACGTCTTTAATAAGCTGCGCAAAATCGGTATCCGCATTCGCCGCCCATGTGCGGGTCAGGTCGGCCGCGTAGCCGTTGTACTCTGCCCCTGCATCCAGCAGGAAGCTGCGCATCTCAGACGGAACCTGGTGATCCAGTTTGGTGTAGTGAAGAACAGACGCATGCTCGTTCAGCGCAACGATATTGCTGTACGGAACGTCGGTGTCGCGATGACCGGTTGCGGTCAGGTAGGCCAGGTTGATGTCGAACTCGCTCATGCCTGACTGGAACGCTTCGTGCGCGGCGCGGTGACCATTCACCGCCGTTTTTTGCGCTTCACGCATGCAGTAGAGTTCATAGTCGGTTTTATACGCGCGATAGTAGTGCAGATAATCCAGCACCCCTTTCGGGTTGAGCTTGTCTGCCGGAATATCCAGGCCGATCGCACGTTCAGGTACAGGGCCGATGTAGCCGATGTTGCCGCGCGCAGCAGGCAGCTGGCTGCCAATGCCGTCCGCTTTCGGCAGCGCAATCACGTCAATTTCTTCGGTCCAGAAAGAGGTCGGCAGCGGTTCAACGTTGTGCCAGTAATCGACTGGCAGGTAGAACCACAGTTTCGGCTTGTTCACGCCATCCACCAGCAGCCAGCAATTTGGAACCTGTGTCACCGGGACCCAGGCTTTAAACTGCGGGTTGACCTTAAACGGGTAGGCGTGGTCATCAAGAAAAGTGTTCATCAGCTCGCCGGAGTGGATCAGCAGGGCATCCAGCTTGAAGCGGGCCAGTACATCGCGGGTACGTTCCTGTAGGGTAACGATATGATTTTTATAAAGCGAAGCCAGTGAATCCATCATTCTTCCTTTCGTTTTTTTGACCTCAAGTCATCGCATCTTAGCACACCTCACTCCGGCTGCGTGATTTCCACCGACCGTGATCAATGCAGCAATTTCTTAATGAGTAATTTGCATTTTATTAACATAAATTCCACACTCCGTCTCATCTGGTATGACCAGATCCACTTGCTGGATTCAGGAGACTGACATGCTTTACAAAGGCGACACCCTGTACCTCAACTGGCTGGAAGATGGCATTGCCGAACTGGTGTTCGATGCCCCCGGCTCAGTGAATAAGCTTGATACCGCGACGGTGGCCAGTCTTGGCCAGGCGCTGGAAGTACTTGAAAAGCAATCTGAATTAAAAGGGCTGCTGCTGCGTTCTAACAAAGCGGCCTTTATTGTCGGTGCCGATATCACCGAATTCCTTTCGCTGTTCCAGGTTCCGGAAGAACAGCTGAGTCAGTGGCTGCACTTTGCCAACAGCGTCTTTAATCGTCTGGAGGATCTGCCTGTTCCAACGATCTCTGCCGTGAACGGCTACGCGCTGGGCGGTGGGTGTGAGTGTGTACTCGCGACCGACTACCGTCTGGCGACGCCGGACCTGCGTATCGGCCTGCCGGAAACCAAGCTGGGTATCATGCCGGGCTTTGGCGGTTCCGTTCGTATGCCGCGCATGCTGGGCGCCGACAGCGCCCTGGAAATTATTGCCGCCGGTAAAGACGTAGGTGCAGAACAGGCGCAGAAAATCGG
Organism: Enterobacter chuandaensis; assembly: GCF_003594915.1. Lineage (GTDB taxonomy): Bacteria > Pseudomonadota > Gammaproteobacteria > Enterobacterales > Enterobacteriaceae > Enterobacter > Enterobacter chuandaensis. Next base: position 4,790 of record NZ_QZCS01000020.1, read on the forward strand.
TCTGGTCGACGGCGTCGTGAAACCAGAGAAGCTGGTTGAAGGCGCACTCGCCATTCTGCGTCAGGCGATTAACGGCGACCTCGACTGGAAAGCCAAACGCCAGCCGAAGCTGGAGCCGTTAAAGCTTAGCAAGATTGAAGCTACCATGAGCTTCACCATCGCCAAAGGTATGGTGATGCAGACAGCGGGTAAACATTACCCGGCGCCAATCACGGCGGTGAAAACTATTGAAGCGGCAGCCCGTTTTGGCCGCGACGAAGCACTGAAGCTGGAAAACCAGAGCTTTGTTCCGCTGGCGCACACCAATGAAGCCCGCGCGCTGGTAGGTATCTTCCTCAACGATCAGTTCGTGAAGGGCAAAGCCAAACAGCTGACCAAAAACGTTGAGACGCCAAAACACGCGGCGGTACTCGGCGCCGGTATTATGGGTGGCGGCATCGCTTACCAGTCGGCCTGGAAAGGCGTGCCGGTGGTGATGAAAGACATCAACGAGAAGTCCCTGACGCTGGGCATGACCGAAGCCGCCAAGCTGCTGAATAAACAGCTGGAACGCGGAAAAATTGACGGGCTGAAGCTCGCAGGCGTGATCTCAACCATCCAGCCTGTGCTGGAATACAGCGGTTTTGACCGTGTGGATGTGGTCGTTGAAGCGGTCGTTGAGAACCCAAAAGTCAAAAAAGCGGTGCTGGCAGAAACGGAAGACAAGGTACGTCCTGAGACCGTGCTGGCCTCAAACACCTCCACCATCCCCATCAGCGAACTGGCAAGCGTGCTGAAGCGCCCGGAAAACTTCTGCGGGATGCACTTCTTCAACCCGGTACACCGTATGCCGCTGGTCGAAGTGATCCGTGGGGAAAAAACCTCTGACGAAACCATTGCTAAAGTGGTGGCGTGGGCAAGCAAGATGGGCAAAACGCCGATCGTCGTTAACGACTGCCCGGGCTTCTTCGTCAACCGCGTGCTGTTCCCTTACTTCGCCGGTTTCAGCCAGCTGCTGCGCGACGGTGCGGACTTCCGCAAAATCGACAAAGTGATGGAAAAACAATTCGGCTGGCCGATGGGCCCGGCGTATCTGCTGGACGTGGTCGGCATTGATACCGCCCACCACGCGCAGGCCGTCATGGCGGCGGGCTTCCCGCAGCGCATGCAGAAAGATTATCGCGACGCGATTGCCGCCCTCTTTGACGCCAACCGCTTTGGTCAGAAAAACGGCCTGGGCTTCTGGCGTTATAAAGAAGACAGCAAAGGCAAGCCGAAGAAAGAGGAAGATCCGGCAGTGGATGGCCTGCTGGCCGACGTATGCCCGCCAAAACGCGACTTCACCGACGACGAAATTATCGCCCGGATGATGATTCCGATGATCAACGAAGTGGTGCGTTGCCTGGAAGAAGGCATCATCGCCAGCCCGGCAGAAGCCGACATGGCGCTGGTATACGGCCTGGGCTTCCCTCCGTTCCACGGCGGCGCGTTCCGCTGGCTGGACACGCTCGGCAGCGCCCGCTATCTCGATATGGCGCAGCAGTACCAGCACCTCGGCCCGCTGTATGAGGTGCCGGAAGGCCTGCGTAATAAAGCGCGCCATAACGAACCCTACTATCCAGCAGTTGAGCCAGCCCGTCCGGTTGGCGCGCTGAAAACGGCTTAAGGAGTCACAATGGAAAAGGTTGTCATTGTTGATGCGATTCGCACCCCGATGGGCCGTTCAAAAGGCGGCGCGTTCCGTAACGTGCGTGCGGAAGACCTCTCCGCGCACCTGATGCGTAGCCTGCTGGCGCGCAACCCGGCGCTGGACCCGGCAGCGCTGGACGATATCTACTGGGGCTGCGTGCAGCAAACGCTGGAGCAGGGCTTCAACATCGCCCGTAACGCGTCGCTGCTGGCGGAGATCCCACATTCGGTTCCGGCCGTCACCGTGAACCGCCTGTGCGGTTCGTCGATGCAGGCGCTGCACGACGCGGCGCGCATGATCATGACCGGCGATGCGCAGGCCTGCCTGGTGGGCGGCGTTGAGCACATGGGTCACGTACCGATGAGCCACGGGGTCGATTTCCACCCGGGCATGAGCCGTAACGTGGCGAAAGCCGCGGGGATGATGGGCCTGACCGCCGAGATGCTCTCTCGTCTGCACGGCATCAGCCGTGAAATGCAGGATGCCTTTGCCGCGCGCTCTCACGCCCGCGCCTGGGCCGCCACGCAGTCCGGTGCTTTTAAGAATGAGATCATCCCGACCGGGGGCCACGACGCAGACGGCGTACTGAAGCAGTTCAGCTACGACGAAGTCATTCGCCCGGAAACGACGGTCGAAGCGCTTTCTACCCTGCGTCCTGCGTTTGATCCGGTCACCGGTACGGTCACGGCGGGGACGTCGTCGGCGCTGTCCGACGGTGCCGCCGCGATGCTGGTGATGAGCGAAAGCCGTGCCCGCGAGCTGGGCTTAACCCCTCGCGCTCGGGTACGTTCGATGGCGGTGGTAGGCTGCGATCCTTCAATCATGGGCTACGGCCCGGTTCCGGCCTCGAAGCTGGCGCTGAAAAAAGCGGGCTTAACCGCCAGCGATATCGACCTGTTTGAGATGAACGAAGCCTTCGCCGCGCAAATCCTGCCGTGCATTAAAGATCTGGGGCTGATGGAGCAGATCGACGAGAAGATTAACCTCAACGGCGGCGCGATCGCCCTCGGCCACCCGCTGGGCTGTTCCGGGGCGCGTATCAGCACGACGCTGATTAACCTGATGGAACGCAAAGATGCCCAGTTTGGTCTGGCAACGATGTGTATCGGGCTGGGTCAGGGTATCGCGACGGTATTTGAGAGAGTGTAAGGCTATAACGTAGGCCCGATAAGCATCGCGCCATCGGGCTTTTGCCGGGAGGCGCTGCGCTTTCCCGGCCTACGTGAGGTATCTCACCGCCACTGGCTTCACTGGCGAAGAGAAAGAGTTTAGTTGCCGTTCTTCCCGCCTGTCAGGGGCGGGCTTTTTATTTAGATAAACGCAAACGCATCGCCGAACAGGCGGTCTTCACGCGCGTCACGTTCGTTACAGAACAGGTCGCGGGCAATTTTCGCCATCTCGAAACGGCCTGCAATGTAGATATCATGACCCGCCAGCGTACCGTGATCCTGCAGCACCGCCGTCAGCACCGTCCCGCTACGCCCTCGCCAGCCCTCTTCCGGCTGCTCAACCACTGGCTCAATGCGCAGGTTAGGATGGTTAACGCTCAGCGCTTCCAGTTCAGACAGGTCGTACAGGTGCTTCTCTTCGCGGCCGCCCCAGTAGATGGTGATGTCACGGTCTGGATTACGCGCCAGCGCGGTCAGCAGGATAGAGCGTACATAGGAGAAGCCCGTACCGCCCGCGATCAGAATCAACGGACGATCTTCGTCATCACGCAACCACGCGTCGCCGTGGGGAATGTCGACCACAATCTCACGCTCTTTCAGGATGCGGTCCATAACGGCCATCGCGTACAGGTTAAGCTCAGACGCACCAATATGCAGCTCAATAAATTCCTGCTCTGCTGGCGTAGAGGCCATAGAGAAAGGACGCTTATCACGCTCATCCATCACCACCATCAGGTACTGACCGGCACGGAATGAGAATGCCGCTTCAGGAACCAAACGGACGCGATATACGGTGTCGGTAATAGCATCTACCGACGTCACTTTACAGCTTAAGGTTGTCATTCGCTCTCTCTGTCGGGAAGTCTATAGGGCTTAACGGTCAGCTCAGGGTTTACCGTTATTCATTATGGCCAGTTCGTCCCAGATCGCGTCAATTCGCGCGGTCACAGCAGGATCTTTTTTGATCGGGCGACCCCATTCACGGTCGGTTTCGCCAGGCCATTTATTTGTGGCATCCAGTCCCATCTTTGAGCCAAGACCGGAAACCGGCGAGGCAAAATCCAGATAATCTATCGGCGTATTTTCGACTAACACCGTATCACGCGCAGGATCCATTCGCGTGGTAATCGCCCAGATAACGTCATTCCAGTCGCGGGCGTTAACGTCATCATCGCAGACAATAACAAATTTGGTATACATAAACTGGCGCAGGAAAGACCAAACGCCCATCATCACGCGTTTAGCATGTCCGGGATACTGCTTCTTCATCGTGACCACCGCCATGCGATACGAGCATCCTTCAGGCGGCAGATAAAAATCAACGATTTCCGGGAACTGCTTTTGCAGGATCGGCACAAATACTTCGTTCAGCGCCACGCCGAGCACCGCCGGTTCATCCGGTGGGCGGCCAGTATAGGTGGAGTGATAAATCGCATCTTCACGCTGAGTAACATGCGTGACGGTAAACACCGGGAAGTTATCCACTTCGTTGTAATAGCCGGTGTGGTCGCCGTATGGGCCTTCTGGCGCCATTTCACCCTGCTCAATGTAACCTTCCAGCACAATTTCGGCGCTGGCCGGCACTTCTAGATCGTTGGAGATACACTTCACGACCTCGGTTTTGGTCCCGCGCAGCAGGCCAGCAAACGCATATTCAGAGAGCGTATCCGGTACGGGCGTGACCGCCCCCAGAATGGTGGCCGGATCGGCACCTAAGGCGACAGACACCGGGAAACGTTCACCCGGATGGGCAGCACACCACTCCTGGAAATCCAGCGCGCCGCCGCGGTGCGACAGCCAGCGCATAATGAGCTTATTCTTGCCAATCAGCTGCTGGCGATAAATACCGAGGTTTTGCCGCTCTTTATGCGGCCCACGCGTCACGGTGAGGCCCCAGGTGATCAGCGGCGCAGCATCTTCAGGCCAGCACTGCATGATCGGTATTTTGGTCAGATCCACCGCATCGCCTTCCAGCACTTTCTGCTGGCACGGCGCGCCGCGCAGGCGTTTGGTGGGCATGTTCAGCACCTGCTTAAACTGCGGCAGTTTGTCGAACAGATCTCGGAAGCCTTTCGGTGGCTCCGGCTCTTTCAGAAATGCCAGCAGCTTGCCCACTTCACGCAGCGCGGTAACGTCTTCCTGCCCCATTCCCAGCGCGACACGGCGCGGAGTGCCAAACAGGTTGCACAGCACCGGCATGGAGTAACCTTTGGGATTTTCAAACAGTAATGCGGGGCCACCGGCACGCAGGGTGCGGTCAGCAATTTCTGTCATTTCCAGATAAGGATCAACAGGAAGTGTAATGCGTTTCAGTTCACCCTGCTGTTCCAGCAGCGTCAGGAAGTCGCGGAGATCGTGGTATTTCATGCAGTTAGTCATGGCCTCTCTGTAAGCGCTTCATTATACGGCGTAAGCCTGCTCGATGCTGTAATTTTGTTAAATTAGCGTGAACTTATCCGCTGCGATCGAATTTCCCACATTATAATCAACTTAGCGATCCCTCCAGGGTTTTGATATGCTTGCGCCCCGAACTAAGGGAAAGAGTGATTATGCAGGCCTGGTATTTACTGTATTGCAAACGCGGGCAACTTCAGCGCGCGCAGGAACATCTTGAACGTCAGTCTGTAAATTGTCTGACACCCGTGATCACGCTTGAAAAAATGCAGCGCGGGAAGCGCACAACCGTCAGTGAGCCTTTATTCCCGAACTATCTGTTCGTGGAGTTCGACCCTGAGGTGATCCACACCACCACCATCAGCGCAACGCGCGGCGTCAGCCACTTCGTGCGTTTTGGTGCCCACCCGGCAACCGTTCCGTCAACGGTTATCCATCAGCTGTCAATTTATCAGCAGCCTGAAGGGATAACCGACCCGGAAACCCCTTACGCGGGCGATAGCGTCGTCATTACGGAAGGGGCGTTCGAAGGCCTGCAGGCGATTTTCGCCGAGCCGGACGGTGAAGCGCGCTCCATGCTGTTGCTCAATCTGCTGAACAAGCAGGTGCTGCAGAGCGTGAAAAACACCGACTTCCGTAAAGTCTAAAAGTTAATCCCGAACAGGTTACGCACGTTGTCATCCGTCTGCGCGGAAAGCCAGTGCGGCTCCTCTCCGCGCCAGTGCGCTACGCGCTCAACAATGTGCCCCAGCCAGGCGGGCTCATTTCGCCGCGATGCCGGTTTGGGCTTTATATCTCGCGGCAGCAGGTATGGCGCATCAGTTTCAAGAAGCAAACGGTCTGCCGGAATTATCGGCAGCAGCTCGCAAAGCTCAAGCCCACGGCGCTCATCACACACCCAACCGGTGATCCCCAGATACAAACCGCGGTTCAGGCAATCCAGCGCTTCCTGGCGCGACCCGGTGAAGCAGTGGAGCACTGCGCAGGGCAGTTTATCCAGCCACGGGTCCAGCAGAGCGAGAAAACGTTCATGCGCGTCGCGACAGTGCATAAAAACGGGCATTTCAAGCTCTGCCGCCAGCGCAAGCTGGGCAGTGAACGCCTTTTCTTGTTCTTCAGGCGTCGAGAAGTTGCGGTTGAAATCCAGCCCGCACTCACCAATAGCCACGACCTCTGCCGTTTTTGCCAGCGTGCGCAAGGTTTCTGCGCTCTCCGCAGTCCACTGGCTGCTGTCATGAGGGTGGACGCCAGCGGTTGACCAGCAGCGATCGTAGCGTTGCGCCAGCAGCAGCGCCTGTTCACTCTCATGCAGGTTGGTTCCGGTCAGAAGCAGCCCTTTTACGCCAGCGTCAAAAGCACGCGCAACCACCTCATCACGATCTTTTCCAAACTGCGAGCTGGTCAGGTTGAGTCCGATATCAAACATGCAATTCCCCATATAACAACCGCCCTGACGGGCGGTTGGTTTTACTCTTCAGTGGTCTTTTCGGACGCATCGTCTTCGTCGTCCAACCGGCGTCCTTTACCCACGTAGAAACGCGAGAAGAATACGCCAACTTCAAACAGGCAGTACATCGGTATTGCCAGCAGCGTTTGCGAGAAGACGTCCGGCGGCGTCAGCAGCATGCCAACCACAAAGGCGCCCACCAGAATATAGGGACGCTTCTTACGCAGGTCATCAGGGGTGGTTACCCCTACCCAGCAAAGCAGCACAATGGCCACCGGCACCTCGAATGCCACGCCGAACGCCATAAACAGCGCCATCACAAAGCTGAGGTAGCTGGCGATGTCCGTCGATACCTGGACCCCTTCCGGCGCGGTATGCGTCAGGAAGCCGAAAGCCAGCGGGAAGACAACGAAATAGGCAAACGCCATGCCGATATAAAACAGAAGCGAACTGGAGACCAGCAGCGGGATCACCAGTTTACGTTCGTGTCTGTATAGTGCTGGCGCCACAAATGCCCATACCTGGTAAAGGATGACGGGTGCAGACGCAATCAACGACACCCAGAAGGTCAGCTTAATCGGGGTGAAGAACGGTGATGCAACGTCTGTTGCAATCATCGTTGCCCCCAGCGGCATCTGCTTGATCAGCGGCGCAGAAACCACCTGATAGATATCGTTGGCGAAATAGACCAGGCACAGGAATATGAGGAACACCGCAATAATGCAGTTTAACAGGCGCTTACGCAGCTCAATAAGGTGCGCAATAAGCGGTTGAGTATCATCTACTGCCATGGTTACGCTTTATCACTCGACGAGGGGGATGATTCGGAAACGGGTGCGGCGGGCTTAACGTCAGCCGCTTTTGCCACTGGCTCTTCCGGCTGCACCTGTTTTTTCAGTTCAGGTTCCTGCGGCGTTTGTTCAGGCGCTGCGGCCTGGTGCTCCGCACTCGCTGGCGTCACGCCCTCGCGCTGCGCTTCGCTGTCCTTCACCACCGGGTTATGAATGGTGTTCGCTTCATCACTCGCTTTTTCAGGATCGTTAACGCTGTAAGAGCGCTTCATGGATTCCGCCGCTTCGCGCAGCTCATCCATTGAGGCTTTCAGTTCCGGCGTCAGGTTATCCATGCTCGCCTTCTCAACCTTTTTCAGGCTTTCCTGAAACTCCTGCAGCTTAAGCTCCTGTGCCAGCTCGTTCTGAACGGTCGAAGCCAGCGATCTCAGCGCGCGAACCCAGCCCACGACGGTTTTCACCGCCACGGGAAGACGCTGCGGCCCCAGCACTATCAGGCCAATCACAAAGACCAGCAGCAGCTCACTAAAACCAATGTCGAACACGGCTTACACCTGCTCTTTGTCGTGGCTTTTAGCGTCTTCCTTCCTGGCATCTTCTTGCTTGTCGGAGATGGATTTAGCAGTAAAGTCAGCATCCTGGCTGGTTTTATCCTGCTTATTCTCATCATCGCTCATTGCTTTCTTGAAGCCTTTGATAGACGCGCCCAGATCGGAACCAATAGAACCGAGCTTTTTGGTGCCGAACAGCAGCACGACGATGACGGCAATAATGACTAATTGCCAGATACTGATACCACCCATACATATTCCTCAGGGATAGATGATTAATTGGTCAGATCGCATTATACGTATGCAATCTGATGATAGCGACGCAAACTCAGCGCGTTTTTCTCCAGCCAGCGAGCCAGACCACAGCCCCACCCGCCATCAGCCAGGCGGGCATCATTTGCCACTCCGGACGGTTAATCAGCAGCAGCGTACCGCTCAGCAACAGCGTAGCCCCAATGCCAAAGAGGTAGCGTGACTGTCCCTGGCGCACACGGCTGGACTGAAGCTCGCGGGCGATTTTATCCATGCTGTGCTGAAGGTTCTTGCTCTGACGCAAACTGTCGTAAACCAGTTCAGGAATTTCAGGCATTTTTTCGATCCAGAACGGGCCTTTCTCTTTCAGCGAGCGCACCAGCGCGGGTAGGCCAACCTGATCCTTAATCCAGGATTCCAGGAAAGGTTTAGCCGTCTTCCACAAGTCTAACTGAGGATAGAGTTGTCGACCTACACCTTCAACGTAAAGTAATGTTTTCTGAAGTAAAACTAGCTGTGGCTGAACTTCCATATTAAAACGGCGGGCCGTATTAAACAGGTTTAACAGCACGTGGCCGAAAGAGATCTCTGCCAGCGGTTTTTCAAAAATCGGTTCGCAGACGGTACGGATAGCAAACTCAAACTCTTCGACGTTGGTGTCCGGCGGAACCCAGCCGGAATCCACATGCAGCTCGGCCACCTTACGGTAGTCGCGGTTGAAGAACGCGATGAAGTTCTCAGCCAGATAACGTTTATCTTCTTTGTTCAGCGAGCCCACAATCCCGCAGTCGATACCGATGTACTTCGGGTCCTCAGGATGCTCATAGCTCACGAAGATATTGCCCGGGTGCATGTCCGCATGGAAAAAGCTGTCGCGGAAAACCTGGGTAAAGAAGACCTGCACGCCACGTTCGGCCAGCAGCTTCATGTTCGTTCCCTGCTTCTCCAGGGCCACCACATCCGAAACCGGAATACCGTAGATGCGCTCCATCACCATCATGTTCTGGCTGCAGTAGTCAGAATAGACTTCAGGCACATAGAGCATCGGGCTGTTTTCAAAATTGCGGCGCAGCTGGATGGCGTTTGCCGATTCGCGCAGCAGATTAAGCTCATCAATCAGCGTCTTTTCATATTCCCGCACCACTTCCATTGGACGCAGTCGACGGCCGTCCGGCAGCAGACGCGGAACCCAGCGCGCCAGACGATATATTAGCTTCATGTCGGCTTTGATGATCGGCAGGATATCCGGGCGGATCACTTTAATCACCACCTCTTTGCCGTTCTCTTTCAGACGCGCAGTGTGCACCTGAGCGATAGAAGCCGACGCCAGCGGTTCTATTTCGAAATCATCAAACCAGGCTTCAACGGGAAGGTTACCCATCGCCTCTTCGATCTGTTTCTTCGCTCTCACCCCGTCAAACGGGGCGACACGGTCCTGCAGCATCGCCAGTTCATCGGCAATGTGCGGCGGGAAGAGATCGCGGCGGGTTGAGAGCATTTGCCCGAACTTAATCCATACCGGGCCGAGCTCCTGCAGCGCCAGACGCAGGCGTTCACCCAGCGGCTGACCTTTATGGCGATTTGGCATCCAGAACAGCGTCCGCCGCCAGATCCTGAGCGGCAGCGTGATACGCATTTTGGGGATGAGCTCGTCGAGCCCGTAACTCAAAAAGGTGTGGATGATAAAATAGAGGCGCCGAATTTCACCAGGCGTCATTTGCCCTCCAGTTTTTCCAGCCGTTTGCTTAAGGCATCAACCGCACGTTCAACCGCGGCCGTTTCTTCCGCGAACCACGCCACTTCCAGTGGCCCGGGCGCCATACGCCACTCTTCGGTCAGCACTTCTGCGGCATAGCGCTGTTGGCGTTGCAGATTTTTGCGCAGGAACGCCGTACCGCCATGAATCACTTTCCCGATCCCTTCAGCGGCAATGTCACCAATAAAGGGCGCAAGCAGCTCTGCCGGGTCAAACTCAGCCAGATCGCTGAGCGCAACGAAGTTCTGCACGACCTGAATATCGCCTTCCACTACCAGCTCACCGCTGCGGATAAGCGCCGTCAGCTGCTGGCGATCGCGCAATTTCGGCAGCACGCTCATATGGGTGATGACCGAGCAATCCGCCTCGCCTTCCCACTCACCCAGAACGTCAAGCTGGCGTTCGCTGAAGACCAGCACGAGCGGCGTCGAGAACTCTTTTAACACAATGCGCAAAACCTTCCCGTTTAGCCGCTGACGTGCAGCTTTCAGCGCCGGAGCGCGATACAGGAAGGCATTCAGCACATTCTCGATGCCTGCGGTGACTAAGGGTTTAAAGGGCACGGGACACCTCCACTCAGAATTTGTAACCGCGATGCAGCGCGACGACACCCGCCGTCATGTTGAAGTATTCAACGTTCTCAAATTCCGCATCCTGCATCATGGCTTTTAAGGTGTCCTGATCCGGGTGCATGCGAATTGATTCCGCCAGATAGCGATAGCTTTCCGCGTCGTTTGCCACCAGTTCGCCAATACGCGGCAGCACGTGGAAGGAATAGGCGTCGTAGGCTTTGCTCAGCGGGTCGATAATCGGTTTAGAGAACTCAAGCACCAGCAGGCGTCCACCCGGCTTCAGCACGCGGTACATGGAGCGCAGCGCTTTGTCTTTGTCGGTCACGTTACGCAGGCCGAAAGAGATGGTGATACAGTCAAAGGTATTGTCCGGGAACGGCAGCGCTTCGGCGTTGGCCTGCACGTATTCCACGTTCCCCACCACGCCAATGTTACGCAGCTTTTCGCGCCCCATTTTCAGCATGGAATCATTAATATCAGCCAGTACAACGCGACCGGTTTCGCCCACCAGACGGGAGAATTTCGCCGTCAGATCGCCCGTACCGCCAGCCAAATCGAGAACCGTTTGTCCACGACGCACACCGCTGCAGTCGATGGTGAAGCGCTTCCACAAGCGATGAATGCCGAACGACATCAAGTCATTCATCACATCGTACTTCGCCGCCACGGAATGAAATACGTGGGCCACCATGTCAGCTTTCTGCGCTTTGGCAACAGTCTGAAAGCCAAAGTGCGTCGTGTCTTGTGAATCGTCAACCATCTCAGAGCCTGCTTATCAGTCAAATGTTCGTGAAGTGTAACAGATTGGGCGCAATTGCCCTACGATTCAACCACCGCGAAAGAAACGCGCTGGCTGTTCATCTGGCGATAATTCTGCCGCTAAATCGTTGTCCTGGCTGAGGGTATTTTGCTCATCCCCGCCCTCACGCAGTCGGAACTCTTCGTCCTGCGCTGTCGCCTGTTCGGCCAATTCCGGATTAATCTCGCGTTTAACCTCCACCCCCAGGCTGCGAAACGCTTCGGCCTGCGCCAGCAGGTTGCCACGCCCGGAGGCGAGCTTTTTCATCGCCTGACGGTAGTTATCCTGCGCACGTTCCAGGCTTTGTCCGACGGAGGACATGTCATCCACGAAGAGACGCATTTTGTCGTACAGCTTGCTGGCGCGATCGGCAATTTGCTGCGCGTTGCGGCTCTGGTGCTCATAGCGCCACAGGTTCGCGATGGTGCGTAACGCCACCAGCAGCGTGGTGGGGCTGACCAGCATAATGTTATTTTTGAGCGCTTCGGTGATCAGTTCAGGCTGTCTGTCGAGTGCCAGCAAAAACGCGGGCTCGACCGGGATAAACATCAGGACATAGTCCAGCGAGCGCAGCCCCGGCAACTGCTGATAATCCTTTCTGCCCAGCAGACGAATATGGTTACGCACGGAGGCGATGTGCTCCTGCAGCGCCGATTCGCGCGTGTAATCATCCTCGGCGTTGAAGTAGCGTTCATACGCCACCAGCGTCATTTTGGCGTCAATGACCACATCTTTGCCCTGCGGTAGACGCACGATCACATCCGGCTGCATTCGCGAGCGGGCGTCGTTTTCAATACTCACCTGCGTCTCGTATTCATACCCTTCCCGCAGGCCAGAAGCCTCAAGCACGCGGGTGAGCACCACTTCTCCCCAGTTGCCCTGGGTTTTGTTGTCCCCTTTCAGCGCGCGCGTCAGGTTGACCGCCTCCTGCGCCATCTGGGCATTCAACTGCTGGAGATTACGGATCTCATGCGCCAGCGTGTGCCGCTCGCGGGCTTCCTGACCAAAACTGTCCTGCACCTGACGACGAAAGCCGTCCAGCTGTTCGCGTAGCGGCGTCAGCAGGCTGTTCAGGCTCTGGCGGTTCTGTTCGTCAACGCGGCGGTTGCTGTGCTCGAAAATACGGTTGGCGAGGTTCTCAAACTGTTCGCTAAGGCGCTGCTCGCTGTTGATCATCTGGCGGATTTTGTCTTCCGCATGCAGCTGGGTGGACTCAAGACGGGTGGTCACTTCGCGGAGATCGGCCTCCAGCGAGGTATTGATATCACGCAGATTGCGCAGTTCATTATTGAGCAGTTCGCACTCGTCGCGCCAGTGTTCACTCAGCGCAAGCTGTTGTTTTGCTGCGCTGAGGTCAGCGACAATCTCTTCGCGCTCTGCCAGCTGCTCGGCTTTCTGCTGCGCGTGCTGGTAGCTGGAAATCAGCCAGCCTATCCCCGCGCTTACCAGCGCAATCACCGCATAAACCAGGATTGAGATATCCACAATGCCCCCTGCATCCTCGTATAACCCGCACAAAATAGAATTGTGCTGTATAAACGTCCAGTTTGAAAGGGTTTTCCTGCGAGGCGTTACGCAAAAAATAAAGGCCGAACGTGTCGGCCTTTTATCTCAGAAAGGAGAACTAGATCAGGCGGCGAGCCGCTTCCACCACGATTTTCACCGCGTGACTTTCGGTCTGCTTCATGGTTTCGGCGTTCGGGATCTCCTGCTGGGTGCGGTTGACGATAACGCCCGCCACCATACCGGCACGCAGACCCTGGCTTGCGCACATGGTCAGCAGCGTTGCGGATTCCATCTCGTAGTTCATCACGCCCATAGACTGCCACTCTTCCATTGAGCCTTTGAAGCGGCTCACCACGCGACCAGAGAAGGTGTCGTAACGCTCCTGGCCCGGGTAGAAGGTATCAGAAGAGGCAGTTACGCCTACGTGAGTGGTTGCGCCCACGGATTTCGCCGCTTCAACCAGCGCGGTGGTGCATTCGAAATCTGCCACTGCCGGGAATTCCATCGGCGCAAAATGCAGACTTGCGCCATCCAGACGCACGGATGCGGTCGTCACCAGCACGTCGCCGACGTTGATGTGCGGCTGAATCGCGCCGGTGGTACCGATACGCAGGAAAGTACGAATGCCCAGCTGCGCCAGCTCTTCCACGGCGATAGAGGTAGACGGGCCACCGATACCGGTAGAGCACACAATCACCGCTTTGCCATCCAGCTCTGCGCGCCAGGTGGTGAATTCACGATGGGCAGCCAGCTTGACCGGCTTATCCATCAGCGCGGCGATCTTTTCCACACGCTCTGGATCGCCAGGGACGATAGCGAGCGTAGCCCCTTGTAAATCGTTTTTAGTGAGGCCGAGATGAAAAACATCAGACTTAGACATAGGTGACTCCTCTGTGGGTCGGTTAGTCAGAAGAAGTAAAACGGTACTTTACAGAAGCGGTAAGCATAATTTCGTGACGCATCTCACCATGAATGAAAATGATTGCATTGAATTTCCACCAAAGAGTGATTCACATCACATTAACAAGTTATATCGTCGGGTGCTGCACAAAAGATAGACCGTTTAAGGCACTGTGGGTTGTTAACCTGGTGTCTATATTTACCTTTGCGCTAACTCATTGGTACGGAGAATGCCATGACTGAAAAAACCGGATTTGCACCTGCTGCGGCTCCGCATGCTTCAACCATCGTCTCAACCTCAGAAGACGCCATTACTGCGGGCGAGACCTCCATCCCCTCGCAGGGGGAGAATATGCCTGCTTATCACGCGCGCCCCAGGTCGGCAGACGGCCCGCTGCCCATCGTGATAGTGGTTCAGGAGATTTTCGGCGTTCACGAACATATCCGCGATATCTGCCGCCGCCTGGCACTTGAAGGATATCTGGCCGTTGCGCCAGAGCTCTACTTCCGTCAGGGCGATCCCAATGACTACAGTGATATCCCGACGCTGTTCAGTAACCTGGTGAGCAAAGTGCCAGATGCGCAGGTGCTGGCCGATCTCGACCACGTTGCCAGCTGGGCGGCGCGCAACGGCGGTGACCCGCACCGTCTGATGGTGACCGGCTTCTGCTGGGGCGGGCGCATTAGCTGGCTGTATGCCGCGCATAACCCGCAACTGAAAGCTGCTGTGGCCTGGTACGGCAAACTGGTGGGCGAAAAAACGCTGAATTCACCGAAGCAGCCTGTTGATATCGCAACGGATCTGAATGCGCCCGTATTAGGGCTGTATGGTGGTCAGGATACCGGCATCCCGCTTGATACCGTCGAGACCATGCGTCATGCGCTACGCGCGGCGAATGCCAAGGCGGAGATTGTGGTGTATCCGGATGCCGGACACGCGTTTAACGCCGATTATCGTCCGAGCTATCACGCGGAATCCGCGAAAGATGGCTGGCAGAGAATGCTGGCGTGGTTTAGCCAGTACGGCGGGAAAAAAGCGTAAAAAAAGCCCGGTGGCGGCTACGCCTTACCGGGCCTGCTCGTTATCAAGCCTGACGCAAATTCTGCGCCGCCTTCACCATGTTGGCGAGCGCCGCACGCGTCTCCGGCCAGCCGCGGGTTTTCAGCCCGCAGTCCGGGTTCACCCACAAACGTTGCGCCGGAATGCGCTGAGCGGCTTTTTTCAGCAGCGCCTCAATCCACTCCACGCTCGGGACGTTCGGAGAGTGAATGTCGTACACGCCCGGTCCGATTTCGTTCGGATAGTCGAACTCCTTAAACGACTCCAGCAGCTCCATATCTGAACGCGAGGTCTCGATGGTGATGACGTCAGCATCCAGCGCGGCAATCGAATCCATGATGTCGTTAAATTCGCAGTAACACATGTGGGTGTGGATCTGGGTGTCGTCCTTCGCCACCGCGGCGTTGATGCGGAACGCTTCCACGCCCCACTGCAGGTAGGCATCCCAGTCGCTGCGGCGCAGCGGCAAACCTTCGCGCAGCGCCGGTTCGTCAATCTGGATGATGCCAATGCCCGCCGCTTCCAGATCCGCCACTTCATCACGCAGCGCCAGGGCGATCTGTTTGGCGATGGTTTCACGGGTCACGTCTTCACGCGGGAACGACCAGCAGAGAATGGTCACCGGGCCGGTCAGCATCCCTTTCACAGGCTTATCCGTCAGGGACTGGGCGTACTTCGCCCATTCAACGGTGATCGGTTCTGGACGGCTGACGTCACCGATGACCACCGGCGGCTTCACGCAGCGGGAGCCGTAGCTCTGCACCCAGCCGTTCTGAGTAAAGACGAAGCCGTCCAGGTGTTCACCGAAGTATTCTACCATGTCGTTACGCTCGGCCTCGCCGTGCACCAGCACGTCCAGCCCCAGGCGTTCCTGCTCGATAATCGCCTGCTTGATGTGTTCCGCGATGCCGGTGCGGTAGTGATTCGCATCCAGATTGCCCTTTTTGAAGTCCAGGCGCAGGCCGCGGATCTCCGTCGTCTGCGGGAAGGAGCCGATCGTCGTGGTCGGCCATGCGGGAAGGTTGAAGCGGGCGCGCTGGGCTTCGGCGCGCACTTCATACGGGCTCTGGCGCTGGCTGTCCTGGGCGGTGATGGCCGCCAGACGTTTTTCTACCGCCGGGTTGTGCACGCGAGCCGAGTGACTACGCGCCTGAATCGGGGCGCTCCAGTCGGCAATCGCCGCCGTGTCGCCGCTGTTCAGGGCGTCGCGCAGCAGCGTCAGCTCTTCACATTTTTGCAGGGCGAAGGCAAACCAGCTTTTCACTTCAGGGTCGAGGCGGGTCTCCACGCTGAGATCGATCGGACTGTGCAGCAGGGAGCAGGAAGAGGCCACCCACAGTTCACGTTTGCCGACGATGTCCTTGATTTGTGCGTATTTCTCGGTCAGATCGGCACGCCAGACGTTACGACCGTTGACCAGACCAGCAGAAAGCAGCCAGTCTGCAGGCAGGCGCTTGTGCAGCAGCGCCACATCGTCCTTACCGTGAACCAGGTCAACGTGCAGGCCCTGAACCGGCAGCGCGATAATGGTCTTCAGGTTCGGCGTCACGCCTTCAAAATAGGTGGTCAGCAGTAGCTTCACCTGACCGGTAAGCGCGTCATACGCCAGTTTAAAGGCATCGAGCCACTCCTGCGGCAGCTCCAGCACCAGCGCGGGTTCGTCGATTTGTACCCACTGAATGCCGCGCTTGCCCAGCTCAATCAGCACCTGTTTGTAGACCGGCAGAATATCGTTCAGCAGGCTGAGGCGGTCAAACTGCTCGCCCTTCACTTTACCCAGCCACAGGTAGGTTACCGGCCCCAGCAAGACGGGCTTCACCTGGTGGCCCAGCGCCAGCGCTTCATCCACTTCGTCCAGAAGCTGCGTCCAGGTCAGCTTAAACTGCTGACCTTTCACGAACTCCGGCACCATATAGTGATAGTTGGTGTTAAACCACTTGGTCATTTCCGCCGCTGCCGCTGGCTCACCCGTTGGCGCACGGCCACGGCCGATGCGGAACAGGGTATCGATATCTACCGATCCATCTTTGTTCTGATGACGAGCCGGCACGTTGCCCAGCAGCAGGCTGGTCGTCAGAACATGGTCGTACCAGGCGAAATCGCCCACCGGCAGCAGGTCAATGCCCGCCTGCTTTTGCTGATCCCAGTGACGGGCACGCAGCTCGCGCCCCACCGCCAGCAGTTCTTCACGGGTGGCGTTGCCTGCCCAGTAGCTTTCTTGCGCTTTTTTCAGCTCGCGACGCAGACCAACGCGAGGAAAACCGAGAGTGTGATTGCGGATTGTCATGGTATGCCCCTTGTGAAATTCGTTATTTAGACGTCCAGATGTTTACACTTCTATAATTGGCAGGTACTGTATATTCCTCAAGCGCAAAATGTTCATGGCGAAGTGAAGGACTTTCATGATCGAGATTAAACACCTGAAAACGCTACAAGCGTTGCGGAACTGCGGTTCGCTCGCGGCGGCTGCGGCCACGCTGCACCAGACGCAGTCCGCCCTTTCTCACCAGTTCAGCGATCTGGAGCAACGCCTCGGCTTCCGTCTTTTTGTGCGCAAAAGCCAGCCTCTGCGCTTTACGCCGCAGGGGGAAATTCTGCTGCAGCTGGCGAATCAGGTACTGCCGCAGATCGCCAGCGCGCTGCAGTCCTGTAACGAGCCACAGCAGACGAAACTGCGCATCGCCATTGAGTGCCACAGCTGTATTCAGTGGCTGACCCCCGCGCTTGAGAACTTTCGTCAGAAGTGGCCGCAGGTGGAGATGGACTTCAAATCCGGCGTGACCTTTGACCCGCAGCCGTCGCTGCAGCAGGGCGAGCTGGATCTGGTGATGACCTCTGACATACTGCCGCGCAGCGGCCTGCACTATTCGCCGATGTTTGATTTTGAAGTGCGCCTGGTACTGGCGCCGGATCATCCTCTGGCTGCCAAAACGCGCATCACGCCGGAAGAGCTGGCAACGGAAACGCTGCTGATTTACCCGGTCCAGCGCAGTCGCCTGGATATCTGGCGTCACTTCCTGCAACCAGCAGGCATTAGCCCGCAGCTGAAAAGCGTGGATAACACCCTGCTGTTGATTCAGATGGTGGCAGCCAGCATGGGTATTGCGGCGCTGCCGCACTGGGTGGTGGAGAGTTTTGAGCGTCAGGGACTGGTAGTCACCAAAACCCTGGGGGAAGGACTGTGGAGCCGGCTGTACGCCGCCGTGCGCGATGGCGAGCAGCGTCAGCCGGTTACGGAGGCGTTTATTCGCTCAGCGCGGAACCACGCGTGCGACCACCTTCCGTTTGTGCGGAGCGCGGAGCGACCCAGCGGCGATGGACCCACAGTGAAGCCAGGATCACCGCTCCCCCAATAAGGAAGCTCGGCCAGTGCGGCTGTTCCTGCCAGATGGCGAGGTTCACCAGCAGCCCCGCCGGTACGTGCACGTTGTTCATGATCCCCAGCGTCCCGGCGTCGACCTGGGTAGCGCCGTAGTTCCACATAAAGTAGCCCAGCCCCGACGCCACCACGCCCAGCCAGACCAGAACGCCCCACTGTACGGTGGTGGTCGGCAGCTTTTGCGGGTTGCCGAGCATAAACCACGCCGCCACCGCGACGATCGCCGCGCCCATGTAGAACCACGCAAACGCGTTATGTTGCGGCATCGGGCGGGTTTCCATCAGGCGCTTGTAGCCCACCATGCCGATGGCGAAACTGATGTTGGCAAGCTGGACGAACATCAGCCCGGTCCAGAAGTGATCGCTCACCTTGTCGTAGCGAATGATCGCCGCCCCCACCACCGCCAGCGCGGCGCTCAGCAGGTATCCCCAGCGCAGACGGCGCCTGCTGAGCAGATCGTAGATCAGCGTGATGTAGAGCGGCGTCAGCACGGTGAACAGCAGGAATTCGGAGACGGAAAGGTAGACGTAGGCCCGGAAGCTGAACAGGTACATGATGCCGAGCTGCATCGCTCCCACCAGCATATACAGCAGAATGGTTTTCAGCGATTGCCCGCGGGTGCGCAGGAACGGCAGGAATACCAGCGCCGCCAGCCCCACGCGCATCAGCACCGAAAAGTAGCTGTCGACCAAACCGGCAAGGTATTCGCCAATCAGGCTAAAGGAGAAGGCCCACAGGATAGTGGTGATAATGAGTAGCGCCACAATGCTTGTCTCTCAGAAAGAAGGAGAGGCATTGTAGCGAACTCTTCAGTTGACAACTGAGCAATAAATAATCGAATGAAGATTATTCAAGGAACAGTTTGCGCAGATACTTCGGAACCGCGTTGTCTGCGTTGGTGCCGATGACTTCCAGCTCCGGGTGCAGATCCTTCAGGCGCTGGTGGGCGTTTTCCATGATGCAGCCTTTGCCCGCCATGGAGAGCATTTCGGCGTCGTTCATGCCGTCGCCGAAGGCGATGCAGTCTTTCAGCTCAAAGCCCAGACGTTTTGCTACCGCTTCAAGCGCGTGACCTTTGGAGACGCCCCCCGCCATTACTTCCAGACAGGTCAGCGTGGAGAAGCTCACGTTCACGCGATCGCCCCAGCGGGCGTTGATCGCCTGCTCCAGCGGCAGCAGCTCTTCGTGGCTTTCACAGGTAAAGAACACCTTGCTGATCCCTTCTGGATCCAGCAGGCCAGGCTCGTACAGTGAGTACTGGAATACGGCTTCCTTGAAAAAGCGCATCTCATCCGGGCGGTGGCGGTTCATGAACCATTCGTCGTCGCGGTAAACGTTGGTGACGATATCTGGGTTGTTATGAACCACGCCGAACAGATCGGCGGCAATATCGCGATCCAGATTGTGGGTGAAGATCAGGTTGCCGTCCGTGTCGTGTACGCGAGCACCGTTGGAGGTGATCATGTACGATTTGATCTCCAGGTTATCGCGGATCTGCCCCACGTCCACGTGGTGGCGCCCGGTGGCGAACACAAAGTTCACGCCACGGGCAGTCAGGAGTTTTAAGGTCTCTTTCGCGTAAGGCGACAGGGTGTGGTCGGGGGAAAGCAGCGTGCCATCTAAATCAGATGCAACAACCTGATACATAGGGATTTCAACCTCTGGTGGAAAACAATAATCAATTATGCCTGTTGAAAAAATCAACAATGGCGTTGAGCGCGACTGAGCGCATAGCGTCCTTTTCAAAAAGGATCTCATGGTACGCACCGTTGATGACCAGCGGTTTACCCCCTTCACAAGGGTGACCGGCTGCAGCGCGCAGTTCACAATAGCGGTCATGCATGCGGTTATCCACCACACGCTCTTCCTCCGCCTGAATCAGAAGCGTCGGCGTGTCATCATCGCCTACGCCCGCCAGCACCTGCTCACCGGCATGAATACCTTCCCGCACCCAGTGCCAGGTGGGGCCGCCAACGCGCAAGCGCGGTTCATCGGCATAAAAGCGCAGGTTGCGGCGATAGCGCTGCCGACTGTGGGTCAGAACGTTGATGGCGAACGGCAATGCGCGCCAGCGTCCGGTTCCGATGGCATAGCCTTCACGAATGCGCTGATGGCCCTCAGCCCAGTCGAGAAGATGGCGCACCATCCAGTCGGGAAAACGAATGACAATACCGTACATCGGCGCGGTGAGCGCAATGGCGTCGCACTGGTGCTCATACCGCTGCAAAAACAGCGTCGAAATGGCGCCGCCCATGGAGTGCGCAAGGATATATCGCTTGCGCCAGGGGCCAGGCTGCACTTCCTGCTGCCAGAACGCGGCAAAATCGTCGACGTAATCGCTGAAGTTATCCACGTGCCCACGGTGCGTATCCGGCAGCATACGACCGGACAACCCCTGTCCACGGTGGTCGATGATCAGCACGTCGAACCCCATATGGACCAGGTCGTAGGCCAGTTCGGCATATTTGACGTAGCTTTCGATACGTCCGGGGCAGACGACAATCACCCGGTCATTTTTTACATTGCGGAAACGAACGAAGCGCACCGGGATGCCCCCGACGCCCGTAAACTCATCTTCCTCACGCTGCCGCCAGAAATCGGTCAGCGGCCCCATAGAGAAAGCAGCAAAAGCGTTTTCTCGTGTTTCCCAGTCCTTTTTCTGCTGAAACATTGGGTTTCCACTCACGTAATCCAGGGAATATCGTTTTTTTCGTCACTGGTCACAAAATGACGCAATAATAGCGTATTGTGGCATAAAAATAGACGGTTCGGGAGTTTCAAATGACCTTCGAGTGGTGGTTCGCCTACCTGCTGACATCCATAATCCTCAGCCTTTCACCCGGCTCGGGGGCTATTAACACCATGACCACCTCCATCAACCACGGCTACCGCGGTGCGGCGGCGTCGATTGCCGGTTTGCAGACCGGGCTGGGCATTCACATTGTGCTGGTCGGGATTGGTCTGGGGACGCTGTTCTCCCGCTCGGTGCTGGCCTTTGAGGTGCTGAAATGGGCCGGTGCGGCGTATCTGATTTGGCTGGGCATTCAGCAGTGGCGCGCGGCAGGCTCGATTGACCTGAATACGCTCTCCCGGACGCAAACGCGCGGTCACCTGTTTAAGCGCGCGGTGTTTGTGAACCTGACGAACCCGAAAAGCATTGTGTTCCTCGCCGCCCTGTTCCCGCAGTTTATCGTGCCGCATCAGCCCCAGGTGATGCAGTACGTGGTGCTGGGCGCGACCACCATTATCGTCGATATTATCGTGATGATTGGTTACGCGACGCTGGCGCAGCGGATAGCGGCGTGGATTAAAGGGCCTAAGCAGATGAAGGCCCTGAATAAAGTCTTTGGTTCGCTGTTTATGCTGGTGGGCGCGCTGCTTGCGTCAGCGCGTCATGCTTAGCGAGAGATGATGAGATGAATGCCGAAGCCGGCGAACAGCGCGCCGGCGAAGCCGTCGATCCACTTCGCGATGCGCTGGTAGCCGCGGCGCATCGCCGGTAAGGCGAACAGGCTGGCCACGATGGTAAACCAGGCGAAGGTCTCAACGACAATCAGCAGGAAGATCCCCCAGCGCGCGCCCGCGCCGACGCTGTCGCCCACAAACAGCGAGAATACGGAGCCGAAATAGATAATCGCTTTCGGGTTCGCCAAGTTGGTCAGCAGCCCTTTCACAAAGCTGCGGCCGCCCGTTGCCAGCTCCACCTTGGGCTCTTCCGGTTTTTTCTCTTCTTTCTTTAATGCCCCGCGCAGCATCTGGTAGCCCATCCAGCACAGATACAGCCCGCCACCGACCATAATGATGTTATGCAGCCAGGCCATCTTCGCCAGGATCAGGTTCAGACCGAGCAGCGCGACCGCCGCCCAGACCATAACGCCCATGGTAATACCGAGCACGCCCATCATCGCCTCTTTGCGGGAGCGGCTGACGGCCGTTTGTGACACGAAGAAAAAGTCAGGGCCAGGGCTCATCAGCGCAACGATGTGCACTAATGCCACGGTGAGAAATAGCATTAACATAATTAGCTCGCGGGAAAATAATGTAGTGAGTCATCATCCTGGCACTTTTTTGGCCGGCTGACTACTCCTCGTCATCACCATCGGCGTGAGAGCGGATGAGCGCCATAAACTCTTTCCCGAAGCGCTCGAGCTTACGTGTTCCCACGCCGTTAACGCTGAGCATTTCGCTGGCGCTGAGCGGCATCTGCTCGGCCATCTCAATCAGCGTCGCGTCGTTGAACACCACGTACGGCGGGATGTTCTCTTCATCGGCAATGGCTTTACGCAGCTTGCGCAGTTTGGCAAACAGCTTGCGGTCGTAGTTACCGCCGTAGGATTTCTGCATCACCCGCGGCTTGAGGGCAATGACGCGCGGCACGGCGAGCTTGAGTTCAACGTCACCGCGCAGCACCGGACGCGCGGCCTCCGTAAGCTGAAGCGCGGAGTGCTGAGCAATATTCTGCGTGGCAAAGCCGAGGTGGATCAACTGGCGAATGATGCTGACCCAGTGCTCGTGGCTCTGGTCTTTACCGATGCCGTAAACCGGCAGCTTGTCGTGACCCATGTCGCGGATACGCTGGTTATTCGCGCCGCGCAGCACTTCCACCACGTAGCCCATCCCGAAGCGCTGGTTCACGCGGTAAATGGTCGAGAGCGCTTTGCGCGCGTCCATCAGGCCATCGTATTGCTTCGGCGGATCGAGGCAGATATCGCAGTTGCCGCACGGCTCCTGTCGCCCTTCACCAAAGTAGTTGAGCAGCACCAGACGGCGGCAGGTTTGCGCTTCCGCGAAGGCACCCATCGCGTTGAGCTTGTGGCGTTCGATATCCTGCAGCTGTCCCTGCGGTTTCTCTTCCAGACAGCGGCGCAGCCACGCCATATCCGCCGGATCGTAAAACAGCATCGCCTCCGCCGGCAGGCCGTCACGCCCGGCGCGGCCGGTTTCCTGATAGTAGGATTCGATATTGCGCGGAATGTCGAAGTGCACCACAAAGCGCACGTTCGGCTTGTTGATGCCCATCCCGAACGCCACCGTCGCGACGACGATTTGCAGATCATCGCGCTGGAATTTCTCCTGCACGTCGGCGCGGATGTGGTTCTCTAACCCGGCGTGATACGCGGCGGCGCTAAAGCCGCGGTTTTGCAGACGCGCGGCGGTGTCTTCCACCTTCGCGCGGCTGTTGCAGTAGATAATGCCGGACTTGCCGCGCTGCTCCTGGACGTAGCGCAGGAGCTGATCCAGCGGCTTGAATTTTTCCATCAGCATGTAGCGGATGTTCGGCCGATCGAAGCTGCTGACCTGAATATACGGGTCGTTCAGCCCCAGCAGGCGAACGATATCCAGACGCGTGGTGTCGTCCGCCGTGGCGGTAAGCGCCATAAACGGCAGTTCAGGGAAGCGCTGACGCAGCTGGCCGAGCGCGGCGTATTCCGGGCGGAAATCGTGTCCCCACTGAGAGATACAGTGCGCTTCATCCACCGCCAGCAGGACCGGATTCCAGTGCGCCAGGTGATCAAGGAAGTTATCCAGCATCAGGCGCTCGGGGGCGATATACAGCAGGCGGATCTGCCCGGTGCGGCACCCGGCCATCACCTCTTGCTGCTGCTCCCGGGTTTGCGTCGAGTTCAGGCAGGCCGCCGCCACGCCGTTGGCGAGCAGCTGATCCACCTGGTCTTTCATCAGAGAAATAAGGGGAGATACCACGACCGTCAGGCCGTTCAGC
Source organism: Enterobacter chuandaensis (assembly GCF_003594915.1). Taxonomy (GTDB): domain Bacteria; phylum Pseudomonadota; class Gammaproteobacteria; order Enterobacterales; family Enterobacteriaceae; genus Enterobacter; species Enterobacter chuandaensis. The sequence continues at coordinate 28,757 of NZ_QZCS01000020.1, forward strand.
ACCAGCGCGGGCACCTGATAGCAGAGAGATTTCCCGCCGCCGGTCGGCATCACTACCAGACAGTCCCGGCCTTCCAGCACGGTTTCAATGATGGTTTCCTGGCCGGGGCGGAACTGCTGGTAGCCAAAGGTTTCATGCAAAACCTGTTTAGCCAGCGACTCCTGATTCAATACTTCCGCCTGCGCCACGTTAACCCCATATGCCAGAAATGAAACAGGCGCTATTTTCAGCGCCTGAGAGAGAAACTTCAACGTTTAACGCAAAAACATTCGAGCAGCTTAGAAAATATCGTTCAGCATAACGCCCACGCCCACGCGGGTCTGGTTGAAGTTGTAGTCGATCAGCGACTCGCCGTAACCGCTGTACACCTGCGTGTAGAGACGCACGTGCTTCGTCACCGGGTAGCTCAGGCCAAGCTCTGCGCCGCCGTAGCCGGTGTTCCAGTTGTACTGGCCTTTCGCGCTCAGCACGGCTTCACCTAACTGATAGCCCACTTTAAGCTGATAGTAGCCCATGTATTTGGTGATATCCGGGTTATCGTCGGTGTCACCCACAACAAACCACGGCTTCACTTCCACCATCAAATTGCCGTTCTGCGCCATCAGGCGCGTGTAGGCACGGTTCCAGCTGCGCGAGGTTGGGTCGGAGCGGCCATTGGAGTCGTGGTTAAAGCCGACTTCAACGTCGCGCAGCGTCCAGCCAGCAAATTCGTAGTCCGTTGCGAAGCCGAGGAAAAGCTGCGGCTCATAGTTGGTTTCGCGGAACGGAGAAGATTCCCCGCTGTTTGAGAGCTGCCACCAGGATTTCTGCGTATAAGACGCACCGAACACCGAGTTCGGCCCCAGAATGCCGCGCCAGAACGGGAATGCCAGGCTGAGCTGGTACTTCACCTCATCCTTACGCGCATTATCGGACCAGTTATAAGAACTTATCGCCTCTTTGTTGAGGTCGCTGGTCTGGGTGTAAATCACGTAGTTGGTGTCGTACGGGTAGAGCGTGAATGGATTGTCATGCTCCTGCAGCATATTGGCGATGATGCTGCCCTTAACGGCAGGTTGATCATGGACTTCTTTAATCGTCGCTTCCTGCGCATATGCTGTGAGGGGCAGCGCAACCGCCGCCAGTAACCAGGCCAGATACGTCCGCATCGGTGGTGTTCTCCTGCAAAGAGTAAGATTACCTGAATAGTTATGAGGCGAACATTCTACAGACTTCTGCGATAACTGCTGCATCCTCGTTTCTGAAAGTGGAATTCCTTATTGCTGAGGCATAAAATCAACATTTCATTAACAATAAGGATGTAATGCCTCATGTCAGCCATGCTTACCGCCGAAGAAGTGTTAAAACTCGTGGGCGAGATTTTTGTTTACCATATGCCGTTTAACCGTGCGCTGGGACTGGAGCTGGAGCGTTACGAGAAAGAGTTTGCCCAGCTGAGCTTCAACAACCAGCCGATGATGGTGGGTAACTGGGCGCAAAGTATTTTACACGGCGGGGTGATTGCTTCCGCGCTGGACGTGGCGGCGGGTCTGGTCTGCGTGGGCAGTACGCTGACGCGGCATGACACCATCAACGAAGATGAACTCCGCCAGCGCCTGGCGCGCATGGGCACCATTGATTTACGCGTCGACTATCTTCGACCGGGGCGCGGAAACCGCTTTACCTGCACCAGCAGCCTGCTGCGTGCCGGAAATAAAGTTGCCGTGGCGCGCGTTGAGCTGCATAACGAAGAACAGGTTTATATCGCCAGCGCAACCGCCACTTATATGGTGGGTTGAGGCGGCAAAATCGGGTAAAATTGATTCACTTTTTTGTAACGGATTTTCCCGATGGATGCTAAACAGACGCGGCAGGGCGTTTTACTCGCCCTTGCCGCTTATTTTATTTGGGGTATCGCACCGGCGTACTTCAAATTTATCGCCTATGTACCGGCCGACGAGATCCTCACTCACCGCGTCATCTGGTCGTTCTTCTTCATGATCGCGCTGATGAGCATCAGCCGTCAGTGGTCCGGCGTTAAAACGCTGCTGCAAACCCCTAAAAAGGTCTTCCTGCTGGCGCTTTCTGCGGTGCTGATCGGCGGCAACTGGCTGCTGTTCATCTGGGCGGTGAATAACCATCACATGCTTGAAGCGAGCCTGGGGTACTTCATTAACCCGCTGGTGAACATCGTGCTGGGGATGATTTTCCTCGGCGAACGCTTCCGCCGGATGCAGTGGGTGGCGGTAATTCTGGCCTTCTGCGGCGTACTGGTGCAGCTGTGGACCTTCGGCTCGCTGCCAATTATTGCCCTCGGCCTGGCGTTCAGCTTTGCCTTCTACGGCCTGGTACGTAAGAAAATAGCGGTGGAAGCCCAAACCGGGATGCTGTTTGAAACCCTGTGGCTGCTGCCGGTGGCGGCGATCTATCTGTTCGGTATTGCCGACAGTGCGACCAGCCATATGGGCAACAACCCATGGTCGCTGAACCTGATGCTGATGGCGGCAGGCGTGGTGACCACCATTCCTCTGCTGTGCTTCACCGGTGCAGCAACGCGCCTGCGTCTCTCCACGCTGGGCTTCTTCCAGTACATTGGCCCGACGCTGATGTTCCTGCTGGCGGTGGTGTTTTACGGCGAAGTGCCGGGTGCGGATAAGATGGTGACCTTCGCCTTTATCTGGGTGGCGCTGGCGATTTTCGTCGCCGATGCGATTTATACCCAGCGCAGAACCCGCAGAGGAATGTAGGTATTTTGCAGGGCGGGTAAGCGCAGCGCCACCCGCCAGATCTTTACAGCCAGTTCCGACGCTTGAAATAGAGATACGGCGCCAGCCCCGCGAGGATCATAAAGATAATCGCCCCCGGGTAGCCAAAGCTCCACTTCAGCTCCGGCATAAACTCAAAGTTCATCCCATAGCTGGATGCCACCAGCGTAGGCGGCAGGAACACCACGGACACCACCGAGAAGATCTTGATAATGCGGTTCTGCTCGATGTTGATAAAGCCCATCGCCGCCTGCATCAGGAAGTTCACCTTCTGGAACAGGGATTCGTTGTGTGGCAGCAGGGATTCGATATCGCGTAAAATCTCACGCGCCTGCTCCAGCTGACCGCCCGGCAGACGCGCCTTGCGCACCAGGAAGTTCAGCGCGCGCTGGGTATCCATCAGACACAAACGCACCTTCCAGCCGATATCTTCCAGCTCTGCCAGCGTAGACAACGCTTCGTCGTACTCATCGCCCTGATGGCCTTCCATGATCACGCGGCTCAGCTTTTCCAGGTCGCTGTAGATGTTTTCAATTTCGTCCGCCAGCTGTTCAATTTTGGTTTCAAACAAATCGAGCAGCAGCTCGTAGGCGTTGCCGTCCACCATCGCCTGGCTGCGGGCGCGCATGCGGTAGAGACGAAATGCCGGCAGTTCGCGCTCGCGCAGAGTAAACAGACGGCCGTCGCGAATGGTAAACGCCACGGTGGAGTTACCCGCGTGGTCTTCCGCATCTTCAAAGAAGAAGAAGGAGTGAATATGCAGGCCATCTTCATCTTCAAAGAAACGCGCAGAGGCTTCGATGTCTTCCAGTTCTGGACGGGTTGCCAGGCTTTGCCCCAGCTCTGATTGTACGCGAAGGCGCTCATCGTCGTCCGGCTCGACCAGATCCACCCATACGGCATCAACGAGGGGCTGTGACTCTTCGGCTTCAAGCCGAGTCAGTCGGTTATTTTCGAGTTGAAATGCGCTCAACATGACCGGGACTCCCAATGCAAAAAATATCGGACAGTTCGGTGGGCACACAGAAACAAATTGGGTTTCAGACCATTAAACAGCCTGACTCAGCGCGACGGGAATAATGCAGTCGCTGACAACCACTAAGGCCATCAGCAAGAGGAGATAGCCTTAGGAGTTGTTCCTGGATGACAGGGAAATGAGCCAGTATCTACTGGGTGTGTCCAAGGCGAATGTCCTCTTAGCGTAATCGTGCGCGCATGTTACGCCAGCAGTAACTGCGGCGTCAACACGCAACGGAACGCTGAAGGGCATTAATTGACCTTCAACGTATAAGGCTAGCAGATTATTACAAAATAATGATATTTTTCTGAAAGTTACACCGTTTCCAGCTTCGCGTAAGCGGCCACCAGCCATTTGATCCCCTGGCCCTGGAACGCGACCTGCAGGCGGCTGTGCTCGCCGCTACCTTCCAGATTCACAATGGTGCCTTCACCAAACTTCGAGTGACGCACGCGCTGGCCCAGCTTGTAGCCGGTGTCAGTTTCAGAGATCGGCGAGCCCATACGCGGATGGCTAACCGGGCGGCTGATGCTGGCACGCAGACGCACCTCTTCCACGCACTCTTCCGGCAGTTCGCCGATGAAGCGCGACGGACGGTGGTAGACCTCTTTGCCGTACAGACGGCGGGTTTCCGCGTAGGTCAGCGTCAGCTTTTGCATGGCGCGAGTGACGCCGACGTAGGCCAGACGACGCTCCTCCTCCAGACGTCCGCCTTCATCCAGCGACATCTGGCTCGGGAACATCCCCTCTTCCATGCCGACGATAAACACCTGCGGGAACTCCAGACCTTTGGCGGAGTGCAGGGTCATCAGCTGAACCGCGTCCTGCCAGGTGTCCGCCTGCCCTTCACCCGCTTCCAGCGCGGCGTGAGAGAGGAACGCCTGCAGCGGCATCAGGTCTTCGTCTTCTTCGTTGTAGCTGAACTGGCGCGTTGCCGTGACCAGTTCCTCTAAGTTCTCAATACGGGTCTGGCCCTTCTCGCCTTTTTCCTGCTCGTACATGGTGCGCAGGCCCGAGTCTTTGATCACCCGGTCGGTCTGCACGTGCAGCGGCATGTCGGCGGTTTCCTGCGCCAGGGCGTCAATCAATTCCAGGAAGCGCTGTAATGCGCTGGCGGCACGTCCGGCGAGGGCTTTTTCCTGCAGCAGCTCGCGGCACGCCTGCCACAGCGTCAGCTGGCGATCGCGCGAGGCCTGTCGCACCACGTCCAGCGTACGATCGCCAATCCCGCGGGTCGGCGTGTTCACCACGCGCTCAAACGCCGCGTCGTCGTTGCGGTTGGCGATCAGGCGCAGATAAGAGAGCGCATCCTTGATCTCCTGACGTTCGAAGAAGCGCATGCCGCCATAGATGCGGTACGGCATGCTCACCTGCAGGAGCGCCTCTTCCAGCACGCGCGACTGGGCGTTGCTGCGATAGAGAATGGCGCACTGCTCCAGCGCGCCGCCATTGTCCTGCCAGGTTTTGATGCGGTTCACCACGAAACGGGCTTCATCGAGCTCGTTGAAGGCGCAGTAAATCGAGATTGGTTCGCCGTCGACGCCGTCGGTCCACAGCTTTTTGCCGAGACGCCCGTTGTTGTTCTCAATCAGGGCGTTGGCCGCGCTCAGGATGTTACTGGTTGAGCGGTAGTTCTGCTCCAGACGGATGGTTTCCGCGCCGGGGAAATCGTTGAGGAAGCGCTGGATGTTCTCCACCTGCGCCCCGCGCCAGCCGTAGATCGACTGGTCGTCATCGCCCACGATCATCACCTTGCCGGTATCACCGGCCAGCAGGCGGATCCACGCGTACTGGATGTTGTTGGTATCCTGGAATTCGTCCACCAGGATATTGGTGAAGCGTTCGCGGTAGTGCTGCAGGATATGCGGTTTGTTCAGCCACAGCTCGTGGGCGCGCAGCAGCAGTTCGGCAAAGTCCACCAGCCCGGCACGATCGCACGCTTCCTGATAGGCCTTATAGACGTTCTGCCAGGTCTGCTCGACCGGGTTGCCGAAGCTCTGAATGTGGTGCGGGCGAAGGCCTTCGTCTTTCTGACCGTTGATGTACCACATCGCCTGACGCGGCGGCCACTGCTTCTCGTCGAGGTTCATCGCCTTGATCAGGCGCTTCAGCAGACGGAGCTGGTCTTCGCTGTCGAGGATCTGGAAATCCTGCGGCAGGTTGGCGTCCATATGGTGCGCGCGCAGCAGACGGTGCGCCAGGCCGTGGAAGGTGCCAACCCACATGCCGCCCTGGCTGGTGCCCATCAGCTGGGCGATACGGTGGCGCATCTCCGCCGCCGCCTTGTTGGTAAACGTCACCGCCATGATGGAGTACGGTGAGCAGTTTTCCACGCTCTGCAGCCAGGCGATACGGTGAACCAGCACGCGTGTCTTACCACTGCCCGCCCCAGCCAGAACCAGCAGGTTGGTGCGCGAGGCGGCAACCGCGTCACGCTGTTTGTCATTAAGGCTGTCGAGCAGGTAAGAAACGTCCATTGGCACCGTCACATAGTCTTCAGGAACACAGCAAAACGCCCGGTGGCGCTTCGCTTACCGGGCCTACAACTGCAAAACCCTGGTAATTTATACAATATTACTGGTGATTATATCAGCGTCGTGAGGGATGCCAACCGTGAAATTTCCACGTGCGGCAGAAGACGGCTGTCGGCTGCGGTCATCAGCTCCGCATTTTCTGGCTTGATCCAGCAGGCCTGCATGCCGCAGCGGATAGCACCCGCCACGTCGGTGGTCAGGTCGTCGCCCACGTGAAGTATGTTACCGAGCGGCAGATTCAGTTTTTCCGCTGCAAGGTGATACATATCGCTGAACGGCTTCGAGCGCCCGTGCGGGCCCGCGCGCAGCACGAACTCGAAGTAATCCCCGAGGCCAAACAGCTCCGGCTGGGCGTTGCCGTTGGTAATGGCCACCAGCGGCCACTTTTCAGCGAGCTTAGCCAGCGTGTCGTGGGTTTCCTGCGGCACGTCGATCCGGCTGCGCCATTTGGCAAAGTTTTCCATGGACGCTTCGGCACCGATGGCCGCATCCTGCGCACTCAGGCCAGCGTTGAGCATCGCCTGCTCAACCGCACGGCGACGCCATTCGGTCACGTCGTGGTAAATCTCCGGCTCGGTCTCCCGCAGGGACTGGCGCAGCTGCTGGAAGTCTTTATTCTGCATCGCTTTCAGCGCGGGATGGTAATTTTGCACAAACGCCAGCGACTCCTGCTCAGTACGCAGGATCACCTCGCGGTTGTCATAAAGGGTGTCATCAAGGTCAAACGTCAGGGCTGAAATCTGACCGAGTGGGCGGTAAAAACGCATTATTTCCCCCGTTTGGCGCGTGGATGCGCCGCGTCATACACCGAGGCAAGGTGTTGGAAGTCTAAGTGGGTGTAGATTTGAGTGGTCGACAGATTCGCGTGGCCGAGCAGTTCCTGTACGCCGCGCAGATCGCCGCTCGATTCCAGCATGTGGGTGGCAAACGAGTGGCGCAGCTTGTGTGGATGCACGTGGCTGTTCAGCCCCTGCTTGATGCCCCACTCCGCAAAGCGCTTCTGCACGTTACGCGCGGAGATCCGCTTGCCGAGCTTTGATAAAAACAGCGCATCCTCTTCCGCGCCAAACAGGCCGCGCAGATCCAGCCAGTGCTCAATCCAGGAAACCGCGTTACGGCCAATCGGCAGGCGGCGCTCTTTGCTGCCCTTGCCCATCACCCACACTTCGCCGGATTCCAGATCGAGATGCTTTAAGTCGAGGTTCACCAGTTCGGAGAGACGCAGGCCCGCGCCGTACATCACCTCCAGCATCGCGCGGTCGCGCACGGCCAGCGGATCGTTCAGATCGATATCCAGCAGACGGTTTACGTCGTCAACGTCGATATTTTTCGGCAGATGCCGCGGGGCTTTCGGCGTGGCGATCCCTTTCGCCGGGTTGGCTTTCAGGCCGCCCTGGCTGACCAGCCAGTCGAAGAAGCTGCGCAGCGCAGAGAGCCGAAGCGCCAGGCTCGCCGGGCTGAGATTTTTTTTACGGCTACGCACGACGAACCCGCGTACCGTGGCAGCGTCACATTGTTGCCAGCTTTTCAGGCCGATTTCTTCGGCAATCTGGATGATGGCATCAAGCTGACGCTGATAGTTGAGCAGCGTGATAGGGCTGAGCTGACGTTCAACGCCCAGATAGCGCAGAAAGCGCGAGACGTCAGTGGCGAGCAGTCCGTCCGTCATACGCGTTCAATCCAGCGCTCCAGCAGCTCGGGCAGCATCAGGGCGATCTCCTGCAGCAGGTGCGTGGCTTGCCCCTGCTCATAGTGGTGCGCGTCGCGGCTGGTAAATAATATTACCCCCAGGTCGCCATCGCGCCCCATCAGCGACATCGCCACCGAGCCAATCGCTTTGGCTTCCGGTAACACCACCAGCAGCTCAGGCCCGTTCAGCGGCCCCAGATAGTGGTGCTCATGGCCCAGGCGCTGAATGCGCAGCGGCTCAAACGCCTGACGGCTGAGCGCCAGATGGGTAAACCCCGACGGTGCGCCAATGCGCCAGCGGTCAGGGAACAGACGAATCGTTGCGCCCGCCAGCCCCAGCTCACGCGCCCAGCGGTGGAAGCGGCTGAGAAACTCTTCGAGGCTGTGCGCCGACGCCAGACGCGCCTGCAGGTGCAGAAGGCGATAGAACAGGCTTTCGTTGGTGCTGGCCTGCTCCATCAGCAGCGTCATGTTCTCTTCAAGCTGGTTGATGTGGTTACGCGAGCGCGCCATGTGCCATTCGACCAGCGACACGGTCCCGCGAACCGGATGCGGCACGCGCATCTGTTCGACGACGCGTGCATTGCGAATAAAAAACTCAGGATTGTTCAGCAGATAATCAACAACAGCGCTGTCGTCCAGTTCCGTCACTGTTTCCTGCAGTTCTTCCCCTGGTTGTTTCATAGATGGATAAACCCGTCATAAACATGTGTCGCCGGGCCCGTCATATACAGTGGATGACCCGGTCCTTTCCAGGCGATATCAAGCCGACCGCCCGGTAACTCCACGCGAACCTCTTCCGCCAGTAACCCCTGAGAGATACCAACGGCGACAGCCGCACAGGCGCCGCTTCCGCAGGCCTGGGTTTCGCCCGCGCCGCGCTCGTAAACCCGCAGGCGAATGTGCTCACACTTCACCACCTGCATAAAGCCGATGTTCGCGCGCTCCGGGAACCGCTCGTGGCTCTCCAGCACCGGGCCGAGCGTTTCGACCGCCGCGGTTTCCACGTCATCCACCTGAATCACGCAGTGCGGGTTACCCATCGAGACGACGCCGCACAATACTGTCTGCTCGGCCGCACGCATAATATAGGTCTTTTCCGCTTTGTTTGCGCGAAACGGCACGGCGGAAGGCTCGAAGTTAGGCTCGCCCATATTGACGCGCACCAGCTCATCGTCGGTAACGCTGAGCACCATACGACCATTAGCGGTACTGACGCGGATATCGCGCTTGTTGGTCAGCCCTTTCAGGCGAACAAAACGGGCAAAACAGCGCGCGCCGTTGCCGCACTGGTTCACCTCACTGCCGTCCGCGTTAAAAATACGGTAGTGGAAATCGAGGTCGGGATCGTAGGGCGGCTCAACCACCAGCAGCTGATCGAACCCCACGCCCACGTGCCGATCCGCCAGGCGACGGATCAGTTCCGGGGAGAAAAACACATTCTGCGTTACCGCGTCGACGACCATAAAATCGTTGCCAAGGCCATGCATTTTAGAGAACTGCATCATTTGCTCCATTGCGCGGGTACAGAACGTTGTCGTCAGAGGTTAACCTGAGTCGGGCCACCGTTGTCGCCACGATCGTTAGTCTTTGGCGTGGAAGACTCAATGCCGCTATTCACCGGTTTTGTCGGCGGCGGTGCGATTTTATCCGCTGGCGGGAAGTAGAGTGGTCCCTTCAGTCCACAGCCGGTCAGGCTAAACAGCGTGATGAGAACGGCAAGCGTTCGGAAGACGTTTTTCATTATAAAGTTGCTCGTAAGTTCAAATCTGTTTCTATCATCGCAGGAGAAGACACAAAAGCAAGAGTTTGCCGCTTTCCTGCAACGGGAATTATTTAGCGTTATACTGCCGCCATCACGAAAAACAGGAACAAAACCATGAACGACAGTGAATTCCATCGCCTTGCCGACACCCTGTGGATGACCATCGAAGAACGTATCGACGACTGGGACGGCGACAGCGATATCGATTGTGAAATCAACGGCGGCATTCTGACCCTGAGCTTCGAAAACGGCAGCAAAATTATTATTAACCGCCAGGAGCCGCTTCACCAGGTGTGGCTGGCGGCCAAACAGGGCGGCTATCACTTTGATTTGAAGGGTGACGAGTGGGTTTGCGACCGCAGCGGCGAAACGTTCTGGGATCTGCTGGAGCAGGCGGCGACGGCGCAGGCGGGTGAGGATGTGAGTTTCAGGTAGTTTTGTTGCCCGGTGGCGGCTACGCCTTACCGGGCCTACAACGGCTCGAACCGTAGGCCGGGTAAGGCGTAGCCGCCACCCGGCGAAAAGCCTCAGGAAAAATACTGCTGCAACAGCGGTGCGGTATCCTGGTTCGCAGGCACGGCAGGGGCAATCGCCTGCGTACGGAACGGGATCACCTGCGCTCGCCCATCCACATTCACAATCTGGTAGAACTGCGGCAGGTTGAAGTTGATAAAGCTGGAGCCGTAGGTGAAACGGTCATGCGAGGAAGAGTAGAAGCGGCTGACGTCGCGCACCAGCTCCTCTTTGCTGCCTTCACAGTGGTGATACACCTCGGCACGGTTGGTCTCATCCAGAATGTAGATGTTGAACCCGGCATCGTCGCCCGACTCTTCAAAGAAGAACTGAATAATCCCTTCGCTCGCAAAGCCGTCCACTACCTGTGGCAGCTTGACGTGGTTGGTTTCCACCTGAACCGACAGGCCGTGCAGCTTGTTGTGCGAAATCGCGCCGTAGAACTCGATAGCGTTTTCCAGCTTCTGGACCGACACGTTCAGACGCTCGAAGAACAGGCCCCAGGTCTGGCCTGAGACGCGCAGCGCTTTAAAGCGTCCGGTCTCCTGACGGGTACTGGAGAGACGCAGTTCGATACATTCGGAGACCAGCTGCTGCACGCGGGTACGAATTAAACCGCGCAGGTGCTGGCTGTAGCAGAACACTTCGACGCTGTCCGGCGGCGCGGCGTCCTGGTGCATCTTGCCGAGAATGGTTTTCAGCGCTTCGATCATCGCCTGCTCGCCGTTGAAGTGCAGGGTACGCACTTCGTTCCACGAGTTGCGGTACAGCAGGTCTACGCTGCCCACCAGGCAGTTTTGCTGCTCGCCAAAGCTGAAAACGTCCAGCTTGCGGAAGTCAAAATGGACCACCTGATTGCGGAAGGCCGCCGTCGGGTCGTACTCCAGGTTGACGATAATCGCCAGATGGCGGATCTCGCACGGGCTGTAGAGCGCTTTTGGCGTTGGCGCTGGCAGACGCAGCGGGAAGTGGTGCGAAACATCGGCAACCATCTCCTGCAGCTTGGCTAAATCGACGACCTCGTTGCCCTTGATAAACAGGCGCGTGCGCGAGGTCAACAGGCCGTTAAACCAGGCCCACGCCACCAGCTTGTTCAGGTAGCGGTTATATTCCAGCGGCTGATGGCTGATGATGGAGTCCATGCTTGGCGCACGGTTGTACAGATACCACCCGGTGCGGTTTGCGCGGCCCGGCGGCACGTAGATAAAGGTCAGGTTTGGTTCAGACAGGTCAGGCGAAATCTGCGGGTTAACCAGGGTCACTTTGCCCGGCAGCGCTTCAAACGCGGCGTACAGCTTACGGGTCAATACACCGATATCCTGCGGGCTGGCGGACACGCTGAGGTTATTGCGGCGCGCAAAGCGGATCAGGTTACGATAGCTTTGCATCATCGCGTCGAGCAGTTCGTTGTGCGCTTCACGCACCTGATCGATCTTCCAGTTGGCGCGGTTATCGAGCATGGACAGACGCGCTTCGTCCCATCCCCACTCTTTCACTAACTGACTGACCACTTCACGACGCCAGCCCACACAGGCGCGCTCGCGGCTCAGCTTTTCACAAACTTTGAGATAGAAACATCGACGCACCAGGTCAAGGCGCGTGGAATCATCAATGGCTTTCAGGTATTCGGTAACGCGTTCCAGCATCATGCAGTAGGCATCGAGCCCGTAAGAGACAATTTCCCCGTCGTGAAGACGCTGCTTGATATCTTTCGCCAGCAGGCGCGGCGTAGGGTATTCCCAGGAATAGGCTTCCAGCAGCAGCGTTTTCAGCACCGCTTTATACGGTGAGTCGATGCTCTTATAGAGCTGCCAGAGGCTTGCGCCAAAATACTCTTCGGCGGACAGGGAGCTGAGGCCGCCCAGATCCAGCCATTCGTTTGGCGTCAGTACGCCCTGCGCGTAAAGCGACATGACGTAGTCGTCGTAATGCTCTTCTTCTTCGCACGGGACCATATTCCACAGAATACGCTTCCCGGCCAGACGAACGGCAGTACGGTAAAATTCATCCAGCAACAGGATGTGCTGAGTCGAGCCGCAGTCTTCACCACCCAGACTGCCGCTTTCGTTATGACGGAAACGGTTTTCATCAATCAGGAAGAAGCTCACTTCCACGCCGAGCGACGCCGCCCAGCTCTCCAGCAGGCTACATTTACGCTGCAGCAGCTGGCGCTCTTCGTTATCGAGCCAGGATTGATGGCAGACCCAGATATCCAGGTCTGAAGAACAGCTCTGCCCTACCGATGAGGTACTTCCCATCGAGTAAACGCCGGTAATCGGCAGCTCACCTTTCGGGGATTCCTGCGGCGGCATGCCGCGGTAGAGTTCCAGTTCGTTCAGATAATGCTGTTGGGTTTCATCAGGCGTGAAGAGGCAAATGCCCTGGGGAACGTTACCATCGAGGTAGCCCGGCATCAGCGGATGGTGATAGTGCAATAATGTCGGCAGCAGACTGTACACCTGCTGGAAAGCAGGGCCCATGGCAGCAAGCGCGCGATCCACACGCAGTTGATTTATGGCATCCAGTCTCTGTTTCAGAGTCTCAATATAGAGGTACAAGACGTATCGCCTGATGTTTCCGGGTGTCGTAAGCTATTCAAAACACGAATAACAGCGAGCCCGCAGTATTTCAAAAAGATAACCGTTACCCTTTTTTCGCCCTTATCATTATGGTGGTACCGACGAAAAAATGGTCTAAAACGTGATCAATTTAACACCTTGCCGGTTGACCGTAAAGAAAGATGCGCTACATACAAGTGTAGCACCGTTCTGTACGTGTAAATTCCTGAATACGGCTACGGCTGACGAATACGCCGCCTTGTCCCTCTCACGCTTCATCAACCGTAAAACTGCCATCCCAGAGTCAACAATGTTAGGATGGTTAGCGATTGATAATGACGGTAACAAGCATGTTAGACAATGTTTTGAGAATTGCCACACGCCAAAGCCCTCTCGCGCTCTGGCAGGCACATTATGTTAAGCAGCGCCTTGAAGCCTGCCACAGTGGATTGCGCGTCGAGCTGGTGCCGATGGTCACGCGCGGTGACGTGATCCTGGATACGCCACTGGCGAAAGTGGGCGGCAAGGGCCTGTTTGTCAAAGAGCTGGAACTGGCATTGCTTGAGAACCGCGCCGATATCGCCGTTCATTCGATGAAGGACGTGCCCGTCGAGTTCCCGGAAGGGCTGGGGCTGGTGACCATCTGCGAGCGCGAAGATCCGCGCGATGCGTTTGTCTCTAACCACTATGACTCCCTCGACGCGCTGCCAGAAGGTAGCGTGGTTGGCACGTCCAGTTTACGCCGTCAGTGTCAGCTGGCAGAGCGTCGTCCTGACCTTATCATCCGCTCGCTGCGCGGTAACGTCGGCACGCGTCTGGGCAAGCTGGATAACGGCGATTACGATGCCATTATTCTTGCCGTTGCTGGCCTGAAGCGCCTGGGGCTGGAGGAACGTATTCGCGTGGCGCTGCCGCCAGAGCTGTCGCTGCCGGCCGTCGGCCAGGGTGCCGTCGGCATTGAGTGCCGTCTGGACGATGCGCGCACCCGCGAACTGCTCGCCCCGCTGAACCATGACGAGACCGCTATTCGCGTAAAAGCCGAGCGGGCGATGAACACCCGCCTCGAAGGAGGGTGTCAGGTGCCGATTGGCAGCTATGCTGAATTAACAGACGGTGAACTGTGGCTGCGCGCGCTGGTGGGCGCCCCGGACGGTTCGCAGATGGTGCGCGGCGAACGTCGCGGCAAGCCGCAGGATGCCGAGCAGCTTGGCGTGTCGCTGGCGGAAGAGTTGCTGAATAACGGCGCGCGTGAAATTCTGACCGAGGTCTATAACGGAGAACCCCCAGCATGAGTATTCTTGTCACCCGCCCTTCTCCCGCAGGAGAGCAGTTAGTGAGCCGTCTGCGCGCACTGGGGCAGGTGGCCTGGAGTTTTCCGCTGATTGAATTCTCCCCCGGTCGGGAGCTCTCTGCGCTCGCCGACCAGATGAATACCCTGCAGGACGGCGACCTGCTGTTTGCGCTATCGCAGCATGCCGTGGAATTTGCCCACGCGCAGCTGCAACAGGCGGGGACACGCTGGCCGACCGCTCCGCGCTACTTCGCTATCGGCAGAACCACCGCGCTGGCCCTACATACCGTGAGTGGAACAGACGTTCGCTACCCGTTGGATCGGGAAATCAGCGAAGTCTTGCTACAATTACCTGAATTACAAACTATTGCCGGAAAGCGCGCGCTTATTTTGCGCGGCAACGGTGGCCGCGAACTGCTGGGCGAAACGCTGCGCGAACGCGGGGCTGACGTCACGTTTGTCGAGTGCTACCAGCGCTGTGCGAAACACTACGACGGCGCGGAAGAGGCGATGCGCTGGCACGCGCGCGGCATTAATACGCTAGTGGTTACCAGCGGTGAAATGTTACAACAGCTTTGGTCGCTGATACCGCGTTGGTATCGCGAAAACTGGTTACTCCGCTGTCGGCTTCTGGTCGTCAGTGAGCGTCTGGCGAACCTCGCCCGGGAACTGGGCTGGCAGGATATTCGGATCGCTGATAACGCCGACAACGATGCGCTGCTGCGCGCATTACAATAACTCTCAAATGGGAAGCCATAATGACGGAACACGAAAAATCCTCCGCCGTGGTTGAAGAGACCAGGGAGACTGTGGAGACGACGCCACAGCCAGAGACGACGACTGAGAAAACCGCTGAGAAGAAAAACGGCAGCAACAAAACCAGCCTCGCGCTGAGCGCGATTGCCATCGCCATTGCGCTGGCCGCAGGCGTTGGCCTGTATGGTCTGGTGAAGCAACAGGGCTCCAACCAGACGGCCACCAGCGATGCGCTGGTGAATCAGCTCACTGCCCTGCAAAAAGCCCAGGAAACGCAGAAAACCGAGCTGGAAGCGGTGATTAAGCAGCAGGCCGCCGCGCTTGCCGAGGCGAACAGCAAACAGGAAGAGCTGACCAAACAGCTGGGCGACGTGCAGCAGAAAGTCGCTACGATTTCCGGCACCGATGCCAAAACCTGGCTGCTCTCGCAGGCCGATTTCCTCGTTAAACTCGCCGGGCGTAAACTGTGGAGCGATCAGGACGTGACCACCGCCGCCGCGCTGCTGAAAAGCGCCGATGCGAGCCTGGCCGACATGAACGACCCGAGCCTCATTACCGCGCGCCGTGCGATTACCGAAGATATCGCCAGCCTCTCCGCTGTTTCACAGGTGGATTACGACGGCATTATCCTCAAGGTGAACCAGCTTTCGAATCAAATAGATAATCTGCAGCTGGCGGATAACAACGACGACGACTCCCCGATGGACTCTGACGGTACCGAGCTGTCCAGCTCCCTGAGCGAATGGCGCATAAACCTGCAGAAAAGCTGGCAGAACTTTATGGACAGCTTCATTACCATCCGTCGCCGCGATGAAACCGCCGTGCCGCTGCTGGCGCCAAATCAGGATATCTACCTGCGCGAAAACATCCGTTCCCGGCTGCTGGTCGCGGCGCAGGCCGTGCCGCGCCATCAGGAAGAGACCTACAAGCAGGCGCTGGATAACGTCTCGACGTGGGTACGTGCGTATTACAATACTGATGACGCGACGACGACCGCGTTCCTCGAAGATATCGACAAGCTGAGCCAGCAGAACATCACCATGAACGTGCCGGATAAGCTGGCCAGCCAGCCGATTCTGGAGAAGCTGATGCAGACGCGCGTGCGTAACCTGCTGGCGCAGCCGGGCGTTCCCGCCGAGCAGACTGGCACAGCGGCGGCACCAGCGCCTGAAAGCGCGCCACAGGGAGAGTAATGATGCTAAAAGTCCTTTTACTCTTCATCCTGCTGATCGCCGGGATCGTCCTGGGGCCGATGCTTGCGGGCCATCAGGGATACGTCCTGATCCAGACCGACAACTACAACATTGAAACCAGCGTAACGGGGCTGGCGATCGTTCTGATCCTCGGCGTCGTGGTTCTGCTTGCCGTTGAATGGATCCTGCGCCGTATTTTCCGTACCGGTGCCCATACACGCGGCTGGTTCGTTGGTCGTAAGCGTCGCCGCGCCCGTAAGCAAACGGAACAAGCACTGCTGAAGCTGGCCGAAGGCG
Source organism: Enterobacter chuandaensis (assembly GCF_003594915.1). GTDB lineage: Bacteria > Pseudomonadota > Gammaproteobacteria > Enterobacterales > Enterobacteriaceae > Enterobacter > Enterobacter chuandaensis. Next base: position 45,115 of record NZ_QZCS01000020.1, read on the forward strand.
ATTATCAGCAGGTTGAAAAGCTGATGTCGAAAAACGCCGATCACGCAGAACAGCCGGTGGTGAACTATCTTCTGGCCGCCGAAGCGGCCCAGCAGCGCGGTGATGAAGCCCGCGCTAACCAGCATCTGGAACGTGCATCAGAACTGGCGTCTGGCGACCCGATCCCAGTAGAAATTACCCGCGTTCGCCTGCAGCTGGCGCGCAATGAGAACCACGCGGCGCGCCACGGCATTGACCGTCTGCTGGAAATCGCGCCACGTCACCCCGAAGTGCTGCGTCTTGCTGAACAGGCTTATATTCGTACCGGCGCGTGGGGCTCGCTGCTGGACATTATTCCGTCGATGGCCAAAGCCGAGGTGGGTGATGATGAGCATCGTGATGAGCTTCAGCGTCTGGCGTGGATTGGGCTGATGGATCAGGCGCGCGCCGATCTGGGCAGTGATGGTCTGAAAACCTGGTGGAAGAATCAGAGCCGGAAAACGCGTCAGCAGATCCCGCTACAGGTTGCCATGGCGGAACACCTTATTGAATGTGACGATCATGACACCGCGCAGGAGATCCTTCTCGACGGCCTGAAGCGCCAGTACGACGATCGTCTGGTGATGGTGATCCCGCGCCTGAAAACCAATAACCCTGAGCAGGTCGAAAAAGTGCTGCGCCAGCAGATTAAAACCGTCGGTGACCGTCCTCTGCTGTGGAGTACGCTGGGCCAGTCGCTGATGAAGCACGGCGAATGGCAGGAGGCGAGCCTCGCCTTCCGTGCGGCGCTGAAACAGCGTCCGGACGCGTTTGACTACGCGTGGCTTGCCGATACGCTGGACAAACAGCATAAGCCAGAAGAAGCCGCAGCCATGCGGCGTGATGGGCTGCTATTGACGCTGCAAAATAACGGAACGCAGCAGTAATTCAGCAGGAGGCCAGACGGCCTCCTTTTTTTATCAAGGTTCTCCTGCTACATTCTTTACACCGACAACTGCAAACGAACCCGCCAATGTAACGATATCTTTTCATTAACCTTTTTTCGCACATGCGCGATTTGCGCATGGACTAAATCGTTTCTGAAAGGAAATCGTCATGAATTCGCTTTTGTACGCGTTTATTGAAGCGCTGCGCTGCCATCGCTGGCTGCGCCTGCTTGCCTGTGCTTTTATCTTCTCTTCTCTGGGAAATGGGTTAACCCAGGTCGTCGTCTTCGGCCTGCTGTTAGCGTGGTCGGCCCCGCCAGCGCTACTGACCCTCGCTTTTCTGTTCGCCACGGTTCCGGGGTTTATCGGCAGCATACTCGGCGAAAGGCTGTGTTCGCGCTATTCTCCGGTATCTCTGCTGATATTGACCGAAGGACTGGGCTTACTTGCCCTGCTCTTCCCCCTGCTTGGCGTGGGTTATCATAGTGTTGCAGCGTTACTCGCCGTGCAGTCCACCGAAGCGCTGCTCAGCGGGATAAGCTGGCCCGCCCTGACGCTGCTCTTCAAGCGTGGCCTTAGCGAAACGGAACTGCCTGCCGCCACCTGCCTGGAAAATGTGATTTTTGCGTCTCAGGTGTTGTTAGGTACCGGGCTGGGCGTGGTGCTTTTTCCGAAGATACCCGTGTTCGCCTTGCTGACCATTGATGCCATCAGCTTTCTCGGGTCGCTGGTCATGTTATGGCTGGCAGGACGCCTGCTTTCTTCGGCGTCACGCACCGGCCATGTGGAGAAAGGGGCTTCAGCGACATTGCGCTGGCAGACATTGACCGTTCGGCAGAAACGCAGCTTGCTCATTTTGCCGGCGCTGGCCGCCGTCGGGTCACCCGCGATGGCGCTTCTTCCGGCGCTGGCCCAGCAGCTCCGTCCTCAGGATGCGGCGGGCCTTGCTCTGCCTCTGCTTTTCGCAAGAAGTATGGGGCAGCTTTGCGGTCCTTTGCTGCTGAAAAGAGACAGCCTGACGCGTTTTGCGGCTCATACGCCGCGACTGTTGCTTTGCCTCGGCATCTTTCTGGCCGCTTATGGAATGCTGCCGTTTATGGCCGGCTGGACAGGGTATGCGCTGGGGATGATCTTTGTCGCGCATTTGGCCTCAAACGTGCTCTTTGCGGCGGGTACGTTTGGCGTGCTCAGTAGTTTTCAGGCCACGCAAACCGCTGTAGCCAGCGGTAAAGCCTGGCGCTGGCAAACGCTCAGTGCCTCTCTTTTTACCGGATTAGCCGCGATCGCGGCATCAGGGTTTGGCTCAGTACAGGCGCTTTATATGGTTTCGTCAGCGGCTCTGCTGATGGTTGCCCTCATCATGCGCTTTTATCGGGAATAAGGCATAAAAAAACGCCTGCTATAAAAGCAGGCGTTAAAACAGGTCTGTAAGACAACATATTTGGTGCTTCACTCAACGTTATGTCCATGGTGTCTGATGAGGCCGAAGCGACATCTGTCAGTGGACGATAAGCACCGTAAATGGCTCTGCGTCATTCCTGAGTTTATGAGGCACTAAGGCGAACATAAGAGATGGAATGAGCATCTACACGTATATTATTGCACGTAACGTGCCAGATTTACACGCAGAACTTTTACGTAGCGCAACATTTTAAGATAAAAGGAAATTATTCTATTAAGCAGCGTCTGAAGCCCGATAACGTATTGCCCGAGGCAGTAATATGTTGCCTGGAGGAGACGCTAAAAAGTAACAAAACGGAAAGTTATTTTTTTTCAGATGATTACATGTCGCTGAATCGCGACAATGAGAAATAGCGCTGTCGGGGGATCGCTACAGAGATAAAAAGTGCAGAAAACAAAAAACCCCGCCGAAGCGGGGTTCAAAATTGGTCGGCGAGAGAGGATTCGAACCTCCGACCCACTGGTCCCAAACCAGTTGCGCTACCAAGCTGCGCTACTCGCCGATGTACTGCTTTTTGAATTTTTAGTTCAATTCATTTAAAAAGTCGTGGTGCGAGGGGGGGGACTCGAACCCCCACATCCTAAGGACACTAACACCTGAAGCTAGCGCGTCTACCAATTCCGCCACCTTCGCAATTCACAACTCTTTCAAATAATGGGGTGGCTAATGGGATTCGAACCCACGACAACTGGAATCACAATCCAGGGCTCTACCAACTGAGCTATAGCCACCACTGTATTCTTTCACGCGGTACTGACTACTTCTCAGACCACCGCAGCTCCAGCACCGGGTTAATGGTGCGCCCGACAGGATTCGAACCTGAGACCTCTGCCTCCGGAGGGCAGCGCTCTATCCAGCTGAGCTACGGGCGCTTAGCGCCGTTGCGGGGCTGGATATTACGTACCTCCGTCCCCGCTGTCTAGTGCTTTTTTGAAAAAAATGCGCGTTTGGTTATGGTTTGCACATTTTGCCGCTTATTCCTCCACTTTCTGCGTGGTGGCACGGCGACCCAGGCCAAAAAGCTTATACGCAGCCGTCACAGCCGCCAGGAAGATCAGCCCGACAAACAGCGACATGCGGGTATCTTCATTAAAGTACATTCCAATTAATACACAAATCAGGAACGCCATCGTTAAATAGTTCGCATACGGGAACAGAATCGAGCGGAACGGATGGCTGGCGATCGCTTTTTTGTGTGCATGGCGAAAACGCAGCTGGCTGATGAGGATAACAAACCACGGCACCATACCCGGCAGCACGCTGGCGCTGTAGACGTAAACAAACACGCGCTGCGGATTAGGAATGATGTAATTCAGGCAGGAGCCAATCAGCAGGATAGCAATGGAGACCGCCACACCCGCTACCGGCACGCCAGCACGTGAGACTTTACTCATCGCCGCAGGCAGCTGGTTATTCTTCGCGAGCGCGTAGAGCATACGGCCACAGCTGTACATCCCGCTGTTACAGCCTGACAGCGCTGCCGTCAGGACCACGAAGTTAATAATCCCTGCTGCCGCCGTAATCCCAATCTTCGCAAAGGTTAAAACAAACGGGCTACCCGTTGTGCCGATTTCGTTCCACGGGAAGATGGTCACAATAACGAAGATCGCGCCCACGTAGAAAATCAGGATGCGCCACAGCACTTTGCCCACCGCGCTACGCAGCGTGACCTGCGGGTTTTTCGCTTCACCGGCGGTAATCCCGATCAGCTCCACGCCCTGATACGAGGCCACAACAATACACAGCGCCGTCAGGAAGCCCTTCCAGCCGCCGGCGAAGAAGCCGCCGTGCTCAGTCAGGTTGCCAAAACCGATGGCATGTCCGCCGTTGCCAAAGCCATAAAAAATCACGCCCAGACCAATAACAATCATCACGATGATGGTGGTCACTTTGATCATCGCAAACCAGAACTCGATTTCACCGTAAAGGCGCACGGCGGCCAGGTTTGCCAGGGCCACCAGCCCCACGGCAATAAGCGCGGGTATCCACTGGACCATGTCCGGGAACCAGAACTGGACGTAGACCCCTATCGCGGTGATTTCAGAGATGCCCACCGCCATCCACATAAACCAGTATGACCAGGCCGTCAGGTAGCCAAAGAACGGGCTCATATAACGGTGCGCGTAAACGGCGAAGGAACCGGTTACCGGCTCCAGAAAGAGCATTTCGCCCATCGAACGCATAATGAAGAAAACAAACAGCCCGGCGATGATATACGCCAGTAATACGGAAGGGCCTGCCCATTTGAGCGTGCTTGCGGAGCCCATAAACAGGCCCACGCCGATAGTGCCGCCCAGCGCTATCAGTTCGATATGACGAGCTTCCAGCCCACGCTGTAGCTCCGGTTGTTTCTCTGCCATAGATCCTCGATTGTGTTTGCTGTTTCCCGGCTTAATACCGGTTATTGTTTTTTAGGGGTACTAAAATACGGTGCGAATGGTTTCTTAAAATCGGCCAAATGGCAAACGATGCATTAAAAAAATGAATGCATTGCACAAATTATCAGCAGCTTTGCAGGCGAATTGCAGCGCGAACAGTATATCGCGCTACATTTTGATTACATCTTACCGGTATAGTGCCAGGTGAGGTAACGAAGCAGACGGATCTGTCGTTTAATGCGGGTGGGTTGGGAGAGCAGGCGGTAGAGCCACTCCAGCCCCATATTTTGCCAAATCTTCGGTGCGCGCTTCACGTGGCCGGTAAAGACATCGTAGGTGCCACCAACGCCCATATAAAGTGCATCCGGGCTGACCAGACGGCAGTCGCGCATCAGGATCTCCTGGCGCGGGGATCCCATCGCCACGGTGACGATTTTCGCCCCGCTGTCGCGAACGCGTTCAAACAACGCCTGCTGGTCTTCAGGTTTAAAGTAACCGTCCTGGCTGCCGACAATATTCACTTTCCACTGGCGACGCAGCTTCTCTTCGGTCTGGGCCAGCACCTCAGGCTTACCGCCAATCAGGAACACCGGCGTGCCCTCCGCACCAGCGCGGGCCATAAGCTGCTCCCAGAGATCGGCACCCGCCACGCGGGAAACATTAGCGCCAGGATACTTTTTACGAATGGAGCGGACTACGCTGATACCGTCCGCGTATTTAAATTCGGCCGCCTCGATCAGGCTTTTCACCTCGGCGTTATCTTCCACCGCCAGCATCTTTTCCGCATTGATGGCGACCAGCGTACCGGATTTCATCTGTCCGTCAGCAAACAGAAAATCCAGCGCGTGCTGCATGTCGCGCCAGCCAATAAGCTGCAGGCTACGTAGCGCATAGCGCGGTGCAGAAGTTTTATCAGTCATTACTTTCCCTACTCAGACTTGCGACAGCGTTGTGCTGCCCTGTGGCTCGCGCTTGTGCACAAGCCCTGCGCTGTCGAACAGCCAGTACAGCAGTTTGGCCAGTAACAGGCAGATGCCAAAAACGACCATGAAGAACACTACGCGCGAAACGAATGAATCCAGCCCCTCGCGCGCCAGGACGATCATATTGAAAATGGCACCAAAGCAGAAACTGTGCAAAATGGCGGCTTTATAGCGGTTGGTCTCTTCGTTACCGCGCACGTAAAGCCAGTCAAACCACTTGATAATCAACCCTACGACACACGCGCCCGGCAGGATAAACCAGCCTCCACCCATCACCACCAGGGAGCCAATCAAGGTTGGCGAGATCGCCAGGCCCGAATGGTTGTTCAGCACTTCCCACGTAAAATAGTTCGCAGTGTTGACCACCACGCCAGGGCGGTCTGGCCAGAGCCAGCTCGGGATAAACACATAGAAGTCGCGAACAATCGGCGCCAGCCCCTGGAAATCAATCTTGTCGTAGTTTTGCAGCAGCAATGCCAGGTTTTCCCACGGCGAGAAGGTATCGCGCGTCAGGTAGAGGAACGTGTAAAACGCCTCGTCGCCCGCCACGTTCATCCCGTAGCGCTTCAGCGCCAGCCAGAACATCCCCACAATGCCAAACACGCCTGCCGCAACCAGCATCCACAGCGAGATCCAGCCGCGGATGATGCCGATGAACAGGAAGATAGCAAAAGCGATGATGATGTTGGCGCGCGTACCGCCCACGATCATGTAGGTCAGAATACCGAACGCAACGGTACTGACCAGGAAGAACAGCCACGCTTTGCTGTCCTGACGCAGGAAGAAGATCACCAGCATCGCCGGGATGAAGAAATAGAAGAATCGCTTAAGCGCCACGCCTGAGACTTCAGCCGAAAAAATCTGGCTGTAGGAGTGGAGCTTAAACAGCAGGAAGCCGTTATGCATGAAGAAGATGCCGACGCTGACCAGGGCGATGGTCATGAGCATCACCCACGTCAGGTGGGTCTCCACCCGATTCATGGTAAAGAGCGCCCGACGCGGGGCAGCAGCCTGCGCGGGCCGCAGACGCGTTTTATAGGTGACGTAGTAAACCGCATAGAAGCATGTCGCCGCCAGCAGGGCCTGGAGAAGAATTTCCGGCGGTGCGACGCTCACGTCAAAACGGAAGACCAGAATGCTGGTCAGCGGGAAGCCGAAAAAGAAGGTCAGCAGGAACAGTAACGAAAAGAACACGTTAAAATTGAAGCGCACCCGGCGAAATTCAAACCAGGTAAGCGTGGCGATAAACAGCGTGCTCAGAAGCCAGACAACCAGCAAGCCGCTAAACTGCAACTGACTCATGCGTTGTCTCCTGATGCGATACGCAGCGCGCGATGCCACGGCGTGAGGTAATTCGGACGGAAAAAGTCGATGCTATTTTTATCCACCAGCGTGAGCTGGCGCTGTGCTTCACGTACCACCTCAATGTTCAGCGTGTCTGAGGTAAACAGTACCGGAATATGCTGCTCGGCCATATCCTGCCAGAACGGGTTTTCACGGTTGAGCACGCACGGTATACCGGCCTGAATCAGCAAGCACAGCGTACCAATCCCCTGCTGGCGGGCAAAGATGAAATAGCCAAGATCGCATTTTCGCAGCAGCGCAAGGTAGTCATCAAACTCCAGCTTTTCGCTGAGAATGTGCAGATTTTCTTCGCTAAATAACGCAAGCCCCTGCTGGCGAACCTCATCAATGTAGGCATCGTTGTTAGCCGGGTACCCCATCGGCACCACCACGTTCACCGTGTCGCCAAACTGCTGGTGTACCGCCCGGAGCGCGGCCACATGTTCGTTACTGCGGTCGCCGGAATTCCCCACCAGGATCGTCAGCTTGCCGTCGCGAACCGCGCTATTTGCCATGGTGTTCAGCGCCGGATCCATACGGGTTGGGAAATAGAGTAGCTCACCGCGCACGTTCGGGTGCTGCTTCGTAAAATAATTCAGATCGCCACGGGTGGCAAAAACGCAGCCCACCCTTCCCTGCGCCATACGGCGCAGCGGATAGAAAAGACGGAATTTCCAGCCGCGGGAGACTTCGTAGAGATCGGCTCCCCAGATATGCCAGCTGCACTGGGAGGGCTTAATCCCCCCGCTAAGCAGTGCCAGCCACAAGCCAGTATTAAACTGCCCGTGGAAAAAGAAACGTTGCTCACGATCCGCTTTAGCTTTGGCAATGACCGCCTTCGCCAGCGTGGCTTTATCCGGCCAGAAGGCGATTGTCAGCGCCGGAAACGCAGCGCTCAGGCCCTTATCCTGACCTGCAACCATAAACTCGCGTGCATCAGGATTGCCCGATGCCAGCTCGTCATTGAAGAACCGCAAAACGGTCTGGTTATGGTGTGGGATGTCCGATCCCAGGATGTGAATCAGTGCAGTCATGCGCGTTTACGCCACAATAAAAATACGCCGCAGCAGGCAGCGAAATAAACGATATAGGTTGCCATGTAGGCCTGAGCCGCCCCCAGCGCACCGTGCGCGGGTATCAGCCAGTGTGAAAATGCCGTCAGTAACGCAAACTGGCTAATTTCTGCCAGGATATACAGCCGCAAAGAGGCTTTCGCAATCACCAGATAGCCGAAAACGTAAGCACCCACTTTTAGCACATCACCCACCAACTGCCAGGCAAAGAGATCGCGCATGGCAACAAACTTCGCCGAGAACAGCAGCCAGATGGCGACATCGCGCAATAACCAGACGGTCAAACTGGCCGCCGCCACTGCGGGTAATACAAAACGCAGGGAGCGGGAAATTTCGCGGGTAATATCCTGCCTGGACGTCAGCCGGGATAAGGTTGGCAGCAAATAAACGCTGAAGGAAGCCGTAATAAACTGGAGGTAAGCATCCGAAATACTGCTTACGCCCTGCCAGATCCCCACCTCATCCCAGCTGTAATGCGCCGCCAGCAGGTTTCGCATCATCACGTAGGCCACCGGCAGCGTGACGGAGGTGATGAGCGCCATCAGGGTAAATTTACCCAGCTGGCTGGCAAGCACCTTATCCCATTGCGGTTTCAGGTAGCTCAGAGGGATGACGCCCCGACGCATCAGCATGAACGCCGCAGGCACAACAACCAGCGCCGGGACCAGTGCCAGCCCCAGCAGTGCGCCCTCATAGCCGCCCAGGCGGTAGCAGAAGTAATAGGCAATCACGCCGATGACGCTGCCAAGGATTAAGGCAAGCGCGTTCCCGGCAGCATCGCGAAAACCCTTCATCAGCGCCAGCAGCAGATTGGCCCAGGCAATGCCCATCTGGACCAGCGCGACCAGACGCACCAGCCCCTGATAATGGGAATGCCCGAACAGCCCCTGGCTGATGGGGGCCGCCGCCAGCAGAAACACAATCGCCAGCAGGGTCGAAAAGCCCGTGACCATTGCCGACGCGGTGCCCACCACTCTGCGCAGCTGAGCCGCATCATCGTGATGCTGAGCCACGTATTTGGTCACGCCGTTGAAGATACCGGCACCGGCCAGAACGCCAAGGACGGTAACAAGCTGGCGAAAGTTGCCCGCCAGCCCGACGCCTGAAGGTCCGAATGAGACGGCCAGCAGCTTGACGACCAGCAGTCCGGCACCAATTTTTACAAGCGTGGACGCGGCGGTCCACACTGATGCTTTTGCCAGAGACATATCAGCCGAAATAGCTCAGAAGGGTATTGATCACCGTACGCTGGTTAACTGGCGCGAGGTTGTAGAACAGTGGTAAGCGAAGCAAACGCTCACTTTCTTTCGTGGTGTAACGGTCTTCACCCGCGAACGTGCCAAACGCTTCGCCCGCCGGGCTGGAGTGCAGCGGAATATAGTGGAAGACCGCCATAATTTCGGCTTCTTTCAGCCAGGCAATAAGCTGGCTGCGATCGTCGTTATCGCGCAGCTTGATGTAAAACATGTGGGCATTGTGGACGCAACCAGCCGGAATCGTTGGCAGCTCAATGCGTCCGGCTTTTGCCAGCGGCTCAAGCGCATCGTAATAGGTTTGCCACAGGGACAGGCGCTGGAGATTAATTCGCTCCGCTGCTTCCAGCTGTGCCCACAGGTATGCCGCCTGCAGATCCGCCATCAGGTAGCTTGAGCCGATATCGCGCCAGGTGTATTTATCCACCTGACCGCGGAAGAACTGACTGCGGTTAGTACCTTTTTCGCGGATCACTTCCGCACGCTCCACGAGCGCCCGGTCGTTGATCAGCGTCGCACCACCTTCGCCGCCCGCCGTGTAGTTTTTCGTTTCGTGGAAGCTAAAGCAGCCGATGTGGCCGATCGTGCCCAGCGCGCGTCCCTTGTAGGTGGACATCACGCCCTGCGCAGCATCTTCCACCACAAACAGGTTGTGCTTTTTGGCGATTGCCATGATGGTGTCCATTTCACAGGCCACGCCCGCGTAGTGAACCGGCACAATCGCGCGCGTTTTGTCGGTGATCGCCGCTTCAATCAGCGTCTCATCAATGTTCATGGTATCCGGGCGGATATCCACAAAGACGATTTTTGCCCCGCGCAGGACAAACGCGTTCGCGGTAGAGACGAAGGTATAGCTCGGCATGATTACTTCATCACCGGGCTGGATATCCAGCAACAGGGCCGCCATTTCCAGCGATGCCGTGCATGACGGGGTCAGCAGCACTTTAGCGCTGCGAAAACGCTGCTCCATCCACTGCTGACAGCGGCGGGTAAAACCGCCGTCACCGCAAAGTTTGCCGCTGCCCATGGCAGACTGCATATAGTCGAGTTCGGTTCCGACAACGGGTGGTGCATTAAATGGAATCATCTTGTCACCTGTATAACCAGTAGGCGGTGGCGTCGATGTTGGCACCACTCGCAATATAACGTTTAAGCGCGGCGGTGTTGCCCACCTGGGTCGCCACACGCAGCGTCTCAACCTGCTGCTGCTGCGCCCAGTGCAGCGCCGCCTGCATGAGTTTCTCACCCATGCCGCGCCCGGCTAATAAGCCAATACGCGCCTCGCGCTCGTTGAGCTTGCGCAGGGAGACAAATCCCTGGATCTGACCGTTCGCGGCACGAAAAATCAGACAGACGTGGTCAAAAGTGCCTTTAACCGCATTCTCTATCCACTGGGCATAGAAACGTCCGCTATCGTCAGGCGCATACCAGGGCGTGCGAAAGCGGCTCTGCGCAAACGCCCGGGCCGCCATCTGACGCAGCACAGGAATATCCTGTTCCGTTGCAATTTCCGCGCCGGACGCATCGTGCCGGGTGAGGGTGATGGTGATGGTGATGGAAAGGTCTACCTCACCTTCGACCAGCTGAAAACCCTGCTGCTGGAGCGCATCAAGCAGGTCAGCACGCTCCGCCGGGATCTTAGCCTGCACGCGCTGCCAGGCGCTGAGATCTGCTTCCTGCAGGGCAGGCGCATTCTCGCGCCAGCGGACTATCGCCGAAGGGCGGGCAAAAAATGTGCTTTCCCACTCAAGGGACTCAAGCACGCCGTGGAGTTCACTCAACGCCAGACACCTTTTGTATCAACCACATACTGCTGACGCACGATATCACCGGACGTTGCTTTAAACTCTTTATGATCCACCAGCAGTACCAGCACGTCCGCTGTCGCCAGCGCGTCATCCAGCGCCGTCAGCGTACAGTGCCCCGCCAGTTTTGCCGGTAATTCATGGATATTCGGCTCAACCACCAGCGTTTCGCCCTTGTGCCATTCAGCAATCATTTCAGCAATTTCCATCGCCGGGCTTTCGCGCAGATCGTCAATGTTGGGTTTAAATGCCAGACCAAAGCAGGCAATTTTCAGCTCGCTGGCGCGCTTGCCGCTCTCTGCCAGACAATCCGCTACCGTCGCTTTAACCTGATTGAGCACCCAGTGAGGCTTGCTGTCGTTCACTTCACGTGCGGTGCGAATCAGATGCGCCTGCGCCGGGTTCTGCGCCACGATAAACCACGGGTCCACGGCAATACAGTGGCCGCCCACGCCCGGGCCTGGCTGGAGAATGTTGACGCGCGGATGGCGATTCGCCAGGCGGATTAACTCCCAGACGTTAATGCCCTGGTCGGCACAGATCAGCGACAGTTCGTTAGCAAAGGCGATGTTAACGTCACGGAAGCTGTTTTCCGTCAGCTTGCACATCTCGGCGGTGCGTGAGTTGGTCACCACGCATTCGCCTTCCAGGAAAATCTTGTACAGCGCGCTGGCGCGTTCAGAACAGACCGGCGTCATGCCGCCAATCACCCGGTCGTTTTTAATCAGTTCGACCATCACCTGCCCCGGCAGCACGCGCTCCGGGCAGTAGGCGATGTTGATATCCGCCTGCTCACCGGCCTGCTGTGGGAAGCGTAAATCAGGACGCGCGTCGGCAAGCCACTGCGCCATCTGCTCGGTAGCGCCGACGGGAGAAGTCGACTCCAGAATCACCAGCGCCCCTTTCTTCAGCACAGGAGCAATGGATTTTGCCGCCGCCTCGACGTAGACCATATCGGGCTCGTGGTCGCCTTTAAAGGGCGTTGGAACGGCAATCAGATACGCATCCGCTTCCACCGGCGTCATGCTGGCGCGCAGGAAGCCGCCATCAACCGCCTCTTTCACCACGCGGTCAAGATCGGGCTCCACAATATGAATTTCGCCACGATTAATGGTTTCTACCGCCCGTGCGTTGATATCCACACCGACAACCTGTTTTTGACGAGAGGCAAACGCAGCCGCAGTAGGCAGGCCAATGTAGCCAAGACCAATGACAGAGATGGTAGTAAAACTCATAGCGATACCCGATTGTGTTTAAGTGCATGCAAAATACGGCCACAAGCCTGCCCGTCGCCATAAGGATTGTGGGCTCGGCTCATCGCCTGATACGCTTCATCGTCTTGCAAAAGGCGCGTGACCTCTTCGACGATGAGCTGCGCGTTGGTGCCGACCAGACGCACCGTCCCCGCTTTAACCGCTTCCGGGCGTTCAGTGGTTTCGCGCATCACCAGCACCGGCTTGCCGAGCGAGGGGGCTTCTTCCTGAATACCGCCGGAATCGGTGAGGATCAGCCAGGCGTGGTTCATCAACCAGACAAACGGCATGTAGTCCTGCGGTTCGATCAGCAGAACGTTTTCGACGTGGCCCAGAATACGGTTGACCGGCTCGCTGACGTTAGGGTTAAGGTGTACCGGGTAGACAATTTGCACATCGTCGTTTTGCGCGGCGATTTCAGCCAGCGCGTGGCAGATTTGCTCAAAGCCCCGGCCAAAGCTTTCGCGACGGTGGCCAGTCACCAGAATGGTTTTTTTGCCGTTATTGAGGAATGGATAGCGGGCGGCAAGTTGTTCCTGCAGATCGCTGTTTTCCAGTACGCGATCGCGTACCCAAATTAACGCGTCAATGACCGTATTGCCGGTCACAAAGATTTTGTTATCGGCGATATTTTCGCGCAGCAGGTTCTGACGAGAGTTTTCCGTTGGCGCAAAGTGGTACATCGCCAGATGGCCCGTTAACGTGCGGTTGGCCTCTTCCGGCCAGGGAGAATAAAGATTGCCGGTGCGCAGACCCGCCTCAACGTGGCCGACGGGAATACGCTGGTAAAACGCGGCCAGGCTTGTTGCCATCGTTGTCGTGGTATCACCATGTACCAGGACAACGTCAGGCTTGAATGATTCCAGGATCGGCTTGAGATCCTGCAGTATGCGACAGGTTATTTCCGTCAATCCCTGTCCCGGCTTCATAATATTGAGATCGTAATCCGGGACGATGGAAAAGAGGGTTAAGACCTGATCGAGCATCTCACGGTGCTGAGCCGTGACGCAGACCTTCGCTTCAATATCAGGATCGCTGGCCAGCGCATGAACCAGAGGCGCCATCTTAATGGCCTCCGGCCTGGTGCCAAATACGGTAAGTACTTTCACATCGATTCTCTTCGATTAGACAATGAAGGCCGCAGCCTTCATTGTAAACGGCGTTCTTAGTTTGTACGACGACGCGTTAACGCCACGCCAGCACCAACGAGTGCGCCCACAATCCCCCACATGATCATCAGGAATGCGCGGCGCGGACTGTCGCGTTTTACAGGTTCTTCAGGTGTTCTCAAATAACGATAGGTCTGAAAACGCGGGTCCAGGGATGGGCCGACATTAAGCGTATTAAGCATCGCGCGGTTTTGATCGTAGTCGAGGTCAAAATCAGGCCCAACGGCCTGCAGGTTTTCCAGACGCGCCTGCAGCATAGGGCGACCAAGAAGGAACATTTCCGAATCAGGCAGTTCGTCAGCCGGGACATCCGTCTCGGTACGGGAAATATTGTGCTGTTCCGCAATTTTCAGCGCCTGCTGGATGTTATGGACGCGGCGCGCAAAAATGGCGTTTGCCACCTCTTCCTGACGTTTGACCTGCGCCTTCATCTGGATAGTGCGGGCTGCCCAGGCACCTTTAAGCTCTTCATTCAGATGGCTTGCGGCACGCTGGCTGGCAAACGCAACGTACTGGCGCAACAGGTTGTTGGCGTCCGGCGCGGTTTCCGCAATCAGCTTGACGCTGTCATTGACGTTACGCAGCGCATCGCCCGGCATGAACTGAATGTTGTTAATCAGATCGTCCAGCAGCGCAGCATCGGCTTTGGTGTTATCAACCCGACGCTGTTTGTAGTAATCCGTCTGGGACCAGAAATCGCGGCGTGTATCCCACGAGGCCAGCTGCATCACAAACTCTTTGTAGGCCTCATCCATAACGGAAGCCTGGTCCGGGGTGGCAAGGTTGGCTTTAATATCCAGGTTTCGCAGGAATTGCTGCTGGGAGTAGTACCCTCCGAGCATATTAACCGTTGGTCTGTCCGTAATTGCCGTGGCGCTCCACTCTTGTTTTGCAAAGAACGTGTAGGCCAGCGCCAGCAGTGCAAACCCCAGCGCGATCCCCGCTATCCAAAGTTTGCCTGCCCATAACACGCGAAACAAACCCCGAATGTCCAGTTCATTCTCTATTACCACTGATTTCGCTCCCGCCAACGGTTGAGTCATCATAGTCCCGGTTTTATTAAGTTAATGTTGTGTTTTTGCCACTGTTACGTCGCATCCTGCGCTTAATACGTTTTATGAATCGCGCCACTTTCCATGCGCGCTTAATGCAGTAGCCGTAGAGAGAAAATGCTAGCAAGAACAATACCAACATGGCCCACTCAGGCACAAAGTGCGTATATTCCGCCGTCACGCCAATACCCGCTAGAATAGCAGCCGCCAGCGTAATAAGCACAAATGCCTGTCGGGAAGTGAATCCGGCTCGCATGATCAAATGATGAATATGCTGACGGTCAGCAGAGAATGGACTCATCCCTTTACGCAGGCGGCGATACATAATCGCAACCATATCCATTAAGGGGATGGCGATAATCCATAATGCCGTTACCGGACTGATGGGATGTACATCGCCCTGAGTGGTTTCAAGCAGGATCCAAATGATAGTAAAGCCGATAAGCGTGCTACCCGCATCGCCCATGAAGACTTTATAACGTCGGCCCAATGCGCCGAGATTTAACAGGATATAAGGCAGGATGGCCGCAATCATGGCGAAACACCACATGGCGAGGCTATATTGCCCATCGAACCATAAAATAAAACCAATGGCGGCAAATGAGACGCAGGATAGGCCTCCCAGCAAACCATCAATACCGTCAACCATGTTGAAGGCGTTAATCGCCACCCACACGGCAAACAGCGTCAGGAAATAGCCGAACGGGCCGAGCTCCATCTCCCAGGAACCAAAAATGTAGCCCAGGCTACTCAAATGCAGTTTTGCAAACACCATCATTGCAATAGCGACAGCGGCCTGAACAAAGGCGCGAATTTTGACGCTAATGTCGTATCTATCGTCAAGCGCGCCGATCACGACAAGAACCGCGGCGCAAGAGAGATACAGCCTGGCATGCGGAATATAGTAATCCGCGATAGCAAACGTGAAGCAGATGCCTGCGAAAACAGAGATCCCCCCAACCAAAGGGATCATGCCTTGATGACGCTTACGGAAATTAGGTTTATCCACTAAGCCCAGATATTTCGCCACCTTACGTGCCAGAAACAAAAAGCAGGTGGTAAATAAGAAAATACTGGTTAGTTCAGTAAACGTATCAAGTAGGTTCACAATGGATGTTCTCAACAAATGTTAGTCAAGGAAGTATAACCATCAAGGCGCTGAGCCTGAAGTTATAAAGCAAACCTCTTACAGTTCCATTTGTTTATTATTCAAGCTATTAATGTTTTTACTGTGCGAATTATCTTATTGTCGCACTGACCGGTCAAAATTGGGAGTAGGCGGTACTAGCGTATAGCCCATAAAAGAAAAACGCCACGTAAAAACGTGGCGTTCGCTGGCTTTATTTGCGTTACGAGCGCTTCATCATGTCGAAGAAGTCGTCGTTGGTTTTGGTCATCGCCAGTTTGTTAATGAGGAACTCCATCGCGTCAATTTCACCCATTGGATGGATGATTTTGCGCAGGATCCACATTTTCTGCAGCTCTTCCTGTGTGGTAAGCAGCTCTTCTTTACGGGTACCGGAACGGTTGTAATCGATAGCCGGGAAGACGCGTTTTTCTGCGATCTTACGAGAGAGGTGCAGTTCCATGTTACCTGTACCTTTAAATTCTTCGTAAATCACTTCGTCCATTTTAGAACCAGTATCGATCAGCGCCGTTGCGATGATGGTCAGGCTGCCGCCCTCTTCCACGTTACGTGCAGCACCGAAGAAGCGTTTTGGACGGTGCAGGGCGTTAGCATCCACACCACCGGTCAGCACTTTACCGGACGCCGGCACCACGGTGTTGTAGGCACGCGCCAGACGGGTGATGGAGTCAAGCAGGATGATCACGTCTTTCTTGTGCTCAACCAGGCGTTTCGCCTTCTCGATAACCATTTCCGCAACCTGAACGTGGCGAGATGCTGGCTCGTCGAAGGTTGAAGCAACCACTTCACCTTTAACCAGACGCTGCATCTCGGTGACTTCTTCCGGACGTTCGTCAATCAGCAGCACCATCAGCACGCAGTCTGGGTGGTTGTAGGCGATGCTCTGCGCAATGTTCTGCAGCAGCATGGTTTTACCCGCTTTCGGCGGTGCCACAATCAGACCACGCTGGCCGCGACCGATTGGCGATGCCAGATCCAGAACACGTGCGGTTAAGTCTTCAGTAGAACCGTTACCACGCTCCATGCGCAGGCGGGAGTTCGCGTGCAGCGGCGTTAAGTTCTCAAAGAGGATCTTGTTACGCGAGTTTTCTGGCTTGTCGAAGTTAACTTCATTGACTTTCAACAGCGCAAAGTAGCGTTCACCCTCTTTAGGAGGACGAATCTTACCTGAAATGGTGTCACCAGTGCGGAGGTTGAAACGGCGGATTTGGCTAGGGGATACGTAGATGTCGTCAGGGCCGGCGAGGTAGGAGCTGTCTGCAGAGCGGAGGAAACCAAATCCGTCTTGCAATATCTCCAGCACACCGTCGCCAAAGATATCTTCGCCACTCTTAGCGTGCTGCTTCAGGATGGCGAAAATGATGTCCTGCTTGCGCATACGAGCCTGGTTTTCCAGCCCCATATTTTCGCCGAGAGTGATCAGCTCAGAAACCGGCGTATTCTTTAATTCGGTAAGATTCATAATGGTGTGGGTTCTTAAACTCGGGGTGATTCTCGAACTTAATGTTGTGAATGGTATGGCAGGATCATCCATGCCTGTTTAGCGGCCATCACCTCATGTCTGTTCGCTGTCTGGTCACAGGGAAAGAACGCAGAACTGAAACGACAAGACGGATTGAGTGACAAGCCCGGAATTTAGCCACTTCACGCATTGTTCATGTCAACAACGGGAAGTATCGGGTAAAACAAGATTCAAACAACAGATATGTTTAAAACGAAGTCATAGCTAACTTAGCACGACTTCAGCCGGGCGTCCAGAGTTCCACATCATTTAGCCAGGGGCTCTGGACGCACAGCGGAGAAACCTTACGCCAGGTTAGCGTCCAGGAACTCTTTCAGCTGACCTTTGGACAGCGCGCCCACTTTGGTCGCAGCCACTTCGCCGTTTTTGAACAGCAGAAGGGTTGGGATGCCACGGATACCGTATTTTGGCGCGGTGCCCGGGTTCTGGTCGATGTTCAGCTTGGCAACCGTCAGTTTGCCCTGATATTCGTCAGCGATCTCATCCAGAATCGGGGCGATCATTTTGCAAGGACCACACCATTCAGCCCAGAAATCGACGAGGATCAGCCCGTCAGCCTTAAGTACGTCCGTGTCAAAACTGTCGTCAGTCAGGTGAATAATTTTATCGCTCATATATAACTCCACAGGAATAAGCCTGGTACGTTGGTTTTGTCTCCACCAACGACGTGTTGATGTCGCATTAACCAACTAAAGGTTGACTTTATTTCACCGGATACGCTTTCGTAAAGCAATAGTAAGCTGATATTCTACCACACTATGAGCAAAACACATTTAACAGAACAGAAGTTTTCCGACTTCGCCCTGCACCCAAAAGTGATCGAAGCCCTTGAAACAAAAGGGTTTCATAACTGCACGCCCATTCAGGCTCTCGCCCTGCCGCTGACGCTGGCCGGTCGCGATGTTGCAGGGCAGGCGCAAACCGGTACCGGCAAAACGATGGCGTTTTTAACGTCAACGTTTCATTATTTACTTTCTCACCCAGCGATTGCAGACCGCAAAGTTAACCAGCCGCGCGCGCTAATTATGGCCCCGACGCGAGAACTGGCGGTACAGATCCACGCAGACGCTGAACCCCTGGCACAGGCTACCGGTCTGAAGCTTGGCCTGGCCTATGGCGGTGACGGCTACGATAAACAGCTGAAAGTGCTGGAAAGCGGCGTGGATATCCTGATCGGTACCACCGGCCGTCTTATCGACTACGCCAAACAGAATCACATTAACCTCGGCGCCATCCAGGTTGTCGTGCTTGATGAAGCTGACCGTATGTACGATCTGGGCTTCATTAAAGATATCCGCTGGCTGTTCCGCCGCATGCCGCCGGCTAATCAGCGCCTGAACATGCTGTTCTCTGCCACCCTTTCCTATCGCGTACGCGAGCTGGCGTTCGAGCAGATGAACAATGCGGAATATGTGGAAGTGGAGCCTGAGCAGAAAACGGGCCACCGCATTAAAGAAGAGCTCTTCTATCCTTCCAATGAAGAGAAAATGCGTCTGCTGCAAACACTGATCGAAGAAGAGTGGCCGGATCGCGCCATTATCTTCGCGAACACCAAACACCGCTGTGAAGACATCTGGGGCCATCTGGCTGCAGACGGCCACCGTGTTGGCCTGTTGACCGGCGACGTGGCGCAGAAAAAACGCCTGCGTATTCTTGAAGAATTTACCCGTGGCGATCTCGATATTCTGGTCGCAACCGACGTTGCTGCTCGTGGTCTGCACATTCCAGCCGTAACGCACGTCTTTAACTACGATCTGCCAGACGACTGTGAAGACTACGTACACCGTATCGGTCGTACCGGTCGTGCGGGCGCAAGCGGTCACTCTATTAGCCTTGCGTGTGAAGAGTATGCGCTGAATCTTCCAGCCATTGAGACCTACATCGGTCACTCTATTCCGCAGAGCAAATACAATCCGGAAGCGCTGTTAAGCGAACTGCCGCCGCCTAAGCGTCTTACCCGCCCACGCTCCGGCAATGGTCCGCGTCGTTCAGGCGGCGCACCGCGTAATCGTCGTCGTTCAGGTTAATACATTATGCTCAGCTCCACCTCGCTCTATGCGGCAATTGATCTCGGTTCGAATAGTTTTCATATGCTGGTTGTGCGTGAGGTGGCGGGAAGCATACAAACGCTGACGCGCATTAAACGCAAGGTCCGCCTCGCGGCGGGCCTGAGCAGCGATAACTACCTCTCACCTGAAGCCATGGAACGTGGTTGGCAGTGCCTGCGTCTCTTTGCTGAGCGTCTGCAGGATATCCCGCATGCCCAAATCACCGTCGTCGCCACAGCGACGCTCCGACTGGCGGTTAACGCCGTAGATTTTATTGCCAAAGCGCAGGAAATTCTGGGGTGCCCGGTCCAGGTCATCAGCGGTGAAGAAGAAGCCCGCCTGATCTATCAGGGGGTTGCCCACACGACGGGCGGAGACGATCGCCGTCTGGTAGTGGATATCGGCGGTGCCAGTACCGAACTGGTCACCGGCACCGGCGCGCAGGCGACGTCGCTGTTCAGCCTGTCGATGGGCTGCGTGACCTGGCTTGAACGTTACTTTGCCGACCGGAATCTGTGTAAAGAGAACTTCGACGAGGCAGAAAATGCCGCGCGCGCAGTATTACGCCCGGTGATGGACGAACTGCGCTATCACGGCTGGAAAGTCTGCGTGGGTGCCTCGGGTACCGTGCAGGCTCTGCAGGAAATCATGATGGCGCAGGGCATGGACGAGCGGATCACGCTTGCCAAACTTCAGCAGCTTAAACAGCGAGCCATTCAGTGCGGACGCCTGGAAGAGCTGGAAATTGAAGGCCTGACGCTGGAACGCGCGCTGGTCTTCCCAAGCGGGCTGGCCATTCTGATCGCCATATTCACCGAATTGAATATCCAGTGTATGACTCTGGCTGGCGGTGCGCTGCGCGAAGGTCTGGTCTACGGAATGCTGCATCTGTCGGTGGATCAGGACATCCGCAACCGTACGCTGCGCAACGTCCAGCGTCGTTTTCTGGTTGATATCGATCAGGCTGGACGCGTCTCGCAGCTGGCATCACGCTTTGCCGACCAGGTTGCTAACGCCTGGGATCTCGATCATCTGAGCCGCGATTTATTGCTGAGCGCCTGCGCGCTGCATGAGGTGGGGCTCAGTATTGATTTTAAACAGGCGCCGGCTCACGCAGCGTATCTTGTGCGTAACCTGGATTTGCCGGGCTACACGCCCGCACAGAAAAAGCTGCTGGCAACGCTGCTGCTGAACCAGACCAACGCCGTTGATCTCTCCTCTTTGCATCAGCAGAATGCCGTACCGCCGCGCGTGGCCGAGCATCTGTGCCGCCTGCTGCGTCTGGCGATTCTGTTTGCCAGCCGCCGCCGCGATGATTTGCTTCCAGCTATTAATCTGGTAGCCGATGATGAGAAGCTGGCGCTGACGCTGCCGGAAAACTGGATTGATAATCACCCGTTAGGGGCAGAGATGATCGAGCAGGAGTGCCAGTGGCAGAGCTATGTGCACTGGGTGCTTGAGGTGAAGTAATACGCTGAACATTGCCGGGTGGCGGCTTCGCCTTACCCGGCCTACCCATCATTATCCCTTCTCTTTGGCTTTTGCCAGCATGGCGCGAATGTTCGCCACGTTAGCCTGCCCTTTGTGCATCCGCTCTTCTGCGGTAATCACTTTACGCTCCTGTTCCCAGATAAGATCGTCCTGCGGCAGTTCCAGCAGGAAACGGCTGGGTTCCGGGCGAACCAGTTCACCGTACTGACGGCGCTCTTTACACAGCGTGAACGTGAGTTCCTTCTGCGCGCGGGTGATCCCCACGTAGGCCAGACGACGCTCCTCGTCGACGTTATCTTCATCAATGCTGCTCTGGTGTGGCAATAACCCCTCTTCCATACCGACCAGATACACATACGGGAACTCCAGACCTTTTGACGCATGCAGCGTCATTAGCTGAACCTGGTCGGCCTCTTCTTCGCTTTCACCGCGCTCCATCATGTCGCGCAGGGTAAAGCGGGTGACCACCTGCGTCAGGGTCATCGGCTCGTCAATCTCAGAGCCCTCCAGCATTTCAGTCATCCAGCTGAAAAGCTGGTTTACGTTTTTCATCCGCATTTCAGCCGCTTTCGGGCTGGCGGAGGTTTCGTACAGCCAGGATTCATAGTCGATGCCGTGGATCAGATCGCGCACGGCAGCCACCGGCTCGCGCTCTGCCAGCCGCTGAACTTCGCCCAGCCAGTGGGTGAAGCGGGTTAAGTTGTCATATCCGCGTCCCGTCAGCGTCTGGCTCAACCCCATATCAAAGCTGGCGGTAAACAGGCTCTTATTGCGGGTCATCGCCCATTCGCCCAGCTTTTGCAGCGTCGCCGGGCCAATTTCGCGTTTCGGCGTATTCACAATACGCAGAAACGCGCTGTCGTCATCCGGGTTCGTAAGCACGCGCAGATAGGCCAGCAGATCTTTGATTTCTGGTCGTGAGAAGAACGACGTACCGCCCGAGATTTTGTATGGAATGCGGTTCTGCATCAGCATCTTTTCAAAGACGCGCGACTGATGATTGCCGCGATAGAGGATCGCGTAATCCTTATATTCGGTTTTATTGACGAAGTGGTGGGCGATCAGTTCGCCCGTCACGCGCTCCGCCTCATGCTCTTCATTATTGGCGCTGAGCACCTTCAGCTCCGTACCGTAGCCCAGTTCGGAGAAGAGACGCTTTTCAAAAACGTGCGGGTTATTGGCAATCAGGATATTTGCCGCCTTCAGGATGCGCCCGGAGGAGCGGTAGTTCTGCTCCAGCTTAATCACCTGCAACGCAGGAAAATCTTTGCTCAGCAGCACCAGGTTTTGCGGGCGTGCGCCGCGCCAGGAGTAAATCGACTGGTCGTCGTCGCCGACCACGGTGAAGCGCGCGCGCTGCCCCACCAGCAGCTTCACCAGCTCGTACTGGCTGGTGTTGGTATCCTGATATTCATCCACCAGCAGATAGCGGATTTTGTTCTGCCAGCGCTCGCGCACCTCTTCATTTCGCTGTAAAAGCAGTGTCGGCAAGAGGATCAGATCGTCGAAGTCCAGCACGTTGCACGCTTTCATGTGCGCGTCGTAAAGACCATAGCAGTGGGCGAAGATCCGATCCCGTTCACCTTTAGCGATCGCCGCGGCCTGGGCCGGGGTCATCAGATCGTTTTTCCAGTTCGAGATCGTCGAGATCAGCTGCTGCAACAGCACCTTATCATCCTCGATCAGCCCCTCGGTGAGCTCTTTGAGCAACGCCACCTGGTCGGTGTCATCGAACAGCGAAAAGTTGGATTTCATCCCCAGCGCGGCATATTCACGTTTAATGATATCCAGCCCCAGCGTGTGGAAGGTGGAGATCATCAGCCCGCGCGCCTCTTTGCGCCCCAGCGTCTGGCCGACGCGCTCTTTCATCTCGCGCGCCGCTTTATTGGTAAAGGTGACCGCCGCAATATGTCGGGCCTGATAGCCGCAGCCGCGGATCAGGTGCGCAATCTTATTGGTGATGACGCGCGTTTTACCGGATCCTGCGCCCGCCAGCACCAGACACGGTCCGGTGACAAATTCGACGGCTTGTTGTTGTCCGGGGTTTAAACGCATAAATGATCGCTCAATGAAAGTCAGGAGGGGAGAATAACAGCGTGGTAGTATAGCGAGCCTAATCCATACCACTCAAGGCACGATCATGGCAAAAACAGCAGCAGCACTGCATATCCTTGTAAAAGAAGAGAAACTGGCTCTGGATCTTCTGGAGCAGATTAAAAACGGTGCCGACTTCGGCAAGCTGGCGAAGAAGCACTCCATCTGCCCATCAGGCAAGCGCGGCGGCGATTTAGGCGAATTCCGTCAGGGCCAGATGGTTCCGGCGTTCGATAAAGTGGTCTTCTCCTGCCCGGTGCTGGAGCCAACCGGCCCGCTGCATACCCAGTTCGGTTATCACATTATCAAAGTGCTGTATCGCAAATAAACAAGCCGGGTGGCGGCTGCGCCTTACCCGGCCTACATCTTACGTTTTTGTAGGTCGGGTAAGCGAAGCGCCACCCGACAAGGATGTTAACCTGCTACCGCGATACGCTTCATATCGGTCATGTAGCCACGCAGTTTGTGGCCCACTTTCTCGATCTGGTGGCTGCGAATCGCTTCGTTCACATCGCGCAGCTGCGCGTTGTCTACTGCACCTTCCGCAATCGCTTTTCCCAGATCGCCCGTCTGCAGGGTGGTCATGAACTCTTTCAGCAGCGGTACGCAGGCGTAAGAGAACAGGTAGTTACCGTATTCTGCGGTATCCGAGATAACCACGTTCATTTCGTACAGACGCTTACGGGCGATGGTATTCGCGATCAGCGGCAGCTCGTGCAGAGATTCGTAGTATGCAGACTCTTCGATGATGCCGGAATCCACCATGGTTTCGAAAGCCAGCTCAACGCCCGCTTTCACCATCGCGATCATCAGTACGCCTTTATCGAAGTACTCCTGCTCGCCGATTTTACCTTCATACTGTGGCGCGGTTTCGAACGCGGTTTTACCGGTCTCTTCACGCCAGGTCAGCAGTTTTTTGTCGTCGTTTGCCCAGTCCGCCATCATGCCGGAAGAGAACTCGCCGGAGATGATGTCATCCATGTGTTTCTGGAACAGCGGCGCCATGATGGTTTTCAGCTGTTCAGACAGCGCGTAAGCACGCAGTTTTGCCGGGTTGGACAGGCGGTCCATCATCAGCGTAATCCCGCCCTGCTTCAGCGCTTCGGTGATGGTTTCCCAGCCGAACTGAATCAGTTTTTCTGCGTATGCCGGGTCAGTACCTTCTTCCACCAGCTTGTCGAAGCAGAGCAGAGAACCCGCCTGCAGCATGCCGCACAGAATGGTCTGCTCGCCCATCAGGTCAGATTTCACTTCAGCCACGAAGGACGATTCCAGCACGCCCGCGCGGTGGCCGCCGGTGGCCGCTGCCCAGGCTTTGGCAATCGCCATGCCTTCACCTTTCGGATCGTTTTCCGGGTGAACTGCGATAAGCGTCGGCACGCCGAAACCACGCTTGTACTCTTCGCGTACTTCCGTACCCGGGCACTTCGGCGCCACCATCACTACGGTGATGTCTTTACGGATCTGCTCGCCCACCTCAACGATGTTGAAGCCGTGGGAGTAACCCAGCGCGGCACCGTCTTTCATCAGCGGCTGTACGGAGCGCACTACGTCGGAGTGCTGCTTGTCCGGCGTCAGGTTAACCACCAGATCCGCCTGCGGGATCAGCTCTTCGTAGGTACCCACTTTGAAGCCGTTTTCGGTCGCTTTACGCCAGGAAGCGCGCTTCTCGGCAATCGCTTCTTTACGCAGGGCGTAGGAGATATCCAGACCGGAGTCACGCATGTTCAGGCCCTGGTTCAGGCCCTGTGCGCCACAGCCGACGATGACCACTTTTTTACCCTGAAGGTAGCTCGCGCCATCAGCAAATTCATCGCGCGCCATGAAGCGGCATTTGCCCAGCTGCGCCAGCTGCTGGCGCAAGTTCAGTGTATTAAAGTAGTTAGCCATGGGTGATACCTCGTGATGTTGTGTGTCTTATTGTTCGGTTCGCGTTTCAGCGAGAATGTACCCACATTACAACAGGAAATTTATTGCGGAAATTGATATATTCACAACGTCACATTGCAATTTTTGCAATGTAAAAAGAGGGAGTGGAATCGGTGGATTTACGCGATCTAAAAATGTTCCTGCACCTGGCGGAAAGCCGCCACTTTGGCCGTAGCGCCCGGGCGATGCACGTTAGCCCCTCCACGCTTTCGCGCCAGATCCAGCGCCTTGAGGAAGACCTCGGCCAGCCGCTGTTCGTGCGCGATAACCGCACCGTCACCCTCACGGAAGCAGGAGAAGAGCTGCGCGTCTTTGCCCAGCAGACGCTGTTGCAGTACCAACAGCTGCGGCACGCCATTGACCAGCAGGGACCGTCGCTTTCCGGCGAGCTGCATATTTTCTGCTCCGTGACCGCCGCCTACAGCCATCTGCCGCCGATCCTTGACCGCTTCCGCGCGGCGCATCCGTCGGTTGAAATTAAGCTCACCACCGGCGACGCCGCCGACGCAATGGAAAAAGTGGTGACCGGCGAAGCAGATCTCGCCATCGCCGGGAAACCCGAAACCCTGCCGGGCGCGGTGGCGTTCTCGATGCTGGAGAATCTGGCTGTGGTGCTGATCGCCCCGGCACTGCCCTGCCCGGTGCGTAACCAGGTGTCGGTGGAAAAACCGGACTGGTCAACGGTGCCGTTTATCATGGCCGATCAGGGGCCGGTGCGTCGCCGTATTGAGCTGTGGTTCCGCCGTCAGAAAATCAGCAATCCGTCGATTTACGCCACCGTCAGCGGTCATGAGGCGATGGTGTCGATGGTGGCGCTAGGCTGCGGCGTGGCGCTGCTGCCGGAAGTGGTGCTGGAAAACAGCCCGGAACCGGTGCGCAATCGCGTGATGATTCTGGAGCGCAGCGACGAGAAAACCCCGTTTGAGCTTGGCGTGTGCGCACAAAAAAAGCGGCTACATGAGCCGCTTATTGATGCGTTCTGGAGCATATTGCCGAATCACTAACCCGCCAGAAAGAACCTGAACGCCGGGTTATGGGTCTCGTCGTGACATTCATAGCCCAGCTCGTTCAGCCGCGTTTCGAAATCCGGCTCGTGCTCGCCCAGTTCGAACGCCGCCAGCACGCGCCCGTAGTCGGTGCCGTGGCTGCGGTAGTGGAACAGGGAGATGTTCCAGTGCGTGCCCAGCGTGTGCAGGAACTTGAGCAGCGCGCCCGGTGATTCCGGGAACTCGAAGCTGAACAGACGTTCCTGGAGCGGCTTCGAGGGACGCCCGCCAACCATGTAACGCACGTGCAGCTTCGCCATCTCATCGTCAGAAAGATCGACCACGCTGTAGCCGCCGTTATGCAGCAGGTTGAGGATCTCTTTGCGCTCCTCCACTCCCCGGCTCAGACGCACGCCGACAAAGATGCAGGCATCTTTGGCATCGGCAAAACGGTAATTGAACTCCGTTACCGAACGACCGCCCAGCAGCTGGCAGAACTTAAGGAAGCTGCCCTTCTCTTCCGGGATGGTCACCGCCAGCAGCGCTTCACGCTGTTCGCCCAGCTCGCAGCGCTCAGAAACGTAGCGCAGGCCGTGGAAATTCACGTTGGCACCGGAAAGCACGTGCGCCAGACGCTCGCCGCGAATGTTGTGTTGTGCGATGTATTTTTTCATCCCCGCCAGCGCCAGCGCGCCGGACGGTTCCGCCACCGCACGCACGTCCTCGAACAGATCTTTCATCGCCGCGCAGATCGCATCGCTGTCTACGGTGACGATATCGTCGAGATATTCCTGGCACAGGCGGAAGGTTTCGTCGCCAATGCGCTTCACCGCCACACCCTCGGCAAACAGCCCGACGCGCGGCAGATCGACCGGATGCCCGGCATCCAGCGCCGCCTTCAGGCAGGCAGAGTCTTCCGCTTCAACGGCAATGACTTTGATCTGCGGCATCAGCTGTTTGATCAGCACCGCCACGCCCGCGGCTAACCCGCCGCCTCCAACCGGGACGAAGACGCGGTCGAGATGCGCATCCTGCTGCAGCAGTTCAAGCGCCAGCGTGCCCTGCCCGGCAATCACCATCGGGTGGTCAAACGGCGGCACCCAGGTGAAGCCCTGCTGCTGCGCCAGCTCGATCGCTTTGGCTTTCGCTTCGTCAAAATTGGCCCCGTGGAGCAGCACTTCCCCGCCGAAACCGCGTACCGCATCGACTTTGATGTCTGCGGTGGCGACCGGCATCACGATCAGCGCTTTTAGCCCCAGACGGGCAGATGAGAACGCCACGCCCTGGGCGTGGTTGCCCGCAGACGCGGTAATCACCCCGCGCGCTTTTTGCTCGTCGGTCAGCCCAGCCATCATCGCGTAGGCGCCGCGCAGCTTAAAGCTGTGCACCGGCTGACGGTCTTCGCGCTTCACCAGAATGACGTTGTCGAGGCGCGAAGAGAGTTTTTCCATCTTCTGCAGG
This sequence comes from Enterobacter chuandaensis, assembly GCF_003594915.1. Lineage (GTDB taxonomy): Bacteria > Pseudomonadota > Gammaproteobacteria > Enterobacterales > Enterobacteriaceae > Enterobacter > Enterobacter chuandaensis. The sequence goes on from NZ_QZCS01000020.1 coordinate 72,470, forward strand.
GGCGTGACCTGCACGGCTTCATAGACCGGCGCGCGCAGCACCGCTCTCAGATATTCCGCCCCCTCGGGGGCGGCGGATAAGGGTTGTGACTCGGCCATCATTAGCCCCCAAGCTTAGATTTATCGCGCACCGCGCCTTTATCTGCACTGGTGGCAAGGCTCGCGTAGGCGCGCAGAGCGAAGGAGACTTCGCGCTGACGGTCTTTCGGCGTCCAGGCTTTGTCGCCGCGGGCTTCCTGCGCTTCACGACGGGCCGCAATTTCCTGGTCGCTCAGCTTGAGCTGAATGCCGCGATTCGGAATGTCGATTTCGATCAGGTCACCGTCTTCGATGATGGCGATGTTGCCGCCGCTTGCCGCTTCCGGGGAAACGTGGCCGATAGAGAGGCCGGAGGTGCCGCCGGAGAAACGTCCGTCGGTGATCAACGCGCAGGCTTTACCGAGGCCCATGGATTTCAGGAAGGTGGTTGGGTAGAGCATCTCCTGCATGCCCGGGCCGCCTTTCGGCCCTTCGTAGCGAATGACAACCACGTCGCCTTCCACCACTTTGCCGCCAAGGATAGCGTCTACCGCTTCATCCTGGCTTTCGTACACTTTCGCCGGACCGGTGAATTTCAGGATGCTGTCGTCCACGCCTGCGGTTTTCACGATGCAGCCGTTTTCCGCAAAGTTACCGTACAGCACGGCCAGACCGCCGTCTTTGCTGTAGGCGTGTTCCAGCGAGCGGATGCAGCCTTCGGCGCGGTCATCGTCCAGGGTATCCCAGCGACAGTCCTGCGAGAACGCCTGGGTAGTACGAATACCCGCTGGACCCGCGCGGAACATCTTTTTCACCGCGTCGTCTTTGGTCAGCATGACGTCGTACTGATCCAGCGACTCCGGCAGCGTCAGGCCGAGCACGTTTTTCACGTCACGGTTCAGCAGCCCGGCGCGATCCAGCTCACCCAGAATACCGATGACGCCACCGGCACGGTGCACGTCTTCCATGTGGTACTTCTGGGTACTCGGTGCGACCTTACACAACTGCGGCACCTTGCGGGAGAGCTTGTCGATGTCGCTCATGGTGAAGTCAATTTCGGCTTCCTGCGCGGCAGCCAGCAGGTGCAGAACGGTATTGGTGGAACCGCCCATGGCGATATCCAGCGTCATGGCGTTTTCAAATGCGGCTTTGCTGGCGATGCTGCGCGGCAGCGCGCTGGCGTCGTCCTGCTCGTAGTAGCGTTTGGTCAGCTCAACGATGCGTTTACCGGCATTCAGGAACAGCTGCTTACGGTCGGCGTGGGTTGCCAGCAGCGAACCGTTACCCGGCTGAGAGAGGCCCAGCGCTTCGGTCAGGCAGTTCATGGAGTTGGCGGTGAACATCCCGGAACAAGAGCCGCAGGTCGGACACGCGGAGCGTTCCACCTGTTCGCTCTGCTCGTCTGACACTTTCGGGTCCGCGCCCTGGATCATCGCATCGACAAGGTCGAGCTTAATGATTTTGTCGGAGAGCTTGGTTTTCCCCGCTTCCATCGGGCCACCGGAGACGAAGATCACCGGAATATTCAGGCGCAGGGAGGCCATCAGCATCCCCGGGGTGATTTTGTCGCAGTTGGAGATACAGACCATCGCATCGGCGCAGTGGGCGTTAACCATATACTCTACCGAGTCGGCGATCAGCTCGCGCGACGGCAGTGAATAGAGCATGCCCCCGTGGCCCATTGCGATACCGTCATCCACTGCAATAGTGTTGAACTCTTTCGCCACACCGCCGGAGGCTTCGATTTGCTCGGCAACCAGTTTACCGAGGTCGCGCAGGTGCACGTGGCCCGGTACGAACTGGGTGAAGGAGTTCACCACGGCGATAATCGGCTTGCCGAAATCGGCGTCGGTCATTCCGGTGGCGCGCCACAGCGCGCGGGCTCCCGCCATGTTGCGGCCGTGGGTGGTGGTGGCTGAACGATACTTAGGCATGCTTTATTTACTCCCGTCTGACTATTTAATGGGACGGTGCGTGCCGTCCCAAATTTATACTTAGTGATTAACCTGATCCAACCAGCCGTATTTATCTTCCGTTTCACCGGTGAAGAGGCCGAAGAACGCCTGCTGGATGCGTTTGGTGACCGGACCGCAGCGGCCTTCGCCCACCTGGATACCGTCTACGCTGCGCACCGGCGTAATTTCAGCCGCCGTGCCGGACATAAATACTTCATCGGCCAGATACAGAGATTCGCGGGACAGAACCTGCTCGCGCACTTCGATACCCAGATCTTTCGCCAGCTTGATGATGGCGTCACGGGTGATGCCCGGCAGCGCGGACGAGGTGAACGGCGGCGTGAACAGGATGCCGTCTTTCACTTCAAACAGGTTTTCACCCGCACCTTCAGAGATGTAGCCGTTCACGTCGAGCGCGATACCTTCCTGATAGCCGTGGCGGCGCGCTTCGCTACCGACCAGCAGTGAGGAGAGGTAGTTTCCGCCCGCTTTCGCGGCGGTCGGGATGGTGTTTGGCGCTACGCGGTTCCAGGAAGAGACCATTGCGTCGATCCCCTGCTCCAGGGCTTCTGCTCCCAGATAAGCACCCCATGGAAACGCAGCAATGATCACATCGGTGTTGTAACCGGCTGGCGGGTTCACCCCCATGCCGACGTCGCCCACGAAGACCAGCGGACGAATATAGGCGCTGGTCAGGTTGTTCTTACGGATTACGTCGCGGCAGGCTTCCATCAGTTCATCAACGCTTTGAGAAACCGGGAAACGATAAATTTTGGCTGAGTCATGCAGACGCTGCATGTGTTCGCGATGGCGGAACACCACTGGTCCTTTGTGAGAGTCGTAGCAACGGATGCCTTCAAACACGGAGGTACCGTAGTGCAGCGCGTGGGACATCACGTGGACTTTCGCGTCCTCCCAGCGAACCATCTCCCCATTGAACCAAATGTAATCAGCTTTTTTTGTCGTCATTTTTTCGTCCTGTCACGCTCAAGCGCGGATTTGTTGTGATGTGGTTGTGCTCTGGCAGATGGCAACATGGGCAACGTCTACCAGCTTTGATAACTGACTAAACAGTAAGTCGACCGGCCGCGGGCTGGCAACGGTTAATTCGATACTGATGTTCTGCGCGTCGGTGGCCGTTTCCATATTCATTGAGCAAATCTGAAAACCACGGTGGCGGACCACACGCAATACGCGTTCTAACGTTTCCGGGTTGAAGCGAGCCTGCACGGCGACCTGATGTTGCATCATGATAATTTCTCCAGCATTTGTGAGTTACTGGCACCGGGCGGTACCAACGGCCAGACGTTCTCAAGCTCGTCGATTGAGACATGAAGCAGGTATGGCCCTTCGCTTGACAGCATGGTGTCGAGTGCCGCTTCAACCTGGTCTTTACGGGTGATGTGCTGACCAGGAATGCCGAAGGCGCTGGCCAGGGTAAGGAAATCGGGGTTATCGGTGAGCGTCGTTTCGCTGTAGCGCTCCTGGAAGAACAGCTGTTGCCACTGGCGAACCATCCCTAAACGCTGGTTATCGAGCAACACGATCTTCAGCGGTAACTGTTTGCGCTTCACGGTGCCGAGCTCCTGGACGTTCATCATGAAGGAGCCGTCACCGGAGATACAGATAACGGTATCGTTCGGACGGGCAACCTGCGCGCCAACGGCTGCCGGCAGACCGAAGCCCATCGTCCCTAACCCGCTGGAGGTGATGAAGTTTTCCGGGCGGGTGTAGGTCATATGCTGGGCGGACCACATCTGGTGCTGGCCCACATCCGTCGTCACCACGCTGTCAGCAGGTTTACGGTCGGACAACTGCTTCAACAGCAGCGGCGCGTAGATGGCCTCGCCGGGGTGGTCGTAACGCCAGGCGTGCTCGGCGCGCATGTCTGCGGTGTGCTGACGCCATGGGTTGATATCCAGCGGCTGCTGCAATGCCGGTAACAGCGCGTTGAGATCACCCTGCAGCGCAACGTGCGCCTGACGCAGCTTGTTCATCTCCGCCGGGTCGATATCCATATGGATGACTTTGGCGTTCGGCGCAAAGGTATTCAGCTTGCCGGTAACGCGGTCGTCAAAACGAGCCCCCACGGCGATGAGCAGATCGCACTCCTGTACCGCCAGGTTTGCCGCTTTGGTACCGTGCATCCCCAGCATGCCAAGGTAATACGGGTAGTCCGCGTCGACTGCGCCCAGACCTTTCAGCGTACAGGTGGCGGGCATCTGCGTAGTCGCGATAAATTCCCGCAAGGCAGGAACAGCCTGCGCCATGCCTACGCCACCGCCGACGTACAGCATCGGCTGTTTCGCCTGCGCCAGCATCTGGCGGGCTTCTTCAACGTCTGCATGCGGGAACGCATTGTTGCTTTCAACGGTGGAGAAGTGCGGCTCCAGATCGCCGAGTGCAACCTGGATATCTTTCGGGATATCCACCAGAACCGGGCCAGGGCGACCAGAGCTTGCCACTTCAAACGCTTCTGCCACTACGCGTGGCAGTTCTTCGAGAGACTGGACGAGAAAGCTGTGTTTGGTGCAGGCCAGCGATAAACCGAGGACGTCGACTTCCTGGAAAGCATCGGTACCGATGAACGGAGAGGCTACCTGACCGGTGATCGCCACGACGGGAACGGAATCGAGCAGCGCGTCAGCCAGGCCGGTGATCAGGTTCGTTGCGCCCGGACCTGAAGTCGCCATGCAGACGCCGGTTTTACCGGTCGCGCGGGCATAGCCGATAGCGGCCATCGCTGCGCCCTGCTCGTGCCGGCACAAGAGGTGTTCCACGCCGCCGTCATACAGTGCATCGTAAATCGGCATAATTGCGCCACCCGGATAACCGAACACGGTTTCGACTCCCTGCGCGCGCAACGCATGTACAACCCATTGTGCCCCATTCATAGTTAGTTCCCCGTCATAAATCTGGAGAAACAGAATTTTGTGCTAGTCGTCATTCTCTGCTCCTCGTTTAAGTTTTTTAGTCATAAAAAAACCCCCGGACCTTTCGGTGCGGGGGTCTTAGTTCGTTAAGGCTTGATTTCTAAGCCTTTCCTCGTCCAAGTGCAGCCCCGCACGGTGGGATAATAATCACCACCACGCTAATCACGACCAGGCTAATCACTCGTAGAAGGGCTGTCATTTTCAGTTCTTTTTGCATCTTGTTCGAAGGAATACCTAAAGAGTTACCACAGTTTTTAAATCAAACACAAGATTTATTTATGACGCAGTTGATTAGCCAGCGAATCATATTTCTTAAAATCGTTGTTTTATATGAGGAAATTAGAAAATGAATATTTTTCATTTTTTTCACGTTCCCTGCAGCGTTAAAACGCGGTTTTTGACGTTTTGCGTGGAGGCTTCCACGCTGGTGTAACAGTTTCAACTTGCCGCCAAAATGCCTGAACAGGGGACGTAAATTCGCGAAATCGCGCTAAACAGGTAACGCTCATACTGGCATAGTCCCGCCAGGAGGTAGTGTAAATGTCACTGTCAGTTGTTTATACGCGTGCGGCTCTCGGGGTGAAGGCTCCGCTTATTTCCGTAGAGGTTCATTTGAGTAATGGGCTGCCAGGACTCACGCTTGTCGGGCTACCGGAAACGACGGTTAAAGAGGCCAGGGATCGCGTTCGCAGCGCAATCATAAATAGCGGTTATACCTTCCCCGCGAAGAAGATCACCATCAACCTTGCCCCCGCCGATCTGCCCAAAGAGGGGGGACGATATGATTTACCTATCGCGATTGCGCTTCTCGCGGCTTCTGAGCAGCTTAAGACGAACAGGCTAGGCTCGTATGAGTTCGTGGGTGAACTCGCGCTTACAGGCGCATTAAGAGGCGTTCCCGGTGCAATATCAGGTGCGCTGGAAGCAATACGCGCAGGACGGCAAATCATTGTCGCCAATGAAAACGCATCAGAAGTGAGTCTTATTGCAGAGAAGGGATGCTTCATCGCGGGGCATCTTCAGGAAGTGTGTGCCTGGCTTGAAGGGCGTCATGAACTGTCCGAGCCGGAAGAGTGCGACGAGGCTATAGCGGATGCGCCAGAAGATCTCAGCGAGATCATGGGACAGGAGCAAGGGAAACGGGCGCTGGAGATTACGGCAGCGGGTGGTCACAATCTTCTGCTGATTGGTCCGCCGGGTACGGGCAAAACCATGCTGGCGAGCAGGCTGAGCGGGCTGCTACCGCCGCTTAATAACCATGAAGCGCTGGAAAGCGCTGCCATTTATAGTCTTATCAGTTCGACGTCGTTGCATAAACAGTGGCGTCGACGTCCCTTTCGTTCACCGCATCATAGCGCGTCACTGACAGCAATGGTCGGCGGTGGGTCTATTCCGGGGCCGGGAGAGATCTCACTGGCACACAACGGCATTCTGTTTCTCGATGAGCTACCTGAGTTTGAGCGCCGCGTGCTGGATGCACTGAGGGAGCCCATTGAATCGGGTGAGATACATATTTCACGCACGCGAGCCAAAATAAGCTATCCCGCCCGTTTTCAGCTCGTGGCGGCGATGAACCCCAGCCCGACGGGGCATTATCAGGGCAACCATAACCGCTGTACGCCAGAGCAGACGCTGCGCTATCTGGGAAAACTCTCCGGTCCATTTCTCGACCGTTTCGATTTATCACTGGAAATCCCGCTTCCACCGCCGGGTCTGCTCAGGCAGACGGATAGGCTCGGTGAAAGCTCCGCGCATGTTCGCGAGCGGGTTATCGCGGCACAGGCGCGACAGTACGCTCGTCAAAACAGGCTGAATGCACGGCTGGATAATGCCGGGATCCGACAGTTTTGTTCTCTTAACGGTGAAGATGCCGTGTGGCTGGAGGAGACGTTGACGCGCTTTGGGCTTTCCATACGTGCGTGGCAGCGTTTATTAAAAGTGGCCAGAACCATTGCGGACGTGGAGGGATGTGCCGACATTGAGAGGAAACACTTGCAGGAGGCGCTGAGCTATCGCGCTATCGATCGTTTGCTGCTGCATCTGCAGAAGTTACTGGCATAAAAAAGGGGCCGTAGCCCCTTTTTTATTAGTCGTCAGACTCGGTGTAGTCTTCTGCACCTTCCATCTGCGGCTTGCCGCCAGACAGCGTATGGAAACGCTTTGGACGCTTAATGCGCGCCATGTACTTGATCCATACACGTTCTGCTTCAGATTGCGGCTCACGCTCGCCACGGCACACTGAGACAAACTGCTTTTCATCTTCAGTTGCAGGCTCACGTTTACCCAGATCCAGCTCGTTAAAGGCATAACCATGACGCTCAAGCAGCTGCGCCTCTTTGATGGTGAAATCGCCGTGACGAGAGAACCCGCGCGGATAATGTTTATTGTCGAAAAAACGATTAGTCGTCGTAAAGCTTTCCGCCATCCTACACGCTCCTAATTCTTTGGCCGAGCTATTTATGGCGCGGAGTATTAGTTACGCTTGACAGAGTGTAAAACAAAACATTTAAATCATAACGACAAATAATTTTGTGGAGAAAGATGTGGATACGGAATTGCTAAAAACTTTCCTTGAAGTGAGCAGAACGCGTCACTTCGGGCGAGCCGCTGAAGCCCTTTACCTGACGCAGTCAGCAGTCAGTTTTCGTATTCGACAGCTGGAAAATCAACTGGGTGTGAATCTTTTTACCCGCCATCGCAACAATATCCGTCTCACGCCTGCTGGTGAAAAACTGCTTCCGTATGCGGAGACATTGATGAATACCTGGCAGGCAGCGCGCAAAGAGGTGGCGCATACCTCAAGGCACAATGAGTTCTCTATTGGGGCCAGCGCATCTCTGTGGGAATGTATGCTCAGTCAGTGGCTGAGCAGGCTATATCATTCACACGGGCACCTGCAATTTGAGGCCAGAATTGCGCAACGTCAGTCGCTGGTTAAACAACTTCATGAGCGGCAGCTGGATCTACTTATCACGACAGAAGCCCCCAAAATGGACGAATTTAGCAGCCAGATCGTAGGGCAGTTTGGCCTGGCGCTTTACGCTTCTGAACCCTCAATGATGAAAGCCGATCTGACCTATTTGCGTCTGGAATGGGGCCCTGATTTTCAGCAGCATGAGGCGGGACTGATTGCACCTGATGATGTTCCACAGCTAACAACCAGTTCTGCCGAGATTGCCTGTCAGCAACTTCCCCTGTTGAAGGGTTGCACCTGGTTACCAGTCCGTTGGGCAGACGCTAAGCCAGGACTGCATACCGTCGTAGATTCCACTACCCTTTCCCGGCCGCTGTATGCGATTTGGCTGCAAAATAGCGATAAGCAATCTCAGATTAAAGATCTGTTGAAAACCAATGTAATGGATTGATGCTGAGGCCAGCAGGGATGCTGGCTGCATTTCAGAATGCTGAAATTCCCCCGAATTTCAGGCAAAAAAAAATCCTTTGCCGAAGCAAAGGATTCTATATGGCAGGGGCGGAGAGACTCGAACTCGCGACACCCGGTTTTGGAGACCGGTGCTCTACCAACTGAGCTACGCCCCTAAAGTTTCTTACCATCAAGCCTGCCTAAGAGGCAGGCTTGATGTC
>NZ_QZCS01000021.1 GCF_003594915.1 Enterobacter chuandaensis
TTCAACTAATTGAGCTGATATGGACCAGCCAGAACAGTTTTTCTGTAGGTGAACCCCATTCGTACAGATGTAGCGAGCACTACCATGATTCATGAAGGAATGCATCGTTCCTCCACATTTATTACACCGTAACACCTGTAGCCCTGACAACAATTTGATTTCTTCTGCTTTGTCTTTCTTAGCTTTGTAGTTGTTTTGTTGCTTACGTTCAGCCAGCGTTAAAAACTCTGCTTCATCTTTACACAACCACGGATAGTAGTTATCAAGTTTGTAAGTAGCACCACCGACATTGATAGTCCTTTCCCCAATCAACGCACGATTATCACGCATTTTCTTTAAAACTTGATAATCCCACTCCTTACCCTTTAAACCGTTAGGATATTTTTCATCGAGATAACGCTTTACTGTATAGATGCCATTCCCATCTAAAAACATGTCTATAGCTTCGCGGGCGATACTCCAGTAAACCGGATGTTCTTTAACCGCTTCATATTGCGAACCTGAATCATCTATCCAAAACGGATGGCGACCAACTGACTTAATGTTTATTGGCAATCCTGCTTTATGACGTTCGACCAAAGCAACAACATTGCCTATAGTCCTGTTTGATTTCGTTTCTGATTCTTCATTGGCACGACTGAACAACAGTAGTGAAATCATTAATTCTGTTGGGTTTTTGTTTACAGAATCAAGTGTATATACCCGCTGATCCATGCCTGTGACGAGTGTCAAACCTAACTCTAACAATTCAATAAACAGTTTCTGTGCAGTAGTTACATTCTGTCTTGTAATGCGGTCCAGATTTTCCACGTATAGCCAGGAATCAGAGGCAATAGCTCCTTGTTTAACTGCATCTATAAAATCCCCTAATTTTCCTGTGCTGGTATTCTTGCCACGAAAAGCACTGACGCCTGGATCTTCGATCTCAACCATTTCCAGCCCAGCATCAGCCGCATATGCTTTCGCGGCTGCAAGCTGCCTGTTTCTGGTTGTCCCTTTGTCCTGGCGATCTGTTGACCACCTGATGTAGCTATAAAGTTGCGGCATCTATATAATCCCCGGCAATGTGAGCAACTGATTGTACAAAAAAATGTCTAAGATTGGATTTATATCATTAGGGTGCCCGAAAAACCTGGTGGATTCAGAACGCATCCTGACCGAACTGCGCACCGAGGGCTATGACGTGGTGCCAAGCTACGACAACGCCGATATGGTGATCGTTAACACCTGCGGGTTTATCGACAGCGCGGTTCAGGAGTCCCTGGAAGCCATCGGTGAAGCCCTGACGGAAAACGGCAAAGTGATTGTTACCGGCTGCCTGGGCGCGAAAGTGGACCAGATCCGCGAAGTGCACCCGAAGGTGCTGGAGATCACCGGCCCGCACAGCTACGAGCAGGTGCTGGAACATGTTCATCACTACGTGCCAAAACCGAAGCACAACCCGTTCCTGAGCCTGGTGCCGGAACAGGGCGTGAAGCTGACGCCGCGTCACTACGCCTACCTGAAAATTTCCGAAGGCTGCAACCATCGTTGCACCTTCTGCATCATCCCATCCATGCGTGGCGATCTGGTGAGCCGTCCGATTGGCGAAGTGCTGGCGGAAGCGAAACGTCTGGCTGACGCGGGCGTGAAGGAGCTGCTGGTCATCTCCCAGGACACCTCGGCCTATGGCGTGGACGTTAAACACCGCTCCGGTTTCCACAACGGCGAGCCGGTGAAAACCAGCATGGTGGGCCTGTGTGAGCAGCTGTCTAAGCTCGGTATCTGGACGCGTCTGCACTACGTCTACCCTTACCCGCACGTTGACGACGTGATCCCGCTGATGGCGGAAGGCAAAATTCTGCCGTACCTGGATATCCCGCTGCAGCACGCCAGCCCGCGTATCCTGAAGCTGATGAAGCGTCCTGGCTCCGTTGACCGCCAGCTGGCGCGCATCAAGCAGTGGCGTGAGATCTGCCCGGAACTGACCCTGCGCTCCACCTTCATCGTCGGCTTCCCGGGTGAAACCGAAGAAGATTTCCAGATGCTGCTCGACTTCCTGAAAGAAGCGCGTCTCGACCGCGTAGGCTGCTTCAAGTACAGCCCGGTAGAAGGTGCAACCGCCAACGAGCTGGCGGATCAGGTGCCGGAAGAGGTGAAAGAAGAGCGCTGGAACCGCTTCATGCAGCTGCAGCAGCAGATCTCTGCTGAGCGTCTGCAGGAGAAAGTGGGCCGTGAGATCATGGTTATCATCGACGAGGTGGACGAAGAAGGCGCGATTGGCCGCAGCATGGCGGACGCCCCTGAAATCGACGGCGCGGTGTACCTGAACGGCGAAACCAGCGTTAAGCCGGGTGATATTATTCGCGTGAAGGTTGAAAACGCGGATGAATATGACCTGTGGGGTAGCCGGGTTTAATCTCACCCCTCTGTTGTAGGCCGGGTAAGGCGTAGCCGCCACCCGGCACATTTCACTGCACTACCCCTTTATCCTCGGATCCAGCGCATCGCGCAGCCCGTCACCCAGCAGGTTAAACGCCAGCACGGTCAGAAAAATCGCCAGACTCGGGAAGATCGCCACGTGTGGCGCAATCACCATATCCGCCCTCGCCTCGTTCAGCATCGCGCCCCACTCCGGCGTCGGAGGCTGCGCGCCTAACCCCAGAAACGACAGGCTCGCCGCCGAAATAATCGACACGCCGATACGCATGGTGAAATAGACCACGATGGACGACACCGTACCCGGTAGAATATGGCTGAACAGAATGGTAGCGTCGCTCGCCCCCATACTGCGGGCGGATTCGATAAAGGTCTGCTGCTTCAGCACCAGCGTGTTGCCGCGCACCAGACGGGCAAACGCCGGAATCGAAAAGACCGCGACCGCAATGATGACGTTCGCCATGCCGCTGCCCATGATCGCCACCACGGCAATCGCCAGCAAAATGCCGGGGAAAGCAAACAGCACGTCACAGATGCGCATGATGATGCGGTCCCACCAGCCCTCATAATACCCGGCGACGAGCCCCAGCACGGTACCGATAGCCGCGCCGATCAGCACCGCGACGACTCCGGCGGCGAGCGAGATCTGCGCACCCACCAGCACGCGGCTAAAGATATCGCGGCCAAGCGAGTCCACGCCGAACCAGTGCAGCATTGAGGGGCCGTCGTTTAGACGGTCGTAGTCAAAATAGTTTTCCGCATCAAACGGCGCCACCCACGGCGCAATCACCGCCACCACAATCAGCAGCAGGACAAAGAGCCCCGCCGCCATCGCGACCGGCTGACGGCGAAAACGCCGCCAGAATTCAGACCACGGGGTGCGGACATGCTCCGGTTTGAGTCCCGGCATCGCGTTCAAAACGGCCTGACGCCGCCAGTTCAACAATCGCATCTTACTTATACCTGATGGCCGGGTTAATGGCGGCGTAGAGCACGTCAACCACTAAGTTGATAAGAATAAATTCCAGCGAGAATAGCAGGACTTCCGCCTGTATCACCGGGTAGTCACGCATCTCGACGGAATCGACCAGCAGGCGTCCCAGCCCCGGCCAGTTGAAGACCTTTTCCACAACGATAGAGCCGCCGAGCAGGAAGCCAAACTGCAGCCCCATCATCGTCACCACCGGGATCATCGCATTGCGGAACCCGTGCTTGAGAATGACCCACTTCTCGCTGACCCCTTTCGCCCGCGCGGTGCGAATATAATCTTCGCTCAGCACGTCAACGAACGAGGCGCGGGTAAAGCGGGCCATCACCGCCGACACGGCAGCCCCCAGCGTCATGGAAGGCAGGATGTAATGCTTCCAGGTATCGGCCCCGACGGTCGGCAGCCAGCCCAGTTCAACGGAGAAGATCTGCATCAGCAGCATCCCCAGCGCGAACGCCGGGAAGGAGATGCCGGTCACCGCCAGCGCCATGCCGAGCTTGTCCGGCCAGCGGTTGCGCCAGACGGCCGCAATAATCCCCGCGCCAAGCCCAAACACCACCGCCCAGCCCATGCTGGCAATCGTTAACCAGAACGTCGGCATAAAGCGGCTGGCAATCTCCTCCGACACTGGACGGCGCGACACCATCGAGATACCAAAATCGCCCTGCAGAACATTGCACATATAGTGCAGAAATTGCATATACAGCGGCTGGTCGAGGCCCAGCTGTTTACGCACCAGCTCAATGACGGTGGCATCCGCTTCGGGCCCTGCAACCAGGCGCGCCGGATCGCCCGGCAGCATATGGACAAATAAAAACACCAGCACCGCCACAATCAGCAGCGTCGGAATAAGCCCCAGCAGGCGTTTACAAACATAATTCAGCATGAGGTTTATTTTAGATCCGCATCGTCAAAGCTAAAGCCCGTATCCGGCATGATGTAGAACCCGGTCAGCGCTTTGTTATGGGCTGAGACCAGTTTCTCCACCACCAGCGGCACCCACGGCGACTCTTTCCAGATAATGTCCTGCGCGTCTTTGTAGAGGCGGGCTTTCTCTTCCGGTTTCGTCGTTTTCAGGGCATCGGCCAGGTCTTTGTCCACCTGCGGATTACTGTAAAATGCGGTGTTGAACAGGGTTGGCGGCCAGTTCTGCGAGGCAAACAGCGGCGACAGCGCCCAGTCGGCTTCCCCGGTCGAAGCCGTCCAGCCGGTGTAGAACATCCGCACGCCGCTCTCTTTCTGTCCTTTCCCCTCAACCTCTGCCGCACGCTGTCCGGCATCCATCGCGGTGACCTGCGCCTTAATACCGACCTGCGCCAGCTGCTGCTGGGTGAACTGCAGCACCTTCTGGGCGGTACTGTGATTATGCGACGACCACAGCGTGGTGCTGAAGCCGTTCGGGAAGCCCGCCTCTTTCAGAAGCTCGCGCGCTTTGGCCGGATCGTACGGCCACGGCTGATAGCTTTGCGCATACGCAATAGACGGCGGCAGCACGCCGGTCGCAGGAGTGGCATAGCCCGCAAAGGCGACCTTCACCAGCGCCTGACGGTTAATGGCATAGTTGATGGCCTCACGCACCTTCGGGTTATCGAACGGTTTTTGCGTAACGTTCATGCTGATGTAGCGCTGCATGATCGACGGGCTGGCGACCAGCTCCAGCTTGCTGTTTTTCTGCAATATCGCGGCCTGCTCATACGGGATCGGGAAGGCAAACTGCGCCTCGCCGGTTTGCAGCATCGCCGCGCGGGTATTGTTGTCCACCACCGGGTGCCAGGTGATGGTGTCGAGCTTCGGCAGCCCCTGCTGCCAGTAGCCAGCGAATTTCTTCACCTTCACAAAGTCGGTCTGATTCCAGGTCACCAGCTCATACGGGCCAGTACCGACCGGGTGAAAACCGATCTCTTTACCGTATTTTTTCAGCGCGGCGGGGGAAATCATCGCCGTCGCCGGATGCGCCAGAATGTTGATAAACGCCGAGAATGGCTCTTTCAGAGTAATTTTTACCGTCGCCGGATCCACCGCCTCGGTGCTGGCGATATTTTTATACAGGTTATAGCGCTTGAGGCTGTTTTGAGGATTGCTGGCACGGTCGAGGTTGACCTTCACCGCCTCCGCATTGAAATCAGTCCCGTCCTGGAACTTCACGCCGGAACGGAGCTTGATGGTATAAACCAGCCCGTCGTCGGACACGGTGTACCCCTCCGCCAGCACATTTTTCAGCTTCATCTCTCTGTCGAGACCAAACAGCCCCTGATAGAACGATTTCGCCACCGCCTGGGAGAGCGTGTCGTTGGCGTCGTACGGATCGAGCGTGGTGAAATTGGAGCCGACGGCAACCACCACATCTTTGGCAGCGAACGCGGGGGCAGCGGCCAGGGCTGCCGTCATGCTCGCGGCTAACAACCATCTACGCGCTACAAATGTAACCATTGTGTTCTCCAGCCTGTTGTAAGTTATAACCGCGAAAACGCATTGTCCTGACGCGGGGGAGCGACGAAATGACCTGGCCCGACCTCGCGCAGCGTCACGCGCTCCACGGCCTCGCCGCGTTTACGAATATTGCTCGGCATTTCATCCTGCAGCAGCACGCGCTGGCCGTGACGGTGCGCGGGATCGGCAACCGGGACCGCCGCGATCAGCTTGCGGGTGTACGGGTGCTGCGGGTTCTCAAACACCGCCCTTCGCGGGCCAATCTCCACGATTTGCCCCATAAACATCACCGCCACGCGATGGCTGATGCGTTCTACTACCGCCATATCGTGCGAGATAAACAGGAAGGCGATTCCCATATCCCGCTGTAAATCCAGCAGTAAGTTGATGATTTGCGCCCGGATAGAGACATCCAGCGCCGAGACCGACTCATCGGCAATCACCACTTTCGGGTTAAGCGCCAGCGCGCGGGCGATGCAGATACGCTGCCGCTGTCCGCCGGAAAACTCGTGCGGGTAACGCCAGGCATGTTCCGGCTTCAGGCCGACGCGCTCCAGCAGCCAGGCCACGCGGCGCTGTGCCGCTTCGCCGTCGAGCAGGTTATGCACCCGCAGCGGCTCCATGATCGAGTACCCTACCGTATGTCGCGGATCGAGGGAGGCATACGGATCCTGGAAGATAAACTGAATATCCCGGCGGACCGCCTGTAATTTATTATCCGGCAGGATGTCGATACGTTCACCGTTAAAGGTTATCGTCCCCTCCTGCGTCTCCACGAGCCTGAGCAGCGCCCGCCCGGTGGTGGATTTCCCGCAGCCGGATTCCCCTACCAGCGCCAGCGTTTCACCCGGCCAGAGATCGAAACTGACGTTTTCCACCGCATGCACTTCGCGCTTCAGGCGGTTGAAAATTCCGCTGCGCAGCGGAAAGCGGGTCACCAGATTGCGTACTTCGAGTATCGGTTTGCCCGGCACCACGGTGTCCTGCTCGCGTTCATCCTCCTGCGGCTCTGTCGCCTCCAGGGAAATCAGCGGAAAGCGGCGCGGCAAATCGCTGCCGTTCATCGCCCCAAGGCGCGGCACCGCCGCCAGCAGCGCGTTGGTGTAAGGATGCACGGGCGCGTGGAAAATCTGCTCAACCGGGCCAGTTTCCACCGCGCTGCCCTTGTGCATCACCAGCACCCGATCGGCGATATCGGCGACCACGCCCATATCGTGGGTGATGAAAATCACCCCCATCTCCATCTCCTGCTGCAGCACTTTGATGAGCTGCAGGATCTGCGCCTGAATCGTCACGTCCAGCGCCGTTGTCGGTTCATCGGCAATCAGCACCGCCGGACGGCAGGAAAGCGCCATGGCAATCATTACCCGCTGGCGCATGCCGCCGGAAAGCTGATGCGGATAGCGTCCCAGAATGGCCTGAGCCTCCGGAATGCGTACCAGCTCCAGCATTCGTCGGGCCTCTTTGAGCGCCTCATCGCCGCTCAGCCCCTGATGCAGCCGTATGGACTCGGCAATTTGCTCCCCGACCGGGAAAACCGGGTTGAGCGAGGTCATCGGCTCCTGGAAGATCATCGCAATATCCGCCCCGCGCACGCCCTGCATCTGCGCGTCACTCAGCTCGTTGACATCAATGACCTGACGGTTACGGCGGCGCAGGAGCATTTTCTCACTGCTGATTTGCCCGCCCGTCTGTTCCAGCAGGCGCATCAGCGCCAGCGCGGTGACCGATTTACCGGAACCGGACTCGCCAACAATCGCCAGCGTCTCGCCGCGCCTGAGCGAGAACGATAAATTTTGTACTGCGGGGATGAACTGCCGCTCTTCCTGAAACGCAATATTCAGTTGGTGGACAGCCAGCACTTCGCAGTTGTCCAGCTCTTCACGATGCGGCACGCGTAGCCCCCTTATTCACGATAGATGCCCGTACTCGGCTCATCACCGGCATAACCCCAGGCGCGGTACATACCTTCGCTGTTGAACGGCAGGGACACGTTGCCCTCACGATCCACCGCAATCAGCCCACCGACGCCGCCCAGCGCAGGCAGCTTCTCCATCACTACGCGCTCGCAGGCCTCGTTCAGGCTCAGTCCGCCGTAATCCATCAGCGCGGTGATGTCGTAGGCCGCGAGGGCGCGTATAAATACTTCCCCGGTGCCGGTACACGACACCGCCGCCGTGGCGTTATTGGCATAGCACCCTGCGCCAGGCAGCGGGCTGTCGCCGACGCGCCCGGGGAGCTTGTTGGTCATACCGCCCGTTGACGTCGCCGCCGCGAGGTTACCGGCTTTATCAAGCGCCACCGCGCCGACCGTGCCCATTTTGGTGGTTTCATCCAGCGGCGCAGCATGGTCAAGCTGCGTCATGCCCGCCGTGCGGTCTTCCAACAGCTGCTGATAGCGTTCTTCCGTGGAAAACAGATCCGGCGATACCGGTTCCATTCCGTGCTCAAAGGCAAATTTCTCCGCCCCGGCGCCCGCCAGCAGAACGTGCGGGCTCTCCTCCATCACCAGACGCGCCGCCAGCACCGGATTTCGCAGATGGCTCACGCCCGCCACGGCGCCCGCCTTGAGGGTGACACCGTCCATCACGCAGGCGTCCAGCTCGTGGGTTTCATCCCGGGTAAAGACCGAACCGATTCCGGCATTAAAGAGCGGACACTCTTCCAGCAGACGCACCGCTTCGGTGACCACATCCAGCGCGCTCTCGCCCGCTTCCAGCATTTTCTGGCCCGTTTCCACAATGGCGTACAGCGCGTCAATGTAGCGCTTTTCCTGCTCGGGACTGAGCTGTGCACGGGTGATTGCCCCTGCGCCGCCATGAATTGCGATTACCGCATTAACCATTCGCATCACCCGTTAGCCTGATTCGCGGCTTTTTCTATAAATATCATTATCGTCGATGAAACTTCAGATGATTTTTGAATATAGAAAGACGCAACAGTGATGTAAAGCGTACAGCCATCGGGTCATACAGTTAGCCGCACTTTTCTGCCATAATGGGCGCTTTCGTTGTTACTCCGCAGGAGCCCACCATGGATTTTACCGCCGGACTGATGCCGCTTGAGACGGCACTCTCGCAGATGCTTGACCGTATTTCTCCGCTGCATGACGTTGAGACGCTGCCGCTTGTGCGCTGTTTTGGTCGTATTGCCGCGCGCGATATCGTCTCGCCGATGAACGTGCCGGGGTTCGATAACTCCGCGATGGACGGTTACGCGGTGCGCCTGGCGGATCTCCAGACGGGTAACGCCCTGCCGGTGGCGGGTAAAGCCTTTGCGGGCCAGCCGTTTGGCGGCGAATGGCCTGCGGGCACCTGCGTGCGCATTATGACCGGCGCGCCGGTTCCGGCTGGCTGCGACGCCGTGGTGATGCAGGAAGAGACCGAACAGACCGACGACGGCGTGCGTTTTACCGCCAGCGTTAAAGCGGGGCAGAATATTCGCCGTACCGGCGAGGACATTACCCTTGGCGCAACGGTCTTTGCCGCCGGACAGAAATTGACGGTCGCTGAGCTGCCGGTGCTGGCGTCGCTCGGCATTGCCGATGTCGACGTTGTCCGCAAGGTGCGCGTGGCGGTCTTCTCTACCGGCGACGAGCTGCAGCTTCCGGGCCAGCCGCTGCAGGACGGTCAGATTTACGATACCAACCGCCTGGCGGTGCACCTGATGCTGGAGCAACTGGGCTGCGAGGTGATTAACCTGGGCATCATTCCTGACGATCCGGATAAACTGCGCGCGGCGTTTATCGAGGCGGACAAATCCGCCGACGTGGTTATCAGCTCCGGCGGCGTATCGGTTGGCGAAGCGGATTACACCAAAACCCTTCTTGAAGAGCTGGGCGAAATCGCCTTCTGGAAGCTGGCGATTAAACCGGGTAAACCGTTCGCGTTTGGCAAGCTCACACACAGCTGGTTTTGCGGCCTGCCGGGTAACCCGGTCTCTGCGGCACTCACCTTCTACCAGCTCGCGATCCCGCTGCTGGCGAAGCTTTCAGGCAACAAAGCCAGCCCGCTGCCGGAACGCCTGCGCGTGCGTGCCGCCACGCGTCTGAAAAAATCACCGGGTCGCCTCGATTTCCAGCGCGGCATTCTGGCGCGCAACGCGGACGGCGAGCTCGAAGTGAGCACCACCGGCCACCAGGGCTCGCACATTTTCAGCTCCTTCAGCCAGGGCAACTGCTTTATCGTGCTGGAGCGCGAGCGCGGCAGCGTAGAGCCGGGCGAGTGGGTTGAGGTTGAGCGCTTTAACCACCTGTTCGGAGGCTGACATGACGGTGGAGCTGAGCGACCAGGAGATGCTGCGCTACAACCGCCAGATTGTGCTGCGCGGGTTTGATTTCGAGGGCCAGGAAGCGCTTAAGGCAGCCAATGTGCTGGTTGTCGGTCTTGGCGGGCTGGGCTGCGCCGCCGCGCAGTACCTTACGGCGGCGGGCGTGGGCAGGATGACGCTGCTGGATTTCGATACCGTGTCGGTGTCCAACCTGCAGCGCCAGACGCTGCACAGCGACGCGACGGTGGGCCAGCCAAAAGTGGAATCCGCCCGCACGGCGCTGGCGCGCATCAACCCTCATTGTGAATTCACCCTGATTGACGCAATGCTGGATGACGACGCGCTGTCCGCGCAGATTGCGCAGCATGACCTGGTGCTGGACTGCACCGACAACGTGGCGATTCGTAACCAGCTGAACGCGGGCTGTTTTGCCCATAAAACCCCGCTGATTTCCGGGGCGGCGATCCGCATGGAGGGGCAAATCAGCGTCTTTACCTACGCGGAAGGTGAACCCTGCTACCGCTGCCTGAGCCGCCTGTTTGGCGAAAACGCGCTAACCTGCGTCGAGGCGGGCGTGATGGCGCCGCTCGTCGGCGTGATTGGCTCACTGCAGGCGATGGAGGCGATCAAAGTGCTGGCGCGCTACGGCACGCCAGCGGCGGGGAAAATCGTGATGTATGACGCGATGACCTGCCAGTTCCGCGAGATAAAGCTGATGCGTAACCCGGGGTGTGAGGTTTGTAGCAAATAAAAAGTCGGGTGGCGGCTCCGCCTTACCCGACCTACAACGGCTCGAACGTAGGCCGGGTAAGCGCCAGCGCCACCCGGCAACAGCATTAGATAGACTTCCGTCCAAACGCCCCCTGCCAGTCCTGCTCAAACTTCACAATCGCCGCATCCACAGCCGGAGAGGTAATAAACTGCTGCGCCACGTCCAGCGGCAGCGTGATGGACTCGCAACCTGCCAGCAGGCAGTCCAGCGCCTGACGCGGGGTTTTAAAGCTCGCGGCCAGCACCTTTGACTGCGGGGCGTGCAGCGTCAGCAGCTGTTGCAGTTCAATCACGGTCTGGATCCTGTCCCCACCCTGCGCGTCCACGCGGTTAACGTAAGGGGCGACATACTCTGCTCCCGCCAGCGCGGAGAGCATCCCCTGCGCGGCACCGTACACCGCCGTGCCCAGCGTCGGGATCCCTTCGGATTTCAGCATCTTGATCGCCGCCAGCCCTTCCGCAGTCACCGGCACTTTCACCACCAGGTCGTTAATGATGGCGCGCAGCTTGCGCGCGTCTTCCACCATCCCTTCGGCTGTGGTCGCCATCACCTGCGCGAACAGACGACCTTTGCCGCCCAGCGCGTCGTGCAGTGCGGGCAGCAACTCGTCGAGCGGCGTTTTACCTGTCGCCACAATGCTTGGGTTAGTGGTCACACCCGCCAGCGGGAAGATAGGCGCCAGCTTTTTGACTGCCACAACGTCAGATGTGTCGAGATAAAGTTCCATGATGTCACCCTCAAAATTAGCCTGCACTTACCCTATCACGACAAAACCTGCTCAGTAGTTGACCTGCATCAAGATTACTTTCATTCGAAAGTAATTTAATCTTCATATGCAAGATGAGAGGCAAAATCATGATCTTCAATATTCAGCGTTACTCTACCCACGATGGCCCCGGCATTCGAACCGTGGTGTTCCTGAAAGGATGCTCGCTGGGCTGTCGCTGGTGCCAGAACCCGGAAAGCCGCTCCCGCAGCCGGGACGTGCTGTTTGACGCGCGTCTGTGCCTGGAGGGCTGCGACCTTTGCCAGCTGGCGGCGCCGGGCTGTATCGAACGCGCGCTGAACGGGCTGGTCATTCACCGTGAGAAGCTTGATGACGCTACGCTCAACGCCCTCACCGACTGCTGTCCAACGCAGGCGCTGACCGTCTGCGGTGAAGAGAAGCAGGTGGATGAGATCATGGCCACCGTGCTGCGCGACAAACCTTTCTACGACCGCAGCGGCGGCGGGATCACCCTCTCCGGCGGCGAACCGTTTATGAACCCAAAGCTGGCGCACGCCCTGTTTAAGGCCAGCCATGAACAGGGTATCCACACCGCCGTGGAAACCTGCCTTCACGTGCCGTGGCATTATATCGAGCCGTCATTACCCTATGTCGATCTGTTCCTCGCCGACCTGAAGCATGTGGATAGCGCGGTGTTTAAACAGTGGACCGACGGCTCGGCCAGGCGGATCCTGGACAACCTGAAACGCCTTGCCGCGGCCGGGAAAAAAATCACCATCCGCGTGCCGCTGATCCAGGGCTTTAATGCGGACGAAGCGTCCATCACCGCCATTACTAACTTCGCCGCCGACGAGCTCGGCGTCGGGGATATTCATTTTCTGCCGTATCACACGCTGGGCATGAACAAATACACCCTGCTCGGCCAACCCTACTCTGCCCCTGACAAACCGCTGGATAACCCTGCCCTGCTGGACTTCGCACAGCAGTACGCCTGCCAGAAAGGGTTAACCGCGACCTTACGAGGATAAACCTATGACCACCCTGAATCTCAACACCCTCAGCGAACGTATTAAAGCGCATAAAATGGCGCTGGTGCATATCGTCAAGCCGCCGGTCTGTACCGAGCGCGCACAGCATTACACCGAAATGTACCAGCAGCACATGGACAAGCCGATCCCGGTGCGTCGCGCGCTGGCGCTGGCGCATCACCTGGCGGAACGTACCATCTGGATCAAACACGACGAGCTGATTATCGGCAACCAGGCCAGCGAAGTGCGCGCCGCGCCGATTTTCCCGGAATACACCGTCTCCTGGATTGAGAAAGAGATTGACGATCTGGCGGACCGCCCGGGCGCGGGCTTTGCGGTAAGCGAAGAGAACAAGCGCGTGCTGCATGAGATCTGCCCGTGGTGGCGCGGCCAGACGGTGCAGGATCGCTGCTACGGCATGTTCACCGACGAGCAGAAAGGCCTGCTGGAAACCGGCATTATCAAAGCCGAAGGCAACATGACCTCCGGCGACGCGCACCTGGCCGTTAACTTCCCGCTGGTGCTGGAAAAAGGCCTCGACGGCCTGCGCGCCAAAGTGGCCGAGCGCCGCTCGCGCATCAACCTGACGGTGCTGGAAGACCTGCACGGCGATCAGTTCCTGAAAGCGATTGATATCGTGCTGGAAGCCGTGAGCCTGCACATTAAACGCTTCGCCGATCTGGCACGTGAGATGGCATCTACCGAGACCCGCGAAAGCCGCCGCGACGAGCTGCTGGCGATGGCGGAAAACTGCGACGTGATTGCCCACGAGCCGCCAAAAACCTTCTGGCAGGCGCTGCAGCTGTGCTACTTCATTCAGTTGATCCTGCAGATTGAGTCCAACGGCCACTCCGTGTCGTTTGCGCGTATGGACCAGTACCTTTACCCGTTCTACCGCCGCGACGTGGAGCTGGACCAGAGTCTGGACCGCGAGCACGCCATCGAGCTGCTGCACAGCTGCTGGCTGAAGCTGCTGGAAGTGAACAAGATCCGCTCCGGCTCCCACTCCAAGGCCTCCGCCGGTAGCCCGCTGTACCAGAACGTCACCATCGGTGGTCAGAAGCTGGTCAACGGTGAGCCGATGGACGCGGTGAACCCGCTCTCCTACGCGATTCTGGAATCCTGCGGTCGTCTGCGCTCCACCCAGCCAAACCTGAGCGTGCGCTACCACGCGGGCATGAGCAACGACTTCCTCGATGCCTGCGTACAGGTGATCCGCTGCGGCTTCGGGATGCCCGCGTTCAACAATGATGAAATCGTGATCCCGGAATTCATCAAGCTCGGCGTTGAACGCGACGACGCCTACGACTACGCGGCCATCGGCTGCATTGAAACCGCCGTGGGCGGCAAGTGGGGCTACCGCTGCACCGGCATGAGCTTTATCAACTTCGCCCGCGTGATGCTGGCCGCGCTGGAAGGCGGACGCGACGCCACCAGCGGCAAAGTGTTCCTGCCGCAGGAGAAAGCGCTCTCCGCCGGTAACTTCGATAACTTCGATGAAGTGATGGCGGCGTGGGACAGCCAGATCCGCTACTACACCCGCAAATCCATCGAGATCGAGTATGTGGTAGACACCATGCTGGAGGAGAACGTCCACGATATTCTCTGCTCGGCGCTGGTGGACGACTGCATCGAACGCGCGAAAAGCATCAAGCAGGGCGGCGCGAAGTATGACTGGGTTTCCGGCCTGCAGGTGGGTATCGCCAACCTCGGCAACAGCCTGGCAGCGGTGAAAAAGCTGGTGTTTGAGCAGGGCGCTATCGGTCAGCAGCAGCTGGCGGCGGCGCTGGCGGATGACTTCGACGGGCTGACCCACGAGCAGCTGCGCCAGCGCCTGATCAACGGCGCACCGAAGTACGGCAACGACGATGACAGCGTGGACATGCTGCTGACGCGCGCCTATCAGACCTATATTGAAGAGCTGAAGCAGTACCACAATCCGCGCTACGGCCGCGGCCCGATTGGCGGTAACTACTACGCGGGCACGTCGTCTATCTCCGCGAACGTGCCGTTTGGCGCGGCAACGATGGCGACGCCGGACGGACGTAAGGCGCATACCCCGCTGGCGGAAGGGGCAAGCCCGGCTTCCGGTACCGACCACCTCGGCCCGACGGCGGTCATCGGCTCGGTCGGTAAACTGCCTACCGAGGCAATACTCGGCGGCGTGCTGCTGAACCAGAAGCTGAACCCGTCGACGCTGGAAAACGACAGCGATCGCCAGAAGCTGATGGTGCTGCTGCGCACCTTCTTCGAGGTGCATAAGGGCTGGCATATTCAGTACAACATCGTCTCCCGCGACACGCTGCTGGACGCGAAGAAACACCCGGACCAGTACCGCGACCTGGTCGTGCGTGTGGCGGGTTACTCGGCGTTCTTCACCGCCCTGTCGCCGGATGCGCAGGACGATATTATTGCGCGTACTGAGCATACGCTGTAAAAAAACGCCCGGTGGCGCTGCGCTTACCGGGCCTACAATTCTCCCCGTAGGCCGGGTAAGGCGAAGCCGCCACCCGGCTTTCTGACTTTCATTCGAAATTAAATTTGTGCTCCCCGTCACCTTGTTATTAGAATGTTTCAAAACGCAGTGACCCAGGAGCACAGTATGACCGTTAAAGTTATCGTCACCGATATGGACGGAACTTTCCTTGATGATGCCAAGCAGTACGATCGTGACCGCTTCCAGGCACAGTTTGAGCAGCTTAAATCCCGCGATATTGAATTCGTTGTCGCCAGCGGTAACCAGTATTACCAGCTCATCTCCTTCTTCCCCGAGCTGAAAGAGCAGATCTCCTTCGTGGCGGAAAACGGCGCGCTGGTGTTCGACCACGGCGAACAGATTTTCCACGGCGAGCTGACCCGCCATGAGTCGCAGATTGTTATTGGCGAACTGCTGAAAGACAAAGGGCTGAACTTTGTGGCCTGCGGGCTGGAGAGTGCCTACGTCAGCGACCAGGCCCCTGAAGCGTTCGTGGCGCTGATGTCAAAGCACTACCACCGCTTAAAGCGCATCAGCGATTACCGCGAAATTGACGACGTGCTGTTTAAGTTCTCCCTGAACCTGCCGGACAGCGATATCCCGAACCTGGTCGATAAACTGCACGTCTCCCTGGACGGCATCATGAAGCCGGTCACCAGCGGTTTCGGTTTTGTCGATTTGATTATCCCCGGCCTGCACAAGGCCAACGGCATCAGCCGCCTGCTGAAACGCTGGAAAATCTCCCCGCAGGAGTGCGTGGGCATTGGCGACAGCGGCAACGATGCCGAGATGCTGAAGCTGGTGAAATACGCCTTTGCGATGGGCAACGCAGCAGAGAGCATTAAAGACATTAGCCACTACTGCACCGACGATAACAACCATCAGGGCGCGCTGAACGTTATTCAGGCCGTGCTCGACAACCACTCTCCTTTCGACGCCTGATCCTTTCCTTGCCGGAGCCCCGCTCCGGCCTCTCACTCTTTTTCCATCCTGTGGCTTGCGTCAAGTTTTTAAACTTGCATTAACTTATTTTTAACTTAAAGTATCACTTGTAGACATTTTTACTTTCGAATGAAAGATGCGAGGCAGTTATGACCTTTACCAGTGAAACGTTGCCAGCGGATCACAAAGCGGCAATCCGTCAGTTAAAACGTGAGTTACGCGCGCAGATCGGCGACGTGCAGGCGGTGTTTAATAAGCTCAGCGATAAAATTGCCACCCGCGTGGCGGAGATCAACGCCCTTAAAAACAAAGGTGAATCCGTCTGGCCGGTGATTCCGTTTGCCGATGTGAAAAACGGCACGATGACAGAAGCACAGCGCGAAGCGGTAAAACGCCGCGGCTGCGCGGTGATTAAAGGTCACTTCCCGCGCGAGCAGGCGCTGGCGTGGGATCAGTCGATGCTCGACTACCTCGATCTGAACAAGTTTGACGAGGTCTACAAAGGGCCAGGCGATAACTTCTTCGGCACCTTAACCGCCTCCCGTCCGGAGATTTACCCGATCTACTGGTCGCAGGCGCAGATGCAGGCGCGCCAGAGCGAAGAGATGGCGCAGGTGCAGTCGTTCCTGAACCGTTTATGGACATTCGAGAGCAACGGCAAGCAGTGGTTCGACCCGGACGTGAGCGTCATTTATCCGGACCGCATCCGCCGCCGCCCGCCGGGAACGACCTCCAAAGGGCTGGGCGCGCACACCGATTCCGGCGCGCTGGAGCGCTGGCTGCTGCCGGCCTACCAGCAGGTGTTTGCCCGCGTGTTTGACGGCAACGTCGAGAAATACGATCCGTGGAACGCCGCGCACCGCACCGAAGTGGAAGAGTACACCGTGGATAACACCACCAAGTGCTCGGTGTTCCGCACCTTCCAGGGCTGGACGGCGCTGTCGGACATGATCCCCGGACAGGGCCTGTTGCATGTGGTGCCGATCCCGGAAGCGATGGCGTACATTCTGCTGCGTCCGCTGCTGGACGACGTGCCGGAAGATGAACTCTGCGGCGTCGCGCCGGGGCGCGTGCTGCCGATTTCCGAGAAGTGGCACCCGCTGCTCATCGAAGCGCTGACCAGCATTCCGGCACTCGAAGCGGGCGATTCCGTGTGGTGGCACTGCGACGTGATCCACTCCGTCGCGCCGGTGGAAAATCAACAGGGCTGGGGCAACGTGATGTACATCCCCGCCGCGCCAATGTGCGAGAAAAACCTCGCCTACGCGAAAAAGGTCAAGGAAGCGCTGGAAACCGGCGCGTCGCCGGGAGACTTCCCGCGTGAAGATTATGAAAAGAGCTGGCAGGGCCGCTTTACCGTGAACGATCTCAACATCCACGGCAAGCGCGCGCTGGGCATGGCTTAACTGTCGTACAGCCCTTCCCGCTCCACGGCGGTGCGTCGTTTCCCCTGACGTATCCGCCGTACCGATTCCCGCACGGCCAGCGTGCCGTTTAGCAGTAACGTTCCTACCGGCGCGTCCGGGCGCATCAGCCTCTGCTGGAGCATATGCACCGCTTCCGTTCCCAGCTCATCGCGGGGAACATGCACCGCCGTTAAGGGCACATCCTGAATCGCCGCCAGGTTAAAGCCGTCAATGCTCATCACCGAGACGTCCTGCGGCACGCGCAGACCGTGGTTTTGCAGCGCGCTGATGGTGCCCGCCGCCATAAAGTCACCCCCGACCAGGAACGCCGTCGGCAGGTCTTTTCCCTGCTGTTGGTTAAGCCACTCACTCACCAGCTGCTCCGTCTCTCTGGCGCTGAAGCTTGGCACTACCAGCAGGTCGCGCCTGTCGTTAAACCTGAGGTTATGGGCGTGCCACGCGTCGCGGATCCCCGCCAGGCGCAGCTCCATGGTGTAGCGACGCAGGCACAGCACGTTCATCACCTCGCGGTGCCCCATCTCGAACAGGTACTCTGCCGCCCGCTCGCCGATGGCGCGATGATCCGGCGCGACGGCAGGGAGGCGCATGTGGCGGTCCCGGCAGTTGATCAGCATGCAGGGTTTTCCCACGTCCACCGCCAGATCGTGGATATGCGGATCGTCGATACCGAGCAGAATCGCCGCCTGGGTATCGGGCTCGTTCATGCGTGCCAGAAACAGCTGGGCATCGCTGTCGTTCTCCTCCAGCGCGCAGTAGCGCAGGCGAACCTCGTGCGAGGCCAGCCCTTTGCTCACGCTCTGGATCACGCGGTAGTAAAAGATGTCGGACCGCTCGTCAAAGGCACGCTGAGGAGCAAAAACCACCAGGCTGTTAAGCAGCAAGCGCCCCGCCGCCATGCCGTCCATCACCCCCAGCTCCCTCGCGCACGCCAGTACCTTAGCCCGCGCCTTTTCACTGGTATTCGCTTTTCCCGCCAGCACGCGCGAGACGGTGCTGATGGAGAGCTGCGTCCGGGCCGCAATTTCGGTGATTTTTAGCCTTTTGTCCATTTTGTGATCTGGCTCCATTTGCGAAATGAAAAAATTTTCATAGCGTATCCATCAGGCAATAACTGACATAAAAGCCATCATGCCAGAGGGTTAAGGTCAGTTATGAGAAATTTTGCACAAAATCCGCTATTGCCTGCTCATTTTCTCCCTTAAGGTGAACTTGTCACACAACTTCCATACTAGTTGTATACCAACTTAAGTATTCTAAACGGATAGAAATCAAAGGCATAACAATCTGTGTGACACCTGAACCTCCGTCCCCTTACCGTCCGTCTTGTGGAGAGTAAAATGAGTCAGGACATTAATAACACCGTTGCGACCAGCAAAACCCGTCGCGTCATCAAGAACCTGCGCTGGTACGTGCTGGTGCTGTTCTTACTTGGCGTCACCGTTAACTACATCACCCGTAACTCGCTGGGGATCCTCGCTCCGGAACTGAAAGAGAGCCTCGGGATCACCACCGAGCAATACTCCTGGATCGTCGGCGCGTTCCAGATCGCCTACACCATTTTCCAGCCCCTGTGCGGCTGGCTGATCGACGTTATCGGCCTCAAGATTGGCTTTATGGTCTGCGCCGGGATCTGGGCGCTGATGTGTATCTTCCACGCGGGCGCCGGAAGCTGGCTGCATCTGGCGATTCTGCGCTTCTTTATGGGCGCCTCAGAGGCCGCCGCCACTCCGGCGAACGCTAAAACTATCGGCGAATGGTTTCCGAAATCGGAGCGTCCCGTTGCCGCCGGCTGGGCGGGCGTGGGCTTCTCCATCGGCGCGATGCTGGCCCCACCTATCATCTACTTCGCGCACGCCTCATTCGGCTGGCAGGGTGCGTTTATGTTCACCGGCGTGCTGGCGCTGCTGTGGGTGATCCTCTGGTGGGTGTTCTACCACAACCCGGAACAGCACCCGAACCTGAGCAAGGACGAACTGGCGTTTATTAAGCAGGATAACGAACCCGCACCGGTCAAGCTGCCCTTCCTGACGGCGCTGAAAACTGTATCGAAAAACAAACGTTTTTACGGTATCGCCATTCCGGCCTTTATGGCGGAACCGGCCTGGGCGGTGCTGAGCTTCTGGGTGCCGCTGTACCTCGCCAAAGAGCACGGCATGGATCTGAAGCAGATCGCGATGTTCGCCTGGCTGCCGTTCCTCGCCGCCGACCTCGGCAGCGTGGCAAGCGGCTACCTGACGCGCCTGTACACCCGCTGGTTCGGCTGCACCCGCGTGAACTCGGTCGTCGCAAGCTCCGTCACCGGCGCATTCCTGATGATTTCTCTCGCTGTCGTCGCCGTGACCCGCGACCCGTATATCACCATCGTGCTGATCTCCATCGGCGGCTTCGGGCACCAGATCATCTCCTGCATGCTGAGTGCCCTGGTCGTTGAGTCGTTCGACAAAGGCCAGATGGCGACCGTCAACGGCATGCGCGGCTCGGCGGCGTGGATCGCCAGCTTCCTGTTCTCGCTGTTAATCGGGGTGACCGCCGACAAAATCGGCTTTAACCCGCTCTTTATTGCCATGGGCTTCTTTGACCTGATTGGCGCTGTCTTCCTGGTAGCATTTATTGCTGAACGTCGCGCCAAGCGCGCCTGATAGTGGATGTATTGCATATGAAAACCCTGAAAAACTGGACCGTTGATACGCAGTCGGCGAACCATCTGGAACTGCTGGTGGATAACCAGCACCGCCTGTGCCTGTATGTGCTGGAAGAGAACCTGTTCCGCGTGCTGATTAAGCGCAAAGGCGAGCTGGCGCTGGACCGCACCTGGAGCATCGCGCCGGAACAAGACGTGCCGTGGGAAGGCCGCCGTCGTGACGACTTGAGCGGTTTCTCCTGCCCGGCCTGGACGCTGACGCAGCAGGACGACACATTAACCGTAGCGACTGAACAGCTGCGCGTGACCGTCCACCAGCCCCTGTGGCTGGAGTGGCACTACCGCAATGACGCAGGCGAGTGGCAGCCGCTGGTCAATGACCGTCCGACCAGCGCCTACCTGCTGAACGCCCACGGCGACGGCGTGGCGCACTACCTCAGCCGCCGTAAGGACGAGCGTTTCTACGGCCTGGGCGAGAAAGCGGGCGATCTGCAGCGCAACGGCAAACGTTACGAGATGCGCAACCTTGACGCGATGGGGTACAACGCGGCCAGCACCGACCCGCTGTACAAGCACATCCCGTTCACTATCACCCGCCGCGATGACGTGAGCTACGGCCTGTTCTACGACAACCTGAGCAGCTGCTGGCTGGATCTGGGCAACGAGATCGACAACTACCACACCGCCTACCGTCGCTGGCAGGCGGAAGCGGGTGATATTGATTACTACATCTTTACCGGCAAGCGCGTGCTGGACGTGACCAAAGCCTTCGTACGCCTGACCGGGAAAACGCTGTTTGGGCCGAAGTGGAGCCTGGGCTACAGCGGCTCGACCATGCACTACACTGACGCGCCGGATGCGCAAAACCAGCTGATGAACTTCATCCGCCTGTGCGAAGAGCACGCCATTCCGTGCGACTCGTTCCAGCTCTCGTCCGGCTATACCTCCATCAACGGCAAGCGCTACGTCTTTAAGTGGAACTACGACAAGGTGCCGCAGCCGAAGGTGATGAGCCAGGCGTTCCACGATGCGGGGCTGAAGCTTGCGGCCAACATCAAGCCGTGCCTGCTGCAGGATCATCCGCGCTATAACGAAGTGGCGGAGAGCGGCCTGTTCATTCGCGATTCAGAAACCGATGCACCCGAACGTTCCAGCTTCTGGGATGACGAAGGCTCGCACCTCGACTTTACCAACCCGCAGACGGTGCAGTGGTGGCAGAACGGCGTCACCACGCAGCTGCTGGAGATGGGTATCGACTCCACCTGGAACGACAACAACGAATATGAAGTGTGGGACGGGGAAGCCCGCTGCTTTGGCTTCGGCAAGGAGATCGCCATCAAGCACATTCGCCCGGTGATGCCGCTACTGATGATGCGCGCCTCGCTGGAAGCGCAGCAGCGTTTCGCGCCGGAAAAACGTCCGTATCTCATCTCCCGCTCCGGCTGTGCCGGGATGCAGCGCTACGTTCAGACCTGGAGTGGCGATAACCGCACTAACTGGGACACCCTGCGCTATAACATCCGCATGGGGCTGGGCATGAGCCTGTCCGGGCTTTTCAACGTCGGCCACGACGTCGGGGGTTTCTCCGGCGACAAGCCGGACGCAGAGCTGTTTGTGCGCTGGGTGCAGAACGGCGTGATGCATCCGCGCTTTACCATTCACTCGTGGAACGATGACCACACCGTGAACGAGCCGTGGATGTACCCGGGCGTCACGCCCGCCATTCGCGGCGCGATTGAGCTGCGCTACCGCCTGCTGCCGTACCTCTACACCCTGCTCTGGCAGGCGCACGCCGACGACGAGCCGATGCTGCGCCCGACCTTCCTCGACCACGAGCACGACGCGCAGACCTTCGAAGAGTGCGATGACTTCCTGCTGGGCCGCGACCTGCTGGTGGCCAGCGTCGTTGAAGCCGGGCAGCGCAAGCGCCGCGTCTGGCTGCCGGATAACGAAACCGGCTGGTACGATTTTTACACCCACGCGTGGTATGCGGGGGGCCAGTCGATCGTCCTCGATGCCCCGCTGGAACAACTTCCGCTGCTGGTGCGCGCCGGTGCCGCTCTTCCGCTCAGCGAGCGCATCCGTCACGTGAGCGCCGATAAAGACGATACCCGCGAGCTGAAGCTGTTCCCGGTGAAGGGCGTGGGGACAACCTCAGGAATGCTGTTTGAAGACGACGGCGAAAGCTGGGGCTACCAGAACGGCAATGCGCTGTGGGTGGAGTGGGAAATGGTGTGCGACGGCGCAACCATCAACCTGAAGGTCAACGCGCGCGGGGACTATCGTCCGGCGTGGAAGGCGCTGAAGGTGTCGTTGCCGGTAGGGGAAAAACGTACGCTGCTGGTGAACGGGGTTGAAGGGGGCGAGTGGGTGCTCTGAACAATGCCGGGTGGCGGCTTCGCCTTACCCGGCCTACAAACTGATCCGTAGGCCCGGTAAGCGAAGCGCCACCGGGCTTTTTTTAGCCGTCGATACCTTTACTGCGCAGGTAATCTTCGTAGTTACCGGTGAAGTCCACCACGCGCTCTGGCGTAATTTCGATCACGCGGGTCGCCAGCGAGCTGACGAACTCACGGTCGTGAGAGACAAAGATCAGGGTGCCCTGATACATCTCCAGCGCCATGTTCAGCGACTCAATAGATTCCATATCCAGGTGGTTGGTCGGTTCGTCCATCACCAGAATGTTTGGTTTTTCCATCATCAGCTTGCCGAACAGCATACGGCCCTTCTCACCACCGGAGAGCACTTTGGCTGGCTTCTTGATATCGTCCTGGCTGAACAGCAGACGCCCCAGAATGCTGCGCACCGCCTGCTCGTCGTCGCCTTCCTGCTTCCACTGGCTCATCCAGTCGAAGACGGTGAGGTCGTTTTCGAATTCGTATTCATGGTCCTGCGCGTAGTAACCAATCTGCGCGTTTTCAGACCATTTCACGGTGCCGTTATCCGGTTGCAGTTCCCCCACCAGGGTTTTCAGCATAGTGGATTTACCCACGCCGTTGGCGCCCAGAATGGCGATCTTCTCGCCCACTTCCAGCAGCAGGTTGAAGTTTTTAAACAGCGGGCCTTCATCGAAGCCTTTGGTAAGCGCTTCCACTTCCAGCGCGTTACGGAACAGCTTCTTGTCCTGCTCGAAGCGGATGAACGGGTTCTGACGGCTGGATGCTTTAACTTCTTCCAGCTTGATTTTGTCGATCTGACGGGCGCGCGACGTTGCCTGACGCGATTTTGAGGCGTTGGCGCTGAAGCGGCTGACGAAGGACTGCAGGTCCGCAATCTGCGCTTTCTTCTTGGCGTTATCCGCCAGCAGACGTTCACGCGCCTGGGTGGCCGCCGTCATGTACTCGTCGTAGTTGCCCGGATAAACGCGCAGCTCGCCGTAGTCCAGATCCGCCATGTGGGTACAGACCATGTTCAGGAAGTGACGGTCGTGCGAGATGATGATCATGGTGCTGTCACGGTCGTTCAGCGTCTGCTCCAGCCAGCGGATGGTATCGATGTCCAGGTTGTTCGTCGGTTCGTCGAGCAGCAGGATGTCCGGGTTAGAGAACAGCGCCTGAGCCAGCAGCACACGCAGCTTCCAGCCTGGCGCGACTTCGCTCATCAGGCCGTAATGCTGTTCGACCGGAATGCCCACGCCCAGCAGCAGCTCGCCCGCACGCGCTTCCGCAGAGTAACCGTCCATTTCGCCGTACTGGGTTTCCAGATCGGCCACTTTATAGCCGTCTTCTTCGCTCATTTCGGCCAGCGCGTAAATGCGATCGCGCTCCTGCTTCACTTCCCACAGCTCCGCGTGCCCCATGATCACGGTGTCGAGCACGGTGAACTCTTCGAAGGCGAACTGATCCTGACGCAGCTTACCGATGCGCTCGTTAGGGTCGAGCGACACGTTGCCGAGCGTCGGCTCCAGGTCACCGCCGAGGATCTTCATGAAGGTGGATTTTCCGCTACCGTTGGCGCCAATCAGGCCGTAACGGTTGCCGCCGCCAAATTTGACGGAAATGTTTTCGAACAGCGGCTTACTGCCAAACTGCATAGTGATATTGTTGCAAAGAAGCAAAATTGATACTCTCTTGTAAGTTACTGAGGTGTATATGAAACAAAACGGAAAAGCATACTCTTACATAAGATTTTCATCAAAGAAGCAGGAACAAGGCGACTCTGTAAGGCGCCAAATCGAACTTGCAGAACAGTATGCACATGCTAATAGTCTAATTCTATCAGATAAGAACTTCCAAGATCTCGGAATCTCAGCATTCAAAGAGGGAAACAGGCCTTCGCTTGGAGATATGCTCGAAGCAATTGAGAATGGTCAAATTGAGCAAGGCTCGACTATCATCATTGAATCGCTGGACCGTCTGAGCCGTCGAGGTATCGACGTAACCCAACAAATCATTAAGTCAATTCTGCAAAACAACGTCTTCATCGCTTCGTTGGTTGATGGCTTATTACTAAATCGAGAATCCGTCAATGATCTAGTAAGTGTCATTAGGATAGCTCTGGCTGCCGATCTTGCGCATAAAGAGTCTGAGAAAAAGTCTCAACGTTTACGTGAGACGAAAGCACAACAGCGCAAACGAGCCTTAAACGGTGAAGTCATCAATAAAGTCCTCCCTTTCTGGTTAGAACGAAAACAAGATAAGTTTGTTTTTAGTGAAAGGCTTGACACAGTTAAACGGATCATCGAGTTAAGACGAAAAGGATATGGAACACATAAAATAGCCAAGATCTTAAACAACGAATGTCATAAACCATTACGTTCTACTGGGTGGAATCATACGACTGTTGGGAAAACGATTAATTCCGTTGCACTTTACGGAGCATATCAAACTTCAGAAACAACTAAGAATCGAGAAGTGATTCTTCTTGATATTGTTGAGAACTATTACCCTTCGGTTATCAGCAAAGAAGAATTCATGCTTTTGCAAGCTGATCATAAAAAGAATAAATCCGGATATAAATCTGAAAATAATCCTTTTACAGGGTTATTAAAACACTCGTGTGGTGGAGCACTCGTAAGAAAATTCCACATTGCTTCTGGGAAAACATATCAATATCATGTTTGCGCTAACGCAAGAGATGGTAATTGTAATGTCACAAGAAATTTTAAAAACATAGAAATAGCACTCTATCGGATAATGAAAGAACTCAGAATGGAGAAAAAAACCAGTTTTGACAAATCATTATTAGCGGAAAAAGAAACAATAAAAACAAAGATTCAAGAGTTAAACAACATGCTTCTCAATCTATCAAAAATTCCTATGAGTGTAATACAAACAATAAGTAACCTTGAGGATAAACTACAAATAACAGAAGAAAAAATTAATCAACAAAACAGTATTGTCGTTTCTGAAAAGGCATTTAACTTTAACCTATTGCAGGAGATCAAAGATCCTCAGGAACTGAACATGATGTTAAAACGCGTTATTGAAAAAATCATCATATTTAATTCTGGTGAAAAATGGAGAATAAAGGTTTTGTACAGAAACAGACACTCACAGAATTTCCTTTGGGACGGAGAAAATATTAGTTTTAGATCTGATACAAATAAACTTTTAGAATTTACTAAATCTCTAGCGAATGAAGATTAATCACTCTAAACATATTGTTATCAGCCTTAACATCATATAACATATAGGGCTTCGCGCTAAAACATTTATTATTTATAAAATAAAGACATTCCTAATGAGTACTAATAAAATCACTCAAGACAGATACGAAATGGTTTATATTAAACAAAACAATGTTGTTATAGTCCATAGAGAGCCTTATACGATTTCAGTACTAACAAGGGAACAGGCAGAAGAATTCGGGTACGATATTTCTAAAATGAAGGAATATGAAATTATCAGTATTAATGGGATACCAGAGGATGGATATGAATTGGTCGAGTATTATGATGATTATCAGGAACCAGACATAACAAGAGGGGAAATTAACCATGACAACCCTGAACTGGATAAAATAATATCTGATTTATTTAAATAACCTATAGGGTTTTACATAATTGTATATGGAGTAAATATTTACTCCATATTTAATACTTAAGAGCATATTTAACCTGACGCTATATTGCTCATATGTTTTTGTTAAGACCATTACACTTATAAATCAACATTGCCTTCTTATAATAAACAATTATTTTCTTTATTAAAACTCTTTTCGTTTTTAATTCCTAATGTTAAAATGAAGAAACGCTTAACCTCATCTGGAGTTCTATCAAAAATGAGCATTATACTTAAGAAAAAAACAGTCCTGTTTTGCTCAATTATTGGAGTGGCAATGACCATTTTAATTACTTTTGTAGTTTTTCATTATAGAGAATATACTTCTTACACAGACAGTATAGAAACCAATGGCAAGACTGGATTAGAAAAAAAACTAGGGAAATACTTTATTGATAACAACATAAATGAGTTAGAGAAGGAAAAAGAAAATTTATCAAAGCAATTAATTATGTGGCAAGGTAAACCAGAGTCTCCACAAAAGATAAGAGAAACCCAAATAAAAACAGATATCCTTTCAAAAAACAAGGACTTTGATTATGACGCATATAAGTATGAATATCTTGGGAACAAAAGAATAATAACATATATAAATATCGAATCAGAAAACCAGTCAATTTATAAAATGCTTTATCCAACTATTGATTGTTTAGGAAAAACATTCGTACCAACATTTGAAGGAGATAAACCTAAATCAAAAATTGAATGTGAAAAAGAAGTTAAAGAAACATATGCGTTAGCTTCTAAAAACCAAAGTGATATAATTGAAAAAATAAACAACATTGATAAACATATAATTGACACAATTAAACCACTGCAAGAAGAAGTGAAGAACAATGGTGGATATGTCCAAAGATGGATGGCAGGTCCGACTTATAATACATGTTCTGAACACATAGCTATAGCATCAGATAATACACCGGGAGCATTCAAAACAAAAATAGAATGCGTAGACGACATTACTAAAAAAATACAATTAGTCGATGAGAAAAACATAATGAGGGAAAAAATATCTTCATACATCCCTTTCGCAATTATAATAGCATTGATACTTTTCGTGCCTGTTTTGTTGAAGTTACTTTTACTAATTTTTAAAGTAATTTGGTCTGCATGGCTTTTGTTTATTGAAAAAACTTTCGAATCAGCAAACCGAACTGAGAAAAAAATAAAGATTGATGCTAATGTCAAGATAAAAGACAGCAAAGATAAAGAATGACAAATTAGGGACTGATTTCTAGTCCCCAAAAAAACAGAACCAAATACATATAGTGAATTTAGATTATCACTATCCCTCATATTTCAATAACCTATTGATATGGTTAATTATTTCTTTCTTATCATTACCGCTTAGTTTATTAAACTTCAATACCAATTCAGCCATAACATCATCAATAGTATAGAAATAATTCTCCGGCACTTTCAATATTTTCGCAAGTTTGCACATCATATCAAAATCTGGAGTATGTTTTCCTCTCTCATATTGATTCATCCTAGCACTAGCTGAGGCCTCATCAATACCTGCAAGTACACCAAGTTTTTCTTGTGAAATCCCAGCCCTAAGACGAGCTTCCTTCAACCTTTTTATAAGCATATAAACCTCAGCCAAGTTCTTTGGCTAAGATTTTCTTAGTTTTAAATCGCAAATTTACTAAGGATTACTTAGCAAGTGGGTTTTATATAGTTATTAACTGCTAATAAACTCCCTTAACCGTAAAAATACATGATTGTTAGGCCGACTTACCCGTAGATGCAGATGATTACCGACTATGGTTTTATACGAATTTCATCAAGTAAATTATAGTTTCTTTCAGCTTCTCTAAAACAGACTAATGCATTGATTTAAATTAATTTTAATGATTCTTCCCGTAGTTTTTCTTGATAAACAACTGTAGTCAATCTAGGTATGGTTACACTAAGTAAATCTTAGTTTATAATGCATCCATAACTAAGACTTACTTAGTTAGATGGTGGCAGAAGGAAAATCCATACCTGTTACCCATGTCTATCGACTACCACCAGTTACTCGGTAGACAAATCCTTAACACAGCAGACTTGGGAGGCTAAAAAATGTCCAGCACCACATCTACGTGGTCGGGTGTCCAGAAGCGAGGATGTCGAACGTGAGATCGACGAAGCCTCAAAGCTCAATTCTAATTAGCAAAACATTATTTAGGTCAAAAATGTTAAAAACTTCTATTTTACCTCTGGCAGTAATTTTTTCCGTTGTAATGCTTACCGGTTGTAATAAGGAGCCAATTCCAGATTTTGAATGTTCTTATAAACAATCCGGCACAGGTGTAACTGACACGCATAAGTTTAAAAGCCGTAAACTGTCTGATGATGAGAAATACTTCATCTACGAATCAGATGACCAAGGATATAAAATTAAACTTGAAGTAGATCGTCGAACACTATCAGCAACAATGATAATGACAGAAAACAAGACCAATGAGGTCTTATCTTACTTAACAGGGAGTTGCAAATGAAACGATTAGTTTTAGCTTCTTTATTAGCGTTCTCGTTTGGTGCTTCTGCATATTCTGTAAATATGGAAGAACTCACTAACTTCGGAAATCAAATGCGAGATCGATTTTCTCCACCAAGTGAAATACAAAAAGCTAATAACGCACCAACTTGTTTCGCTATCGTGTCTAATGA
Organism: Enterobacter chuandaensis; assembly: GCF_003594915.1. GTDB lineage: Bacteria > Pseudomonadota > Gammaproteobacteria > Enterobacterales > Enterobacteriaceae > Enterobacter > Enterobacter chuandaensis. The sequence goes on from NZ_QZCS01000021.1 coordinate 28,779, forward strand.
AAAAACAGGTAAAATAACTCGTACCAAGTTGGAATTGGTTGGCGAGCATTCACAAAAAGGAACACAGCATACCTACCATGAAGAAGATAATACTGGTAGCACTACAGTCTGGTTCGATAGTCGTACTGGCAAAGGGCAGATATCAATAATGGACAGTCAGGAAGTTATTGCTAGTGGAACAGTGAGTAATTGTAAGTAAATTATCCTATTTCATTAAACCTACTATCAGTAAAGATACGATCTGTGGAATTATACATGATCGTATCTATAATGCATCTTCGATGCAGTGGCAAAGCCACATTCTATCTTCTCAGGCTTAGTTAGTAATAATAACTAATAGAAAACCTGTAGAACCATTATAACATTCATTTTTTAAAGCAAATAATAAATGCATTCGTTAATGATAATCATGCATCTTCGATGCATGTGGCAAAGCCACATTCTATCTTCTTAGGCTTAGTTAGTAGTAGTAAATAATAGATAACTTCTAGAACCATTATAACACTCAATTTTTAAAGCAAATAACAAATGCTTCATTTTTCTTGTCAGATATAAGTGGTCGTAAAGGCATTATACTTACGATACCACAGTTTTCGTGAAGCAAATTGAACGTATTTTGAGCAGTAAATTCTGTATCGCTACTAGCTACTTTCCAAGAGCATTACGCAATGTTGTGCGAGAAACAGGTTGGCCTAACATTCTCAAATGAGCCAACATTTGAGCCTCAGTAGCGTTCTGAGCGATTAACTCACTCAGATTTGTACGAATCATGTCATAACGTTCTAAAGCTTCCTGGCGCCGTTTAGACGACCTTATTGCTACCGAGCGATGTACAGCTTCCAGCTTATAACCATAACTTTTACCCTGTTTACGACCATTTGCAAAACCATCTTTGATACGTTCAGCGATCCGCTTGCGTTCAAAAGTTGCCACTGAAGCCATAATGGTCAAAATCATTTCACCAATCGGGGTAGATACGTCAAGCGCAATATCAAGAATTCTTAACGTGACATTTCGTTTTTGAAGCCACTTAACGGTGTTTAGACAATCAGCTGTATCACGGAATCCACGATCAAGTTTAGCAATAATGATCGTATCGCCGTCCTTTAACTCGCTAATTAACTTCTGCGCTTCTGGCCGTAGAGAGAAAAGAATTGAGCCTGAAACGTTCACATCTGAAAATATTTTAAAAACTTGAGCGTGTGATTTTATTTGAGTAATTTGGTTGTCCGTAGTACCATTTTCAGTATCAGCTTTAGAAACTCGTGTATATGCGTAAATTGTCATACTGCCTCCTTTAGTATAAAATTATAACCAGTAACGATCGATATGTACATCTGCCCAACTGGTTATTAATTATTGGCGTCCCTGAGATTCATTTATCTTCATATAAATTAACGCACATACAATAACCACCATTAAAACACTGTACAAATAAACAGTTTCAAGATATAATGTTTACAACTATTCTATTCTAGTGGATTAAGTGAGTATGGCTACTGGCATTAATAAATCAGAGCAATTATCAATGGATTCATTGTTGGCAGATTCAGCTAAAAGTGAGCCGTTTGCTTTGCCAACAAATGATCAAAGTATTTGCTTTGTTTATCCTAATAAAATCCCCAAAGATGAATTATTAAAACCTGTAAAACAAAAATATATTGCTTTTGAAAAAAACAGTAAAAAATATATCAATTCAATCCCTACCGATAGCTTGATTTTAGCGGATAACTATTTTGGATTGAAAAAATTACTTGAAACTTACACTTCAAAGGTTAAGTTAATTTATCTTGACCCTCCATATGGTACCGGTATGGATTTTCAATCCAGAGATCTCAAACATGCTTATCGTGATGTAATGGGAACAGCTCCTTGGCTGGAATTTATTCGTCGTCGATTGATTTTTATGCGTGAACTTCTTGCCAATGATGGTAGCATTTATATTCATATTGGTCATCAGATGCTTTTCCATCTAAAAGTCATCATGGATGAGGTTTTTGGAGAGGATAATTTCAGAAACTTAATTGTTAGGAAAAAATGTAGTTCCAAAAACTATACTAAAAATCAGTATCCAAACATTAACGATTATATTTTATTTTACAGTAAATCAAAAAATATGGCATTTGATAACCCAGGAATGCCAGCAGAGCTAGATTGGATTTCAAAAGAATATAATAAAAAAGATGAAAAAGGTCTTTTTAAATTAGTTCCCATACATGCTCCAGGTACGCGTAATGGTGAAACAGGAAAACCTTGGAGAGGTATGAATCCACCTCCAGGAAAGCACTGGCAGATGTCACCTGAAAAATTAGAGGAGTTAGCTAATAAGGGCGAGATTCATTGGTCTAAAACAGGAAACCCAAGAAGAAAAGTTTATCTTTCACAAGATAAGAAATTACCTTTGACAGATTATTGGGACAAGTTTAGAGATGCGCATCATCAAAGTATAAAAATTACTGGTTATCCAACGGAAAAAAACTTTGACATGTTGAAAAAGATCATTGAAGCAAGTACTGTAGCTGGCGATCTAGTGTTAGACCCATTTTGCGGTTCAGGGACAACATTACACGCAGCTCAAGAATTAGATAGGAAATGGTTGGGCATAGATCAATCTTTCCAAGCAATAGTAACTTCTATTCGTAGATTAAACTTCGGTTTAGAACCTATGGGGGATTTTGTTAATACAAAACCCACAGTAAAAAATGAAGTTCTTAAATTATCTGACAAAGAATTTAATTTCGTTGTTGATGATGACGTTTATACAAAACATACAAAAGAAATTGAGTTACTGCTTAATGAGTTTAATTAACTGATTTTTAGTTAAGTGTATGAAGACAACTGTATTACACTGATTGTCTTCATATCACTTCTGTTATAATTACAAATCATTAATGATTTAATAACCACTTTTCAGTTATTCTATCATCTGCTGTTTTTAACGTTGTAACTCTAACATTACCTTCCCATTGACCATCAAGATAACAGGTTTCATACCAAGTATCATTGTGAGTAAGTCCCGGCCCATCCGAAAGAAATACTATTTTAAAGTTCTCACCAGACTGGAGACTAAACTGCATTGCTTTATTAACTTTATCATTATTTCCTCCGGTTCTGTCATCAGATTGCGATCCTCCACGGGTGCTATCATACCGAGCAAAGCCTATAGCCCTTACTTGATTAGCAAATAAATCCTTAATAATGAAATCGCACGGACATGAACCAATAAATTGAGGGAAGATTGTGTTTAACTCAATATCGCGACCAGCCCCTCGTGGACCGTCAATTGAGAAATATGAACCTAATTTTTCTTCAAACCAATCAAAAAACATGTCTGTCAGCACATAACCTTGCTGTCCGCGGTCATCGTACTCTCCTAACAAAGATGCTAATGAGCAAATCTCTTCATTGGTGATATTTGAAAATTGCGCCTGTAATGTTGTTATATCTTTAAACAATTCACCAAAAGCATTATATAAATCGCTAGTAGCTATTTTAGTAATCTTTTTTGTGGCCTCTGTATCTAATACAGTGCATACACATCGTCTAAAAATCTTTAATAAAGACATACGCACATCAGCGCTAAAAGCGCCCGGATTGCGGATTTTAAATAACACGTCATAACTACTTTGAGAAGTCATTACAATTTCTCTAAACAACTGAATCATTGGCGTATAATTACTAACTCTCTGAGGAAGAAATTCCGGAAAAGTTCTAGAGTTTGGGATAGCAGTAACAACATCCAATCGATTTTGAATCATTGCAAAATAACTGTTAATATTAAAAGTCATATCAAAATCCTTTTAAAATATTTTGATATACAATACTCTTATTCCATCTAAATCTCAAGTTGTTGATATAGCTCGATTTGAAAGACCACTGTGTTTTTATATAGTATACTTATACTCTTTTAGGCCAAACTGAGCCAGTTTCGAGTGGGGGAGAAATTATATAATTATAAAATATAAGCAATATCACCTATATGCCATTTTTGCATAACAAACAACTTTTCATGATAACGGATGGTTCTTTAATCTGAACATTGATAGCTATTCCAACTTTAACACTGTAGATCTTCTTAACTCCCTTCAGTTGGCACAGTCATCCATCAACCATCAACCATCTTCAAACACAAAACATACGTTTTTTTCACTTTGAAACTACATTGTGACGTTGCTGGTAACTAACACGGGGAGATTCCTGCGAAAAGTGTGATAAACACGGCATTATGCCACAATTCCGAATTGAGATCCCGTGTTGCGGCGATCCACTAAACTTTAACAAAATCGAAAAAAATGTGATTTCGTACACATCTGAATTCCCTGTTAGCGGGAATGCACATATAATGCGCTCCCATCACAGATTCAGACTTATCAACTCATCGCCAGAATGGCTTAGATACCTCGCACAACATGAACATGAAATTAACAACGCTTTTTGCGGCGGCGTTAGCCGTAGTAGGTTTTTGTAAGACCGCGTCTGCGGTGACGTATCCCCTGCCGACAGACGGAAGCCGTCTGGTGGGTCAAAACCAGGTGGTGACGGTGCCTGAGGGTAACACGCAGCCGCTGGAGTACTATGCTGCGCAGTATCAGCTGGGCCTGTCCAACATGCTGGAAGCCAACCCGGGCGTTGATCCGTATCTGCCGAAAGCGGGTACCGTGCTGAACATCCCTCAGCAGCTGATCCTGCCGGATACCGTTCATGAAGGCATCGTGATCAACAGCGCCGAAATGCGTCTGTACTACTATCCGAAAGGTACTAACACCGTTATCGTGCTGCCAATCGGTATCGGCCAGTTGGGCAAAGACACCCCGCTGAACTGGACCACCAAAGTTGAGCGTAAGAAAGCGGGCCCAACCTGGACGCCGACCGCGAAAATGCACGCGGAATACATCGCTGCTGGCGAACCGCTGCCCGCCGTTGTGCCGGCAGGTCCGGATAACCCTATGGGCCTGTACGCACTGTATATTGGCCGCCTGTACGCCATCCACGGGACCAACGCCAACTTCGGTATCGGCCTGCGCGTAAGCCACGGCTGCGTGCGTCTGCGTAACGACGACATTAAGTTCCTGTTCGAAAACGTGCCGGTCGGTACGCGCGTGCAGTTCATCAACGAACCGGTGAAAGCAACGTCTGAGCCAGACGGCAGCCGTTATATTGAGGTGCACAACCCGCTGTCCACCAGCGAAGACCAGATCAACAACAACGAGATCGTGCCAATTTCGCTGAACAGCGCGGTGCAGTCCGTGACCTCTCAGGCTGACGTGGAAACGACCATCGTTGACCAGGCGATTCAAAACCGTTCCGGTATGCCGGTTCGTTTGAACTGATAGAGCAACATTAAAAAAGCGGGCTTCGATGCCCGCTTTTTTTTATCCGTTATTGACGATCACAATCCCGCCGTGGTCGTAGCGATAGTGGCAATGGGCGTACTCCAGCGCTGTGCCGTCCTCCAGGTAAATCACCTGCTCCACCTCCAGCACCGGATCGGTCTGCTCACAGATTAAGTGCTGCATATCCAGCGCGTTTGGCTTCAGCGCGCGCACGACGCGATACGACCCCATAATTTTCAGCCCCAGCGTCTCCTGCACGTACTGGAACACCGAACCTTCAAGATGGCTTTTCGTCAGGCCGGGAACCAGATTCATCGGCATTATCGTTGAATCCAGCGACATGGGTTCCCCGTTCAGCAAACGCAGACGAATAAAGTCATAAACAGGCGCATCGGCGTTAATCATCAGCGACGCCTGCTCTTTTTCGTTCGGGAAGCGCAGTTCAAAATGCACCACCTGGCTGGTGACCGTACCCAGATGTTCCCAGGTTTTGGTGGCGCCGAAGTAGTCGCTGCCGGAGAGATCCCACCGGGAAAGCTGAAGGAAATTCTTGCGGATAAACGTTCCCTGCCCCTGACGGGTATAGACCAGCCCTTCGACGATAAGCTGGCGCATGGCCTGCTGAATGGTCATCCGGCTGGTGCTGAACTCCGCCGCCAGCGCAAACTGGTCCGGCAGGGGTTCATTGGCGGCGTACTGCTGGGTGATGATACGTTTCTTAATTTCCCGCGCTATGGTGATGTACTTCGCCGCCATCGTCCTTCCTTACCGTTAGTTTTCTATCCCGCTGTTTTTCAACGCCACTCGCTCGGCAATCTTGAGGAAAGGCAGGTAGAAGAATACACCAAATACGATGATTGCCAACTGCACCACCACCGCCCGCCAGTCCCCCGCCGTCGCCAGCCAGGCGCTGAGGATCGGCGGCGTGGTCCACGGGATCATCACCACGCAGCGGGACATTAACCCCAGCGTGGTGCAGAGCCAGGCAAAGTAAATGCCAATGGCGGGCAGCAGCACAAACGGGATCATCAGCGGCAGGTTAAAGACGATCGGCAGGCCGAAAATGACCGGCTCGTTGATGTTGAACAGGCCCGGCGCCAGCGACAGACGCGCCACCTGTTTCGCCGATTGTTGCCGCGAGAAGATAAAAATGGCGATCAGCAGCGAGATCGTGCTGCCGGTACCGCCCACCATGCCGAACGTCGGCACGAAGATATTGTTGATGATGTGCGGGATGGGCTGTCCGTTGGCGAAGGCCAGCATGTTCTCGTTGGTGTTAATCAGCAGGAACGGCTCCAGCACCACGCTGTTGACCACCGACTGATGAATACCCAGCGTGAACAGGAAGTTACCGAAGCTGTAGATGAAAATCGTCCCCGGCAGGCTGGTATTGATCAGCCGCAGCGGCTGCTGGATAAAGGTCGTAATGAGGTGGATCAGATCCGTGTGCAGCACATTCGTCAGCAGCGCCGCCAGCACGGCGAACACTGACAGGGTAAGAATGGTTGGGATCAGCGCGGTAAAGGATTGGCTGACCGCCGGGGGCACGTTCTCCCCCAGCGAAATGTGCAGCGCCTTCAGCCGCGAAATGGCGATAAACAGCTCCGTTGAGAGTAGCCCGATCAGCACCCCGGCGAAAATCCCGGTAGAGCCGATATTGGCGAACGTCAGCACCTGCGTGACGTTCACCGCGGCGTCGCTGCCGACGGGCGTAATCTGTAAGCGCATCGGCATCATGATGATAAAACTGCTGACGGCGATAACCACTGCCGAGACCGGGTTGCCGAAATCTTTGTTGCGCGCCAGCGACCAGGCAATCATCGGCGCCAGCAGCAGCGCGGCAATGTTCAGCGTGCCGTTGACGATCGCCTCGCCCCAAACCTTAAACTGCGCGAGCGTGTCGCCCTCAAAAATCCACGGGAACACCACGTTGTTCACCAGCACCGCCAGACCGGCGAGGATGAAAATCGGCATCACCGTGGCGAAGGCGTCGCGCAGGGAGCGCAGGTGCACCTGGTTTGCCAGGCGCGCCGAGAACTCAACAAATTTATCGACAAAAGACTGCATGTGCGGTGTTATTTTTGCTTCAGACATAGCGGATAATTCCCATCAATCAGTCACAAAAACGGCCCGGCAGCGTACGGCTTACATCTCGCGTCCGTTGGTATGGATAACCTGTTTTAACCACGCGTAGCTTTTCTTCGGCACACGCTTCAGGTCTTTCAGGTCGTGGTTTTCCCGGTTGACGTACACCACGCCGTAGCGCTTACGCATGTCGCCCTGGGAGCTGAGAATGTCGATTAACCCCCAGCCGAGGTAGCCGATCACCTCTGCCCCGTCCTCGAACATCGCGTCCTTCATGGCGTTGATATGTGCCCGGTGGTAGTCGATGCGGTAGATGTCGTCGATTGGATTTACGCCGTCCCAGGACTCAATCACCCCAATACCGTTTTCAATCGGGAAGACCGGCATCCGCCAGTCGTTGGCGTAGCGGGTGATGATGGTGCGAAAGCCCAGCGGATCGATCTGCCAGTTCCACTCGGTGGCTTTCAGGTACGGGTTGTTTTTCTCGCCGTGCAGCAGGTAATAGTTCACCGGCGTGCCTTCCGGGATCGCATCGCTGTCCAGCGTTTTGCTGGCGTAATAGCTGAAGGCCATAAAGTCGTTTTTAGTGCGCGCCAGCAGCGCTAAATCCTCGGCGCGATAGATATCGCCAAAGCCTTCCTGCTCGACCACCGCCATCACCGCCGGGCTGTAGCCCTGCCCTGCGAAGACGCGCAGCAGGTTCTGGTTGAGGAACTCGTCATACTGCTGGGCGCAGAAGATATCGCGCGGTTTGCAGGTGGCCGGGTAGATCAGCTGGTGCGCCAGCATGCCGCCCATCAGCTGTCCCGGTTTGGTCTGGTGCAGGTACTCGGTCAGCGACATGTGCGCCACCATCGCATGGTGCTGCAGCTCGTACAGCTCGCGCAGGGTTTGCTCCCCTTTCATGTAGCCTGAAATGCGGAACGCTTCCGGCATATGGAAGATGTTCTGCTCGTTGAAGGTCAGCCAGTACTTCACGCGGTCGCCGAAGCAGTCGATCATCTTTTTGCCGTAGCGGATAAAGGCGTCCATCACGCGGCGGTCGTTGAAGCCGTTGTGCTCCTGCGCCAGCGCCAGCGGCATGTCGAAGTGGTACAGGCAGACCATCGGCTCGATGCCGCGTGCGATCAGATCGTCAATAAAGCGGTCGTAAAACGCGATGCCTTCGTCGTTGAACGCGCCGTCGCCCTGCGGACAGACGCGGCTCCAGGATATCTGGAAGCGGTAGCAGTTCATGCCCAGATCCTGCATCAGGTCGAAATCTTCCCGGTAGCGGTGGTAGGAGTCGGTCGCGACTTTCCAGTCGGAGATGTTTTCTCCGGCTTCGCGAATGTCGTAGACCGACATCCCCTTCCCACCCTCGTTCCATGCGCCTTCCGTCTGCATGCTGGACACCGAGTTGCCCCATAAAAAGTTGGCTGGCAGCGAATTGTTCATGCTCTTTCCCTATATGACTAGTCATTTAATATTTAATGACTAGTCATATAGGCGAAGATGAAATGAGGATCAAAGAGAAGGATCGTTTTTTGTGAGCAGTGCGGGAAAAAAAGCCCCGGCAGGCGAAACGCCGCCGGGGCAAGGAAGGTTATTTTTGCGCAAGCTGATTGCGGCGATATTCCCCCTGACGCTCCAGCATCCAGCCCGGATATTCGCGCGGCATTGCACTGACGGCATCCAACTGCTTAAGCTCGTCTTCGCTTAAGCGGATCCCGGTGGCGGCAATGTTGTCGTCCAGCTGATCGACGCGTTTCGCACCAATAATGACGCTGGTCACCGCTTTCTGGTGCAGCAGCCACGCCAGGGCGATTTGCGCGACGGAGACGCCCTTGCTCTCGGCAATCGTGCGCATCACGTCCACGCAGTCGAAAGCGCGATCTTTATTCACCGGCGGGAAGTCAAATTCCAGACGGCGGCTACCGGCCTCGCTCGTCCCGTCGCGGCCATATTTTCCGCTCAGCAGGCCGCCCGCCAGCGGGCTCCAGACCATCAGCCCGACGCCTTCGCTCTGCATCATCGGCACCAGCTCGCGCTCAAGGTCACGCCCGGCGATGGTGTAATACGCCTGCAGCGACGCGAAACGCGCCAGCCCGAGGCGTTCAGAGATACCGAGCGCTTTGGCAATCTGCCATGCCGCCCAGTTAGAAACGCCGATGTAGCGCACGTGGCCGTGCTGGACCAGGTTATCCAGCGCATAAAGCGTCTCTTCAATCGGCGTTGCCGGGTCGAAACCGTGCAGCTGATAGAGATCGATATGATCCAGCTGCAGGCGGCGCAGGCTCTCCTTCACGCTGCTGATAATGTGATAGCGCGAGCTGCCGCGCGAGTTCACTCCCGCGGTGCCGGTTTCACCGAACACCTTGGTGGCAACCACCACATTTTCGCGCGGGACGTTGAGGTTTTTCAGCGCCTGCCCGAGAATTGCCTCCGAGCGCCCTTCCGAGTAAACGTCGGCGGTGTCGATAAAGTTGATCCCGGCATCCAGCGCGCGGCCCACCAGCTGCTCGGCCTCGTTTTGCTGAAGCTGACCAATCTTGCCCCACATGCCGCCTTCACCGCCGAAGGTCATGGTGCCGAGGCAGAGTTCAGAAACAAACAGTCCGGTATTGCCCAGTTTTTGATAACGCATAACGCATTCCTCGCATGTCGATTGGGTGTCTGTTAGTTATACCCGCCCTCCAGCCATCGCGAATGTGGCGTTCCTGTCCGTTTCTTGCCCAATCCTCTGAATTTATCCGCGCGGGGCGTCGCCAAAGACGCTGTAATCCGGAAGCTGCACCTGCTGATACGGCTCCCAGCCGCCGCCGAGGGCCTTGTAGAGCGCCACCAGATCGAGCGCGCTCTGGACCTGCGCCTGCGCCCGCTGCTGCTCGGCCTGCGCCAGCTGCCGCTGGGCGTCCAGCACGTCGATAAAGCTGGCGATCCCCTGACGGTAGCTGTCGCTGGCGAGATCAAAGGCGTTTTGCAGCGCGTCGATGGTTTTCGCGAGGCCCGCTTCACGCTGCTGGTCGGTGCGATAGCTCACCAGCGCATTTTCCACGTCCCCGAGCGCCGTCAGGACCGTCTGGCGATAGTCCAGCACTGCCGCCCCCTGCTGCGCGCGCGCCACCTTGACGCTGGAGACCAGTCGACCGCCCTGGAAGATGGGAATGGAGACCTGCGGACCGAAGCTGTAAAAGTGGCTGCTCCAGTCGGTCAGCCAGTTGGTTTCGCTGTTGCGCAGGCCAAACTGACCCGAGAGGGTAAAGCTCGGGAACAGTTCCGCCACCGAGACGCCGATTTGCGCCGTGGCGGCATGAAGGTTCGCCTCCGCTTCGCGCACGTCCGGGCGACGGCGCGCCAGCGTGGACGGAATGCCGGTCTGCACGATATCCGGCAGTGCGGGCATTGGCTGCACAGACTGAAGTTCGCCATCCAGCGCACCCGGCGGCTTGCCGAGCAATATAGCCAGGCCGTTCATCGCCTGTCGTTCCTGCGCCTGATACTGCGGCAGCTGCGCTTCAAGATTGCCCAGCTGCGCCCGGGCGTTTTCCACGTCCATCTGCGGTGACAGCCCGCCGCGCTGGCGGCTTTCGGTGAGATCCAGCGTCTGCTGGGCGCTTTTAATCTGGGTGTTCAGAGTGGCGATAATGCTCTGCGCCCCGCGCAGCTGGAGCCACGCGCGCGCCACTTCTGCTTCCAGCGACACCAGCGCGTCGTTGCGCTGCTCGATGGCCGCTTTCTGCTGCGCCTCGGCGGCTTCCACCTGACGGCGCACCTTGCCCCAGAGGTCGATTTCCCACCGGGCGTCGAAGCTGCCCTGATAAAGGTTAATTGGCTGCGTCAGCGGGCCTAGCGCGCCCCGCAGTTCAGGATCGACATTATCCAGCTGGTCATACACACCGTGGGATTTCAGCTCCCCTTCCAGCCCGAGCTGCTGGCGCGTCGCCTGCAGATTGCCGTTCACCGACGGGAAAAACGCCCCGCCCGCCTGGTTAATCTGCTCACGCGCTCCTGCGATGCGCAGCACCGTTTGCTGCAGCGTCAGGTTCCCGGCGATGGCGCGCTCGACCAGGCTGTCGAGCTGCGGCGAACCAAAGGTCTTCCACCAGCGCGGGTTGGTCGCGGCGGAGGTGGTTTGCGATTTCACCGCGCTGTCGCCCTTATCGTTCCAGTGCGTAACGACGGGCGGCGCGGGCTGCTGATAGTCCGGCCCAACGGCGCAGCCCACCAGCAGCATCATAATCATCAGGGGGTGTAAACGTCTGTGTATCATCAGTGTGCTCCTGCACTCCCCTCGCTCTTAACCGGCGAGAGCAACAAACAAAACGGAATCAGTAATAAGGCCACCGCGCTCAGAATGGTGAAGACGTCGATGTAGGCCAGAAAGCGCGACTGCTCGATCATGGTCTGGTACATCCGTCCGGTGGCAATCCCGGTCGGGTCACCCACCTGGGTGGTGAAGTTTTGGATCGCCTGAGCGCTTTCGCGTATCGCCTGCTGGAACTGCTCGTTAAACGGCGAGGCGTGGTACGCCAGATGGGCGCTGTGCGCCTGCGAGCGCTCGGTAATGGCGGCCGTCGAGAGCGAAATCCCAATTGAGCCCGCCACGTTGCGGAACATGGTAAACAGCGCCGCCGCGTCGGCGTTGAGCCGCCTCGGTATCGAGATAAAGGCGATGGTAGTCAGCGGCACAAACAGGAACCCCAGACCAATCGACTGGGCGCTGCGGAACAGCACCAGCGTTTCGAAGTCTATATCCGGCGTCAGCGTGCGCGACCAGAAGAACGACACCGCCAGGCAGGTAAAGCCAAAGGCGATGATCCAGCGCGTCTGCACCACCGGCATCAGCTTCAGCACCAGCGGGATGGTCAGCACAATCAGCACCGCGCCGGGCGACAGCACCAGCCCGGACCAGGTGGCGGTATAGCCCAAATCCTGCTGCGCCAGCTGCGGAATCACCACCGAGCTGCCGTAGAGGATCATCGCCATCCCCGCCATCAGCAGGCTGGAGATGGCGAAGTTGCGGTCTTTCATGCAGTGCAGATCCACCACCGGCTTTCTGGCATACACCAGCCAGTAGATTGCGCCGATAATGCCGATAAGCGTCAGCACCCCGAAGGTGCGGATAAAGTTCGAGTAGAACCAGTCTTCATCTTCCCCCCGGTCGAGCATCACCTGCAAACAACCGAGCCCTAAGGCGATCAGGCCGATCCCGGTCCAGTCGATCGTCAGCTTCTCTTTTGATTTGCTCTCCCAGGGCGGATCTTCCAGCAGCTGGTAGATCGCCAGCACCGTGACAATCCCCACCGGGATGTTGATAAAGAACACCCAGCGCCAGGAGTAGTTGTCGGTGATCCAACCGCCCAGCGTCGGGCCGAGGACCGGCGCAACGATAATCGCAATGGAGGAAAGCCCAAACGCTTTGCCCCTGTCTTCAGGCTTGAAGTAGTCGAGCAGCACCGACTGCTGCGTGGGCTGCAGCCCGCCGCCAAAGAAGCCCTGCAACACGCGGAACAGGATGATCTGCCACAGTTCGGTGGCAATCCCGCACAGGAACGAGCAGACGGTAAACATCACGATGCAGATCAGAAAGAACTGCTTGCGGCCAAACACCCGGCTCAAAAACGCCGAGATGGGCAGTACAATGCCGTTCGCCACCAGATAGCTGGTTAACACCCAGGTGGATTCGTCATAGCTGGACGAGAGTGACCCCGCCACGTGCGGCAGCGCCACGTTGACGATGGTGGTGTCCAGAATTTCCATAAACACCGCCAGGGTGACGACAATCGCCACCGCCCACGGGTTACTGGCGGGCTTCCAGTTATCGTGGCTGTGATCCGTCATTCCACTGTCACCTTCGGTGCAACCGACAGCCCCAGCGGCAGCGGTTTATTCTGATCGAGTCCCTTATCAATCACGATTTTCACCGGCACGCGCTGCACAATTTTGACGAAGTTACCGGTGGCATTTTCTGCCGGGAAGGCGGAGAAGCGCGAGCCGCTGCCCTGCTGGATGCTGTCGACGTGGCCCTCAAGCTCCATATCCGGCCACGCATCCACGGAGACGGTAACCTTATCGCCGGGCTTCATGCGCTCGAGCTGGGACTCTTTAAAGTTCGCCACTATCCACACGTTCGGGGAAACCAGCGAGAACAGGGCCGTGCCCGCCTGCACCAGCGTGCCGGGCTGCACGTTGCGTTTGGTGACAAAGCCGTCGAACGGGGCGCGGACTTCGGTGTATGAGAGGTTCAGGTTCGCAGTTTCCAGCTGCGCTTTAGCCTGGTCGACCTGACGCTCGCGGGCTTCGACGTTGGTCTCCTGCTGGCGGATTTGCAGCTGTACCTGCTCCGCCACTTCCAGCTGCGCCTGCGCGCTGGCAAGGCCAGCCTGGGCGCTGCGCAGCTGAGCGTTCGCGGAATCAATACTTTGCTGGGTGGTCGCCCGCGGGTCGACGCCGCGCTGGCGACGGTACTCCGCCTGGGCGTTCGCCAGATCGGCCTGCGCTTTCAGCACCTGCGCTTTGGCTTCGTCACGCTGGGCGGGATATTGCACCTTCGAGAGCGCCAGCTGCGCCTGGGCCTGATGCAGCTGCGCGATAGCCAGCCCAAGCTGAGCCTGAGCCTGATCGCGCTGGGCGGTGGTATCGCGCGGATCGATGACCACCAGCAGATCGCCCTTTTTCACGCGCTGGTTATCGCGCACCCGCAGCTCGGTAACGTAGCCCGCCGTTTTGGGGGCAATCGTCACCACGTCGCCGTCGGTAAAGGCGTCGTCAGTCGTCTCTTCGTTACGGGTTAAAAACCACCAGACCAGCGCCACGACGACCATTACCACCACGACAATGCCGAGGATAATTAACGGTTTTTTGCCCGGGCGCTTACGCTCATTATTGTTTTTGTCCTGCTCGTCAGCAGGTGGGTTTTGATCTTCAGCCATAGTTCAGCAACGGTCCTGTCAGTGAGCGGCATCACACTATGCCGTTCACTAAAGCTAGGACGTTGCTATACGTTTGCCAGGAAAAACTGACAAATTGCGCACTATATGAGAAGGAATAGTCCGAAACCGATCGCCGCTGCCCAGAACAGCATCGGAATTGACCAGAGATGAAAGCGCCACCAGATGCGACGGTCGTTGGCCATACGCAGGGCGATCAGGTTTGCCAGCGAGCCGGGCAGCAGCCCAAACCCGCCGATGTTCACCGCCCAGGCCAGAAGGGTGTCCGGTGGAACGTAGTTAAGCAGCAGAATGGTGGAAGGCACGTTGCTGATAAACTGAGACAGGCCAATCGCCGTCAGCCACAGTCCCGGCTGCGACAGCGTGCTGACGCTGTGCAGAACGTTTTGCAGCACCGGAAGCTGAATCAGGAGATGCACATCAATAAACATCGCCATAAAGACCAGCAGCAGCGTCCAGTCCACGCTCACCAGCACGCGCCGCGCCAGCACGACAAAGCCCGCGGCAACGAGCAGCACGCCCGCCAGTTCATACTTCAGCTCCAGCGCGAACAGAAAGACGATGTATAACCCGAGGCAGCTCCAGACCAGCCGCGGCTGCCACTGCGGGCCCGTGGTCCCGCTATGGTATTGCAGCTTTTTATCCGGGAACGCGAACCAGCAGACCGCCAGCAGGGACAGCATCATCACCAGCGCCAGAGGCGCCATCTGCCAGGTAAAGGCGGCGAACGACAGGCCGGAACGTCCCCAGAGAAGAATATTTTGCGGGTTACCGATGGGCGTCAACAGTGAGCCGGCGTTAACCGCGAGCGCTTCAAAGATAATCAGACGGCTGACCGGGATCTCGCAAAGCTTACGCAGGGTGAGCGTGAGGGGCACAATGATAAACAGCGCCACATCATTGGTCAGAAACGTCGACAGCACCGCGGCGGAGAACACCATAAACAGGGCCAGCCTGCGCTCGGTGGCAAAACGGCGCACCATTTTACGCCCCAGCACGTCAAAATAGCCGCTCAGCTCGACACCTTTGGTGAGCATCATCAGGCCGCTCAGGGTAATGATAGTGCGCCAGTCAATGGCTGCGGGCCAGGCGTGGGGGGCAAATGGCACAAAGAGGCTTAACCCTGCGCCAGTGATTAATAAAAGATGGAAGAAACGATCGCGTGACAGGGCCTGCAGTCCAGGGATTTTCATTCAGCGGAGGGACCATATTTAAGGGTAAACTCGCGAAACTTCACCAGCGTCTCTTCGCTCACGTGGTGCTCCATTCCTTCCGCATCCCGGCGGGCAATCTCCGGGCTGACGCCCAGCACCAGCAGAAAGTTCTCGACAAGCTGGTGGCGCTCGCGGCTCTCCTGCGCAAGCTTCTCCCCTTCCGGCGTCAGAAATACGCCGCGCCAGGGGATCATTTCGATCAGGCCTACCGAGGCCAGACGTTTTAACATTTTCGCGACAGTCGGTTGCGAAACGCCCAGTCTGGCGGCCATATCGACCTGACGCGCTTCCCCAACCTCGCGAATCAAATCGGAAATCAGCTCAACATAATCATCAATCAGTTCACGTCGGTGTGCTTCACGAACCTGGCGAAAACCTTCGACATGTTCTTCAACGTTCACCAGTTGCGTCGTTTTCCTCATTGTTGGCTTACCTGCACGACGGTTCATTGTACTTCCTCAGTGGGGGTGACGCTTCCAGCGCCCGGTATCGAGAGCGCACATTGTAAACCATAGCTCTGCAAGCACAAAAAATTAACGAAATAGCCATAGCTATACAATATAGCCTGTGCTATATCTGTATGTAATGCAGTCACCCTTCACGGATCGAAGGGATCAAACATCAGGAGGTCTTATGAACGAATTCAAGAGGTGTATGACCGTGTTTACCCACTCTCCTTTTAAAGTGCGCTTAATGCTGTTGAACATGCTGTGCGATATGTTTAACAACAAACCGCATCAGGACGACAAACCTTCCCACTAAGCGGCGTTGCGGTACGCCGCTTCATTTTTCCGTCACACTTCCGCTGTACACTGGCTTTCTGCCGCGCTATTCCCGATCTTTTTTACGGATTTGCAGCCCCCTTCGCAAAACATCTGCTTAGCAACTGTTGACCTTATTACTCGCTCGCTCTATCTTCTTGCAGCCCTGCACAAATTGCGGCTCGCTGAAGCGGACCCTCATTCCCTCTCCACGCACTGTCAGGCAGGTTTTGACCCTTGGCGCCAGGGTGAGCACATGGCGTTTTCATGATAGTGATCTATGAACTTAACCCTGAAAGAAACACTTGTTACCCGCAGCCGGGCCTTAAGCCCGTGGACGGGATTCTACTTTCTGCAATCGCTGCTGATTAACTTTGCGCTTGGCTACCCGTTTAGCCTTCTCTACGCCGTGGCGTTCACCTGCGTGCTCCACGTACTGTGGCGGAGTGCCCCGCGCGTGCAGAAAGCGCTGGTGGGGGTCTGTTCGCTGATTGCTGCGATGTATTTCCCGTTTGGCCAGGCCTATGGCGCGCCAAACTTCAACACCCTGCTGGCGCTGCACTCCACCAATATGGAAGAGTCGACGGAGATCCTGACGATCTTCCCGTGGTACAGCTACGTCGTCGGCCTCTTTATCTTTGCGCTTGGCGTCATCGCGGTTCGCCGTAAAGCAGAAGCCAAAAAAGCATGGGGAAAAATAGAATATTTGTGCCTGGCGTTCAGCGTGGGGACGTTTTTCGTTGCGCCGGTGCAAAACCTGGCCTGGGGCGGCGTATTCAAGCTGAAGGATACTGGCTACCCGGTATTCCGTTTCGTGAAAGACGTCGTGGTGAACAATAAAGAGGTTCTCGACGAACAGGCGCGCATGGCTGAGCTTTCCACGATGAAAGACACCTGGAACGTGCTGGCGGTTAAGCCGAAATACCATACCTACGTGGTGGTGATTGGCGAGAGCGCGCGTCGCGACGCGCTGGGCGCCTTCGGCGGGCACTGGAATAACACCCCGTTTGCCAGCTCCGTCAATGGCACTCTGTTTACCGACTATATTGCGGCCAGCGGCTCGACGCAGAAATCGCTCGGTCTGACGCTTAACCGTGTGGTGGATGGTAAACCCCAGTATCAGGATAATTTTGTCACCCTGGCCAACCGCGCCGGTTTTCAGACATGGTGGTTCTCCAATCAGGGACAAATTGGCGAGTACGACACGGCCATCGCCAGTATCGCTAAGCGTGCTGACGAAGTGCAGTTCCTCAAGAGCGGCGATTTTGAAGCCGACAAAAATACCAAAGACGAGGCGCTGCTGAAGATGACGGCCCAGGTCTTTGCTACTCCGCGCACTCAGCCTCAGCTGATTGTCCTGCACCTGATGGGATCGCATCCGCAGGCCTGCGATCGCACTGGCGGTAAATACGCGGAGTTTGTGCAGTCGAAAGAGACCTCTTGCTATCTCCACACCATGACGCAAACCGACGAGCTGCTCAGCAAGCTGTACGATCAGCTGCGCAATACGGGCGACAGCTTCTCGATGGTCTACTTCTCAGATCACGGGTTGGCGTTTAAAGAGCGTGGGAAAGAAGTGCAGTATCTGGCGCACGACGACACGTTCCAGCAGAACTTCCAGGTGCCGTTTATGGTGCTGTCGAGCGATGATAAAACGCATCGCATTATTAAAGCGCGGCGCTCGGCGAATGATTTCCTGCAGTTCTTTTCGCAGTGGACGGGGATTAAGGCCAAAGAGATAAAAAATGATTACCCGTTTATCTCCGGGAAAAAGGGGCCGGCAGTCTACATTACTAACTTCAAGTTACAGAAAGTTGACTATAACCACCTGGGTACGGATATTTTTGATATTAAGAGTAAGTAGTTTCTGCCGTCTCGTGCGGTCTGATGCCCTCACCCTGGCCCTCTCCTGTCGGGAGAGGGTACAAACAAAAAAAAATCCGCCACATTGGGCGGATTTTTTATTAGCTCACCGAAGTGATTAGAAGCGGTAACCTACGCCCGCGATCCAGGTGCCAACGTCAACGTTGCGGATACGGCTCTGCTCATAGGAGAAGTCCAGAGCAACGTCCTGGATTGGGTTGAACTGCAGGCCTGCGCCATAGGAGAAGCCGTAGTCGCTGTTGCTTGCAGTGCGGTTCAGACCCTGGTTTTCGGTCTGCTGGAATTTACCGTAGCCAACACCTACAACACCGTAGATGCTCGCCCAGTCGTTCAGACGGTAAGCTGGACCCGCAGTGATCCCGTAGTACTGGCCTTTGTTATATGCGCCGTTTTCAGTACGATCTTTCTCGGTGTAGGTGAAAGAACCGATCACGCCCAGCGGGTTGTTATCCTGCTCGTAACGATACTTCAGGTTGAAACCGTTAGTTTTGTTCATCACGCCCTGCATATCGCTCTGAGCGTAACCACCAGTTACAGTTGAAGTTGCCGCTACAGCGGTACCTGCAGAAACAGCCAGAACGGCTGCCAGTGCTGAAAGACATGCAATTTTTTTCATAACCACCTCAAATGTGCTTCAAGTAAGTCCGTAAGTTTTAAATATATCAAAAAAATTTGCGAAACTCTTTGCGATTCGTGATGTCTAATGAGGCTTTTCCTGTAACTAAACGTTTCCAGCCTCAGCTATCCCTTTCAAATCACATGCAATTTTCCCTACTAAATGCTCATAGTGCGCGTGTGCGCTGTTACATTCATCCAGATTATTCCTAATCTTTCAGGCGATAAATCCACCAGCGCTTAACCATTTTACGGATTTCATGAGGCTTTTTTTTCAACGGAGTCTCAACCGCTGCCGTATATTTCCTTTACACTGCAACCTTTACTTCATTTGACATAAGCTGACAGGAGAAAGGATGCCTGGGTTATCCCGCACGTCGTCGGTCTGGTTGCCGGTAGCAGTCATACTTATTGCCATGTTGTCCATTCAGAGCGGTGCTTCGCTTGCAAAATCGCTTTTCCCACTGGTGGGCGCGCCCGGGGTGACAGCGCTGCGTATCGTGCTGGGAACGGCGATACTGGTTGCCATTTTCAAACCCTGGCGTCTGCGCTTCAAAAAGGAGCAGCGTCTCCCCCTTCTGTTTTATGGTCTCTCTCTTGGGGCGATGAACTATATGTTCTACCTCTCCATCCAGACCATCCCGCTGGGGATTGCCGTCGCGCTGGAGTTTACCGGTCCGCTGGCGGTGGCGCTTTTCTCTTCCCGTCGTGCGGTGGATTTTATCTGGGTCGTGTTAGCCGTGCTGGGATTATGGTTCCTGCTGCCGCTCGGCCAGAATGTCTCTGAGATTGATCTCACGGGCGCAGCGCTGGCGCTGGGGGCAGGTGCCTGCTGGGCTGTTTACATCCTCACCGGGCAGCGCGCGGGAGAGGAACATGGCCCGGCAACGGTGGCCCTGGGTTCGGTGATTGCGGCTATCGTTTTTGTGCCGATCGGGATGGCGCAGGCCACGGAGTCTATCTGGCAATGGTCAGTCATGCCCATCGGCCTGGCGGTCGCTGTTCTCTCAACGGCTCTCCCCTACTCTCTGGAGATGATCGCCCTGACGCGTCTGCCGACGCGCATATTTGGCACCCTTATGAGTATGGAGCCTGCTCTCGCCGCAATCTCCGGAATGGTGTTCCTGGGCGAAACGCTGACATTCACCCAGACGCTGGCGCTCTGCTCGATTATTGCGGCGTCGATGGGCTCAACGCTCACCATGCGTCCTGAACCCAAAGTCGAGAAAGTCGACATCCGCTAAAGCCATATATTCTGCATGGCTTCACGGCCATGCAGAATAAAGGCCAGAACATCATCCGTTATAATTTCTTACATAGTTTGTCATATTATCGAAATATCCTTCCCCACCCACTCCCCTCCAGGGGAATTAAGATTGATCTGTATCAATTTTAAAATTATCAATTAATTTCAATTAATTAAATTATCAACATCCTTCTTGCTATTAAACCGATAGGCACAGCCAGACCGCAGAGAAAAAATCCGGTGCTATACTTAGTTCCGTAATTACCTGGGACATAAACATCAAGAGGATATGAGATTATGAGTACCGCTAAACTGGTGAAAACGAAAGCGTCTAATCTGCTTTATACCCGTAACGATGTATCGGATAGCGACAAAAAAGCGACCATTGAGTTGCTGAATCGCCAGGTGATCCAGTTCATCGATCTTTCGCTGATCACCAAACAGGCCCACTGGAATATGCGCGGTGCAAACTTTATTGCCGTCCATGAAATGCTGGATGGTTTCCGCACAGCACTGGTGACACACCTTGATACGATGGCTGAACGTGCCGTACAGTTGGGCGGTGTTGCTTTGGGGACCACGCAGGTCATCAACAGCAAAACGCCATTGAAAAGCTACCCGCTGGATATCCACACCGTTCAGGATCACCTGAAAGAGCTGGCAGACCGTTACGCGATTGTGGCTAATGACGTGCGTAAAGCGATTAGCGAAGCCAAAGATGAAGATACCGCAGACATCTTCACCGCCGCGTCCCGCGACCTTGATCAGTTCCTGTGGTTTATCGAATCCAACATCGAATAATCCATACGACTTTTCTATCAAACCCTCGCCTCCGGTGAGGGTTTTGCACATCTGTGGTGCACACTTTTTGCCTGAGACGGTGCAAAAGTGAAAAAATTGTAATAATCACCTCACACAACCGTTAACGGAAGATTGTTTTTTCGTCAGAATGGACGCTAAATATCTCCCCGTCAGTTGAGCCAAACGAAGCGCACCAAAATGGTGCTCCATCCTGGTGCAACACGACATCATTGCCCCGTTTTTTGTGCAATGCATGATTCCATCCCCTTTGCAAAACAACAGCTTGTAAAGTTGGCACGATTTTTTCATTGTGCCACTCGTTCTCGCAGGGGATCGCCCCGTGGATATAAAAGGAAATGCTATGAAGTCTGTATTAAAAGTTTCACTGGCTGCACTTACCCTGGCTTTTGCGGTGTCCTCTCAGGCTGCCGACAAACTGGTTGTGGCGACCGACACGGCGTTCGTTCCGTTTGAATTCAAACAGGGTGATAAATACGTTGGTTTTGATGTGGATCTGTGGGCCGCTATCGCCAAAGAACTCAAACTGGATTACACCCTGAAGCCGATGGACTTCAGCGGCATCATCCCGGCGCTGCAAACCAAAAACGTTGATCTGGCCCTGGCGGGTATCACCATTACCGACGAACGAAAAAAAGCGATCGACTTCTCTGACGGCTACTACAAAAGCGGTCTGCTGGTGATGGTGAAAGCGGATAATAACGACGTCAAAAGCGTGAAAGATCTCGACGGTAAAGTGGTGGCAGTGAAGAGCGGCACCGGTTCTGTGGATTACGCGAAAGCGAACATCAAAACCAAAGACCTGCGCCAGTTCCCGAACATCGACAACGCGTACATGGAGCTCGGCACCAACCGTGCTGACGCCGTTCTGCACGACACCCCGAACATCCTGTACTTCATCAAAACGGCCGGTAACGGCAAGTTCAAAGCCGTAGGCGACTCTCTGGAAGCGCAGCAGTATGGTATCGCGTTCCCGAAAGGCAGCGACGACCTGCGCACGAAAGTTAACGGCGCGCTGAAAACGCTGAAAGAGAACGGTACTTACAACGAAATCTACAAAAAATGGTTCGGTACTGAGCCTAAATAATTTTACCTGAATTCAGGTTTGTAACGCCCGGCGACGCTCACGCTTGCCGGGCCTACGTTTTTCGTTTTTCACCACGGTATACAGGAATACATCATGCAGTTTGACTGGAGCGCCATCTGGCCTGCCATTCCACTCTTGCTTGAAGGCGCTAAAATGACCCTGTGGATTTCGGTCCTGGGTCTGGTAGGTGGGTTGATTATCGGTCTTGTCGCCGGTTTCGCCCGTACCTACGGTGGCTGGATTGCAAACCACATCGCACTGGTTTTCATCGAAGTGATCCGCGGCACCCCGATTGTCGTGCAGGTCATGTTTATCTACTTCGCCCTGCCAATGGCCTTCACCGACCTGCGCATCGATCCGTTCAGCGCGGCCGTGGTTACCATTATGATCAACTCGGGCGCCTACATCGCGGAAATCACCCGCGGTGCGGTGCTGTCGATTCATAAAGGTTTCAGCGAAGCCGGTCTGGCATTAGGTCTTTCTCGTCGCGAAACGATCCGCCACGTTATACTTCCGCTGGCGCTGCGCCGCATGCTGCCGCCGCTGGGTAACCAGTGGATCATCAGCATCAAAGATACGTCGCTGTTCATCGTTATCGGCGTGGCCGAGCTGACCCGTCAGGGTCAGGAGATTATTGCGGGCAACTTCCGCGCGCTGGAAATCTGGAGTGCGGTCGCCGTTGTTTATCTGATCATTACGCTGGTACTGAGCTTTGTTCTGCGCCGTCTTGAAAGAAGGATGAAAATCCTGTGATTGAATTTAAAAACGTTTCCAAGCACTTTGGCCCAACCCAGGTGCTGCACAATATCGATCTGAACATTAAGCAGGGTGAAGTGGTGGTGATTATCGGGCCGTCCGGCTCCGGTAAATCCACCCTGCTGCGCTGCATCAACAAGCTGGAAGAGATCACCAGCGGCGATCTGATCGTCGACGGCCTGAAGGTTAACGATCCGAAAGTGGACGAGCGTCTGATTCGCCAGGAAGCGGGCATGGTGTTCCAGCAGTTCTACCTGTTCCCGCACCTGACGGCGCTGGAAAACGTGATGTTTGGTCCACTGCGCGTGCGCGGTGCCAACAAAGCGGCGGCGGAAGCGCTGGCAAAAGATCTGCTGGCGAAGGTGGGCCTGGCGGAGCGTGCACACCACTACCCTTCCGAGCTCTCCGGTGGCCAGCAGCAGCGCGTGGCGATTGCGCGCGCGCTGGCGGTGAAACCGAAGATGATGCTGTTTGATGAGCCAACGTCCGCACTCGACCCGGAGCTGCGCCACGAGGTGCTGAAAGTCATGCAGGATCTGGCAGAAGAAGGGATGACGATGGTGATCGTGACCCACGAAATCGGCTTTGCCGAGAAAGTGGCCTCCCGCCTGATCTTTATTGATAAGGGCCGCATCGCGGAAGACGGTAACCCGCAGGAATTGATCGCGAATCCGCCGAGCCAGCGTTTGCAGGAGTTCCTGCAGCACGTCTCCTGATCACTCGCTTCGTACAGAGCCGGGCTTGCCCGGCTTTTTTACGCCAGATTGTTCCCAAAAACTCCCCTCCGCCTCTCGCCCTCTATACTTATCATTTTGCACGATATTTTTTGTCGGAGGACGCCGTGCCGTGGATCCTGCTGCTGTTGATAAGCCTGTTTAGTGCGCCATCGCTCGCCGTGGCGATCCCCGGCGTCACCACCGGAACAACTGCTACTCAGCAAAATACGCCGCCTCCGGAGCCGGATGCAGAACAAAAAAAAGCGGCCTATAGCGCCCTTGCCGATGTTCTGGAGAACGACGCCTCACGCAAAGAGCTCATCGAGCAGCTGCGCAAAGCCGCCGCCACGCCGCCGCAGGAGTCTGCTCCTACCCTCACCCCGCCGCAGGTGGAGGAGCAAAAAACGGTGCTGGAAAACGTCACCGACGTAAGCCGCCACTATGGTGAAGCGCTCTCCTCACGCTTTGCCCAGCTCTACCGCAACCTGATGGGATCGCCGCATAAGGCATTCAATCCGCAAACCTTTACCGCGGCTGCCACCCAGTTTTTGATGCTGGCCGCTGCCGTTTTTATTTTTTACTGGCTGGTGCGCCTGTGCGCCTGGCCCCTGTACCGCAGGATGGGCCTGTGGGGACGAAAAAAGAACCAGCATAAAAGCAGCTGGCTGCATCTCCCGGCCATGATTACCGGGGCGTTTTTCATCGATTTACTGCTGCTGGCACTGACGCTGTTTGTCGGTCAGGTCGTGGCCGATCGCCTCAACACGGGCAACAAAACCATTGCCTTTCAGCAGGCGCTCTTCCTGAATGCGTTTGCGCTCATCGAATTTTTTAAAGCGGTGCTGCGCGTCATCTTTTGCCCGCGCGTGCCTGAACTTCGTCCTTTCAATATCACCGACGACAGCGCGAAATACTGGGCCGTGCGGCTAAGCGTGCTCAGCGGCCTGATAGGCTACGGCCTGCTGGTTGCCGTGCCGATTATCTCCAACCAGGTCAACGTGCAGTTTGGCGCGCTGGCGAACGTGATGATCATGCTCTGTATAACCGTCTGGTCCCTTTACCTTATCTTTCACAACAAAAAGGCGATCACCGAAAGTCTGCTGCATCTGGCCGACCGTACCCTCTCTTTCTTCAGCCTGTTTATCCGCGCCTTCGCGCTGGTCTGGCACTCGCTGGCGAGCGCGTACTTTATCGTGCTGTGCTTCTTCTCGCTGTTCGACCCGGGAAACAGCCTGAAATTTATGATGGGGGCGACGTTCAAAAGCCTGGCGATTATCGGCATCGCGGCGTTTGTGTCCGGGCTGCTTTCGCGCTGGCTCTCGAAAACCATCACCCTGTCGCCGCAGGTGCAGCGTAACTACCCGGAGCTGCAAAAGCGGGTGAACGGCTGGATGTCGGTGTCGCTCAAGGTGGCGCGCATTCTGACCGTCTGCGTGGCGATCATGCTGCTGCTGAATGCGTGGAGCCTGTTTGATTTCTGGAACTGGCTGCACAACGGCGCAGGTGAGAAAACCGTCGATATTTTAATTCGCATCGCGCTGATTCTGTTCTTCTCCGCCGTCGGCTGGACGCTGCTGGCGAGCCTTATCGAGAACCGTCTGGTATCCGATATTCACGGCAGACCACTCCCCAGCGCCCGCGCGCGCACGCTGTTAACGCTGTTCCGTAACGCGCTGGCGGTGATTATCAGCACCATCACCATCATGATTGTGCTCTCTGAAATCGGGGTGAATATCGCCCCGCTGCTGGCGGGTGCCGGTGCCCTGGGGCTGGCGATCTCCTTCGGTTCACAAACGCTGGTAAAGGATATTATTACCGGCATCTTTATCCAGTTTGAGAACGGGATGAACACCGGCGATCTGGTGACCATCGGGCCGTTGACCGGCACGGTCGAACGGATGTCGATTCGTTCCGTCGGGGTGCGCCAGGATACCGGGGCGTACCACATTATTCCGTGGTCATCGATCACCACCTTCGCCAACTTTGTGCGCGGGATTGGCTCCGTTGTGGCCAACTACGATGTGGATCGTCACGAGGATGCGGATAAAGCGAAGCAGGCGCTGCGGGATGCGGTCAGCGAACTGATGGAGATGGAGGATATTCGCGGGCTGGTGATTGGTGAACCGTCGTTTGCCGGCATCGTTGGGCTGACCAACACGGCGTTCACCCTGCGCGTGTCGTTCACCACGCAGCCGCTGAAGCAGTGGACGGTGCGTTTCGCCCTCGACAGCATGGTGAAAAAACACTTTGATCTGGCGAACGTGCGGATGCCGGTGCAGACGTATCAGGTGTTACCGCCGCCCACCTCGCCACTCCCTCCGCAGGAGCCGACGCTGTAACCGAGCCGGGTGGCGGCTTACGACGGGGTGCTATTTGCGACGTTTGTTATCGTCCATAAACGACCAGGCGATGAAGCGGCTCTGCTTCTGGCCCTGGGCCATCTCTTTTTTTACTACTTTTACGGCACCCGCTTCGGTCAGCGCGCGGTAGAGCGGTGGCAGGTTATCCCCCCGGGAAACCAGCGTCGTGAACCACTTCACCTGACGGCCGAACTGTTTGCTTTCTGCAATCATGCGCAGGATAAAAGCGACTTCCCCACCCTCGCACCACAGCTCCTGCTGCTGCCCACCGAAGTTCAGCGCGGCATCTTCCGCCTGACCGAGGTTGCGGCGTTTGCGCTCGCTGCCTGCGCGGGCTGCCGCTGCAGAATCATGGAACGGCGGGTTGCACATCGTGGCGTCATAGCTTTCGTTTTTATGAATAATGCCGTTGAAGATCGACGCCGCCTCTTTCTGACGGCGCAGACGAATGGCGCGGCTCAGGCCGGGGTTAGCGCTGACGATCGCCTGCGCGCTGGCAAAGGCCTCGGCGCCGATTTCGCTCCCGGTAAAGCGCCAGCAATACTCATGCACGCCAATCAGCGGGTAAATCAGGTTTGCCCCGGTGCCAATATCCAGAATAGAAGCCTGCTGCGGTACAGCGCCGTCACGATCTTCGGCAAGCAGATCGGCAAGGTGATGAACGTAATCAGCACGGCCCGGCACGGGCGGGCAGAGAAAGCCTTCCGGAATATCCCAGTGCGCCACACCGTAGAAATGGGCCAGCAGCGCTTTGTTCAGCGTTTTTACCGCCAGCGGGTCAGCAAAGTTGACCGACGGCTCCCCGGCAGGCGTCTGGACAATATAGTCCTGCAGCGGAGGGCAGCTCTGGCACAGGGCGTTCATGTCGTAGCGGCTGCGGTGGCGATTTCGTGGGTGCAATCCCGGCTTGTGGGAAGTCATGGCGTTCTCCTTTAAACAGCGGCGTAAGATACCCTGTGCTGGCTCAGCGGTAAATCTTTCTCTGCGTCGCTTAAAAACTCGTCATAAATCAAACACCTTTATCTCTATAATCTGTCAGCAGATTGTCAATTTTTATCGTTCAAAAAATAAGCAGATCATCATCAAATATTTGCGCTAAGTCACACTCGGCAGGCTTCTAAACTTAAAGGGAATCACCTGTTGTTTCCTCATGAGGATGTGATTATGAAAAAGTATCTGACCCTTGCTGTTATCGCTGGCGTTCTGGCGACCGCTTCATTTTCTGCAATGGCCGTCCAGTCGCTTACCCAAAGTAACGATACCAGCCAGCTGCGACCTGCGGGCACCGTCTCGGTAAGCCGCGCGAGTAACCTCGACGATCTGCAAAACAAACTGGCCGAGAAAGCCCGCCAGGAAGGTGCGAAAGGCTTCGAGGTGAACTCCGCAGGCGGAGATAAC
>NZ_QZCS01000022.1 GCF_003594915.1 Enterobacter chuandaensis
CTCAGGGCAACAAGTCTTTTTATAGCTCATTGCCACACAACAGAGCGATTTTTGAACAATGGCAAACGCTGGCAAACAGATGCAAATCAATGCATTACATTGCAGTAATTTTAAGTACTTTCACTTATATATTTCCTCATAATTAATCGGAAAAAAGACTAAATCCGGCAACCTAGGTAAAAAGCAAAAGGTGAACAGTAGTGAACAGTCGGTGAACAGTTATACCCTCAACTGTTCACCCTTTATCTTTCTGTATTACTTATCTTTTTCTTTTCAGTGAACAGTAGTGAATAGTTATAAGTAAAAAAACAAACGGTGAGTAAGGTTTTCCTGAGACCTTTCTCTGGCCAGCCGGGTTTTAAGGTCTGTTTGTGCCATTTTTGCCACAACGGCAATGAATCGTGTTGTTGTGTCCGGCGCGGCAGAATCTCCTCAGATTGAAACGAAGAGGAGACCCGACATGACTCAGACCGCTGTTATTCCCGACTACCTTAAACCCGCAATAGAAAGTCTTGAGACGGCCAGAGAAGCGCATCTCACCAGTGCCCGACGCATGGATGAAACCACGGCGGCCATCAGCCAGGTGAAAGCACAAAAAAAGGAACTGGAGCAGGAAAATGACAATGATTGCGGTGCATGGCGCACCGCCTTTCGTGCCGGTGGTGCTGTCATTACTGACGAGCTGAAACAACGCCATCTGGCACGCGTGGCACGGCGGGAACTGGCGCAGGAATGTGACAATATGGCTGAGGTTCTGTCTTTTGAACTGGACAGCCTTAAAGGAGTGTGTGGCCGGACGGCCAGAGCGTATCGTCAGGCACATCACAGCGTCCTCAGCCAGTACGCAGAGCATGAGCTAAATGCTGCCCTGCGTGATACCTGTAGCGCGCTGGTCAGGGCAATGAAACTTAACATACTGGTTCTGAATAACCCGCTTGCCAATACCACCGGGCATCAGGGATATATCCAGCCAGAGCAGGCCGTTATGCAGCAGGTGAAAGCGTGGCTTGAACAAGCCGTGAAAGGCTGCAATATCCGTCTGTCCGATGAACCGGTGCTGTTTAAAACAGGGCTCTCATCCTCCACGCTGCCACATATGGAGCATGATGTTGCGGTCACGCCCGGCCAGCGTCAGGTATGGTTTGAGAAAATGAAAAAACGTGAGTCTGACCTTAAGGCTCGGGGGTTACTGTCATGATGCGCTGCCCTTTCTGCCGCACAGCGGCACACGTTCGCACCAGCCGCTATATGTCTGAAAGCGTCAAAGAGAGTTACCTGCAGTGCCAGAATGTACACTGCTCGGCGACATTTAAAACGCATGAGTCGATTTTTGAAGTGATACGCTCGCCGGTCGTCGATGAGAAACCCGCGCCGGTGCCGACAGCCCCCGTGGCACCCCGTCGGGTAAAAGGCTGCTACAGCTCGCCGTTCCGCCATTAATCAGGAGAGACAACCCGTGACCACTCTGACATTACAGCAGGCTTTTGAAGCCTGCCAGACGAACAAAACCGCGTGGCTGAACCGTAAAACCGAACTGGCCGCCGCAGAGCAGGAATATCAGGAATTATTGCTGGGTGACAATGCATCAGGTTCCCGCAGATTACAGTCGCTGCGTGACCTGATTGACGTAAAAAAATGGGAGGTTAATCAGGCTGCCAGTCGCTACATCTTCTCGCATGAGGAAGTGCAGCGCATCAGCATCCGTAACCGGCTGCATGATTTTATGCAGCAGAACGGCGCAGAGCTGACCGCCGCACTGGCACCGGAGCTAATGGGGATTAAAAACCAGCCCGCGATGATAAAAAATCGCGCGATTGACCGTTCAGTCTCTTACCTGAGAGAAGCTCTTTCCGTCTGGCTGACCGCTGGAAATGACATTAATTATTCTGCACAGGACAGCGATATTTTAACAGCTATCGGATACAGGCCTGACGCACCTTCGCGGGATGATAATCGTGAAAAATTCACCCCTGCACAGAACATGATTTACGCCCGTCGACGCGCCGGACTGGCCGCGCAGTAGTCTGTCAAAAAATCCCTGTAAATCCCGTCATTTTTCCCGAATTTAGCCATGCATCCCTAAGGTGCATGGTTTTGCATGCGTTTTCCCGACCCGGCACTCCCTGCCAGCGCCAGTTGCGGCGCGGCCTGAGGCCACCTTTGCACCTGCATTAAAAGCGGTCCCTTAAGCGGGCAGGCGTGGCGGGGAGAGCATTGCGCGCTTGCTGTTGGTGATTTATTTTATATCTTTGATGGCGCAACAGCAGTGATGGCACCTCAAGCGTTGAGGTGTGAAATTATAATGATATTGATTTTTAATTGAGCTGATATAAATAATACTATTAAAGGGATTAACGAAATATGAAAAACATTAAATATTATAGAGAGAGTGTTGATGAACACCGTAAGGGGGTAATAAGAGTTGATGGAGAAGATTATCCAGCGGACTTGAAAATAACGCAATCAAATATAGAAATACGTTTTTTCGATTTTAGTCACAAAATTAATCGTGATTTTTCTGGGATTCTTTCTCTCAAAACTGCAGTTTTCAATGGAGGAGGGGACTTTTTTCGTCTTTTTGGTATGGAATTAAATGAAAGCTCTTTTCGGTTTATAGATCCATCTAGTAGCTTTAACGATTATACCTATTCAGTAAGTGGTTTTTTATATTCGAGGGCGGACTTAAATGATATTGATATGTATCAAGGTTTGAGTTTTTATTCAAATGGAATTAATAATTGGTTTGGGAATACTGAGAAATTAAATAAAATAATAAACCAAGCTCTTGTGAATAAAATGCCTGAGCAGGAAGATTTGGTTGAATTTGAGAGAAGCATTAAAGATGTCGGTAGAGTAGGTGGATATTATGGGTATAGATATGGTGGTTTAGATGGTTTGCATACTGTAGGTATGTCAGTTACTCCACACATATCATTGCATCTTGAAAATAAAGTGGACTTAAACGGATTGCTTGAGAGATATACTGATCTCTATATGCTAATGAGGTTTATAATTGGGCGACAACTCGATTTTACGGATGTAAAGGTACGTACGAGTGAAAACATCAGGCACAGAGATATTAGCCTTTACTTTCCAGAAAGAAACAGTAACAGCAGTGAATTGCATAACTCGATGTCTCTTGTCTACTCTTCACTGTATAATGATGGTTCTGAAAAAAAATTCCCACTTCAAATATTTGATAACTATTTTTGTGGCAAAGAAAATGAAATCAATTTGTTGCTTAAGAAGTTTATTAATTATTCTCTTATAGATAGTGATGAAGAGAAGTTTTTAGGTTTTTATCGAATAATTGAAAGAGCTACATTTAAACAGTCTTATTATGTTGATAAAGATAAGTTGTCGGTATTGCTTGACCGTTCGAGAAGTATACTCCAAAGATCATTTCCCGGCTCATCAATTAGTAAGTTCAAAAGAGCAGTAATAAGAGCAAATGGTAGCAAGGAAAGTACTGAGACTTGTATTCGGCATTATATAAAAGAACTGCCTGAAGAGTTTGTGATTGCTTTGGGTCTGGATGAAATAAAGGTAGATGATTTGTGTAGAATTAGAAATAATATAATTCATCAGCCATTTTTTTCTGTGTCTGTTTCTAAACTGCATGACTGTATGGTTATATCAAAAATATTATCGCTTGTTATACTTATGGAAAGGTTAGGTATACCGTATAGTTTGATTGAAGAAGTGGCTAACTTGAATGGCTGGAAAGAAGGTATATCATACTCAATCTGAGGGATATCTTGGATATTGTATGTTTCTTCAAAATTAAAAAACAGCAGATTTATTAATCTGCTGTTTTTAGTTCATTGTTTTATTGCTATTTGCCCCCACCAAGCCATGAGTTCTTTGCGTTGAGCTAAATAGTCTGAACGGTTATATGCGCGTCTAACTTCATTTTTATCAGAATGGGCTAAAGCAGCCTCAATTACATCAGGGTTGAAACCATTTTCATTCATGGCAGTACTAGCTATAGCTCTAAGACCATGCGCAACAAGCTTGCCACTATAACCAATTCGCTTCAATGCTGCATTTGCCGTCTGGCTATTCATCGGTTGTTTTGGGTCATTCCGACTAGGAAAAACATGTTCACGATGAGCACTGATTGGCTTCATCACTTCCAGAATATCTAACGCCTGAGGAGATAGTGGGACTATGTGCTCACGCTTGGCCTTCATCCTTTCTGCTGGAATAGTCC
Source organism: Enterobacter chuandaensis (assembly GCF_003594915.1). Taxonomy (GTDB): domain Bacteria; phylum Pseudomonadota; class Gammaproteobacteria; order Enterobacterales; family Enterobacteriaceae; genus Enterobacter; species Enterobacter chuandaensis. Next base: position 4,214 of record NZ_QZCS01000022.1, read on the forward strand.
AGAGCTTTTTATCGAGATCGATCTCTGCCCATCGTGCGCCTGAAGCCTCTGAAGGGCGAACGAGCGTCAGGAGTTGCCACTCAATAAGACAGCGAGTCGGAACAGATAGATTTGACATGACTAGCGAACGCATCAGCTTAGGCAATTCTTCTGGTCGTAACGTCGGCATGTTTTGCTTTTTGGGTTTCTCAAAAGCCATACCAATACCTGACGCGGGGTTGGCATCAATCAAGCCAGTGTTAACCGCATAAATCATTATTTCGTTGATACGCTGTACCAGTCTACGAACTGTCTCCAGCGCCCCACGAGCTTTGATCGGTTCAAGGGCTTCAACCAGTGTTCGGGCTTTGATTTGCTGGACAGGGGTCTCCCCGATAGCTGGAAATACGTCTTTTTCCAGTGAACGCCATATATCTTTAGCGTAATCAGGGGTAACGCTTTTGCTTTTGAGCTGGAACCAGTTAGCGGCGACCGTCGAAAAAATACTGTCCAGAGCGATTTGCTGCTGTTCCTCTGCAACTTCAGCTTGAATTTGCGGGTCGATTCCGTTGGCTAATAGGGTAAGGTAATCTGCTCTTAACCCTCGGGCATCAGCAAGAGAAAGGGCAGGAAAAGCACCAAGTCCCATCATAGTCCGCTGTTTTGTTGCTGGGCGTTGATAGCGAAAGCGCCAGAGTTTCTTGCCGCTAGTTTTCACTATCAGGAAAAGCCCGTCACCATCATGCAGCGTTAGATCCTTCTCTACCGCTTTCGCGCGCAGAACTTCGGTGTTGGTTAGGGGGCGAGTTGTCCGTGCCACTGTGGCCGCTCCTTCATGAATTGGTATACGCTTTTAGGTATACATCCTACCGTATACCTAAACGTATACCAATAATCACCGGATTTAGCCGGATGTTCTCGGACAACGACAGACACAAAAAAGCCCGCAGGGCTTGTGCCATGCGGGCTTTCAGGATTTCCCCGGACGTATCCGGAAGAGCAAGTGGTGGAGCTGGCGGGAGTTGAACCCGCGTCCGAAATTTCTACATCCTCGGTACTACATGCTTAGTTTGTCTTTACATTCGCACGCCAGCTGCGGACAGACACGCCACTAACGAACTAGCCTGATTAGTTTTAACGCTTCAACCCCAGGCAGGGCTTCCACGCGATCTCTTTTGGGTTTGACCTCTCTTTGATCCCCGTCTTAAGAGCGGAAGCTAGGGAGAGAGGGCTCAGAGCAGGTTATTAAGCTGCTAAAGCGTAGTTTTCGTCGTTTGCGACTATTTTTTTGCGGCTTTTAACGAGGCAAACCGCCCCTCGGCATGCACCTTGGGTTTCGCAAATCCCGTCGAATCCAGAATCAGCCCCAATAGTGTTGAACTAAGTATACCAGATTTCACTTCGTGGATACCAGCCCGGAACGCTAACTTATTGAATAGTACAATAAGTGCGCAGAATCAACGTCCTGCGTTTTTCATAATGCGCGCTTTGTCGAGTTGCCACTCGCGCTCTTTCAGATTAGTACGCTTGTCGTGCTGTTTTTTACCCTTCGCGACGCCAACTTTCACTTTGCACCAGGCATTTTTCCAGTACAGCGACAGGGCGACCACAGTGAAACCTTCACGGTTAATGCGTCCGTAGAGGGATTCAAGCTCGCGCTTGTTCAGCAGTAGTTTGCGTGTACGCGTTGGGTCACAGACGTAGTGCGACGAGGCGACGGTCAGCGGCGTAAAGTTCGCGCCGAACAAGAAGGCTTCGCCGTCTTTCAGGATCACGTAGCTGTCGCCGATGTTGGCTTTCCCGGCGCGCAGCGATTTTACTTCCCAGCCCTGCAGCGCAAGGCCAGCTTCGAATTCTTCTTCAATAAAATACTCGTGGCGAGCACGCTTGTTGAGCGCAATGGTCGCCGAGCCTGGTTTATGTGCTTTTTTCTTCGTCATAAGTGTCGTAAAGCCGTCGGTAATCTGATTTCAAAAAGTCACCTCATTGCGTCCTGTGAGGTCTAACGCGCTATCTTAGCACGAGATGAGGCTTAGCGTTTTTTTAACAGGTGATAAATGTTATTATTTGCTCGTTGTGTGACCATGGAAAATGCTATGCCTCAGATTAGCCGTACTGCGCTTGTTCCCTACAGCGCGGAACAAATGTATCAGTTAGTGAACGACGTTCAGTCTTATCCAGAGTTTATTCCGGGATGCACCGGGAGCCGCGTTCTGGAGTCTGGCCCGACGCAGATGACCGCGGCGGTGGATGTCTCCAAAGCGGGGATCAGCAAGACGTTCACCACCCGCAATACGCTGACTAACAATCAGAGTATTTTGATGCATCTGGTGGATGGTCCTTTTAAGTCACTGATGGGGGGCTGGAAATTTACACCCCTGAGTGCAGACGCCTGCCGCATCGAGTTCCATCTGGACTTTGAATTTACCAATAAGCTGATTGAGCTGGCGTTTGGCCGCATCTTTAAAGAGCTGGCGTCGAATATGGTTCAGGCGTTCACGGCTCGCGCCAAAGAGGTTTACAGTGTCGCATAAGATCGCTGTGGAAGTGGTATACGCGTTGCCGGAGAAACAGTATCTGCAGCGCGTGACGCTGGAAGAGGGAGCGACCGTAGAAGCGGCTATCCGCGCGTCCGGCATCCTTGAGCTTCGCAGCGATATCGACCTGGCAAAAAATAAGGTCGGGATTTACAGCCGTCCGGTGAAGCTGGGCGACGTGCTGAAAGAGGGCGACCGGGTGGAGATTTATCGTCCGCTGATTGCTGATCCGAAAGAGCTGCGTCGTCAACGTGCGGAGAAATCGGCTAAGTAGCGCTTTCTTCCCCTTGTCCTGACCCTCTCCCCAAAGGGGCGAGGGGGAACAACACAAAACAAAAAAGGTACTCAATGAGCACCTTTTTGCATTTCTTACGCCTGATTATTTTGTCAGGGCTGGTTTGTTGTCGATGTTGGTCAACACACCGGCGCTGCTGAAGGTCAGAGTCAGGGTCTGCTGGGTCACGTCTTCGTGGCCTGGCTGCTGACGGAATACATAGAACCAGGTGTTAGTGCCGAACGGATCGGACATCATCGGGGTTCCCAGTGCATAAGCGACCTGCTGTTGTGTCATCCCCACGCGGATTTTGGACACATCGTTAGGGGTAAGGTAGTTCCCCTGGTTGATGTCAGGACGGTAAACCACTTTCTCCAGAGTGGAACAGCCTGCGGTCAACATCAGAAGAACCGCTGCAGCAGCGGTCAGCATTTTACAACGCATAGTGATTTGATTCCTTTTCGGGCCCGAGCAGAACGCGGCTCATATGTAATATGCCGATGATAATAGACCTTGCCCCACTTTGAAACCGGTCTGGAGGCGTTTTTGTTGTTCTGTATGACCCTGAGATCCCCAAAAAGTTTATGCCGCCAGCAGTTCTTTCGCGTTCGCGAGCGTATTACGCGTGACTTCACTGCCGCCGAGCAGGCGTGCCAGCTCCTGCAGACGCGCGCGTTTATCCAGCGGCCTCATGTGCGTTTCGGTCATTTCGCCATCGGTTTCTTTGCTAACGATAAAGTGATGATGTCCACAGCCCGCGACCTGAGGCAGGTGGGTCACGCACATAACCTGCGTGGATTCGCCTAACTGACGCAGCAGTTTGCCGACAACCGCCGCCGTTGGGCCGCTGATCCCGACATCCACTTCATCGAATATCAGCGCCGGAGTTTCCATTTTACGCGCGGTGATCACCTGAATCGCCAACGCAATACGCGACAGTTCACCGCCGGAGGCCACTTTTGAAATCGCCTGCAGCGGCTGCCCCGGGTTGGTGGTGACGCGGAACTCGATGCGATCCGCCCCTTCTGCTGTCAGGTGGTTCTCTTCAAAGCGAACATCAATGGTGAACACACCGTGCGGCATCGCCAGCGTATGCATGCTGTCGGTGATGTGCTGGCTGAGTTCCTGAGCGTAATGCTGACGGATCTCATGCAGTTTCTTCGCAGTGGCCAGCGCCTGCTGATGATGCAGATTCACCGCCAGAGAGAGGGTCTCCTGCGAGTCAGCCTGATCGTCGAGCTGCTGCTGCTCGTCCAGCAGAGACTGATAGTAGCCCGGCAGCTCTTCCGGCGTAACGTGGTGCTTGCGCGCCAGCGAGATCTGGCGGGAAATGCGCTGTTCCAGCTCAAACAGACGGTTCGGGTCGAGATCCAGCCGCTCACAGTAGTGGCGCAACTCGTCGCCTGCTTCCGAAATCTGAATGGCGGCATCTTCCAGCATGTCCAGCACGCCAGAGAGTTTGCTGTCGATGCCGGACAGTTCGGTGACCAGTTGACGGACATTGTACAGCTGGCTCTGCAGGTTAACGTCTTCGCCATCTGCCAGCATGTTGAGGGCATTCTGGCTGGTTGAGAGCAGGTGACCGCTGTTGGCGAGGCGCTTGTACTCTTCGTCAATTTGTTCAAACTCACCCGCCTGTGGGTTGAATTCGTTCAGCTCTTTAAGCTGGTACGCCAGTAGCTCTGCACGCGCGGCGCGCTCCTGACTTTGCTGCTGATGCTGGGCGAGCTCGCGGCAGCTCTGATGCCACTGGCGATAGTGCTCTGCCATAAGCTGAGTAAGCGCGTACTCACCCGCATAGCCATCAAGCAGCGCTTTCTGCTGTTCTGGTTTGACGAGTTGCTGATGCGCGTGCTGACCGTGAATTTGGATAAGCAGCTGGCCGAGTTCGCGGAGTTGGGAGAGCGGGACCGCCGTGCCGTTGATAAACCCACGCGAGCGTCCGTCGCTGCTGATCACGCGGCGAAGTAAACACTCACGTCCATCTTCGAGCTGATTCTGTTCCAGCCAGCGCTGGGCCGCAGGGGTGTCTTTCAGGGAGAAACGCGCGCACAGGTCAGCACGGTTTGCGCCCATGCGCACCATGTCTCCTTCTGCACGGCCGCCAAGGCACAAGCCGAGGGCATCAATGGCAATGGATTTACCCGCACCGGTTTCCCCGGTGATCGCCGTCATGCCGCTGTGGAAATCGATCTCAAGCTCACGAACAATGGCAAAGTTGCTGATGGTCAGTTGTGCCAGCATAATTGTTTTCCTGTATGAAAAACCATAACTGTGTTTTCATACAGTATAAACTGGTTTTTTATACAGTAAAGTACTGGATGCAAAATCAGAACAATTTTTTTGACCAGCCAAGCTTCGAGCTTAATGTGTTGAAATAGCTGTAATCTTTTGGATGTATCAAATTCAGGTGGTAATCACACCGACGAATGAGGACATCTTCACCTTCCTGGATAGGCAGCGCTATCTGGCTGTCGCAGCTGATTTCCAGGTCGTTACGGCGGTGCGAGAAGCGCAGACGGATCGTGCTGTCGCCGTTGATCACCAGTGGGCGGGCGGAGAGCGTGTGCGGGAACATCGGCACCAGGGTAATGGCATCCAGTGATGGCGTCAGAATCGGGCCGCCGGCAGAAAGCGAGTAGGCGGTTGAGCCGGTGGGAGTAGAGATAATCAGCCCGTCGGAACGCTGAGAGAAGGCAAAGATTTCGTCGATATAAACTTCGAACTCAATCATGTGCGCCACTTTTCCGGGGTGCAGCACCACCTCGTTAATCGCGGTGCTGATGCGCTTCTGACAGTCTTGCTGGCACACCTGCGCTTCCAGTAAAAAGCGTTTTTCGCTGATATAGTGGCCTTCAAGTACGTCGGCCAGCTGTTGCTGTGCGTTGTCCGGGTCGAGGTCGGTTAAAAAGCCGAGATTGCCACGGTTGATGCCGATGACCTTAATGTCATAACGCGCCAGCGTGCGCGCCGCGCCGAGCATGTTGCCGTCGCCGCCCACCACCACGGCGAGATCGGCCTGCTGGCCAATTTCCGCCAGCGTGCCGGTTTTGACGCTCTTCAGCTGTAGCTCCTGCGCAATCTGCTGCTCGACCATCACTTCATAGCCTTTGCTACACAACCAGCGATACAACATTTCATGTGTCGTCAATGCGGTAGGGTGACGCGGATGCCCGACGATCCCAATACACCTGAAATGATTATTCATTTTCTGGAGGTCCTTGTGCCTGATGAATGATGACAATCTCTCTTGTTCCCTTGAATCCAGGAAACTGATCCCCATAATAAGCGAAGTTAGCGAGATGAATGCAGAAAAACGCGGAGAAATTCATGAGTAGTAAAGAACAGAAAACGCCTGAGGGGCAAGCCCCTGAAGAAATTATCACGGAACAGCACGATGAAGTTGAGGCTGTAGAGCCAGACGCATCTGCTGAGCAGGTGGACCCGCGCGATGAAAAAATTGCGAATCTGGAAGCCCAACTGGTAGAAGCACAGAATCGCGAACGCGACAGTGTTCTGCGCATCAAGGCGGAAATGGAAAACCTGCGTCGTCGTACCGAGCAGGACGTTGAGAAGGCGCATAAGTTTGCGCTGGAGAAATTCGTCAACGAACTGCTGCCGGTCATCGATAGCCTTGATCGCGCGCTGGAAGTCGCTGACAAAGCGAATCCGGACAACGCGGCGATGATCGAAGGTATTGAACTGACGCTGAAATCCATGCTCGACGTGGTGCGTAAGTTTGGCGTGGAAGTGATTGCTGATACCGACGTCCCGCTGGATCCAAACGTTCACCAGGCCATTGCGATGGTGGAATCTGAAGAGATTGAAGCCGGTAAAGTGCTGGGCGTGATGCAGAAAGGTTACACCCTGAACGGCCGTACCATTCGCGCTGCAATGGTGACCGTGGCGAAAGCGAAAGCGTAATTTGCCGTCCCGTAGTGCCGGGCGGCGGCTTCGCCTTGCCCGGCCTACAACTTTATTCCGCGATACTTTCGCGCAGTGGTTTCACGGGCAGGACTTTAACCTGCTTAATCATATTGTCCTGCACGTCCAGGATATCTATATCGTACTGTTCAATGCGCACCCGCGTGCCTGCCGCCGGGATCTCTTCCAGCGCTTCCAGAATCATCCCGTTCATGGTACGAGCTTCATCTTCCGGCAAATGCCAGTTAAAGGCTTTGTTGAGTTCACGGATGTTCGCGCTACCGTCAATCAGCACCGAGCCGTCGTTTTGCGGAGTCACCTCTTCCGCAAGGGATGGGGACATTGACGTAGTAAAGTCCCCGACAATCTCTTCCAGAATATCTTCGACCGTCACCAGTCCCTGAATATCGCCGTACTCGTTGACCACCAGGCCGACCTTCTTCTTGTTGCGCTGGAATTTTACCAGCTGGGTGCTGAGTGGGGTTCCTTCCGGCACATAGTAAATCTCGTCGGCGGCGCGCAGCATCACCTCTTTAGTGAACTCTTTTTTCTCTGTCATCAGGCGGTAGGCTTCGCGCACGCGCAGCATGCTGATGGCGTCATCCAGCGAGTCGCGGTACAGCACGATGCGCCCGTGCGGAGAGTGCGTCAGCTGGCGGACGATGGCTTTCCAGTCGTCGTTGATGTCGATACCGACGATTTCATTGCGCGGCACCATGATGTCGTTCACGCTCACCTTTTCCAGATCCAGCACCGACAGGAGCATGTCCTGATTGCGCCGGGAGATCTGCGAGCGGGATTCGTTCACGATGGTGCGCAGCTCTTCTTTGCTGAGCGCGCTGCTGATGGTGACGTCGGCTTTGATTCCCACCATCCGCATTAAAACGCGCGTCACCATGTTCAGCAGCCAGACCAGCGGCATCATCAGGATCTGCAGGGGGGCCAGCAGGAAGCTGCTCGGATAGGCCACCTTCTCAGGGTAAAGCGCGGCGATGGTTTTCGGCAGCACTTCGGCAAACACCAGCACCACAAACGTCAGCACGCCGGTGGCAATTGCGACCCCGGCGTTGCCGTACAGGCGCATCCCGACGATGGTGCCGAGGGCAGAGGCCAGAATGTTGACAAGGTTGTTACCAATAAGTACCAGACTTATCAGCCGATCCGGCTTGCGGAGCAGCTTTTCAACGCGACGGGCGGCACGGTTACCCTGTTTAGCACGATGACGTAACCGGTAGCGGTTTAAGGTCATCATGCCGGTTTCCGAGCCGGAGAAATAGGCGGAGATGACCACCATGACGATCAGGATAACGATCAGCGTGGTGGTAGAGATGTGTTCCAGGGGGAACTCCTTTTATGACTTAGCCAGCAAATTGCTGTATGAAGCGGCTGCCAAAATAGGCAAGGGTGAGAATGCCCGCACCCGCGACGTTGAACCAGACCACGCGGCGACCGCGCCAGCCTTCATGATAATGGCCCCATAACAGGACAATATAGACAAACCACGCGATGATGGAGAGCACGGCTTTATCGATATTCTCCACGCTGAACAGGTTCTTCATGTAAAACAGGCCCGTGCAGAGCGTGAGCGTCAGCAGTACCACGCCCACCTGAGTGATGTGGAACATCTTACGCTCAATGACCATCAGCGGCGGCATTTCATGGTTAAACGCCAGTTTTTTATTCTTCAGCTGGTAATCAATCCAGGCGAGCTGCATGGCGTAAAGCGCGGCGATGATCAGCGTCGCGTAGGCAAACAGCGACAGGCCGATATGCACCAGCATCCCCGGGGTAGCCTCCAGATGCGTAATGAATTCATTAGGCATAAAGGTAGCGAGAGCCAGATTGATCAGCGCGAAGGTATAGACAATCGGCAGCAGCAGCCAGCCGCGATTTTTAGACGCGACGATGGTCATCACCGTACAGATCATCAGGCTGACCAGTGAGCCAACGTTGAGTACGCTCAGATTCTGCACGCTGCCGTCGCCGGGGATGATGCGTGATTCCAGCGCAAACGCGTGGCTTATCAGTGCGATAACCGCCGAAAGAATAGCCATGCGTCGCCAGCCGCTGTTTTTTTGCAGCAGTCCAGGAACGATCAGCGCAAGGCTGACAGAGTAGGCAACAAGGGCGATCAGTGCGAAAACAGGCATATAGGCATCGACAGTTGTCTTAATAAGAAAGAGAAGCAGTATAACGTTACGTGACGCCTGCTCCAACCGTTGCATAACAACAAAGGCACCTTCATGTTATACTCCGGCAAAATTCTGTGTATGTGTCGCTCGATGCGACCCAACGTTTCTACTCAGGCGAGAGACAATGTTTGATAATTTAACCGATCGTTTGTCGCGCACGCTGCGCAACATCAGCGGCCGCGGACGCCTTACTGAAGAGAACATCAAGGAAACGCTGCGCGAAGTGCGCATGGCGCTGCTGGAAGCAGACGTGGCGTTGCCGGTTGTTCGTGATTTTATCAACCGCGTTAAAGAGAAGGCGGTTGGTCATGAAGTTAACAAGAGCCTGACGCCGGGTCAGGAGTTCGTCAAAATCGTTCGTAACGAACTGGTTTCGGCGATGGGCGAAGAGAACCAGGTGCTTAACCTGGCAGCTCAGCCACCGGCCGTGGTGCTGATGGCGGGTCTGCAGGGTGCGGGTAAAACCACCAGCGTTGGTAAGCTGGGTAAATTCCTGCGTGAAAAGCACAAGAAAAAAGTGCTGGTGGTTTCTGCTGACGTCTATCGCCCGGCGGCAATCAAACAGCTGGAAACGCTGGCCGAGCAGGTCGGCGTGGATTTCTTCCCGTCCGACGTGGCGCAGAAGCCTGTCGACATCGTTAATGCGGCGCTGAAAGAGGCGAAGCTGAAATTCTACGACGTGCTGCTGGTGGATACCGCCGGTCGTCTGCACGTTGACGAAGCGATGATGGACGAGATCAAGCAGGTGCATGCCTCTATCAACCCGGTAGAGACCCTGTTTGTTGTTGACGCCATGACCGGTCAGGATGCGGCGAATACCGCAAAAGCGTTTAACGAAGCGCTGCCGTTAACCGGCGTGGTGCTGACCAAAGTGGACGGCGACGCCCGCGGCGGTGCGGCGCTCTCCATTCGTCACATCACCGGTAAGCCGATTAAATTCCTCGGCGTGGGCGAGAAAACCGAAGCGCTGGAGCCGTTCCACCCGGATCGTATTGCCTCCCGTATCCTCGGCATGGGCGACGTGCTGTCGCTGATCGAAGAGATCGAGAGCAAGGTTGACCGCGCGCAGGCCGAGAAGCTGGCCAGCAAGCTGAAAAAAGGTGACGGTTTCGATCTCACCGACTTCCTTGAGCAGCTGCGTCAGATGAAAAACATGGGCGGCATGGCCAGCCTGATGGGCAAACTGCCGGGCATGGGCCAGATCCCTGACAACGTGAAAGCGCAGATGGATGACAAGGTGCTGGTGCGTATGGAGGCGATCATCAACTCGATGACGCTGAAAGAGCGCGCTAACCCGGACATCATCAAAGGTTCCCGTAAACGCCGTATCGCAGCCGGTTGCGGTATGCAGGTGCAGGACGTTAACCGCCTTCTGAAACAGTTCGACGACATGCAGCGCATGATGAAGAAAATGAAGAAAGGCGGTATGGCGAAGATGATGCGCGGCATGAAAGGCATGATGCCCCCAGGTTTTCCAGGACGTTAATCGCTTTTGAGATTGCTTTTTGCCCGAAAATGAGTAAAATTTTCGGGCTTTTAATATGACACCCGGGCTCCGTTCCTCGATGGGGCCCGGTTGTTTTATTCACACAAGAGGATGTTATGGTAACTATTCGTTTAGCACGTCACGGCGCTAAAAAGCGTCCGTTCTACCAGGTTGTTGTGACTGACAGCCGTAATGCACGCAACGGTCGCTTCATCGAGCGCGTTGGTTTCTTCAACCCACTGGCCTCTGGCGCAGAAGAAGAAACTCGTCTGGATCTGGATCGTATCGCTCACTGGGTTGGCCAGGGCGCTACTGTTTCCGATCGCGTTGCTACGCTGATCAAAGCAGCAAACAAAGCAGCTTAATCTGTCACGGTGGTCATGATGAGCAATAAAGCACCTGTTGAACCGATCGTATTGGGAAAAATGGGTTCTTGCTACGGTATCCGTGGTTGGCTCAGAGTGTTTTCCTCCACTGAAGACGCTGATAGCATTTTTGATTACCAGCCCTGGTTTATCCAGAAAGCCGGTAAGTGGGAAGAGGTCGAGCTGGAAAGCTGGCGTCACCACAATCAGGACATCATCATCAAGCTGAAAGGCGTTGACGATCGTGATGCCGCGAATGCGCTGACTAATTGTGAAATTGTCGTGGATTCGTCGCAGTTGCCGCAGCTGGAAGAGGGCGACTACTACTGGAAAGACCTTATGGGTTGCCAGGTGGTCACCACTGAAGGCTACAGCCTGGGGAAAGTCATCGATATGATGGAAACCGGGTCAAATGACGTTCTCGTCATTAAGGCAAACCTGAAAGATGCATTTGGCATCAAGGAGCGGTTGGTTCCGTTCCTCGATGGACAGGTTATCAAGAAAGTCGATCTCACTACTCAAACGATTGAAGTAGATTGGGATCCTGGTTTTTAAATTCTCCGGATAAACGGTAAAAGACGGCGCTATGTGGATTGGCATAATTAGCCTGTTTCCTGAAATGTTCCGCGCGATTACCGATTACGGGGTAACTGGCCGGGCAGTAAAGAATGGCCTGCTGAGCATCCAGAGCTGGAGTCCTCGTGACTTCACTCATGACCGGCACCGTACCGTGGACGATCGTCCTTACGGCGGCGGACCGGGGATGTTAATGATGGTGCAACCCTTACGGGACGCCATTCACACAGCAAAAGCCGCGGCAGGTGAAGGCGCAAAGGTGATTTATCTGTCACCTCAGGGACGCAAGCTTGATCAAGCGGGCGTGAGCGAACTGGCGACGAATCAAAAGCTGATTCTGGTCTGTGGACGCTACGAAGGGATAGATGAGCGCGTAATCCAAACCGAGATTGACGAAGAATGGTCTATCGGCGATTACGTTCTCAGCGGTGGTGAGTTACCAGCGATGACGCTGATTGACTCCGTCGCCCGGTTCATTCCGGGTGTTCTGGGCCATGAAGCTTCGGCAACGGAAGATTCCTTTGCCGATGGATTGCTGGACTGTCCACACTATACTCGTCCTGAAGTGTTAGAAGGGATGGAAGTACCGGCAGTGTTACTGTCTGGAAACCATGCCGAGATACGTCGCTGGCGTTTGAAGCAGTCGCTGGGCCGAACCTGGCTTAGAAGACCTGAACTTCTGGAAAACCTGGCTCTGACTGAAGAGCAAGCAAAGTTGCTGGCCGAGTTCAAAACCGAACACGCGCAACAGCAGCATGAACATGATGGGAAGGCGTAATACGCTCCCGAATATCAGTTTACCCAGGATAAGAGATTAAATTATGAGCAACATTATTAAGCAACTTGAACAAGAGCAGATGAAGCAGGACGTACCTTCCTTCCGTCCAGGTGACACCGTGGAAGTGAAAGTATGGGTTGTTGAAGGTTCCAAAAAACGTCTGCAGGCATTCGAGGGCGTGGTTATCGCTATTCGTAACCGCGGTCTGCACTCTGCATTCACTGTTCGTAAAATTTCCAACGGCGAAGGCGTTGAGCGTGTCTTCCAGACTCACTCTCCGGTAGTTGACAGCATTGCTGTTAAACGTCGTGGTGCTGTACGTAAAGCTAAACTGTACTACCTGCGTGAGCGTACTGGTAAGTCTGCTCGTATTAAAGAGCGTCTGAACTAAGATTCGCTTAAGCGACATCCTGTTAGAAAGGGCTGGCCGAAAGGCTGGCCCTTTTTTTATCCCATCGCACCTCTCGCGTTAACCCTTTCGTCATAAATCATTTACAATGCTTGCCTCTTGAGTGGAGGGGAAGTGGATAACGTACTGCATCAGCCTAAACGGAAACGCGCAGCGGCATTGACCGCGCTGTTTGCGATCCTGCTGATCGTGGTGGCACCGCTTATCTCCGTCTCGCTGCAGAAAGACCCCATGAGCGCGATGCCGGGCATGCATCATGATATGAGCATGATGTCGATGGATGAGCATCACGGCGATATGTCGCACACGATGCCTGTGGACCATGCGGAAGCGTGCGGCTACTGCGTCCTGTTAGCGCATGTCCCTGGCGTGATGCTGGCGCTGATCGTTCTGCTCAGCGCGGTGCTGCAGAGGCTTCGCATTAAGCCGCCGCGCCAGGTGGTCAGCCACTGGCACTTTTTCCCCTGGCTTTACCCTGATACCCGCGCGCCGCCGCGGCAGTCTGCTTTTTCCCTTTAAAAACGAAATCGATAACTTTTTGCCTTAAAAAGGAAAAGTATGACTACCTGCACTCCGCGCGCGGCATGGGGAAACCTGCTGCGTCGCCTCCATTTCTACGTTGGGCTGTTTGTTGGCCCGTTTATCTTCTTTGCCGCGCTGACCGGTACGCTGTACGTGGCGACTCCACAGCTGGAGAATGCGCTCTACCGGCACGCGCTCCACACGGATTCCCTGGGTGAGCCGAAGCCGCTGGCAGAACAAATTGCCGTGGCAGAGAAAGCCGTTGGTTCAGATGTGCGCTTATACGCCGTTCGCCCGGGGCTGGCTGAAGGGGAAACCACCCGCGTGATGTTTGCTGACCCAACGCTGGGGCCATCGGAAAACCGGGCGATCTTTATTGATCCGGTGAATCTTTCGGTGCTGGGGGATATGACGGTATACGGCACCAGCGGGATTTTACCGCTGCGTCAGACCATTGATTACCTGCATACCTCTCTGATGCTGGGCGATATCGGGCGGCTCTATAGCGAACTGGCCGCTTCCTGGATGTGGGTTGCCGCGCTGGGAGGTATTGCCCTGTGGTTTTATACCCGACCCAAACGGCGGATCAACAATCGCTTCCAGAACCGTCGTCGGGTGCATGTGACGCTCGGCTGGATATTACTGGGAGGCATGCTGCTGTTTTCCGCAACTGGCCTGACCTGGTCTCAATGGGCTGGGGGGAACGTAGATAAGCTGCGCGCTGAGATGAACTGGCTCACCCCGCAGGTGAATACGACACTTTCCGGCGTGCCGGAGATCGTGGATGAGCACGCCGAACACCGAGGCCATCACGGCGGGATGGTGATGCCGGAAATGGCGATGGATCTGACGCAGTTTGATGGCGTGTTAAGCGCGGCGCGTCACGCGGGAATCAATGCCAACCGGCTGGAGATCCGCCCGGCGAAAACAATGGATCGCGCCTGGACAGTCACGGAAATCGATCGCCGCTGGCCGACTCAGGTGGATGCCGTTGCAGTTGATCCCGCTACGATGCAGGTGCTGGACAGCACCCGATTCGAGGATTTCCCGCTCATGGCAAAGCTGACCCGCTGGGGGGTGGATTTCCATATGGGGATCTTATTCGGGCTGGTGAATCAGCTGCTGCTCATTGCGTTCGGTCTTGCTCTGTGTGTGCTGATCATCTGGGGATACCGGATGTGGTGGATGCGTCGTCCGGCACAGTCGGCAATGAATCCGGTGCAGACGCTTTCTCAGAGCTGGCTGGCGCTGTCAGGGTGGGGAAGAGGAGTTACTGTGATCATCAGCTCGCTGCTGGGGCTGGCTTTGCCGGTGATGGGCGTGAGTCTGGCGCTGTTTGTCCTGATTGACTGGCTGCGCTGGCGAGCGGCAACAGGCGTGTCGCTCACCGAATCATCCGCTAAATAACCCTATGGCGTGCTGATAACCACTGCGACGCGGCGGTTTTCAGCGCGCCCTTGCGCAGTACTGTTGCTGGCAACCGGGTATTTTTGGCCTAATCCCCGTGTGGTGAGATTGCTGCGCGGGATATTCGCGCCTTTCGCCCAGGCGTCGGCCACGGCATTGGCGCGTTTTAACGACAGCGCTTCGTTGTAGCTTGCTTCACCGTAATTATCCGTGTGACCGTCCATTTGTGCGTGGTTCAGGCCGGTTTGTGCCAGGCGAGAAGCCATGGACTGGATCTGCTTTTCACTTTCCGGGCGCAGTCTGGCGTCATTCTTATCAAAGAGGATGGTGTCCGACATACCAAGCGACCAGTCGCCGTTCAGTTCGTTAAAACCGTATGACTTCATCGCCGCGATTTGCTCAGGAGTAAATTTGCCTTGAGGCGGCGACTGACAGCCTGCCAGAACCATTGAGGCCAGGACTAACGGCGCGAAGTATCGTTTCAACATAGAATTTCCTTTCTAACTTATTGTTTTCGTACGCTGGTTTTTGACCTGGTACATATTGCGGTCGGCTTTCTCCAGTAATGCTTCTACGGACGCATTTTCCCACGCCAGAGCAAAGCCAATGCTGAGTGACATCGATGCTTTTTGCCCGTTATGCAGATCAAACGGACGGATAAACTGCTGCGCTAACGCAGCACAAATGTGTTGAACCTCTGGTTCAGAATGCACGCCGTACAGCACCATGGCAAATTCATCACCGCCAAGACGGTAGGACTGATGGCGTTTATCGCCAAATTCCACCATCCTGCTGGCGACTTCAATCAGCACGCAGTCTCCTGCCGCATGTCCCCAGGTGTCGTTAATAAACTTGAAATTATCACCGTCGAGGAAAAGCAGGGCCGAGTTTGTTTTTGCCGAGGGGTCGTTCATTAACGCCGCAATGCTGTTACGAAACGCAGCGCGGTTAGCAAGACCGGTGAGCGGGTCGTGCATGGCGGTACGAAGCAGCTGAGCGTTTTTCGCCTGGAGCTTTAGCTGCCACTCCTCCATCTCGTCCAGCAGGCTGTTGAAGTCTTCCCCAAACTGATGGAATTCTTCAATGCGCCCATCTTTCACCCGACGGGAAAAATTGCGATTGGTACGGACGTCATGCACAACGTCGGTGATATTTTGCAGCGCCGTGACCATGCCGCGATGCAGAGACTGAGTAATGGTAAGCGCGACGACGGTAGCAAAAAGAATACAGCCGGTGAGGACGGCAAACGACATCCAGATGAAATGGCTGATAAGGCTGTCACGCGCGGTAAGACGAATTTCACCGATCTTTGCCCCGTTGTGCAGGATGGGCTGCGAAACAGGAACGGGGAAAAGCCAGCGGCTGACCAGCGCCCCCAGCGTGTCGTTATTATCCTTCGGGTTCCAGGACCAGTAAGCAAAACGCTTATTATGCACGTTGATGACTTCCGCCACGGCGAACTGTCCCTGCTTACCCAGGGCGGCGAGCGTTTCGTTGGCCGCCAGCGAGTCGTTGAAAACCAGCGAGGCTTCCAGGCTGTGGCTCATTGTAGCGCCGGTTAATTCAAGATTCTTTTGCGCATATTGTTTTAATGTTACGACGGAGGCAAAACAGAGCAGCAGCCATATTAACGTCATCGTGATGATGACGCTTATCATGTTGATTCGTCTGAGCGTTCTTTTAAACGTTGGACGCGGTGTCGTCGTGAAATCTTTATCCATGCTGCTTATTCCGTGCAAGCATTAATACATCCGGATTGACTCTTACGCCACTGCGCGTCAATGCATCCAGGTTAACGGAGAATCGTACCTGGCCGCGATCGATTATCAGGCAAAAGGCACTGCCAATAACACATTCCGGATTTTGCTCTGAGATTAATAGCAATGCTCTGCCCTGATATTGACTTATTAATTCAAGTTGTTTTGCCGGTGATTCAGACCCGAAATAAATCGCATCGCACGTTGCGGCCAGAGCTTCCCGATCGTTACGTACAATAACGGGCGTATAAGGTAACTCGTTTTGCCCATTCTTGCTGCTGAGTGCATGCGTATAATGAGAAGAGGCATAGATGCAGAGTTTAGGCTGCTGCCCGGAAAGTGACGGCCATCGCGTATAGCTCACAATGCCTGAGACAATCGAGCGTACCGATTTATCCGTTTCCGTAAGCGTGCCTGCCGCTGCAGGGCCCACCATAAGGAACAGCATTAGCACCAGAGTGAGTCGGAAAAAAGAGATCAAGTATGAATTTCTCACCAGAATCCGCCACACCGCTCCGGAAATAGATGTCCATAAGAGTTGCGGGCAGAATACCATTGTTTATCAAAGCCGTCATTATGTCAGAAATAGCGTAATGCTGACCTAAGCTAAATCCTACAGTTGTTTATTTCATGGCGAATAAAAACAGGCTTAATTAAGCCTGCTGGAGCGCATGCTTTCATCTAATCCTTTTTGCCATGAATCATGCATTTTCGCTGCATTTTCAACGGTATCACAGCTGGCGGGAAAAGATTTGCCCGCTAACCCCCAAGCATGAATAAAACCTTCTTCACACACTTTCTTCTGACCATCAGCATAGCCGCGAAGATATTCACTACGATCAACGTGGGGGTCGTTAAAACTATCGGCCAGGGTCTGGTTATCTTTAACCGGCAAACCATTCATTGCGTCTTCTTTACCCGCACTGAACCAGTCAGGGCTCGTCCAGTCGGGCTGGAATGTGTAAGGATTAATCTGGCAGCCTGATAAAAACAGCGACAACAGCACGAGAGCAATTGAGCGCATAGCCATTCTCCTTTTTTCTTCAGCATAGCCTGGCGGTAGAAAACTGCTGTGTAATTTAAACTTTACATTTATTGCGGCATATTTTTGCTTTGAATTGAGTGGTGTAAAGTAATATTTACGTATTTTGGATTGAAATCTTTACTTGTTATGGTATCGTTGCTCCACCTCATTGAGGAAAACAACTATCGCAAACGAGCTTTACAGGATCGCTATCATGCAAAAAGACGCGCTGAACAACGTACATATCACTGACGAACAGGTTTTGATTACCCCGGATCAACTGAAAGCAGAATTTCCGCTGAGCGTCGCGCAGGAGGCTCAGATTGAGCACTCACGCCAGACCATTTCAGACATCATCGCTGGCCGCGATCCGCGCCTGCTGGTGGTCTGTGGGCCTTGTTCTATTCACGATCCTGAAACCGCCATTGAGTACGCCCGTCGATTTAAAGCATTAGCGGAGGAGGTCAGCGATAGCCTCTACCTGGTAATGCGCGTCTATTTTGAGAAGCCCCGTACGACCGTTGGCTGGAAAGGATTGATTAACGATCCGCACATGGATGGCTCGTTTGATGTGGAAGCAGGCCTGAAGATTGCGCGTCGCCTGCTGGTGGAACTGGTCAGCATGGGTCTGCCGCTGGCAACCGAAGCGCTGGATCCAAACAGCCCGCAGTACCTGGGCGATCTGTTCAGCTGGTCCGCGATTGGTGCGCGTACCACGGAGTCGCAAACCCACCGCGAGATGGCGTCTGGCCTGTCGATGCCGGTTGGTTTTAAAAATGGCACTGATGGCAGCCTGGCGACGGCGATCAACGCCATGCGCGCTGCCGCCATGCCGCACCGTTTCGTCGGTATCAACCAGGCGGGCCAGGTTTGCCTGCTGCAAACGCAGGGTAACCCGGACGGTCACGTGATTCTGCGCGGCGGGAAAGCGCCAAACTACAGCCCGGCGGATGTGGCGCAGTGTGAAAAAGATATGGAGCAGGCGGGACTGCGCCCGGCACTGATGGTAGATTGCAGTCATGGTAATTCGAATAAAGATTACCGTCGCCAGCCTGCGGTTGCGGAATCCGTGGTCGCGCAGATCAAAGACGGCAACCGTTCTATTATCGGACTGATGATTGAGAGCAATATTCATGAAGGCAATCAGTCATCTGAACAGCCGCGCAGCGCCATGAAGCACGGCGTCTCCGTAACGGATGCCTGCATCAGCTGGGAAACCACCGATGCGCTGCTGCGAGAGATCCACAAAGATTTGAACGGCCAGCTGGCGACGCGTCTGGCTTAAGAGGTTAGTTATGGTTGCTGAATTGACCGCACTGCGCGATCAAATTGATGAAGTGGATAAGGCGCTGCTGGATCTGCTGGCGCGCCGCATGGCGCTGGTGGCCGAAGTCGGTGAAGTTAAAAGCAAATATGGCCTGCCGATTTACGTCCCGGAGCGCGAAGCCTCTATGCTCGCCTCCCGCCGTAAAGAGGCGCAGGCGCTGGGCGTTTCACCGGATTTGATTGAAGATGTTCTGCGTCGCGTGATGCGCGAATCCTATTCCAGCGAAAACGATAAGGGCTTTAAGACCCTCTGTCCGTCCCTGCGTCCGGTGGTGATCGTCGGCGGGGCTGGGCAGATGGGGCGCCTGTTCGAGAAAATGCTGACCCTTTCTGGCTATCAGGTACGCATTCTGGAAAAAGAGGACTGGGCGCAGGCACCGGAACTGATGAAAGATGCCGGGATGGTTATCGTCAGCGTGCCGATCCACGTGACGGAGCAGATCGTCGGGAAGCTTCCTCCTTTACCGAAAGATTGCATCCTGGTGGATCTGGCCTCTGTCAAAAATGGTCCACTGCAGGCAATGCTGGCTGCGCATAATGGCCCGGTGCTGGGTCTGCACCCGATGTTTGGCCCTGACAGCGGTAGCCTGGCAAAACAGGTGGTGGTTTACTGCGATGGCCGTCAGCCGGAAGCCTACCAGTGGTTCCTGGAGCAGATTCAGGTCTGGGGCGCGCGGCTGCATCGCATTAGCGCGGTCGAGCACGATCAGAACATGGCGTTCATTCAGGCGCTGCGCCACTTTGCGACGTTTGCCTACGGCCTGCATCTGGCGGAAGAGAACGTCCAGCTTGAACAGCTTCTGGCGCTCTCTTCACCTATCT
The DNA here is from genome assembly GCF_003594915.1 of Enterobacter chuandaensis. Classification (GTDB taxonomy): domain Bacteria; phylum Pseudomonadota; class Gammaproteobacteria; order Enterobacterales; family Enterobacteriaceae; genus Enterobacter; species Enterobacter chuandaensis. The sequence continues at coordinate 23,592 of NZ_QZCS01000022.1, forward strand.
ATCGTCTGGAGCTGGCGATGGTCGGGCGTCTGTTTGCTCAGGATCCCCAGCTGTACGCCGACATTATTATGTCTTCCGAAAACAACCTGGCGCTGATTAAGCGCTACTATCAGCGCTTTGGCGAAGCCATTACGCTGCTGGAACACGGAGACAAGCAGGCGTTTATCGACAGCTTCCGCAAGGTCGAGCACTGGTTCGGCGATTATGCGCAGCGTTTCCAGAGCGAGAGCCGAACGCTGTTGCGCCAGGCAAATGACAGTCGCCAGTAATGCGATGATGTATATACTGAAAGCCAGCAATGCTGGCTTTTTTCATTTTGAGGAACTGTCATGGCCGAACCGCAGCTGCTGTTGAACTACACCGGGCATCTGCCCGAATGCCCGACGTGGAGCGCAGAAGAGAATGCACTCTACTGGGCCGATATTCTGGAAGGAGAGATCCACCGCTACCACCTGCCGACGGCGGAACATACCGCGCTCTCTTTCCATGAGGAGGTGGGCTGTTTCGCGCTGCGCGAGCAGGGTGGTTTTATCGTTGCGATGAGAACGGGTATCTGGCTGACCGATAAACACGGCCTGCTGCGCCGCAAGGTGTGTGATAACCCCTCTAACCCGCAGCTGGCCCGGTTTAACGATGGAGGCACTGACCATCAGGGGCGGTTCTACGCGGGTACGTTCTGGGGGCCGGGGGATTACAACGGCGCGCTGCTGATGCGTATTGATAACGACCTGACACCAAAAGTGATCCAGTGTGATATTCACGGGCATAACGGCTTAGCGTTTAGCCCGGATCAGCAGTGGATGTTTACCTCAGACACGCCAAACGGCGTTATTTATCGCACGCCAGTTGATGAACAGGGTGAACCCGGCAAGCGTGAGGTATTTCATCAGTTTAAAGAGGGGGAAGGCATACCGGATGGTGCGGCGATGGATGTGGAAGGCTGTTACTGGAGCGCGCTGTTTGACTGCTGGCGTATCGCACGCTTTTCACCGCAAGGGGAGCAACTGCAAGAGTATCGACTGCCGGTACGCTGCCCGACGATGGTCTGCTTTGGCGGCGATGATATGAAAACACTGTTCATTACCACCACGCGGGAAAATATGGACGCGGAGGAGGTGGCGAAGTATCCGCTCTCCGGCGCCATCTTCACCCTGCCGGTGAGTGTGGCAGGGATGAAGAAAAGCCGGTTTATCGAACGTTAGATCGGATCGACCGGGACGACGTTTTCGCTTGGGTAGCAGCCCAGCACTTTCATAGAACGGGTGATTTCACCCAGCTCGCGCAGGGCTTTTTGCATGGAGGCAGACTCCAGGTTGGCCTGGATATCAAGATAGAACATCTCTTCCCACGGATTACCGTGGATCGGACGTGATTCCAGCTTCGTCATGATCAGGTTGTGGTTACGCAGCACCAGCAGGGCTTCAACCAGCGCGCCGGCCTGTTGACCGGTCGCCATCAGCAGCGTGGTTTTCGCCGGCACCTGGTCTGACACGTTGATTGCCTTGCGGGCCAGCACCACGAAGCGGGTGATGTTTTGCGTCTGGTTTGCCAGGTTGCGTTCCAGCACCTGTAAACCATACAGCGCGCCGCCCGCTTCGCTGCCGAGCGCAGCGACGGTTGGCGAGTTAGCCTGCGCCACTTTTTCCATCGCCGCCGAGGTGCTTTCGGTGTATTCAATTTTCCAGTTCGGATTGCGGTTCAGGAACTGGCTGCACTGCTGGAACGGCTGAGGATGGCTGTATACCGTTTCGATCTTGCTCAGGTCGGTGGAGCCGGAGACCAGCACGCAGTGATCGATAGGGATCGTCAGCTCGCCAACCAGCGACAGGCTGGTGTGCTGGAGCAGATCGTAGACGTCATTAATCGCGCCGGAGCTGGTGTTTTCAATCGGCACCACGGCGTAATCCGCCTGGCCGGTTTCTACCTGATTGAAAATATCAGCAAACTTCGCGCAGCCGCTCTCAATAAATTCTTCGAAATGGCGTGCGGCATACTGACGTGCGGCCAGGTGAGAATAAGAGCCTTTCGGACCGAGGAAGGCGATACGCGCAGAGTGCGGATTGGTTTTGTTCAGATGCTGCTGGAGTAACGCTTGCTGAGTGAGTACGGAGTCTTCAATGATGAGCTGGAACAACCGGGTGATGTAGTGGGCATCGAGGTGATGCGCTTTGCCGAGCTGGATCAGACGCTCCAGCAGATCGCGCTCGCGGTCGATATCACGCACCGGGCGATGGGAGTCCAGTTTGGCTTTTCCCACTTCAACGGCAAGTGCGCGGCGTTCGGCCAGCAGCGCCAGTAATTTCTCGTCCAGCGCGCTGATTTTTACGCGCAGATCCAGTAACGGGTTTTCCGGTGTCATAGTGTTGCCTGTCTCATTTTATCGTTATCAATAAAAAAGGCCCCCCGGTGTGGGAGGCCTTGTTGTTCGTCTTCGCATTCTTTATCACACGACGAAACGCCTCCCGTTCAGGGGAAGGTAAAAAAGAATGCGAAGAAGAACGGCGTGAGTTTCATAAAGTCATCCAGTGTTTGATACCGTTAAAGTACCCGCACTGTTTTCACCCTGTCAATAAAAAACAAAAAACGCGCCCGAAGGCGCGTTGGCGGTACACTCAATTTAAAGGATTACTCTTCTTCAACTTCTTCCGCAAAGCTTGCGTCTTTCACCGATGTAGTGGCGCGACGGGCTTCGCCTTTGTGTTGCACTTTATTGAGCTGCCGTTCCAGCTTGTTGATCAAATCGTTAATAGCGGTGTACATATCCTCATGTTTTGCGCTGGCGACCAGATGGCCGTTTGGAGTATTGATAGTTGCGTCAGCGATGAAACCCTGCGGCTCCTTGGACAGGATGATATGTGGATTAATCAAATGTGTTTGCCATTTATCCAGTTTGGCGAGACGGTCTGCGACGTGCTGGCGAATTGCCGGAGTAATTTCCATTTGTTTACTGGTAATGTTCATTGTCATAAATTTTACCTCTTGTCTTTCCGTCTTGGTGATTCCAGCATACCCGACCTAATGTCAAAATGTGTGATTTAGATCACGTTATTTTGTCGGTTTTTGTCAGGGAATCTTTTTTGTGAGGCAGGACAGGAAGAGGTGAGATTTACCTTGTCGAAGGCAAAAATTGGAGCCATAGTTGACTGGATGTGTTGAGGCTAAAGCGCTTCAGCGGCGCTCTGAAATGAATAAAAAAAACGGCAGCCTCCGGGCTGCCGTTTTGCATTGAGGCAATATCAGGTATTGCTGCTGTTGGCGGCGATGATTTTCGCCACTTTCTCAGCCTGAGCGGTCATCTGCATCTGACGGTAAGCATTTTCCATCAGCTTCAGGCTGTCACGCGTTGCCTGAGTATCCGGGTAATCACGCAGCATACCTTCTACGCGGTTAACCACGGCAACCCATGCGCCGCGGCGGGTGTAGTATTCCGCGACGGAGTATTCATATTTCGCCAGTCGATCTTTCAGGAACACCAGACGTTTGGTGGCGTCAGTCACGTACTGGCTGTTTGGATAGCCGCGCACCAGCTTGGAGAAGTCATTGAAGGCGTCGCGCGCATGCTGCGGGTCACGGTCGGAACGATCCACGCCGAAGAAGCCCTGCAGGGCGCTGTCGTCCAGCGCCATGTTGGTCAGGCCGCGCATGTACATGACGTAGTCGATGTTAGGATGAGTCGGGTTCAGACGCATGAAACGATCGATAGTTGCCTGAGCCAGCGGCAGGTCGGCATTTTTGTAGTAGGCGTAGATAAGATCTAACTGTACCTGCTGCGAATACGGACCAAATGGATAGCGATTATCCAACGCTTCCAGTTGCGTTATCGCCTGTTTCCAGTTACCGTCCTGCAACTTTTGTTGTGCAGTCGCATAGATTTCATTCGGCGGATTGTCAGGGACCTGTTCATTCGAACCGGAGCAGCCCACCAAAGCCAGGCTCAACGTGGCCGCTGCCACCAGATATTTCATGCGCGTCATGACGTTTTGACTTTCCTCAAATGTTTGTCCGGGAGAAACTCTGTTCCTGCTCCCGATTAAGACCAGCTACAATAGCACACTATATTAAACGGCAAAGCCGTAAAACCCAACGTTAAACAAAGAAGCAGTTTATGGCACAACGAGTAGAACTCACCGCAACAGTCTCCGAAAATCAGCTCGGTCAACGCTTAGATCAGGCTTTGGCCGAATTGTTCCCTGATTATTCGCGTTCACGCATAAAAGAATGGATCCTTGACCAGCGCGTGCTGGTAAACGGCAAGATCTGGGACAAACCAAAAGAGAAAGTGTTTGGTGGGGAAGCTGTTGCCATCAATGCTGAAATCGAAGAGGAAATCCGCTTCGAGCCGCAGGATATCCCACTGGATATCGTCTATGAAGACGATGACATTCTGGTGATCAACAAGCCGCGCGACCTGGTTGTTCATCCGGGGGCGGGAAATCCCGACGGTACGGTGCTTAATGCACTCCTTCATTATTATCCGCCGATCGCAGATGTCCCGCGCGCGGGCATCGTGCACCGTCTGGATAAAGACACCACCGGGTTGATGGTGGTGGCGAAGACCGTGCCTGCGCAGACCCGTCTGGTGGAATCGCTGCAGCTGCGTGAAATCACTCGCGAATATGAAGCGGTGGCGATTGGGCACATGACAGCTGGCGGCACGGTAGAAGAGCCAATCAGCCGTCACCCGACGAAACGCACCCATATGTCGGTGCATCCGATGGGTAAACCAGCGGTGACGCACTATCGCATTATGGAGCACTTCCGTATTCACACGCGCCTGCGCCTGCGCCTGGAAACCGGCCGTACTCACCAGATCCGCGTACATATGGCACACATTACCCATCCGCTGGTGGGGGATCAGGTGTACGGCGGTCGTCCGCGTCCGCCAAAAGGCGCGTCAGACGAGTTCATCAGCGTACTGCGTAAATTCGATCGTCAGGCGCTGCACGCGACCATGCTGCGTCTTTATCATCCGATTACAGGCATTCAGATGGAATGGCATGCGCCTATCCCGCAGGATATGGTGGAACTTATTGACGCTATGCGTGCTGATTTCGAAGAACATAAGGATCAAGTGGACTGGTTATGACCAAACTGATTGTCCCGGCGTGGCCACTGCCTGAAGGCGTGGCCGCCTGCAGTTCAACCCGTATCGGTGGCGTAAGCCAGGACGCGTGGGCGTCTTTGAACCTCGGTGCGCACTGTGGCGACAACCTGGAACACGTTGAAGAAAACCGTAAGCGTCTGTTTGCTGCGGGGAACCTGCCGTCGAAACCGGTCTGGCTGGAACAGGTTCACGGTAACGCGGTGCTGAAGTTGACGGGGGAGCCCTATGCTTCTAAACGCGCTGATGCCTCGTACAGTAATACGCCGGGAACGGTTTGTGCGGTGATGACCGCCGATTGTCTGCCGGTGCTGTTTTGTAACCGTGCCGGTACGGAGGTGGCAGCAGCGCACGCGGGCTGGCGTGGCCTGTGTGAAGGCGTGCTCGAAGAAACTATCTCCTGTTTTAACGATGAGCCAGCCAATATCATGGCCTGGCTTGGCCCGGCCATTGGCCCTCGCGCTTTTGAAGTGGGGCCGGAGGTTCGCGAAGCATTCATGGAAAAAGATCCGCAAGCAGTGGAAGCTTTCCTGCCTTCGGGAGATAAATATCTGGCCGATATTTATCAGCTTGCCCGCCAGCGCCTGAATAATGCTGGCGTGACCCAGATCTTCGGCGGAGATCGCTGTACCTTCACCGAAAAGGGTGATTTTTTCTCTTATCGCCGCGACAAGACGACGGGGCGTATGGCAAGTTTCATTTGGCTGATATAACCTAAAGAATCAAGACGATCCGGCACGTGCCGTTTTCTTTTCACATAATTCAGGTCATTAACCTTGAATAATTGAGGGATGACCTCATTTAATCTCCAGTAGCAAATTTGACCTGTTATGGGAGGAGTTATGCGTCTGGATCGTCTTACTAATAAATTCCAGCTTGCTCTCGCCGATGCCCAGTCCCTCGCACTGGGGCACGACAACCAATTTATCGAACCTCTTCATTTAATGAGCGCCTTGCTGAATCAGGAAGGGGGATCGGTACGTCCTTTATTAACGTCCGCTGGCATTAATGCTGGCCAGTTACGCACCGCTATCGATCAGGCGCTGAGCCGTTTACCGCAGGTAGAAGGTACCGGCGGCGACGTGCAGCCGTCGCAGGATCTGGTACGCGTGTTGAACCTTTGCGACAAGCTGGCGCAAAAACGTGGGGACAATTTTATTTCGTCAGAACTGTTTGTTCTGGCGGCGCTTGAATCACGCGGTACCTTGACCGACCTGCTGAAATCTGCCGGTGCAACCACCGCAAATGTGACTCAGGCGATTGAGAAAATGCGCGGAGGTGAAAGCGTGAACGATCAGGGAGCCGAAGACCAACGTCAGGCTTTGAAGAAATTTACGGTCGATCTGACCGAGCGTGCCGAACAGGGCAAGCTTGACCCGGTTATCGGCCGTGACGAAGAGATCCGCCGTACGATTCAGGTACTGCAGCGTCGTACCAAGAATAACCCGGTACTGATTGGTGAACCGGGTGTCGGTAAAACCGCCATCGTTGAAGGGCTGGCGCAGCGAATCGTGAACGGTGAAGTGCCTGAAGGCCTGAAAGGCCGCCGTGTGCTGGCCCTGGACATGGGCGCGCTGGTGGCCGGTGCGAAATACCGCGGTGAGTTCGAAGAGCGTCTGAAAGGCGTGCTGAACGATCTGGCGAAACAGGAAGGCAACGTCATTCTGTTTATCGACGAACTGCACACCATGGTAGGAGCCGGTAAAGCGGACGGCGCGATGGATGCCGGGAACATGCTGAAACCTGCGCTGGCGCGCGGTGAGCTTCACTGTGTCGGTGCCACTACACTGGATGAGTACCGCCAGTACATTGAAAAAGATGCCGCTCTGGAACGCCGTTTCCAGAAAGTGTTTGTTGCCGAGCCAAGCGTTGAAGATACCATCGCGATCCTGCGTGGTCTGAAAGAGCGCTATGAGCTGCACCACCACGTGCAGATTACTGACCCGGCCATCGTTGCCGCGGCGACGCTTTCGCATCGTTATATCGCTGACCGTCAGCTGCCGGATAAAGCCATCGACCTTATCGATGAAGCCGCGTCCAGTATCCGCATGCAGATTGACTCGAAGCCGGAAGAGCTGGACCGACTCGACCGACGCATCATTCAGCTCAAGCTGGAACAGCAGGCGCTGAAGAAAGAGTCTGATGAGGCGAGTAAGAAACGCCTGGATATGCTCAATGAAGAACTGGACGATAAAGAGCGCCAGTATTCTGAGCTGGAAGAAGAGTGGAAAGCGGAGAAAGCTTCCCTTTCCGGTACTCAGACTATTAAAGCTGAACTCGAACAGGCAAAAATTGCTATTGAGCAGGCTCGCCGTGTCGGCGATCTGGCGCGGATGTCTGAACTGCAGTACGGCAAAATCCCTGAGCTGGAGAAACAGCTTGAGATTGCGACGCAGTCCGAAGGCAAAACGATGCGTTTGTTACGTAATAAAGTGACGGATGCCGAAATTGCTGAAGTGCTGGCGCGCTGGACCGGTATTCCAGTGGCACGCATGCTGGAAGGCGAACGTGAAAAACTTCTGCGCATGGAGCAGGATCTGCATAATCGCGTTATTGGCCAGAACGAAGCGGTTGAAGCAGTTTCCAACGCCATCCGTCGTAGCCGCGCAGGGCTTTCCGATCCTAATCGCCCGATTGGTTCGTTCCTGTTCCTGGGGCCAACCGGCGTCGGTAAAACAGAGCTGTGTAAAGCGCTGGCTAACTTTATGTTCGACAGCGACGATGCGATGGTGCGTATCGATATGTCCGAGTTTATGGAGAAACACTCCGTCTCGCGTCTGGTCGGTGCGCCTCCGGGATATGTCGGTTATGAAGAAGGCGGTTACCTGACGGAAGCGGTGCGCCGTCGTCCTTATTCCGTCATTCTGCTGGATGAGGTGGAAAAAGCGCACCCTGATGTGTTCAACATCCTGCTTCAGGTACTGGATGATGGTCGTCTGACCGACGGGCAGGGGAGAACGGTCGACTTCCGTAATACGGTTGTCATCATGACCTCGAACCTGGGTTCCGATTTGATTCAGGAACGCTTCGGTGAACTGGATTACGGTCATATGAAGGATCTGGTGCTCGGTGTGGTGAGCCATAACTTCCGTCCGGAGTTCATTAACCGTATAGATGAAGTAGTAGTCTTCCATCCTCTGGGTGAGAAACACATTGCGTCGATTGCGCAGATCCAGCTGCAGCGTCTGTACAAACGTCTGGAAGAGCGTGGATATGAAATTCACATCTCCGACGAGGCGCTGAAGCTGCTGAGCGCGAATGGTTACGATCCGGTATACGGTGCGCGTCCATTAAAACGTGCTATCCAGCAGCAGATCGAGAACCCGCTGGCGCAGCAGATTCTTTCAGGAGAGCTGATCCCAGGCAAAGTTATCCGTCTGGAAGCCAACGACGATCGCATTGTGGCAGTGCAGTAAGTCACAAAACGCAAAAACGAGCCGCTTGCGGCTCGTTTTTGTTTAAAAACCAGGCGAGAATTGAGGTCTGGGATGTGATTTGCCTGGAAAGTGAGCAGTCAGTAAATAATTTTCACTTTATTCTTGCAGCCTC
>NZ_QZCS01000023.1 GCF_003594915.1 Enterobacter chuandaensis
TGGCCGTACCGTTGGCGCGGGCGTGGTTGCTAAAGTTCTCGGCTAATTGCTGATAACATTTGACGCAATGCGCAATAAAAGGGCATCATTTGATGCCCTTTTTGCACGCTTTCACGCCAGAACCTGGCTCATCAGTGATTATTTTTGTCATAATCATTGCTGAGACAGGCTCTGCAGAGAGCGTATAATTCGAAAAGCGAATTAGCATTTCGATTTGGTTTGCCTCGCGATCGCGGGGTGAAAATGTTTGTAGAATACTTCTGACAGGTTGGTTTATGAGTGCGAATACCGAAGCTCAAGGGAGCGGGCGCGGCCTGGAAGCGATGAAATGGGTAGTAGTAGCCGTTCTGCTGATCGTAGCGATTGTCGGCAACTACCTTTATCGTGACATTATGCTGCCGCTACGCGCGCTTGCAGTGGTAATTCTGATTGCTGCAGCGGGTGGTGTCGCGCTGTTGACGACGAAAGGCAAAGCGACTGTCGCTTTTGCCCGCGAAGCGCGTACCGAAGTCCGCAAGGTAATTTGGCCGACTCGCCAGGAAACATTGCACACCACGCTGATCGTAGCGGCGGTTACCGCTGTAATGTCACTGATCCTGTGGGGACTGGATGGTATTCTGGTTCGCCTGGTATCCTTTATCACTGGCCTGAGGTTCTGAGATGTCTGAAGCCCCTAAAAAGCGCTGGTACGTCGTTCAGGCGTTTTCCGGTTTTGAAGGCCGCGTAGCAACGTCGCTGCGTGAGCATATCAAATTACACAACATGGAAGAGTTGTTTGGTGAAGTTATGGTTCCGACCGAAGAAGTGGTTGAGATCCGTGGCGGCCAGCGTCGCAAAAGCGAGCGCAAATTCTTCCCGGGTTACGTGCTGGTTCAGATGGTTATGAACGACGCGAGCTGGCACCTGGTGCGCAGCGTACCGCGCGTGATGGGCTTTATCGGCGGCACGTCTGACCGCCCGGCGCCAATCAGCGACAAAGAAGTTGATGCGATTATGAACCGCCTGCAGCAGGTGGGTGATAAGCCGCGTCCGAAAACGCTGTTTGAACCGGGTGAAATGGTTCGTGTTAATGACGGTCCGTTTGCTGACTTTAATGGCGTGGTTGAAGAAGTGGACTACGAGAAGTCCCGCCTGAAAGTTTCTGTTTCTATCTTCGGTCGTGCGACCCCGGTAGAACTGGACTTTGCCCAGGTCGAAAAAGCCTAAGCAGCGATCAAAAAAGCGACGATTTAATCGTTGCACAAGGCGCGAGATTGGAATACAATTTCGCGCCTTTTGTTTTTATGGGTTACGGCCCGTAAAACGAATTTTATTCACGGGGAGCCTCCCTGAGGCGCTATTACCCAATCAGAGGATTTTAGAATGGCTAAGAAAGTACAAGCCTACGTCAAGCTGCAGGTTGCAGCTGGTATGGCGAACCCAAGTCCACCAGTTGGTCCAGCTCTGGGTCAGCAGGGTGTGAACATCATGGAATTCTGTAAAGCGTTCAACGCAAAAACCGAATCCCTGGAAAAAGGTCTGCCAATCCCAGTCGTAATCACTGTTTACGCTGACCGTTCTTTCACTTTCGTTACCAAAACCCCTCCAGCAGCAGTTCTGCTGAAGAAAGCGGCTGGTATCAAGTCTGGTTCCGGTAAACCGAACAAAGACAAAGTGGGTAAAATTTCCCGCGCTCAGCTGCAGGAAATCGCGCAGACCAAAGCTGCCGACATGACTGGTGCCGACATTGAAGCGATGACTCGCTCCATCGAAGGTACTGCGCGTTCCATGGGCCTGGTAGTGGAGGACTAAGAAATGGCTAAACTGACCAAGCGCATGTCCGTGATCCGTGACAAAGTTGATGCGACCAAACAGTACGACATCAACGAAGCTATCGCTCTGCTGAAAGAACTGGCAACTGCTAAGTTCGTTGAAAGCGTTGACGTTGCCGTTAACCTGGGCATCGACGCTCGTAAATCCGATCAGAACGTTCGTGGCGCAACTGTACTGCCACACGGTACTGGCCGTTCCGTTCGTGTAGCTGTATTTGCTCAGGGTGCAAACGCTGAAGCTGCTAAAGCTGCCGGCGCTGAACTGGTAGGTATGGAAGATCTGGCTGATCAGATCAAGAAAGGCGAAATGAACTTTGACGTTGTTATTGCTTCTCCAGATGCAATGCGCGTTGTTGGCCAGCTGGGCCAGGTTCTGGGTCCACGCGGCCTGATGCCAAACCCGAAAGTGGGTACTGTAACCCCTAACGTTGCTGAAGCGGTTAAGAACGCTAAAGCAGGTCAGGTTCGTTATCGTAACGACAAAAACGGCATCATCCACACCACCATCGGTAAAGTGGACTTTGACGCTGACAAACTGAAAGAAAACCTGGAAGCTCTGCTGGTTGCGCTGAAAAAAGCAAAACCAACTCAGGCGAAAGGCGTGTACATCAAGAAAGTTAGCATCTCCACCACCATGGGTGCAGGTGTTGCAGTTGACCAGGCTGGTCTGAGCGCTGCTGCAAACTAATGCCTTTACGTGGGCGGTGATTTTGTCTACAATCTTACCCCCACGTTTGCTAACGAAAGTTAGCGGCTAAAAGATTTGTTCGTTGGAGCCTGGCCTAATCCAGGCCTCCGTCGAAGACCGCAGGTGTTTCGCAAGAGACTTAATCCCCTGCGTAGACGGTGACAGAACGCTAAGATTATTTTCAATACTCTGGCTTGTTTCTGCTCACCGTATTAAGACGCTCTTCCCGTTGGGTCGAGTGAAGTGAGTTCCGGAACATGAGTTCCGGCAAACATCCAGGAGCAAAGCTAATGGCTTTAAATCTTCAAGACAAACAAGCGATTGTTGCTGAAGTCAGCGAAGTAGCCAAAGGCGCGCTGTCTGCAGTAGTTGCGGATTCCCGTGGCGTTACTGTAGACAAAATGACTGAACTGCGTAAAGCAGGTCGTGAAGCTGGCGTATACATGCGTGTTGTTCGTAACACCCTGCTGCGCCGCGTAGTTGAAGGTACTCAGTTCGAGTGCCTGAAAGACACGTTTGTTGGTCCGACCCTGATTGCATACTCTATGGAACACCCGGGCGCTGCTGCTCGTCTGTTCAAAGAGTTCGCGAAAGCGAATGCAAAATTTGAGGTCAAAGCTGCAGCCTTTGAAGGTGAGTTGATCCCGGCATCGCAAATCGATCGCCTGGCAACCCTGCCGACCTACGAAGAAGCAATTGCACGCCTGATGGCAACCATGAAAGAAGCTGCGGCTGGCAAACTGGTTCGCACTCTGGCTGCTGTACGCGATGCGAAAGAAGCTGCTTAATCTCAGTTATCTTTATAAAGCATTTGCTTACGTATAAACTTATTCTGATTTTCAGGAACAATTTAAATGTCTATCACTAAAGATCAAATCATTGAAGCAGTAGCAGCTATGTCCGTAATGGACGTTGTAGAGCTGGTTTCTGCAATGGAAGAAAAATTCGGTGTTTCTGCTGCTGCTGCTGTAGCTGTAGCTGCGGGCCCGGCTGAAGCTGCTGAAGAAAAAACTGAATTCGACGTAATTCTGAAAGCTGCTGGCGCGAACAAAGTTGCTGTTATCAAAGCAGTACGTGGCGCAACTGGCCTGGGTCTGAAAGAAGCTAAAGACCTGGTAGAATCTGCTCCAGCTGCGCTGAAAGAAGGCGTGAGCAAAGACGACGCAGAAGCACTGAAAAAATCTCTGGAAGAAGCTGGCGCTGAAGTTGAAGTTAAATAAGCCAACTTTTCTGGTTGCAGCCTAAGAAATTAGGCTGATGGCTGGTGACTTTTTAGTCACCAGCCTTTTTGCGCTGTAAGGCATCAGTAGCATTTCACACTGTTTGACTGCTGATTGTCCTGACAATGCTTGTTTCTATCGACGACTTAATATACTGCGACAGGGTGCTCGCTCTGTGTAAATCGCAATGAAATGGTTTAAGCGTGATAGCAACAGGTATTGCGGAAAGTATTCAATTTTCCGGTCCACAAAATGGTGTTGCACAAACTGTCCCTTCGTCGGACAGATGGGTCGACTTGTCAGCGAGCTGAGGAACCCTATGGTTTACTCCTATACCGAGAAAAAACGTATTCGTAAGGATTTTGGTAAACGTCCACAAGTTCTGGACATTCCATATCTCCTTTCTATCCAGCTTGACTCGTTCCAGAAGTTTATCGAGCAAGATCCTGAAGGGCAGTACGGTCTGGAAGCAGCCTTCCGTTCCGTGTTCCCGATTCAGAGCTACAGCGGTAACTCCGAGCTGCAGTACGTCAGCTACCGCCTTGGCGAACCGGTGTTTGACGTTCAGGAATGTCAGATCCGTGGCGTGACCTATTCCGCACCGCTGCGCGTAAAACTGCGTCTGGTGATCTACGAGCGCGAAGCGCCGGAAGGCACCGTAAAAGACATTAAAGAACAAGAAGTCTACATGGGTGAGATTCCACTCATGACAGACAACGGTACTTTCGTTATCAACGGTACTGAGCGTGTTATCGTTTCCCAGCTGCATCGTAGCCCGGGCGTCTTCTTCGACAGCGATAAAGGTAAAACACACTCTTCCGGTAAAGTACTGTATAACGCACGCATCATTCCTTACCGTGGTTCATGGCTGGACTTCGAGTTCGATCCGAAAGACAACCTGTTTGTCCGTATCGACCGTCGTCGTAAACTGCCTGCAACCATCATTCTGCGTGCACTGAACTATACCACTGAGCAGATCCTGGACCTGTTCTTTGAGAAAGTGATCTTTGAAATCCGCGACAACAAGCTGCAGATGGAGCTGGTGCCGGAACGTCTGCGTGGTGAGACCGCGTCGTTCGACATCGAAGCCGACGGCAAAGTGTATGTGGAAAAAGGTCGCCGTATCACCGCGCGCCACATCCGTCAGCTGGAAAAAGATGATATCAAACACATCGAAGTTCCGGTTGAATACATTGCAGGAAAAGTAGCCGCGAAAGATTACGTTGATGAATCAACTGGCGAGCTGATCTGCCCGGCTAACATGGAGCTGAGCCTGGATCTGCTGGCTAAGCTGAGCCAGGCTGGCCACAAACGTATCGAAACGCTGTTCACCAACGATCTGGACCACGGTCCGTACATCTCTGAGACTGTACGCGTCGACCCAACCAACGATCGTCTGAGCGCGCTGGTAGAAATCTACCGCATGATGCGTCCTGGTGAGCCACCAACTCGCGAAGCGGCTGAAAGCCTGTTCGAGAACCTGTTCTTCTCCGAAGACCGCTACGATCTGTCCGCGGTTGGTCGTATGAAGTTCAACCGTTCTCTGCTGCGCGACGAAATCGAAGGTTCCGGTATCCTGAGCAAAGACGACATCATTGAAGTGATGAAGAAGCTCATCGATATCCGTAACGGCAAAGGCGAAGTGGACGATATCGACCACCTCGGCAACCGTCGTATCCGTTCCGTAGGCGAAATGGCGGAAAACCAGTTCCGCGTTGGCCTGGTTCGTGTAGAACGTGCGGTGAAAGAGCGTCTGTCACTGGGCGATCTGGATACCCTGATGCCTCAGGATATGATCAACGCCAAGCCGATTTCTGCAGCAGTGAAAGAGTTCTTCGGTTCCAGCCAGCTGTCTCAGTTCATGGACCAGAACAACCCGCTGTCTGAGATTACGCACAAACGTCGTATCTCTGCACTCGGCCCAGGCGGTCTGACCCGTGAACGTGCAGGCTTTGAAGTTCGAGACGTACACCCGACTCACTACGGTCGCGTATGTCCAATCGAAACGCCTGAAGGTCCAAACATCGGTCTGATCAACTCCCTGTCCGTGTACGCACAGACGAACGAATACGGTTTCCTTGAGACCCCGTATCGTAAAGTGACTGACGGTGTTGTTACCGACGAAATTCACTACCTGTCTGCTATCGAAGAAGGCAACTACGTTATCGCTCAGGCGAACTCCAACCTGGATGACGAAGGCCACTTTGTAGAAGATCTGGTTACCTGCCGTAGCAAAGGCGAATCCAGCTTGTTCAGCCGCGACCAGGTTGACTACATGGACGTATCCACCCAGCAGGTGGTATCCGTCGGTGCGTCCCTGATCCCGTTCCTGGAACACGATGACGCCAACCGTGCATTGATGGGTGCGAACATGCAACGTCAGGCCGTTCCAACTCTGCGCGCTGATAAGCCGCTGGTTGGTACCGGTATGGAACGTGCTGTTGCCGTTGACTCCGGTGTTACTGCAGTTGCTAAGCGTGGCGGTACCGTTCAGTACGTTGACGCATCCCGTATCGTTATCAAAGTTAACGAAGACGAGATGTATCCGGGCGAAGCGGGTATCGACATCTACAACCTGACCAAATACACCCGTTCTAACCAGAACACCTGTATCAACCAGATGCCTTGCGTATCTCTGGGTGAGCCAGTTGAGCGCGGCGACGTGCTGGCAGACGGCCCGTCCACCGACCTCGGTGAACTGGCGCTCGGTCAGAACATGCGCGTAGCGTTCATGCCGTGGAACGGTTACAACTTCGAAGACTCCATCCTCGTTTCCGAGCGTGTGGTTCAGGAAGATCGTTTCACCACAATCCACATTCAGGAACTGGCCTGTGTGTCTCGTGACACCAAGCTGGGGCCAGAAGAGATCACTGCCGACATCCCTAACGTGGGTGAAGCTGCGCTCTCCAAGCTGGATGAATCCGGTATTGTTTACATCGGTGCGGAAGTGACCGGCGGCGACATTCTGGTTGGTAAGGTAACGCCGAAAGGTGAAACCCAGCTGACGCCAGAAGAGAAACTGCTGCGTGCAATCTTCGGTGAGAAAGCGTCTGACGTTAAAGACTCTTCTCTGCGCGTACCAAACGGTGTTTCCGGTACGGTTATCGACGTTCAGGTCTTCACTCGTGACGGCGTTGAGAAAGATAAGCGTGCGCTGGAAATCGAAGAGATGCAGCTCAAACAGGCTAAGAAAGACCTGTCTGAAGAACTGCAGATCCTCGAAGCAGGTCTGTTCAGCCGTATCTATGCGGTGCTGGTTGCCGGTGGCGTTGAAGCTGAGAAGCTCGACAAACTGCCACGCGATCGCTGGCTGGAACTCGGCCTGACCGACGAAGAGAAACAAAATCAGCTGGAACAGCTGGCTGAGCAGTATGACGAACTGAAACACGAGTTCGAGAAAAAACTCGAAGCGAAACGCCGCAAAATCACTCAGGGCGACGATCTGGCACCAGGCGTGCTGAAGATTGTTAAGGTCTATCTGGCCGTTAAACGTCAGATCCAGCCTGGTGATAAGATGGCAGGTCGTCACGGTAACAAGGGTGTTATCTCTAAGATCAACCCGATCGAAGATATGCCGCACGATGCTAACGGTACGCCGGTAGATATCGTACTGAACCCGCTGGGCGTACCGTCTCGTATGAACATCGGTCAGATTCTGGAAACCCACCTGGGTATGGCTGCGAAAGGTATCGGCGACAAGATCAATGCCATGCTGAAACAGCAGCAGGAAGTCGCGAAACTGCGCGAATTCATCCAGCGTGCCTACGATCTGGGTACCGACGTGCGTCAGAAAGTCGACCTGAACACCTTCAGCGATGAAGAAGTGCTGCGTCTGGCAGAGAACCTGCGCAAAGGGATGCCAATTGCAACGCCGGTATTCGACGGTGCAAAAGAAGCTGAAATTAAAGAGCTGCTGCAACTGGGTGGTCTGCCAACGTCTGGTCAGATTACGCTGTTTGACGGCCGTACCGGTGAACAGTTTGAGCGTCCAGTAACCGTAGGTTACATGTACATGCTGAAACTGAACCACCTGGTCGACGACAAGATGCACGCTCGTTCTACCGGTTCTTACAGCCTGGTTACTCAGCAGCCGCTGGGTGGTAAGGCTCAGTTCGGTGGTCAGCGCTTCGGGGAGATGGAAGTGTGGGCGCTGGAAGCATACGGCGCAGCATACACCCTGCAGGAAATGCTCACCGTTAAGTCTGATGACGTGAACGGTCGTACCAAGATGTATAAGAACATCGTGGACGGCAACCATCAGATGGAACCGGGCATGCCAGAATCCTTCAACGTACTGTTGAAAGAGATTCGTTCGCTGGGTATCAACATCGAACTGGAAGACGAGTAATTCTCGCTCAAACAGGTCACTGGTGTCGGGTTAACCCCCGACACCGGATTGTGCTAACTCCGACGGGAGCAAATCCGTGAAAGATTTATTAAAGTTTCTGAAAGCGCAGACTAAAACCGAAGAGTTTGATGCGATCAAAATTGCTCTGGCTTCGCCAGACATGATCCGTTCATGGTCTTTCGGTGAAGTTAAAAAGCCGGAAACCATCAACTACCGTACGTTCAAACCTGAGCGTGACGGCCTTTTCTGTGCGCGTATTTTCGGGCCAGTAAAAGATTACGAGTGCCTGTGCGGTAAGTACAAGCGCCTGAAACACCGCGGTGTGATCTGTGAGAAGTGCGGCGTTGAAGTGACCCAGACCAAAGTACGCCGTGAGCGTATGGGCCACATCGAGCTGGCGTCTCCAACTGCTCACATCTGGTTCCTGAAATCTCTGCCGTCCCGTATCGGCCTGCTGCTGGATATGCCGCTGCGCGATATTGAACGTGTACTGTACTTCGAATCTTATGTGGTTATCGAAGGCGGGATGACGAACCTGGAACGTCACCAGATCCTGACTGAAGAGCAGTATCTGGACGCTCTGGAAGAGTTCGGTGACGAATTCGACGCGAAGATGGGTGCGGAAGCTATTCAGGCCCTGCTGAAGAGCATGGATCTGGAGCAGGAGTGCGAGCAGCTGCGTGAAGAGCTGAACGAAACCAACTCCGAAACCAAGCGTAAAAAGCTGACCAAGCGTATCAAACTGCTGGAAGCGTTCGTTCAGTCTGGTAACAAGCCAGAGTGGATGATCCTGACCGTTCTACCGGTTCTGCCGCCAGATCTGCGTCCGCTGGTTCCGCTGGATGGTGGTCGTTTCGCAACGTCCGATCTGAACGATCTGTATCGTCGCGTGATCAACCGTAACAACCGTCTGAAACGTCTGCTGGATCTGGCTGCGCCGGACATCATCGTACGCAACGAAAAACGTATGCTGCAGGAAGCGGTAGATGCCCTGCTGGATAACGGTCGTCGCGGTCGTGCGATCACCGGTTCTAACAAACGTCCTCTGAAATCTTTGGCCGACATGATCAAAGGTAAGCAGGGTCGTTTCCGTCAGAACCTGCTCGGTAAGCGTGTTGACTACTCCGGTCGTTCTGTAATCACCGTAGGTCCATACCTGCGTCTGCATCAGTGCGGTCTGCCGAAGAAAATGGCACTGGAGCTGTTCAAACCGTTCATCTACGGCAAGCTGGAACTGCGTGGCCTGGCCACCACCATCAAAGCCGCTAAGAAAATGGTTGAGCGTGAAGAAGCTGTCGTTTGGGATATCCTGGACGAAGTTATCCGCGAACACCCGGTACTGCTGAACCGTGCACCAACACTGCACCGTCTGGGTATCCAGGCATTTGAGCCGGTCCTGATCGAAGGTAAAGCTATCCAGCTGCACCCGCTGGTTTGTGCGGCCTATAACGCCGACTTCGATGGTGACCAGATGGCTGTTCACGTACCGCTGACGCTGGAAGCCCAGCTCGAAGCGCGTGCGCTGATGATGTCTACCAACAACATCCTGTCTCCAGCGAACGGTGAACCAATCATCGTTCCTTCTCAGGACGTTGTATTGGGTCTGTACTACATGACCCGTGACTGTGTTAACGCCAAAGGCGAAGGCATGGTGCTGACTGGCCCGAAAGAAGCTGAGCGTATTTATCGCGCTGGCCTGGCCTCTCTGCATGCGCGCGTTAAAGTGCGTATCACTGAATACGAAAAAGATGCAAACGGCGAATTCGTTGCGAAAACCAGCCTGAAAGACACGACCGTTGGCCGTGCCATTCTGTGGATGATCGTACCGAAAGGTCTGCCTTTCTCCATCGTCAACCAGGCGCTGGGCAAGAAAGCGATCTCCAAAATGCTGAACACCTGTTACCGCATTCTGGGTCTGAAGCCGACCGTTATCTTCGCTGACCAGACAATGTATACCGGCTTTGCTTATGCAGCGCGTTCAGGTGCATCTGTTGGTATTGATGACATGGTCATCCCAGAGAAGAAACATGAGATCATCTCTGAAGCGGAAGCCGAAGTTGCTGAGATCCAGGAGCAGTTCCAGTCTGGTCTGGTTACCGCGGGCGAACGCTACAACAAAGTTATCGATATCTGGGCAGCGGCGAACGATCGTGTATCCAAAGCGATGATGGATAACCTGCAGACCGAAACCGTGATTAACCGTGACGGCGTCGAAGAGCAGCAGGTTTCCTTCAACAGCATCTACATGATGGCCGACTCCGGTGCGCGTGGTTCTGCAGCACAGATTCGTCAGCTGGCAGGTATGCGTGGTCTGATGGCGAAGCCAGATGGCTCCATCATCGAAACGCCAATCACCGCGAACTTCCGTGAAGGCCTGAACGTACTCCAGTACTTCATCTCCACGCACGGTGCGCGTAAAGGTCTGGCGGATACCGCACTGAAGACAGCGAACTCCGGTTATCTGACGCGTCGTCTGGTTGACGTTGCGCAGGATCTGGTGGTGACCGAAGACGATTGTGGCACCCTCGAAGGTATCACCATGACCCCGGTTATCGAGGGTGGTGATGTTAAAGAGCCGCTGCGCGATCGCGTACTGGGTCGTGTGACCGCGGAAGACATTCTGAAGCCGGGCACCGCAGACATTCTGGTTCCACGCAATACGCTGCTGCACGAACAGTGGTGTGACCTGCTGGAAGCGAACTCTGTTGACTCCGTGAAAGTGCGTTCCGTTGTATCCTGTGATACCGACTTTGGTGTGTGTGCGCACTGCTACGGTCGTGACCTGGCGCGTGGCCACATCATCAACAAAGGTGAAGCCATCGGCGTTATCGCGGCACAGTCCATCGGTGAGCCGGGTACACAGCTGACGATGCGTACGTTCCACATCGGTGGTGCGGCATCTCGTGCGGCTGCTGAATCCAGCATTCAGGTGAAAAACAAAGGTAGCATCAAGCTCAGCAACGCGAAGTCTGTTGTTAACTCCGCAGGCAAGCTGGTTGTGACCTCTCGTAACACCGAGCTGAAGCTGATCGACGAATTCGGTCGTACCAAAGAGAGCTATAAAGTGCCTTACGGTGCGGTTATGGCGAAAGGTGATGGCGAGCAGGTTGCCGGCGGTGAAACCGTTGCAAACTGGGATCCACACACCATGCCGGTTATCACCGAAGTAAGTGGTTTCATCCGCTTTACTGACATGATTGACGGCCAGACCATTACTCGTCAGACCGACGAGCTGACCGGTCTGTCTTCTCTGGTGGTTCTGGATTCTGCTGAACGTACTACCGGCGGTAAAGATCTGCGTCCTGCACTGAAAATCGTTGATGCTCAGGGTAACGACGTTCTGATCCCAGGTACCGATATGCCTGCGCAGTACTTCCTGCCGGGTAAAGCGATTGTACAGCTGGAAGATGGCGTACAGATCAGCTCTGGTGACACCCTGGCGCGTATTCCTCAGGAATCCGGCGGTACCAAGGACATCACCGGTGGTCTGCCACGCGTTGCGGACCTGTTCGAAGCACGTCGTCCGAAAGAGCCTGCAATCCTGGCTGAAATCAGCGGCATCATCTCCTTCGGTAAAGAGACCAAAGGTAAGCGCCGTCTGGTTATCACCCCAGTAGATGGCAGCGAGCCGTACGAAGAGATGATTCCTAAGTGGCGTCAGCTCAACGTGTTCGAAGGTGAACGTGTAGAACGTGGTGACGTGGTTTCCGACGGTCCAGAAGCGCCGCACGACATCCTGCGTCTGCGTGGTGTGCATGCTGTTACTCGTTACATTGTTAACGAAGTACAGGACGTATACCGCCTGCAGGGCGTTAAGATTAACGATAAGCACATCGAAGTTATCGTTCGTCAGATGCTGCGTAAAGCAACCATCGAAAATGCGGGCAGCTCCGACTTCCTGGAAGGCGAGCAGGTTGAATACTCACGCGTTAAGATCGCTAACCGCGATCTGGAAGCGAATGGCAAAATCGGTGCGACCTTCGCACGCGATCTGCTGGGTATCACCAAAGCGTCTCTGGCAACCGAGTCCTTCATCTCTGCAGCATCGTTCCAGGAAACCACGCGTGTCCTGACCGAAGCCGCTGTTGCAGGTAAACGTGATGAACTGCGCGGTCTGAAAGAGAACGTCATCGTGGGTCGTCTGATCCCGGCCGGTACCGGTTATGCGTACCACCAGGATCGTATGCGTCGTCGCGCAGCGGGCGAACTGCCAGCTGCACCGCAGGTTACTGCTGAAGATGCATCCGCGAGCCTGGCAGAACTGCTGAACGCAGGTCTGGGCGGTTCCGACAACGAGTAATCGTTGATGCCGTAAATAAAAAACCCGCCTCGGCGGGTTTTTTTATATCTGCATGTCTTCAATTCACTAGCGGGATCCGACGATAAAGCTCAATCATATCGCCCGCCAGATCCTGAATAACCATCGCGTTCATCAGGTGGTCCTGAGAGTGAACGGTAATCAGGTTAACCGGGAGTTTTCCTGTCCCTTCGTCAAGACCGATAAGCTGCGTCTGGATCGTATGCGCATGCTTCACATATTCGCGGGATTCTTCCATCGCTTTTTCAGCTTCGTCAAAATCACCTTTACGCGCCATCTGGAGCGCCGTCAGGGCCGCACTGCGCGCCGCACCAGCATTGACCAGCAGTTCCATGATCGTTGTTTCTAAGTCTTCCATTATGACTCCAGCAGTTTGAGCGCTTTTTCCAGTACGGCATCACCTTTCATCATGCCGTAGTCCATCATGTCGATCACCGCGACCTTTTTGCCGAGCGGGTCGGCCTGCGCCTGCAGTTTTGCCTGCTCGTATTTAACCTGTGGACCCAGCAATACGATGTCGGCCGTCGCGATATTGTCTTTAAACTCCGCAACCGGAACGGCTTTAATGGTGACTTCAACCCCTTTTTTCTGCGCGGCGTCTTTCATACGTTGAACCAGCATGCTGGTTGACATTCCCGCTGCACAGCATAAAACGATGTTCTTCATAATCAGCCTCGATCTACATGTGTTTATTGATAATTATCCCGCACAGAGAGCTTCAACAACCGCTTTACCGCGATTGTGTGTCAGGCATCACAAAGAAAGCGGCATTTTTCTGAAACCGGTTACAATTCTTCGAGTAAGAGAGAAAGTCAGCCGATGGCAGTGCGAACAATACGGTTTTTTCCCTGCTTTTTAGCACCGTAGAGCGCGTTATCAACACTACCTACAAATTGTTCCAGCGGTTCGAAGTGCCATTCACCCAGACCCGCACTGAACGTGACGTGCAGATTTTCTTCCCGCCAGACGCGTCTTTCAACGGCGGTGCGCCATGCGTCAAGCAATGAAAATGCGGTAGCGATCTGCTCGGCCTGGAAAATCACCGCGAACTCTTCGCCACCGTAGCGATAGACCGAGACGTGGTGGGGCTGCATTATCTGGATCCCTTCGCGCGCCACGTTGCGCAGAACAATATCACCGGTCAGGTGACCCAGCGTGTCGTTAATCGACTTGAAGTTATCAATATCAACCAGCGCCATTGCGAAGGACTGGTGGGCGCTTAATAATTCCTCCACATCGCTATCGAACGCGCGACGGTTTTTGCAGCCGGTTAGCGCATCGTGAGTGGCCTGGCGGACATACGCCATCTCACGCTCTTTATTGGACTGGATGGTGTGGCTCAACATCGCTTCCAGACGCGGTGCCTGACTGACATCGCCCGTTTTGATCGCGTTGATAATGGTCATCAACACGGTACGCGAGGCATGACGCAGGTAAAGGCCGAAGAGGATGATAACGATGGCCGCCAGGGCAAACCCCCAGCCAACGATCGTCGTTTCGTGGCGGGTGATGTCGGCGAGCGTTGCGCCAGAGACCCGGTAGATAACAAACCAGTCCGGATTGGTAAAAGAGTAGTAGTAATACCAGGCGTTGCTTTTCCGATCATAAAGGTGGCCTTCGCCGCTGGTCATTTTGTCCATCAGCGCTTCGCTCACGTACTGTTTGAATAGCGCGCCCGTATCCGGATGTAGCACCACGGCGCCGTCACGTTCGACGACAAAGAACTCGCCCTGAACAGGCGCTACCATCTGACGCAGGGTGTAGCCCATCGACGTCAGGTCGAGATGAAAAGCGAGTGTGCCTTTCAGACGGCCTTCGGGTGAAATCAATGGCTTAAAGAGTGTAACCGTCGGATGGCCGGTGAAGTAGTCCATGTAGGGGCGGGTATAGTGGCTGAAGATACTGGCTTCTGCCTGAGCGACAAACCACGGACGCGTCCGGGGATCGAACGTTTTACTCTCTTTTGTGGGAAAGACTTCCGGCGCGCGCAGGTAATGTCCCTGGGTGTCGGCCAGCGAAATGGATGACACGGTCGGCATCAGGTTCTGCAAATGCATCATCATCTGCAGCCCTTGCGTTGGGTTGACGTTGAGCGTCTCGTTTAGCCTGTCATCGCGTGCAAAGTACATCGCGGAGCGGCCCAGGATATAGTCGTTTTCACGCAGGATAGATTCAGTGTAGTTCACCGCCAGGTTATGCGTGAAATTACTATTAATCTTATGACAGTCCTCGAGAAAATCCTTTCTCTGCGAAAGCATCACCACCACTGCGATCAGCGCAAAACTGCACAGGATCCCCGCGAAGCTGAGCATAATGGGCCGGGTGAAAGAGAGCTTTTTGCTGTGAAGTGCCATGAGTTGTACATCGATCCTGATGGTGAATATTTTTCGTCTGCCGATATCCTCTCAGCATAGTCGCTGTCCTGCGGTTAGCGGTGAATTATACGGAACACGATTTCAGGCGAGATGATTTATCTTAAGAATCACTAAGAAATACCTTATTCATACTTTTGTGCCCCTCTTATGCACGGAATCGGAGGCAGGGCGAAACGAGGAAGAAGCTTTTCGCCCTGGTCAGCGTCCGTTGCTGACCTGATGACAATAAAAAACCGGACGATCGCTGACAATCATCCGGTTTTGCCTTTCCGTAACGCCTCGATAATTTTTTACCGTGTTGCAGTGCGTTACATCGTCATTGCGAGGCTCTTCCCAGCCAGCTGTCCCAGTCTTTCCAGACAGGCTGCAGACCCTGTGCCGTCAGGGCGGCGGCAACGGCTTCCGGACGTCGTCCGTCATGCGGTGCAAACTGCTCCAGCTCCGGATGGTCGTCTGCATACCCGCCCGGCTGCGTTTTGGAAAACGCGCTGACGTTGTTAATCGCCAGCGGGATGACGCGATCGCGAAACGCCGGGGACTCACGTGTTGAAAGCGATAATTCCACTTCAGGGGCGAGCAGGCGAAACGCGCAGATGGTCTGTACCAGCTGGCGTTCATCCATCAATGAAGCGGGTTCAATGCCTCCTGCGCAGGGGCGTAGCCGGGGGAAAGAAATGGAGTAGCGGCTTTGCCAGTAGTGTTGCTGCAACCACAGCAGATGTTCTGCCACCATGTAGCAATCTACCCGCCAGCTATCGGAAAGCCCGATTAGCGCACCCAGACCGATTTTGTCGATCCCGGCGCGACCCAGCCTGTCCGGCGTTTCCAGCCGGAAGAAGAAATCCTGTTTCTTCCCCTTCAGGTGATGCCGGGCGTACGTCGCCTCGTGGTAGGTTTCCTGATAGACCATGACGCCATCCAGCCCGAGCGTTTTTAACTCTGCATACTCGTCCTGTGACAGGGGCTGAACCTCCATCTGCAACGACGCAAACTCCCGACGTATCGCGGGCAGATGCTGGCGGAAATAGTCCATCCCCACTTTGCCCTGATGCTCGCCCGTCACCAGCAGAAGATGCTCGAACCCCATTTCACGAATGGCCGCACACTCGCGCGCAATTTCACCTTCATCGAGCGTTTTGCGCTTGATGCGGTTGCTCATGGAGAAACCGCAGTAGGTGCAGTCGTTGGCACACAGATTCGAGAGATAGAGCGGCACGTAGAAGCTTACCGTGTTGCCAAAACGCTGGCGGGTGAGGCGCTGCGCACGTTGAGCCATCGGCTCAAGGTAAGCGCTGGCCGCCGGAGAGAGCAGGGCCATTAAATCCTCACGGCTCAGATGGCGGGCGTTCAGCGCGCGCTCGACGTCAGCTGCCGTTTTGCTGTTGATGCGCAGGGCAATATCGTCCCAGTTAAGCTCGCGCCAGCGATCCGTAAAGCTGGTCATCAGAGCGCCTCCAGAAAACCGGTCAGCGGGCTGGTGGCCTGTGCCTGAAAACTGCGCGAGCCGGGGCCGGACTTTCTGGCCAGCACGCCAGCCTCCACTGCGAGACGAAACGCGCGCGCCATCATCACTGGATCGTCGGCAACCGCAATGGCGGTATTCACCAGCACCGCGTCGGCGCCCATTTCCAGCGCCTGCGCGGCGTGGCTGGGTACGCCAATGCCCGCATCCACCACCACCGGCACGGTAGCCTGCTCGATGATGATCTCCAGCATCGCGCGGGTTTCCAGCCCCTGATTAGAGCCAATGGGGGCCCCTAACGGCATAACGGCGGCACAGCCGACCTCTTCCAGACGCTTACACAGCACGGGATCGGCGCCGCAGTAAGGCAGGACGGTAAACCCCTGCTGCACCAGTTTTTCTGCGGCTTTCAGGGTTTCGATCGGGTCGGGCAGCAGCCAGCGGGCGTCCGGGTGAATTTCCAGCTTCAGCCAGCGGGTGCCGAGTGCTTCCCGCGCCAGCTGTGCGGCGAAAATCGCCTCTTCGGCCGTTTTCGCGCCCGAGGTGTTGGGCAACAGCGTAACGCCTGCCTCCAGTAACGGGGCAAGAATGGCATCGTTATGCTGGCGTAGGTCCACGCGCTTCATCGCCAGCGTCACCAGTTGGCTACCGCTTTCACGGATGGCATCCACCATCAGTTGCGGCGAGGAAAATTTGCCTGTTCCGGTAAACAGATGTGAATCAAAGACTTTATCAGCAATACGTAACATCTCAGCCCCCTGCGATAACCTGAAACAGCAGGATCTGGTCGCCTTCGTTGACCTGCTGACGTTCCCACTGCTCGCGCGGCAGGATCTGTTGATTGAGCGCCAGCGCCGTTCCCGGCTTGAGCTGACGTAATTTATCGAGCAGTACGGCAACGGTGAGGCCGTCGTCGCAGCTTATTGGCTCATCATTAAACAGAATGCGCATCGCGGCCTCCGCATACCGGGCAGTGGCTGGCGCGGTGTAGCGCCAGATGGCGCCAGCCGCTGGAACGGGCATCGAACAGCCGCAGCGTGTTGCGCTCCGTTTCCATGCCGCTGAGCAGCTTGATGGCCTCCAGCGCCTGCAGCGTGCCCATCACGCCCACCACCGGACCAAGCACACCCGCCGTGCGGCAGTTGCGCTCTGGCTCGGCATCGTCCGGCCACAGGCAGCGATAGCACCCCTGCGCCCACGGCGGCGTCAGGACCATCATCTGACCGCCGAAACCGACCGCGCTGGCGGTGATAAGCGGCGTATTCTCTGCCACGCAGGCCGCGTTGATCGCCTGACGCGTCGCCATATTGTCGGTACAGTCCAGTACCGCGTCGGCAAGGGCGACTTCACGGCGCAGGCTTTCACCGCTGAGCCGCTCCTGCAGAGCAATCAGTTCGATATCCGGATTTAGCTGGCTCAGCCGCTGCCGGGTAATCTGCGCTTTTGGCTGGTTAATATCCTCTGTCGTAAAGAGAATTTGCCGCTGCAGGTTGCTGAGGTGCACCTCGTCGTCGTCAGCCAGTACCAGCGTGCCCACGCCCGCGCCGGCCAGATAGAGCGCGGCAGGCGCGCCTAACCCGCCCAGACCGACAATCAACACCCGGCTGGCGAGCAGCGTTTGCTGCCCGTCAATGGCGATATCCTCCAGCAGGATCTGACGGCTGTAGCGCATAAAGTCGCGATCATTCATCGCCTGCTCCTGCCAGCTGTAAAAGCTGTTCGGTGGCGGAACGCCAGTCCGCCGCCTGGGTGATGGCGCTGACGACGGCGATACTGCCGACGCCGGTCTCCAGCACCGTCGGGGCGCGTTCAAGGCTGATTCCGCCGATAGCGACAGTGGGGTAATCGGCAAGGCGTTCGACGTGGCTCGCCAACTGCTTCAGCCCCTGCGGCGCGGACGGCATCTGCTTGGTTTGCGTCGGGAAGACGTGACCGAGGGCGATGTAAGAGGGGCGGGCCGCCAGCGCCACGTCGATTTCCATATCATCGTGTGTTGAAACGCCAAGGCGCAGGCCAGCGTGGCGGATGGCGTTCAAGTCGGTAGTTTCCAGGTCCTCCTGACCCAGATGTACGCCGTACGCCCGGTGCTTAACGGCCAGCCGCCAGTAGTCGTTGATAAACAGGCGGGCGTTGTAGCGACGCCCCAGTGCGATGGCAGCAACCACATCGGCTTCTACCTCTTCATCGCGTTTATCCTTGATGCGCAGCTGGAGGGTTCGCACGCCAGCCTCCAGAAGGCGTGCGATCCACTCCACGCTGTCCACCACCGGATAGAGCCCCAAGCGGAAGGGGACGGGAGGAAAATCAGGCTGGTACATTACGCCTCCTCTTTTTTGAGGTAGATCTCGCCGCCTCTGGCGCGGAAGGTTTCTGACATATCCGCCATGCCGACTTCAATGGTCTGCGCGGCGGCGTAGTCGCGTACTTCCTGGCTGATTTTCATCGAGCAGAACTTCGGCCCGCACATGGAGCAGAAGTGCGCCACCTTGCCCGATTCCTGCGGCAGGGTTTCGTCGTGATAGGCGCGGGCGGTGAACGGATCGAGCGCCAGGTTGAACTGGTCTTCCCAGCGGAATTCAAAGCGCGCTTTGGACATGGCGTTGTCGCGGATTTGCGCGCCCGGATGGCCTTTCGCCAGATCCGCCGCGTGGGCAGCAATTTTGTAGGTAATCAGCCCCTGCTTCACGTCCTCTTTGTTCGGCAGGCCGAGGTGCTCTTTCGGCGTGACGTAGCAGAGCATGGCGCAGCCAAACCAGCCGATCATCGCCGCGCCAATCCCTGAGGTGAAATGGTCGTAGCCCGGCGCAATATCGGTGGTCAACGGTCCCAGGGTGTAGAACGGCGCTTCGTGGCAGTGCTCCAGCTCCTCGGTCATGTTGCGGCGGATCATCTGCATCGGCACGTGTCCCGGGCCTTCAATCATTACCTGCACGTCATACTCCCAGGCGATTTTGGTCAGCTCGCCCAGGGTATGCAGCTCGGCAAACTGCGCTTCGTCATTCGCGTCGCGAATAGAGCCCGGACGCAGGCCGTCGCCCAGCGACAGAGAGACATCGTACGCGGCACAGATTTCGCAGATCTCGCGGAAGTGCTCGTAGAGGAAGTTTTCCTGATGATGGGACAGGCACCACTTCGCCATGATGGAGCCGCCGCGCGAGACGATGCCGGTCAGACGTTTCGCCGTCATCGGCACGTAGCGCAACAGCACGCCCGCGTGAATGGTGAAGTAGTCCACGCCCTGCTCGGCCTGCTCCAGCAGCGTGTCGCGGAACGCCTCCCAGGTGAGGTTTTCGGCGATGCCGTTGACCTTCTCCAGCGCCTGATAAATCGGGACGGTACCGATCGGCACCGGGCTGTTACGCAGGATCCACTCGCGGGTTTCATGGATGTAGCGGCCAGTGGAGAGGTCCATCACCGTGTCCGCACCCCAGCGCGTGGACCAGACCAGCTTTTCCACCTCTTCTTCGATGGAGGAGGTCACTGCCGAGTTACCGATGTTCGCGTTGACCTTCACCAGGAAGTTGCGGCCAATAATCATCGGCTCGGATTCCGGGTGGTTGATGTTGGCGGGGATAATGGCGCGCCCGGCGGCCACTTCGTCACGCACAAACTCCGGCGTGATGTTCTCTGGCAGGCGAGCGCCGAAGCCTTCACCCGGATGCTGGTAGCGCAGCACTTCGCTGCGGATACGCTCGCGGCCCATGTTTTCACGAATGGCGATGAACTCCATCTCCGGCGTAATAATGCCCTGGCGCGCGTAGTGCAGCTGGGTTACGCATTTGCCTGCTATGGCGCGTTTTGGCGTCAGCAGGCCGGTAAAGCGCAGCTCGTCCAGACCGTCGTCGGCCAGGCGCTCTTTGGTGTACGCCGAGCTGCGCACGCTCAGCTCTTCGCAGTCGTTACGCGCGTCAATCCAGGGCTGGCGCAGCTTTGCCAGACCCTGCTGCACGTTGATGGCGACAGAAGGGTCGCCGTACGGACCGGAGGTGTCGTATACCGGTACGGCTTCGTTGTCTTCGTACTGCGGGTTATCTTTGCTGCCGCCAATAAGCGTCGGGCTGAGCTGGATTTCACGCATTGGGACGCGGATATTGGCCTGCGAGCCGGAAATGTAGATGCGTTTCGAGTTCGGGAAAGCGGTGCCTTCCAGGGTGTCGATGAAGCGTTGGGCGTGTTCGCGCTGTTCGCGGCGGGTCAGTTTAGTAGTAGACATAGCTCATTCCAAAAGTGAAGGACATGGCTTGTCAGACGACGGATGAAGCAAGAGAAGATCGCCCGGGGGCGATACAACAGCAGTGTGACTCTTGTTCCCTTCGCAGGTATTAGCCTGATCAGGTTCCGCGGATCCCGAATTAACGGTCTCAGCCCGTGCTTTCACACTGGGCACTCCGACAAGAAAAATCCCCCTCGTGAGAGGGGCGAATGGTTGTAAATTACTCGTTAACGATTAAGAACTCAAGCAGGGCGCACGACGTTCTCTTCGTTAATGATGTTCAAATCATGGTCCAGTGCGAGGGCAATCAGCTTATCTTCCAGCGTGAATCGTTCTTCCAGCGCTTCACCGAGGTCGGATAGCGCCTGCTGGAACTCAAGATAATTATCGTGATCGATGGCATTCTCGAGCGTGGAATCGTAGTAATCCATGATCTGCTGGGTGTTGGCTTCCAGCAGCGGACAAAGTTTGCTGGCCGCTAAACAGGGGGTTGTGCCTTCCATTTCGCGGATAATACGTTCATAAATGTTGAAATGGCCGTCGGAAAGGTAGTCGACCAGGCTCTGACAAAAATCATCCAGCGCTTTTTCGTTCAGCCGCATAAAGGATTCTTTGCCAGGCTTAAGACCGACCAGATTGTAATACGCCACGAGGAGATGCTTGCGTACATGTAGCCAGCGATCCACCAGTGTGTTACTTCCTCCAACGCGCTCCGTCAGGCTTTCTAGCTGGTTTAACATGGTCGACTCCGCAAAGTTTAGAATGGGATCTACTTACCCAAAATGTAACCACAATGCTAACAACATGTCAGTGAAGCGAAGGTAGTGCAATAGATATGGATCGTATTATTGAAAAATCAGATCTGGGTTGGTGGATCGTCAGCCACGAACAAAAGTTGTGGCTACCCGGTGGAGAAATCCCCTACGGTGCGGCAGAAATCTTCGATCTTGTCGGTCAGCCCGCTCTGCGAATCGGCGAGTGGCAGGGCGATCCGGTGTGGTTGATCCGGCAATCCCGGCGTCAGGATATGGGATCCGTTCGCCAGGTGCTGGATCTGGACGCGGGGCTGTTTCAGCTGGCGGGGCGGGGCGTGCAGCTGGCGGAGTTCTACCGCTCGCACAAATACTGCGGTTACTGCGGACACACCATGCACCCGAGCAAAACCGAGTGGGCGCTGCTCTGTGGCCACTGCCGCGAACGCTACTATCCGCAGATCGCGCCGTGCATCATTGTCGCCATCCGCCGGGACGATTCCATCCTGCTGGCGCAGCATACCCGTCATCGTAACGGTATTCATACGGTGCTGGCTGGCTTCGTTGAAGTGGGCGAAACGCTGGAGCAGGCGGTGGCGCGCGAGGTGATGGAAGAGAGCGGAATCAAGGTGAAAAACCTGCGCTACGTGACGTCGCAGCCGTGGCCGTTCCCGATGTCGTTGATGACCGCGTTTATGGCGGAATACGACAGCGGCGAGATCGTTATCGACCAGAAAGAGCTGCTGGAGGCGAACTGGTATCGTTATGACGATTTGCCTCTTTTACCCCCACCGGGTACGGTGGCGCGTCGGCTGATAGAAGATACCGTGGCGATGTGTCGGGCCGAGTATGAGTAGTGTTACACTGAGGCCATGACGCTTAAGGAACTGCAAAAATGACCGAACTGAAGAACGATCGTTATCTGCGTGCGCTGCTGCGCCAGCCCGTTGATGTCACCCCGGTGTGGATGATGCGCCAGGCGGGACGCTATCTGCCAGAGTACAAAGCCACGCGCGCGCAGGCCGGTGATTTTATGTCGCTGTGCAAAAACGCCGAGCTGGCCTGTGAAGTGACGCTCCAGCCGCTGCGCCGCTACCCGCTGGATGCCGCCATTCTCTTTTCGGACATTCTGACCATCCCGGATGCCATGGGCCTTGGGCTCTATTTCGAAACTGGCGAAGGTCCGCGCTTCACCTCCCCAATCAAAAGTAAAGCCGACGTGGATAAGCTGCCGATCCCCGACCCGGAAGGCGAGCTGGGCTATGTGATGAACGCCGTGCGCACTATTCGCCGTGAGCTGAAAGGTGAAGTGCCGCTGATTGGCTTCTCTGGCAGCCCGTGGACGCTGGCGACCTATATGGTTGAAGGGGGCAGTAGCAAAGCCTTCACCATGATTAAAAAGATGATGTACGCCGAGCCGCTGGCCCTGCATGCGCTGCTCGACAAGCTGGCGAAGAGCGTTACCCTCTATCTGAACGCGCAGATTAAAGCCGGTGCGCAGTCGGTGATGATTTTCGATACCTGGGGCGGCGTGCTGACCGGGCGTGATTATCAGCAGTTCTCCCTGTACTACATGCACAAAATCGTTGACGGCTTGCTGCGTGAAAACGAAGGTCGCCGCGTGCCGGTGACGCTGTTTACCAAAGGCGGCGGTCAGTGGCTGGAAGCGATGGCGGCAACCGGCTGCGACGCGCTGGGCCTCGACTGGACGACCGATATTGCCGATGCGCGCCGTCGCGTGGGCGACAAAGTGGCGCTGCAGGGCAACATGGATCCGTCCATGCTCTATGCGCCGCCTGCCCGCATCGAAGAAGAAGTGTCGACTATACTGTCTGGTTTCGGCCAGGGTGAAGGGCACGTCTTTAACCTCGGCCACGGCATTCATCAGGATGTGCCGCCAGAACACTCTGGCGTATTTGTGGAGGCGGTGCATCGGCTTTCTGCCCAGTATCACAAGTAAGGAGTGGTTATGGATCTCGCGTCGCTACGCGCTCAGCAAATCGAACTGGCTTCATCGGTGATCCGCGAGGATCGTCTGGATAAGGATCCCCCGCAGTACATTGGCGGAGCGGACGTTGGGTTCGAGCAGGGCGGCGAAGTGACGCGAGCGGCGATGGTGGTGCTGAAATACCCTTCGCTGGAGCTGGTGGAGTACAAGGTAGCGCGTATCGCGACCACCATGCCGTATATCCCCGGTTTTCTCTCCTTCCGCGAATATCCGGCGCTGCTGGCCGCGTGGGAGCAACTTTCGCAAAAACCTGACCTGCTGTTTGTTGATGGGCACGGTATTTCCCATCCGCGTCGCTTAGGCGTTGCCAGCCACTTTGGGCTGCTGGTGGACGTGCCGACCATTGGTGTCGCCAAGAAACGCCTGTGTGGGGCGTTTGAACCTCTTTCTGCCGAGCCGGGTGCACTGGCGCCGCTTATCCATAAAGGCGAGCAGCTGGCGTGGGTCTGGCGCAGCAAGGCACGCTGTAATCCATTGTTTATCGCGACCGGGCACCGTGTGAGCATGGACAGCGCGCTGGCGTGGGTGCAGCGTTGCATGAAGGGCTACCGTTTACCGGAGCCGACGCGCTGGGCTGATGCCGTTGCCTCCTCGCGACCGGCTTTTGTTCGTTGGCAGGAAATTCAGCCGTGATTCAGGTAAACTGCGGCTAATTTCCGATTCGAGACATCATCATGTTACAAAACCCGATTCATCTGCGCCTTGAGAAGCTGGAAAGCTGGCAGCACGTGACATTTATGGCTTGCCTGTGCGAGCGCATGTACCCCAACTATGCCGCGTTCTGCAAGCAAACGGAGTTTGGCGAAGGCCAGATTTATCGTCGTATCCTGGATTTAATCTGGGAAACGCTGACGGTGAAAGACGCGAAGGTAAACTTCGACTCTCAGCTCGAAAAGCTGGAAGAGGCGATCCCGGCAGCGGATGATTTCGACCTGTACGGCGTCTACCCGGCCATTGATGCCTGCGTGGCGCTGAGCGAGCTGATCCACTCCCGTCTGAGCGGGGAAACGCTGGAGCACGCCATTGAAGTCAGTAAGGCATCCATTACGACCGTCGCGATGCTTGAAATGACCCAGGCAGGCCGCGAAATGACCGACGAAGAGCTGCGTGCTAACCCGGCCGTTGAACAGGAATGGGATATTCAGTGGGAGATTTTCCGCCTGCTGGCAGAATGTGAAGAACGCGATATAGAGCTGATCAAAGGGCTGCGCGCGGACCTGCGTGAGGCTGGTGAGAGCAATATTGGTATAATTTTTAACCAATGAGACAACAAAACGTGATTTAACGCCTGTTTTGTCGCACCTCGACTCTTCCCTTCTGCCCCCCGTCTGGTCTACATTTGGGGGGCGAAAAAAAGTGGCTATCGGTGCGTGTATGCAGGAGAGTGCTTTTTTGGCATTTTCGTCGCACTCGATGCTTAGCAAGCGATAAACACATTGAAAGGATAACTTATGAACAAGACTCAACTGATTGATGTAATTGCGGACAAGGCTGATCTGTCTAAAGTGCAGGCTAAAGCTGCTCTGGAATCTACCCTGGCTGCTATTACTGAGTCTCTGAAAGAAGGCGATGCTGTACAACTGGTTGGTTTCGGTACCTTCAAAGTGAACCACCGCGCTGAGCGTACTGGCCGCAACCCGCAGACCGGTAAAGAAATCAAAATCGCCGCAGCTAACGTGCCGGCATTTGTTTCTGGTAAAGCACTGAAAGACGCAGTTAAGTAAGACGCGTGGCAGTGAACAGTTTTAACGAAGGGGCGGCAACGCCCCTTTTGTCATTCTGGCGCGGAACGCTCGCGCTGGCGGGCATGCTGCTGTTATCCGCCTGTAGCCACGACACCTCCCTGCCGCCGTTTACCGCCAGCGGCTACGCTGACAACCAGGGTGCGGTCAGGATCTGGCGAAAAGATTCTGGCGGTGAAGTGCATCTGCTTTCTGCCTTCAGCCCGTGGCATAACGGCAATACGTCGACTGCGGAGTATCGCTGGCAGGGAGATGACCTGTCGCTGATCGAACTGAACATCTACAGCAAGACCCCCGAACACGTGAAAGTGCGTTTTGACGACCACGGTGAGCTGAGCTTTATGCAGCGCGAAGTCAGCGGTCAAAAACAGCAGCTTTCCAGCGATCAAATCGCCCTCTACCGTTATCGTGCCGAACAAATCCGTCAGACAAGCGACGCGCTGCGTCTGGGACGCGTTGTGCTGCGCCAGGGGCGCTGGCATGCCGATGGGACGGTGACCACCTGCGAAGGGCAGACGGTCAAGCCTGAGCTCGAATCCTGGGCAACAGAACACATTCAACGCCGTCAGCGTCATTCATCAATGGAAGTGAGTGTGGCGTGGCTTGAAGCGCCGGAAGGCTCTCAGCTGCTACTGGTGGCGAACGAAGACTTCTGCACCTGGCAGCCGACAGAGAAGAGTTTCTAAAGGGGCTGCGAGCGGTTCCCTCTCCCCTTAGGGGAGAGGGTGAGGAGAGAGTTACTCTCCCTGCTCCCGCGCAATCGCACGATAACCAATATCCTGACGGCTGAAGCTGCCGTTCCAGTGAATATCCGCCATCAGCGCATAGGCGCGTTTCTGCGCTTCTGCCACGGTATGGCCCAGCGCGGTTGCACACAGCACGCGGCCGCCGTTGGTGAGGACGCGAGCGTCGTCAGCCAGCTTCGTACCGGCATGGAACACCTTCGCGCCGTCAATCTCTTCCAGCGGCAGGCCGTGGATCTCATCCCCGGTGCTGTAGTTGCCCGGATAGCCACCCGCAGCAATCACCACGCCCAGAGACGCGCGCTCATCCCACTCGGAGATTTTCTCGTCCAGCTTGCCCTCGCAGGCCGCCAGGCACAGATCCACCAGATCGGATTTCATGCGCAGCATGATCGGCTGCGTTTCCGGATCGCCAAAGCGGCAGTTGAACTCGATGACTTTCGGGTTACCCTGCTTGTCGATCATCAGACCCGCATAGAGGAAACCGGTGTAGGTGTTGCCTTCCGCCGCCATCCCTTTCACGGTTGGCCAGATGATGCGGTCCATGGTGCGCTGGTGCACTTCATCTGTCACCACCGGGGCAGGGGAATAAGCGCCCATCCCACCGGTATTCGGGCCGGTATCGCCGTTGCCCACGCGCTTGTGGTCCTGGCTGGTGGCCATCGGCAGAACGTGCTCGCCGTCGACCATCACGATAAAGCTCGCCTCTTCGCCGTCGAGGAACTCTTCGATCACGATGCGGTGGCCCGCGTCACCAAAGGCGTTACCCGCCAGCATATCCTGAACCGCGGCTTCCGCTTCTTCGAGCGTCATCGCCACGATAACGCCTTTACCGGCGGCCAGGCCGTCGGCCTTGATAACAATCGGCGCGCCTTTTTCACGTAGGTAAGCCAAAGCAGGCTCCACTTCGGTGAAGTTCTGGTATTCCGCCGTCGGGATGTTATGACGCGCGAGGAAATCTTTGGTGAAGGCTTTGGAGCCCTCCAGCTGTGCGGCACCTTCCGTTGGACCGAAGATTTTCAGGCCCGCGGCGCGGAAGGCGTCAACCACGCCAATGACCAGCGGCGCTTCCGGGCCGACGATGGTCAGGTCGATGTTCTCGCTCTGAGCAAAACTCAGCAGGGCCGGGATGTCGGTCACGCCGATAGCCACGTTCTGTAGCGCGGGTTCCAGCGCGGTACCGGCGTTACCCGGCGCCACGAAGACCGTTTTCACCTGCG
The DNA here is from genome assembly GCF_003594915.1 of Enterobacter chuandaensis. Classification (GTDB taxonomy): domain Bacteria; phylum Pseudomonadota; class Gammaproteobacteria; order Enterobacterales; family Enterobacteriaceae; genus Enterobacter; species Enterobacter chuandaensis. The sequence continues at coordinate 26,901 of NZ_QZCS01000023.1, forward strand.
GTGACTGCGCCGCTTTCCACGCCAGAGCGTGCTCGCGCCCGCCGTTTCCAATCACTAATACTTTCATTTTCTGCTCCGGGGATTAATGACGGAAGTGACGCATGTCGGTGAAGATCATCGCAATGCCGTGTTCGTCGGCTGCGGCAATCACTTCGTCGTCGCGGATAGAGCCGCCAGGCTGGATCACACAGGTGATACCCACCGCAGCAGCCGCGTCGATGCCGTCACGGAACGGGAAGAAGGCGTCAGAGGCCATGGCGGAACCTTTGACTTCCAGACCTTCGTCACCTGCTTTAATACCCGCGATTTTCGCAGAGTAAACGCGGCTCATCTGGCCTGCGCCTATTCCGATGGTCATGTTCTCTTTGGCGTAGACGATGGCGTTGGATTTCACGAACTTCGCCACTTTCCAGCAGAACAGCGCGTCACGCAGTTCCTGCTCGGTTGGCTGACGTTTGGTGACGACACGCAGATCGGCTTCGCCCACCATACCCAGATCGCGGTCCTGAACCAGCAGCCCGCCGTTCACGCGCTTGAAGTCCAGGCCCGGCACGCGTTCAGCCCACTGACCGCAAACCAGCACGCGCACGTTCTGTTTCGCCGCGGTGATTTTCAGCGCTTCTTCGGATGCGGATGGCGCGATGATCACTTCGACAAACTGGCGGGAGATGATGGCCTGCGCGGTTTCAGCATCCAGCTCGCGGTTGAAGGCGATAATGCCGCCGAACGCGGAGGTCGGGTCGGTTTTGTAGGCGCGATCGTAGGCATCCAGAATAGAGGTGCTTACCGCGACGCCGCATGGGTTGGCGTGCTTGACGATAACGCAGGCTGGCTCGCTGAACTCTTTCACACACTCGAGCGCGGCGTCAGTGTCAGCAATGTTGTTATAGGAAAGGGCTTTGCCCTGAACCTGCTGGGCAGTCGCAACAGACGCTTCTTTTATCTCTTCTTCTATATAGAAGGCAGCCTGCTGATGGCTGTTCTCGCCGTAACGCATATCCTGCTTCTTAATGAAGTTCAGGTTCAGGGTGCGCGGGAAGCGGCCAGAAGGATCTTTGCTTTCACCGTGGTAGGCAGGCACCAGGCTACCGAAGTAGTTGGCGATCATGCTGTCGTAGGCTGCGGTGTGTTCGAAGGCTTTGATGGCGAGGTCGAAACGCGTTTCCAGTGTGAGCGACCCTTCGTTAGCATCCATCTCATTAATAATGCCGTTGTAGTCGCCGCTCTTTACCACGATAGCCACATCTTTATGGTTCTTGGCCGCGGAGCGCACCATGGTCGGGCCGCCGATATCGATATTCTCTACGGCATCTTCCAGAGAGCAGCCTTCGCGGGCGACGGTCTGGGCGAAGGGGTAGAGGTTAACGACAACCATATCGATTGGGGCGATATCATGCTGTTCCATAATACCGTCGTCCTGCCCGCGACGGCCAAGAATGCCGCCGTGCACTTTCGGGTGCAGGGTTTTGACGCGTCCATCCATCATTTCCGGGAAACCGGTGTAATCGGACACTTCGGTTACCGGCAGACCTTTATCTGCTAACAGGCGAGCGGTACCGCCTGTAGAAAGCAGCTCCACACCGCGTGCGGAAAGTGCCTGAGCGAATTCGACGATACCGGCTTTATCAGAAACACTGAGCAGAGCGCGGCGGACTGGACGACGTTGTTGCATGGTAAATCCCCTGGATTTCACGATTACAGAGAGCGTTAGATGAATTTTCCTGCGAAAAACTCATCTAACACACCTGACGGGGCATCCTTATTAAGCGCGAGCATTTTAACGAAAACGTTTGCGCAACGCTCGCACATTTTCACTTTTTCGTATCGTTGTGGATAAGTCTGTGTGTAAAAAAGGTATAAGGCGGGGTTTTGCTGTGGAATGCAGCAGTCAGTCATTTTTCTGTCATTTAGCGGTTGCGGCCTGCTGAGAACTCCCTATAATGCGCCTCCATCGACACGGCGGATGTGAATCACTTCACAAACAGCCGGTTAGGTTGAAGAGAAAAAATCCTGAAATAACGGGTTGACTCTGAAAGAGGAAAGCGTAATATACGCCACCTCGCAACGGTGAGCTGAAAGCCGCGTTGTAACTGCTCTTTAACAATTTATCAGACAATCTGTGTGGGCACTCAAAGTGACATGGATTCTTAACGTCGCAAGACGAA
>NZ_QZCS01000024.1 GCF_003594915.1 Enterobacter chuandaensis
CGGCCGTACCGTTGGCGCGGGCGTTGTTGCTAAAGTTCTGGGCTAATTAATGATCCCTGAATAAAAAAAGGACGCTTCGGCGTCCTTTTTTGTTTTCTACTGTAGAGTCGTTGCCATAAAAACTCGCATTTTTTGTCCGCTCCCGCCCCGTATTCCGGCGCTTGTGCTATTGTAATCATAACCATTCTCACTTACACTTTGCGCATATTTTGAACGGGAGTCTTTATGTACGTTTGTTTATGTAATGGTGTAAGCGACAAAAAAATACGTCAGGCCGTTCGCCAGTTTCAGCCACAGTCATTTCAGCAGCTTCGCAAGTTTGTTCCAGTGGGAAATCAATGCGGTAAATGCGTTCGCGCAGCGCGTGAGATTATGCAGGACGAACTGATGCAGATCCCGGAATACAAAGAGATCGCGTAAGCGCCCATCTTTTTTTTGACATCCCCGTAGCCCGATCTACGCTTCAATGAGTGGAAGCGGAGGGACTATATAATGAAAGGTGATGTTAAAATCATAAGTTATCTCAATAAATTATTGGGAAATGAGCTTGTCGCAATCAACCAGTATTTTCTTCATGCAAGAATGTTCAAAAACTGGGGGCTGACTCGCCTCAACGATGTTGAATATCATGAGTCCATTGATGAGATGAAACACGCCGATAAATACATCGAGCGTATCTTATTCCTTGAAGGCATCCCAAACCTGCAGGATCTCGGCAAGCTGGGCATCGGTGAGGATGTCGAAGAGATGCTGCGTTCTGACCTCCGGCTGGAGCTGGAAGGTGCGAAAGATCTGCGTGAAGCCATTGCTTATGCTGACAGCGTCCATGACTATGTTAGCCGTGATATGATGATCCAGATCCTTGCCGATGAAGAAGGCCACATCGACTGGCTGGAAACCGAACTGGATCTCATTAGTAAAATTGGACTGCAGAACTATCTACAATCGCAGATCAAAGTGGAAAGCTAATCAGGTTTTCCCAGCCAACGCATAAACCCGCTGCTGCCAGAAATGGCCCAAAAGGCAGTGGGTTTTTTAATACCTCCTTATCTGGGTTGAGAAACGAAAAGCTAAGAATGCAAAGAAGTGCCATCAGCGCGGCGAGTAACGTCAGCGTTGGAAGTATGCACCACCCATGCCACGCGCCCAGTGCTGACAGATACTTCACATCACCGTATCCCATCCCTTCCCGCCGGCAGATAAACCGATAGCCCCAGTAAATAATGGCAAAACCGACATATCCTGCCATCGCACCCACCACCGCACTCGGCAGAAAATCAGGATGGACATAGAGCTGAAAGAGCAGACCCGCCCATAGTAGCGGGCAGAGAAATTTATCGGGAAGTAAACCATGGCGAAGATCGGCATGTACGAGGAAGACCGTCAGCGAAAAATAGATCAGCAGAAAGGGGAGGGTAGTTAGCATGGAAAAGGCCTCAAACGGGTTTGAGCGCATCCTCGCCATAATCTGCTTATCCGGCAATGGACAACACCAACAATTGCGTAGTGCCTTCCAACAAAGAGTCGGGGAAGGTTACATTGCGAAAAAAGTTGCGCATCCTTACGCATACCATGCCTTTGACGCTTAATTTATAAACGGCACTTGCGTCTTTCTCTGATTTACGTATAATGCGCGGGCTTGTCGTAATTGACGGCGGGTTCAATCAGAACCAGAGTAGCTCATTTTGTTACTCAACAATGCTCCCAATTGGGGAGCTACGTAAGAACGGTTACACTCTCCCATCAATCGTAATGGGTTTGAGGAGTAATCATTTTCGTTTATAAAATAATTGGAGCTCTGGTCTCATGCAGAACCAAAGAATCCGTATCCGCCTTAAAGCGTTTGATCATCGTCTGATCGATCAATCAACCGCGGAAATCGTCGAGACTGCTAAGCGCACTGGTGCGCAAGTCCGTGGTCCGATCCCGCTGCCGACCCGCAAAGAGCGCTTCACCGTTCTGATCTCCCCGCACGTTAACAAAGACGCGCGCGATCAGTACGAAATCCGCACTCACAAGCGTCTGGTTGACATCGTTGAGCCAACTGAGAAAACCGTTGATGCTCTGATGCGTCTGGATCTGGCTGCCGGTGTAGACGTGCAGATCAGCCTGGGTTAATCAGGTCATCGAGCGATTGAGAGGTTGAAACAATGATTGGTTTAGTCGGTAAAAAAGTGGGTATGACCCGCATCTTCACTGAAGATGGCGTTTCTATCCCAGTAACCGTAATCGAAGTTGAAGCAAACCGCGTTACTCAGGTTAAAGATCTGGCTAACGATGGCTACCGCGCTATTCAGGTTACCACTGGTGCTAAAAAAGCTAACCGTGTAACCAAACCAGAAGCGGGTCACTTCGCTAAAGCTGGCGTAGAAGCTGGCCGTGGTCTGTGGGAATTCCGTCTTGCTGAAGGCGAAGAGTTCACCGTAGGTCAGGACATTAGCGTTGAGCTGTTTGCTGACGTTAAAAAAGTTGACGTAACCGGTACCTCTAAAGGTAAAGGTTTTGCTGGTACCGTTAAGCGCTGGAACTTCCGTACCCAGGACGCTACTCACGGTAACTCCTTGTCTCACCGCGTTCCGGGTTCTATCGGTCAGAACCAGACTCCGGGCAAAGTGTTCAAAGGCAAGAAAATGGCAGGTCAGCTGGGTAACGAACGTGTAACCGTTCAGAGCCTGGACGTAGTACGTGTTGACGCTGAGCGCAACCTGCTGCTGGTTAAAGGTGCGGTCCCGGGTGCAACCGGTAGCGACCTGATCGTTAAACCAGCTGTGAAGGCGTAAGGGGATAGCAATGGAATTAGTATTGAAAGACGCGCAGAGCGCGCTGACTGTTTCCGAAACTACCTTCGGTCGTGATTTCAACGAAGCGCTGGTTCACCAGGTTGTTGTTGCTTATGCAGCTGGTGCTCGTCAGGGTACTCGTGCTCAGAAGACTCGTGCTGAAGTAACTGGTTCTGGCAAAAAGCCATGGCGCCAGAAAGGTACCGGCCGTGCGCGTTCAGGTTCTATCAAGAGCCCGATCTGGCGTTCAGGTGGCGTGACCTTCGCTGCGCGTCCACAGGACCACAGTCAAAAAGTTAACAAAAAGATGTACCGCGGCGCGCTGAAAAGCATCCTGTCCGAACTGGTACGTCAGGATCGTCTCATCGTTGTCGAGAAGTTCTCTGTTGAAGCGCCTAAAACTAAGCTGCTGGCACAGAAACTGAAAGACATGGCTCTGGAAGATGTGCTGATCATCACCGGTGAGCTGGACGAGAACCTGTTCCTGGCCGCACGTAACCTGCACAAGGTTGACGTACGCGATGCGACTGGTATCGACCCGGTTAGCCTGATCGCCTTCGACAAAGTCGTAATGACTGCTGATGCTGTTAAGCAAGTTGAGGAGATGCTGGCATGATTCGTGAAGAACGTCTGCTGAAGGTGCTACGCGCACCGCACGTTTCTGAAAAAGCGTCTACTGCGATGGAAAAAACAAACACCATCGTTCTCAAAGTTGCTAAAGACGCGACCAAAGCAGAGATCAAAGCTGCTGTGCAGAAACTGTTTGAAGTCGAAGTCGAAGTCGTTAACACCCTGGTAGTTAAAGGGAAAGTTAAACGTCACGGACAGCGTATCGGTCGTCGTAGCGACTGGAAAAAAGCTTACGTCACCCTTAAAGAAGGCCAGAACCTGGACTTCGTTGGCGGCGCTGAGTAAGTCGGAGGAGTAATACAATGGCAGTTGTTAAATGTAAACCGACATCTCCGGGTCGTCGCCACGTAGTTAAAGTGGTTAACCCTGAGCTGCACAAGGGCAAACCTTTTGCTCCGTTGCTGGAAAAAAACAGCAAATCCGGTGGTCGTAACAACAATGGCCGTATCACCACTCGTCACATCGGTGGTGGCCACAAGCAGGCTTATCGTATTGTTGACTTCAAACGCAACAAAGACGGTATCCCAGCAGTTGTTGAGCGTCTTGAGTACGATCCGAACCGTTCCGCGAACATCGCGCTGGTTCTGTACAAAGATGGCGAACGCCGTTACATCCTGGCCCCTAAAGGCCTGAAAGCTGGCGACCAGATTCAGTCTGGCGTTGATGCTGCAATCAAAGCAGGCAACACCCTGCCGATGCGCAATATCCCGGTTGGTTCTACCGTTCATAACGTAGAAATGAAACCAGGTAAAGGCGGTCAGCTGGCACGTTCCGCTGGTACTTACGTTCAGATCGTTGCGCGTGACGGTGCTTATGTCACCCTGCGTCTGCGTTCTGGTGAAATGCGTAAAGTCGAAGCAGACTGCCGCGCTACTCTGGGCGAAGTTGGCAATGCTGAGCATATGCTGCGCGTTCTGGGTAAAGCAGGTGCTGCACGCTGGCGTGGTGTTCGTCCTACCGTTCGCGGTACTGCGATGAACCCAGTCGACCACCCACATGGTGGTGGTGAAGGTCGTAACTTTGGTAAGCACCCGGTAACTCCGTGGGGCGTTCAGACCAAAGGTAAGAAGACCCGCAGCAACAAGCGTACTGATAAATTTATCGTACGTCGCCGTAGCAAATAATTTTAGAGGATAAGCCATGCCACGTTCTCTCAAGAAAGGTCCTTTTATTGACCTGCACTTGCTGAAGAAGGTAGAGAAAGCGGTGGAAAGCGGAGACAAGAAGCCCCTGCGCACTTGGTCCCGTCGTTCAACGATCTTTCCTAACATGATCGGTTTGACCATCGCTGTCCATAATGGTCGTCAGCACGTTCCAGTCTTTGTTACCGACGAAATGGTTGGTCACAAACTGGGTGAATTCGCACCGACTCGTACTTATCGCGGCCACGCTGCTGATAAAAAAGCGAAGAAGAAATAAGGTAGGAGGAAGAGATGGAAACTTTAGCTCAACATCGCCATGCTCGTTCTTCTGCACAGAAGGTTCGCCTTGTTGCTGACCTGATTCGCGGTAAGAAAGTGTCGCAGGCCCTGGACATCCTGACCTATACCAACAAGAAAGCTGCGGTATTGGTCAAGAAAGTACTGGAATCTGCCATTGCTAACGCTGAACACAACGATGGCGCTGACATCGACGATCTGAAAGTCGCGAAAATTTTCGTAGATGAAGGCCCAAGCATGAAGCGCATTATGCCGCGTGCGAAAGGTCGTGCAGATCGCATCCTGAAGCGCACCAGCCACATTACTGTGGTTGTGTCCGATCGCTGAGACTCTGGAGACTAGCAATGGGTCAGAAAGTACATCCTAATGGTATTCGCCTGGGTATTGTAAAACCATGGAACTCTACCTGGTTTGCGAACACCAAAGAATTCGCTGACAACCTGGACAGCGATTTTAAAGTACGTCAGTACCTGACTAAGGAACTGGCTAAAGCGTCTGTATCTCGTATCGTTATCGAGCGTCCAGCGAAGAGCATCCGTGTGACTATTCACACTGCTCGTCCTGGCATCGTTATCGGTAAGAAAGGCGAAGACGTAGAAAAACTGCGCAAGGTCGTAGCGGATATCGCTGGCGTTCCTGCACAGATCAATATCGCTGAAGTTCGTAAGCCTGAACTGGACGCTAAATTGGTTGCTGACAGCATCACTTCACAGCTGGAACGTCGTGTTATGTTCCGTCGTGCTATGAAGCGTGCTGTACAGAACGCAATGCGTCTGGGCGCTAAAGGTATCAAAGTTGAAGTTAGCGGCCGTCTGGGCGGCGCGGAAATCGCACGTACCGAATGGTACCGTGAAGGTCGCGTACCGCTGCACACTCTGCGTGCTGACATTGACTACAACACCTCTGAAGCGCACACCACTTACGGTGTAATCGGCGTTAAGGTATGGATCTTCAAAGGTGAGATCCTGGGTGGTATGGCTGCTGTTGAACAACCGGAAAAACCGGCTGCTCAACCTAAAAAGCAGCAGCGTAAAGGCCGTAAATAAGGAGCGTCGCTGATGTTACAACCAAAGCGTACAAAATTCCGTAAAGTGCACAAAGGCCGCAACCGTGGTCTGGCGCAGGGTACGGATGTTAGCTTCGGCACTTTCGGTCTGAAAGCTGTTGGCCGTGGTCGTCTGACTGCACGTCAGATCGAAGCAGCACGTCGTGCAATGACCCGTGCAGTTAAGCGTCAAGGTAAGATCTGGATCCGTGTATTCCCGGACAAACCGATCACCGAGAAGCCGCTGGAAGTTCGTATGGGTAAAGGTAAAGGTAACGTGGAGTACTGGGTTGCCTTGATCCAACCGGGCAAAGTCCTTTATGAAATGGACGGTGTTCCGGAAGAGCTGGCCCGTGAAGCCTTCGGCCTGGCAGCAGCGAAACTGCCTATCAAAACCACCTTTGTAACTAAGACGGTGATGTAATGAAAGCAAAAGAGCTGCGTGAAAAAAGCGTTGAAGAGCTGAACGCTGAGCTGCTGAACCTGCTGCGTGAGCAGTTCAACCTGCGTATGCAGGCTGCAAGTGGCCAGCTGCAACAGACTCACCTGCTGAAGCAAGTGCGTCGCAATGTTGCACGCGTTAAGACTTTACTGACTCAGAAGGCGGGTGCGTAATGACCGATAAAATCCGTACTCTGCAAGGTCGTGTTGTTAGCGACAAAATGGAGAAATCCATTGTTGTAGCTATCGAACGTATTGTGAAACACCCGATCTACGGTAAATTCATCAAGCGTACGACCAAACTGCACGTACATGACGAGAACAACGAATGTGGTATCGGCGACAAGGTTGAAATCCGTGAATGCCGTCCACTGTCCAAGACTAAGTCCTGGACGCTGGTTCGCGTTGTAGAGAAAGCGGTTCTGTAATACAGTACGCCTTCTCAATACGAATAAACGGCTCAGCGATGAGCCGTTTATTTTTTCTACCCATATTGCAGAAGCGGTGTTATAATGCCGCGCCCTCGATATGGGGCTTTTTAACGGCTCTGATTTTAGAGTCTCAGGTAGTAGTTGACATTAGCGGAGCACTAAAATGATCCAAGAACAGACTATGCTGAACGTCGCCGACAACTCCGGTGCACGTCGCGTAATGTGTATCAAGGTTCTGGGTGGCTCGCACCGTCGCTACGCAGGCGTAGGCGACATCATCAAGATCACCATCAAGGAAGCAATTCCACGTGGTAAGGTCAAAAAAGGTGATGTGCTGAAGGCGGTAGTGGTGCGCACCAAGAAGGGTGTTCGTCGCCCTGACGGTTCTGTCATTCGCTTCGATGGTAATGCATGCGTTATTTTAAACAATAACAGCGAGCAGCCTATCGGCACGCGTATCTTTGGGCCGGTAACTCGTGAACTTCGTACTGAGAAGTTCATGAAAATTATCTCTCTGGCACCAGAAGTACTCTAAGGAGCGAATCATGGCAGCGAAAATCCGTCGTGATGACGAAGTTATCGTGTTAACCGGTAAAGATAAAGGTAAACGCGGTAAAGTAAAAAATGTTCTGTCTTCCGGCAAACTTGTCGTTGAAGGTATCAACCTGGTTAAGAAACATCAGAAGCCGGTTCCGGCCCTGAACCAACCAGGCGGCATCGTTGAAAAAGAAGCTGCTATTCAGGTTTCTAACGTTGCAATCTTCAATGCGGCTACCGGCAAGGCTGACCGTGTAGGCTTTAGATTCGAAGACGGCAAAAAAGTCCGTTTCTTCAAGTCTAACAGCGAAACTATCAAGTAATTTGGAGTAGTACGATGGCGAAACTGCATGATTACTACAAAGACGAAGTAGTTAAGAAACTCATGACCGAGTTTAACTACAATTCTGTCATGCAAGTCCCTCGGGTCGAGAAGATCACCCTGAACATGGGTGTTGGTGAAGCGATCGCTGACAAGAAACTGCTGGATAACGCAGCAGCTGATCTGACAGCAATCTCCGGTCAAAAACCGCTGATCACCAAAGCACGCAAATCTGTTGCAGGCTTCAAAATCCGTCAGGGCTATCCGATCGGCTGTAAAGTAACTCTGCGTGGCGAACGCATGTGGGAGTTCTTTGAGCGCCTGATCACTATTGCTGTTCCACGTATCCGTGACTTCCGTGGCTTGTCCGCTAAGTCTTTCGACGGTCGTGGTAACTACAGCATGGGTGTCCGTGAGCAGATCATCTTCCCAGAAATCGACTACGATAAAGTCGACCGCGTGCGTGGTTTGGATATTACCATTACCACTACTGCGAAATCTGACGAAGAAGGCCGTGCTCTGCTGGCTGCCTTTGACTTCCCGTTCCGCAAGTAAGGTAGGGTTACTGAATGGCTAAGCAATCAATGAAAGCACGCGAAGTAAAGCGCGTAGCTTTAGCTGATAAATTCTTCGCTAAACGCGCTGAACTGAAAGCGATCATTTCTGATGTGAACGCTTCCGACGAAGATCGTTGGAATGCGGTTCTCAAGCTGCAGTCTCTGCCGCGTGATTCCAGCCCGTCTCGTCAGCGTAACCGCTGTCGTCAAACAGGTCGTCCACATGGTTATGTGGGCAAGTTTGGGTTGAGCCGTATCAAACTGCGTGAAGCCGCCATGCGCGGTGAAGTGCCAGGCTTGAAAAAGGCTAGCTGGTAATTACCAATTGAATCACGGGAGTAAAGACAGATGAGCATGCAAGATCCGATCGCGGATATGCTGACCCGTATCCGTAACGGTCAGGCCGCGAACAAAGTTGCGGTCACCATGCCTTCCGCCAAGCTGAAAGTGGCAATTGCCAACGTGCTGAAGGAAGAAGGTTTTATCGAAGATTTTAAAGTTGAAGGCGACACCAAGCCGGAACTGGAACTTACTCTCAAGTATTTCCAGGGTAAAGCTGTTGTAGAAAGCATTCAGCGTGTCAGCCGCCCAGGTCTGCGCATCTATAAGAAAAAAGATGAGCTGCCAAAAGTTATGGCTGGCCTTGGTATCGCAGTTGTTTCTACCTCTAAAGGTGTTATGACTGATCGTGCAGCGCGCCAGGCTGGTCTTGGTGGCGAAATTATCTGCTACGTAGCCTAATCGGAGGAAAGAATGTCTCGTGTTGCTAAAGCACCGGTCGTTATTCCTGCCGGCGTTGATGTAAAAATCGACGGTCAGGTTATTACGATCAAAGGTAAAAACGGCGAGCTGACTCGTACCCTCAACAAAGCTGTTGAAGTTAAACATGCAGATAACGCTCTGACCTTCGGTCCACGTGATGGTTTCGTGGATGGATGGGCTCAGGCTGGTACCGCGCGTGCCCTGCTGAACTCAATGGTTGTTGGTGTTACCGAAGGCTTCACTAAAAAGCTTCAGCTGGTTGGTGTAGGTTATCGTGCAGCTATCAAAGGGAATGCAGTAGGCCTGTCTCTGGGCTTCTCACACCCTGTTGAGCATCCGCTGCCGGCCGGTATCACTGCAGAATGCCCGACTCAGACTGAAATCGTGCTGAAAGGCGCTGATAAACAGCTGATCGGTCAGGTTGCAGCAGATCTGCGCGCCTACCGTCGTCCTGAGCCTTACAAAGGCAAGGGTGTTCGTTACGCCGACGAAGTCGTGCGTACCAAAGAGGCTAAGAAGAAGTAAGGTAACACTATGGATAAGAAATCTGCTCGTATCCGTCGTGCGACCCGCGCACGCCGCAAGCTCAAAGAGCTGGGTGCAACTCGCCTGGTGGTACATCGTACCCCGCGTCATATTTACGCACAGGTAATTGCACCGAACGGTTCTGAAGTTCTGGTAGCTGCTTCTACTGTAGAAAAAGCTATCTCAGAACAATTGAAGTACACCGGTAACAAAGACGCCGCTGCAGCTGTAGGTAAAGCTGTTGCAGAACGCGCTCTGGAAAAAGGCATCAGCAATGTTTCCTTTGACCGTTCCGGGTTCCAATATCATGGTCGTGTCCAGGCACTGGCAGATGCTGCCCGTGAAGCTGGCCTTCAGTTCTAAGGTAGAGGTGTAAGATGGCTCACATCGAAAAACAGGCTGGCGAACTGCAGGAAAAGCTGATCGCGGTAAACCGCGTATCTAAAACCGTTAAAGGTGGTCGTATTTTCTCCTTCACAGCTCTGACTGTAGTAGGCGATGGTAACGGTCGCGTTGGTTTTGGTTACGGTAAAGCGCGTGAAGTTCCAGCAGCGATCCAGAAAGCGATGGAAAAAGCCCGTCGCAATATGATTAACGTCGCGCTGAACAACGGCACCCTGCAGCACCCAGTTAAAGGTGTTCACACGGGTTCTCGTGTATTCATGCAGCCAGCTTCAGAAGGTACCGGTATCATCGCCGGTGGTGCAATGCGCGCCGTTCTGGAAGTTGCTGGGGTTCATAACGTACTGGCTAAAGCATATGGTTCCACCAACCCGATCAACGTGGTTCGTGCAACTATTGATGGCCTGGAAAATATGAATTCTCCAGAAATGGTCGCTGCCAAGCGTGGTAAATCCGTTGAAGAAATTCTGGGGTAATTGACCATGGCAAAGACTATTAAAATCACTCAAACCCGCAGTGCAATCGGTCGTCTGCCGAAACACAAGGCAACGCTGCTTGGCCTGGGTCTGCGTCGTATTGGTCATACCGTTGAGCGCGAGGATACTCCTGCTGTTCGTGGTATGGTCAACGCGGTTTACTTCATGGTTAAAGTTGAGGAGTAAGAGATGCGTTTAAATACTCTGTCTCCGGCCGAAGGCTCTAAAAAGGCGGGTAAACGCCTGGGTCGTGGTATCGGTTCTGGCCTCGGCAAAACCGGTGGTCGTGGTCACAAAGGTCAGAACTCTCGTTCTGGCGGTGGCGTACGTCGCGGTTTCGAGGGTGGCCAGATGCCACTGTACCGTCGTCTGCCGAAGTTCGGCTTCACCTCTCGCAAAGCAGCGATCACAGCGGAAATCCGTCTGTCTGACCTGGCGAAAGTTGAAGGCGGCGTTGTAGACCTGAACACGCTGAAAGCGGCTAACATTATCGGTATTCAGATCGAGTTCGCGAAAGTGATCCTGTCTGGTGAAGTTTCTACTCCGGTAACTGTTCGTGGCCTGCGTGTTACTAAAGGTGCTCGTGCTGCTATCGAAGCTGCTGGCGGTAAAATTGAGGAATAAGTAGCAGATGGCTAAGCAACCGGGATTAGATTTTCAAAGTGCCAAAGGTGGATTTGGCGAGCTGAAACGCAGACTGCTGTTTGTTATCGGCGCGCTGATTGTGTTCCGTATTGGCTCTTTTATTCCGATCCCTGGTATCGATGCCGCTGTACTTGCCAAACTGCTTGAGCAACAGCGAGGCACCATCATTGAAATGTTCAACATGTTCTCTGGTGGTGCTCTCAGCCGTGCTTCTATCTTTGCGCTGGGTATTATGCCGTACATTTCGGCCTCTATTATTATCCAGCTGCTGACGGTCGTTCATCCGGCCCTGGCAGAGCTGAAGAAAGAAGGGGAATCTGGACGTCGTAAGATTAGTCAGTACACCCGTTACGGTACTCTGGTGCTGGCAATATTCCAGTCGATCGGTATTGCTACCGGTCTGCCGAATATGCCTGGTATGCAGGGCCTGGTATTAAACCCAGGCTTTGCATTCTATTTCACCGCTGTTGTTAGTCTGGTCACAGGGACGATGTTCCTGATGTGGCTCGGCGAACAGATTACTGAGCGTGGTATCGGTAACGGTATCTCAATCATTATCTTCGCCGGTATCGTTGCGGGTCTCCCGCCGGCCATCGCCCATACTATCGAGCAAGCGCGTCAAGGCGACCTGCACTTCCTCCTGTTGCTGTTGGTTGCAGTATTAGTATTTGCAGTGACGTTCTTTGTTGTCTTCGTTGAACGTGGTCAACGCCGCATTGTGGTGAACTACGCTAAGCGTCAGCAAGGTCGTCGTGTCTATGCTGCACAGAGCACACATTTACCGCTGAAAGTGAATATGGCGGGGGTTATCCCGGCTATCTTCGCTTCCAGTATTATTCTGTTCCCGGCAACCATCGCGTCATGGTTCGGGGGCGGTACTGGTTGGAACTGGCTGACAACAATTTCGCTGTATTTGCAGCCTGGGCAACCACTTTATGTGTTACTCTATGCGTCTGCGATCATCTTCTTCTGTTTCTTCTACACGGCGTTGGTCTTCAACCCGCGTGAAACAGCAGATAACCTGAAGAAGTCCGGTGCATTTGTACCAGGAATTCGTCCGGGAGAGCAAACGGCGAAGTATATCGATAAAGTAATGACCCGCCTGACTTTGGTTGGTGCGCTTTATATTACTTTTATCTGCCTGATCCCGGAGTTCATGCGTGATGCAATGAAAGTACCGTTCTACTTCGGTGGAACCTCACTGCTTATCGTTGTTGTCGTGATTATGGACTTTATGGCTCAAGTGCAAACTCTGATGATGTCCAGTCAGTATGAGTCTGCATTGAAGAAGGCGAACCTGAAAGGCTACGGCCGCTAATTGGTCGCCTGAGAAGTTACGGAGAGTAAAAATGAAAGTTCGTGCTTCCGTCAAGAAATTATGCCGTAACTGCAAAATCGTTAAGCGTGATGGTGTCATCCGTGTGATTTGCAGTGCCGAGCCGAAGCATAAACAGCGCCAAGGCTGATTATTTCGCATATTTTTCTTGCAAAGTTGGGTTGAGCTGGCTAGATTAGCCAGCCAATCTTTTGTATGTCTGTACGTTTCCATTTGAGTATCCTGAAAACGGGCTTTTCAGCATGGTGCGTACATATTAAATAGTAGGAGTGCATAGTGGCCCGTATAGCAGGCATTAACATTCCTGATCAGAAACATGCTGTGATCGCATTAACTTCGATCTACGGCATCGGCAAGACCCGTTCTAAAGCCATCCTGGCTGCAGCGGGTATCGCTGAAGATGTTAAGATCAGTGAGCTGTCTGAAGGACAAATCGACACGCTGCGTGACGAAGTTGCCAAATTTGTCGTTGAAGGTGATCTGCGCCGTGAAATCAGCATGAGCATCAAGCGCCTGATGGATCTTGGTTGCTATCGCGGTTTGCGTCATCGTCGTGGTCTGCCAGTGCGCGGTCAGCGTACTAAGACCAACGCACGTACCCGTAAGGGTCCGCGCAAACCGATCAAGAAATAATCGGGGTGATTGAATAATGGCAAAGGCACCAGTTCGTGCACGTAAACGTGTAAGAAAACAAGTCTCTGACGGCGTGGCTCATATCCATGCTTCTTTCAACAACACCATCGTTACTATTACTGATCGTCAGGGTAACGCATTGGGTTGGGCAACAGCCGGTGGTTCCGGTTTCCGTGGTTCTCGCAAATCCACTCCGTTCGCAGCTCAGGTTGCAGCAGAGCGTTGCGCTGAAGCCGTAAAAGAATACGGCATCAAGAATCTGGAAGTTATGGTTAAAGGTCCGGGTCCGGGTCGTGAATCTACTGTTCGCGCTCTGAACGCCGCTGGTTTCCGCATCACGAATATTACTGATGTGACTCCGATCCCTCATAACGGTTGTCGTCCGCCGAAAAAACGTCGCGTATAACGCTCGTTTTTTAGGTTAGTTGGAGATAGAAAATGGCAAGATATTTGGGTCCTAAGCTCAAGCTGAGCCGTCGTGAGGGCACCGACTTATTCCTTAAGTCTGGCGTTCGCGCGATCGATACCAAGTGTAAAATTGAACAAGCTCCTGGCCAGCACGGTGCGCGTAAACCGCGTCTGTCTGACTATGGTGTGCAGTTGCGTGAAAAGCAAAAAGTTCGCCGTATGTACGGTGTGCTGGAGCGTCAGTTCCGTAACTACTATAAAGAAGCAGCACGTCTGAAAGGCAACACAGGTGAAAACCTGCTGGCTCTGCTGGAAGGTCGTCTGGACAACGTTGTATACCGTATGGGCTTCGGCGCTACTCGTGCTGAATCACGTCAGCTGGTTAGCCACAAAGCAATCATGGTAAACGGTCGTGTTGTTAACATCGCTTCTTATCAGGTTAAAGCGAATGACGTTGTTAGCATTCGTGAGAAAGCGAAAAAGCAATCTCGCGTGAAGGCCGCTCTGGAGCTGGCTGAGCAGCGTGAAAAGCCAACCTGGCTGGAAGTTGATGCTGGCAAGATGGAAGGTACGTTCAAGCGTCAGCCTGAGCGTTCTGATCTGTCTGCGGACATTAACGAACACCTGATCGTCGAGCTTTACTCCAAGTAAAGCTTAGTACCAAAGAGAGGACACAATGCAGGGTTCTGTGACAGAGTTTCTAAAACCGCGCCTGGTAGATATCGAGCAAGTGAGTTCGACGCACGCCAAGGTGACCCTTGAGCCTTTAGAGCGTGGCTTTGGCCATACTCTGGGTAACGCACTGCGCCGTATTCTGCTCTCATCGATGCCGGGTTGCGCGGTGACCGAGGTTGAGATTGATGGTGTACTTCATGAGTACAGCACCAAAGAAGGCGTTCAGGAAGATATCCTTGAAATCCTGCTCAACCTGAAAGGGCTGGCGGTGAGAGTTCAGGGTAAAGATGAAGTTATTCTTACTCTGAATAAATCTGGCATTGGCCCTGTGACTGCAGCCGACATCACCCACGACGGTGATGTTGAAATCGTCAAGCCGCAGCACGTGATCTGCCACCTGACCGATGAGAACGCAGCTATTAGCATGCGTATCAAAGTTCAGCGCGGTCGTGGTTATGTGCCGGCTTCTGCCCGAATTCATTCGGAAGAAGATGAGCGCCCAATCGGCCGTCTGCTGGTCGACGCATGCTATAGCCCTGTAGAGCGTATTGCCTACAATGTTGAAGCAGCGCGTGTAGAACAGCGTACCGACCTGGACAAGCTGGTCATCGAAATGGAAACCAACGGCACAATCGATCCTGAAGAGGCGATTCGTCGTGCGGCGACCATCCTGGCAGAACAACTGGAAGCTTTCGTTGACTTACGTGATGTACGTCAGCCGGAAGTGAAAGAAGAGAAACCAGAATTCGATCCGATCCTGCTGCGCCCTGTTGACGATCTCGAATTGACTGTCCGCTCTGCTAACTGCCTCAAGGCAGAAGCTATCCACTATATCGGTGATCTGGTACAGCGTACCGAGGTTGAGTTGCTGAAAACGCCGAACCTGGGTAAAAAATCTCTTACCGAGATTAAAGACGTGCTGGCTTCACGTGGTCTGTCTCTGGGCATGCGCCTGGAAAACTGGCCACCGGCAAGCATTGCTGACGAGTAACCGGATCACAGGTTAAGGTTTTACTGAGAAGGATAAGGTCATGCGCCATCGTAAGAGTGGTCGTCAACTGAACCGCAACAGCAGCCATCGCCAGGCTATGTTCCGCAACATGGCAGGTTCACTGGTTCGTCATGAAATCATCAAGACGACCCTGCCTAAAGCGAAAGAACTGCGTCGCGTAGTTGAGCCGCTGATTACTCTTGCCAAGACTGACAGCGTTGCTAATCGTCGTCTGGCATTCGCCCGTACTCGTGATAACGAGATCGTGGCAAAACTGTTTAACGAACTGGGCCCGCGTTTCGCGAGCCGTGCCGGTGGTTACACTCGCATTCTGAAGTGTGGTTTCCGTGCAGGCGACAACGCGCCGATGGCTTACATCGAGCTGGTTGATCGTTCAGAGAAAGCAGAAGCTGCTGCAGAGTAATCTGCAGTAACGTAAAAAAACCCGCTCCGGCGGGTTTTTTTATATCCGCCATATCCCCACTTATCTACAATGCCTGTATCAATTTTGTTCATCCTCTGGAGCTCATCATGTGGTTGCTCGACCAGTGGGCAGAACGCCATATTCGCGATGCCCAAAATAAAGGTGAATTCGACAATCTACCCGGAAGTGGAGAGCGTCTGGTACTTGAAGATGATTCGCACATCGCGCCTGAACTTAGGGCTGGTTACCGTTTACTGAAAAATGCTGGCTGCCTCCCACCTGAGCTTGAGCAGCGCAGAGAGGCTGTCGAGCTGGCCGATCTTCTCAAAGGAATTCGTCAGGACGACCCCCGACATACAGAATTTAGCCGCAGGCTTGCGCTAATCGAGCTCAAGCTACAGCAGGCCGGGATGGACACTGAATTCCTGCATGGTGAATACAGTGAAAGATTGATGCAGAAAATAGATGAGGAGTAACGATGTACCGTATCGGTGAACTTGCAAAGCTCGCGAACGTAACGCCGGATACCATCCGATATTACGAAAAGCAGCAGATGATCGATCATGAAGTACGCACGGAGGGGGGCTTTCGGCTTTATACCGATAATGATCTACAGCGTCTGAGATTCATACGCTATGCGCGACAACTTGGCTTCACGCTGGATTCGATCCGCGAGTTGTTATCGATCCGCATCGATCCTGCTCATCACACCTGCCAGGAATCAAAAAGCATTGTCCAGGCCCGGTTGGATGAAGTTGAAGCGCGCATTCAGGAACTGCAAACCATGCAGCGCTCTTTGCAAAGGCTTAATGATGCCTGCTGCGGAACAGCCCATAGCAGTATTTATTGTTCCATTCTGGAAGCCCTTGAACAGGGAGCCAGTGGAGAAACTCAGGGTTGTTGATTTTTAGTCCACCCGGGTCTAGACTTCCGTCGTCATAAACCATGCTCAGGAGACATTATGAGCCGCTATCAGCACACGAAGGGACAAATCAAAGACAATGCCATTGAGGCTTTACTTCATGACCCGCTTTTTCGACAGCGCGTTGAAAAGAATAAAAAAGGGAAGGGAAGTTATCTGCGTAAAGACAAGCACGGAAAACGGGGTAACTGGGAGGCCAGTGGCAAGCAAGCGAATCGCTTATTTACCACTGGCCTTCCTGTTTTTAACTGCTGATTAAACGCGGTTATTCTGCTCTTTTAACAGATCGCGAATTTCACTCAGTAACACTTCTTCTTTTGTTGGTGCAGGCGCTGCTGCTGGCTCTTCTTTTTTACGGTTGAGCCTGTTGATTAGCTTGATAGCCATAAAAATGGCAAACGCCACGATCACGAAATCAAATACGTTCTGGATAAATACGCCGTAATGCATCACGACTGCCGGGATATCCCCCTGGGCTTCACGCAGCGTGAAGGCGAATTGTTTGAAATCAATGCCCCCGATTAGTAGCCCTAAAGGTGGCATGATAATGTCTGCCACTAATGATGAAACAATCTTGCCGAATGCCGCACCAATAATGACACCCACTGCCAAATCCACCACGTTCCCGCGCATCGCAAATTCGCGAAATTCTTTAATAAAACTCATTATGTTCTCCTTGTGCCAGCTGACGAGTATAAGTTTAACAAATGATTAGCCAATTGCCATTCGGGATAATTAAACGTTATGAAAAATAAAAGGCACAGGAATTAAAAGGATAAAGTTCGGGTGCTCTTGCTTGAGCACCCAAAGCATTAAAGGAAGAATGGACTTGGCTGGAATAAACGTTCGACGTCGGTAATAAATTTTTTATCGGTAAGGAACATAATTACGTGGTCGCCTTGCTCAATACGCAAATTATCATTGGCGATCATAACGTCATTCCCGCGCACTACGGCGCCGATAATTGTGCCCGGCGGCAGCTTAATTTCGTCGATGGCGCGGCCCACTACGCGGGAGGTGGTTTCATCTCCATGAGCTACCGCTTCAATGGCTTCTGCCACCCCGCGACGCAGAGATGAAACGCCGACAATATCTGCTTTACGTACATGGCTAAGCAGGGCAGAAATCGTCGCCTGCTGCGGCGAAATGGCAATATCAATAACGCTGCCCTGAACCAGATCGACATATGCCTTGCGCTGGATAAGCACCATGACCTTCTTTGCCCCCATACGCTTGGCGAGCATGGCGGACATTATATTCGCCTCGTCGTCATTGGTGACGGCAATAAAGAGATCAACTTGATCAATATGTTCTTCAGCCAGCAGTTCCTGATCCGAGGCATCGCCGTAAAATACGATCGTATTTTGCAACTTTTCCGCCAGCTCAGCAGCACGCTGCTGATCGCGCTCGATCAACTTCACGCTGTAGTCTTTTTCCAGCCTGCGTGCGAGACCCGCTCCAATATTGCCACCGCCGACCAGCATAATACGTTTATAAGGCTTTTCGAGACGCTGCAACTCACTCATCACCGCACGGATATGCTGAGAGGCCGCAATAAAGAAGACTTCATCCCCTGCTTCGACAATCGTGGAGCCTTGCGGGCGAATAGGTCTGTCGTGACGGAAAATGGCGGCGACGCGCGTATCGATATGCGGCATGTGCTCGCGCATGGTGGAAAGCGCATTGCCGATTAACGGACCGCCGTAATAAGCCTTCACGACAGCCAGACTGACTTTACCTTCGGCAAAGTTGACTACCTGCAGGGCGCCCGGATATTCGATCAGACGATAGATATTGTCGATAACCAGCTGTTCTGGCGCGATGAGATGGTCAATAGGAACCGCTTCTGAATTAAAGAGCTTCTCGGCATCACGGACATAGTCCGGGGAACGGATACGCGCGATTCGGTTAGGTGTGTTGAAAAGCGAGTAGGCCACCTGACAAGCTACCATATTGGTTTCGTCAGAACTGGTGACCGCAACAAGCATATCGGCATCGTCGGCGCCGGCCTCGCGAAGAACCCGCGGGTGCGAACCATGACCCTGCACCACGCGCAGGTCAAACTTGTCCTGTAAAACACGCAGACGATCGCCGTTGGTATCAACAATCGTAATGTCGTTGTTTTCTCCAACCAGGTTTTCTGCCAGCGTTCCGCCCACTTGTCCTGCGCCCAGAATGATAATCTTCATATCTCGTGACCTGTTCTCAACATCACTCTTTGATTAGCTTAGCGTAAAAGAAGCCATCACCCTCTTCCGCACCGGGCAGGTTCTGCTGACCCGGGCGTTCAGGCGTTCCCGTATCGTGCAACGCTGCGTCCGGGGTGCGTTTAAGGAAGGCCGCGATTTGCTGACTGTTTTCTTCTGGCAATATGGAGCAGGTTGCATAGACCAGCGTTCCGCCGGGTTTGAGATGTGGCCAGATGGCATCCAGAATATCGGATTGCAGCTGCGAAAGTTCTTTAATGTCACGATCGCGGCGAAGCCACTTGATGTCCGGATGACGGCGAATAACGCCGGTTGCTGAACAAGGGGCATCCAGCAAAATACGATCAAATTGCGTTTCACCACACCATTCTGCGGGCTTGCGTCCGTCGCCCTGCTTAACCTGTGCCTTCATACCCAGACGCTTGAGGTTATCGTAGACGCGTGAGAGGCGCTGTTCATCGACATCCACTGCCATGACGTTGGCCTGCGGAGCCACTTCCAGGATGTGCGTTGTTTTTCCGCCTGGAGCAGCACAAAGGTCGAGGATCTGTTCCCCGTTTTTAGGTTCAAGCCAGGCCATGCAGCCCTGAGCCGAGGCATCCTGCACGGTCACCCAGCCTTCATCAAAACCGGGTAAAGCATGTACCGGTGCAGGGGAAGCTAAACGCACCGCATCAGGGTAGGCTTCATGGGTGAATCCACTCATTCCCGTTTCTTCCAGTAATGCCAGCCATGCGTCACGGGTTAGGTGATTACGATTGATGCGCAACCACATTGGCGGGCGCTGGTTATTGGCTTCGGCAATGTCCTGCCACTGCTGCGGATACGCTTTTTTCAGGCGCTTCAACAGCCAGTCCGGGTGCAGAAAACGTGTTTCACTTTGTGCAAATTCAGCCAGAAGCTCGTCCTGTTGACGCTGGAACTGTCGCAGTACGCCGTTGATTAATCCCTTCAACTGAGGGCGTTTAATCGCAACGGCACCTTCCACCGTTTCAGCCAGTGCAGCGTGAGGAGGAATGCGGGTATGAAGAAGCTGATAAAACCCCACCATAATCAAATAATGTACGGTGCGCTGTTTGCCTGTCATTGGGCGTGACATCAGCTTATTAATGAGCCACTCAAGCTGAGAAAGCGTGCGCAGGACGCCAAAGCAGAGTTCCTGAAGCAGAGCTTTGTCTTTATCAGAGACTTTTTGTTGCAGCGGAGGCAGGACATTACTCAGTGATTGCCCCTGCTCGATAACCTGCTCAACGGCCTGGGCCGCCATACTGCGTAGATTTTGTTTTTTCATAACCGTAAAAATAAAAATGCCCGGAAACACCGGGCCTTAAGCATATATTAGGTCAGGCAAGACGATTGCCCGGCATAAACCATTCGCGACGGGAATTTAAGAGATCCTGAGCGCTCATGGCTTTCTTCCCGGCCGGTTGCAGCGACTCAAGATTCAGGATCCCTTCTGCAGTCGCCACTTGGATCCCGTTCTTGCTGGCTTCGATAATCGTACCGGGTTCAGCTGCAGTATCACCGCTAATGACGGAGGCCTTCCAGACTTTCACCGGCTGCTCATCAATCTCCATCCAGCTCATTGGCCACGGATTAAAAGCGCGAATGCAGCGTTCAAGTTGAGCCGCAGACAAAGACCAGTCGATACGCGCTTCTTCTTTGCTCAGTTTTTCGGCATAAGTCACCAGCGCGTCATCCTGAACTTCCGGTTTCGCCGTATTATCAGCCAGCTGCTGCAGCGTTTCGATAAGCCCTTGCGGACCGAGGTCTGCAAGTTTGTCATACAGTGTGGCGCTGGTATCGTCAGACGTAATGGGGCAGGCCAGTTTATACAGCATATCGCCGGTGTCTAAACCTACGTCCATCTTCATGATGGTAACGCCCGTTTCGGCATCACCTGCCCACAGGGAGCGCTGGATAGGCGCCGCACCGCGCCAACGCGGGAGCAGGGAACCATGCACGTTGATACAACCCAGACGAGGCATATCAAGCACCGCTTTTGGCAGAATTAAACCGTAAGCCACTACCACCATTACGTCGGCGTTGAGGTCAGCTACTAACTGCTGGTTTTCCTGAGGGCGTAAGGATGCAGGCTGGAAAACAGGTAGTCCATGCTCTTCTGCCAGCACCTTAACTGGGCTCGGCATCAGTTTTTTACCCCGACCGGCCGGACGGTCCGGCTGGGTAAAGACGCCAACAACCTGGTGACCAGAAGATAACAGCGCGTCAAGATGACGCGCTGCAAAATCAGGGGTACCCGCGAAGATAATACGTAGTGTTTTAGACACGATGATCCTTGTATCCGGGGGGATGCTATGCGCGAGAGCGCAAACGATCCAGTTTCTCTACTTTCTGACGAATACGCTGCTGTTTTAGCGGAGAGAGATAATCGATAAACAGTTTACCGACCAGGTGATCCATCTCATGCTGAATACAAATTGCCAGCAGGTCGTCTGCTTCCAGCTCGAACGGATTTCCGTCACGATCCAGGGCGCGGATTTTCACTTTTTCGGCACGCGGCACTAACGCGCGCTGTTCAGGAATAGACAGACAGCCTTCCTCAATACCCGTTTCGCCGCTCTTTTCAAGCAGCTCAGGGTTGATCAGTACCAGCCGCTCATCGCGATTCTCAGAGACGTCGATCACGATAATACGCTTGTGAATGTCTACCTGCGTCGCCGCCAGGCCAATGCCTTCTTCGGCGTACATAGTATCGAACATATCATCAACGATACGCTGGATTTCTGCATTCACTTCTTTAACTGGTTCAGCGACGATGCGAAGGCGCTCGTCCGGAATATGTAACACTTGCAAAACTGCCATAAATTTCCAGAGTCGTGTTCAGGAGTTGATAAGAATATTACTTCTATTCTAGACAAATCCCCGGTCGATTGACAGCATCAGTGACCAATCGCAATGATTGCGTAGGCCGCTTGTGGCAGGAGGAAAGGATGACGTCTATCGAGATATGGCTACGCCTAATACACACAGGTTCACTATGTGGTGATGGAATGCTGGAAGCGGCGGCACAACTGTGCAAACGGGCAAATATAGATGTTCCCGCTGTCAGAGGGGCCGGGCTGACAGCAAAACAGGCTGAGCGGTTCTTTACCCCAGATGAAAGTGAACTGGAGCGTAGTCTGATATGGCTTGAGCAGCCGGGGAATCATCTGCTGACGGCAAACCATCCGCTTTATCCTCCTTTACTTCGAGCAATTCCTGATTATCCCGGCGCACTATTCGTAAAAGGTAACCCTGAAATCCTTAATGCTGTCCAACTGGCGGTCGTGGGTAGCCGTGCGCCGTCATGGTACGGAGAACGGTGGGGGAAAATTCTATGCGAACAACTTTCGCAATGTGGTTTCACGATCACCAGCGGGCTGGCCTGCGGTGTAGACGGCATTGCTCACAACGCCGCGCTGTCTGTAAAAGGGCGTAGCGTGGCCGTACTGGGGAACGGCCTGTTTAGCATTTATCCCCGTCGGCACCAGGCTTTGGCTATGCGATTAATCGAATCTGACGGGGCGATAGTATCTGAGTTCCCTCTTTCCGCGCAGCCTCGACCGGCAAACTTCCCGCGTCGTAATCGGATTATCAGCGGGCTTAGCCAGGGAGTATTGGTCGTTGAAGCGGCAGTGCGAAGCGGCTCGTTGGTCACAGCACGATGCGCGCTCGATCAGGGGAGGGAGGTTTTCGCCTTACCCGGCCCGATTGGTAACCCGGGGTGCGAAGGACCACACTGGCTGATAAAGCAGGGTGCGACGCCGGTAACAGAAGTGCGGGACATTCTTGAAAATTTGCAATATGGCTTGCAATGTCTGCAGGAAGATCCCGAAAAGCGACATTATTCATCAGATCAGGGAAAGGTGGCATTGCCATTTCCCAAGCTCCTGGCTAACGTAGGAGATGAGGTAACACCTGTTGACGTTGTCGCTGAACGTGCCGGCCAACCTGTGCCAGTAACGGTAGCACAGCTACTCGAACTGGAGTTAGCAGGGTGGATCGCAGCTGTACCCGGCGGCTATGTCCGATTAAGGAGGGCATGCCATGTTCGACGTACTGATGTATTTGTTTGAGACTTACATCCATAACGAAGCAGAAATGCGAGTGGATCAGGACAAATTGACACAGGATCTTACCGATGCGGGGTTTGAGCGGGAAGATATCTACAATGCGTTGATGTGGCTGGAAAAACTGGCTGATTATCAGGAAGGCCTCGCCGAACCGATGCAGCTTGCTTCTGACCCATTGTCAGTACGCATTTATACCGCTGAAGAGTGTGAAAGGCTGGACGCCAGCTGTCGGGGGTTCATCTTATTCCTTGAGCAGATTCAGGTGCTGAACCTCGAAACGAGAGAAATGGTGATAGAGCGTGTCATGGCGCTGGATACGGCAGAATTTGAACTGGAAGATCTCAAATGGGTGATTCTGATGGTTCTGTTTAATATCCCTGGCTGTGAAAATGCCTATCAGCAGATGGAAGAATTACTCTTTGAAGTGAATGAAGGTATGCTGCATTAATTCTATGTGCAGCACCAAGAGTTGTTATGGCCAAATCAGCACTATTCACGGTGCATAAAAACGAGCCCTGCCCGCAGTGCGGGGCTGAACTTGTTATTCGGTCCGGGAAACACGGTCCGTTTCTCGGTTGTTCACACTATCCGGAATGTGATTATGTCCGTCCCCTGAAAAGCCAGGCGGATGGACATATTGTTAAAATTCTGGAGGGACAGCCTTGTCCTCTTTGTGGCGGTGAATTAGCGTTACGTCAGGGGCGTTTCGGTATGTTTATTGGCTGTAGCCGTTATCCAGAATGTGAACATACGGAACAAATTGATAAGCCTGATGAAACGGCCATTGCTTGCCCACAATGTCAACACGGCCAGCTGGTACAGCGTCGTTCCCGTTATGGTAAGACCTTCCATTCCTGCGATCGCTATCCTGAATGCCAGTTCGTTATCAATTTCAAACCGGTAGCGGGCGTCTGCGCTCATTGCAATTATCCGCTACTTATCGAGAAGAAAACGGCGCAAGGTATGAAACGCTTCTGCGCCAGTAAACAATGTGGAAAGCCGGTTGCGGCGGATCAAAATAGTGAATAATAACCTGCCATCAGGCTCCATTGCGCATGCTGTGGACGTGCTGAAAAAAGAAGAAGTCATCGCCTATCCAACTGAAGCTGTTTTTGGGGTCGGTTGCGATCCTGACAGCGAGACGGCTGTAAGCCGCCTGCTTGCCTTAAAACAAAGACCCGTCGAGAAAGGGCTGATTTTGATCGCTGCGAATTACGAGCAGCTAAAACCCTACATCGATGACTCCATGCTGACGCCAGCGCAGCGCGAGACTATCTTCTCCGCATGGCCGGGACCGGTGACCTTTGTTTTCCCGGCGCAGCCAACAACACCACGCTGGTTGACCGGGCGCTTTGATTCCCTTGCCGTTCGCGTCACCGATCATCCGCTGGTGGTTGAGCTTTGCCTGGCATTTGGTAAACCGCTGGTCTCAACCAGCGCCAACCTGACCGGGTTGCCACCTTGTCGTACAACCGAAGAAGTGCTGGCACAGTTCGGTAATGACTTCCCGGTTGCTGCTGGAGAGACGGGAGGGCGCCTGAATCCGTCTGAAATTCGCGACGCTTTGACCGGCGAACGTTTTCGCCAGGGGTAATCTCATGGAAACCTATGCTGTTTTTGGTAATCCGATTGCACACAGCAAGTCACCGTTAATCCATCAGCAATTTGCGGAGCAGTTGCAGATAAATCATCTCTATGGCCGCGTACTGGCACCGGTGGATGCATTTATTCCGACGCTGGAGGCTTTTTTCGCCGACGGTGGCAAAGGTGCGAATGTAACGGTTCCCTTTAAAGAGGAAGCCTTCGAACGTGCGGATGAACTGACCGAGCGCGCTTCTCTTGCTGGTGCAGTAAATACCCTGAAACGGCTTGAGGATGGACGCCTTCTGGGTGACAACACAGATGGAATTGGTTTGCTGAGCGACCTGGAAAGACTCTCCTTTATCAAACCCGGGTTCCGGGTCCTGCTGATTGGTGCGGGTGGCGCGTCGCGGGGAGTGCTGTTGCCTCTGCTTTCCCTGGACTGTGCGGTGACCATTACTAACAGAACCTTTTCCCGGGCAGAAGCGCTGGCTGCGTTGTTTGCGCATACTGGCAGCGTGAGTGCGGTAGCGCTTGACGAGCTTGCCGGGCATGAATTTGATCTGGTTATCAATGCCACCTCCAGCGGCATTAATGGTGAGATCCCGGCAATCCCAGCTTCCCTGGTAAGCGCTCACGTCTATTTCTATGACATGTTTTATCAGAAAGGGAATACCCCCTTCCTGAACTGGTGCGAGCAACATGGCGCGAAACATTTAGCCGATGGGCTAGGAATGCTGGTGGGACAGGCCGCGCATGCGGTGCTGCTCTGGCATGGCGTGTTGCCTGCGGTTGAACCTGTCATTGAAAAGTTAAAGCAGGAGCTTTCGGCGTGAACCAGGCTATTCATTTCCCGGACAGAGAGAACTGGGATGAGAGTAAACAAGCGGTTTGTTTCCCGGTGCTGGTACAGGGTATGCAACTGACCTGTGCCATTCATGGGGAAACACTGTTGCGTCGTTTTGGCGGTTCAGACCCGATAGCGGTATTTTGCGAAAATCGCTGGGATCTGGAAGAGGAAGCCAGCGATTTAATCCGCGATCAGCAGGAAGACGATCAGGGCTGGGTTTGGTTGTCCTGATCCAAATAGTCATTCTTCCAGTTAACGTAGTTGTTCGCCGAGTATTTTAACCCTTCGATCTCTGCCTCCTTCAGGGGGCGGATCTGTTTTACCGGGCTTCCCAGATAAAGATAGCCACTCTCCAGCCGTTTGTTCTGCGGGACCAGGCTACCGGCACCAATCATTACATCTTCTTCTACTATTACACCATCCAGCAAAATCGATCCCATGCCAACAAGTACGCGGTTTCCGATAGTGCAGCCGTGAAGCATCACTTTATGGCCGACGGTAACCTCTTCTCCAATGATCAGGGGATTGCCCTCCGGGTTATAGGAGGATTTGTGCGTGACATGCAGAACGCTACCGTCCTGGATGTTGGTACGTGCGCCAATCGACACATAGTTAACATCTCCCCTGATGGCGACGAGCGGCCAGATGCTGACGTCATCGGCCATTCGGACATCACCAATGATCACGCTGCTGGGATCGATCATCACGCGATCGCCTTTTTTGGGGAACAGATCTTTATAAGGACGTAATACTGCGGGCATATCTACCTCTAACAATGAGCGCTATACAGAAGACTTTGATCATAGTAATGGATTGAGGCAAGGCAAAATACGTCAATATTTAAGCAAATCGGGCGGGATTTCAGCGAAAAGCGCGGAAAATCAGCAGTCGGAAAAAAAGATCTAAAAAATACTTGTGCTAAAAAATGGGA
>NZ_QZCS01000025.1 GCF_003594915.1 Enterobacter chuandaensis
GTCTCTGATGTTAACTCAGAATCGCATCCAGCCTGGCAAGCACCTCATTTACCACAGCGTCAGGTATGCGTTCCAGCCGCATGCCGTTCCGGGCAGCCATATCAATGGTTCTGGGCTGGTCGCAGCGAATAACGCCCGTTGTTTTTGTTCCCACCCCTTCGAGCGAAACGGTGAAACCGGCCGTACGTGCAAAGCTTCCACCGCTGGTGACGGGAACCACTACCGGTAACCGGGTCAGTTTGTTAAACGATGCCTTCGACACGATGAGTACCGGACGTTTCCCACTTTGCTCGTGGCCAGCAATCGGATCCAGTGAAACAAGCCAGATTTCCCCTCTGTCCATTTACAGGATCTCCTTGCCTACCGCAGGCGCATCAATCCATTCTCGATCCTCTTCGCTCACTTCAGCCTGCGGATCGCACTGCGCCAGCAGTTCCTCAAGCGAATAATGAGGTCGTTTCTGGGGTTCGATAATCAGGCAGCCATTATTAATGGTCATACCGACTTCGCTGTCTGTCGACAGCTCCAGCGTTTTCAGCACGGCGGGAGGAACCGCCAACATGATGGATCCGCCGACCTTTTTCAGGCGAGTTTTATACATAGCGCACCTCCGAATATTATATTTTAATATAACATCCATAGAGGGGGGGTGTACAATTAGCCATCAGATTCATGGTGATGTTCTTTTCGTAATTAAGTGGGCAGAAAGCCGTTATCCATCAAAGGGCAGTGCTGGTGGGAACGAAGTGCGAGGCGGCTTCCGTACCGGGAGAATTATGGGGTCAGGCTGAGGTCTCCACTCACGGCTTCATAACGATACGGCCAAGCGGTTTCGCTGTCTCGGCGTATTCATGGGCCGCGGCGGCGTTAGCCAGAGGGAAGATGCGGTCAATGACAACCTGGATGCGCCCTGCTGCTATAGCCTGCAACATCTCGTCCACGCTTGCCCGAACCTCAGGCCTTTCAAATAGGGGGCCCATGAATACCCCCATGAGCGTCTGGTTAGACTGCATTGCCGGCCATAAGTCGGCTGTCAGGCTGCCCCCGCCCGCGTTACCGACGAAGACGAGGCGTCCTTCCGGCGCGAGTGCAGAAAGCGAGGCAGGCAACGTCGTCCCCACCGGATCGATAACGAGGTCAACACCGGTGCCGTGGGTGATCAGTCGGACACTGTCCACGACGTTATTCTCTACACGATCCACGACATGAGCGGTACCCAGCTCAAGCAACCGGCTGCTTCGCTGCGTTCCGCTTGCCACGGCGATGACCGTCGCACCAGCTTGTGAGGCAAGCTGAACGGCCGCGAGCCCCACGCCACCCGCTGCAGCCTGAATCAGAACGGTTTCTCCGTGCCGGAGCATGCCTCGTGTGAAGAGGCAATAATGTGCTGTGCCAAAGGAGATCGGTGCCACCGCCGCTTCTGCTGCATCCACCCCGTCTGGTATAAGCCAGGTTCGTTCCGCAGGCACAGCCCAACGTTCCGCATGCGATCCCTGCATGCTAAAAGCAGTCACTCTGTCTCCCACCCTGCGGCTACGGACTTTTGACCCGACGGCAACAACCGTGCCCGCGGCCGCGTAGCCGACAATCCATGAAGGAAAAGGCGGCGGAGTTGAGCGGCGGTTGATCAGATCTCCCCCTTCAATCGAGATAGCCTCGACAGAAACCAGGACATCGTCAGGCCCTGCGACCGGCTCCGGAACATCGACATACTGCAGGACGCCGGGAGCGCCTTCCACGTCATAAACCGCTGCCTTCATAAATTTTCCTCTGTCTTGTTTTGACCGTCGGAAAGACCCGTAACGCTCAGGGTAACCTGGCAATCACCTTAATCTCAAACTGGAATCCGTAAAGCCACGTCACGCCGATCCCGGTCAACGTAGGGTAAGGCGCTTCCCCCCAATATTCTGGCAGGACACTCCAGATAGCGTCGAGGTTTAACTCGGGATCGACGACAAAAAGGGTAACGTCAACCACGTCATCGAACGTACAGCCCGCAGCCGTGAGAACAGCATTAAGATTATCGAACGCCAGCCGGATCTGCGCTTTTAGATCGGGCTCAGGCGAACCATCTTCCCGGCTACCCACCTGCCCCGAAACAAACAGGAAGCCGTTAGATTTGATGGCGGGTGAATACCGATTGCGCTCATAGAGCGCCTGGCGTCCGAAGGGAAAAACGGCTTCGCGTGTTGTCATGTTTGTACCTTTGCAATGGGGGCGAAATCTGCCCGGTGAACATAAAGACACTTTACAGGTGCCCGATCCGGCGGATAAACAAGCGACTTTGTCCATCATTGTTTGTAATATCCAAACAATCGGTGAAAAGAGAGGACAAGGGATGGATCGTTTTGATGCGATGCGCGCCTTTGCTCGCGTGGTGGAGGCAGGCAGCTTCACAAAGGCTGCCCAAACGCTTCATATGAGCAAAACCACGGTGACGCAGCTTATTCAGCAGCTGGAAGCGCGTCTGCGCGTCAAGCTGCTCCATCGCACCACCAGCAGGCTCGGCGTCACGCCTGATGGCGCGGTCTACTACGAGCGCGTCATCCGTCTGCTGGCGGACATGGAAGATGCTGAAAACAGCCTGTCCAGTGCGGCGATGACGCCCCGGGGACGGCTACGGGTAGATGTGCCCACTCCTCTCGCCCGCCTGGTGCTGGTTCCCGCGCTACCGGCTTTTCACGCGCGCTACCCTGATATCCAGTTCGACATGGGCGTGAGTGACCGGGTAGTGGATCTGATCGGCGACAACGTGGATTGCGTCCTGCGGGGCGGCGAAATCAATGACCAGTCCCTGATCGCGCGCCATGTCGGCGATTTGCAAATCGGGGTTTACGTCGCACCGAGCTATGTGGAACGCCTTGGCGCCCCTGCGCATCCGCGAGAGCTGGAAAATACGGCCCATCGCATCGTGGGATTCTTGTCCTCACGCACCGGTAAGATTGATCCTCTGGTACTGCGCTGTGAGAGTGAACGTATTGAAATTGCGGGCAGCTATGTGCTGGCAGTGGATGATGGCAATGCTTACCTCGAAGCTGGGCTCGCGGGATTAGGCGTGATTGCGCTGCCAGCCTATATGGCGGCAGCACATCAGGCTCGTGGTGACTTGATTCCGCTATTTGAACGCTGGCGTATTGCTCCAATGCCCCTGTACCTGGCATTTCCGCCGAACCGTCATGTCAACGCAAGGCTGCGCGTTTTTATTGACTGGATCGTTGAGTTGATGCAGCAGCATGTCCCCACCACATACAATAAGTGACGACATCCCTGCCCCCTGATTCGGCCAGCGCAGCGCTAACGGGCAAGCCAGCATCTAAATCTGATAATCAATCGCCACTTCTTCCGGCTCCATTACCTGACGTTTGATCTCGTCCACCGACAGCCCTGCATTGCACAACTCGATAAAGCGCCACACATAGTTACGCTGCAGCTGCCCGCGCTTGAGGCCGAGCCAGACGGTATTGGCGTCAAACAGATGCCGCGTATCCAGGCGCACCAGGCTCCCGTCCTCGCGTTCACCGCTGGACTGCTCCGCCACCAGGCCAATGCCCAGCCCAAGCTCGACGTAGGTTTTGATGACATCAGAATCCTGCGCGCTCAGCACCACGTCCGGCGTTAGCCCTTTGCGGTTGAAGGCCTCGTCTATGCGCGAGCGCCCGGTAATGCCCTGGCGATACGTAATCAGCGGCCATTTCGCGATCGCTTCCAGCGTCAGCGGTGAAACCTGATTTAGCGGATGATCGAGTGGGAGCAACAGGCTGTGGTACCAGCGGAACCAGGGGAAAGCCACCAGCAGCGGGTCGTTGCTCAGGCGTTCGCTGGCAATGCCGATGTCCGCCCCACCGCTTTGCAGCAGCACTTCAATCTCCTGGGGCGTGCCCTGGATAAGCTCCAGACGGACGTCGGGGAAAATTTCGCGGAAGGCTTTGATCACCGGCGGCAGGCTGTAGCGCGCCTGGGTGTGGGTGGTCGCGATGGTGAGCACGCCGGAGGCATCGTTGGTAAAGAGATCGGCCAGACGACGCACGTTGCTGGCCTCGTTGAGGATCCGCTCAGCGATGGTGAGCAACGCTTTACCGGGCTCCGTCATGCCAAGCAGGCGCTTGCCGCGACGGATAAAAATTTCGATGCCCAGCTCCTCTTCCAGCTCACGGATATGGCGGCTGACGCCGGACTGAGAGGTATAAAGCATATTGGCGACCTCGGTCAGGTTGTAGTCCCGCCTGGCCGCCTCACGGATAATTTTAAGTTGCTGGAAATTCACGATTCACTCCGGCGCATCTGACATAACGCTATTGTTAGAGTCAGCTGTGCTGCAGAACAAATAATAAAAACCAGCATCTTATGCTTTTATGGAATATCAGCTCACGAGCTGCAGTTCACGGTTCTCAAGCGATGGCTTGCTGACCAGCGACATTAAAATCTCTTTAACCGCCTGCGCCTGCGGCGACAGCGAGCCGCGTGCGGACATGTTCAGCGACAGCGGCAGGCTCATGGACGGTGTGGTGATGCGCGCCATCCAGCCGTTCGCCGCGCTGCACAGCGAGCGGGCTGCGGATTCCGGCAGTACGGTGACGCCCATTCCGCTGGCAATGGCTGCGGTCAGGGTGGAGATCGAGTCAATTTCACCGATGATTTTGGCCGTGAGGCGTCGCAGTGAGAACGCTTCATCCACACGCACGCGCACGGCGCTGTAGTCGCGCGGCAGGAAGAGGTTCATCTCTGCCACGGCGGTGAGGTCTACGCTCTGCCCCGGACAATCGCGGGTGCCAACGAGGTAGAGATCTTCTTTCAGCAGCGGCTGGCTGGTGATCCCGGCGACCGGGGAGCGATCGTACAGGACCGCCATGTCCAGCTGGCCGTTAAGCAGTTTGTCGTTCAGTACTGAACCGCTGTTTTCATGCAGATAAACCAGCACTTCCGGCAGCTCAGCGCGCACGGCCTGCAGCAGCGGCATGGTGATAGAGGACGCCGCCGTTCCCGGCGCCAGGCCGATGGACACATGCCCGCTCAGGGTCTGTCCTACGTTGTTCACCGCCAGCTGCGCCTGCTCGCACTGGCGCAGGATAGTACGGGCATGGGTATACAGGATTTTACCCGCTTCCGTTGGCGTCACGCCGCGTTTGGTGCGGATCAGTAATTGCTGATCCATCTCGCCTTCCAGAGTAGCCACCTGCTGGCTCAGCGCAGGCTGCGCGATATGCAGCACTTCTGCTGCTTGAGTCAGGCTGCCGATATCGACGATTTTTACGAAGTATTTCAGTCGTCTTAAGTTCATTTTGCCCCCTGTTCGAAATGCTTTGCCGGAACCGGCTGTCGTTGTTGAACAGGCTTTTGCAATATGGATGCCACTTTTACCGGGTGGTCTGAATTGTTCGCTAAACGCCTGAAAATAAGGAAACCTAATCACAGGGTGTGGTTTTATTACTGAAACAGCAGATTACGATCTGCCCCATTAGAGGTATATCCGCACCATGACGGTGCATTTTCGCTGTCAAAAACATCACTTTGCCGATTTTGTCAGCAAACGATCAAAAGGCGGTGATCCACCCTTTGACAAGGCGAACGCAGGTCGATAATATGCGCCCCGTTCACACGATTCCTCTGTAGTTCAGTCGGTAGAACGGCGGACTGTTAATCCGTATGTCACTGGTTCGAGTCCAGTCAGAGGAGCCAAATTTGAAAAGCCTGCTTTTAAAGCAGGCTTTTTGCTTTTCTGCATCGGGTAAAATTGTCGGGTGGCGGCTTCGCCTTACCCGACCTACGGGATTGTAGGCCCGGTAAGCGCAGCGCCACCGGGCGAAAAGGGCTTCACATGCCTATCTTAACCGGCATTCCCGACCGACGTTCCAGTTCCGCACCCGCGCCCTCGTTTATCAACTGCGTTCGCTGTACGGCCGGTATCGGCAGAGGCACTTTTCGGGTCGATTCAAACTCCGCGCGGTTACGTGATAATGGCTCATGAACCTCCACCCAGCGGCTGCCGTCCGGCTCGGTAGTGACTTTAACGGGCCGATCGATAAGCTGCACGCGGGTTCCCACGGGAACGTTATCGAAAAGATATTTAATGTCGTTGTTACGCAGACGGATACAGCCCTGGCTCACCCGCAGCCCGATGCCGAAATTGGAGTTTGTGCCGTGAATGGCATACAGCCTGCCGATATAAATCGCATACAGCCCCATCGGGTTATCCGGCCCGGCGGGCACGAATGCCGGAAGCGTTTTCCCCTCTGCCGCATAGGCGCGGCGCGTATTCGGCGTCGGAGACCAGGTTGGCCCCTCCTGCTTGCGCTCAACGGCCGTCACCCAGTTACGCGGGGTTTCGCGACCGGCCTGACCGATGCCGATGGGCAACACTTCCACGGTATTGCTGCCCGGCGGATAATAGTAGAGGCGCATTTCCGCCACGTTAACAACGATCCCCTCGCGAACGGTGTCGGGCAAAATCAGCTGCCGGGGAATGGTTAAGGTCGTTCCGGCTTTTGGCAGAAAAGGATCCACGCCCGGGTTCGCTTCCAGCAGGTTGCTCAGCCCCTGCCCGTGCTGAGCGGCATAATACTCCAGTGGCCGGGTATTTCCCTCGGGAACCACAACCGTAACAGGAGCACCGACAAGACGACTGCCTTCAGGCGGAAGTGGATACGTAACGGCCAGTGCACCGGGCGTTACGGCAGCAAGCATTAGCGCGAGCGAGAATAAGCGAATCATAGTTTCCCTGCGATAAACCGGATGGTCACAGGCTAACTATAACTGCCCGCTGCGAAATTTGTCAGAATAGTCACGTGGCGATAACGCTTTGTCAGAAAAACCAGCACAACATGCTGATGAAATAATGCGAGAATAGCGATACCAGACCGGGTCAGGAGGACACAATGCTGGAAAATATGAAAGCCTTCAGAATGGTCGTAGAGTGTCAGGGGTTCCGCGCCGCCGCGATGGCCATGAAACTCTCTCCGGCCATGATAAGCCGCAGAATTGAAAAGCTGGAAAGCGAGGTAAACGCGCAGCTTATTAAACGCAATTCGCGTCGCATTTCTCTGACGACGGCCGGTGAGCAATTTTATCAACGCTGCCTGCTCATTATTGATGAATATGAGTCCTGTCTCAGGGATGTCAAAAGCCTCAGTAACGAAATTGGCGGTAATCTCAAGGTGGGGATCCCCCATTCAATCAGCAACCAGCACGTTATTCCGCACCTCGGCGCCTTCCTGGCGCGTTATCCAAATTTGAAGCTGGATATCGTGACCGGAAATCACTGTATGGAGCTGTTCAGCCACGGCTTCGATCTGGCGCTTCAGTGCGGGCCGCTCCCCGACAGCAACCTTTATTACACCCTGATTGGCTACTGGCGAAAATATACCTGTCTTTCGCGAAGCTACGCGCAGCAGCACGGCATTCCGCAACATCCTGATGAGCTGCGCCAGCATACCTGCCTTCTGCATTTCGATAACCATCGACGCAGCTGGAAGTTTATCATCGACGATGAACTGGTTGAGATCCGCCCTCATTACGTTTCCAGAGTGAGTAACAGCCTCGACCTGTGCAATATGGTGCATCATGGGCTGGGGATCTGTTACCTGCCGGAATTCACCGTGCGAGCGGGAATGGAATCAGGAGATATCATCACCGCCCTTGATGCCTTTATGCCTGCCCCTCTTCCCATGTATGTGGTGCATATCAATCCTCACCCCTCACCGAAGGAACAGGCATTTATTGATTTCCTCCGCACGCTTAACCTGGCAACGGCCCCGGCGCCAGCATCCTGAGCGGGTTCAGCCGCGTGATCTCATCAATGCGTGCCTCCCCCAGCCCGGCCTCTCTGAACCAGCGGTGGCTGTCCTCCAGCCACTCATCAATGTCGGGCTGGCCCGGCTGGCCCAGATCCGAGCTGTAAACCAGGTTATGCACTCCCGTCAGTACCTCATAGAGATCGTCGAGGGGCTGATAGCCTAAGTAGACCGTCAGGGCGCACTGCTCAACAAAGAGCCACTCGTGTTCGCCGAGCGCGCGCAGTTCCCGGGCGGTAAATCCCGTCATCGGATTCGCAGGCTGGTTCAGCATCAGCCTGCAGCCGCCCACGCGCTCAACGGCCTCAATCAGACGCAGCGTTTGGTCTTTCGTCGCATGTCCTGAAGAGAGCACAACGTCATGATGCCGGGCAAAATGGATGAGCGTTTTTACACCAGAACGTAATTCACCCTCATCGTCCGCAATCGAGAGCGGCTGCCCGGCGAAATGCCGGGCGTACTCGTTACTGAACGTCCGGGATAACCCGCTTTTATGCGTCGTTGGAACCACGGTTGGCAAATGCACGAGCAGCCTGGGCGCGCCGTCAAACTGATACTGACTCAGCGCCTGGCGGACAACGTTAAGGTTTATTCCCCCGGCTGCCGCATTCAGCACGACCGAGCCAAAGACGGGCAGCCCCCTCTCCTGCATTGCCGATGCCAGCGCGCTGACGCTCCCCAGGTGGTTCTTAAGCACCACGCCCCCCTGAAGCTGTGCGTAACGCTCTCCGGCCTCCATGGCAGAATAACGCCGCTGATAGCTGTCCGGGCGCGCGTGATAGTGCACGTCCAGAAAGCGCAAGCGGGACGCCCAGTAGTCAAAAAACGGGCGTGTCATGCTTTTGCTTCCCAGGGAACGTGGTAGCCAAGCGTTTTTCGGGCGACGTCGAGCGAGGTGCCTTCACGCACTGCGTTGATGATTTCACGCTCCGTCTTCTCAACGTTTTCTGCCCGACGGATCACCTCCTCCAGATGTTCAGCGGGGATCGCCAGAACGCCATTCTCATCGCCGAAAATCCAGTCGCCGGGGCAGACCGTCACCCCTTCAATCTGCAGCGCACACTGCACCGCAGTGATCCGCGCCCGGTTCTTGCCGGAAACCATATAGATATTGCTGGCGTACAGTGGGTAATTCATCTGACGAATGTCTGCAATGTCCCTGGCTGAGCCGTAGATGACGGACCCTGCGATGCCTTTAAGCACGGCTTTGGTGGTCAGAATATTGCCCCAGCTGGTGCAGTCCGTACGGCCGCCATTGTCCACAACGATGACCGCGCCAGCCGGAACCTGATCGATATAGTTCCCGGCATTCATAAACTGATTTTTCTCCGCCACGCAGGCTTCATATTTGACGGTCCAGGCAGGCCCTGCCAGCTTTCTGCCCCCGGCCTGCAGCTTTATGCCCGCAAGGCCTCCCGCAATGTATAAACTGTCCAGCGCATCCGAAATGGCTGCCGTGTCCAGCGCCAGCAGGCGCGACTGAAGCGTCGGGTGAATCGTCATTGTCGAATTATCCATGTTGTGTTGTCAGGGTTTTTAAGGCGCACCAGGCGGCATATTCCGGCAGGGTTTGCGCGAGCAGTATTCTGTTCATCGGAAACGTCATCTGATGCGCCTGACCATTCTGATGACGGACCGAAAGGGTCATTTTCCCCAGATGGGCTTCGCTGTTCAGAAGCTCGGAAAGCGAAGGGCTGACCGTCACCTCCATCCTGACCATCGGCTCTCCCTTTCGGGACAGGGCTCCGGCGGGCAAATACGCCGGGAGGTCTGCATCCGGCGTATGCCAGCAGATACTGCACGCCCCCCGCAGTATTTCTCCCGCCGTTTTATTCCGTTTACTCACCAGATAAGGACGCAGCGCCCTGTCCAGACTTTGCCTCACCGAAAGCGGCAGAGGCAGATGCTCAGGCGTCTCAATCTGAACAATGACGTAAGGACTTTTCCATAAGAAATGACTGTCCCAGTCCGTGGAGGTGACCAGCGAGCTGACGATAGAACCGACCTCGCTCTCGCTGATGCCGAGCAGGGTCCAGCTGTGCTTTTGCCTTTCAGGCCCGGCTTCCACGCTGTTTGCCAGCGTCTCTTCCAGCATCGGCAACGCCTGGGAAGGCGGCCCCGGCAGAACCACCAGTTGGCTACCCGCCACGCATGC
Organism: Enterobacter chuandaensis; assembly: GCF_003594915.1. GTDB lineage: Bacteria > Pseudomonadota > Gammaproteobacteria > Enterobacterales > Enterobacteriaceae > Enterobacter > Enterobacter chuandaensis. The sequence goes on from NZ_QZCS01000025.1 coordinate 9,943, forward strand.
GCTGAACCCAGGAGCGGTACCGGAAGCGTTATCCAGAATGGATGCGCCTTCCGGGAAACGTGCCTGAAGACGGTTTGAAGGATCGTTTTTCACCCCGAACGTCACGAGACGGCGCTCAATGGTTTTCCACGTCTCTTCGTTGTGTACCAGCGGTTTGTTCAGGACCTGAGCAATCGCCTCACGGGTTTTATCGTCGGAGGTTGGGCCAAGACCGCCGCACACCACAATGAGATCGTCCTGCCCGATACGCCCCGTCACCACCGAGCTTATCTGCGGGATGTTGTCTGCACAGGTCGCCTGAAATCTGACCTGATAATGCGCCTTTTCAAGGCATTGGCTGATAGCCTGCTGGTTCGTGTTAAGGCATTGCCCGGACAGGAGCTCATCACCAATCGCGATCACGCTGGCCGTTTTCGCGATGGCTGGCTGAACCAGGGCGTCGATAATCGCCTTTGCCATCTCCTCCGTTGTCGCCTGGCCGCCTAAATCGTAGGTGGCTACCTTCCCGTCACGAACAACGCGATCGACAGCCTGCTGCAGTTTTTCCGCCTGCGCCTCAAAGCCCAGGTAAGCCAGCATGAGTGCAATCGTGTAGAACATCGCACACGGATTGGCTTTTCCCTGCCCCGCCATCCCCGGCGCGCTGCCGTGGACGGGTTCAAAATAGGCCACCTCGCTGCCAATGTTGGCGCTGGGCGCCAGACCAAGCCCGCCCATCACACCGGCGGCCAGATCCGACAAGATATCGCCAAACATATTTTCTGCGACAATCACGCCAAACTCGTGAGGCTTACGCACCAGCCAGAGGGCGATCGCATCCACGTTATGAATATCCGCCCGAATGTCTGGAAAGCGCGCGGCCACTTCATGAAAAATTGTTGCCGCAAAATGGCCGCTTTCGCGCATGACGTTGGGTTTATCGGCAAACGTGACGCGTGAAAAGTGGTGCTGGCGGGCATAGTCAAAGGCTGTCTGAAACAGGCGCTCCAGGCCATAGCGCGTTTGCAAACGCACTGACCATGCCGCCTCTTGCGGGCCATATTTTTCGAGGTTCGGGTGTTTAAGCCAGCTGGCTACGTTCGCACCGACACCTTTAAAATCCATTCCGGCGTACAACCCCTCGGTGTTTTCCCGGATCACACAGCAGCGGAAAGGACGTCGATCCCCCGTCACGTATTTCACCGGGCGGATGTTGGCATAGAGCCCAAGCCGCTGACGGAGCTGAATCACCGGTGAAACATACTCAATGCCTTTCTGCCGGAGCGCTACGGGCAGCGCCTCCTGAGCCTGAACTTTCCCCTTGCTGGTGATGGCCCCCAGCAGCACCGCGTCCGCCTCCGCAATTTGTTCCCATGTGCGGGCCGGAACAGGATTGCCCTCGCGTTCCCAGCAGGACCAGCCTATTTCCCCAAAGGTCAGGTTGATGGGAAGATCCAGCGCATCGATAACGGGCAACGCGGCATCGCAGACTTCCTGACCAATACCGTCTCCCGGTAAAACCAGAACATTTTTTTTCATAAGGTATCGATCCATTCGTTGAGCAGCGCATTCACCGCAGCAGGATTGTCATTCCACGGGCGCATCCCCGCGCCGGGAATGCGTTTGTAATAGTGCTGGGTTCGTGGGCTGTGGGCCTGGTTTTCCCATGAGGCCAGCTGGGATTTTTCACCCACAATCGCCAGGTAGTTGCCGTCATAGGCGGCAATATCCGCGCGGGCGTCCATCTTTAACAGCAGCGAGAAGCCGGTGAGCATTCGCTTAATCGCCGCCATTTTCTCTGCATCTGGCAGGGAAAATTTCTCCTGCGGCGCAGGCTGACCTTCGGGCAGGACATAGTGATGCAGACTATCCATGGCCGAACCGAGTTCGCCTTTTTCCAGCAGTGCAATAAGACGAACCAGCCGCTGCGTTAATTTCTCATCGGCAAAACCGGGGGCACTCACGCTCATAACGCCCGCTACGCCGCGTAAACGGTGCGCCAGCAGCTGCACCAGCGTGCCTGCCATCGCAAACCCCACCAGCAGCCAGGGGCGTTTGACCTGGTCATTTAGCTTCTGGCAAAGTGCGTCAATCGCGCTCTGCGGCTCATCGTTCGTAATCAGGCTCAGCGTATCAACGAGCGTGACGGAAAATCCCTTCTCTTCGAGCAAGGTCACCAGCGGAGCGCAAAACGCTCCGCCGTCCCAGGCAGGCATTACCGGCGCCAGTATCACCGCATCCTGTAATTTCATGCTGCCGTTCCTGTGATCACGTTATTCGTCGCGCTGAAGGTTCTCTGGCTTTCTGTCGTCAGCGTCTCTTCCACCATCTTCCGGTTTTCGACGCTGAGATTTTTCACCCCAAGGATCATATCCACGACGCTGCGGTAAGACGCGTTGTAGAATTCCTTCGAGACCAGCTGATGCACCTGATTAAATATCCACTCCGTGTGATAACGCTCTTTGCCTTCGTTGAAATTACACAGCGACAGCCAGGTTTCCATCGCCAGATTTCCCGCCCCTTTTCCCATCCCGGTCAGGGAACTATCAATAAAGGTCGCGCCGGCCTTTACGGCTTCAATGGAGTTGGCCATGGCGAGCCCCAGGTTATCGTGCGCGTGGAATCCCACCTCAAGCGGCGTGGTGCATTTAAGCAGGTTGACCAGACGCGCCGTCTGCTCAGGCCGCAAGCTGCCGTTAGAATCCGCGATGCAAATAATATCGGCCCCGGCTTTCTCACACTGCAAGGCCACGTCAACAAGCGTCTTCGCGTTAATTTGGCTGGCTCGCGTAAAGTTCATACTCACATGCAGACCGTTTTCTTTCGCCACCTCACACATTTCCAGCGCGGGTTGGGGATTATCGGTTTTGATACAGATCCGCAGCAGCGCAACGCCGCTTTTTCGCAGGCTAATAATATCCTGTCGGGTAATATTATGAGGGTGGGCAATGACCACTAATTTCGCCTCGGGCACGGCATCATGTATCGCCTGAATATAATTATCGGGAGACATTCCGGTTAAACCAATATCCGCGATGGGTTTAAACGAACCGTTTCGGTAACCTATTTCTATCCATTCAACGCCACTGCCCACCAGTGCGCGCACATGCTTAATTGCGTAGTCTACGGGGAAGCTGAAATTGTTTTGATACCCGCCGTCCCTTAATGTGACATCGATATTATTAATCATTGATATTACTCTCTTTACTGGAGACAAATTCCATAAAACCATATTGACCAAAAACATAAACCAGGAAACCCACCGCGCAGACGCAGGCAATAATCAGCGCGGTCATGACGGGCGCATGGGCTGAGAGTTTTCCAATCAGGAAGGTTGCGAGCCCTGCGCTGCCAAGCTGCAATGCCCCCATCACCCCCGAGGCGGTACCTGACGCCTGCGGATGCGCCGCGATGGCAGACGCCGTACCCAACGGCAGCAGGAAGCCATTGCCAAAGGTCAGAATGCCGATGGAGATAATGCTGGTGAACAATGGCACGGGGCTTAAGTACATCTGAAGCGCAAAGACGATGCCGCCGATGACAAAAATGCGATACCCAAGGCGAATGGTCTCTTCAATACCCGCCTGGCGAGATCTTTTTTTAGCGATAAGATTCCCCGCCACGTAGCTTACGGAAAGCAAAATATAGGTGTAACCGATATAAAGCGGTGAAAGCCCGAGCTTGCCCAGCAAAAAGGGCGACTCGACGATATAGGAAAAATAGGCCGCGTAAGCGAAACAGGGAATGGCGGCATAAAACAAAAACTGCCGGTTTCTTAACACTACAAGGGTATTAACCATGGCCGCCATCACGCTCAGCTTTTGCCTTTTTTCAGGCGGTAACGTTTCGCGCAACGCGGTGAGACACAGTCCCAGCGTCATGACAATAAACAAGGTCAAAAAGATAAAACAGGATTTCCAGCCGAAATGTTGGGTTAACACGCCGCCGATCATGGGTGCAATAGCCGGTGACATCCCGACAAAGGGAAATATGACAAGATAAAGCTGGGCCGAAGACTTCTTATCCAACATGTCATTAATAATCGCCCGGCTAACGGTGATACCGGCGCAGGAGCCGATGCCCTGTAATAAGCGTAAAACAAGCAACTCATTAATATGGGTAGAGTAAATAACCCCGACCGTCGAAACCAGCCAGATTAATAGCCCCGCAACAAGCGTTTTCTTTCTCCCCAGACTGTCGCTTAACGGCCCATACACCAGCTGTGAAAACGCAACGCCAAATAAAAACAGGGCGATAGCATCCTGAATTTGCGCCTCGGTGACCTTATAAAATAATTGCATTTCACTCAGCGCAGGTAAAAAGATATCGGTAGAAATTAATCCGCCCACGGACAGGCATGCAATTAATACCACCAGGGGCATAGATAGCGTTTTATTCATATTCGTATAAACCAGAAATTGGAGTAATACGAATTTATCGAAAGCGCTTCACAATGAGAACAATAATAAACTAAACGGTCTGTTGCACATTAGTAAACGAACGTTTTACGGTTTTGCCGGATGCGTGAGGGCAGCCTGCCCCGCCCGGCACCATCAGGAAATAAAATCAGTTTGCACAGCCCCCCTGTCGCGGTAGTCTCATAGATTCCGTTTATATGACGGCAGCTATGTGAGTGACTTTTTCTTATACCAATAATTAAAAAATACGTGTAGACAGGACAACTATGGACTCCACTCTCACCTCCACACATCCCAACGAGGAGACACCTTCGCTCAACCGTGCCCGCCGCGCCGCCCTCGGCAGCTTCGCGGGTGCCGTCGTCGACTGGTACGATTTTCTGCTTTACGGCATCACCGCCGCGCTGGTGTTTAACCGTGAATTCTTCCCTCAGGTCAGCCCCGCGATGGGCACGCTCGCCGCGTTTGCCACCTTCGGCGTCGGCTTTCTTTTTCGCCCGCTGGGCGGGGTGATCTTTGGCCACTTCGGTGACCGGCTTGGCCGCAAGCGCATGCTGATGCTCACCGTCTGGATGATGGGGATCGCCACCGCGCTGATTGGCATACTCCCTTCGTTTTCCGCCATTGGCTGGTGGGCGCCGGTATTGCTGGTGACGCTGCGCGCCATCCAGGGCTTCGCCGTAGGCGGCGAATGGGGCGGCGCGGCGCTGTTATCCGTCGAGAGCGCGCCTAAAAACAGGAAAGCGTTTTACAGCAGCGGCGTGCAGGTCGGGTACGGTGTGGGCCTGCTCCTTTCCACCGGGCTGGTATCGTTAATCAGCCAGCTCACCACCGACGAGCAGTTCCTGAGCTGGGGCTGGCGCATTCCGTTCATCTTCAGCATTGTGCTGGTCATTGCCGCGCTGTGGATCCGCAACGGGATGGAGGAGTCGGCAGAGTTCGAAAAGCAGCAGGAAAAACCAGCCGTCAAAAAACGTCTTCCGGTGATGGAAGCCCTCGTCCGGCATCCTGGCGCTTTTCTGAAAATTATCGCCCTGCGCCTGTGCGAACTGCTGACGATGTATATCGTTACCGCGTTTGCCCTGAACTACTCGACGCAGAACCTCGGTCTGCCGCGTGAACTGTTCCTGAATATCGGTCTGGTGGTCGGCGGGATCAGCTGCCTGACTATCCCCTGCTTCGCCTGGCTGGCAGACCGGTTTGGTCGTCGCCGGGTCTATATCACCGGGGCGCTGATTGGCACCCTCAGCGCCTGGCCGTTCTTTATGGCGCTGGAGGCACAGTCGGTCTTCTGGATTGTCTTCTTCGCCATCATGCTCGCTAACATCGCCCACGATATGGTGGTCTGCGTGCAGCAGCCGATGTTTACCGAACTGTTCGGGGCCAGCTATCGCTACAGCGGCGCAGGCGTGGGCTACCAGGTGGCAAGCGTGGTCGGCGGCGGGTTTACGCCGTTTATCGCCGCCGCGCTGGTCACCTTCTCCGGCGGAAACTGGCACAGCGTGGCGATCTATCTGCTGGCGGGTTGCCTGCTGTCGGCGGCAACAGCGCTACTGATGAAAGAGTCGAGCCACGCCTGATCTCCCTTTTGTTTCACAGGCGTGTGACATACTATCGGGTAGAGTCGCACACCTGTGGAACAAGGAGACAGAGATGAATAATAAGGGCTCCAGCCTGACCCCGGCTCAGGCGCTGGAAAAACTCGACGCGCTGTATGAACAGTCCGTCAATGCGCTGCGCAGCGCCATTAGCGAATACATCGAAACAGGGAAACTCCCCGATCAAAAGGCCAGAAACGCGGGCCTTTTTGTTTATCCATCGCTCTCTGTAACCTGGGACGGCAGCGCAAGCACGACGCCGAAGACCCGCGCCTACGCCCGCTTTACCCACTCCGGCTGCTACAGTACCACCGTCACCCGCCCTGCACTGTTCCGCCCCTATCTTGAAGAACAGCTCACGCTGTTGTACCAGGATTACGGCGCGCACATTGCCGTGGAGCCTTCGCAGCATGAGATCCCATATCCGTACGTGATTGACGGTTCAGCGTTAACCCTGGATCGCTCCATGAGCGCGGGGCTGACCCGCCACTTCCCGACGACCGAGCTTTCGCAGATTGGCGATGAGACGGCTGACGGGATTTATCATCCGGCAGAATTTTCGCCACTTTCGCACTTTGACGCTCGCCGCGTGGACTTCTCGCTGGCGCGCCTGCGCCACTACACCGGCACACCCGCCGAGCATTTCCAGCCGTTTGTGCTGTTTACCAACTACACCCGCTACGTGGATGAGTTTGTCCGCTGGGGCTGTAGCCAGATCCTCGATCCGGACAGTCCGTACATCGCCCTCTCCTGCGCAGGCGGGATCTGGATCACCGCAGAGACCGAAGCGCCCGAGCAGGCCATCTCCGACCTGGCGTGGAAAAAACACCAGATGCCCGCCTGGCACCTGATCACCGCCGACGGTCAGGGGATCACCCTGATCAACATCGGCGTGGGCCCGTCAAATGCCAAGACCATCTGCGACCATCTGGCGGTGCTGCGCCCGGACGTGTGGCTGATGATTGGCCACTGCGGCGGCCTGCGCGAAAGCCAGCTGATTGGCGACTACGTGCTGGCCCATGCCTATCTGCGCGACGACCACGTGCTGGATGCGGTACTGCCGCCGGACATCCCGATCCCGAGCATCGCCGAAGTACAGCGCGCGCTCTACGACGCCACCAAGGAGGTGAGCGGCATGCCGGGTGAAGAGGTCAAACAGCGCCTGCGTACCGGTACGGTGGTGACGACGGATGACCGCAACTGGGAGCTGCGTTACTCCGCCTCCGCGCTGCGCTTCAACCTGAGCCGCGCGGTGGCGATTGATATGGAGAGCGCCACCATCGCCGCGCAGGGATATCGCTTCCGCGTTCCTTACGGCACGCTGCTGTGCGTGTCCGATAAGCCGCTGCACGGCGAAATTAAGCTGCCGGGCCAGGCCAACCGCTTCTATGAAGGGGCTATTTCTGAGCATCTTCAGATTGGCATTCGCGCCATTGATTTGCTGCGGGCGGAAGGCGACCGACTGCATTCACGCAAGCTGCGCACCTTCAACGAGCCGCCGTTCCGCTAATAACAATAAGGAAAAACCATGCACACAACATCACCGTTATCCGCCCTGCGTCAGTGGATGGAAGCCCATCATCTCGACGGGACGATCGTCCCTCGCGCGGATGCCTGGCAGAGCGAATACTGCGCGCCGTACGACGAAAAGCTGGCCTGGCTGACGGGCTTTGACGGCTCTGCTGGCGTCGCGCTGGTACTGAAGGACAAAGCGCTGCTGTTCGTCGACGGGCGCTATCAGGTGCAGGCCCGCGTTCAGGTCAATATGGACGAGATTGAAATTCATCATTTGCACAATGAGCCGCTTGCAGACTGGCTCACGGCAAACGTTGAGGCGGGCACGCGCATCGGTTTTGACCCATTGCTGATGACGAATTCCGAGTTCGAACACCTGTCTGCCACGCCGTGCGAGCTGGTGCCGCTGAATGCCTCACCGTTTGATACATTATGGACTGACCGCCCTGCCGCGCCGGCGGGGCGTATCCGTGAAATGCCGGTAGAGATAAGCGGTGAAACCAGTGAGGACAAACGTCAGCGCGTTGCCGCCGTGCTGGCCGCGAACGATGCTGACTACCTGGCCGTTACGCTGCCGGATAACATTGCGTGGCTGCTCAACGTGCGCGGCTCAGATATTCCCACCAGTCCGGTGCCGCTCTCCTTTGCCCTGCTTGGCCGTGACGGTCGCGTTGAGTGGTTTGTTAACGACAATAAGCTCGCAGAACTCCCTGACGCTGTTCTGAACGCCTTCTCGATTGCGCCGCAGGACACCTTTATCGAACGCTGTCAGCAGCTTGCTGAAGGTAAGCGGGTGATGGTTGATGCCGATTCCGCGCCTGTCGCCCTGCGCTTCGCCATTGAACCGCGCGGAGAAATTGTCTGGCGAACCGATCCCATCACCCTGATGAAGGCCACCAAAAACCCGGTCGAGCTGGAAGGGTATCGCGAGTGCCATCACCAGGATGGCGCCGCGTGGGTCAACTTCCTGGCCTGGCTGAGCCGCGAAGTGCCGCTGCGTGCGGCGGCTGGACAACCGCTAACAGAGCTGGACGTGCAGGCACAGCAGCTGGCATTTCGCAAACAGCAGCCCGGTTTTATCGAGCAGAGTTTCGCGACCATTTCCGCCTCGTCGAGCAATGCGGCGATGTGCCACTATCATTCAAGCGAGACCAGCAATAAGCCCATCGGTCATGACCATTTTTACCTGAACGATTCGGGCGGTCAGTACGCTAACGGCACCACCGACGCGACGCGCACGCTGGCGTGGGGCAATGTTCCCCCGCAGCAGCGCCTGCACTACACCGCCGTGCTGAGAGGCTTCCTGTCGCTAATTACCCTGCAGTTCCCTTCCGGGACTCAGGGGCACCAGCTGGATGCTTTCGCGCGTCGTCCGCTGTGGGAGATGGGGCTGGATTACGATCACGGTACCGGGCACGGCGTGGGCCACCAGCTTCTGATCCATGAGAACCCGCATCGCATCGCCAAAAAGGTCAACCCGTGGCCGCTGGCGGCAGGAAATATCATGACTATCGAGCCGGGCTATTATCTTGGCGATAGCCACGGTATTCGTATTGAAAACCAGGTGGAAATTGTGGAGAGCCAACCGGGGTTCTGCAGGTTTGCCTCGCTGACGCTGATCCCGATTGATTTGAGCCAGGTGGAATTGCATCTGTTGAGCGAGCAGGAAAAGCAGTGGCTGGATGAGTATCACCAGCAGGTGCGTGAGGCGCTGTCACCGCGGGTGAATAGCGAGGCGCGCGCGTGGCTGGAGGCGGCGACGGCACCGATTGGCGTGTAATTTCGTGCGGTCTGGCATTTACCTTGCGCAGAAAAGCAAAAAGCCTGCTTTAAAAGCAGGCTTTTTAAATTTGGCTCCTCTGACTGGACTCGAACCAGTGACATACGGATTAACAGTCCGCCGTTCTACCGACTGAACTACAGAGGAATCGTGTGAACGGGGCGCATATTATCGATGCTCCCCCGGGATGTCAAAGGCAGAATGCATATTTCCGATCGTTTGCCGATTTATTCTCCACTTCGCGCAATTGTCAGGCATTTTGCCGCGGATATTTCCACAGCCAGCGCCCGCTGACCATGCGCCAGTAGAACAGCGCCCCGCGCACGGCCCAGTCAAGGAACATCCCCAGCCAGACGCCAACCACGCCCCAGCCGAGCACCACGCCCAGGGTATAACCTGCCACCACGCGACACCCCCACATGCCGAGCATGGACACCCACATGGCAAAACGGGCATCGCGCGCCCCTTTCAGCCCGGCGGGCAATACCCAGGATGCCGCCCAGATCGGCATAAAGGCGGCGTTGAGCCAGATAAGGATCTTCACCACCTCTTTCACATCCTCTTCGTGGGTATAGAACGCGGCCATCAGCCCGGCAAACGGCGCGGTGCCCCAGGCGATTAGCGTCAGCCCAATCGTCGACAGCCAGAACACGTGGCGCAGCTGCCGCTCCGCCTGACCTATCTGCCCTTTCCCGAGCCGTTTACCGGTGATGATGGTCGAGGCCGACCCCAGGGCGTTACCCGGCAGGTTGATCAGCGAGGCGATGGAGAAGGCAATAAAGTTACCGGCGATGACGTCGGTACCCATTCCGGCAACGAACATCTGCGTAAGCAGCTTGCCGCCGTTAAACAGCACGGATTCAATGCTCGCGGGAATACCAATCCCCATCACTTCCCAGATAATGGCGAAGTTAAAGGGCCGGAAATAGCTCTTAAGCGTAAGACGCAGCGAGGGCGTAATGCCCGTCATCAGCACCCCGATGATGGCCGCCGCACCGATATAGCGTGAAATGGTTAACCCCAGCCCTGCCCCGACGAATCCCAGCCCGTCCCACGAGAATGCGCCGTAGATCAGCACGCTGCTGATGATGATATTCAGGATATTCATCCCGCCGTTAATCAGCAGCGGTATTTTGGTGTTGCCCGCCCCACGCAGCGCGCCGCTGCCAATCAGCGCGATGGCCGCCGCCGGATAGCTTAAGACCGTCATTTCGAGGTAGGTTAGCGCCAGGTCTTTGACCTCGTTCGTGGCTTCCCCGGCGACAAAGTCGATAATCTCTTTACCGAAATAGTGGATCACCGCCGCCAGCACGATCGAAAAGAGGGTCATGATCATCAGCGACTGGCGAGCTGCCTCGCGTGCGCGCTTAGGATCGAGCTTGCCGAGGCTAAAGGCCACCACCACCGTCGTCCCGAGATCGATGGCGGCAAAGAATGACATCACCACCATGTTGAAGCTGTCCGCCAGCCCGACCCCTGCCATAGCCTCTTTCCCCAGCCAGCTCACCAGGAAGGTGCTCAGCACTCCCATCAGCAGAACACAGGTATTCTCCAGGAAGATAGGCACGGCAAGAGGGGTGATTTCACGCCAGAACAGAACACGATAGCTTTTACGTTTTGCGTACCATGGCGTGCGCATGATCGCCTGGCGCAGAGGGGCAGTGACGTTCAAAATGGACCTTAGCGAGAAAAGTTGAAACTCCATTTCAAATGATGGGGGAGAAATGCTAATCCTGCAAAGTATTTTGCCTAAAAAGATGTGTGGAATTACAACAAACTGACGACAGAATCGGCAATCAGGCGATTTTCCCTAAGATCAGGTTTGACAAAACTTTTTTCGCCGCTAAGATAAGCCTCCACA
>NZ_QZCS01000026.1 GCF_003594915.1 Enterobacter chuandaensis
TTCAGGGCAACAAGTCATTTTGTATTACTCCACCACACAACAGAGCGATTTTTATACAGTGGCAAACAGTGACAATTGTTGACAATCTCTGATAACAAAATGGCAAACCGATAATTACTTTTATTTATATATTTATTATTTTTAATTGCTAAAAAGTCTAAGTAGCTGGCTGGCTGAACAAACTGAAGGGTGAACAGTGGTGAACAGACAGTGAACAGTCAGACCTTCAACTGTTCACCTCTTAACTCACTGTATTACTTATCTTTTTATTTAAGGTGAACAGTGGTGAATAGTTATAAGTAAAAAAACAAACGGTGAGTAAGGTTTTCCTGCGACCTTTCTCTGGCCAGCCTGATTTTAAGGTCTGTTTGTGCCAGCACTCTGACAACGGCAATGAATCGTGTTGTTGTGCAGGAGGCGTCAGAATCATTTCAGGTTGAACACACGGAGAGCCTGAACATGAAACCCGAACTCATTATCAAAGCCATGCAGACCGTTATCAGTAAACAGGATGAAGGCGCGGAACAACGTATTGCCGGTGCGCTGGCCGCACTTAATGAAGCAAAAGACGCACACACGGCCAGCATGGGTAAACTCAGCGACATTGAGGCTTCCATTCAGCGTTGTGAGCAGGAACGACAGACTGCCCTCAGTGAAAGCGCACAGGCCGAACAGGACTGGCGCAGCCGCTTTCGAACCCTGCGCGGCAACCTCACTCCTGAACTGAAAGCTGAACACAGTAAACGTATCGCCAGCCGAGAACTGGCTGATGAGTTCACCGGTCTGATTACCGAGCTGGAGAAAGACAAAGGCCTCGCCATGCTTGGCGCATGCTCCTCCGGTACGGCTTATATCAGCGCCCACGAAAAAGCATTCACCACTTACGCCAACAGCGAATGGAAGAAAGTGCTGGCCGGTATCAGCCCTGCACTGTTACGTGCCTTCCTGTTGCGTATACGGTCGCTGGAAATGAGCGGAGAAACCTCGCCGCGTGCGACCGTGACCCGCGAGCTGGGCGATGCCCTGAATCTGCAGTCAGCCCTGTATCATTTCGATATGGAGCAGGAGCCGGTTCTGTCCATAACGGGCATGAATCGCCCGGTCATAACCGGGGTTGATATGGCGCTGTTAAGAAGCCCGGCCAGACGGATGAAGCTTGCCGCTGAACTGGCCGCAAAAGACCACGAACAGGCAGAGGGCTGAATTATGTTTCACTGTCCGTTCTGCAAAAAGACCGCGCACGTCCGTACCAGCCGTTATCTGTCGGAAAACGTCAAACAACGTTATCACCAGTGTACCAATATCGAATGTTCGGCCACTTTCCGCACCATCGAGTCGGTTGACGGTGTGATACGTGCCGCCCCGGAGAAACCCGACCCCGCGCCGGTGGCGCCACCACCGCCGCGTAAGGTGCAGGGCTGCTACAGTTCGCCGTTCCGGCATTAATCAGGAGAGAAACACGTGACCACTGTGACCATACAGCAGGCCTTTGAGGCCTGTCAGACGAACAAAAACACCTGGCTGAAACGTAAAGCCGAACTGGCCGATCTTGAACGGGAATACCGTGAACAGCTCCTTGCCGGTGACGAACAAATCCCGCGCAGAATGCAGGATTTGCGCGACAATATCGACGTGAAAAGGTGGGAGATTAATCAGGCCGCCGGTCGCTATATCCGCTCACATGAGGAGGTGCAGCACATCAGCATCCGCAACCGGCTCCATGACTTTATGCAGCAGCACGGCGCGGAGCTGGCCGCCACGCTGGCACCTGAGCTGATGGGATATCACGAACAGCTCCCCGCAGTAAAACAGAGCGCCATGCAGCACTCGGTTGATTATCTGCGTGAAGCCCTGTCGGTGTGGCTGGCCGCAGGTGAAAAAATTAATTATTCCGCGCAGGACAGCGACATTTTAACGGCCATCGGATTCAGACCTGATGCGGCCTCGCGGGATGATAATCGCCAGAAATTCACCCCGGCACAGAACCTGATTTACACCCGCCGACGTGCAGAACTGGCCGCACGGTAGCACGCGAAAAAATCCCCGAAAATTCCGCTATTTTTCCCGAAAAAAGCCATGCATCCATAAGGTGCATGGTTTTGCATGCAAATCCCCGTATTTTATTTCCCCCACCACGCCAGTACCGGCGCGGCCTGTGCCGGTTCATGCACCTGCATGAAAACTACCCTATAAAGCGGGCAGGCGTGGCGGGGAGAGCATTGCGCGCATTATTAACCAAGAGGCCTTAGAGTGCATTACGTGGGGTACCTCTCATTACATGCAAGTAGTGATGAAAGAATTTTCGAGTTATGTGATGGTAATGTTCGGTTTCATCAATATATGACTGCTTAAAAAGTGACGAGGTGCAGGTCATTATTGAAGATATTTATTGTTGGCTTAAAATGAGTTTGGATTGTCTTTACATATAGCAATTAATGATAAGGGATCGTAATGATTGGTTCAACCTGGAATAAGTGGGATCTTCACATACACTCACCATTAACGCATGTCAATAACAACTACCAACCGAAAGATATTGATTTATATGTTGATGCGGTTATTAAAAATAACTTAAAACTTATTGCTGTAACAAATTATTGGTTTTTAGCAAATGATGAGCTTGAAATTATAAGAAAAAAATTTGCTGAGAAAAAATATCCAGTATGTGTATTGGCTAATATTGAATTTAGAATTGCGCAACCCAATAAATCTGGTGAATGGATAAATATACACGCAATTTTTTCTGAAAGTATTTCATCAGAGAAAATAAATAGAGTGTTGTCAAGAATAAAGCTTCAAAATACCACGGATGATGGTAAGACTATTTGGTGTAGTAAAGATTCTATGGATGAATCGGGGATTGATTTTAATGAAGCAATTATTAATTATGAGACATTGTGTGAAGGCTTAAAAAATGACTTTGCTATTGGTAAGGATTTCTTCATAGCGATTTGCCCTAATGGATATGGTGGATTTCAACCAGAGAAGACGGAAGGACGCTCGGTAGCTGTTGCAAAAGAAATTGATAAACTAGGGGATATTGTTTTGGGACGACCCCGAGATCGTGATTTCTTTTTATTAGATACACGATATGAAGATGCCCCTAAAAAGCCAGTTTTTGTATGTTCTGATGCACATGATTTTAGCAAAATTGGTAGTAAATATACTTGGGTAAAAGCAAAGCCTTCTTTCCAAGGATTGCGACAAACGCTATTTGAGCCAGCTGAGAGGGTTCAACAATCAGATGATTTTATCGATCTGTCATACGTTAAGCCACATTTTAGTCGGATAGATTTGTCTGGTAATATTTTCAACGAAAATAACCTTTCTTTTAAAAATCAGACAATACCACTAAATAGAAATATGGTTTCAATCATTGGTGGTAGAGGTACTGGGAAAAGTATATTTCTCGATGCAATGAAAAGTGTATTAATGCCGGGCTCCTTTTTAACCTCAGAAAGAAATGTAGCAACTAAAGGTGTTAGTGTATTCTTAGATAAAGGCTATGGTGAAGAATCATCTATTTTGTTTAACTCGGAGACCGCATCACCATATAGTTATCTCCATGTTTCACAAGGGGATATTGTTAATTTTGCAAAAAATCCAGAAAACCTAAGCAATGAAATTAAAAGGATGCTAGGGATTAGAGAAAAACAATACGACTCTGCAAGTATGAGTTTGTTGCTAGATAATCTCTCAAAATATAGAGCATTCGTAGATTACTGGATGCTATCAGATAGTTATGGGAATAGAATTAATACTGATACATTCCAGAATAAAATTATTGAAGAAAATCAGAAACTGACAGAAACATTAACTAATCCTAAAAATAAAGCACTCATTGCTGACTATCAAAAAAATTCTGAGTCAATCAACAAATTACAGTTAGCACTGGATAGAAATCAAGAGTTGATTGCTTTTATTCGAAGAAGTTTCTCAGAAATTAATGAACGTATTGAAAGTTACAATGAATTATCTGTTATTGTGCCGAAGCTACCTTTAACAAATGATTCTTTCTACTGTGAGACGTTAGAGAAAAATGCTAATGAGATTAACGTTAGTATAGGGAATGTGAAGTTAAAAAATGAAGAAATTAAAAAAGGTTTCCTTGAGCAAGGTATTAATCAAGATGTATCATCGCTGTTAAATAAGTTAAGTGAATATCAAGAAAATATAGATAGAGCGAAGGCTAAAATAAAAGAAATCGACGAAAATAAAAATAGATACTTTGCTTATGTAAAAGAACGTAGTGAGTTTGCAGTGAAATATTGTCAATATATAGAAGAGCAAGCTACAGAAATACAGTCCTTATATAACTCCCTTCATATTGAAAATGACAGTTGGAATGAAGAACAAAACCAGATTGTTAGAGATATTTTATCCGATATAAACATTAGTGGAAAAATCATTTTTGATAATGAAAAATTCTATAGAGGGTTAGAAGGTTGTATTAATCGTGGGAAATTTAGGGCATCAAATGAGAAAACAACACGGCAAAAGCTAACGGACACTTTTAATGTACGATCATATACTGATTTTGTTAAGCTGTTAAATAATGAGAAGGTAATTAATCCAGATGGAGAAGGTAAAGCAATTACAATAGAAGATTTTTTCTGGAAAAGTGAGTACTTTAATCAGGGTGGACGATATGAATTAATGCATTATTTATTTTCTCCAGAAAAGATAAAGAGCTATTTATATGTTAATGCTGAATTTACCTACAAAGGTAAAACAGTTGATAAACTCTCAGTTGGTCAGCGTGGAACTTTTTATGTAAGTTTAAAACTTGCGACAGATCCTTTTGGTAGCCCATTTGTTTTTGATCAACCGGAGGATGATCTTGATAATAGTTTTATTATGAAGCAGTTGGTTCCTTTGTTCAAAAAAATAAAAAAATACCGTCAGGTAATTATTGTTACACACAATGCAAATCTAGTAATTAACTCTGACTCAGAACAAGTCATTGTTGCTAATTATGATGGTGATGTTATAAGTTATGAAGTTGGAGCAATAGAAGATGGTAATATCAGAATGCAACAAGGTATAAGGCATCATATTTGTTCGATCCTTGAAGGCGGCCATGTTGCATTTTCTGTTCGCGAGAAAAAGTACGGTATTCAGTAATTATTCTACTTCCCCTCTCACTCAGAGAGGGGAAGGTTTAAAATGAAGTCACAATAAAATTGCATCATCTTTTTTCGCTGTTCTATATATTGTGCATGGTTATAAACACCGCGTATCGAATTTTTATCTACGTGTGCAAGCTGTAATTCAATCCATTTACTATCGTATCCTTGCTCATGCAAAATAGTCGACATTGTGTGCCTAAAACCATGGCCCGTAGCTCGTCCTTTGTAACCAAGTAGCTCAATTACTTGTGACACACTTTCTTTCGAGATCGGTTTGCTACGGTTGTTCCTGCCAATAAAAATGTATGGGTAATGGCCGGTAATAGGCTTGAGCTGTTTAAAGAGATCAACTACTTGAGTAGACAAAGGAACAATATGAGGCCTACGCATTTTCATTCTCTCCGCAGGTATCTCCCATATACCTTTCTCAAGGTCCACTTCTTCCCAAGTAGCAAAACGCATCTCCTGCGTTCTTACACCAGTCAGCATGACTATCTTCGTAGCATTTTTGGTGATGATGCTACCGGTATACGCTTCGAGATCCCGAATAAAATGAGGCAATTCTTCGGCAGATAGAAATGGATGATGTTTTTGCTTAGGAACGGCCAGAGCGATGGCTAAATCAGGCGCAGGATTGTATTCAGCGCGGCCAGTTATGATTGCGTAGCGATAAACCTCGCCGCACCTCTGACGCACCTTACGTGTTTTCTCTAGTGCCCCACGCTTCTCTATTCGTCGCAATACTTCAAGCAGTTCTAACGGTTTGATTTCACTGATAGGGCGTTTACCAATGAACGGGAAAACATCTTGCTCAAATGTCTTAATGATTTCTTCGCGATAGGCCACTGTCCAGCGGTCAGCTTTGTTAGTGTGCCATTCTCGACATATGGTTTCGAATGAGTTCTCTGTTGAGAGTTGCTGTGCCAGTTTTTGGGCTTTACGTTCTTCCACTGGGTCTATGCCGTTTGCTACCTGCTTACGAGCGGTATCGCGTTTCTCACGTGCTTCTGCGAGGCTCACAAGGTCGTAGCTGCCAAATGACATTAGCCGTGCTTTACCGGCAAAACGAAAGCGGAAGCGCCAGCCCTTTGAGCCGTCTGGATTGATGAGTAATGACAGACCTTGTCCATCGTTCAATGTATAGGGCTTGTCTTGGGGCTTTGCTCGCTTAATTTGTATGTCTGTTAGTGGCATGTGTATAAGTCAAAAATGTGTATAAAAAATCTATACACATCACTATACATATTTTTCATGGATTCAGGGAGAACTTGTCGGACGGTTACGGATAAGTGATTTACTATGTATGTTGAAAATAAAGGATTTTTAGACGTTCTCGGATGGCGGCGGAGGAATTTTGGCGGAAGATCACAGGAGT
>NZ_QZCS01000027.1 GCF_003594915.1 Enterobacter chuandaensis
GCTGATCTGGTTGTAACCAAATGAATTTAAATAATTTTAAAGATAACCCAATTCCTTGTTATACATTTTTCTATACACATTTGAGCGCACGTCTGTTTTTAGGGTGAAAAATAAACAGAAATTGAACTTGATGAATTAGAGAACAAACGCGAGAAAAAAGTTTTTTTGCATTTAACTGTTCACACTGTTCACCTATGGTTTTTTATTAATAATTTCATGGTGATACAGGGTGAATATACGGTGAAGGGTGAACAGTGGATTGTTCACCTTGTGGCAATGACCAGAAAGGAAAAGACCGGCTGTTGCCGGTCTGAGTGAGGTTATGTCGCTGCGGGGTCGTCGCACTTCGGCAGCCAGTCGCCGTAGCTTTCCTCTTTCAGCGACAGGTTGGTTTGTATCCCCTGCTTTGTGTGCCGCTTCTCATAATTCAGGCCGAATTCTTTCAGCATCATGGGCAGCCCCAGCCCGAACATTTTCAGGCTGAGCACGTTCCTGTATCCGTTAGCCTCCATATAGGCCAGATACGCATGATAGAGGTATTTACGGTAATTACGCGGGATGATGCTGGCATTCCCCATAAACATCCCGCTGGTCTGCGGGAGCATTTCCAGATAGCCACAAAAATCAAACGTCGGGTCTGCATCGCGCTTAATGCTGAGCGCCTCGTCGGAATTCTGCTGCGACTGGAGCAGTGCGCGGGCGGTCATCGGGTCGCTGAACTTCTGCATAAGCTGGCGCACAATGACGGCCAGCTCGCGGGCAATTTTATCCCTGAGCTGCGGGTCGCGTTCCTCCGGCGCAATCTGCTCCGGAAAGTGAATAATCACCCGGCGACGTGACACACCGCCGCTGCGGTCGGTGAAGCGCATCGGGTTGTTGTTCACGGCCAGAATCACCGCCGGAATGTGTGTTGAGTAAGGGTTCTGGTATTTCGGGTCAACTGAAACTGCATCGCCGCCGGTGATGGCCTTGAGTCCTGCCCCGTCACCACTCCATTTTTCCTGGTCAGGCAGACGGATAAGCGAGAAGCCAATCAGGGAGGCACGCTTGCGCGGGTCTTCCAGTGTGTCGATATCAGCCGACGTGGCGTTATCTTCCCCGGCAAGCAGGGTCGCAATTTCGGCCAGTATACTTTTGCCGCTCCCGCCGGGACCGGTGACTTCGATAAAGAGCTGCCAGTCGTAGCGGTTCGCCAGCACCATAAACAGCGCAGCCAGAATCACGTCGCGTTTTTGTGGATTTTTACCGGCCGCACGGTCGAGCCAGCGCCAGAAGTTCGGCGCGTGCGTCTCCAGCGTTTCCCCCTCCACCGGCGGGGTGAAATCCACATCGCACAGCGTGCGCAGCCAGTGCGATTTGTGGTGCGGGCTGAACAGGCCACTTTGAGTATCGAGTACCCCGTTGCGAAAGCCAATCAGACGGCGTGCCGGTGTATCCTGCTGCGGAATAATCAGTTTCAGGGTCTCCACCACCGAGGCAATTTTCCCGGACGAGAACGGGGCGCGCAGGCGCTGGAATAAATCAGCCACATTCCGTGAAAAAGTGGCGGCAGGGATATTTTTCCAGATGCCGTTTTCATAGCGGGACAGGAGCTGGCCGTTTGCATCCACCGCCAGCGCTTCGCCGTAATGCTCATGCACCCGCAAGGCCTTGTCGCTGGCGCTCATGGCGGTAAATTCCGCTTCGCTCATGGTATCAAACGGACTTTGCGCCGGTGGCCGGATAGCGTCATAAATCGCTTTGCGCGTGGCTTCCTCGCCGTACTGTATAAACGCATCATTCCAGTCACCGAACACCGGCGGCAGGGCAACAACGCCCTCACAGGCGTCTGCGGCCTCAGCGGCTTTACTCTGGCCGTCGCCGTTAAGGTCACGGTCGGCGGCGAGGACAATCTGACAGGCCGGATATTTCTGACGGGCAAGGCTCGCCAGAGAAAGGAGGTTCACGGAGGACAGCGCCACCATGACGGTTTCCCCGGTCAGGTGATGCACGGTGAGTGCGGTCGCATAACCCTCTGCAATCCACAGGCGTTTTCCGGCCTGTTTTTTCCCTTCGATGATATGACATGCCCCTTTGACCTGACCGCCTTTCAGGGTGCGTTTGAGACCGTCAGCATTGATAAGCTGAAGGTTAACCAGTGCGCCGGTATCGTCATACAGCGGGACAACCACATCACCGGCGCGGAACGTCACGCCGCCGGTTTTATGCATGACGGTGAGCGTCAGACATTCCTGAGCGGGGAAACCCTTGCGGGTGAGGTAGGCGTTGCCGGTGGCCGGTCGGATTTTCTCCATGAGCCTGACGGCCAGCGCGGCCGCCGCTTTGCGGTCGGCCACAGTTTCAGCCTCTGCGGCCGTAATCACTTCCGGGGCAACCGGCGACAGATTGCCGGTCACGGCGTTCACCTTCCCGGCAGCTTCTGACGGGGTCACGCCAAACACTTTCTCTACCAGCTTAAGCCCGTCACCTGCGCCACACTGATTACAGAACCACGTGCCGCGCCCCTCTTTATCGTCAAAGCGAAAGCGGTCAGAGCCACCGCACACCGGGCAGGACTGATGGCGGTTTTTAATCACCTTCACACCCAGCGCAGGGAGAATGCGCGGCCAGTGGCCGCACGCCTGTTTTACCGTTTCTGTTACGTTCATTTTCATGGTTGTTTTCTCCCTCAGTGCAGTACCGGTGCGGTGATATGACGGGCGCAAAGCTCATCCATCACGGCCAGCCCGAGAAAGGACAGCGACGGGGCGGCTTTGAGTGGTCCGGCTTCCATTAAATCTTCCAGCAGGGCACAGGCAATCTGGCGGCCTTTTTCCTCGCCGTGCTGGCGCAGGTAGAAGCCCTCCAGCTCGGCGGCAATGGCGCTTTCCAGCGCATCAAGGGTGAGGTGTGGGTAGCGATGCTGGCGTTCGCACAGGGTCAGCCATGCACAGGCCACGGCACGACGATACAGCGCGGCGCGTAATACGGGCGGTAATGGATTTTTCATACGTTACCCTCCCCGGTCAGCCACTGCTGATTGCAGCGTTCGACCACGCCGTCGAGCTGGGCGGTCATGAGGTAAATCACGGAGGTGAGCTGTAAGTGCTGCGCCGGGTCACGATGAACGGTGGCGCAGTCCTGCACCTGCATCAGGTCGCCGACGAGCTGGCCGACGTTGCGCATATGCTCCAGACATTCGAGGTCACGGGCGGTAATAGTGGTGTGTCTCATGCGCTCACCTCCGCAACCGGCAGACGGCCAGCAAACGAGAGGACGTAATCGCGAACGAGAGAAAGGCGTGCAGCGTGTTCATCACCGGCAACGGTGCGGAGCATGCAAATACGGGGTTTACGGTCTGCGCGACGAACGGCGGCAAACACAAAGACAAACTGCGGGTGTGACGGGGTGAGGGTCGTAGCCATAAGGGCAACCTCCTTGAAGTAGCGGTTATTGCCACCACCGGAGCTGCAAATCTCATGGGTGGTAGCCCGGACGGGGTTTGCAGTACCGGCCTTCAAGGAAACCGGCCAGCCCGAAGGCTGCCCCGCCCGGACCACCATTATCTGACAGGGGCTATGGAATAAGCACCACAGCCCGAAAAATAGGTGTGCCTGAGCAACGACATAAAAAAACACGCTCGGCGCGTGTTGTGTCGCCTTGAAGTTACACGGGCTGCAAATCCCGGCTGTCGATTTTGCGACAGCGGGAAAACTATACCTGGAAACGGCGAAAAGAAGCAAGCCAGAAAAAGGGGCTGTTTGCTGAGCGGCCATCATCATGCGTCATAGCCCCGGTTA
>NZ_QZCS01000028.1 GCF_003594915.1 Enterobacter chuandaensis
CGCTGACGCACCCGCCGGGCTCCGCCGAACCCCTCCGGGTTTCGGGCTGACGCTAGGGTCTGATGGCGAAGGTCAAGGGCTGCGGCTTCTCCGGCCGTGCCGTCCGGAACGCCTTCACCGCGCCGGCTGATGCCGTCGCTTTAATGGCGCCACGCCGTTCCGACGTGTCGGGTGTGTGCATCCTGTTCCCCCGGTGAGGCCATCCCCCGTGCGTCCTCACGCGGAGGGCTGCTTGTAGCACCGTCGGGTCGTCATCCAAGGGGTGAAATGCACTCCGCCAAAACTTTTTGCGTGCCGCAAAAACTTTTGGCTCCACCCCTTTCCTTCCTCCCTTCGCCGTTGCTCCTTTTGCCCTTTGCCGCGAGAGAACTCACCAGGGAGATGGACAACCATCACCACAGGAGAAAACCAGGATGCACACACGAAACGTCAACGTCAAAACCGCCGCTCAAGAATCTTCCAGAAAGATGGGGGGAAAAACCGTGTCGTACACGATCCTCGTCGCTGAGACGAAAAAAAACTCTGAGGAGGAAGCCGACGTTCTGGAGTTCAGCAGCCTTGCTGAGCTGAAGAAACTGCGCAGACGCTGCCCCGAAACGATGTGCTGCACCTATTTCTACGCCCTCAGCAGCGGCGTCGATAAACAGTTCCGCCATATCCATGTGGCTGAAGCTGACCACTTCAAACAGTTCGTGCGCCTGATCGAGCGCGCAGGTATCGACATTTAAATCCGGTTCACCCCGTGCGGCCGCCCCCGCACGGAACCTCATCAGACAGGAGCATGAAAGATGAACGTTAACACCCCGACCGCTGCACTAATGGCCTTTTTCGTTCCGTCTCATAACGCTGTTTATGACCGCGCAACACAGCTGGACGGGCAGTGGGTAACTCAGCGTGAAGCGAAAACGCTGGAATCCCTGCGCCGTCTCTATCCGGACGCGGAGCTGATCCCCGCGACTCAGGTGCAGGAAAAGCAGAATGACGGCTATCGCCGTCCCTGGGTGGAAATCACCGAGGCCCGGTACATCGGCCAGCTGGAAACGTTGCCGCCAGTGGACTGGTGCAGAGGGTATGGCGGGGAGTCGTTCAAGTCGATGGAGTTTACGGGCGGGGATGTGACCGCGATTTTTGTCCGGTACGGCGCGCGCTTCTTTGAGTGCCACGACCTGCACACCCGCCATCACCGGGAGCTGATTGGCGACGTGATCGCCCGTTTCTGTCTCGATGCGCCGCTGAATTCCGCGCATTAAAAAAGCAGGGTTGCCCCTGCTTTCTCAACGCCGTATCTGGCCGACCAAAACGAGATACGGCAATCACAACCAAAGTAAGGAGATTGATCGTGAAATTTGACCCGCAAACTGTCGCACAGGCGAAGGCATTTGTAAATGCCCTCCGCGCCGGAAAACGCGCTCGCGTACCCGCGCTGCGCTTCTCACAGTGGCAGCCGTTCCTGTCCGTGGTAAATGCCGAAACGGGCTACGCCACCGATGCTGACTGTGGTCTGGCTGTCAGCGTCTACCCGGCGCTTGGACTGGCTTAACAGGAGACGGCCGCCTGCGGGCGGCCGGTAAGGAGAAACCATGTCACAACTGAGTTTTGAATCCCTGTTCATGGCCGACCAGGCTGATCCGCAGCCGCGGGCTTCCGCACCGGCCCGGATGCTGTCGCCAGCTGAGGCGCGTAAAGAATTCGCCAGTGTCTTCCGTCAGATGGCGAAAAATATGCGCCGTTCCGAAGTGTTCCGCGACTTCATCACCCTCGCAGCCAGCGAGCTGGATATGGCCCGTATTCGCTCGCCGGAGAACATCGAAAACAGCCGTCGCATCTGCGAACGGTATAAGCCGGACGATCTGGACGCCATGAAGCAGCTGTTCTGCCTGTTGGTGGAGGGGCTGGCGGGTGACATTCATGATTTCCTCGGCGCTCTGTATATGGAGCAGGAGCTGGGCGCGGACGAAATGGGGCAGTATTTCTCCCCGTCCTGCATCTCCCGCCTGATGGCCGGACTACTCATGCCCGGCGCTCAGGAGACGATAAAGCGTGAGGGGTGGATGACGCTCGATGAGCCTGCCTGTGGTAGCGCCGGAATGGTCATTGCCTTTGCATACTGGATGGCTGAAGCGGGATATAACCCTTCACAACAGCTGTATGCCACCTGCACTGACATCGATCCAATGGTGGCAGATATGGCCTTTATCCAGCTGGCACTGCTGGGTATACCCGCGAAAGTCGTGACCGGTAATACGCTGACCCTGAAAGCGAACCGAGTGCGTTACACCCCTGTTTATTACTTCAATGACTGGCAGGGCCGTCTGGCATTTCGCAGTCGTCTGGATGCAATGAAAAAATTTCTGGCCACCGTGGCCGCCTGACTGACAGAGCGGCAGGGCAGACCTGCCGCAGGGAGAGAGAAAATGACAAGCAACACACTGAACGCTGTTCCGGCCACCGTGCTGGAGACGATGGCAGAACGCCTGCAAGGCCAGGCTGAACCGATAAAAATCCGCAGCAACGATGATCACGCCGCGCTGGCTGCAGATGTGCTCTGGAAATTTGCCCGTAAAACCGGGCTGAACAGGGAAAGCGAAAGCGTGCAAACTGTCATCACGGATTTTCTGGCAAATCTGCTGCACCTCTGCGAACAGTGCGAGCCGGACGGGGCTGGCATTGAGGGATTTAATGTCCTGCTGAATATGGCCATGATGCACTATGAGCAGGAAAACGGAGGTGACAGCGAAGAACCGATCTGATCGGAAATCCTGGCCCCGGTGCATATCATCGGGGCAACCGCAAAAAACTCTACCCCTTCGGGGTAAACGGGGAGGGCGAAAGCGCCTCCGGCGCTCCTGCCGTTCCCCGTTGCTGTGCTTCACTCCTTCTCTGCGATCATAACCGGCA
>NZ_QZCS01000029.1 GCF_003594915.1 Enterobacter chuandaensis
TTGATGCCTGGCAGTTCCCTACTCTCACATGGGGAGACCCCACACTACCATCGGCGCTACGGCGTTTCACTTCTGAGTTCGGCATGGGGTCAGGTGGGACCACCGCGCTAAAGCCGCCAGGCAAATTCTGTTAATCTGTATCAGGCTGAAAATCGTGTCTCTTCGCCAAAACATCTTCGGCGTTGTAAGGTTAAGCCTCACGGTTCATTAGTATCGGTTAGCTCAACGCATCGCTGCGCTTACACACCCGACCTATCAACGTCGTCGTCTTCAACGTTCCTTCAGGAGACTTAAAGTCTCAGGGAGAACTCATCTCGGGGCAAGTTTCGTGCTTAGATGCTTTCAGCACTTATCTCTTCCGCATTTAGCTACCGGGCAGTGCCATTGGCATGACAACCCGAACACCAGTGATGCGTCCACTCCGGTCCTCTCGTACTAGGAGCAGCCCCCCTCAATTCTCCAGCGCCCACGGCAGATAGGGACCGAACTGTCTCACGACGTTCTAAACCCAGCTCGCGTACCACTTTAAATGGCGAACAGCCATACCCTTGGGACCTACTTCAGCCCCAGGATGTGATGAGCCGACATCGAGGTGCCAAACACCGCCGTCGATATGAACTCTTGGGCGGTATCAGCCTGTTATCCCCGGAGTACCTTTTATCCGTTGAGCGATGGCCCTTCCATTCAGAACCACCGGATCACTATGACCTGCTTTCGCACCTGCTCGAGCCGTCACTCTCGCAGTCAAGCTAGCTTATGCCATTGCACTAACCTCCTGATGTCCGACCAGGATTAGCTAACCTTCGTGCTCCTCCGTTACTCTTTGGGAGGAGACCGCCCCAGTCAAACTACCCACCAGACACTGTCCGCAACCCGGATCACGGGTCTACGTTAGAACACCAGCCATTAAAGGGTGGTATTTCAAGGACGGCTCCACGCAGACTGGCGTCCACGCTTCAAAGCCTCCCACCTATCCTACACATCAAGGACCAGTGTTCAGTGTCAAGCTATAGTAAAGGTTCACGGGGTCTTTCCGTCTTGCCGCGGGTACACTGCATCTTCACAGCGAGTTCAATTTCACTGAGTCTCGGGTGGAGACAGCCTGGCCATCATTACGCCATTCGTGCAGGTCGGAACTTACCCGACAAGGAATTTCGCTACCTTAGGACCGTTATAGTTACGGCCGCCGTTTACCGGGGCTTCGATCAAGAGCTTCGCGTTGCCGCTAACCCCATCAATTAACCTTCCGGCACCGGGCAGGCGTCACACCGTATACGTCCACTTTCGTGTTTGCACAGTGCTGTGTTTTTAATAAACAGTTGCAGCCAGCTGGTATCTTCGACTGATTTCAGCTCCACCCGCAGGGGCTTCACCTACATATCAGCGTGCCTTCTCCCGAAGTTACGGCACCATTTTGCCTAGTTCCTTCACCCGAGTTCTCTCAAGCGCCTTGGTATTCTCTACCTGACCACCTGTGTCGGTTTGGGGTACGATTTCGTGTTACCTGATGCTTAGAGGCTTTTCCTGGAAGCAGGGCATTTGTTACTTCAGCACCGTAGTGCCTCGTCATCACACCTCAGCGTTAAAAGGTACCGGATTTACCTGGAACCTCCGCCTACATGCTTAAACCGGGACAACCGTCGCCCGGCTAACATAGCCTTCTCCGTCCCCCCTTCGCAGTAACACCAAGTACAGGAATATTAACCTGTTTCCCATCGACTACGCCTTTCGGCCTCGCCTTAGGGGTCGACTCACCCTGCCCCGATTAACGTTGGACAGGAACCCTTGGTCTTCCGGCGAGCGGGCTTTTCACCCGCTTTATCGTTACTTATGTCAGCATTCGCACTTCTGATACCTCCAGCA
>NZ_QZCS01000003.1 GCF_003594915.1 Enterobacter chuandaensis
TTAAGAAGAACCCCGTACCGAAAGGTGCGGGGTTTTTTGCTTTTCTTTTTCCACCCTGGCCTTTCTCTTAATCCCTTATCCTGCTAATGGAATGTGTGATCGCGGTCCCAATGTTATTTATAACAAAATTATAACATTTCATTTACGAGGTAATTGAGTCTCCTGGCTCAATACGCCGCAGTTTATGGCAGGAGCATAATCACAATGACAGAAAGCATTACATCACACGGGACGCTGGCTAACGGCGATACCCGAAGAAGGGTATGGGCAATCGTCAGTGCCTCTTCAGGGAATCTGGTTGAATGGTTCGACTTTTACGTCTATTCATTCTGTTCACTCTACTTCGCACATATTTTCTTCCCCTCCGGCAACACCACGACGCAGCTACTACAAACGGCTGGCGTTTTTGCCGCAGGGTTCTTAATGCGACCCATCGGAGGCTGGCTCTTCGGCCGCATTGCGGATCGTCGCGGGCGTAAGGCCTCCATGCTGATCTCGGTGTGTATGATGTGCTTTGGTTCTCTGGTGATCGCCTGCTTACCGGGATATGAATCGATTGGCACGTGGGCTCCGGCGCTACTTTTGCTGGCCCGCTTATTCCAGGGATTGTCGGTGGGCGGTGAATACGGTACCAGTGCAACCTACATGAGTGAGATTGCGCTGGAAGGCCGTAAAGGCTTTTACGCCTCCTTCCAGTACGTCACGTTGATTGGTGGACAACTGCTGGCGATTCTCGTGGTGGTGATCCTGCAGCAGATTCTGACAGACGAACAACTCCACGCCTGGGGATGGCGAATTCCTTTCGCGATGGGTGCTGTACTGGCAGTTGTTGCGCTTTGGCTACGCCGTCAGTTAGATGAAACTTCTCAGAAGGAAGTCAGAACGCTGAAGGAAGCGGGAACATTCAAAGGGTTATGGCGTAACCGCAAGGCTTTTCTGATGGTGCTGGGTTTTACTGCGGGCGGCTCCCTTAGTTTTTACACGTTCACGACCTATATGCAGAAGTACCTGGTGAACACCACCGGCATGCACGCAAACGTCGCCAGCGTAGTCATGACTGTCGCGCTGTTTGTCTTCATGCTCATACAACCCATTATCGGCGCGCTCTCGGATAAAATTGGTCGACGTACGTCGATGCTGATTTTTGGTGGAATGTCGGCGTTATGTACCGTGCCTATTTTGTCTGCGCTCCAGCACGTATCATCGCCATATGCCGCATTTGCGCTGGTCATGCTGGCAATGGTGATTGTCAGTTTCTATACCTCGATCAGCGGGATACTCAAAGCCGAAATGTTCCCGGCGCAGGTTCGTGCGTTAGGAGTAGGGCTCTCTTATGCGGTAGCCAACGCGTTGTTTGGCGGCTCTGCGGAGTACGTTGCGTTGTCGCTTAAATCATGGGGAAGTGAAACGACATTCTTCTGGTACGTAACAATAATGGGCGCACTGGCCTTTATTGTTTCCCTGATGCTGCATCGCAAAGGGAAAGGCATTCGACTTTAATAGCGCGCCATCTGCCACAGGGCATAGCCGGTCGTTGCGCCGGCAACATCCCAGGCAAAATCTTTCCAGCTCCAGCCGCTCCCTGCGGGGCGGCTATCCCACAATTCTTTTGATGCCCCAAGACCGACTGAGAACATCAACCCTATCGTCGCGCTACGATCCCGGCTGTATCCCTGATGCTGCGCATATTCATTACCGGCTGCGGACAGCATAGCGGAAGCGAGGAAATGCTGCGCTTTATCCTGTCCGGACCAGCTATCGTTGGCCATATGACTACAGCCACTCAGAAAGAGGATGCTCAGTAACAGAGGAATACGCATTAACGGGCTCCATAAAAAAGCCCTGCGGGTGACAGGGCTGGGTATTACAGAATACGGCTGATAAGTCGGTCGATACGGATACGACGTAAGCGGCGAATCAGCTTGCGGACCTTAACCGGGTAATCGGCAATGCTCTGCAATTCGCGGTAATGATTAACCACCGTGGTATGCGTGCGAATCAACTCCAGTTCACGTTCACGCTGTGCGGCTAACTCATGCTGTGGGTCATGGATCAGGATAGCGTTTTCCAGATCCAGTCGCCATGCGCGCGGATTCAGGTTGTTACCGGTCAGCAGCATCCACTCATCGTCGACCCACATGCCTTTCAGATGGTAACTGTTGTCTTCATCTTTCCAGAGACGCACAACCAGCTGGTCAGTGTTCACGTAATACTGTAAACGGCTCAGGAAACGGCGCAGGTTAATCTCATAGAGATAAGGCAGTGCACCGATAATTTTGAACGGCTGATCTTCAGGAATGAAGAAGTCGTTCGCCGTTTTATCCCCGACGATGATTTCCACTTTTTTACCGTCGCGCAGCAGCTGGATGATATTACGCACCAGCACGGCAGGAAGGTTGAAGTACGGCGTACAGATGGTGAGTTTCTGCTCCGCGCACGGCATCAGATGGAAAATCGTTTTGTTCAGCAGGCTTGATTTACCCAGCCCTACCAGCGGGGTAACAGATAACTCTTCGTTGTTCGCATCACCCTGAAAATGATAAACAGCATCGCGCAGCTCCTGGCGGAAGGCGCGAACATCATTTTTGATTTCCGGGCTCTTAGGGCGCTCGGGATCGTCAAGGCGATTAACGCCGCGGCCATGAACCAGATTTTTATCAACCCAGTTAAACATGATATCGGCCATCTGAGGATTACGGATCAGATGGTAGCGGTCGTAGCGGTATTTATCGAGCTGATGAAGGTAGACATCATTGAGGCTTGCGCCGCTGTAAAGCACGCTGTCATCGATGATGAACCCTTTAAAATGAAGGACGCCGAGCGCTTCGCGGGTATTCACCGGGACGCCATAAACAGGTACATCGACGCCAGGATTTTCCTGCGCCGTGCGGCAATACCAGTCTGCGTTGGTATTTGAAGCGGCAGCGCCAATACGACCACGCTGTGCGCGATGCCAGTCTACCAGCACGCGAACATCAAGTTCCGGGCGCTGACGCTTGGCTTCATAGAGCGCGTTCAGGATCGCGCGCCCGCCTTCATCCTGTTCTAGATACAGCGCCACAATGCAAATGCGTCGCGTGGCGCTGGCAATCTTTTCCAGAAGCGTCTCCCGAAAATGAGCGGGAGCGTAAAAGAACTCTACATCATCAACTGACTGAGAAATCTTCGGTAGTTGAGCAAGGTGTTGTTGATGTTTATTACGCTTAAATTTTGACAACATCACAGTGCGTTTCTTCTCTGTTCATTGAAGGGTTGTCTGTACCATGCAAACAACATAAGCGGACAATGATACCACCAGTCCCGTCCAAAGTGGGTAACATTTCCAGTAGCTTACTCGTGTTTATCGGGTGATGTCAGGCTGAGGGACAGGGCAACAATACCTTCGTCCAGCTGAATATCAACGTCAAATCCGAGTTTTCGCGCCAGGGTCACCATACCGCGATTGTTAGGCATAGTAATGCCATTGAGGCGTAACAATCCGTGATCTCGCGTATAACTGATGAGTTTTTCCAGCAGCCGTCTTCCCAGACCCAGGCCTTTAAGATCGGAGCGCACCAGCACAGCAAATTCCGCGTCAACGTTATCCGGATCGGAAATGGCGCGCGTCACGCCGAGGATCTCATCGCCTTTATCAGAACGCCGAACGGCGACAAACGCCATCTCTCGATCGTAGTCGATCTGGGTCATATTGGCTAAATCATCGTGGGTAAATTCGTTGATTTCGCTAAAGTAGCGGTAATAGAGATCTTCTTTCGTAACCTGGGAAATAAAGGTACGCAGCTGCGGTTCATCTTCCGGCAGGATAGGGCGGAACAGGGCGCGTTCCCCATTCTTCATCTCGACCCACTCCTCCAGCTGAAGGGGATACGGGCGGATCGCCAGGCGGCTCTCTCTGTCTCCTTCAAATGGCGCGATATCCAGCGTCACGTCAAGCGCCGTAAACTCATTGCCGGAGGCGAGTAGCGGATGGATATCCAGACGCTGGATCTCGGCGCAATCCACAATCAGGTTAGATACCTGTACCAGGAACTGACTTAACCCGGCAATATCAAGCGGACGCAGCGCGCTCCGGCCACGGATCTTTTTACTTTTAATCGCCTGAATGATGAGATAACGCGCCAGGTTCATGTTCAGCGGCGGTAACGCCACTACGGCCTGCTCCTCCGGGCGCCACTCCACGCCGCCTTCTCCCAGCATAATGAGCGGGCCGAAGACGGGATCGTGTTCGACCACGACCCGTAACTCCTGAGCCCCGGCGCGGTTGGCCATGCTTTGCACCAGTAATCCGTGGATCCTTGCCTGCGGCCAGGCCATTTTGACCCGGTCGAAAATGGCATCAGCAGCTTGCTGCACCTCCGTTGCCGTACGCAGGTACAACATAACCCCCTGAACATCAGACTTATGCGGGATATCGGGGGAGCGCAGCTTCAGGGCCACCGGATAGCCAATTTGCTCGGCAATATGCACGGCCTCAGCGCTGTCGCTGGCGATCCAGGTCGGCAGAGTTTGCATCCCGTAGCTGCCCAGAATGGGCTGGACCTCATGCGTATCAAGCGACGTCGCGCCTTCGTCGATAGCCTGCTGCAATAGCCGGTGAACGTCGACAGTGTTCGCCGTCAGATTGCCCGGCAACGCCGGCGTTTCACGTAGCTGTTTCTGATTGCGGCGATATTCCACCATATGCATAAACGCGGTGATGGTGCCTTCCGGCGTGCGGTAGGTGGGCAGCCCCGCTTCACTGAACAAGCGCCGTGCCTCCTGAGAGGAAAATTCACCGCACCAGTTGGTCAGCAGGGTGACATATTTGCCTCGTGGATGATTGTGCACGGCATCAATGAGCGCCCGCGCGCTTTCACTGCCCGGCGCGACCGCGCTGGGGGAGTGGATGATCATCAGCGCATCGAAATCCTGACTATCCAGCAAAATGGAGATCGCCCTGATATAGCGATCGCTGCTGGCGTCATCGCGCAAATCAAGCGGATTGCCGGGCGTCACGCTTGGCGGAAGCGCCTCTTTGAGGCGTTGCAGCGTCTCTTCACCCAGTGTGGCCAGCTTGCCGTTACGCAGCCACAGTTCATCCAGCGCGAGCGCGGCGGGGGCTGCACCGTTACTGACAATCATCAACTTCTCGCCGCGCAACGGACGCATATGGCTTAAGGTCTCAACGGCGGAAAAAAGCTCGTGTGTATCCTGCACACGCAGCAACCCTGCGCGCTGAATGGCAGCGTCCCAGGCCGGATCCATACCGGAATGAGACTGCAGCAGACGCTGCGCCGCAGGGCTGCGACCGCTTTTGATAACAAGGATCGGTTTATTGCGCGAAGCACTTCGTGAAGCCGAGACAAAACGACGGGCATCGCTCAGGTGCTCAAGATAAAGCAGGATCGCACTGGTTTTGCTGTCACGCGCCAGGAAATCCAGCAGTTCATCAACGTCGATATCCAGGCTGTCGCCGAGAGCAATGAAGTAGGAAAAGCCCATCTCACGCTGCTGCGCCCAGTCGAGAATGGTGTTCGATACCGCAGCCGATTGTGAAATAAACGCGAGTTTGCCTTTGCGGATGGGGACCGGAGAGAAACTGGCGTTCAGCCCTTGCCAGGGCGCAAGCAGACCCAGGCTGTTTGGCCCAAGGAGACGCATCTGATAGCGGCTGGCGCAGGCCAGCAGTTCAGGCTGCTGTTCAGGCGGAGACGAGAGAATGATGCAGGTTTTACACCCTTTCTTGCCAAGTGCTTCCAGAAGTTCCGGATTACGTCTGGCGTTGGTACACAAAACGGCGAGATCCGGTACGAAAGGCAGACTCTGCACGTCCGGCCACGCAAGTACGCCCTGAACAGCCTTATAAGCTGGCGTGACGGGCATGACGGGGCCATTAAATCCTCCGGCGAGAAGGTTACGCATCATCAGATAGCCTGCACGATCCGGTTTCATGGATGCGCCGATAACGGCAATGGATTTAGGACGGAGTAGCGCTTCTAACCCTCTCTGGCTCATGCAGGCCTCCTGTGAATGCAAGCGACCTGATGATTTTAAACGCTTTCTGGTTCTGTTGCTGTGATACTGCCCTTATGAACGGTTTTTCCCGCCAGATAGCGTTCCCGAAAACATGAGAAATGGTTACCCAGGGCTCCGGCCGCCGCGGTATCTCCTGCTAAATCAAGAAGCGCAATGGCCACTTCGGCGGTGCAGTATTGCCCGTCAGCATGGACTTCACGCAGGCGATAGGCCGAGACGCGGGAAAGCTCGACAGAAATAACCGGCAGGGCATCGAGGTAAGGGCTTTTGCGAAACATTTTCCGCGCTTCGGTCCAGGTACCGTCCAGCATAATAAACAGCGGCGGTTTACCGGATGGCGGCGCCGTAAGCACCTGACGTTGTTCGCCTGCATACGATGCCGGAAAAACGACCATGGGCTGATAGTCCGGGCTAGCCACCAGGTCGAGTAGAGCCTGGGGTGGCTCAGTGCGCGACCACTGAAACGCTGCGGTGTCTGGCAGAATATCGGCGATCAGACGTCCCGTATTACTGGGCTTCATCGGCTCGGTATCGAACATGACCAGGCAAAAACGGCTCTGTGCCGTACTTGTGGCCAGCGTTTCACACAGGCACACTTTCAGCGGCAAAAGACAGCGCTGACAGCGGCGAATACGATTGCCCCGTGCCAGAAATGGGCGGGTGGCGCGCGCAAGACGCTCGGCGCGTAATTGTAGTACAGCGTTATCAGTCATGGGCGAAAAGGCAAGAAAAACCCCATTTTCGCAGAGGCAGGGGCGGGGCACAAGATGTGCCCCGGGAATGTTACAGTGATTCGTTTAACCAGCTATCGAAGGGGGCTTTTGGAACCGCACCGTTGAGCATGTCGACCATTTCTCCGTTTTTGAAGATCATAATGGTCGGAATGCTGCGAATATTAAAACGTGCGCTCAGCTCGCGTTCGGCTTCGGTATTGACCTTAACGAACCGCATTTTACCGCTACGCTCTTCGGCAACATCTTCAAAGATTGGCGCGAAGTTACGACACGGACCACACCATGGTGCCCAGAAATCGATCACCACCGGGAGATCGTCCTTGAGGAGTTTGTCCAGCGTAGCACCCGTCGCGTTAATGACATCGCCATCAAACAATTCATGGCCACAACGTCCGCATTTCGCACCATCTTCAATCCGATCGTCCGGAATGCGATTAAGAGCCTGACAGTTGGCACATACGGTATTCATAACTAACCTCTGATAGAGCCGTGGGACAGCGGCACAACGCCGATAATGTTTCTAATATGTTACATATTATCAATGAGCCTGTTTGAAACAACAATGCGTTTTATTCAATGAGAACAATAGTCACAGGCTTTTGTACGAAATTATGGCTATGCGGTGGCACATCGGGTAATCTGCGCGCTTCGCGCAGCGCTGGTGGAGAAAAGCATGAACGACGAAATGAAAAACAAAAGCGGCAAGGTCAAAGTGATGTATGTCCGCAGTGATGATGACTCTGATAAACGCACCCAAAATCCGCGTACCGGAAAAGGTGGCGGGCGTCCGGCGTCTTCTCGTGCAGACGGTGGCCGTCGCCCCGCCCGCGATGACAGAAATAACCGCGGCGATGACCGCAAACGTGATGACCGTAAGCGTGACGATCGCAAACGCGATGACCGTCCGCGTGATGATTTCTCACGTGATAACGCCTCCCCGTGGCGCACCGTTTCTCGTGCCCCTGGCGATGAGACGCCGGAAAAAGCCGATCACGGCGGTATCAGCGGTAAAAGCTTTATCGACCCGGAAGTGCTTCGCCGTCAGCGTGCGGAAGAGACCCGCGTGTACGGTGAGAACGCCTGTCAGGCGCTGTTCCAGAGCCGTCCGGAGTGTATCGTCCGCGCGTGGTTTATCCAGAGCGTGACCCCACGCTTTAAAGAAGCGCTGCGCTGGATGGCCGCGAACCGCAAAGCCTACCACGTGGTTGATGATGCTGAACTGACCAAAGCGTCCGGTACTGAACACCACGGCGGTGTTTGCTTCCTGATCAAAAAGCGTAACGGCACCACCGTGCAGCAGTGGGTCAGCCAGGCGGATGCCGATGACTGCGTGCTGGCGCTGGAAGATGTGGGTAACCCGCACAACCTGGGCGCAATGATGCGCAGCTGCGCGCACTTTGGCGTGAAAGGCGTGCTGCTGCAGGATGCCGCGCTGCTTGAATCCGGTGCCGCGATCCGTACAGCGGAAGGCGGAGCCGAGCACGTACAGCCGATCACCGGCGACAGCGTTCTGGATGCCCTTGAGCAGTTCCGTAAAGCGGGCTATTCCATTGTGACGACTTCGAGCCACGCCGGTACGCCGCTGTTTAAAGCCACGCTGCCGCGCAAGATGGTGCTGGTGCTGGGTCAGGAACGCGATGGTCTGTCTGATGCGGCGCTCTCCAGTTCGGATCTGAGCGTCTCTATCGACGGAACAGGTAATGTGGAAAGTCTGAACGTATCCGTTGCGACCGGCGTGCTGCTGGCCGAGTGGTGGCGTCAGAATAAGGCATAAGCCTCTTATGTGCCGGGCCTGACCCGGCACATTCAAATTTTACTCGCTCTCAGCCGGTAACACAGGCATCCAGCCAATTGGCGTTTCGCCACGTTTTTCCAGCCATTCATTTGCCAGAACAAAATGATTACTGCCAAAGAAACCGCGATGGGCAGACAGCGGTGACGGGTGCGGTGCTTTCAACACGTGATGACGCTGACGGTCGATAATCGCCCCTTTCTTCTGCGCATGCGATCCCCAGAGTAAAAACACAACCCCTTCACGATGCTCGTTGATAAGGCTGATGACTTTATCGGTAAAGGTCTCCCACCCAAGACTGGCGTGCGAGTGCGCCTGGCCCGCCCGTACGGTAAGCACCGTATTCAGTAACAGCACGCCCTGGCGCGCCCAGCTTTCAAGATAACCGTGGTTGGGGCGGGTAAACCCCGGCACGGTTCCCTCAAGCTCTTTATACATGTTGAGCAAAGAAGGGGGGATAGCCACGCCCGGACGAACGGAAAACGCCAGCCCATGCGCCTGCCCCGGGCCGTGATAGGGATCCTGACCCAGAATAACCACTTTTACATCGCTCAGTTCGGTATAGCGAAAGGCATTGAAAACGTCTTTTTGCGGCGGATAAATCGTCTGTCCGGACTGACGCTCAGCAGCAACGGTGCTGAGCGTATTGATAAAATAAGGCTGCTGCTTTTCTTCTGCCAGCACGTCATGCCAGGTTAAAGGTGTCGTCATGTCGCTCTCCTGCGAATCTCAATCTGTGACTAGCTTACCTGTTTAACCCCTGTGAGCAAAATTACGCGTTGAAATGCGTGCTAAGTCGTTAAATTTATTTTGAAATGATGCATCGTAAGTTGAATTGGCAAGGTCTGGAAATTGATCTAAAACAATAAATTCAAACCACACTCTTTGTGTGGTTGGTGTTTTTGTTGATTTAAATCAATAAATCACCGTGGGGTGAATGATATATATACACACAAGAAACAATGGTTTTACCAATTGGCCGCGAGAGGCCGACATCAGTTAATGTAGCCTAAGGGAGGCAACACATGATTACAGGTATCCAGATTACTAAAGCTGCAAACGACGATCTGCTCAATTCTTTCTGGCTGCTGGACAGCGAGAAAAACGAAGCGCGCTGTGTCGTTGCGAAAGCGGGTTTTGCTGAAGATGAAATCGTGCCGGTGAACAAACTGGGCGAAATCGAATACCGTGAAATTCCAATGGAAGTGCAGCCAGAAGTGCGCGTTGAAGGGGGCCAGCACCTGAACGTTAACGTGCTGCGCCGCGAAACGCTGATGGATGCCGTTGAGCACCCGGAAAAATACCCACAGCTGACCATCCGCGTGTCCGGCTATGCGGTTCGCTTTAACTCACTGACGCCAGAACAACAGCGCGACGTTATCGCCCGTACCTTTACTGAAAGCCTGTAAGGCTTCAGCTACGGGGGTGAATAAAAAAGCCGGGGAAATCCCCGGCTTTTTCTTACTCTTCAGTCTTCGTATCCTGCGCGGCAGCGCTTGGCTTACGACGCTTACCAATGTTTTTGGTATCGCGATGGCGCTGCTTCACACGCGGCTTCTCTTTTTCTTTCTCTTTTCTCTCAGCACGTTTCGCGAGCGCTTTCTTGGACGGTTTACCCGTCATTTTTTCGCTCGGCGCACGTGTGGTTGGGCGCAAGCCATCAATAACGCGCGCTTTCAGCGGCTCGTCGACATAGCGGCCAATTTTCTGCAACAGCAGATGGTCATGCGCTTCAACCAGTGAAATCGCAATACCTTTGCGGCCCGCGCGGCCGGTACGGCCAATACGGTGCAGGTAAGTATCGCCGCTGCGCGGCATATCGAAGTTAATGACGTGGCTCACGTCAGGGATGTCGATCCCGCGCGCGGCAACGTCTGTTGCGACCAGCACGTTAACGCGGCCATCGGTCAGACGCTTAATGCCTTCGGTACGTTTAACCTGCGCCATCTCACCTTCAAGATAGCAGTTGTTGATCCCGGAGTTACGCAGCATTTCAGCCAGCTCGTGCACGCGCTCGCGCTTACGCACAAACACGATGGTGCGCAGAGCATCTTCCTGCTTCAGCAGGTGCTTAAGCAGCTCAACTTTATGCTCAAGGTTGTCCGCGCGGTAGTACCACTGGTGGATCTTCTTACGCTCACGAGTGGAGGGGGTGGCGGAAACTTCTACAGGATCTTCCAGCAGACGCTCAGCGAAGTCCTTGATCGCGTCCCCTTCAAGGGTGGCAGAGAACAGCATCGTCTGGTTACGCCAGCGCGTTTCACCGGCAATATGCTCGATATCCTGTGCGAAGCCCATGTCCAGCATGCGGTCAGCTTCGTCCAGAATCAGCGTTTCTACTGCACGGCAGTCGAAGTTCTCTTCTTTAATGTACTGTAGCAGGCGGCCCGTCGTCGCGACGACGATGTCCTGGTTTTCGCTGAACACTTCCGCGTGGTTCATATACGCAACACCGCCGGTGATCGTGGCGATATCCAGATGAGTATTTGCCGCGAGTTCACGCGCGTGATCGGCAACCTGCATGGCCAGTTCGCGCGTAGGCGTCAGGATTAAAATACGCGGCGGGCCAGATTTTTTACGTGGAAAATCGAGCAGATGCTGCAACACAGGCAGCAAATAGGCTGCTGTCTTCCCCGTGCCGGTTGGCGCAGAACCGAGCACATCGCGGCCCTCAAGCGCAGGCGGAATGGCCGCTGCCTGAATGGCGGTCGGGCGTGTAAAGCCTTTGCTCTCAAGTGCATTGAGCAGGCTTTCATCGAGTTCAAGTTCGGAAAAAGTCGTTACAGTCATGTTCTACCTCTGTGTGGGGCGCTGATTATAGACGTTACGGCTGTAATCTTCATCTGTTTGTATGGATATCGCTTTTCGGTGAGTTCGCTTTCCCCTATGCTACTCCAGTTTCACTTAGAAGGTTGCCCTGACATGTCTCAACTCAAAGCGCAGCTGCGCCGCGATGGTTTTACGTTTAAACAATTTTTTGTCGCTCATGATCGCTGTGCCATGAAAGTCGGTACAGACGGCATTCTACTGGGAGCATGGGCACCTGTCGCAGGTGTTAAGCGTATTCTTGATATCGGTACCGGCAGCGGGCTGGTGGCCTTGATGCTGGCGCAGCGAACGGAAGAGCATGTCACCATTGATGCAGTGGAACTGGATGCGCAGGCCGCAGGGCAGGCGAGTGAAAATGCGGCCGAATCCCCATGGGCAGACCGGATTAGCGTTAAATGCGCAGACGTGCTGGCCTGGGCGCCTGAACAAACCGCGCGTTACGATCTGATTGTCAGCAATCCACCGTACTATGAGCCCGGCGTGGAGTGCGGTTCACCCGAGCGCGAACAGGCGCGTTATACCGGCTCTCTCGATCATAAAGCGCTGCTCACCAGTGCGGCAGAACTGATCTCCGAAGAGGGTTTTTTCTGCGTGGTTCTGCCGGAGAGTACGGGCAACATGTTCATTGGTATCGCGCAGGAGATCGGCTGGACGTTACGTCTGCGTACCGATATTTCGGACACGGAAGGTCGACTGCCGCACCGCGTGCTGCTGGCGCTCTCGCCAAAAGAGGGTGAATGCTTTAATGATCGAATGGTGATCCGTGGGCCAGACCAGCGTTACTCCGAAGATTACACTGCCCTGACCCAGGCGTTTTATCTGTTTATGTAAACCTGCGGGGCGAGTATCGACGGGCTGGACTCAGGAAGCTGATCCGGGTAGTCCAGGGTATAGTGCAACCCGCGGCTCTCCTTGCGCATCATCGCGCAGCGAACAATCAGCTCGGCAACCTGCACCAGATTGCGCAGCTCCAGAAGGTTATTGGAGACGCGGAAATTGGCATAATACTCATCAATTTCCTGCTGCAGCATGGTGATGCGGCGCAGTGCGCGTTCAAGACGTTTCGTGGTGCGCACAATCCCTACGTAATCCCACATAAACAGCCGTAGCTCGTGCCAGTTGTGCTGGATAACGACCAGCTCGTCCGGGTTATCTACGCGGCTTTCATCCCAGGCAGGAAGATGCTCTGTCTCGCGGGCGTAAGGCATGCGCTTCGTGATATCTTCCGCTGCTGACCAGCCGTATACCAGACACTCAAGCAGCGAGTTAGATGCCATACGGTTCGCGCCGTGTAGCCCGGTATAACTCACTTCACCAATAGCATACAGACCATCCACGTCAGTACGCCCGTGATCGTCAACCATAACGCCGCCACAGGTATAGTGGGCTGCCGGGACAATGGGCACCGGATCGCGGGTCAAATCGATACCCAGGTTCAGCAGCTTTTCGTAAATCATCGGGAAATGCTGGCGAATGAATTCTGCGGGCTTATGGCTGATATCGAGATACATGCAATCCACACCAAGACGCTTCATTTCGTGGTCGATGGCGCGAGCAACGATATCACGCGGCGCCAGTTCACCCCGGGCGTCAAAGTCCGGCATAAAGCGGGTACCGTCAGGGCGTTTCAGATAAGCGCCTTCACCGCGCAGGGCTTCTGTCAGCAGGAAGTTGCGTGCCTGAGGGTGGAACAGGGCGGTTGGGTGAAACTGATTAAACTCGAGGTTCGCCACGCGGCAACCAGCGCGCCAGGCCATAGCGATACCGTCTCCGGAGGCGATGTCCGGGTTAGTGGTGTACTGATATACCTTTGAGGCGCCGCCCGTCGCCAGCACCACAGCCTTCGCCTGACAGGTTTCCACCTTCTCTTTATTACGGTTCCAGACCCACGCCCCCACGACGCGACGCGTGCCGGGCAGGCCAATTTTATCGGAGATAATCAGATCAACGGCGTTACTTCGCTCAAGAACCCGAATATTCGGATGGTTAAGCGCTTTACTGACCAGCGTAGTTTCCACTTCTTTCCCGGTGGCATCCGCAGCGTGCAGGATGCGGCGGTGGCTATGGCCGCCTTCACGCGTTAAGTGGTAGCTCTCTTCACCGTTGGGCTGAACCTGAGTATCGAATAAAACACCCTGATCGATGAGCCACTGAACGCAGTGACGGGCATTGCTGGCGACAAACTCCGCTGCGTGCGCATCCACGATCCCGGCTCCGGCAATCAGCGTATCTTCCACATGCGACGCAATGCTGTCTGTCTCGTCAAACACTGCGGCAATGCCGCCCTGGGCATAAAATGTGGACCCTTCACTTATCGGGCCTTTGCTCAGAACGATAACGCTCTGATGTTCTGCCAGACGCAGCGCCAGAGAAAGTCCAGCAGCACCGCTGCCGATGATCAGTACATCACAATGAAGTTCAGGTGTTGTGTTCATGATTGGTTGTTTAATTTACTAAACAGTGTTGAGGCAGAATAGCACCTGAATGCGAGATATCGCACGTTATTTTTTACGGATTGTTGCAATGACTAAACGCGTAAGACGGGGTAAACGGAGGGTAAATGAATGAAATTATTTTGCGAAGCAGATCGTTAGCGTCAGATTTTGTGGTGAAATAAAGCCCGTGTTGCGTTACTCTTCTGGCGGGAAAAAGATGTTTCTTGTCATAAAGTGGTGCGTATCGTGAACAGACTTATAATGAGAGAAAATGAACGGTCTGCGGCGCGATGAACAAAAACAAAGGCGTTACGGAACTTATTGAAGATCAGACACTCTAATTCGGTGCTTGCTCAAAGTGCGGTAGTTGTAGAGTGGCGTTTCGATAACGCGTGGAATTTAGGTTTGGGGAGACATTACCTCGGATGAGCGAGCAGTTAACGGACCAGGTCCTGGTTGAACGGGTCCAGAAGGGAGATCAGAAAGCCTTTAACTTACTGGTGGTGCGCTACCAGCATAAGGTGGCGAGTCTGGTTTCCCGCTATGTACCGTCAGGTGATGTACCTGATGTGGTGCAAGAGTCTTTTATTAAGGCCTATCGCGCGCTGGATTCATTCCGGGGAGATAGTGCTTTTTATACCTGGCTGTACCGTATTGCTGTCAATACGGCAAAGAATTATCTGGTTGCTCAGGGGCGTCGTCCGCCGTCAAGCGATGTGGACGCTATCGATGCCGAAAACTTCGAAAGTGGCGGTGCGCTGAAAGAAATTTCGAACCCTGAGAACTTAATGTTGTCAGAAGAACTGAGACAAATTGTTTTTCGCACGATCGAGTCGCTCCCGGAAGATTTACGCATGGCAATTACGTTACGGGAGCTTGATGGTCTGAGCTATGAAGAGATAGCCGCTATCATGGATTGTCCGGTCGGCACGGTTCGTTCACGAATCTTCCGTGCGCGAGAAGCTATTGATAATAAAGTTCAACCGCTTATCAGGCGTTGACGATAGCGGGATACTGGAAAAGGTATTAGGCATGCAGAAAGAAAAACTTTCCGCTTTAATGGATGGTGAGACGCTGGATAATGAGCTGCTCAACGAGCTTTCTCATTCTCCCGAAATGCAAGAGACCTGGGAGAGCTACCATCTCATCCGCGATACGCTGCGCGGCGATACCGGCGAGGTGCTCCATTTCGATATCTCAGCTCGCGTGATGGCGGCCATTGAGAATGAGCCTGTTCATCAACCCACTCCGCTGATTCCTGAAGCTCAACCCGCACCGCACCAGTGGCAGAAAATGCCGTTCTGGCATAAGGTGCGTCCATGGGCCAGCCAGCTCACCCAAATGGGGGTGGCTGCATGCGTATCGCTTGCAGTTATCGTTGGCGTCCAGCACTATAATACTCAGTCTGAAACTAATCAGCAGCCTGAAGCGCCAGTGTTTAACACACTGCCGATGATGGGCAAAGCCAGCCCGGTAAGTCTGGGCGTACCGGCTGATGCATCCGCCAGCGGCGGTCAGCAACAGCAGGTGCAGGAGCAGCGCCGTCGCATTAATGCGATGTTGCAGGATTACGAGTTGCAGCGTCGTCTGCACTCTGAACAGCTTCAGTTTGAGCAGGCCCAAACCCAGCAAGCTGCGGTGCAGGTGCCCGGAAACCAAACTTTAGGAACGCAATCGCAGTAATGAAGCAACTTTGGTTCGCCATGTCTCTGATGGC
This sequence comes from Enterobacter chuandaensis, assembly GCF_003594915.1. GTDB lineage: Bacteria > Pseudomonadota > Gammaproteobacteria > Enterobacterales > Enterobacteriaceae > Enterobacter > Enterobacter chuandaensis. The sequence continues at coordinate 15,523 of NZ_QZCS01000003.1, forward strand.
GGGTAGCCTGTTCTTCTCTGCCAACGCCTCGGCTGATGTTTCATCCGGGGCGTTGTTGCAGCAAATGAATCTGGCCAGCCAGTCACTCAATTACGAGTTGGCATTTATCAGCATCAATAAGCAGGGTGTCGAGTCTCTACGCTATCGCCACGCCCGTCTTGATAACCAGCCGCTCGCCCAGCTTTTACAGATGGATGGCCCGCGTCGGGAAGTTGTCCAGCGGGGCAATGAAATCAGCTATTTCGAGCCTGGTCTGGAGCCTTTCACGCTGAATGGCGACTATATCGTTGATTCCCTGCCGTCGCTTATCTATACCGACTTCAAACGGCTCGCTCCTTACTATGATTTTATTTCAGTAGGGCGTACGCGCATTGCAGACCGACTGTGTGAGGTCATCCGCGTGGTTGCGCGCGATGGCACGCGCTACAGCTATATCGTCTGGATTGATGCGGAAACCAAGCTGCCGATGCGTGTAGATCTGCTCGACCGCGACGGCGAGACGCTGGAACAGTTCCGCGTTATCTCCTTTAGCGTCAACAATCAGGTTGGCAACAGCATGCAGAATCTGGCGAAGGCCAGCCTGCCGCCGTTGCTCTCTGTCCCGGCCGGGGATTCCGTGAATTTCAACTGGGTGCCTTCCTGGATCCCACAAGGGTTTAGCGAAGTGTCAAGCAGTCGTCGTCAGCTGCCTACCATTGATACGCCGGTTGAATCACGTCTCTATTCCGATGGCTTGTTCAGCTTCTCGGTGAACATCAACCGCGCAACGGCAAACAGTTCTGAGCAAATGCTGCGTACCGGGCGTCGTACGGTCAGCACCACGGTACGTGATAACGCAGAGATCACGATTGTGGGTGAACTCCCGCCGCAGACGGCGAAGCGAATCTCTGACAGCATTAAATTCAGGGCCGCACAATGATTAAAGAGTGGGCGACCGTGGTTTCCTGGCAGAATGGCATTGCGCTGGTCAGCTGTGATGTTAAAGCCTCATGCAATAGCTGCGCATCCCGAGCCGGTTGCGGCAGCCGCGTGCTCAATAAATTAGGGCCGCAGACGTCGCATACGATCTCCGTGCCGAGCGAACAGCCGCTGGTAGCCGGTCAGAAGGTCGAACTGGGGATTGCGGAAGGCAGCCTGCTCACTTCCGCGATGCTGGTTTATCTTTCTCCACTGCTCGGCCTGTTTGTGATGGGCGGTATTTTTCAAATGCTGTTTGGCACGGATGTAGCTTCTCTGTGCGGTGCTGCACTAGGGGGCGTAGGTGGATTTTGGCTTGCTAAAGGCCTCTCGCCGAAGCTTGTTGCCCGCGAAGCGTGGCAGCCCGTTATCCTGAGCGTTGCACTGGCACCTGACCAACTTCGCGTCGAGACGCTCTCTTCTGAGGCCCGGTGATCCACCGGGCTTTATCATTATTTACATCTCAAAAAAGAAAACGCCATTTCTTCGCGCTATGCTTGGCTCTAAGTGCATTTCCAGGTTGCGGGTATGTAGTGTAGAATGCTGCGTTTTCGCACTGAAAAACGTCAGGCTAAGAACAGCGGCCTCCAGGAATTCGTAAGGCATAATTATTTAACTATATGAAGAACATACGTAACTTTTCGATCATTGCTCACATTGACCACGGTAAGTCGACGCTGTCTGACCGTATTATCCAGATTTGCGGTGGCCTGTCTGATCGTGAAATGGCAGCCCAGGTACTGGACTCCATGGACCTGGAACGCGAACGCGGTATCACCATCAAAGCGCAGAGCGTGACGCTCGACTACAAAGCTTCTGATGGCGAAACCTATCAACTGAACTTTATCGACACCCCAGGCCACGTTGACTTCTCCTATGAGGTTTCCCGCTCGCTGGCCGCCTGTGAAGGCGCGCTGCTGGTGGTCGATGCCGGGCAGGGCGTTGAAGCCCAGACCCTGGCGAACTGCTACACCGCGATGGAAATGGATCTCGAGGTTGTGCCGGTTCTGAACAAAATCGATCTGCCTGCCGCCGATCCTGAGCGCGTGGCGGAAGAGATTGAAGATATTGTCGGCATTGACGCGACTGATGCCGTGCGCTGCTCGGCTAAAACCGGTGTGGGTGTTCCCGATGTGCTGGAACGTCTGGTGCGTGATATTCCACCACCGGAAGGTGACCCGGATGCCCCGCTTCAGGCGCTGATCATCGACTCCTGGTTCGATAACTACCTGGGCGTGGTCTCTCTGGTGCGTATTAAAAATGGCACCATGCGTAAAGGCGACAAAATCAAGGTTATGAGTACCGGACAGGTCTACAACGCAGACCGTCTGGGTATCTTCACGCCAAAACAGGTTGACCGTACCGAGCTGAAATGCGGCGAGGTAGGCTGGCTGGTCTGCGCGATTAAAGACATCCTCGGCGCGCCAGTAGGCGATACCCTGACAGGTGCGCGTAACCCGGCAGACAAAGCGCTGCCAGGCTTTAAAAAGGTGAAACCGCAGGTTTATGCAGGCCTGTTCCCGGTCAGCTCCGATGACTACGAAAACTTCCGCGATGCGCTCGGCAAGCTGAGCCTGAACGATGCCTCCCTGTTCTACGAGCCAGAAAGCTCAACGGCGCTGGGCTTCGGCTTCCGCTGCGGCTTCCTCGGCCTGCTGCACATGGAGATCATTCAGGAACGTCTGGAACGTGAATACGATCTGGATCTGATCACCACCGCACCGACAGTAGTGTATGAAGTGGAAACGACGTCGAAAGAAGTGATCTACGTCGACAGCCCGTCCAAGCTGCCACCGCTGAATAACATTCACGAGCTGCGCGAGCCGATCGCAGAGTGTCACATGCTGCTGCCGCAGGAGTTCCTGGGTAACGTCATCACGCTCTGTATTGAGAAGCGTGGCGTGCAGACCAACATGGTTTACCACGGTAACCAAGTGGCGCTGACCTATGAAATCCCGATGGCGGAAGTGGTCCTCGACTTCTTCGACCGTCTGAAGTCTACCTCTCGTGGCTATGCGTCACTGGATTACAACTTCAAACGCTTCCAGGCCTCCAACATGGTGCGTGTGGACGTGCTGATCAACGGCGAGCGCGTGGATGCGCTGGCGCTGATCACCCACAACGACAATGCGCCGTACCGTGGCCGCGAGCTGGTTGAGAAGATGAAAGATCTGATCCCGCGTCAGCAGTTCGACATTGCGATTCAGGCGGCCATTGGCAACCACATTATCGCGCGTTCAACCGTGAAACAGCTGCGTAAAAACGTTCTGGCGAAGTGCTATGGCGGCGACGTCAGCCGTAAGAAAAAGCTGCTGCAGAAGCAGAAAGAAGGTAAGAAGCGTATGAAGCAGGTCGGTAACGTTGAGCTGCCGCAGGAAGCATTCCTTGCCATTCTTCATGTCGGTAAAGACGGCAAATAACCTTTAAGGAGTTGGCATGGCGAACATGTTTGCCCTGATCCTGGTCATCGCTACGCTGGTGACAGGTCTGCTGTGGTGTCTGGATAAGTTTATCTTCGCCCCAAAACGCCGCGAACGTCAGGCTGCCGCGCAGGCAGCGACTGGCGACCAGCTGGACGCGAAAACCCTGAAGAAAGTTGGCCCGAAACCGGGCTGGCTGGAAACGGGCGCGTCGGTGTTCCCGGTGCTGGCAATTGTGCTGGTGGTACGTTCGTTTATTTACGAACCGTTCCAGATCCCATCGGGTTCCATGATGCCAACGCTGCTGATCGGGGATTTTATTCTGGTTGAGAAGTTTGCCTACGGCATCAAAGATCCGATTTACCAGAAAACGCTGATCGAAACCGGTCATCCGAAACGTGGCGACATCGTGGTGTTTAAATATCCGGACGATCCGCGTCTGGATTACATTAAGCGCGCGGTGGGTCTGCCGGGAGATAAAGTGACCTACGATCCGGTTGCGAAGGAAGTCACCGTTCAGCCGGGCTGCAGTTCCGGTACCGCCTGTGAAAATGCGCTGCCAATCACCTACTCAAACGTTGAGCCAAGTGATTTTGTGCAGACCTTCGCCCGCCGTAACGGCGGTGAAGCAACGAACGGGTTCTTCCAGCTGCCGAAAGGCGAAACTAAAGAGAACGGTATCCGCCTGGTTGAGCGCAAAGAGACCCTGGGTGATGTCACTCACCGCATCCTCACTGTGCCAATCGCGCAGGATCAGCTGGGTATGTACTACCAGCAGCCGGGCCAGCAGCTGGCGAGCTGGATTGTACCGCCAGGGCACTACTTCATGATGGGTGATAACCGCGATAATTCAGCGGACAGCCGTTACTGGGGCTTTGTGCCGGAAGCGAATCTGGTCGGTAAAGCTACCGCCATCTGGATGAGTTTTGAGAAGCAGGAAGGTGAATGGCCGACTGGCGTTCGCCTGAATCGTATTGGCGGAATCCATTAATTCTCACTAAATGAACGCGTAGCCGCTTTAATTAGCGGCTACGTGAATTATTTCCACGATAAATCTCTTCGAACTAACGACATCCCCTGTCGTTGTGTATAGAATATTCCCCCGAAGTTTAAGGTTGGCCCTGCAAGGGTGCCACGGCACACGAAACCGCGTTGGTTTTCTCAGGTCGGTTTCGTGTGCTGCATTTTTGACGCATTCATTTATTGGTATCGCATGAACCCCATCGTAATTAATCGGCTTCAACGGAAGCTGGGCTACACTTTTCATCATCAGGAGTTGTTGCAACAGGCATTAACCCACCGCAGTGCCAGCAGCAAGCACAATGAGCGTCTCGAGTTTCTGGGCGACTCTATTTTAAGTTTCGTGATTGCGAATGCGCTTTATCATCGTTTCCCGCGCGTGGATGAAGGTGATATGAGCCGCATGCGCGCCACGCTGGTTCGGGGTAATACCCTTGCGGAAATCGCGCGCGAATTTGAACTGGGCGAATGTCTGCGTCTTGGGCCGGGTGAACTGAAAAGCGGCGGCTTCCGTCGTGAATCTATTCTTGCCGATACGGTCGAAGCATTAATTGGTGGTGTGTTCCTGGACAGCGATATCCAGACCGTCGAAAAGCTGATCCTTAACTGGTATCAGACTCGTCTGGACGAAATTAGCCCGGGCGATAAACAAAAAGATCCGAAAACGCGCCTGCAGGAATATTTGCAGGGTCGTCATCTGCCGCTGCCATCCTATCTGGTGGTGCAGGTGCGTGGCGAAGCGCACGATCAGGAATTTACCATCCATTGCCAGGTCAGTGGCCTGAGTGAACCGGTGGTGGGCACAGGTTCAAGCCGTCGTAAGGCTGAACAGGCTGCCGCCGAACAGGCGTTGAAAATGCTGGAGCTGGAATGAGCGAAGAAAAAACCTATTGCGGATTTATTGCCATCGTCGGACGTCCGAACGTCGGCAAATCCACCCTGTTGAATAATCTGCTTGGGCAGAAGATTTCCATCACCTCGCGTAAGGCGCAGACCACGCGTCACCGCATCGTTGGTATCCATACTGAAGGCGCGTATCAGGCGATCTACGTCGATACCCCGGGCCTGCACATGGAAGAGAAGCGTGCCATTAACCGTCTGATGAACAAGGCGGCGAGCAGCTCCATCGGTGACGTAGAGCTGGTGATTTTCGTTGTGGAAGGCACCCGCTGGACGCCGGACGACGAAATGGTATTGAACAAGCTGCGTGACGGCAAAACGCCGGTCATCCTCGCGGTCAACAAAGTTGACAACGTGCAGGAAAAAGCTGACCTGCTTCCTCACCTGCAGTGGCTGGGCAGCCAGATGAACTTCCTCGATATCGTTCCGCTGTCTGCTGAGACCGGTATGAACGTCGATACCATCGCGGGCATCGTGCGCAAGCATCTGCCGGAAGCGATTCATCATTTCCCGGAAGACTACATCACCGATCGCTCTCAGCGCTTTATGGCGTCTGAAATCATCCGTGAAAAGCTGATGCGTTTCCTGGGCGCTGAGCTGCCGTACTCTGTGACGGTAGAGATCGAGCGTTTCCAGAGCAATGAGCGCGGTGGCTACGATATTAACGGCCTGATCCTCGTTGAGCGTGAAGGGCAGAAGAAGATGGTGATCGGCAACAAAGGTGCCAAGATCAAAACCATCGGCATTGAAGCCCGTAAGGACATGATGGAGATGTTCGAAGCGCCGGTTCACCTCGAACTGTGGGTGAAAGTGAAATCTGGCTGGGCCGATGATGAGCGTGCTCTGCGCAGCCTCGGTTACGGCGAAGACCAGTAACTCAAGACGACGAGTATAATGGAAGGTTGGCAGCGCGCCTTCGTTCTCCATAGTCGTCCCTGGAGCGAAACCAGCCTCATGCTGGACGTCTTCACGGAAGAGTCAGGCCGCGTGCGCCTTGTTGCGAAAGGCGCACGTTCCAAACGTTCTAATCTGAAAGGTGCCTTACAGCCTTTTACGCCGCTGCTGGTTCGCTTTGGCGGGCGAGGGGAAGTCAAAACTCTGCGCAGCGCAGAAGCCGTCTCTCTGGCGCTTCCCCTTTCTGGCATCACGCTCTACAGCGGTCTGTATGTCAACGAGCTTATCTCTCGCGTCCTTGAACATGAGACTCGCTTCTCGGAACTTTTCTTCGATTATCTGCACTGTATCCAGGCACTGGCTGGCGCAACCGGCACGCCCGAGCCTGCGCTGCGCCGTTTCGAACTGGCGCTGCTGGGTCATCTCGGGTACGGCGTGGATTTTCTGCACTGCGCGGGCAGCGGTGATGAGGTGGAAGACACCATGACCTACCGCTATCGCGAAGAAAAAGGCTTCATTGCCAGTATTGTGATAGACAACAGCACCTTTACCGGTCGCCAGCTCCGGGCGCTATATGAGCGCGAGTTTCCCGATCAGGATACCCTGCGCGCCGCAAAACGCTTTACCCGGATTGCCCTCAAGCCGTATCTTGGCGGTAAGCCCTTAAAGAGCCGCGAATTATTCAGGCAGTTTATGCCGAAACGTTAGACCACAGAATCGAAAAGAAAACCGAGGATTGTCATGGCTGAATTACTGTTAGGCGTCAACATCGATCACATCGCCACGCTGCGCAATGCACGCGGCACGGCGTATCCCGATCCGGTTCAGGCGGCGTTTATCGCTGAACAGGCTGGCGCCGACGGCATTACCGTTCACCTGCGTGAAGACCGCCGCCATATCACTGACCGCGACGTACGCATTCTGCGCCAGACGCTGGACACCCGTATGAATCTGGAGATGGCGGTCACCGAAGAGATGCTGGCGATTGCCTGCGAGACCAAACCGCATTTCTGCTGCCTGGTGCCGGAAAAACGCCAGGAAGTGACCACAGAAGGCGGTCTGGACGTGGCAGGGCAGCAGGACAAAATGCGCGATGCCTGCAAGCGCCTGGCGGATGCCGGAATTCTGGTTTCTCTGTTTATTGACGCTGATTTCACCCAGATCAAAGCCGCTGCTGACGTGGGCGCGCCGTATATCGAAATCCACACCGGCTGCTATGCCGATGCCAAAAATGATGCCGAACAGGCCAAAGAGCTGGAGCGTATAGCCAAAGCGGCCACCTACGCCGCGGGCCTCGGCCTGAAGGTTAACGCCGGTCACGGCCTGACCTACCACAACGTGAAAGCGATTGCCGCCCTGCCGGAAATGCACGAGCTGAACATCGGCCATGCCATTATTGGCCGCGCGGTAATGAGCGGTCTGAAAGAGGCGGTCTCTGAAATGAAACGCCTGATGCTGGAAGCGCGTCAGTAATGGCCATTTTGGGCTTAGGCACCGATATCGTTGAAATAGCCCGCATTGAAGCGGTGATCGCCCGCAGCGGCGATCGCCTCGCAAGACGCGTGCTGAGCGATAACGAATGGGCCATCTGGGAAACGCATCAGCAGCCAGTGCGTTTTCTGGCAAAGCGCTTTGCCGTAAAAGAGGCGGCAGCCAAAGCTTTCGGGACCGGCATTCGTAACGGCCTGGCATTTAACCAGTTCGAAGTGTTTAACGATGAGCTGGGCAAACCGAGCCTGCGTTTGTGGGGAGAAGCGCAAAAACTGGCGGAGAAGCTGGGGGTGAATCATATGCACGTGACGATCGCAGATGAACGCCACTATGCCAGCGCGACGGTGATTATCGAAAGTTAAAGTTTGTCCGCGTGGTGCATCAGCACAAACTTATCCCACAGCTGTTCTTCGCTTTCGACGTGTGCCGGATCCTTCAGGATAGTATTGGGGATCGGGCACACCTTCTGGCAGGTCGGCGTTTCATAGTGGCCGATGCATTCCGTGCAGTGGTCGCTGTTAATCTCATAAATGCTGTCGCCCATCGAAATTGCCTGGTTAGGGCATTCGGGTTCGCACATATCGCAATTGATGCATTTTTTGGTAATTAACAGCGCCATCAGGAAATTCTCAGAAACAACACAAACTGGGCGGGCATTATACGCGTCAAACCAGTTTCTTTACCAGTTCTTCGCTATGACGAATGCGTTCGGGCGCGCGCTCCAGATCCTGCTGCACCAGCGCCATAAACAGCAGATCCGTCAGCATCATTTGCGCACTGGTGGATGAAATTGCCGCGCTGCGCGTGGCCTGCTCTTCGGCAATGGTATATAAACAGCGCGTTGCCCGCTGCTGCAGCGCATTGGGCGTAAAGCCGGTGATCGCCAGAATTTTCCCGCCGACGCGCAGGGCTTCATCGGTGGCCATGTTGATCTCGCGGCGCTCGCCGGAGTAGGAAATCGCCAGCAGCAGATCGTCAGGATCCATCGCCTGCACGGTCGCCAGCAGGGCGTGCATATCCTGCTCGACGATTGCGTTAAAACCGATTTTAGTCAGCTTCCAGCCAAAATTACGCGCCACCAGACCGGACGCGCCAATACCGGTCAAAATAATACGCCGCGCCGCCCGCAGCATCGCCACGCTTTCCAGTAATTTCTCTTCGGTATTCACATCCAGCGTGGCGTGCATGGCCGCCACGTTCTCCTTGATCAGCTTTTCCCCGACCAGACGCATCGGGTCATCGCCGCGGATCTGGTTATGCACCGGCATGGACTGCGGGTTCGGGTTACTCACCAGCGCTTCGCTGATTGCCAGCTTAAGAGCGGGAAAACCCTTAAACCCGATCTTCTGGGCAAATTTTACCACGCTTGACTGACTCACTCCGGCTTCGCTTGCCAGCTGCTGAGAACTGAGGTGGCGGGCGCGATCGGGCTGAGAAAGCAGAAAATCCGCCAGCTTTTTGTCGCTTTGAGCAAAGCCGGCGTAGCGCTGGCGAATGCGAATTAAACAGTTCATAGGTACTCCCGGCGGAAATGTGATTGTCTGCGCAAATACGAATTTTGCTCGCCTGAATGAATTTTATATTCCATTATAGTGTGATTATTATGAATTAAAAATTCTTGAGGTACAAAAGATGAATCTTGGCTCACTTGTTTCTGAAACGCGTAACCCGCAAACCATGGATCTGGATGCCCTCTCCACCCTGGAGCTGGTTAACCGTTTTAATCAACAGGATACGCTGGTCGCGCAGGCAGTAAAAGAGACATTGCCTGAGGTGGCGAAAGCGGTCGATGCGGCGGCGGAAGCCCTCAAGGCTGGTGGTCGCATTATCTATATGGGGGCCGGTACCAGCGGGCGTCTTGGTGTGCTGGATGCTTCCGAATGTCCGCCCACCTTTGGCGTTCCGCACGGCCTGGTGGTCGGTTTAATTGCCGGTGGTCCCGGTGCGCTGCTGAAAGCGGTAGAAGGGGCGGAAGATAATAAACAGCTGGGTGAAGATGACCTGAAAGCGCTGAACCTGACCGCGCAGGATCTGGTGGTCGGGCTGGCGGCATCCGGGCGCACGCCGTACGTCATTGGTGGCCTGGAATACGCCAACCGGACGGGCTGCACGACGGTCGCTATCTCCTGTAACCCGGGCTCACCGATTGCGCAGGTCGCCGCTATCGCCATCTCTCCGGTCGTCGGGCCGGAAGCGCTCACCGGCTCCACGCGCCTGAAATCCGGGACCGCGCAAAAGCTGGTGCTCAATATGATCTCCACCGGCGCGATGGTGAAGTTCGGCAAGGTCTATCAGAACCTAATGGTGGATATGCAGGCCACCAACGTCAAGCTGGTGGACAGAGCCTGCCGCATGGTGATGGAGGCGACAGGCGCGGCTCGGGAAGAGGCGGAGGCGGTGCTCAGGCAGACCGATCACGACGTCAAACCGGCCATCCTGATGATTTTAAGCGGGCTGGATGCAGCAGCAGCACGAGCCAAACTTGAGGCGCATAATGGCTTCTTACGGGCGGCGTTAGAAAACTAGCAGAGGCGTGTATGGACAAAACAGCAGCGCTCGCCAGCGATATCCTGCAGGGGATTGGTGGGGAGAAAAATATTCAGCGTCTGGAAAACTGCATGACGCGCGTGCGCGTCGAGGTGCATAACGACGATCAGCTTGACGTGCCGCGCCTGAAACAACTCTCCGGCGTGAGCGGGTACGTGAAACAGGGGCAGCAGCACCAGCTGATCGTCGGGCCGGGCAAAGCGGCGCAGGTTGTCGATGCCATGCGCGCGCTGATGGTCGGCGGCGCGAGCGTGACGGTCGACGACGCTGAACGTACCAAAGCGCAGGTGAAGGCGAAATACAAAGCCCCGATGAGCGACGCGCTGCGACAGCTGGCAAACGTCTTTATCCCGCTGATCCCGGCGTTTATTGCCTCCGGCTTGATCACCGGGATCATCAACATCCTCAAGCGACCGGATATCGTGGGGGACTTTGCCACGCAGTATCCGAACCTGCTGGGGATTCTCGGGATCTTCGGTAGCGCGGTGTTTGCCATCATGAACATCCTGGTGGGGGTGAACACGGCCAAAGTGTTTGGCGGATCGCTGGCCATGGGCGGCGTAATGGCGGGGATCTTGTCCAGCCCGCAGCTGGCGCAAATCACGCTGTTTGGCGAGGCGCTCCAGCCTGGCCGCGGCGGGGTGATCGCCGTGCTGCTGGTGGTTATCCTGATGTGCTGGATCGAGAAAAAGCTGCGCGCGGTTCTGCCTGGCTCGATTGAGCTTATCCTTAATCCGCTGCTGACCACGCTAATTACCGGTAGCGTCGCGATTGTGGTTCTTCAGCCGTTAGGCGGGTGGATTTCTGACGCCATCGCCCACGGTGCGTCTCTGGCTATCGACCGCGGCGGCCTGCTGGTGGGGGCGGTGCTGTCTGGCACCTTCCTGCCGCTGGTGCTGACCGGCCTGCATCAGGGGCTGGTTCCCATTCACGTCGAGCTGGTGCAGGCGCACGGCTATAACGCGTTGCTGCCTATCCTGTCGATGGCGGGCGTCGGGCAGGTGGGGGCAGCGATTGCCGTCCTGATGAAAACCCGCAACGCGCGCCTGAAAAAGGTGATCAAAGGGGCGCTGCCGGTCGGGCTGCTCGGCATTGGCGAGCCGCTGATATTTGGCGTCACGCTGCCGCTGGGTAAACCCTTCCTTGCAGCCTGTCTGGGGGGCGCGGTAGGCGGGGCGCTTATCAGCTACTGGAAAGTCGCTACGGTTATCACCTTTGGTCTCTCCGGTTTACCGCTGGCGTTAACCATCGTGACCGGAAAAGTCATGCTCTATCTGTTAGGCTATTTAGTAGCGGTGATCGCCGGGTTCCTGTTTACCTGGCTGTTAGGATTCAACGACCCAGAGGAGTAAGGTTTGGCCAATCACGAGCGTCGCGTTGTCTTTTTCGATCTGGATGGAACGCTGCATCAGCAGGATATGTTTGGTACGTTTATGCGCTACCTGCTGCGGTGCCAGCCTCTGAACGCGCTGCTTGTCCTGCCGCTCTTACCTGTGATTGGCATCGCGCTGCTGGTGAAAGGCCGGGCGGCGCGATGGCCGATGAGCCTGCTGCTGTGGGGATGCACCTTTGGCCACAGCGAAGCGCGGCTCAAACAGCTCGAACAGGATTTCGCGCACTGGTTCCGCGGCCACGTCGCCGCGTTTCCCGTGGTTCAGGCGCGCCTGACCAGCTATCTTGACGCCAACGATGCCGACATCTGGCTGATTACCGGCTCCCCGCAGACGCTGGTGGAGCAGGTCTACTTTGATACCCCCTGGCTGCCGCGCGTAAATCTTATCGCTACGCAAATTTCCCGCGGCTACGGCGGCTGGGTTCTGACGATGCGCTGCCTGGGGCATGAAAAAGTGGCCCAACTGGAAAAACGCATCGGCACGCCGCTGCGCCTTTACAGCGGCTACAGCGACAGCAAGCAGGACAACCCGCTGCTCTATTTTTGCCAGCATCGCTGGCGCGTTACTCCCCTCGGTGAACTTCAGCAACTCGAATAGTCTTATCTATAAGGGGTGTGTATAATGCCGCCCGCTTTTCGACTGGAGTATCAGCCCTTGTCCACCTCAGAACACAATCATGAATACTGGATGCGCCACGCGCTGGCGCTGGCTCAACGTGCCTGGGACGAGGGCGAAGTGCCCGTGGGCGCGGTGCTGGTTCATAACAACCAGGTGATTGGGGAAGGGTGGAACCGTCCTATTGGTCGCCACGATCCTACCGCGCATGCCGAAATTATGGCGCTTCGTCAGGGCGGACTGGTGCTGCAAAACTATCGCCTGCTCGATACCACCCTGTACGTGACGCTGGAGCCGTGCGTGATGTGCTCCGGTGCAATGGTGCACAGCCGAATCGGGACGCTGGTGTTTGGCGCGCGGGATGAAAAAACCGGGGCCGCCGGTTCACTGATGGACGTGCTGGGTCACCCGGGAATGAATCATCAGGTGCAGACTATCGGTGGGGTACTTGCACCAGAGTGTTCGGGGCTATTAAGCGATTTCTTTCGAATGCGCCGTCAGCAGAAAAAGCAACAAAAGGCAGAATTGAAGTTGTCGGGTGATTAAGCTCGTCCGGCGCCACAACCGGATAACTTTCCGCCAGCTGTTTTGCCTCGGTCGCCTCTTTCTCTTTCTCCAGCAGATAGCCGACCAGGCTAATCTGATACTTACGGATATTTTCCACATAGGCGTAGGCTTCATGTCCGCGCGCGTAGCCGTACGTCAGCTTGTTGTACCATGGCTTCTGGCTCAGCAGCGGCAGGCGCTGTTTTACGTCTGACCAGCTGTCCGGGTTCCCCTTCGTTTTCGCCGTCAGAGCCCGCGCGTCAAGCATGTGCGCATAGCCCATGTTGTAGGCCGCCAGCGCAAACCAGATCCGTTCCTCTTCCGGCACCGTCTCCGGCACTTTAGCCATCATATCCTGCAGGTAGCGCGCCCCGCCGCTGATGCTCTGTTCCGCATCGGTACGGTCGTTCACGCCCAGGCTTAACGCGGTATTTTTGGTTAACATCATCAGTCCGCGTACGCCAGTGGGCGACGTGGCCTGGGTGTCCCAGTGGGACTCCTGGTACGAGATCGCCGCCAGCAGTTTCCAGTCAATTTCCTGGGCGTATTTTTCGAATAGCGGCTGCAGGTCCGGCAGGACGCTGTCCACCGCGCGCAGGAAGCTGCGGGTGTCAACGTAGTCAAAGTCATCACCGTGGCCGAGGTACTTCTCCTCAAGGCGTGCCAGCGTGCCGTCTTCATTAATGGTGTTATAGAAATCGAGCATGGCCGCCGAGAGGGTCTGGTCGTCATCCAGATGGGTAAACCAGGTCACCGGCTGTTCGTCCGTTACGTCCAGCGCCACGGCGATTTCAGGATGCACCCGCTGGAACAGGCTGATCGCCACCGAATCAGCGATGGTGTAGGGCAGTTTCTGATCTTTGACCTGATCCAGCAGCTCCGTCGTGCCGAGTTTAGGGTCAACCGTCCAGCTCAGGTCGGGATATTTCTTCTCTTTCAGCTCACGCAGATCGTCAATCACCACGTGGCCGGGAGCAATCGTTAGCTGTTGCGCGTTAATCGAGGCCAGCGTACGCGGGCGCAGGCTCCCGACACGATAGACCAGCTGCTGGGAAACGGAATAGTAGGTCGGTCCTGGCTGGTAGTTCTTGCTGCGCTCGCTGTTGTACACCAGCCCGGCAGCGAGGATATCGGCATCGTCATTATCCAGGTCGTCAAACAACTGGCTGATATTCTGACGCACGGTAATTTTGAGCTTTACGCCCAGGTAGTCAGCGAACTGCTGCGCCAGCTCATAATCCAGACCGATGGTTTTGCCGTTGATGTCGCTGTAAATCAGCGGAGAGTTGAGGGTACTGACGCGCAGTTCCCCCCGCTCCTGAATGGCGGCGATTCGGTTTTCGGCTTTGCCGAACCAGGGGATGGAAGGCCAGAGGGCCACTGCCAGCAGCAACGTAACAATGCCGATGAGCAGATAATTAATCTTTAATTTTTTCAATTAGTTAATTCTCTGCGACGCCGGTTGCCTCAGTCTGCTGTAGCCATGTTAATCATAAGGTTTGCCATTGAATGAGCGGCATTTTGCGTAAACTTGCGCCACTTGGCAACCAATTAGAGAGACAGGTCACATCTATTGTTAAATGCTGAAGTCGATTTTATTTCGACGCAAACGGTTTCGTCGACGCTCAGGATTCTCTATAATGACGCCCGTTTTCCCCCCTTGCGCACACTGTAAGCGCCCCGGCGCTTCGAAGACGAGAGACTTATGATGGAAATTCTGCGTGGTTCGCCTGCACTGTCTGCCTTCCGTATTACCAAACTGCTGGCACGTTTTCAGGCGGCCGACCTTCCGGTAAGCAATATTTACGCTGAGTATGTCCATTTTGCTGACCTGAATGCCCCCCTGAATGCAGAGGAGCGCGTACAGCTGGAACGCCTGCTCAAGTATGGCCCAAATCTGAGCAGCCATACGCCAACCGGCAAACTGATCCTTGCGACGCCGCGTCCGGGCACCATCTCCCCCTGGTCTTCCAAAGCCACCGATATTGCTCACAACTGCGGCCTGAGCCAGATTAACCGTCTGGAGCGCGGCGTGGCGTACTACGTTGAAGCCTCTACCCTGAGCGACGCGCAGTGGCAGGCCGTTGCGGCGGAGTTGCACGACCGCATGATGGAGAGCGTGTTTGCCTCTCTGGATGACGCACAGAAATTGTTCTCCCACCATCAGCCTGCGCCGGTACAGAGCGTAGACCTGCTGGGGCTGGGCCGTCAGGCGCTGATTGACGCCAACCTGCGTCTCGGCCTGGCGCTGGCAGAAGACGAAATTGACTACCTGCAGGACGCGTTCGTTAAGCTCAACCGCAACCCGAACGACATCGAACTCTACATGTTCGCGCAGGCCAACTCTGAGCACTGCCGCCATAAGATTTTCAACGCCGACTGGATTATCGACGGCGAACAGCAGCCGAAGTCGCTGTTCAAAATGATTAAAAACACCATGGAACAAACCCCTGACCACGTGCTGTCTGCCTATAAAGACAACGCCGCGGTGATGGAAGGTTCCGAGGTGGGCCGCTTCTTCGCCGATCGCGAAGCAGGGCGTTATGACTTCCATCAGGAGCCTGCGCATATCCTGATGAAAGTGGAAACCCACAACCACCCGACGGCCATTTCTCCGTGGCCGGGTGCGGCGACCGGCTCCGGCGGTGAAATCCGTGACGAAGGGGCGACCGGCCGTGGGGCGAAACCAAAAGCGGGTCTGGTCGGTTTCTCCGTTTCTAACCTGCGCATCCCTGGCTTTGAACAGCCGTGGGAAGAAGATTTCGGCAAGCCAGAGCGCATCGTGACCGCGCTGGATATCATGACCGAAGGCCCGCTGGGCGGCGCGGCGTTCAACAACGAATTTGGTCGTCCGGCGCTGAACGGTTACTTCCGTACCTACGAAGAGAAAGTGGACAGCCACAACGGCGAAGAGCTGCGCGGCTACCACAAACCGATCATGCTGGCGGGCGGGATCGGCAACATCCGTGCCGATCACGTGCAGAAAGGCGAAATCGTCGTCGGTGCGAAGCTGATCGTGCTCGGCGGCCCGGCCATGAACATCGGTCTGGGCGGCGGTGCGGCCTCCTCTATGGCCTCCGGCCAGTCTGATGCGGATCTCGATTTTGCTTCCGTGCAGCGCGACAACCCGGAAATGGAGCGTCGCTGCCAGGAAGTGATCGACCGCTGCTGGCAGCTGGGCGATGCCAACCCGATTCTGTTCATCCACGACGTGGGCGCGGGCGGTCTGTCCAACGCCATGCCGGAGCTGGTGAGCGACGGTGGCCGCGGCGGACGCTTCAACCTGCGCGACATCCTGAGCGATGAGCCAGGCATGAGCCCGCTGGAGATCTGGTGCAACGAATCCCAGGAGCGCTACGTGCTGGCGGTTGCTGCGGATCAGCTGCCGCTGTTTGACGAGCTGTGCCGCCGCGAGCGCGCGCCGTATGCCGTTATCGGTGAAGCAACCGAAGAGCAGCACCTTTCCTTAAGCGACACCCACTTTGACAACCAGCCGATCGATCTGCCGCTGGACGTGCTGCTCGGTAAAACACCGAAGATGACCCGCGACGTAACAACCCGTAAAGCGGCAGGCAAAGCGCTGGATCGCCAGGGCATTACCGTGGCGGAAGCGGTTAACCGCGTGCTGCATCTGCCTGCTGTGGCAGAGAAAACCTTCCTCGTGACCATCGGCGACCGTACCGTGACCGGTATGGTATCGCGCGATCAGATGGTTGGTCCGTGGCAAATCCCGGTCGCTAACTGCGCCGTGACCACCGCGAGCCTCGACAGCTACTACGGCGAAGCGATGGCGCTGGGCGAACGCACCCCGGTGGCGCTGCTGGACTTCGCGGCCTCTGCCCGTCTGGCTGTCGGTGAAGCGCTGACCAACATCGCCGCGACGCAGATTGGCGACATCAAACGCATCAAACTTTCCGCAAACTGGATGGCCGCAGCCGGTCACCCTGGCGAAGATGCTGGCCTGTATGAAGCCGTGAAAGCGGTGGGCGAGGAGCTGTGTCCTGCCCTCGGCCTGACCATTCCGGTGGGCAAAGACTCCATGTCGATGAAAACCCGCTGGCAGGAAGGCAACGAGCAGCGCGAGATGACCTCTCCGCTGTCGCTGGTGATCACCGCGTTTGCCCGCGTGGAAGACGTGCGTCACACCGTTACGCCGCAGCTTGTGACCGAAGACAACGCCCTGCTGCTGATTGACCTGGGTAAAGGTCACAACGCGCTGGGTGCCACCGCGCTGGCGCAGGTTTATCGCCAGCTTGGCGATAAGCCAGCCGACGTGCGTGACGTTGCCCAACTGAAAGGCTTCTACGATGCCATCCAGGCGCTGGTGGCGCAGCGTAAGCTGCTGGCCTACCACGACCGCTCCGACGGCGGCCTGCTGGTGACCCTGGCAGAGATGGCCTTCACCGGCCACTGCGGCGTGGAAGCGAATATTGCAACGCTTGGCGAAGATCGCCTGGCGGCGCTGTTTAACGAAGAGCTGGGTGCGGTGATTCAGGTTCGCGCCGCAGACCGCGAGGCGGTGGAAGCGATTCTGGCGAAGCACGGTCTGGCAGACTGCGTCCACTATCTGGGTAAAGCCGTTCTGGGCGACCGCTTCGTCATTGAAGCAGACGGTCACGCGGTGTTCAGCGAAAGTCGCACCACGCTGCGCATGTGGTGGGCAGAAACCACCTGGCAGATGCAGCGCCTGCGCGATAACCCGGAATGCGCCGATCAGGAGCATAACGCGAAAGCGAATGACCTGGATCCAGGCCTGAACGTGAAACTCTCCTTCGACATCAACGAAGATATTGCTGCGCCGTACATTGCGACCGGCGCGCGTCCGAAAGTGGCGGTGCTGCGCGAGCAGGGCGTTAACTCCCACGTTGAGATGGCGGCAGCCTTCCACCGTGCGGGCTTTGACGCCATCGACGTCCACATGAGCGACCTGCTGGCCGGACGTACCGGTCTGGAAGATTTCCAGGCGCTGGTGGCGTGTGGCGGCTTCTCCTACGGCGACGTGCTGGGCGCGGGCGAAGGCTGGGCGAAGTCCATCCTGTTCAACAGCCGCGTGCGCGACGAGTTCGAGACCTTCTTCCACCGTCCGCAAACCCTGGCGCTGGGCGTGTGCAACGGCTGCCAGATGATGTCTAACCTGCGCGAGCTGATCCCGGGCAGCGAAGTCTGGCCGCGCTTTGTGCGTAACCAGTCCGACCGCTTTGAAGCCCGCTTCAGCCTGGTAGAAGTGACTCAGAGCCCGTCTCTGCTGCTGCAGGGAATGGTAGGGTCGCAGATGCCAATCGCCGTTTCCCACGGTGAAGGTCAGGTAGAAGTGCGCGATGCGGCGCATCTGGCTCAGCTTGAGAGCAAAGGTCTGGTGGCGCTGCGCTTTGTCGATAACTTCGGCAAGGTGACGGAAACCTATCCGGCGAACCCGAACGGCTCCGCCAACGGTATTACGGCGGTGACCAGCGAAAGCGGTCGTGCGACCATCATGATGCCGCACCCGGAGCGCGTGTTCCGTACCGTGAGCAACTCCTGGCACCCGGAAAACTGGGGCGAGGACAGCCCGTGGATGCGTATCTTCCGCAACGCGCGTAAACAGCTGGGTTAAGTTTTAGCGCAGTACCTGTAGGCCCGGTAAGCGCGAGCGCCACTGGGCTTTTTTGTATCTGTCGCAAAATCGCGACAAATAATATATGCCGATGTCTCCAAAAGGAGACATTTAAGTCATTGATTTCTATAGGGTGGTATGGGTTCCCGTTAAGGTGTTGCTTAATAGCGACACTTAGCCTGGAAATCATTCAATGCACAACCAACAAGTTAAACGAGTAAAAACTATATATTTCAACATGTTAATATTTTGTTTTGCATTCTGGCACGGGTGTTGCATAATATTAACCAGTGGCTCATTCACCTTCTTATGTCAGCCCCTTCGGGACGTGCTACATAAACTTCGAATGACGCACAAAAAGGTGCCTGCCGTCCAACTACTGATCATTGCGTTGCTTTATCAGGCCAGGGCGAAACGTCGAGTTAGGCACCGCCTTATTCCATGACAAAGCCGGGTTTTTACCCGGCTTTGTTGTATCTGAAGGGCAGACTCAGTTACGCTCTCCGTAAACCCCCATGAAGAGAGTAATGCGTTGAAACGCTGGCCCGTTTTCCCACGCTCCCTGCGACAGCTCGTAATGATGGCCTTCCTGCTGATCCTGCTGCCGCTGCTGATCCTTGCCTGGCAGGCATGGCAGAGCCTCAACGCGCTCAGTGCCCAGGCGGCATTAACGAACCGCACCACGCTTATCGACGCCAGGCGCAGTGAAGCGATGACCAACGCCGCGCTGGAGATGGAGCGTAGCTATCGTCAGTACTGCGTGCTCGACGATCGGACGCTGGAGAAGGTGTACCAGAGCCAGCGCAAACGCTACAGCGAAATGCTGGATGCCCACGCAGGTGTGTTGCCGGATGACAAGCTGTATCAGGCGTTGCGCCAGGATCTGAACGATCTCGCGCAGCTGCAGTGCCAGAACAGCGGCCCGGATACGGCTGCCGCCGCGCGCCTTGAAGCGTTCGCCGCCGCTAATACCGAAATGGTACAGTCTACGCGCACGGTTATTTTCTCTCGCGGGCAGCAGTTGCAACAGGAGATTGCCGAGCGCGGCCAGTTCTTCGGCTGGCAGGCGCTGGTGCTGTTCCTGGTAAGCCTCGGGCTGGTGCTGCTCTTTACCCGCATGATCATCGGCCCGGTGAAGGGTATCCAGCGCATGATCAACCGCCTGGGGGAGGGGAAATCACTCGGGGATACGGTCGCCTTTAAAGGCCCGCGCGAGCTGCGATCCGTCGGCCAGCGCATTATCTGGCTGTCTGAGCGCCTGGCGTGGCTCGAATCTCAGCGCCACCAGTTTCTGCGCCATATTTCCCATGAACTGAAAACGCCGCTGGCCAGCATGCGTGAAGGAACGGAGCTGCTGGCAGATGAAGTGGCAGGGCCGCTTACGCCGGAGCAGAAAGAGATCGTCGAGATTCTTGATGCCAGCAGCCGCAATCTGCAAAAGCTCATTGAGCAGCTTCTGGACTACAACCGCAAGCTGGCAGATGGGACGGTGGTGCTGGAAACCGTCGAGATTGAGCCGCTGGTGGATATGGTGATCTCCGCCCATAGCTTGCCGGCACGAGCTAAAATGATGCATACCGGGGTGGAGCTGAGTGCGCCAACCTGCCTGGCTGAACCCATGCTGTTGATGAGCGTTCTGGATAATCTTTATTCCAATGCGGTGCACTATGGTACTGAATCCGGTAACATTTATATCCGAAGCTATACGAAGGGTTCCCGGGTGTTTATTGACGTCGCTAACACCGGCACCCCGATCCCCGATGACGAAAAAACCATGATCTTCGAACCCTTTTTCCAGGGAAGTCATCAGCGGAAAGGTGCGGTAAAAGGAAGTGGTCTGGGCTTAAGCATCGCCCGGGACTGCATACGACGCATGCAGGGTGAGCTAAACATTGCCACGGACGAACGTTCGGATGTTTGCTTCCGTATTGAACTGCCCCTGAGCCGGAAAAATTAATAAAATGAATCTATGTCTGGTGAGTATGTCACACGTCTTTTTCCGCGCCGTACGCGCGGTGTTTTCCAGCAAAACGCGTTTTCTGAGTCTGCCCTGTTTAGTCCTGGTGGGGTGCGTATCCCATGCCCCGCAAAGTGCAATAAGCGATAAACAGGAAGATAAATGGCCAGATAACCAGCTGGCTGATTTTCTCTCCACCCGCTGTGACGACATCTGGAACCTGTCAGGACATGATGTCGAGAATAATCCCCTGTTCTGGCTACGCGGGATAGATTGCGCCCAGCGGCTTGCGCCAGTGGACGCCCGCTCGAAAGCGGCGATGCTGGATGACGATACCTGGCAGGATGCTTTCAAACGCGGGATATTACTGGCTGATGCGAAAATTACCCCCGTTGAGCGTCGGGCCAACGTGACCCGGCTGGACACGTTTGTGGTCAATCTTCCGGTACAGGTGCGCCCGGTTTACCAGCTCTGGCGTGATGGACAGACGCTCCAGCTTCAGCTGTCTGAAGAGCGCTCCCGCTACAGTAAGCTACAGCAGTCAACCGACAGCGAGCTTGATACGCTGCGTCAACAGCAGCAACATTTACGGAGTCAGCTGGATACCACGACCCGCAAGCTGGAAAACCTGACCGATATTGAAAGACAGCTCTCGTCGCGTAAATATCAGCCTGGCAGTTCATCCGCTGCACCGGACAGCGATATGCCGAAACAAGAGGATGTGAAGCATGACGAGCCGTAAACCCGCCCATCTCTTACTGGTGGATGACGATCCCGGTCTGTTAAAGCTGCTGGGGATGCGTCTGGTGAGTGAAGGCTACACCGTGGTGACCGCAGAGAGCGGGCAGGAGGGGCTTAAAGTCCTCAGCCGCGAGAAGATTGACCTGGTGATCAGCGACCTGCGGATGGACGAAATGGACGGTATGCAGCTGTTCGCCGAAATCCAGAAGCAGCAGCCGGGCATGCCGGTAATTATCCTGACGGCGCACGGGTCAATCCCGGATGCTGTTGCCGCAACCCAGCAGGGCGTGTTCAGTTTTCTTACCAAGCCGGTGGATAAAGACGCGCTCTACAAAGCCATCGACAGCGCGCTGGAGCACGCCGCACCGTCCGGTGACGACGCCTGGCGTGAATCCATCGTCACCCGCAGCCCCGTTATGCTACGTCTGCTTGAGCAGGCACGGATGGTCGCCCAGTCAGACGTCAGCGTGCTGATTAACGGCCAGAGCGGTACCGGGAAGGAGATTCTGGCCCAGGCTATTCACAACGCCAGCCCGCGCAGCAAAAACGCTTTTATCGCCATCAACTGCGGCGCGCTGCCGGAACAATTGCTCGAATCTGAACTGTTTGGTCATGCCCGCGGCGCCTTCACCGGTGCGGTAAGCAGCCGTGAAGGGCTGTTCCAGGCCGCGGAAGGCGGCACGCTGTTCCTGGACGAGATTGGCGACATGCCTGCGCCGCTGCAGGTCAAACTGCTGCGCGTGTTACAGGAGCGAAAAGTTCGCCCGCTGGGCAGCAACCGCGACATCGACATCAACGTACGAATCATTTCCGCCACCCACCGCGATTTGCCCAAAGTGATGGCGCGCAACGAGTTCCGTGAAGATCTCTACTACCGGCTGAACGTGGTGAACCTGAAGATCCCGGCGCTGGCGGAGCGCGCGGAAGATATTCCGCTGCTGGCGAACCATCTGTTGCGCCAGGCGGCCGATCGTCATAAACCGTTCGTGCGCGCGTTTTCCACCGATGCGATGAAACGGCTGATGGCCGCCAGCTGGCCGGGTAACGTCCGCCAGCTGGTGAACGTGATTGAGCAGTGCGTGGCGCTGACGTCGTCGCCCGTTATCAGCGACGCGCTGGTGGAGCAGGCGCTGGAAGGGGAAAACACGGCCTTACCGACGTTTGCGGAAGCGCGTAACCAGTTCGAACTGAACTATCTGCGCAAGCTGCTGCAGATAACCAAAGGCAACGTGACCCACGCGGCGCGGATGGCCGGACGCAACCGCACCGAGTTCTATAAGCTGCTCTCACGCCACGAGCTGGAAGCAAACGATTTTAAAGAGTAATGCCGTATGGTACTGTGAGCAATCGATTACGAGGCAGCTTACAGGCAAGAGTTTAAGGACCCACCATGAAAAAGATTGATGCGATTATTAAACCTTTCAAACTGGATGATGTACGTGAAGCGCTGGCGGAAGTGGGCATCACCGGGATGACCGTGACGGAAGTGAAAGGTTTTGGTCGCCAGAAGGGCCACACCGAGCTTTATCGTGGCGCAGAGTACATGGTCGACTTTCTGCCGAAAGTAAAAATTGAAATCGTGGTCAGCGACGATATCGTCGATACCTGCGTGGATACCATTATCCGCACGGCGCAGACGGGCAAAATTGGCGACGGGAAAATCTTCGTCTTTGACGTGGCGCGCGTGATCCGTATCCGTACCGGTGAAGAAGACGACGCAGCGATTTAACAATTCGCCACCCGGCGAAAAAAAGCCCCTCGTTCGAGGGGCTTTTTGCGTTACAGCACCTTATGCGGCCCGAAACATTCGTAATGAATGTTGTCTTTATTCACGCCCAGCTCAACCAGCTGCTTCGCGGCATACTGCATAAACGCCACTGGTCCACAGACGTAGAACTGCATTTCAGGCGCGCTAAACGCCCCTTCCATCTGGCTTAAATTCATCAGACCTTCGCTGTCAAAGCGTGCGGCAGTGCGGTCTGCCTCCGTCGGCAGGCGATACCAGGTATGCGCGGTGAAACGCGGCAGGGCTGCTCCCAGCGTTTTCACTTCATCCGCAAAGGCGTGCACGTCGCCGTTTTCCGCAGCGTGGAACCAGTTGACCTGCGCGTCGTGGTTTGCTTTCGCCAGCGTGTCCAGCATCGCCAGCATTGGCGTTTGGCCGACGCCCGCAGAGATAAGCGTAACCGGGGTATTCGTTTCAACGGCCATAAAGAAATCGCCCGCCGGCGCGGCCAGATGGACCACGTCGCCCACGTTGGCTTCGTTATGTAGCCAGCTGGAAACCTGACCGCCGTCCTCACGCTTCACCGCAATGCGGTAGCCTTTGCCGTTTGGCTTGTGGGTCAGGGAGTACTGGCGAATCTCCTGGTGCGGGAAGCCTTCAGGCTTCAGCCAGACGCCCAGATACTGACCTGGCTGGTAATCGGCAACCGGCTGACCGTCCACTGGCTCGAACTCAAAGCTGGTGATCAGTGCGCTGCGCGGCGTTTTCTCGACGATGCGGAAGGCGCGTGTACCTTCCCATCCACCCGTTTTACCGGCGTTTTCGCTGTAGATTTGCGCTTCACGGTTGATGAATACGTTTGCCAGCACGCCGTAGGCTTTACCCCAGGCGTCCAGCACCTCCTGGCCCGGGCTGAACATTTCGTCCAGCGTCGCCAGCAGGTGGCCGCCGACAATGTTGTACTGCTCAGGTTGGATCTGGAAGCTGGTGTGCTTCTGCGCGATTTTTTCCACCGCAGGCAGCAATGCCGCCAGGTTTTCGATGTTGCTGGCGTAGGCGGCAATAGCGTTGAACAGCGCTTCACGCTGATCGCCGTTACGCTGGTTGCTCATGTTGAAAATCTCTTTGAGCTCCGGGTTGTGCGTGAACATGCGATCGTAGAAATGGGCGGTCAGTTTAGGACCCGTTTCAACCAGCAGGGGAATAGTGGCCTTCACGGTAGCGATGGTTTGGGCGTCGAGCATAGCAGCTTCCTTCTGATGTTCTTTAATGATGTATTTTTAATGCATCTTATAAAAATACCCCTGCAATGTAAATGGTTCTTTGCATAGTGAAAAATATGCATCACAAACCTGAAAAGAAATCCGCTAGAAATAGTGAGATCTTTATTCCTCAAACCCTTGCGTGGCGTGAAGGTAAACGTTTGCGTAAAATCGTTTGTCAAGACCTGTTATCACAGAACTATTCAGTTATACTGTTGCCCGTCGTCCAACAGGACTGCCTTTTCAGGCCAAAATTTACTTGTTAGCTGAGTCAGGAGATGCGGATGTTAAAGCGTGAAATGAACATTGCCGATTATGATGCCGAACTGTGGCAGGCTATGGAGCAGGAAAAAGTACGTCAGGAAGAGCACATCGAACTGATCGCCTCCGAAAACTACACCAGCCCGCGCGTTATGCAGGCGCAGGGCTCTCAGCTGACCAACAAATACGCTGAAGGTTACCCGGGCAAGCGCTACTACGGCGGCTGCGAATACGTGGATATCGTTGAGCAGCTGGCTATCGACCGTGCGAAAGCACTCTTCGGCGCTGACTACGCGAACGTCCAGCCGCACTCCGGCTCTCAGGCTAACTTTGCGGTCTACACCGCGCTGCTGCAGCCGGGCGATACCGTTCTGGGTATGAACCTGGCGCAGGGCGGCCACCTGACTCACGGCTCCCCGGTGAACTTCTCCGGCAAACTGTACAACATCATCCCTTACGGTATTGATGAGTCCGGTAAAATTGACTACGAAGACATGGCTAAGCAGGCCAAAGAGCACAAGCCGAAGATGATCATCGGTGGCTTCTCTGCTTACTCCGGTATCGTTGACTGGGCAAAAATGCGTGAAATTGCAGACAGCATCGGCGCGTACCTGTTCGTTGACATGGCACACGTTGCGGGTCTGATCGCCGCAGGCGTTTACCCGAACCCGGTTCCTCACGCTCACGTTGTGACCACCACCACCCACAAAACCCTGGCGGGTCCACGCGGTGGCCTGATCCTGGCGAAAGGCGGTGACGAAGAGCTGTATAAGAAACTGAACTCCGCCGTGTTCCCAAGCGCGCAGGGCGGCCCGCTGATGCACGTTATCGCGGCTAAAGCGGTAGCGCTGAAAGAAGCGATGGAGCCAGAGTTCAAGGTTTACCAGCAGCAGGTTGCTAAGAACGCCAAAGCGATGGTGGAAGTGTTCCTGAACCGTGGCTACAAAGTGGTGTCTGGCGGGACTGAAAACCACCTGTTCCTGCTGGATCTGGTTGATAAGAACCTGACCGGTAAAGAAGCTGACGCTGCCCTGGGCCGCGCCAACATCACCGTTAACAAAAACAGCGTGCCAAACGATCCGAAGAGCCCGTTCGTGACCTCCGGTATCCGTATTGGTTCTCCGGCTGTGACTCGCCGCGGCTTTAAAGAAGCGGAAGTGAAAGAGCTGGCTGGCTGGATGTGTGACGTTCTGGACAACATCAATGACGACGCGGTTATCGAGCGCGTCAAAGGTAAAGTTCTGGATATTTGCGCACGCTTCCCGGTATACGCATAATTCTTCTGCTTTGCAGAAATAAAAAAGGCCGCGCTTGCGGCCTTTTTTTATGCCTTAACGCCGGTCGAGGGAAATAGCCCCCGGTCCCACAATCGCCAGCAAAATAAACGCACCAGCAATACTGACGTTCTTGTAGAAATTAATCATATTCGGCACAACCGCATCACCGGTCATATCCCAGTAATGGTGACCAATCACCGCCGTGCCCAGCGTATAGAAAACAAACAGAACCGCGAGGGGGCGGGTGAAAAAGCCCAGTACGATCAGTATCGCCGCGGGCACTTCCATTACCACCGCAATAATCGCGGCCAGCATGGGCATGGGGGTACCGAGCGACGTCATATACTGAACGGTGCCGCTAAACCCCGTCAGCTTGGGATAGCCAAAAATAATAAACAGGACAACGACGGCGATGCGGGCAATCAATAGCAGGAAGGAGCGTGAGGAGCCGAAATCGAAATAACGTAAGCTGTTCATGGCAAACGACCTCTTCAGGCGATGTCTTTTAAACGTAATACAATTTTGTCGCTCTCGCCATACGCCGACCGGCTGTTCATGATGTTAATTTATCGTTAATTTATAGCGCGCTAACGACTTGCTAAAGTGCAGGATAAACGCCAGACTATCGCCTCCATTTCGGGAGGGATTCATGGTCTTGCATTCCACACGCTGGCTGGCGCTCAGCTACTTCACCTACTTTTTTAGCTACGGTATTTTTCTGCCTTTCTGGAGCGTCTGGCTCAAGGGTATTGGTTTGACGCCAGAAACTATAGGCATCCTGCTGGGCGCGGGGCTGGTAGCACGTTTCCTCGGTAGCCTGCTGATTGCCCCCCGCGTCAGCGATCCCTCTTTACTGATTAAAGCGGTGCGTATTCTGGCGCTGCTGACGCTGGTCTTTGCGGCCTGCTTCTGGGTCAGCCACCAGTTTGCCTGGCTGATGGTGGTGATGGTTGGCTTTAACCTGTTTTTCTCTCCTCTGGTTCCCTTAACGGACGCGCTGGCAAACACCTGGCAAAAGCAGATCACCATGGACTATGGCCGCGTGCGCCTGTGGGGCTCGATTGCCTTCGTGATCGGCTCGGCGCTGGTGGGGAAACTGGTTAGCCTTTACGACTACCGCGCGATTCTGGCTCTGCTCAGTATCGGTATAGCCTCGATGCTGTTGGGGATGCTGCTGCGTCCGTCAGTGATGCCGCAAGGGGAAAGCCGTCATCAGGAGAGCGCGGGCTGGCCCGCCTGGCGGAGCCTGGTAGCACAGAGCTGGCGTTTTCTGGCGTGCGTTTGCCTGCTTCAGGGGGCGCATGCGGCCTATTATGGATTCAGCGCCATCTACTGGCAGGGGGCGGGCTACTCTGCCTCTGCGGTGGGTTATCTCTGGTCGCTCGGCGTGGTTGCGGAAGTGATCATCTTTGCGCTCAGTAAAAAGCTGTTCCGCCGCTTCGGCGCGCGGGATCTGCTGCTGCTTTCCGCCGTCTGCGGCGTGGCGCGCTGGGGGATTATGGGCTGGACGACCGATCTGCCGTGGCTGATTGTGGCGCAGATCCTTCACTGCGGCACCTTCACCGTGTGCCATCTGGCGGCGATGCGCTATATCGCGGCGCGTGAGGGCGGGGACGTGATCCGTTTGCAGGCGGTCTACTCTGCGGTGGCGATGGGGGGCAGCATTGCGGTGATGACGGTCTTTGCAGGCTTCCTGTATCAGCACCTGGGGCACGGCGTATTCTGGGTTATGGCGCTGGTTGCGCTCCCGGCGATGTTTGTTCGACCGAAAGTGGCCGCGCGCGCGTAGCTACGATTCCAGCATGGCGCGAATATGTTCCTGCTGCTGCACGTTCAGTGATTCAACCGCGTGGATCAGCGGCGGCGAGAACAGCGGCAGCGCGGTAGGATAGGGGGTGACAACCAGCGCGGCCTCGCGCGGTGCCCCCTCTTTCTGGAACGCCTGCAGCGTCAGATAGCGAATGTTGAGCGGCAGCAGGGTTAACTCGCGCAGCTGCTGTTCAATCACCTCCTCACAGGATTTATCCTCCCCGGTCAGCAGCACCACCTGTTTCTCATGCAGATCGGTCTCCTGCATCAGCCAGGCACCGAAAATCACCGCCACCAGCGCCATCTCTTCATCGGAGAACCGCAGCCCAAATTCGGCTTCCAGCTCAAACAGTGCCTCTTTAGTTGTGCGTAACAGCCGGGGATAGAGACGGTGAATTTCCTCGGGCAGGCTATTGTCGATGCCGATCTCAAACAGCGAGCGGTCCAGCGCCTGAGCCAGATGGATATATAGCTGATCGGTCAGCCCCTGCTCATCGCTGAAGTTCATCCCGGTTTGCGAGCGGAAACGGGCCACCATGCGTACAATGGCGCGGCGCAGGCGCTGATCCTGTTGGTGTTTATCAAGCACCGGATCGGGCGTGCGGAGCATCATAAACAGCAGCGCCAGAAACAGCTGCTCGTCCACGTGCGCGCCCTGCGGCACGCGCCGCTTCCAGTGACGGACGATCTCCTGCGCCGTAAAATACTCTCCCCGCGACTGGGTCCAGCTGCGCTGGGCGTGGGAAAACTGCGGTGTATTCCCTAAATGATGCTGGATGAGACAGTATTGTAAATAGAGCTGCAAAAACTGGACGTCGCGGCATTCAAACTGACGCTGCAGCTTGCGTGAGCAGAAGTTGATCAGCGCCCGCAGGTTAGCATCGTCGTAAAGCGGCCGCGCGATGCCGTGCTGTTTAAGTGCCGTTTTTAAGGCTGGCGTAAACTGGTGCGAGACAAACTGCGGGCAAAGGCGGAGTGCCCTGCGCAGCCAGTGCAGCAGACATAAACGCTGATTCAGGGCGGTGCCTTCAATTCGGTAGCTGCCGTCATGGTGCGTGACGATATCCAGCCGGTGATAGCGCTGGATTTCATCGCGCGTCTCGGCTATATCTTGCCGTGCCATAACGTCGTCCACGCCGTTGGCAGCGATTATGCTCTGTGCGGTGACGGCAGCATCGGGCAGGTAAAGCATTAATAGCACCTGGCAGCGGCGCTGCGAACTGGAAAGCACAGATGGAATTTCAAGCGTCGTCATCATCTGTCGGGTATCCAGTGTGAATGTTTGATAAGAATAGCTAAAGGATGGGCGCTGAAAAGCGCGCCGGCAGCCCTTTCACTCAGGATTGCTGGGGAACATCACAGAATTTTTGACGTGAGGAATTGATGCAGACAGTTAAACAAAGTGCGATGGCGTTATTTTTGGCGGTTATCACCTTTTCCGCCAGCGCGCATCCTCACAGTTTTATCAGCCTGAAAACCGAGCCGGTCACCGATGGCACGCAGCTGAGCGGCCTGAAAATGCGCTGGACGATGGATGAAATCACCTCGGCGGATCTGCTATATGATGCGGGAAACGCGAAGCCGGGCGATGAGATCTGGAAAAAACTGGCGGCAGAAGTGATGGCCAACGTGCTCGGGCAACACTATTTCACCGAATTCTGGCATAACGGACAAAAGGTGAAGTTCCTCAATCGCCCGACAGAATACGGCCTGTCCCGCGACGGTCATCAGGCGGTGCTGACGTTCGTGCTCCCGCTGGCGCACCCGCAGCCGCTGGCTGGGCAAACCTATACGTTTTCCACCTTTGACCCCTCCTACTATGTCGATATGAGCTACGCCGAGGACAGCGACGTGCAGCTTCCCGCATCGTTGCAAAAATCCTGCAAAATTACGGTCCACACACCGAAGCCCAGCGAAGAGACGCTGAATTTTGCTGTCTCTCTTGATAAAGAGGATGCCCCGCCGGAGGACATGGAGCTGGGTAAACAGTTTGCGCAGGAGGTGACGTTACAATGTCAGTGATCTCCTCTCCGGTTCGGAAGCCTCGCCGCTGGCTGCACCTCTGGCCGCTGGCGCTCTTTTTACTGTTCGCCGTCGGCGGTTTGCTCTGGCTGTGGCAGGCCTGGCCTCAGGTGATGATGAAAAGCATTATCTGGCAGCGTGAGGTCAACCAACAGATGAGCGGTCTGCTGAAGGCGGTGGCGGAGAACCCGACCAAAGCGGGTGGATCCCTGCTGGCGTTCAGCTTTATCTACGGCGTTCTGCACGCGCTGGGGCCGGGGCACGGCAAAATCGTGATCACCACCTGGCTTGCCACCCATCCGTCAAAACTGAAATCGAGCATTGGCCTCACGCTGGCCTCATCTCTTCTTCAGGGCGGCGTGGCGATTGTGCTGGTGATCGTGGTGCTTTCACTGTTACAGCTTCCCGCGCGCCAGCTGCACCTGAGCAGCTTCTGGCTGGAGAAGGGCAGCTATGCGCTGGTCGGCGTGTTGGGGCTCATCCTCTGCTGGCGGGCATTGAAAAAACTGCGCGCACTGCTGCAAAAGCCCAAATTCAAAACCTTTACGCCGCACCACGTTCATGATGAACACTGCGGCTGCGGGCATCAGCATCTGCCGACGCAGGCGCAATTACAGAGCGGTGACGACTGGCGCGCGCGGCTGATGATAATTCTCTCCATGGGGATGCGCCCGTGCTCGGGTGCAATCATGGTGCTGCTGTTCAGTAAGGTGATTGGCGTGTTTGGCTGGGGCATGCTCTCGGCGCTGGCGATGGCGGCGGGAACGTCTCTCACCATTTCGTCTTTGGCGCTGCTGGTTCACAGCTTCCGTCAGTTGGCGGTAAAACTCAGCGGCAATAAAACGCCGGTGCTGTGGCGGCAGGTAGGCTGGACGACGCTCGCGCTGGCGGGCGGGGTGATTCTGCTGGTGGCGGCGGTAACGATGTGGATGAGTGCGGTGCCGTTTAACACCCTCTCCCCTTTGGGGAGAGGGCTGAGGTGAGGGGATTAACGCTTCAGCGCATCGCTCAGCTCGTCACGCATGTTGGCCAGCATGGCTTTAACAACGCGTGGGTTACCCGCAACAATGTTGCCGGTGGTCATGTAGTTGTGGCCGCCGGTGAAGTCGCAAACAATCGCGCCTGCTTCACGCGCGATCAGCTCGCCCGCAGCAAAGTCCCACGGCTTCAGTGACAGTTCGAAGTAACCGTCAACGCGACCGGTGGCAACGTAGGCCAGATCCAGCGCAGCAGAACCGGTGCGACGGAAGTCCGCGCATTCGGTGAACAGCTTGCCCAGGATATTCATATAGGTAGTTGCGTGCTGCTTCGCCTTGAACGGGAAACCGGTCGCGAGGATGGTGCCGTCCAGATCGCGTGCGTTGCTGCAGCGCAGACGGTAGCCGTTCAGCTGTGCGCCCTGGCCGCGGGTAGCGGTGAACAGTTCGTTACGCATTGGATCGTAAACAACGGCGACTTCAGTACGGCCTTTAATGCGTACTGCGATAGACACAGAGAAGTGTGGCAGGCGTTTAACGAAGTTGGTGGTGCCATCCAGTGGATCGATAACCCATTGAACATCCTGATCGGTACCTTCATGTTCACCGCTTTCTTCGGTGATGATGGTGTGCTGTGGGTAAGATTTGCGGATCGTTTCGATAATAATCGCTTCTGCGGCTTTATCGACGTTAGTCACGAAATCATTGCTGCCTTTCTGGCTGGTTTCTACGGAGTCTGGCGTTTCGTAGTGTTTGGCAATTACGTTACCCGCCTTGCGCGCTGCGCGCACGGCGATGGTCAGCATCGGATGCATCGGTCTCTCTCACTGGATGTTAAAGAACAGGAAAATCGGCGCAGAGTATAGCAGCGGGATCGGATTATGTCTCCCGTTTATGATAATATGCCCGAATATTCTTCAGACACTGAATTCAGACATCTAAAAATTATGCTGCAAAACATTCGAATCGTGCTGGTCGAAACATCACACACCGGCAACATGGGCTCCGTTGCCCGCGCTATGAAAACCATGGGCTTAACGAACCTGTGGCTGGTTAACCCGCTGGTGAAACCCGACTCGCAGGCTATCGCCCTGGCGGCCGGTGCCAGCGACGTGATCGGCAACGCCCAGATCGTTGATACCCTTGACGAAGCGCTGGCCAGCTGCAGCCTCGTTGTCGGCACCAGCGCGCGTTCACGCACGCTGCCGTGGCCGATGCTGGATCCGCGTGAATGCGGCCTGAAAAGCGTCTCTGAAGCGGAGCAGGCGCCGGTTGCGCTGGTGTTTGGCCGCGAGCGCGTAGGCCTGACCAACGATGAGCTGCAGAAGTGCCACTACCACGTGGCGATTGCCGCCAACCCGGAATACAGCTCACTGAACCTGGCGATGGCGGTGCAGGTTATCGCCTACGAAGTGCGTATGGCGTGGCTGGCGACGCAGGAAAAGCAGGCAGAACCGAAAGAAGAGACGGCCTATCCGCTGGTGGACGACCTTGAGCGTTTCTACGGTCACCTGGAGCAGACGCTGCTCGCTACCGGCTTTATCCGCGAAGGCCACCCGGGCCAGGTAATGAACAAGCTGCGCCGTATGTTCACCCGCGCGCGCCCGGAAAGCCAGGAGCTGAATATCCTCCGCGGGATTCTGGCGTCGATTGAGCAGAAGAATAAAGAGTAATGCCGGTTTGTTTTCCCCCTCTCCCCGTGGGAGAGGGCCGGGGTGAGGGCATCAGGCCGCACCCAGGCAAAACGGCACGGAAGGTTAAATACCTGACTAAAACAGTCAAGTAAATAGTTGACCATTTTAGTCAGGAATGTCAGACTTGGCCCTGCTATGCAATACCCCCATTTTACAATAAAAAACCCCGGGCAGGGGCGAGTTTGAGGTTAAGTAAGACATGAGACTGACATCTAAAGGGCGTTATGCCGTGACCGCGATGCTGGACGTTGCGCTCAACTCCGAAGCGGGCCCGGTTCCGTTGGCTGATATTTCTGAACGACAAGGGATCTCCCTCTCTTACCTGGAACAGCTGTTCTCCAGACTGCGTAAAAATGGACTGGTTTCCAGCGTTCGTGGCCCGGGCGGCGGTTATCTGCTGGGGAAAGACGCGGGCAGTATTGCGGTTGGCGAAGTGATTAGCGCCGTTGACGAATCCGTTGACGCGACCCGTTGCCAGGGTAAAGGCGGCTGCCAGGGCGGCGATAAGTGCCTGACCCACGCGCTGTGGCGCGATCTGAGCGACCGCCTCACCGGCTTCCTGAACAACATCACCCTGGGTGAACTGGTTAATAACCAGGAAGTTCTGGATGTCTCTGGCCGTCAGCACAGCCATGATTCACAACGCAGCACCCGCGCGCAGGACGCTATCGACGTCAAATTACGCGCGTAATAAAACGATAAGTATTTCAGAATCAGGCCGGGGTGATAACGCCCCGTGTACTCGGTCGTACATCCAGCCGGTTGCCTGATTCCTTGCATTGAAGCGATGTACGGAGTTTATAGAGCAATGAAATTACCGATTTATCTCGACTACTCCGCAACCACGCCGGTGGACCCGCGTGTTGCCGAGAAAATGATGCAGTGTCTGACCCTGGACGGAAACTTTGGTAACCCAGCTTCCCGTTCACACCGTTTTGGCTGGCATGCTGAAGAGGCGGTAGATATCGCCCGTAATCAGATTGCTGACCTGGTCGGTGCCGACCCGCGTGAAATTGTTTTCACCTCCGGTGCGACCGAATCCGACAACCTGGCGATCAAAGGTGCAGCCAACTTTTATCAGAAAAAAGGCAAGCACATCATCACCAGCAAAACCGAACACAAAGCCGTGCTGGACACCTGTCGTCAGCTGGAGCGTGAAGGGTTCGAAGTGACCTATCTCGCGCCACAGAGCAACGGGATCATCGACCTGAAAGAGCTCGAAGCGGCCATGCGTGATGACACCATCCTGGTTTCCATCATGCACGTCAACAACGAAATCGGCGTGGTACAGGACATCGCGACCATCGGCGAAATGTGCCGCGCGCGCGGCATCATCTACCACGTGGACGCGACCCAGAGCGTGGGCAAACTGCCTATCGACCTGAGCCAGCTGAAAGTAGACCTGATGTCCTTCTCCGGCCACAAAATCTATGGCCCGAAAGGGATCGGCGCGCTGTACGTTCGTCGTAAGCCACGTATCCGCATCGAAGCACAGATGCACGGCGGCGGTCACGAGCGCGGTATGCGTTCCGGTACGCTGCCTGTTCACCAGATCGTGGGCATGGGCGAAGCGTACCGCATTGCGAAAGAAGAGATGGAAACCGAGATGGCGCGCCTGCGCACGCTGCGTAACCGTCTCTGGGACGGCGTGAAAGATATGGAAGAAGTGTATCTGAACGGCGATCTCGAGCAGGGCGCGCCGAACATCCTCAACGTCAGCTTCAACTATGTTGAAGGCGAATCGCTGATCATGGCGCTGAAAGACCTGGCCGTTTCTTCCGGTTCTGCCTGTACGTCTGCAAGCCTGGAGCCATCCTACGTGCTGCGCGCGCTGGGCATGACTGACGAGCTGGCACACAGCTCTATCCGTTTCTCTTTAGGTCGTTTCACTACCGAAGAAGAGATTGACTACACCATCAAGCTGGTTCGTAACTCCATCGGCCGTCTGCGCGACCTTTCTCCACTGTGGGAAATGTTCAAACAGGGCGTGGATCTGAACAGCATTGAATGGTCACATCACTAATCGGTACATAAGGAGAATTCAATCATGGCATACAGCGAAAAAGTCATCGATCATTACGAAAACCCGCGCAACGTTGGCTCTTTTGACAACAGCGATGAATCTGTCGGTAGCGGCATGGTTGGCGCGCCAGCGTGTGGCGACGTGATGAAGTTGCAGATTAAAGTCAACAATGAAGGTATCATTGAAGACGCGCGCTTCAAGACCTACGGCTGCGGTTCTGCTATCGCGTCCAGCTCCCTGGTCACCGAATGGGTGAAGGGCAAGTCTCTGGACGAAGCACAGGCAATCAAGAACACGGATATTGCTGAAGAACTCGAACTGCCACCGGTGAAAATTCACTGTTCTATCCTGGCAGAAGACGCGATCAAAGCCGCCATTGCGGATTACAAAAGCAAACGTGAAGCAAAATAATTGAGGTTTGAGTATGTCGATTACCCTTAGCGACAGCGCTGCCGCGCGAGTAAGCTCTTTTCTGGCGAACCGTGGTAAAGGCTTTGGCCTGCGACTGGGCGTACGTACCTCCGGCTGTTCTGGTATGGCTTACGTACTGGAGTTTGTTGATGAGCCGGCGTCTGACGACACCGTGTTTGAAGACAAAGGCGTGAAGGTGGTGGTCGATGGCAAAAGCCTGCAATTCCTCAACGGCACTCAGCTGGACTTCGTTAAAGAAGGCCTGAACGAAGGGTTCAAATTCACGAACCCGAACGTCAAAGACGAGTGTGGTTGCGGCGAAAGCTTCCACGTTTAACCGCGCGTCATCCGAAACCCCACCGCAGGATCTCTGTGTGTGGGGTTTGTTCTAACAGGCTACCCCTGAGATTGTTATGGATTACTTCACTCTCTTCGGACTACCCGCTCAATACCCGATCGATCTCCAGGCGTTGACGATCCGTTTTCAGGATCTGCAGCGTCAGTATCATCCGGATAAATTCGCCAGCGGTACTCAGGCAGAACAGCTGGCTGCGGTTTCCCACTCTGCCACCATCAACCAGGCCTGGCAGACGCTGCGCCATCCGCTGAGCCGTGCCGAGTACCTGCTTTCACTGCATGGTTTCGACCTAGCGAGCGAGCAGCATACCGTGCGCGACACCGCGTTTCTGATGGAACAGCTGGAGCTTCGCGAAGAGCTGGATGAGATTGAACAGGCCAAAGACGAAGCGCGTCTGGAAAGCTTCATCACGCGCGTGAAGGGCATGTTCGATACCCGCCATCAGCAGATGGTGGAGCAACTGAACAACGAGACCTGGGACGTGGCGGCAGACACTGTGCGTAAACTCCGTTTTCTCGATAAACTGCGAAGCAGCGCTGAACAACTCGAAGAAAAGCTGCTCGATTTTTAATTTCGGAAGCAATTATGGCCTTATTACAAATTAGTGAGCCTGGCTTAAGTGCCGCACCGCACCAGCGTCGTCTGGCGGTGGGTATTGATCTGGGCACCACCAATTCCCTCGTGGCGACCGTGCGCAGCGGCCAGGCGGAGACGCTGGCCGACGAGCAGGGCCGCCATCTGCTGCCTTCCGTGGTCCACTACCAGCAGCAGGGCCACGCGGTCGGCTATGACGCCCGCGCCAACGCCGCGCGCGATCCGGCCAACACCATCAGCTCCGTAAAGCGCATGATGGGCCGCGCGCTGGCCGATATCCAGACCCGCTACCCGCATCTGCCGTATCAGCTGCAGGCCAGTGAAAACGGCCTGCCGATGATTGCGACCGCGGCCGGTCTGCTGAACCCGATTCGCGTGTCTGCTGACATCCTCAAAGCGCTGGCGGAGCGTGCTAAAGCGACGCTCGGCGGCGATCTGGACGGCGTGGTGATCACCGTTCCGGCCTATTTTGACGATGCACAGCGTCAGGGCACCAAAGACGCCGCGCGTCTGGCGGGTCTGCACGTACTGCGCCTGCTGAACGAACCGACGGCGGCGGCGATTGCCTACGGCCTCGACTCCGGTCAGGAAGGGGTCATTGCGGTTTACGACCTCGGCGGCGGTACCTTTGACATCTCGATCCTGCGCCTGAGCCGCGGGGTGTTTGAAGTCCTGGCGACCGGCGGGGATTCCGCGCTGGGCGGCGATGACTTTGACCATCTGCTGGCAGACTACATCCGCGAGCAGGCGGGCATTAGCGATCGCAGCGATGCCCGCATCCAGCGTGAACTGCTGGACGCGGCTATCGACGCCAAAATCGCCCTGAGCGATGCCCAGTCGGTTACCGTAAACGTTGCGGGCTGGCAGGGTGAAATTACCCGCGACCAGTTCAGCGATCTCATTGCCCCGCTGGTGAAACGCACCCTGATGGCCTGCCGTCGCGCATTGAAAGATGCGGGCGTTGAGGCGAACGAGGTGCTGGAAGTGGTCATGGTGGGCGGCTCAACGCGCGTGCCGCTGGTACGCGAGCGCGTGGGCGAATTCTTTGGCCGTTCGCCGCTGACCTCCATCGACCCGGACAAAGTGGTTGCCGTGGGCGCCGCGATCCAGGCCGATATTCTGGTCGGCAACAAGCCGGACAGCGAAATGCTGCTGCTGGATGTCATCCCGCTGTCGCTGGGTTTAGAAACCATGGGCGGCCTGGTGGAGAAAGTGATCCCGCGTAACACCACCATTCCGGTGGCGCGCGCGCAGGAGTTCACTACCTTTAAAGACGGCCAGACCGCGATGTCCATCCACGTGATGCAGGGCGAACGCGAGCTGGTGCAGGACTGCCGCTCTCTGGCGCGCTTTGCGCTGCGCGGCATTCCGGCGCTGCCGGCGGGCGGGGCGCATATTCGCGTGACTTTCCAGGTGGATGCGGACGGCCTGCTGAGCGTGACGGCGATGGAAAAATCCACCGGCGTTGAATCGTCCATTCAGGTGAAGCCGTCCTACGGCCTGACCGATGGCGAAATCGCCTCCATGATTCAGGACTCAATGAGCTACGCTGAGCAGGATGTGAAGGCGCGTATGCTGGCTGAACAAAAAGTTGAAGCTGCACGCGTGCTGGAAAGCCTGAACGGCGCGCTCGCTGCCGATGCCGCGCTGTTAAGCGCCGCTGAGCGCCAGGTGATTGACGAGGCTGCCGCGCGTTTAAGCGAGGTCGCTGAAGGCAATGACGCTGACGCAATAGAAGAAGCCATTAAAAACGTTGATAAACAAACCCAGGACTTCGCTGCTCGCCGCATGGACAAATCTGTCCGCGTCGCGCTGAAAGGCCAGTCCGTGGACGAGGTTTAATATGCCAAAGATTGTTATTTTGCCTCATGCGGACCTCTGTCCGGATGGCGCTGTTCTGGAAGCGAAGACCGGTGAAACCATTCTCGATGTAGCCCTGCGTGCAGGTATCGAAGTGGAACACGCCTGTGAAAAATCCTGTGCCTGCACCACCTGCCACTGCATCGTGCGTGAAGGTTTCGACTCTCTCGCCGAGAGCACCGAAGACGAAGATGACATGCTGGATAAAGCATGGGGTCTGGAGCCCGACAGCCGCCTGAGCTGCCAGGCCGCGGTGACCGATGAAGATCTGGTCGTGG
The DNA here is from genome assembly GCF_003594915.1 of Enterobacter chuandaensis. Taxonomy (GTDB): domain Bacteria; phylum Pseudomonadota; class Gammaproteobacteria; order Enterobacterales; family Enterobacteriaceae; genus Enterobacter; species Enterobacter chuandaensis. The sequence continues at coordinate 53,150 of NZ_QZCS01000003.1, forward strand.
AATTCCCACGCTACACCATCAACCACGCACGCGAGCATTGATATGGGACTGAAGTGGACAGACAGCCGTGAAATCGGCGAAGCGCTCTACGACGCGAACCCGGATCTCGATCCGAAGACCGTACGATTCACCGACATGCACCAGTGGATCTGCGATTTAGAGGATTTCGACGACGATCCAAACGCATCCAATGAAAAAATTCTGGAGGCGATTCTGTTAGTCTGGTTAGATGAAGCAGAGTAAATCACTTAACGGGCTGCCTTCAGGCGGCCCGTTTGCTAATAAGGATAAATAAAATGACCGAAGCGATGAAGATTACGCTCTCTATGCAGCCTGCTGACGCACGCTGGGGCGAGAAAGCCACCTGGAGCATCAACAACGACGGTATTACCCTGCACCTGACGGGCAAAGATGACTTAGGTTTGATCCAGCGCGCTGCGCGTAAAATTGACGGCCTGGGCATTAAGCATGTGTCCCTGGAAGGCGAAGGATGGGACACCGATCGCAGCTGGGCATTCTGGGCTGGCTACAAAGGGCCGAAAGGCACCCGCAAAATCGAGTGGGCGAACCTGGATGCAGCCGGTCAAAAAGAGCTGGAAAGCCGCCTGCAAATTATCGACTGGGTGCGCGACACCATTAACGCTCCGGCGGAAGAGTTAGGCCCAGAGCAGCTGGCGCAGCGTGCGGTTGACCTGCTGTGCGGCGTGGCGGGCGACAAAATGTCTTACCGCATCACCAAAGGTGAAGACCTGCGCGAGCAGAACTACATGGGCATCCACACCGTGGGCCGCGGTTCTGAACGCCCTCCGGTCCTGCTGGCGCTGGATTACAACCCAACCGGCGATAAAGAAGCGCCGGTTTTTGCCTGCCTTGTGGGTAAAGGCATCACCTTCGACACCGGCGGCTACAGCCTGAAGCAGAGCGCCTTCATGGACTCCATGAAGTCCGACATGGGCGGTGCGGCAACCATAACCGGCGCGCTGGCGTTTGCCATCACCCGCGGTCTGAACAAGCGCGTGAAGCTCTACCTGTGCTGCGCGGACAACATGGTGAGCGGTAACGCCTTCAAGCTGGGCGACATCATTCGCTACCGCAACGGCAAAAACGTTGAGGTGATGAACACCGACGCCGAAGGCCGTCTGGTGCTGGCCGATGGTCTGATCGACGCCTCTGCGCAGAAGCCAGAGCTGATTATCGACATGGCGACCCTGACCGGCGCGGCGAAAACGGCGCTGGGTAACGACTACCACGCGCTGTTCAGCTTCGACGACAAGCTGGCCGCTCGCCTGCTGGCAAGCGCCGCTGCGGAAAACGAACCGTTCTGGCGTCTGCCGCTGGCCGAGTTCCACCGCAGCCAGTTGCCGTCTAACTTTGCCGAGCTGAACAACACCGCGAGCGCGGCGTACCCGGCGGGTGCAAGCACTGCAGCAGGTTTCCTGTCGCACTTCGTTGAGAACTATCATGAAGGCTGGCTGCACATCGACTGCTCCGCAACCTACCGTAAAGCGGCGGTTGAGCAGTGGTCCGCGGGCGCGACCGGTTTGGGCGTGCGTACCGTGGCGAACCTGCTGACGGCTGAGTGATCTTTTTTGCCGGGTGGCGCTACGCTTGTGCGGGCCTACGGTTTTGTAGGCCGGGTAAGCAAAGCGCCACCCGGCGTATCTTTGAAGTAGCGAAACTATGTCAGATACCAAAAACGAATTAGAAACCCTGCTGGAGCAGGCGGCGACCGAGCCCGCCCACCGTCCGGCATTTTTCCGCACGCTGCTGGAATCCACCGTCTGGGTGCCGGGCACCGCGGCGGAAGGCGAGCAGGTCGTTGAAGACAGCGCGCTGGATCTGCTGCACTGGGAGAAAGATGACGGCACGTCGGTGATCCCGTTCTTCACCTCGCTGGAAGCGTTGCAGGAAGCGGTAGAAGACGAACAGGCGTTCGTGGTAATGCCGGTACGCACGCTGTTCGAGATGACGCTGGGGCAGACGCTGTTCCTCAATGCCAAATTGCCGACCGGGAAAGAGTTCACCCCGCGCGAGATCAGCCATCTGATTGGTGAAGAGGGCAACCCGCTCAGCACCCAGGAAGTGCTGGAAGGGGGCGAAACGCTGCTGCTGTCTGAGGTTGCAGAGCCGCCTGCGCAGATGATCGATTCCCTGACCACGTTATTCAAAACCCTGAAGCCGGTAAGACGCGCATTCCTCTGTTCGATTAAAGAGCAAGCGGATGAACAGCCGGTACTGTTGATTGGTATTGAAGCCGACGGTGATATCGACGACATCATTCAGGCGGCGGGCAGCGTGGCGACCGACACGCTCCCGGGCGATGAGCCCATTGATATCTGCCAGGTGAAAAACGGTGAGAAGGGCATCAGCCACTTTATTACCGAGCACATCACGCCGTTCTACGAGCGTCGCTGGGGCGGCTTCCTGCGCGATCTCAAGACCAACCGCATCATCTGATTACGACGGGGTGAATATCACCCCGTTGCTTCCAGCAGCAGTAGATCCATCAGCAGCACCAGATTCGACTCAAACGACGTCACCCCCGCGGCTTCGGCGGCGAAGTGTACCGCTTCGTCATACAGCGCAAAGTGCACGTCCGCCATGCCCGCCAGCGTATTGGCCGAGGCGCGGGTAAAGGCGACGATCGTCATGCCGACGTTTTTGGCAATCCGCGCTTTATCCAGCACCTGCTCCGTTTCGCCGCTGCGCGAAACGGCGATAAACACCTGATAGCGGGCGGCATTGCTGAGGAAAATATTCCGGCTGTCCCCCGGCCCGGAGATGAACGCCGTTTTACCCAGCACCTGCAGCTTCTTGGTCAGGTACTCCGCAAAGAGATAGGAAAAACCGGCCCCGTAGAGAAAAAAGCTCTCTTTCTGGCGCAGCAGGTCGGCAAATTGCTGGCGCTTCTCCTGCGTGACCCACTGGAAGGTGTGCTGATAGTTGGCGATAAACTGATTAAACAGCGCCGGAAGTTCAGGAAGCGACTGCTCCTGAGCGGCAATATGCGGCGTGTCGGAGAGCAACTGCTTGCAGTGCCAGATAAACTCGCTAAAGCCGCTGAACCCCAGCTTCTGACACAGCCGCATGATGGTGGCGGTCGAAACAAAGGTCGCCTGCGCCAGCTCGCGCACCGTGATGTTGCCCACCAGCAGCGGATGCTCCGTGAGGTGGGCGAGGACGCGATACTCCGCGCGGGTCAGCGATGCCCCGCGCGTTAACAGCGTGGCCAGGCGGTTATCCATTATTTCGCGGGTTCGACAGGCAGATCCTCTCGCGCACCCCATTCGCTCCAGGCGCCGTCGTATAACGTGACGTCGTTCGCGCCGAGCGTAGCGAGCGCCAGGATCACCACGCAGGCCGTTACGCCGGAGCCGCAGCTGGCGATAATCGGACGATGTAAATCCACGCCTGCACGGTCAAAAATGGCACGTAATTCATCGGTGGTTTTCAGCTCGCCCTCAAACACCAAATCGCCCCACGGCACGTTCAGCGCCCCCGGGATATGTCCGCGCTTCAGCCCCGGACGCGGCTCGTCCGCTTGCGCATTAAAGCGCGGGGCGGGGCGGGCATCGACGATTTGCGCCGTTTTTTCATGGCTCACGACCAGCACGTCGGTCAGACGCTTCACCACGTTAGCGTCGAACGTCGCGTCGAATTCCCCTTCCGGCAGCGTCACATCGCCCTGCTGAAGCGGCAGTTCGTCGCGCTTCCAGCCCGCCAGCCCGCCCGCCAGAATCGACACTTTTTCCACGCCAAACTGTTTCAGCATCCACCACGCGCGCGGCGCGGAGAAGAGATTACCTTCATCGTAAACAACAATGTGTTTATCTTTGCTGACGCCCAGCTCGCGCATCGCCACGGAAAACGCTTCCGGGCGCGGCAGCATGTGCGGCAGGGGAGAGTTGTGATCGGAGAGGGCTTCGATATCAAAAAATACCGCACCCGGCAGGTGCCCTGCGCGGTATTCACCGGGTACGTCACGATGCTCTTGCCCCGGCGGGGCCATACGCGCGTCAATAATCTGGACTTCCGGATCGTCGCCGTGCTCAATCAGCCAGTCGGCAGCGACAAAATATGAGGTGGACATGGGTTGCCTCCATTCTTTTCCGTAAAAAAGGATTGTCGGTGTTTTTTCTGACACCGACAAGCAAACCACGTTCAACTCGCGAGCAAGCCCCTATTTTTTCACCGTTTCGCCGTCCTGCCAGGCTTTTTGCAGCGCAGGCCAGTAGTCGCGGTTGGCCTCGATCATCTCATCCAGAATCGCTTTCGCATGTTCCATGGTCGGCACGGTGCGGTTGAGGGTAAACGCCTGCAGGGCTTTCTCATAGCTGCCTTCTATGGTTGCTTCCACCAGCAGCTGTTCAGACGCCAGCTGCTGTTGCAGCAGAGTCTGATGGAACAGCGGCACCTGCCCCACGCGCACAGGCTCAGGCCCTTCGGAGGTGATATAGGCGGGCACTTCCACCACCGCATCGTACGGTAGATTGGTTATCGCCCCGCGGTTTTCCACCATCACCAGATGCCGTTGGCGCAGGTTAAAGGCCAGCGAGCAGGCGACATCGACGATAAACTCGCCGTGGACGCCCACGTGGAAGGCATCCGGTAAAATCCCGGTGCGCTTGTACTCTTCAGCAGCGGCAAAAAGTTTTTTCTCACGCCCGTTCATCACTTCATTGGCGCGGGTATAGTCCGGGTTCTGATGCTCCACAATCTGGTTCGGCATCAGGTAATACTGCAGATACGGGTTCGGCAGATACTCCGGGAAGTTGTCCATGATTGGCTTAATGTTGCGCCAGGTTTTCACCCAGGAGGGATCGGAATGCTGCGGGTCGGTTTTGGCGGCATCCTCCGTCAGCAGGCCAAACTTCGCGATATGCTTACGCAGCTCCGGCAGCTTGTCTTCGCCGTCCACCAGCACACGGGTAAACCAGCCGAAGTGGTTCAGGCCGAAGTAGTCCACCTCCAGTTTGCGACGATCGACACCCAGAATGGCGCCCATATTGCGCATCGCAGCCACCGGCATATCGCAGATGTTCAGCACGCGAGCGTCCGGACGCAGGCGGCGCACGCCCTCCGCGACGATCGCCGCCGGGTTGGAGTAGTTCACGATCCAGGCTTTCTCATGCGCGTAGCGATCCACCAGATCGATAAGCTCGACCATCGGCAGGATCGTGCGCAGTCCGTATGCCAGCCCGCCCGGTCCGCAGGTTTCCTGGCCGACCACGCCGTGACGCAGCGGGATCTTTTCATCCTGCTCGCGCATCTTGTACTGGCCGACGCGCATCTGGGCGAAGACGAAATGCGCGCCGCTGAACGCCACTTCCGGATCGCTGGTGACGGTAAATTTGATGCTCTGGCTGTGGTCGCGAATCACTTTCTCAACCACCGGCGCAATGGTGTTCTGACGCGCCTCGTCGATGTCATAGAGGCGGATTTCGGCCAGCGGGAAATCCTGCAGGCGCACCATCAGGCTTTTTACAATGCCCGGCGTGTAGGTGCTGCCGCCGCCGGCAATCGACAAAATGAATGGGGGTGTAAACATCTTTAGCTCCTTTCAGAGAAACGTCTCAACGGCTTCTCGCATTTTTTTGACATGCAGCCCGTAGACCACCTGAACGTTGTTACCTTGTTTGATAATCCCTTTCGCGCCGGTTGCCTTCAGGCGTGGTTCGTCGATGATGTCAACGTCCTTCACCGTGACGCGTAAGCGGGTGTAGCAGTTATCCACCACCTCTATATTTTCCCGTCCGCCCAGCCCGACGACGATGGATTCACCCAGCCCGTCGTTATTGCCCTTCGCCTGGTACTCCTGCTTGCTGTAAAGGCGCGTCTCCTGGTCCTCATCCTCACGTCCGGGCGTTTTCATGTTGAAGCGCAGGATCAGGAAGCGGAACACCACGAAGTAGAGGGCGAACATGATCAGCCCGACCACGATGTACATCGGCCAGTTGGACTTCTCCGTACCGAGCGGCAGGTTGTAGAGGATGAAATCGATAATCCCGTTGGCGCCGATGGCGTGAACGCCCAGCAGCGAGAACAGCATCATGCCGATGCCGGTCAGCACTGCATGCACCACGAACAGCAGCGGGGCGACGAACAGGAAGGAGAACTCAATCGGCTCGGTCACACCCACCAGCAGCGAGGTCAGTGCCGCCGGGATCAAAATCGCTTTCGCAATGGCTTTACGCTCCGGCTTTGCGGTCATGTACATCGCCAGCGCGGCGGCAGGCAGACCGAACATCTTGCTGATGCCGCGTGCATCCCAGACTACGGTGCTGCTGAGCTGCTTCACCTCCGGGCAGGCCATCTCGGCGAAGTAGATATTGCGGGCGCCCTGATAGGTTGCGCCGCACACCTCCTGCGTGCCGCCCAGTTCGGTATAGAGGAACGGCGTATAAACCAGATGGTGCAGGCCGGTTGGCACCAGAATGCGTTCAAGAAAACCGTAGATCGCCACGCCAAACGGCCCGGAGCCTTTGATAGCCAGCGCCAGGGTGCTAATACCGTGCTGGGCAAACGGCCACAGTTCGCTCATTACCACGCCGAGCAGCATAGAGACGGGCAACATGACGATGGCGACAAAACAGTGGCCGGAGTAAATCGCCATCGCGCCGTTAAACTGTACGCCGGAGTATTTGTTGTACAGATATCCCGACAGCGCACCGGTGAGGATCCCCGCAAAGACCCCCATCTCCAGCACCTGCACGCCCAGCACCATGCTTTGCCCGGCGGCTTTCATCTGGTCAGCCGGGGCCAGTTCGCCCTGCAGCTGCAGCGTCACATTCATGGCATTAATGAACACCACGAAGGTCACCAGACCAATCAGCGCCGCGTAGCCTTTATCGCGCGTCGCCAGACCAATTGGGATCCCGACGGCAAACACCAGCGCCAGGTTGACCAGCACCGACACGGCAGATTTCGCGATAAGTTGACCAATATGCTGAATCAGAGGATGGCCCAGAAACGGCAGGTATTCTGCGAGATTACCGTTACCCAGCACGTTACCAAAGGCGATAAACAGACCGACGATCGGTAAGATAAGTACCGGTCCATACAATGATTTTCCGAAATTTTGTAGGGCGTTCACGGCTCGTTTCATGGCTTTCTCTCTTATTGAACCGCGCACTCGGGGTGCGTCATGGTCATAAAACTAGCAGCCCTCAGACGAGTTTATCCACCTATCTTCTTGTTTTAAAAACAAATGACGTGAAAGGTAACATGTGACGTTATGGGCTGTGATCGCGGTTCCATCCCGGTGTAACGGTGTGATGCCATTCTGCGAGGCGCTTTCCAGATCCTAAAAATGGACTTTTTGTATTAACGAAACTTGCGGATAATACTTATCCGGACGACGACCAACAGGCCTCCTCAGGCCAGGGACAAAGGATGAAACCGTTTCGCTTAGCCGCGATCTCACTCGCGCTGCTCACTACGTTTACGCTTGTCGGCTGTGATAATAGCGACGATAAGCCCCAGGCTGCGGCTCCCGCGGCATCCACCGCATCAACACCGAAGGCCGCGGAAAAGCCCAATGCTGAAACGCTGGCTAAACTGGCCGCCCAGAGTCAGGGGAAAGCGCTGACCCTGCTGGATGCCTCTGAAGTTCAGCTCGACGGTGCCGCCACGCTGGTGCTGACCTTCTCTGTACCGCTGGATCCCGATCAGGATTTCGCCAAAACGGTGCATGTCGTGGATAAAAAAAGCGGCAAAGTTGACGGGGCGTGGGAGCTTGCGCCCAATCTGAAAGAGCTGCGCCTGCGTCATCTGGAGCCTAACCGTAATCTGGTCGTCACCGTTGAACGCGGCCTGAAGGCGTTGAATAAGGCGACCTTTGGCATTGATTATGAAAAAGCCCTGACCACGCGAGATATAGAGCCGACGGTCGGCTTTGCCAGCCGCGGCTCGCTGCTGCCGGGCAAGGTGGTGGAAGGTCTGCCGGTGATGGCGCTTAACGTCAACAATGTGGACGTCAATTTCTACCGCGTGAAGCCGGAGTCGCTGGCCTCGTTTGTCAGCCAGTGGGAGTACCGTAACTCGCTGACCAACTGGGAATCTGACAATCTGCTGAAGATGGCGGAACTGGTCTACACCGGCCGCTTCGATCTCAACCCGGCGCGCAACACGCGTGAAAAATTGCTCCTGCCGCTCAAAGATATCAAGCCGCTCCAGCAGTCTGGCGTCTACATTGCGGTGATGAATCAGGCCGGGCATTACAGCTACAGCAATGCCGCAACGCTCTTTACCCTGAGCGATATCGGTTTGTCCGCTCACCGCTATCATAACCGGCTGGACATTTTCACCCAGAGTCTGGAAAACGGTGCGGCGCAGTCCGGTGTCACCGTCACGCTGCTGAATGACAAGGGCCAGACCCTCGCCGAAGCCAACAGCGACGCCGACGGTCATGCGAAGCTTGAAACCGATAAAGAAGCCGCGCTTATTCTGGCCAGCAAAGACGGCCAGACCACGCTGCTCGATCTCAAGCTTCCAGCGCTCGACCTGGCGGAGTTCGATATCGCCGGTAGCCCTGGCTACAGCAAACAGTTCTTTATGTTTGGCCCGCGCGATCTCTATCGTCCGGGTGAAACGGTGATCCTCAACGGCCTGCTGCGCGACAGCGACGGAAAACCGCTTCCCGACCAGCCCGTCAAACTTGACGTGCTGCGCCCGGACGGCCAGGTCGCGCGCACGATCGTTGTACAGCCTGAGAACGGTCTCTATCGCTTCAACTACCCGCTTGATAGCGGCGCGCAGACCGGCATGTGGCATATTCGTGCCAACACGGGCGATAACCAGCAGCGCATGTGGGATTTCCACGTCGAAGATTTCATGCCTGAACGCATGGCGCTGAACCTGACGGCAGAAAAAGCACCGGTTTCCCCACAGGATGATGTGGACTTTAACGTCGTGGGCTACTACCTCTACGGCGCACCTGCCAACGGCAACTCGCTGCAGGGCCAGCTTTTCCTGCGTCCGTTGCGTGAGGCGGTTGCTGCGCTACCGGGCTTCCAGTTTGGTGATATCGCCGAGGAAAACCTGAGCCGTAGCCTGGACGAAGTGCAGCTTACGCTGGACGAGCAGGGACGTGGCCAGGTCACCACCGAAAGTCAGTGGAAAGAGGTACACTCTCCATTGCAGCTGATCCTGCAGGCCAGCCTGCTGGAATCCGGCGGTCGTCCGGTGACGCGTCGTGCCGAGCAGGCTATCTGGCCGGCGGCGGAGCTGCCGGGTATCCGCCCTCAGTTCGCCAGTAAAGCCGTGTACGACTACCGCACCGATACCACCGTCAACCAGCCGATTGTCGACGAGAACGGCAACGCCAGCTTTGACATCGTCTATGCCGATGCCAGCGGCGCGAAAAAAGCGGTGTCCGGTTTGCAGGTTCGCCTGATTCGCGAACGCCGTGACTACTTCTGGAACTGGTCTGAGAGCGAAGGCTGGCAGTCTCAGTTCGATCAAAAAGATCTGATTGAGGGCGAGCAGGAGCTTAGCCTCAAGGCAGATGAAACCGGTAAAGTCACCTTTCCAGTGGAGTGGGGCTCATACCGTCTGGAAGTGAAAGCGCCTGATGAGATGGTCAGCAGCGTGCGCTTCTGGGCAGGTTACAGCTGGCAGGATAACAGCGACGGCACGGGTGCGGCGCGTCCTGACCGCGTGACGCTGAAACTGGATAAGCCAGCCTATCAGCCAGGCGATACCATAAACCTGCACATTGCAGCGCCAGCCGCAGGCAAGGGCTATGCCATGATCGAATCCAGCGAAGGGCCGCTGTGGTGGAAAGAGATCGACGTGCCGGCAAACGGTCTGGATCTCTCCATTCCGGTGGATAAAGCCTGGAAACGTCACGATCTCTACCTCAGCACGCTGGTGGTTCGTCCTGGCGATAAATCCAAATCCGCCACGCCAAAACGCGCGGTCGGCCTGCTGCATTTGCCGATGGGGGATGAAAATCGTCGCCTGAACATTGCGCTGGATAACCCACAGAAAATGCGTCCGAATCAGACGCTTTCTGTGAAAGTTAAAGCCAGCGTGAAAGAGGGGGCGGTTCCGCAGAAAGTGAACGTCCTGGTCTCGGCGGTGGACAGCGGCGTGCTGAATATTACCGATTACGTCACGCCGGATCCGTGGCAGGCTTTCTTCGGTCAGAAGCGTTACGGCGCGGATATCTACGATATCTACGGCCAGGTCATTGAAGGGCAGGGTCGTATGGCCGCGCTGCGTTTCGGTGGTGACGGCGATGAACTCAAGCGCGGCGGCAAACCGCCGGTGAACCACGTCACCATTATTGCCCAGCAGGCGCAGCCGGTTACGCTGGATGCCAACGGTGAAGGCACCGTTACGCTGCCGATTGGTGATTTCAACGGCGAGCTGCGTCTGATGGCGCAGGCCTGGACGGAAGATGATTTCGGCAGCAGCGAAAGTAAGGTTGTAGTGGCCGCGCCGGTTATTACCGAGCTTAATACGCCGCGCTTCCTGGCAAGTGGAGATACCTCACGGTTGACGCTGGATCTCACTAACCTGACCGACAAACCGCAAACGCTGAACGTCGCCCTGAGCGCGACAGGCAAACTGTCACTGGAAGGCGCACAGCCGCAGCCTGTTCAGTTGCCTCCGGGCGCGCGCAGCACCCTGTTTATTCCGGTGCGCGCGCTGGAGGGGTATGGCGACGGTGAGGTGACGGCGCAGGTTACCGGCCTGGAGCTTCCGGGCGAAACCTTTGCCCCGCAGCAGAAGAGCTGGAAAATCGGCGTGCGTCCGGCGTTCCCGGCGCAGACGGTAAATACCGGTGCCATGCTGAACCCCGGTGAGTCCTGGATCGCACCGGCGCAGCATATCAACGGTTTCTCTCCTGCCATCCTGCAGGGGCAACTGCTGCTGAGCGGCAAACCACCGCTCAACCTGGCGCGCTACATCCGCGAACTGCAGGCGTATCCGTATGGCTGCCTGGAGCAGACCACCAGCGGCCTGTTCCCGTCCCTCTATACCAACGCCGCGCAGCTTACCGCGCTTGGTATAAAAGGAGATACCGATGACAAGCGCCGTGCTGCCATTGATATTGGGATCTCTCGTCTGCTGCAGATGCAGCGTGATGATGGCGGTTTTGCCTTGTGGGATAAAAATGGCCCGGAAGAGTACTGGCTGACCGCCTATGTGACTGACTTCCTGGTACGCGCGGGCGAGCAGGGCTACAGCGTACCCGCAGATGCGGTGAACAATGCTAATAGCCGTCTGCTGCGCTACCTGCAGGATCCGGGCATGATGTCCATTCGCTACAGCGACAACACCCAGGCCAGCAAATTTGCCGTACAGGCGTATGCCTCGCTGGTGCTGGCGCGTCAGCAAAAAGCGCCGCTTGGCGCGCTGCGTGAAATCTGGGATCGTCACGCTCAGGCGGCTTCCGGGCTGCCGCTGATGCAGCTGGGTATGGCGCTCAAACTGATGGGCGATGCCCCGCGCAGCCAGCAGGCGCTGGATCTGGCACTTAAAACGCCGCGCAACGACAGCAAAACCTGGATGGCCGACTATGGCAGCCCGCTTCGCGATAATGCGCTGATGCTCTCCCTTCTCGATGAGTATAAATTGCTGCCGGATGCGCAAAATACGCTGCTGAATGCCCTGTCTGAACAGGCTTTTGGCCAGCGCTGGCTGTCCACCCAGGAGAGCAATGCGCTGTTCCTGGCCGGACGTTCGCTGCAAACCTTGTCAGGTGCATGGCAGGCGAAAACCTCTCTGTCTGATTCCGCATCCGGCGGGGATAAGGCGCAGGTACAAAACGTAAGTGGCGACCAGCTTGGCGCGCTGCAGGTAACCAATACCGGCACGGCACCGCTGTGGGTGCGACTCGACAGCACCGGCTATCCGGAATATGCGCCTCAGCCGAGCTCAAACGTGCTGCAGGTGGAACGCCATATCCTGGCAACAGACGGCAGCAGCAAATCACTCTCTTCGCTGAAAAGCGGTGAGCTGGTGCTGGTCTGGCTTGAAGTGAAAGCCAGCCAGAATGTGCCGGACGCGCTGGTGGTGGATCTCCTCCCGGCAGGTCTGGAGCTGGAAAACCAGAACCTGGCGAGCAGCAGCGCCAGCCTGCAGGACAGCGGCAGCGAAGTGCAGAACCTGCTCAGCCAGATGCAGCAGGCGGACATTCAGCATATGGAATTCCGCGACGACCGCTTTGTGGCTGCCGTGCCGGTAAATGAAGGTCAGCCGGTCACGCTGGTCTATCTGGCCCGCGCCGTGACGCCTGGAACCTACCAGGTGCCGGTGCCGATGGTGGAGTCTATGTATGTTCCGCAGTGGCGGGCAATGGGTGCGGCCAGCGGCCCGCTGATCGTTGTTCCGTAACATGCTGATAGCGCGTCTGACACGCTCCCGCTGGCTCTGGCTGGCGGGGGCGCTTCTCGTTTTAGGGGGGCTGATTGTTGCCGCCGACCGCCTGTGGCCGCTGCCTCTGAAAGAGGTTAATCCTGCGCGAGTTGTGGTGGACGAGAAGGGCGCGCCGCTCTGGCGTTTTGCCGACAGCGAAGGCATCTGGCGCTACCCGGTGACCATTGAAGAGGTTTCTCCCCGTTATCTTGAAGCTCTGATCCAGTATGAAGATCGCTGGTTCTGGGAGCATCCAGGTGTAAACCCGCTCTCTGTCCTGCGCGCTGCCTGGCAGGATCTCAGCTCCGGAAGAGTGGTTTCGGGAGGAAGTACACTTACCATGCAGGTGGCGCGCCTGCTGGATCCGCATCCGCGCACCGTTGGCGGCAAAGTTCGTCAGCTCTGGCGGGCGATGCAGCTTGAGTGGCATCTTTCCAAACGCGACATTCTCACGCTCTATCTCAATCGCGCCCCGTTTGGCGGCACGCTGCAGGGCGTGGGGGCGGCAAGCTGGACCTATCTTGGGAAACCCCCTTCGCAGTTGAGCTACTCCGACGCGGCGCTGCTGGCGGTACTGCCACAGGCGCCCAGCCGTCTGCGCCCGGATCGCTGGCCGGAGCGGGCCGAAGCGGCACGCAACAAAGTGCTCGACCGTATGATGACCCAGGGTGTCTGGTCAGCAAAGCAGGTGAAGGAGTCCCGTGAAGAGCCAGTATGGCTGGCTCCCCGGCAGATGCCGCAGCTGGCGCCGCTCTTTGCACGCATGATGCTCGGCAAAAGTCGCGATACGAAAATTGTCACCACGCTGGATGCCGGACTGCAGCGCCAGCTGGAAGAGCTGGCGATGAACTGGAAATCCCGCCTGCCGGCACGCAGTTCGCTGGCGATGATCGTCGTCGATCATACCGACATGAAGGTGCGCGGCTGGGTCGGTTCGGTGGATATTAACGATGACAGTCGTTTTAGCCATGTGGACATGGTCAATGCGATCCGATCCCCGGGATCGGTGTTAAAGCCATTTATCTACGGTATGGCGCTGGACGATGGCCTGATCCACCCCGCCTCGCTGCTTCAGGACGTCCCCAGAAAAACCGGTGACTATCGCCCGGGAAATTTTGACAGCGGGTTCCACGGGCCGGTCAGCATGAGTGAAGCGCTGGTGCGCTCCCTCAACCTGCCAGCGGTACAGGTGCTGGAAGCCTATGGCCCCAAAAGGTTTGCCGGGATGCTCAGCAACGCCGGGCTGCCGCTGATCCTGCCTGCGGGGGCGCAGCCGAATCTGTCGCTGATTCTGGGAGGCGCAGGCGCGCGGCTGGCGGATATTGCCGCCGCCTACAGTGCTTTTGCCCGTCACGGTAAAGCGGGAAGATTACGCCTGCAGCCCGGCGATCCTCTGACTGAACGCCCGCTGTTATCGCCAGGCTCGGCGTGGATTATTCGTCGTATTCTGGCGAATGAGGCACAGCCGCTGCCGGACAGCGCGTTGCCGCAAATCGCCCCCCTGGCGTGGAAAACGGGAACCAGCTACGGCTACCGGGATGCCTGGGCCATCGGTCTGAATGCCCGTTACGTCATTGGGATATGGACCGGACGACCGGACGGCACGCCAGTGGCGGGGCAGTTTGGTTTTGCCAGTGCGGTTCCGCTCCTGAATCAGGTTAATAACCTGCTTCAGTCACGTTCTACGGTAGACGAAGCCCGGCTGCCGCGCGATCCGCGCCCCGAAAGCGTCGGACGGGGCGTCATCTGCTGGCCGGGCGGCCAGTCGCTGCCGGAAGGGAGTGAAAACTGCCGCCGTCGCCTGTCGACCTGGCTGCTGGAAGGGAGTGAACCGCCCACGCTGCTATTACCGGAACAGGAAGGCATTCGCGGCATTCGTTTCCCGGTCTGGGTGGATAAAGAAGGCAAACGCGTTGCGGCAGATTGCCCTGATGCAACGGAAAAAGTCCTGGATGTCTGGCCGCTGCCGCTGGAGCCGTGGCTGCCTGCGACCGAGCGTCGCACGGTACGGGTCCCGCCTTCATCAACAACCTGTCCTCCGCTGTCGCAGGACGCACCTGCGCCACTCATCCTGACAGGCGTGCGCGAAGGGGCCGTTATAAAACGTCTACCGGGGGAGTCCCGCGTTTCGCTGCCGCTTCAGGCGACCGGCAACAGCGGCGAGCGCTGGTGGTTTTTGAACGGTGAACCGCTGAGTGTGAAGGGAAGAGTTTACACATTACAGCTTGATAAGTCGGGCGATTATCAATTACTCGTTATGGATGAGACCGGGCAGGTCGCGACGGTGAATTTTACGCTGCAGTGATCCTGAAACAGCTTTCAGATGTGAGCTGTTGCTAAAACTCGTCTTATTTTAAAAAAATGTTACCTGAATCCATAGGCAATGGCGCTATTGCTCTTTATAATCCGCGCCACACCATACTCAGGTATGCAAAACAACAGAACATTTTACAGAGGTTATCATGGCTATTGAACGTACTTTTTCCATCATCAAACCAAACGCGGTGGCAAAAAACGTTATTGGCAGCATCTTCGCTCGCTTTGAATCAGCAGGGTTTAAGATCGTTGGCACCAAAATGCTGCACCTGACCGTTGAACAGGCTCGCGGTTTCTACGCTGAGCACGAAGGTCGCCCATTCTTTGACGGTCTGGTTGAGTTCATGACCTCCGGCCCGATCGTGGTTTCCGTACTGGAAGGCGAAAACGCGGTACAGCGTCACCGCGATCTGCTGGGTGCAACCAACCCGGACAACGCGCTGGCAGGTACTCTGCGCGCTGACTACGCGGACAGCTTCACCGAGAACGGCACCCATGGTTCCGACTCCGTTGAGTCTGCTGCGCGCGAAATCGCGTTCTTCTTCGCTGAAGGCGAAGTGTGTCCACGTACCCGTTAATTTAACGGTTTCGTTTACACATTATTTTCGTAAATGCCGCGTCCAGACGTGGCATCCCTGCGCCAGACTTTGTACAATGCAACGCCCCGGACGAGCAGACCGCTTTCCGGGGCGTTTCTATTCAACCCTCCATGGGCCATAACGTGTAACAACGAGGCCGGAAAATATTATGTCTGAACTAGTGAATACCTCCGAAGTCGCCATTCCTGCGGTTCCCAATAAAAATGGAAAAATTAACCTGCTGGACCTGAACCGTCAGCAGATGCGCGAGTTCTTTAAAGATATGGGTGAGAAGCCGTTTCGTGCCGATCAGGTGATGAAGTGGATGTACCACTACTGCAGCGACAACTTTGATGAGATGACCGACATCAACAAAGTGCTGCGCAACAAGCTCAAAGAAGTGGCTGAAATCCGCGCGCCGGAAGTCGTGGAAGAGCAGCGCTCGGCAGACGGCACCATCAAATGGGCGATTGCGGTAGGCGATCAGCGCGTTGAAACCGTCTACATTCCGGAAGACGATCGCGCCACGCTGTGCGTCTCCTCTCAGGTTGGCTGTGCGCTGGAGTGCAAATTCTGCTCAACCGCACAGCAAGGCTTTAACCGTAACCTGCGCGTGTCCGAAATTATCGGTCAGGTCTGGCGTGCCGCGAAAATCGTGGGTGCGGCAAAAGTGACCGGTACGCGTCCTATCACCAACGTGGTGATGATGGGGATGGGTGAGCCGCTGCTGAACCTGACCAACGTGGTTCCGGCGATGGAAATCATGCTGGATGACTTCGGTTTTGGCCTGTCCAAGCGTCGCGTGACGCTGTCTACCTCTGGCGTTGTACCTGCGCTGGATAAGCTGGGCGACATGATTGACGTTGCGCTGGCCATCTCCCTGCACGCACCAAACGATGAAATTCGTGACGAAATTGTACCGATCAACAAAAAGTACAATATCGAAACCTTCCTCGCTGCCGTGCGTCGTTATCTGGAGAAATCCAACGCGAACCAGGGCCGCGTAACTATCGAATACGTGATGCTTGACCACGTTAACGACGGTACCGAGCATGCGCATCAGCTGGCTGAAATGCTGAAAGATACGCCATGCAAAATCAACCTGATCCCATGGAACCCGTTCCCGGGCGCGCCGTATGGCCGCAGCTCGAACAGCCGTATTGACCGTTTCTCCAAGGTGCTGATGGAGTACGGTTTCACCACGATTGTGCGTAAAACCCGCGGTGATGATATTGATGCTGCATGCGGACAGCTGGCCGGTGACGTCATCGACCGTACCAAACGTACCCTGCGTAAACGCATGCAGGGCGAGACCATTGCGGTTAAAGCTGTTTGATTATTATGCATCACGGCGCATTATCTACGCTGTGATGCATAATCTGACTGAATAATCAGTCAGATTCGTGATGTTTGATTAATAATTACGGTGCGTTTCATATGAGTTTCGGGCAGTATGTAACGACGTAACAACAGTTTAGCCAGGCGGGCAGAGCTGCACTGTCATCTACCGGCTGACAGTCTTATACTGTCTGTTCAAGGTTAACTGACCAGAAGTTTCGCGGTGCGGGTGGCATTGTGACTCACCGGCACCTGAACCCTTATTTTTCACGTACCAGTAGTTGTAGCGAATGAATACTGAAGCCACTCACGACCAACATGAAGCACTCTCCACTGGCGTTCGTCTTCGCAACGCCCGTGAACAACTCGGACTCAGCCAGCAAGCCGTTGCGGAACGCTTGTGCCTGAAGGTTTCCACGGTTCGCGATATTGAAGAAGATAAGGCGCCTGCCGATCTGGCTTCAACCTTCCTGCGCGGCTATATCCGCTCTTATGCAAAACTGGTGCACATCCCCGAAGACGAATTACTGCCGATGATGGAGAAGCAGGCACCTGTTCGTGCAGCCAAAGTTGCGCCGATGCAGACCTTCTCTCTGGGAAAACGTCGTAAAAAACGTGATGGCTGGCTGATGAGCTTTACCTGGCTGGTGCTGTTTGTTGTTGTCGGCCTGACCGGCGCATGGTGGTGGCAAAACCACAAGGCGCAGCAGGAAGAGATCACCACCATGGCCGATCAATCCTCCGCTGAACTCAATCAGGCTGGAAATGGTGGCGCACAGAGCGTGCCGCTGAATACTGACGGCGCAGACACCTCAAGCGAACCGCAGACTGCGGCGCCAGCATCCGATGCCGCGCAGGCTCCGGCAGCTACGGCGAACACCACTGCACCTCAGGCTCAGGATCAAAACGCGGTTGTCGCGCCTTCTCAGGCAAATGTGGATACCGCAACGAACGCGCCTGCGGCCACTCAGCCTGCGGATAACACCGCAGCATCTCTGCCGACCGACCCGGCGGCCACTGCTGCTCCTGCTGCCGAACCTAACGCGCTGGTGATGAACTTTACCGCCGACTGCTGGCTGGAAGTCACTGACGCGACAGGCAAAAAACTGTTCAGCGGCCTGCAGCGGAAAGATGGCACGTTAAACCTAACGGGTCAGGCTCCTTACAAACTTAAAATCGGCGCTCCGGCAGCGGTACAGATCCAGTATCAAGGAAAACCTGTCGACCTGAGCCGCTTTATCAGAACTAACCAGGTTGCACGTCTTACCGTTAATGCCGAGCAATCAGCAGCACAGTAACAGACGGGCAACGCGGGAGATTTTTCATGCATAACCAGGCTCCGATTCAACGTAGAAAATCGAAACGGATTTACGTTGGGAATGTGCCAGTCGGCGATGGGGCACCTATCGCCGTCCAGTCGATGACCAATACGCGCACCACGGACGTGGAAGCGACGGTCAACCAAATCAAAGCATTAGAACGTGTAGGCGCGGACATTGTTCGCGTCTCCGTCCCGACCATGGATGCCGCCGAGGCGTTCAAACTGATCAAACAGCAGGTCAGCGTTCCGCTGGTTGCAGATATCCACTTCGACTACCGTATCGCGCTGAAAGTGGCCGAATACGGCGTCGATTGCCTGCGTATTAACCCGGGCAACATCGGTAACGAAGAGCGTATCCGCATGGTAGTGGACTGCGCCCGCGATAAAAATATTCCTATCCGTATCGGCGTGAATGCCGGTTCCCTGGAAAAAGACCTGCAGGAAAAATACGGCGAGCCGACGCCGCAGGCGCTGCTCGAATCCGCGATGCGTCATGTCGATCATCTCGATCGTCTTAACTTCGATCAGTTTAAAGTCAGCGTAAAAGCGTCCGACGTCTTCCTTGCGGTGGAGTCTTACCGCCTGCTGGCAAAAGAGATCGATCAGCCTCTGCACCTCGGGATCACCGAAGCGGGCGGTCTGCGCAGTGGCTCTGTAAAATCTGCGATCGGTCTGGGGCTGCTGCTCTCCGAAGGGATCGGCGACACCCTGCGCGTCTCGCTGGCGGCGGATCCGGTAGAAGAGATCAAGGTCGGTTTCGATATTCTGAAATCACTGCGTATCCGCTCGCGTGGGATCAACTTCATTGCCTGTCCAACCTGTTCGCGTCAGGAATTTGACGTGATCGGTACGGTCAATGCCCTGGAGCAGCGTCTGGAAGACATCATCACTCCGATGGACGTTTCCATCATCGGCTGCGTGGTGAACGGTCCGGGTGAAGCGCTGGTGTCAACCCTGGGCGTCACCGGCGGTAACAAGAAAAGTGGTCTCTATGAAGATGGCGTTCGTAAAGATCGTCTGGATAATAGCGACATGATTGACCAGCTTGAAGCTCGCATCCGCGCCAAAGCCGCCATGATGGACGAGACACAGCGCATCAACGTTCAGCAGGTTGAAAAATAACGTGATGGGAAGCGTACCGCTTCCCATGTATGATTGAACCCATTCTTTGGGTTTTTTTTGTATATAGAAAGAGAATAAACGTGGCAAAAAACATTCAAGCCATCCGCGGCATGAACGATTACCTGCCTGGCGAAACCGCCATCTGGCAGCGCATTGAAGGCACGCTGAAGCAGGTGCTCGGCAGCTACGGTTACAGCGAAATCCGTTTGCCGATTGTAGAGCAGACCCCGTTATTCAAACGCGCGATCGGCGAAGTCACCGACGTGGTTGAAAAAGAGATGTATACCTTTGAGGACCGCAACGGCGACAGCCTGACCCTGCGTCCGGAAGGTACGGCGGGCTGCGTACGCGCCGGCATCGAACATGGTCTTCTGTACAATCAGGAGCAGCGCCTGTGGTATATCGGCCCGATGTTCCGCCACGAACGTCCGCAGAAGGGTCGTTATCGCCAGTTCAACCAGCTGGGTGTGGAAGTTTTTGGTCTGCAAGGGCCAGACATCGACGCCGAACTGATTATGCTGACGGCCCGCTGGTGGCGTGCGCTCGGCATCTCTGAGCACGTTTCGCTGGAACTGAACTCAATCGGTTCTCTGGCAGCGCGCGCTAACTACCGTGATGCGCTGGTGGCGTTCCTGGAACAGCATAAAGAGAAGCTCGACGAAGACTGCAAGCGTCGCATGTACAGCAACCCGCTGCGTGTGCTGGATTCCAAAAATCCTGACGTCCAGGCGCTGTTAAATGATGCTCCTGCGTTGAGTGACTACCTGGACGACGATTCTCGCGAACACTTCGCGGGTCTCTGCAAGCTGCTTGAAGCGGCGGGCATCGCCTATACCGTGAACCAGCGTCTGGTGCGCGGTCTGGACTACTACAACCGTACCGTGTTTGAGTGGGTGACCACCAGCCTCGGTTCGCAGGGCACCGTGTGTGCTGGCGGTCGTTATGACGGTCTGGTTGAGCAACTTGGCGGTCGCGCAGCACCTGCTGTTGGCTTCGCGATGGGTCTTGAGCGACTTGTTTTGCTGGTTCAGGCAGTTAATCCGGAATTTAAAGCAGATTCCGTTGTCGATATATACCTGGTGGCTTCAGGCGCGGAAACGCAGTCTGCGGCAATGCAGCTTGCCGAACGCGTGCGCGATGCGCTGCCGGGCGTTAAGCTGATGACCAACCATGGCGGCGGCAACTTCAAAAAACAGTTTGCTCGTGCCGATAAATGGGGCGCAAGTATTGCACTGGTGCTGGGCGAGTCCGAAGTGGCTAACGGCGAAGTGGTAGTAAAAGACCTGCGCTCTGGTGAGCAAACAACGGTAACGCAGGACGGCGTTGCGGCGCACTTGCGCACTCTATTGGGCTAAGGAGAAAGACGGCGTGGAAATGTACGAGAACGAACACGATCAGGTCGACGCGATTAAACGCTTCTTTGCTGAAAACGGCAAAGCGCTGGTTGTTGGGGTTATTTTAGGTGTGGGTGCGCTGGTGGGCTGGCGTTACTGGAACAACCATCAGGCGGATTCCGCGCGCGGCGCGTCCCTGTCGTATGAAAATACCGTTAGCGCGATTCGTGCCGACCAGCCGCAAACGCTGGCTGCGGCAGAGAAATTTGCGGCTGACAACAAAAACACCTACGGTGCACTGGCTGCGCTGGAAGTGGCTCAGCAGTACGTGGATAAAAACGAACTGGATAAAGCCGTTGCTCAGCTCTCTCAGGGCCTTGCTGCCGCAAGCGATGAAAACCTGAAAGCGGTGATCAATCTGCGCCTGGCACGAATTCAGGTTCAGCAGAAAAAAGCGGATGACGCGCTGAAAACGCTCGATACCATCAAAGGCGAAGGTTTTGCTGCCATCGTTGCCGATTTGCGCGGTGAAGCACTGCTGAGCAAAGGTGACAAAGCGGGCGCGCGTAAAGCGTGGCAAGCTGGCGTAGAGAGCAAAGCGTCACCTGCGCTGAGCGAAATGATGCAGATGAAAATAAATAATTTGTCCGTCTGAGAGGGACCCGATGCAATTGCGTAAATTACTTCTGCCAGGACTGCTTTCTGTTACGTTATTGAGTGGTTGTTCACTGTTCAGTGGCGAAGAAGACGTTGTGAAAATGTCCCCACTGCCGACGGTTGAAAACCAGTTTACCCCTTCCACCGCGTGGGATGTCTCCGTGGGCAGTGGGATTGGTGATTTCTATTCCAACCTTCATCCGGCGTATGCAGACAGCGTTGTCTATGCCGCTGACCGCAAAGGTACCGTGAAAGCGGTGAACGCCGATGACGGGAAAGAAGTCTGGTCCGTTAACCTGGCGGAAAAAGACGGCTGGTTCTCCCGTAAACCTGCACTGCTGTCTGGCGGTCTGACCGTTTCCGGCGGTCACGTCTATGTGGGCAGCGAAAAAGCGCAGGTGTATGCGCTGAACAGCAGCGACGGCTCCATTGCCTGGCAAACAACCGTGGCCGGTGAGTCTCTGTCTCGCCCGGTGGTGAGCGACGGTCTGGTGCTGATTCATACCAGTAACGGCCAGTTGCAGGCGCTGAACGAAGCGGACGGTCTGGTAAAATGGACCGTGAACCTGGATATGCCTGCGCTCTCTCTGCGCGGTGAATCCGCACCTGCGACCGCCTTTGGCGCTGCTATTGTGGGCGGTGACAACGGCCGCGTGAGCGCCGTGCTGATGCAGCAGGGCCAGATGATCTGGCAGCAGCGCATCTCTCAGGCGACTGGCTCCACGGAAATTGATCGTCTGAGCGATGTGGACACTACCCCGGTCATCGTTGACGGTGTGGTTTACGCGCTGGCCTATAACGGCAACCTGACCGCGCTGGATCTGCGCAGCGGCCAGATCATGTGGAAACGTGAGCTGGGCTCTGTGAATGATTTCATCGTCGACGGCAACCGCATCTATATGGTTGACCAGAACGACCGCCTGCTGGCGCTGAGCACTGAAGGCGGCGTGACGCTGTGGACGCAAAGCGATCTGCTGCACCGTCTGCTGACCGCGCCAGTGCTGTACAACGGTAGCCTGGTGGTTGGCGACAGCGAAGGGTATATGCACTGGATCGATCCGGAGAACGGTCGCTTTGTTGCACAGCAAAAAGTCGACAGCTCTGGTTTCCTGACCGACCCGGTTGTGGCTGACGGCAAACTGCTGATTCAGGCAAAAGACGGCACGCTGTACGCGATCACGCGTTAATTACCCGGCGGTTGTAGTATACTAAACGGCTCCTGTTCATTCAGGAGCCGTTTTGACATTTTTAAAAACGCCGCGAAAGCGACGTTTATTTGAATTTTATGAGGCTTCAAACATGGTACCTGTGGTCGCGCTTGTCGGGCGCCCTAACGTTGGAAAATCCACTCTTTTTAACCGTTTAACACGCACCCGTGATGCGCTGGTTGCGGATTTCCCGGGGCTGACGCGTGACCGTAAGTACGGTCGTGCAGAGGTGGAAGGACGCGAGTTCATCTGTATCGATACCGGCGGTATTGACGGCACAGAAGACGGCGTAGAAACCCGCATGGCGGAACAGTCGCTGCTGGCGATTGAAGAAGCGGATGTGGTGCTGTTCATGGTGGATGCGCGCGCTGGCCTTATGCCGGCGGACTCCGCAATCGCCAAACACCTGCGTTCACGCGAAAAGCCGACCTTCCTGGTGGCGAACAAAACTGACGGTATCGATGCCGATCAGGCCGTCGCGGATTTCTGGTCTCTGGGTCTCGGTGAAATCTACCCGATTGCCGCATCACATGGTCGTGGCGTGACCAGCCTGCTGGAAACCGTTCTGCTGCCGTGGGTTGACGAAGTGAATCCGCCGGAAGAAGTGGACGAAGACGCTGAATACTGGGCGCAGTTCGAAGACGGTGAAGAGGGCGAAGAAGAAGAGCCTGAGGACGACTTCAACCCGCAGGATCTGCCGATCAAGCTGGCGATTGTCGGTCGTCCAAACGTAGGTAAGTCTACGCTTACTAACCGTATTCTGGGTGAAGAGCGCGTGGTCGTCTACGACATGCCGGGCACTACGCGTGACAGCATCTACATCCCGATGCAGCGCGATGAACGTGAATACGTACTCATCGACACGGCGGGCGTGCGTAAGCGCGGAAAAATCACCGACGTGGTGGAAAAATTCTCCGTTATCAAAACCCTGCAGGCGATCGAAGACGCCAACGTGGTGCTGCTGGTCATTGACGCGCGCGAAGGTATCTCCGATCAGGATCTCTCACTGCTCGGCTTTATCCTCAATAGTGGGCGCTCACTGGTCATCGTGGTCAACAAGTGGGACGGCCTGAGCAATGAAGTGCGCGAGCAGGTGAAAGAGACTCTGGACTTCCGTCTGGGCTTTATCGATTTTGCCCGTGTGCACTTCATCTCGGCGCTGCACGGCAGCGGCGTGGGTAACCTGTTCGAATCCGTGCGTGAAGCGTATGACAGCTCTACCCGTCGTCAAAGCACCGCCATGCTGACCCGCATCATGAATATGGCTGCGGAAGACCATCAGCCGCCGCTGGTGCGCGGTCGTCGCGTGAAGCTGAAATATGCCCACGCCGGTGGCTATAACCCGCCAATCGTAGTGATTCACGGCAACCAGGTGAAAGACCTGCCGGATTCCTACAAGCGCTACCTGATGAACTACTTCCGTAAATCGCTGGACGTGATGGGCACGCCTATCCGCATCCAGTTCAAGGAAGGGGAAAACCCGTTCGCCAACAAGCGCAACACCCTGACGCCAAACCAGATGCGTAAGCGTAAGCGTTTGATTAAGCACATTAAGAAAAGCAAATAAGCTTTGCCAGTTTCACGAAAGCCCGCGTTTATCGCGGGCTTTTTTTTGCCCAAATCATACCGCCGGTTCTCTCTGTGTGAAGTCAATCACTATTCACTTTCAACCACGTTTAAATCTAAGAAAGTAGACAATCGTCGAATTTTCATCTTAAAGTCCCTGGTTCGGTACTAGACAAAACTAGCGACTGGTTATCAAATGGTTAACTAACTTTTCGCCGCATGTAAAAAATCGGTCAGATACGTAACTGGCCGGCGTACTTGCTGGTGTTTACAAGCACGACACATACCTTTCGGGAGAATTATGCAATCCTCTGTTAATCAAAAAGAGAGCCGAACGTTCTTCGGCCACCCTTATCCGCTCGGTTCGCTGTTCTTTACCGAGATGTGGGAGCGTTTCTCGTTTTACGGCATCCGTCCGCTGCTGATCCTGTTTATGGCCGCCACCGTCTATGACGGCGGGATGGGCCTGGCGCGTGAAAACGCCTCGGCGATTGTCGGTATCTTTGCTGGCACCATGTACCTGGCTGCGCTGCCGGGCGGCTGGCTGGCGGATAACTGGCTTGGCCAGCAGAGGGCCGTCTGGTACGGTTCGATCCTGATTGCGCTCGGTCACCTGTCGATCGCGCTGTCGGCCATTATGGGCAATAACCTGTTCTTTATCGGTCTGATGTTCATCGTGCTTGGTTCTGGTCTGTTCAAAACCTGTATCTCGGTGATGGTCGGTACCTTGTACAAAAAAGGCGATGCGCGTCGTGACGGCGGTTTCTCGCTGTTCTATATGGGTATCAACATGGGCTCGTTCATTGCTCCGCTGATTTCCGGCTGGCTGATTAAAACCCACGGCTGGCACTGGGGCTTTGGTATTGGCGGCATCGGGATGCTGGTGGCGCTGATTATCTTCCGCGTATTTGCGGTTCCGGCGATGAAGCGCTACGACAGCGAAGTCGGCCTCGATTCCACCTGGAACAGCCCGGTGGTGAAGCGCAACGGCGTGGGCGTCTGGCTGCTCGCGCTGGCGGCAGGCGTGGCAACGCTCGTGACGCTGATTGCGCAGGGCGTGATCGTCATTAACCCGGTCGCGGTAGCCAGCGTACTGGTGTATGTGATTGCGGCCTCCGTTGCCCTCTACTTTATCTACCTGTTCATTTTCGCGGGCCTGAACCGGAAAGAACGCGCCAGGCTGCTGGTCTGCTTTATTCTGCTGGTCTCCGCCGCGTTCTTCTGGTCCGCGTTTGAGCAGAAGCCAACCTCGTTCAACCTGTTTGCCAACGACTACACTAACCGCATGATCGGTGATTTCGAGATCCCGGCGGTGTGGTTCCAGTCAATCAACGCCTTGTTCATCATCCTGCTGGCCCCGGTGTTCAGCTGGGCATGGCCGAAGCTGGCGAGTATGAACATTCGCCCGAGCAGCATCACCAAATTTGTTATCGGCATTCTGTGCGCGGCCGCGGGCTTTGGCCTGATGATGCTGGCGGCACAAAACGTGCTGAGCAACGGTGGGGCGGGCGTATCGCCGTTCTGGCTGGTGGGCAGTATCTTAATGCTGACGCTCGGTGAACTGTGCCTGAGCCCGATCGGTCTGGCGACCATGACCCTGCTGGCACCTGAAAGAATGCGCGGCCAGATGATGGGGCTGTGGTTCTGCGCCAGCGCACTGGGTAACCTGGCCGCAGGCCTGATTGGTGGCCACGTGAAGGCCGATCAGCTGGATATGTTGCCGGATCTCTTTGCCCGCTGCTCCATCGCGCTGCTGATTTGTGCCGCAGTGCTGATCGTCTTCATTGTTCCGGTGCGCCGCATGCTGGAAAATGCGCAAACTAAACCGGCAGCTAACGCCTCATAAACCTCGATCTTGCCGGGGCGGCGTTATGCCCCGGCAATTTATTCGACGAGGTAAGAACATGCTGTTAGGGTTTGTTGGTCTTGGCGCAGTCGTTGAAACAGCTTACCTGCCCGCAATACGAAAATGCTCTGATAATCTCCCTCACTGTCTGGGTTTTGATATCCAGCCCGTAAAACAGCCGGAGGGCGTAACGCGCTGTGCCACACTGGCTGAACTCCTCTCCCATCCGCTTGATACTCTGTTTATTACCACGGCGTCACTGCACCATCTTGAGGTGCTTGAGCTGGCGATTGCCTCGCCGATCCCACGGATTGTAGTTGAAAAACCGATTGTCGCCACGCTTCCTCAAATCGAAAAACTCAACGCGCTGCTGGCAATGCCCGGTGTCGCATCCCGCGTGCTGGCGCTTGACCACTGGATGGCGCGCATGGAAACGGTGAAGCAGTCGCTGGTTGACCATGTTTCTGACATCGCCAGAATCGAGGGCTTTTTGCAGGAGCCGAGCGGATATAACGCCGCAGGGGAACCCATCGCGCTCAATTTCGCTACCGGAGAACCGGACAGGCGAACGCTTCGCCACCCTGATGGCGTGATTCTGGATATCGGTACGCACGTGCTGGCGATGCTGCGTGAAACGGTGCGTTATCTGGACGGTCAGGACGATATGACGTTGCAGGTGGTTACGGCAAAAGACCGCCTGGGTCGCGATATCGCCAAGGGCGACCTGACCACGGCGGAAGGCGAGGCGCACTTGCAGGGAAGCATCAGCGGCGTGCCGGTGGATATCTGGCTTAACAAATACGCGGGACCTGCGGGCGGGCAAAAGGGCCTGCGGCTCTATTTACGCGACGAGCGCATTATCAACTACGACCGACGCGGCGCGGAAGATGTGCTGGAGCTCATTGAGGGCAAAGGTATTCAGCGCTGGCATATTCCCGGTACGATCTACGAGCACTGTCTTGCGGAGCATATTCTGGGGGCAAAAAGTCTCTTTGAACGGGATCCGCACGAGGTGAGCCGCACGACGCGCCGCAGGATCGAGGAAGTGACGCTGCTGCTGACCTTGCAGCAACAGTTACGTGGCCCGCACTGAACGCGACGTGGTAAAATTCTCACAGACCTGAACGCTTTGAAGGAGTCACCATGACGATTACCTGCCCGGATTGCCAGGCGCCGCTGGAGCCCCTGAACGGGGTCGCGTACTGCGAAAATTGTAATAAAGATATCGCGCTCGACGCCCGCTGCCCGGAGTGTCATCAGCCACTCCAGGTATTAAAAGCCTGCGGTGCGGTGGACTATTTCTGCCAGAACGGCCACGGTCTTATCTCTAAAAAACGCGTGGAGTTTGTTCGGGCCAAAGGCTAATCGCACACGCAGCCTTCGCCTTTCTGCCACAGCTCGACCAGCGACTCGGGCGCTTCCTGCTCGGGTACCAGCACGATGATATCGGCGTAGTGCGCCTGATTCTGGCCGGTCCAGATAATCTGGATGCGGAAATAGCGCTGGTCACCGCTGCCTGGGGAAGAGGCTTGACCGGGCGGCTGGCCGCGCGGAAAAGCCTGCTCCAGGATGCTCACCAGACGCTGGCGCTGGGCCTCATTAAGCGAAGAGAGCGCGATGGTACGCTGGCCGCTCAGCTTAGGGATAAAAGCGACGCCGCCTTCCCGGGCCAGCTCAACCACGGCGTCATCCGTCAGTTCCGGAACCTGCATTTACAGCACTCCCACCTGTTCCCAGGCTTGTTTTATCGCCACCCCAACGTCGCTACCGGAGCGTTTCTCGCCGTGCGCTATCGTCAGTTTTGCGAAGGCATCAAAATCCGCATCCTGCGCCAGATTGCGATCGCAAACCGTGTCGTACCAGGCATAACCCGCTTTTTCCCAGGCGTAGCCACCGATCGCCGTTGCGGCCAGGTAAAATGCCCGATTAGGGATGCCGGAGTTAAGATGCACGCCGCCGTTATCCTCGCGCGTTTTGATGAAATCTTTCATGTGCGCGGGCTGCGGGTCTTTGCCGAGGAGGGGATCGTCGTAGGCGGTGCCGGGTTCAGACATCGAGCGCAGCCCTTTGCCGTTAATCCCTTTCGCCAGCAGCCCTTCACCAATCAGCCAGTCTGCTTTATCGGCGGTTTGCTTCAGATGATACTGTTTCACCAGCGAGCCAAACACGTCAGACAGAGACTCGTTCAGCGCGCCCGACTGTTCAAAATAGATCAGCCCGGCTTCGGTCTCGGTCACGCCGTGGCTCAGCTCATGCGCCACCACGTCGATGGCAATCGTAAAGCGGTTGAAGATTTCCCCGTCGCCGTCGCCGAATACCATCTGCTGACCGTTCCAGAAGGCGTTCTGATATTCCCGACCGTAATGCACGGTGCCGGTCAAAATAAGACCTTTATTATCGAGCGAATCACGCTGATATTCCTTCCAGAAGAAATCATGGGTAATACCCAAATAATCGTACGCCTCGTCCACCGCCACATCGCCGTTGGAAGGCTGGCCCTCATAGCGCACCTGGGTACCCGGTAGCTCCTGAGTTTGCTTCGCATCGTAAATATCACGCTCCAGCTGTCCGGCTTTATTGACGTGCGGCGCGGCGGGTTTGCCGGGCATGTGGGCCATCAGTGTCTGGACGTGGGTTAAGGTCTGACGGGCGCAGCGCTGCTGCGGCTCGGAACCGCTTTCGATAATACGACGAAGAATATAAGGGGGAATAACGCTATGAAGATGGGGCATGCTGCTCTCCTTATTAAAAAAGGGAATAGCAGCAGTATAGTAAGTAACCGGCGAAGAATTATCCGCTTTTACGCTGACGCGTCTTTTTCACCGGTTTAATTGATTTCACTTCGCTTTCAACCCAGCCGTCTGACAGACGCGTCGTCAGCACATCGCCGGCATTCACCTGTTTGGTCTGCTTCAGCACTTTGCCGTCCGTTGCCGTCGTCACGCTATAGCCGCGCGCCAGCGTGGAGAGAGGGCTGACCGCTTCAAGATGGGTCACCGCATTGCCAAAACGTTCGCGGGTGGTGCTCAGGCGCGCCCGGAGAGTCTCCGCCAGGCGATACTCCAGCTGCTGGATCCGCGTTTGCGCGCGATAGATTTTCGGCTGCGGGTTCTGCTGGTTCAGGCGCTGGGTCACGCGCTGCTGGCGCGACGCCGCGCGCTTAAGCTGCGCGTCCACCGCAACGTTCATCCGCTGGCGCAGGCGTTCCAGCACGGTCTGCTGACGGGCAAGGCGCAGCTGAGGATGCTGCTGCTGAAGACGATGATGAAGCTGGGTAAAGTGGCGGGTACGGTTGGCAAGGAAATAGTCCATCGCCATCTCAAGGCGCTGCTGACCGTTCTGAATCTGACGCAGCAGCTCCTGCTGGTTGCGGCTGACCACTTCCGCCGCTGCGGACGGCGTAGGCGCACGCAGATCCGCGACAAAATCCGCGATCGTCACGTCCGTTTCGTGGCCGACGGCGCTCACCACCGGGATAACGCTCGCAAAAATTGCCCTCGCCACACGCTCGTCGTTAAAGCTCCACAGGTCTTCCAGCGAGCCGCCGCCGCGCCCGACGATTAATACATCACACTCCTGACGGGCGTTCGCCAGTTCAATGGCGCGCACAATCTGGCCCGGCGCATCGTCACCCTGAACGGCGGTCGGGTAGATAATGACGGGCAGGGAAGGGTCGCGACGCTTCAGCACGTGCAAAATATCGTGCAGTGCCGCACCGGTTTTCGAGGTGATGACCCCAACGCAGTGGGCAGGTGAGGGCAGCGGTTTTTTGAACTGCTGGTCGAACAACCCCTCGGCAGAGAGCATGGCTTTTAGCTGTTCATATTTCTGCTGCAGCAGGCCTTCGCCCGCAGGCTGCATGCTCTCAACGATGATCTGATAGTCGCCGCGCGGCTCATACAGGGTGATATTGGCGCGAACCAGAACCTGCTGGCCGTGCTGAGGGCGGAACGTCACGCGACGGTTGCTGTTACGGAACATCGCGCAGCGCACCTGAGCGGTGTTGTCTTTTAAGGTAAAGTACCAGTGTCCGGAGGACGGCTGCGTGAAGTTAGAAATTTCGCCGCTGATCCAGACCTGCCCCATTTCCTGCTCAAGCAGCAAACGCACCGTCTGATTGAGGCGGCTGACAGTATAAATTGAGGGGGATTGAGAGGATAACATGTGAGCGGGATCAAATTCTAAATCAGCAAGTTATTCAGTCGATAGTAACCTGCTGAGAGGTGAGCGCAAGCATTTTTTTTAAAAAAGTGTGGATGCAATCGGTTACGCTCTGTATAATGCCACGGCAATATTTAACCACCCAGGTCAGAGATATTGCCCATGCTACGTATCGCTAAAGAAGCACTGACGTTTGACGACGTCCTCCTCGTTCCCGCTCATTCCACCGTTCTGCCGAATACTGCCGACCTCAGCACGCAGTTGACGAAAACCATTCGTCTGAACATTCCTATGCTCTCCGCGGCAATGGACACCGTGACGGAAGCGCGCCTGGCTATCGCCCTGGCACAGGAAGGCGGCATTGGCTTTATCCACAAAAACATGTCTATCGAGCGTCAGGCGGAAGAAGTTCGCCGCGTGAAGAAGCATGAATCCGGTATCGTGTCCGACCCTCAGACCGTACTGCCAACCACCACCCTGCACGAAGTGAAAGCCCTGACCGAACGTAACGGCTTTGCCGGCTATCCGGTAGTGACCGAAGACAATGAACTGGTCGGCATCATTACCGGTCGTGACGTGCGCTTCGTGACTGACCTGAACCAGCCTGTCAGCGTCTACATGACGCCAAAAGAGCGTCTGGTGACCGTCCGCGAAGGCGAAACCCGCGACGTGGTGCTGGCGAAAATGCACGAAAAACGCGTTGAGAAAGCGCTGGTTGTGGATGCTAACTTCCACCTGCGCGGCATGATCACCGTTAAAGATTTCCAGAAAGCTGAACGTAAACCAAACGCCTGTAAAGATGAGCATGGCCGTCTGCGCGTCGGCGCTGCGGTTGGCGCAGGTGCTGGTAACGAAGAGCGCGTTGACGCGCTGGTTGCTGCGGGCGTTGACGTGCTGCTGATTGACTCCTCACACGGCCACTCCGAAGGCGTGCTGCAACGTATTCGTGATACCCGTGCTAAATACCCTGATCTGCAGATCATCGGCGGCAACGTGGCAACTGGCGCAGGCGCGCGTGCCCTGGCTGACGCTGGCTGCAGCGCGGTGAAAGTGGGTATCGGCCCTGGCTCTATCTGTACCACCCGTATCGTGACTGGCGTGGGCGTTCCGCAGATCACCGCGGTTTCTGACGCGGTTGAAGCGCTGGAAGGCACCGGTATTCCGGTTATCGCTGACGGCGGTATCCGCTTCTCTGGCGACATCGCCAAAGCCATCGCCGCGGGCGCTGCTGCCGTAATGGTCGGCTCTATGCTCGCTGGTACCGAAGAATCCCCGGGCGAAATCGAACTCTACCAGGGCCGTTCCTACAAATCTTACCGTGGGATGGGCTCCCTGGGCGCGATGTCCAAAGGTTCCTCTGACCGTTACTTCCAGACCGATAACGCCGCTGACAAACTGGTACCGGAAGGTATCGAAGGCCGCGTTGCCTATAAAGGCCGTCTGAAAGAGATCATTCACCAGCAGATGGGCGGCCTGCGCTCCTGTATGGGTCTGACCGGCTGTGGTACCATTGACCTGCTGCGTACCAAAGCGGAATTCGTACGCATCAGCGGTGCGGGTATCCAGGAGAGCCACGTTCACGACGTGACGATCACCAAAGAGTCCCCGAACTACCGTCTGGGCTCCTGATAAGTTTCCGCGCCCGATCCAGTTACTCTATGGATTTCGGGTTGCAGGAAGGCGGCAAGTCCATGAGACCCCGGGAGCATAGTTAACTATGTGACCGGGGCGAATGGACGCAGCCAACGCACCTGCAGCCTGAAAGACGACGAGTAAATCGGGCGCTCTGTTTTTGTTTCTCTTGCCTCGGAATTAGCGTCAATGACGGAAAACATTCATAAACATCGCATTCTCATCCTGGACTTCGGTTCTCAGTACACTCAGCTGGTGGCGCGTCGCGTGCGTGAGCTGGGCGTTTACTGTGAGCTGTGGGCGTGGGATGTCACGGAAGCACAGATTCGCGAATTCAATCCAAGCGGCATCATCCTGTCCGGTGGCCCGGAAAGCACCACCGAAGCGAACAGCCCGCGCGCGCCGCAGTATGTGTTCGAAGCGGGCGTGCCGGTATTCGGCGTGTGCTACGGTATGCAGACCATGGCAATGCAGCTGGGCGGCCACGTAGAAGGCTCTAACGAGCGCGAATTTGGCTACGCGCAGGTAGAAGTGGTCACCGACAGCGCGCTGGTGCGCGGTATCGAAGACTCCCTGACCGCAGACGGCAAACCGCTGCTGGACGTGTGGATGAGCCACGGCGATAAAGTCACCGCCATCCCGTCTGACTTCGTGACCGTTGCCAGCACCGAAAGCTGCCCGTTCGCCATCATGGCGAACGAAGAAAAACGCTTCTACGGCGTGCAGTTCCACCCGGAAGTGACCCACACCCGTCAGGGTATGCGCATGCTGGAGCGCTTCGTGCGTGACATCTGCCAGTGTGAAGCCCTGTGGACCCCGGCCAAAATCATCGACGACGCCGTTGAGCGTATCCGCCAGCAGGTTGGCGATGACAAAGTGATCCTCGGCCTCTCCGGCGGCGTGGACTCCTCCGTGACCGCGATGCTGCTGCACCGCGCCATCGGCAAAAACCTGACCTGCGTTTTCGTGGACAACGGCCTGCTGCGTCTGAACGAAGCGAAGCAGGTCATGGACATGTTCGGCGACCACTTCGGTCTGAACATCGTTCACGTGGAAGGCGAGCAGCGCTTCCTGGACGCGCTGAAAGGCGAGAACGATCCGGAAGCCAAGCGTAAGATCATCGGCCGTGTGTTCGTGGAAGTGTTCGACGAAGAAGCGCTGAAGCTGGACGACGTGAAGTGGCTGGCGCAGGGCACCATCTACCCTGATGTGATCGAATCCGCGGCCTCCGCTACCGGTAAAGCACACGTCATCAAATCTCACCACAACGTGGGCGGCCTGCCGAAAGAGATGAAGATGGGTCTGGTTGAACCGCTGCGCGAGCTGTTCAAAGACGAAGTGCGTAAGATCGGCCTGGAACTGGGTCTGCCGTACGACATGCTCTACCGTCACCCGTTCCCGGGCCCGGGTCTGGGCGTGCGCGTGCTGGGCGAAGTGAAGAAAGAGTACTGCGACCTGCTGCGTCGCGCGGACGCGATCTTCATCGAAGAGCTGCACAAAGCTGACCTGTACAACAAGGTAAGCCAGGCGTTCACCGTGTTCCTGCCGGTTCGCTCCGTCGGCGTGATGGGCGATGGCCGTAAGTACGACTGGGTGGTTTCCCTGCGTGCGGTGGAAACCATCGACTTCATGACCGCGCACTGGGCGCACCTGCCGTATGACTTCCTGGGCCGCGTGTCTAACCGCATCATCAACGAAGTGAACGGTATTTCCCGCGTGGTGTATGACATCAGCGGTAAACCACCGGCTACGATTGAGTGGGAATGATTTCCCAACCGGAAACGTCTGGTAGTAACAGGTTCTAAATTATCTCTAAGCCCGCGGATTGCGGGCTTTTTTTTGGGATGTGGCTGGCAACACCATGTCAGGTTAGTGCCAGGAGCGGGCGCAATGTAAGGCTTACCATTAAATTCTTATTCGATGCGTTCCACATTTGGATGACGATCGGTTGCGGCTTCATGGAAAATGTCACCCAGCCAGCCGGCAATCTCTCCTTCAGTCATATCGTCTGGAATAGCGATGTCATAGAGCCGAGAAAACTTTCTCTCCGTCAGGTCAGCACGAAATACCAGCCACCGATCATGCTTACGTTGAACGCCAATATGCCGTCCAAAAACGTTATATATCAGCATATACAATCTCCGATCATGCTAATGAGTTCCTGCATCTATGATACATACGTCAGATCAGGCCAGAGAGTGAATCGTACAAATATGAAAGGTCAGCGTCCGCACCTCGCTCACAGTGGACATCATGCTTCTGTATCTGCTCTGTCTGCTCTGTGCCTGCAGCAGACGCTGCAGTGTATTCCACTTTCGGCTCGAATCGGACTGAGGTAACGTAGCAGAAATATTTATCCGGACTCAACCAAGATGCCTTCCATAGAAACGTTTATCTCTTTTCTTCTCGCGCTGACGCTTCTGGAGATTTCTCCGGGGCCAGACATGATGCTAACTATCGCCAGAGGCGTCGGTCAGGGAAGACGTATTGCACTGTTTACGGTACTGGGTAATGTATTTGTAGCGGGTTTTGTGCAGGTTTCTTTTCTTGTCCTCGGGCTGGTAGCCGTTGTTCATGCCTGGCCGGTTGCACTAGATCTGTTAAGGTGGGCTGGTGCGGCTTATCTGATGTGGCTGGGCATAAAAATGATTGCGACTTCAGGCACAGACACGCGGCTGCGAAAAACGGCCAAAATTTCTGACTGGAGTGCCGTTAAGGAAGGCGCCCTGAACAGCCTGACTAACCCAAAATCCCTGCTGTTCATGTTTGCTTTTCTTCCTCAGTTTGTCGATCTTGCTGCGGGTCCTGTCTGACTGCAATTGCTTGTTCTGGGTAGTATCCAGAAGCTGGCAGGAATTATTTTCCTGGGGTCAGTCGCGATGGCATCAGGGACATTTGGAAACTGGCTAAGTAAACACCCTGGCTTTTTCAAATGGCAGGAACGATTTACAGGTGTTGTCATGATAGGCCTCGGTATCCGCATGTTGTTTAGCGGGTCTGGAGTCGTATCGAAATCTTCCAGTTAAGTTTTACCGAAAGGGTAAACCCAGTGTCCGCTCTTCGCTCAGAGTGGGCCTTCAACTCAGTGGGAATGTCCGCTCCGTGCCAGGAGCGGACATTTACGAAATGAATCATTGCTTAAACGCAGCGAAGTTTTTCTAATCTAATATCGGATTCGCTCACATTTTCTTTCTCAACCCAGCCCAGCCGCCTGTAAAATTCTGCCGCACGACTGTTTTTGTCGGTTTCAAGCCAGGCAACCTCATGATGTTTGAATAATTCCTGCTCTGCGAGTTCAACAAGGCTGCGACCTACACCTCTGCTTTCATATTCAGGAAGAACAAAGGCTGCAAAAAGAGAACCTTCATCGAGTATAATCATCGAAAAACCAATCACTTTGCAGCCATCTACGGCAACCCATGCGCAACGACCCTCTTTGATCATACTGCTCACGGTATTTTCGGTGATGCCCATCTCTCGCATTTCTTCACGGCTCAGATGATTTTCGGCGACTGATGTTCTGACAGTGAAAATCCCTTCAACGTCAGACAATTGAGCTGGTCTTATATGTATATTCATTAGTCTTATTCCATGTATGACGAAGATAAATTTTAACCATATCCTTTACAGAATGATTGAACTTTAAGCGAAATGTCCGTTCCTCGCTCAGAGCGGACCTAACCCGCCCCACAAGCCCACTCCGTTTAGAGCATAGTAGTTCAGGTCTCTAAAATCGCATGACTCACCGGGATAGGGCCCTTACAATTGCCTCCGAGCCGAACTTTCGACGACTGTTTAAGTCGGAAAAAAACCATACGGGGCATATCCTGTTGAAACTCAGAACCCTCCAGGGTTGTTCACCATCATGATGGTTCCACCGCACCCCGTGCAAAGCCGACACGCATTAACCAACGGAGATTATCATCTTGAACAAGGCAATACTCGCATGCTCTGTGGCCGCGCTGCTGGCCGTGTCCGCCATGTCCGCTCAGGCCAGGACCCCCGCCAGGCTCAAGTCGCCAGTATCGGGCGTGCTCTGCGACCGATATGTATGCGCGAATGACAAGGGATTATCCCGCGATTTGACAGAGACGTATCTCGGTAAGAAGGCTGCTGCAAACGATGTGTTCACGTCGAGCAATGTCGATCTGACCGAATTCACCTTTGCCAACGGTATTTTCTGCGATGTGAAGGAACGACTGTGCCGTGAAGATCGCTATTATGGCGCGAACGGACAGCGCTCCGGGGCTATATCTAAAAAGTACACAAAGCTGCTCTTTGGCGAATAATGGTGATGGAAAGAGACCACAGGAAAAGAGTACGTTATAGGGATATAAATTATATTTTGTAGCGTACATTATAAATTATGATGTGATTGTCAAAATTAAATTTCTAGTTAAAAGTTGTATTGCGGAATATTACTCTGTTACTACCCTTTAGCTGAGCGTAACAGTGAAGCGGTCTGGTTACGTGAATTCCCATTCACTACCATGAGCGAATAAAGGAATGAAAAACCGCATAATGATTGTCGGCGGCGGCACGGGAGGAACCATTGTTGCCAACCTGCTGGCCAGAAATTACGACGTGAAATTGCTGCCGGTCAGGTAGAGCTGGTACTGATTTCCGAATCACCGGTGCATTACTACAAACCCGCGTTTATGTACGTCGCGTTTAACCTCTTCCATCATCATGAGCTGGCCCGGCCTGAACGGCAGTTACTGAGTCCGGAAATTCGATTTATTACCGATAAGATTGAGTCGTTCGATTTTAAACAGCGTCGACTGTACGGGGCCAGTAAGCAACATTACGACTGGGATCTGCTGGTTATCGCAACCGGCTGCACGCCTTTCCCGCAAAAAATCCCTGGCCTTGCCGAAGCGGGCGACCATTTTTATCAATACGCGGCGGCAAGAGAATTAGCGTATAAACTCTCCACCATTAAAAAGGGGCGAATATTTATTACCGTCTCTTTCCCGGAAACGCCGAATGTTCCCCATCAGTGCGGCATCGCCCCTATTGAAACCACGCTTATGGTTGACGACTATCTGCGCCAGCGCGGCGTACGTAATCAGGTTGAGATTGTTTATACCTATCCGACCGTCGCGCAGCTGCTGCGAAACTGCCTGTTCCTGCAGCGTCCGGTTGGGGAGGCGCTGGGCGATATTTTTGCTGCCAAAGGGATACAGCATCAGCGCGGCTTTACCTTAAGCCATGTCGATCCTGACAGCAAAATTGCCTATTCCGCCGAGGGCGACTCGCAGAACTTCGACATCCTGATGGCAACGCCTCCCATCAGGGCGGTCGAAGCGGTGCGTAATACGGGACTCAGTGAGGTTCAGAACGGTGAAGGCTGGCTGCCGACGGATCACCAAACGCTGGGCGTCTACGGCCTGGAAGGGGTGTATGTGATCGGCGATACCGTTGACCTCCCGATCAGTAAAGCCGGGGGATCGTGCCACAACCAGGCTCCGATCGTTGCCGATAACATTGTGGCGGAGCTGTACGGCAGACCGCCCGGAAGCGGTAACCATTATGATGGACGGGTTCAGGCCGTTGCGCAGATGGGGCTCTGGGCCGGTATGCCGTTGGTGTATGACTATCGCAATGACGTGACGCCCATGCCTGCGACGAAACTCGGCGGCATGCTGCGAAACGGTTTTAACCGTGGTCTCTATTGGGGTGTCGTGAGGGGGATGTTCTAATGAGTGAACAGGAACTGTTACTTAAAAGCCTTGCCCCGCTGATGGCAGGCAATCGCCTGAATAATTTGGTTGATCTGCTGGCCTTAGCAGCAGACATGCTGGAAATGACCGACAGCGCGATGGTCGAAAAGCTGGCTGGCGTATTTGAAGATGTGGTAACCGTCGGTTGGGAAGGGGGAACCGCGCTACGCATGGCCTGGGGAGAGCAAATTAACCGGGAAGGGGATATTTCGCTTCGGCAGGTGTTTGCCATGCTCAACGATCCTGATACCCGCCGCGGCATCATGCTTTTACTGCGGGTGTTACAGATTACGGGGCAACGTCTGAATTCCCTCTATTCCGTCAGTTATTCTGATTGCCCCGAGATAAGAAGCCGTTAATGTCTGGCTAATGCTCTTCAGGCGGCCGGGTATCGTCTATACCTTACCCGGCCCACCAAACGGCATTGGGGGCTATTTCTCCCCGCCACCCAACCTATACGCCAGCGCCACCACCAGCGACTGCACCAGGCACAGCGTCGCCGACTGAGACCGGAACGCGTCCACCTGCGCCTCTTTCACCACAAAGCAGAGATCGCTGAATGTCGCGAGCGGGCTGATCTGGCTGTCCGTAATCACGATCTGCCGCGCGCCAACGCTGGCAGCGGTTTCGCTGACCATCACCGTCTCTTCCGCGTACGGCGAGAAGCTGATCGACACCACGATGTCGCGCGCCTTAATGCGGCTGATCTGCTCGCGCAGCATCCCGCCCATGCCGTCGAGCAGGATAGGGCGGCATTCCAGGTGGCTCAGGGCGTAGGTGAGGTAGGCCGCGACGCTAAAGGAGCGGCGCAGCCCGGCGATGTAGATGGTGTCGGCGTCGGCCAGCAGCTGCACCGCGCGCTCCAGCATTTCCGGCTCTGCACGGGCGGCCAGCTGCTGTAGCGCCTGCGCGTTCGAGCGGGCGAACTCCTGCAGGATATCGAGCGGCGTTTCCGGCACGGCCTCGCTCTCCATCTCCCGGAACAGCCGGGCGCGGTCGCTGTAGCTGGCGGTCTCCTCCACCAGGTTCATGCGAAACAGCTGTTTCATTTCGTTAAAGCCGGTGAAGTCAAAGGCGTTGGCAAAGCGGATCAGCGTTGAGGGCGGCACGTCGGCGCGCTCGGCAATGACGGCAACCGTATCAAAGGCCACGCTGTTTGTGTTATCCAGCACGTAGCGGGAGACCTGCTGCAGCCTCTTGCTCAGGCTATCGTAGCGATCGCGGATTTGTTGCTGCAGTTCGTTCAGGCTGGTTGCTGTCGTCATGTTATCCCCCAAATACAGTCTTATGATTCTAAACGCAAAACCGCGCCTTTTAAATGTCGGCCATCCATCTGGCAACAAAAATGAAACAGAAGCTTCAGTCATTTCCTCGCCCGAAATTCCTTAATAGCGCACGCGGCGTCAGTGTTGTTGCCTGTTAACATAAAAATCCATCCTTGATCACAATAATCATCATTTATTTTATTTCAACTTAAAATGGAATATTTGTTTCATATATAGTGTTCAGTACACAGTGTTCAGGTAACAGTCACGTATCAACAGCGAGAGGTTAAGGATGGAGACGGTAGCGAATTTTATTCACGGCGAATGTGTCACCGGTTCAGGCCAGCGCGTTCAGGCGATCTTCAACCCGGCCACCGGCGAGCAGATCCGCCAGGTGGTGATGAGTACGGCACGGGAAACCGAACAGGCCATTGCCGCCGCGCAGCAGGCGTTTCCTGCGTGGTCGCGCCAGGCTCCGCTTAAGCGCGCGCGCGTGATGTTCCGCTTCAAGGCGCTGCTGGAGGAGAACATGACGCGCCTGGCCCGCATTATCAGCGAAGAGCACGGCAAGGTCTTCTCCGACGCGGTGGGCGAACTGACCCGCGGCCTGGAAGTGGTGGAGTTTGCCTGCGGCATCCCGCATCTGCAAAAGGGTGAACACTCTGCCAACGTCGGCACGGGCGTCGACAGCCACTCGCTGATGCAGCCGCTCGGCGTCTGCGCCGGGATCACGCCGTTTAACTTCCCGGCGATGGTGCCGATGTGGATGTTCCCGATTGCGCTGGCGACCGGCAACACCTTCGTGCTGAAACCGTCGGAAAAAGATCCTTCTCTTGCGCTCGCGCTGGCGCAGCTGCTGAAAGAGGCCGGCCTGCCGGACGGCGTCTTCAATGTGGTTCAGGGCGATAAAGAGTCCGTTGACGTGCTCCTGACTGACCCGCGCGTGCAGGCGGTGAGCTTTGTCGGCTCCACGCCGATTGCGGAATACATTTACCAGACCGCATCCGCCCACGGTAAGCGCTGTCAGGCGCTGGGCGGCGCGAAAAACCACTGCATTTTAATGCCGGATGCCGACATGGAGATGGCCACCAACGCCATCATGGGCGCGGCCTACGGCGCGGCGGGGGAACGCTGCATGGCGCTCTCCGTGGTGCTGGCGGTGGGGGATAAAACCGCCGACGACCTTTGCGCCCGGCTGGAAAAACAGATTGCCGCGCTGCGCGTCGGGCCGGGCCTGGACCAGTCGCCGGAAAACGAAATGGGGCCGCTCATCTCCTCCGCGCACCGCAGCAAGGTGCTGGGCTACATCGACAGCGGGGAAACTCAGGGGGCGAAACTGCGCGTGGATGGGCGCGGCTTCAGCGTGAAGGGCCACGAGCAGGGCTACTTCGTCGGGCCGACGCTGTTTGATAACGTCACCCCGGAGATGACCATCTATAAAGAAGAGATTTTTGGCCCGGTGCTTTCTGTGGTGCGCGTAGCAGATTACGCCAGCGCGGTGGATCTGATTAATCGCCATGAATATGGTAATGGCTCAGCGATCTTCACCCGCGACGGCGGCTGCGCGCGCCGCTTCTGCGAAGAGGTGCAGGCTGGCATGGTGGGGGTCAACGTGCCGATCCCGGTGCCGATGGCGTTCCACAGCTTCGGCGGCTGGAAGCGCTCGATTTTTGGTGCGCTCAACGTCCACGGCAATGACGGTGTGCGTTTCTACACCCGAATGAAAACCATCACCGCGCGCTGGCCGGAAATGCAGCAGGAGACAGGCGCTGCGTTCTCCATGCCGACGCTGGGCTGACAGGAGGCGTTATGCAAACCGAACGTATGACCATGGCCCAGGCGCTGGTCCGGTTCCTGAATCAACAGTACGTCTGCATTGACGGCAACGAAACGCCCTTCGTGGAGGGCGTGGCGACCATCTTTGGGCACGGCAACGTGCTGGGTATCGGCCAGGCGCTGGAGCAGGATCCCGGTCATCTGAAAATCATGCAGGGGTGCAACGAGCAGGGTATCGCCCATATGGCGACGGGATTCGCTAAACAGCATCGCCGTCAGCGCATTTTTGCCGTCACCTCCTCCGTCGGGCCGGGAGCTGCCAATATGGTGACCGCCGCGGCCACCGCCACGGCGAACCGCATCCCGCTTTTACTGCTGCCGGGCGATATCTATGCCAGCCGCCAGCCGGACCCGGTGCTGCAGCAGATCGAGCAGTATCACGATCTCAGCATCAGCACCAACGACTGCTTCCGTCCGGTCTCCCGCTACTGGGACCGCATTAACCGCCCCGAGCAGCTGATGAGCGCCATGTTAAGCGCAATGCGAACGCTTACTGACCCCGCAGATACCGGCGCGGTGACCATCTGCCTGCCGCAGGACGTGCAGGGAGAGGCGTGGGACTACCCGCTGAGCTTCTTTGCGCGTCGTGTGCACCACATCGAACGTCGTCCACCTGACCCGCAGCGTCTGGCGCAGGCGCGGGCGCTGATTGCCCGCAAGCGTCGTCCACTGGTGGTGTGCGGCGGCGGCGTGCGCTACTCCGGCGCGCATGAGGCGTTTCGCGAATTTGTCGAGACGCTGCAACTGCCGTTTGCCGAAACCCAGGCCGGAAAGGGGGCGCTGGTAAGTGACCACCCACTTAATCTGGGCGGCGTGGGGGTGACGGGCGGAATGGCCGCCAACCAGCTTGCGCCACAGGCGGATTTAGTGATCGGTATCGGCACGCGTCTGACCGACTTTACTACCGGCTCCAAGGCGCTCTTTTCCCACCCGGACGTCGAATTCCTGCTGCTGAACGTGGCCGAGTTTGATGCCCTGAAGCTGGACGCCACCGCGCTGATTGCCGATGCCCAAACCGGCCTCCAGGCCTTAACCCACGCGCTCGGCGATTACCGCAGCGGCTGGGGAGAGGCGATCGCCGGGGCGAAATCCGCGTGGCGCGACGAGTGCCGCCGCCTGTGGGATCGCCAGTGGCATCCTGACGATGCGCCCGAAGTGGCGGGGCACCTGGACGCGCAGCTGGCGGAATACGGCGAGACGCTCAACACCCGGCTGACCCAGACGCGGGTGCTGGGGCTGATCAATCAGCATATTGAAGATAACGCCATCGTGGTGGGCGCGGCCGGTTCGCTGCCGGGGGATTTACAGCGCCTCTGGCAGGTCAAAACGCCGGACAGCTATCACCTGGAGTACGGCTACTCCTGCATGGGCTACGAGATTGCGGCGGCGCTTGGCGCGAAGCTCGCCAGACCCGCGCTGCCGGTATACGCCATGGTGGGGGATGGTTCCTACATGATGCTGCACTCCGAACTGCAAACCGCCGTGCAGGAGGGCATTAAGATCACCGTTCTGCTGTTCGATAATGCCAGCTTCGGCTGCATTAATAACCTGCAGATGGGGCACGGCATGGGCAGTTTTGGCACGGAAAACCGTCGGCGCAACCCGGAAACCGGGCGGCTTGACGGGCCGCTGGTGAAGGTCGACTTTGCGCAAAACGCGGAAAGCTACGGCTGCCGCGCGTGGCGGGTGAACGATGAGCAAAGCCTGCTGGCGGCGCTGGAGGCGTCACGGGCGCATCCGGGCCCGACGCTGCTGGACATCAAGGTATTGCCGAAGACCATGACCCACGACTACGCCTCGTGGTGGCGAACTGGTGATGCGCAGGTGGCAGAGTCTTCTGCCGTGCGCGAAGCCGCGGAGCAAACGCAGGCGCAGGTGAAAAAAGCGCGTCAGTATTAAGTTTTCCCGTCGTAACGAAATTTTCATTTCATTTCCCCTCACCCTAACCCTCTCCCCAAAGGGGAGAGGGGATGGTGCGGTGTGGCCTTTTCTCCCTCGCCCGCCTGGGGAGAGGGGACGGCTCGGGGCTGTCTTTTCTCCCTCGCCCCTTTGGGAAGATGTCCTCCCTCCCATGTTGTGAGATTGATAACAAAAATTATCTCATTCATCTCAAAAGTGTTAACCTGCACTCAAAAATATAATTTTCACTATTTATAAAAATGAAATAAATGTTTTATTTATAGGGTCGTTAGTTCACAGCATTCACCAACACCGGGAGCCGTTATGTTTAACATTGCTTTACTGGGCGCTGGCCGAATTGGCCAGGTACATGCAGCTAACATCGCCAGCCACAGCGCGACCACGCTCTGGTCCGTGGTTGACCCGAATCAGGAATTTGCCACCCGCCTCGCCACCCAATATCAGGCCCGCCAGCAGAGCCTCATTGATGCGATGACTGACCCTAACGTTCACGCCGTGCTGATCGCCTCCGCCACCGACACCCACGCGGACCTGATTGAAATGGCCGCCCGCCACGGCAAGGCCATCTTCTGCGAAAAACCGGTACACCTCGACCTCGCCCGCGTACGTGACTGCCTGAAAGTGGTCAAAGAATACGACGTGCCGCTGTTCATCGGCTTTAACCGTCGCTTTGACCCGCAGTTCCGCCGCGTGAAAACCGACGCGCAGGCCGGGCGTATCGGCAAGCCGGAATCGCTGCTGATTATTTCCCGCGACCCGTCTCCGCCGCCTGCGGAGTACGTGCGCGTCTCCGGCGGCATGTTCCGCGATATGACCATTCACGATTTTGATATGGCCCGCTTCATCATGGGTGAAGAGCCGGTCTCGGTGTATGCCCAGGGCAGCAACCTGGTAGATCCGGCGATTGGCGAGGCGGGGGATATCGATACCGCGTTTATCGTTCTGAAATATGCCTCCGGCGCGATGGCGACCATCGTCAACAGCCGCCGCTCCTCTTACGGCTACGACCAGCGCCTGGAGCTGCACGGCTCCGAAGGGCTGCTGTGCGCGGGCAACATTCTGGAAAACCAGGTGCAGCACTACGGCAAACAGGGCTGCACCAGCGCGCTGCCGGAACACTTCTTCCTGCAGCGCTACAAATCCGCTTACGCCGCGGAATGGGAACACTTTGTTGCGGTCCTGCGCGGCGAAGCGGTGCCTGACTGCAGCGGCGATGATGGTGAACGTGCGCTGTACCTTGCGGATAAAGCGCTGGAGTCGCTGCGTAGCCAGCGCGAGATCGTCCTCTAAACACAACAACCCTACACAGAGAGACATAATAATGAAAAAACTGATCTTAGCCGCCCTCATCGCCATGACGTCCGGGGCCGCCCTCGCCGAAAACGAGCAAATTGTTTTCAGTACGCCAAACCTGGCGATGCCGTTTGAAGTTCACATGCAGCGCACGGCGGTGAAAGCCGCAAAAGAGATGGGCGTGAAGCTTCAGGTGCTGGACGGGCAGGGCAGCTCACCGAAGCAGGTGGCTGACCTGGAAAACGCCATCACCCGTGGAGCGCAGGGGTTCATCGTCTCCCCGAACGACGTGAACGCGGTCTCCAGCGCAGTGGATGAAATTCAGGATGCGAAGCTGCCGGTGGTCACGCTCGACCGCTCCGTCGACAGCCAGAAGAAAGTGCCGCACTTTGGCGCCAACAACTACAAGGGCGGCCAGGCGATTGGCGACTTCGTCAAAACCAAATTCCCCGACGGGGCGGACATCATTCTGCTCACCGGCCAGCCGGGCTCCTCCTCCAATATTGAACGCACCAAAGGGATCCGCGACAGCCTGAAGGCGGGCGGGGATAAGTACAAGATCGTCGCCGATCAGACCGGCAACTGGATGCGTTCTGAAGGGATGCGTATCGTCGAAAGCGTGCTGCCTTCGCTGCCGAAGCGCCCGCAGGTGATCCTCTCCGCCAACGACGATATGGCGCTGGGGGCGATTGAGGCGCTGCAGAGCCAGGGCGTGAAGCCGGGCGAAATTCTGGTGACCGGCTTTGATGCGGTGCCGGAAGCGCTGGCCCGCGTGCGCGACGGCTGGCTGGCGGTAACGGCGGATCAGCGTCCGGGCTTTGCGGTACAAACGGCGATGAGCCAGCTGGTGGCCAACGTGCGCGAGAAGAAAGCCATCACCGGGGCCGACTACCCGCCAACGCTGATCACCAAAGAGAACCTGCAGCAGGCTGAGCGTATCGGTGAGGCCGGTAACTGATATGTCCCGAGCCGCCTCTG
Source organism: Enterobacter chuandaensis (assembly GCF_003594915.1). Classification (GTDB taxonomy): domain Bacteria; phylum Pseudomonadota; class Gammaproteobacteria; order Enterobacterales; family Enterobacteriaceae; genus Enterobacter; species Enterobacter chuandaensis. Next base: position 97,610 of record NZ_QZCS01000003.1, read on the forward strand.
GCGGCTCATCATGAGGAGGAGCAGACCGATGTCGCAACCCTTACTGAAAGTGACCGACCTGGCAAAAAGCTTTTCCGGCGTCTGGGCGCTGAGCAGCGCCCAGCTGACCGTCGGCAGCGGCGAAATTCACGCCCTGCTGGGAGAAAACGGGGCGGGGAAATCCACGCTGCTGAAGGCGCTCGCGGGCGCGCAGCCGCAAACGCGCGGGGATATCTGGTTCAACGGCGAAACGCTGCCGGTGGACGACTCCCCGGTGGAACGACAGAACAAGGGCATTATCACCATCTATCAGGAGTTCAACCTGCTGCCCAACATGACCGTCGCGGAAAACATGTTTCTCGGGCGCGAGCCGCGTAAACGTAACCTGATCGTCGACGAAAAAGCGGTAAACCAGGAGGCGCAGGTCATTCTTGATTACCTGCAGCTGAACGTTGCGCCGACCACGCCGGTCGCCCGTCTGAGCGTCGCCCAGCAGCAGATGGTGGAGATCGCCCGGGCGCTGACCCTCAACGCAAGATTAATCATCATGGACGAACCTTCTGCCGCGCTGAGCGACAGCGAGGTGGAAAGCCTGCACCGCGTGGTGCGCGAGCTTAAAAACCGCGGCGTGAGCATTATTTACGTTACCCACCGCCTGCACGAGGTTTTTCAGCTCTGCGATCGCTTCACCGTTTTCCAGGACGGCCGCTTTACCGGCACCGGCGCGGTAGCCGAAACCAACGTAGAGCAGCTGATCCGCCTGATGGTCGGGCGCGACGTGGCCTTTAACCGCCGCCCCGCCAGCGAAACCCATCATGAAGACAAGCCCGTCCGTCTGGCGGTGAAGGGGCTGAGCCGCGAAAAGCCGCCGCTGGATCCGCACGGCATCGCCCTGCACGACATCAGCTTTCACGTCCACGCCGGGGAAGTTTTGGGCATTGCCGGGCTGGTGGGCGCGGGACGCACCGAGGTGGCTCGCTGCCTGTTTGGTGCAGACGCGTTTACCTCCGGGAGCTTTGAGCTGGACGGCGTGCCGTACCAGCCGCGCGACCCGCTGTATGCTCTCGATCAGGGCGTGGCGCTGGTGCCGGAAGACCGCAAAAAAGAGGGGGCGGTGCTTGGGCTGTCTATTCGCGACAACCTGTCGCTCTCCTGCCTCTCCTCGCTGCTGCAGTGGCGCTGGTTTGTGAACACCCGTAAAGAGGATGATCTGATTGAGTCCTACCGCCAGGCGCTGCAGATCAAAATGGTCAACAGCGCGCAGGAGGTGCGCAAACTCTCCGGCGGCAACCAGCAAAAAGTGATCCTCGCGCGCTGCATGGCGCTCAACCCGCGGGTGCTGATCGTCGATGAGCCGACGCGCGGCATCGACGTGGGAACCAAATCGGAAGTGCACCAGGTGCTGTTTGACATGGCGAAAAAGGGCGTGGCGGTGATCGTGATCTCCTCCGATCTGCCTGAGGTGATGGCGGTGTCTGATCGGATCATCACCCTCAGCGAAGGCCGGGTGACCGGCGAGATCCACGGTGACGACGCTAACGAAGAACGGCTGATGACGATGATGGCCATCAACCACAACGCCCTGAACGCGGCATAACGGAGTAACTCATGACGCAGATGATTTCTAAAACGCAGGCCCCGGTCAAACGCGCCGGACGCATCGATCCCATTGCCTTCTTCGAGCGCTTCGGGGTGCTGATTTTCATGATCCTGCTGCTGATCTTCTTCCAGTCGCAGAACAGCAACTTTTTCTCTGAACGCAATATTTTCAACATCCTGACTGAAGTCTCCATCTACGGGATCATGGCCGTGGGGATGACCTTCGTCATCCTGACCGCCGGGATTGACCTCTCCGTCGGCTCCATTCTGGCGGTGTGCGCCATGACCGCGGCGTACGTGATCAAAGGTGACAACTTCACCACCGTCGACCCGAACGCCTGGGGCGGCATGAGCTGGCTGATCGGCCTGGGGATTTGTCTGGCGATGGGCACGGCGATTGGTTTCCTGCATGGCCTGGGCGTCACCCGCCTGCGCCTGCCGCCGTTCATCGTCACCCTCGGCGGGATGACTATCTGGCGCGGCCTGACACTGGTGATTAACGACGGCGCGCCGATCGCCGGTTTTGACCCCGGCTACCGCTGGTGGGGGCGCGGGGAGCTGCTCGGCATCTCCATTCCGATCTGGATCTTTGCCATCGTCGCCGTCGGCGGTTATCTGGCACTGCATAAAACCCGCTGGGGCCGCTTCGTCTACGCCATCGGCGGTAACCCGGAGGCGGCGCGCCTGGCGGGGGTCAACGTCAAGCGAGTGCTGGTCAGCGTCTATGTGCTTATTGGCTGTCTGGCCGGGCTGGCGGGCTTCATCCTGAGCGCGCGTCTGGGTAGCGCCGAGGCGGTGGCCGGGATCTCCTTTGAGCTGCGCGTTATCGCCTCGGTGGTGATTGGCGGCACCTCGCTGATGGGCGGCTACGGGCGCATCGGCGGCACCATTATCGGCTCCATCATTATGGGCATTCTGATTAACGGCCTGGTGCTGATGAACGTCTCGGCCTACTACCAGCAAATTATCACCGGATTAATTATCGTTCTGGCGGTGGCATTCGATACCTATGCCAAGAGCCGTCGCGGCGCACTGTGAGGATCACGATGAAAGAGGTTCGTATTGGATTAATTGGCACCGGGTATATCGGCAAGGCGCACGCTATCGCCTATGCCCAGGCCCCGACGGTGTTCAACCTGCTCGGCAGGCTGGTGCGCGAGATGGTGGCGGAAGTCACGCCGGAGCTGGCGGCAGAGCGCGCGCATGCGTTTGGCTTCAACCGCTCCACCGGGGACTGGCGGGCGCTGGTGGCCGACCCGGCCATTGACGTGGTGGATATTTGCTCACCCAACCACCTGCATAAGGAGATGGCGCTGGAGGCGATCCGCCACGGCAAGCACGTCTACTCGGAGAAGCCGCTGGCGCTGAACGCCCACGACGCGCGCGAGATGGTCGACGCCGCGAAGCGGGCCGGGGTGAAAACGCTGGTGGGGTTCAACTACATGAAGAACCCGACGGCGCAGCTGGCGAAGGAGATTATCGCGCGCGGCGAGATTGGCGAGGTGATCCACTTCTACGGCACCCACAACGAAGACTATATGGCCGACCCGCTGTCGCCCATTCACTGGCACTGCTTTAAAGAGACCGCCGGGCTGGGGGCGCTGGGCGACCTCGCGGCGCACATCGTCAATATGGCCCAGTACCTGGTGGGGGAGATTGAGCAGGTCTGCGGCGACCTGAAGATCGTGGTCCCGGCGCGCCCGACGAAGGCCGGATCGTCAGAGATGATTGCGGTGGAAAACGAGGATCAGGCCCACGCGATGGTGCGCTTCGCGGGCGGGGCGCAGGGGGTGATTGAAACCTCCCGCGTCGCCTGCGGCCGCAAGATGGGGCTGTCGTACGTCATCACCGGGACGAAAGGCGCCATCAGCTTCACCCAGGAGCGCATGGCCGAGCTGAAGCTCTATCTGCATGACGATCCGGTGAACCGTCAGGGGTTCCGCACGCTGCTCGTCGGCCCGGCGCACCCGGACTACGCCGCGTTTTGTATGGGCGCAGGCCACGGGATTGGCTTTAACGATCAAAAAACGGTGGAGGTGCGCGACCTGGTGGACGGGATTGCCGCCGACGCGCCGATGTGGCCGGACTTCGAAGAGGGCTGGAAGGTGTCGCGCGTGCTGGACGCGATTGCACTCTCGCACCTGCAGGGCCGCTGGCTGAACGTGAACGACATTGTCTGATGAGGTATCAACGTGGAAAAGCAGTTTGATGTGATATGCATGGGCCGCGTGGCGGTAGACCTCTACAGTCAGCAGATTGGTGCCCGCCTGGAGGATGTGTCGAGCTTCGCCAAATATCTCGGCGGCTCGTCCGGCAACGTGGCGTATGGCACCGCGCGTCAGGGTCTGCGCTCGTCGATGCTGGCGCGCGTCGGCGATGAACATATGGGCCGCTTCCTGCGCGAAGAGCTCAACCAGGTGGGCTGTGATACCAGTCATCTGATTACCGATAAACAACGCCTTACGGCGCTGGTGCTACTCGGCATTAAAGACCGGGACACCTTTCCTCTGATTTTTTATCGCGATAACTGCGCGGATATGGCGATTACCGCCAGCGATGTGGACGAAAGCTACATTGCCTCCGCACGTTGTCTTGCCATCACCGGGACCCACCTTTCTCATCCGCAGACCCGCGAGGCGGTGCTGACGGCGCTGGGCTATGCCCGCCGTCACGGCGTGCGCACGGTGCTGGACATCGACTACCGTCCGGTGCTGTGGGGGCTGACCTCTTTAGGCGACGGCGAAACACGCTTTATCGCCGCCGACCAGGTCACCTGCGAGCTGCAGGAGGTGCTGCACCTCTTCGACGTCATTGTCGGTACCGAAGAGGAATTTCACATTGCGGGCGGCAGTACGGATACCCTGCAGGCGCTGGGACAGGTGCGCGCCGTCAGTGACGCAGCGCTGGTCTGCAAGCGCGGCGCGCTGGGCTGCTCAGTCTATACCGACGCCATTCCGCCCCGGCTGGACGACGGCCTGACGGTCACCGGCGTGCGCGTGGAGGTGCTGAACGTCCTCGGCGCGGGGGACGCGTTTATGTCCGGCCTGCTGCGCGGCTACCTGAACGACGAGGGCTGGGAGCAGGCGTGCCGCTACGCCAACGCCTGCGGCGCGCTGGTGGTCTCGCGCCACGGCTGCGCCCCGGCGATGCCGAGCAAAATCGAGCTGGATGACTATCTCTCCCGCGCTGCGGTTGTGCCACGCCCGGATCTTGACTCGCGTCTTAACCATCTGCACCGGGTCACCACCCGCCGCCGCGAATGGCCGGAGCTGTGCGTGATGGCCTTCGATCACCGCAGCCAGCTTGAGGATATGGCGATGCAGTGCGGCGCGTCGCTTAAGCGCATTCCGGCGCTGAAACAGCTGATCCTGCAGGCCAGCCGCGAGGCGGCGAGCCGCGCCGGGCTGGAGGGCAAAGCCGGTCTGCTGTGCGACGGCACCTTTGGTCAGGACGCGCTGAACGCGATCACCGGGGAAGGGTGGTGGATTGGTCGCCCCATCGAGCTGCCGGGCTCCCGGCCGCTGGAGATGGAGCACGGCAACATCGGCACCCAGCTTATCAGCTGGCCGCAGGAGCACGTGGTGAAGTGCCTGGTCTTCTTTCACCCGGAAGACGCCCACGGCCTGCGCCTGGAGCAGGAGCAGAAAATCGCCGAGGTGTACCACGCCTGCTGCCGGTCCGGGCACGAGCTGCTGCTGGAGGTGATCCTGCCCGCCAGCATGCCGCGCAGCGACGAGCTTTACCTGCGCGCCATCTCCCGCTTCTACAACCTGGGCATTTACCCGGACTGGTGGAAGCTGCCGCCGCTCACGGCCGACGGCTGGACGGCGCTGAGCGAGATTATCGAACGCCGGGACCCGCACTGCCGCGGGGTGGTGATCCTCGGCCTGGACGCACCGGCGGAACAGCTGCGCGCCGACTTCAGAGCCGCAGCGGGGCAGACGGTAGTCAAAGGCTTTGCCGTGGGCCGCACGCTGTTTGGCGAGGCTTCCCGCGCGTGGCTGAAACACGATATTGACGATGCGCAGCTGGTGGCGCGCATCCGGGACAACTACCTGCAGCTTATCGCCTGGTGGCGCGAGCGCGGACACGCATAATGGAGATGACAATGAGTGTACAACTGGGCATTAACCCGCTGACGTGGACGAACGACGATCTGCCTTCTCTCGGCGCGGAGACGTCGCTGGAGACCTGTCTGAGTGAAGGGAAAGAGGCCGGTTTTGCCGGTTTCGAGCTGGGCAATAAATTCCCGCGCGAAGCGCGCCTGCTTGGCCCGATTTTGCAGCGCCACGACCTGCAGCTGGTCTCCGGCTGGTACTCCGGCCGCCTGCTGGAGCGCAGCGTGGAGGAGGAGATTGCCGCCGTGCAGCCGCACCTGACGCTGCTGCGCGAGCTGGGGGCGAAGGTGTTGGTGTTTGCGGAAGTGAGCGGCTGTATTCACGGCGAGCAGCAGACCCCGGTGCATCTGCGCCCGCGCTTCCCGCAGGCGCGCTGGAAGGAGTACGGCGAGAAGCTTACCGAGTTTGCCCGCTATACGCAGCAGCAGGGGGGGCAGATTGCCTATCACCACCATATGGGGACGGTGATTGAGTCCGCCGACGACGTGGACAATCTGATGACCCATACCGGCGAAGCGGTCGGATTGCTGCTGGACACCGGTCATCTGACCTTTGCCGGGGCCGATCCGCTGGCGGTGGCGCAGCGCTGGGCGTCGCGTATCAACCACGTCCACTGCAAAGACGTGCGTGCCGACGTGCTGGCGGAGGTTAAAAACCGCAAAACCAGCTTCCTCGATGCGGTACTGAGCGGCGTGTTTACCGTGCCGGGCGACGGCTGCGTGGATTACCCGCCGATCATGAGCCTGCTGAAGGCGCAGGACTATCACGGCTGGCTGGTGGTTGAGGCCGAGCAGGATCCGGCGGTTGCCCATCCGCTGACTTACGCTCGTCTGGGGTATAACAACCTGAGCCGCCTGGCGCGCGACGCCGGACTGATTTGAGGAGGTGACATGTCACGTCTGTTATCACGCTGGCAACAGCCGAACGCGGAGGGGCGCACCCAGTCCGTCACGCCGGAACGCGCAGGGTGGGGATACGTTGGGTTTGAGGCGTATGAGCTGCAGGAGGGGCAGACGCTGACGCTGCCCGCCGTCAGCGAAGAGCGCTGCCTGGTGCTGGTCGCCGGGCGCGCCTCCATCCGCACCCCTTCCGCGCAGTTTAACGACATCGGCGAGCGGATGAGCCCGTTCGAGCGCGTTAAGCCGTGGGCGGTGTATGTCACCCCGCAGGAGACGGTGCAGGTGAAGGCGCTGACGAAACTGGAGCTGGCGGTCTGCGCCGCGCCGGGTAAAGGCACGTACCCGACGCGCCTGATTGCCCCGCAGGATATTGACGGCGAAGCGCGCGGCAAGGGGCACAACCAGCGCTACGTGCACAACATTCTGCCGGAAGACAAGCCCGCCGACAGCCTGCTGGTGGTGGAGGTGTGGACCAATGAGGGCTGCACCAGCTCGTACCCGAGCCACAAGCACGACACGGATAACCCGCCGCACGAGACGTATCTTGAGGAGACCTACTACCATCGCCTCAACCCGGAGCAGGGGTTCTGCATGCAGCGCGTCTACACCGACGACCGAACGCTGGATGAGTGCATGGCGGTCTACAACCGTGACGTGGTGATGGTGCCGAAGGGGTACCACCCGGTGGCAACGATGGCCGGGTATGACAGCTATTACCTCAACGTGATGGCCGGGCCGGTGCGCAAGTGGATGTTTACGTGGGAAGATGACCACGCGTGGATTAATCGCGATTATCCCGCGTATGGCGGGCGCTGAGGCTGTTTTTTGCCGGGTGGCGCTGCGCTTACCCGGCCTACAGTTCGCAAAATATTACTTTGCGTCGATCGCCTGCTCAATCGTCCGGGCAACGATCTGCGGCTGGCTGACCATCGACACGTGGCTTGCCGCCACCTCGGTGGTTTTCGCATGAATCGCCTTCGCCATCGCGCGCTCCAGGTCAGGATTGATCATCCGATCCTGTTTGCTGACCACAAACCAGCTCGGTTTGTCATGCCACGCCGCGTGGGCGACCTTTTCACTAAAAGCATCGGCCTTAATCGGCCCCTGCGTGGCCGCAATAGCGTTTTGTTCACCCGGTTTCACGTCAGGCGCGAAGTCCTTCCTGACGGCTTCCGTCGGCAGGTATAAATAGCCGTCCGCCGTTTTAGCGATACCCGCGCTGCCCGGTGGCGCAGGGTAGCTTCCTGCCAGATCCGCCGTCGACTGGCCGGAGTCCGGCGCGAATGCCGCCACATATACCAGCGATTTTACCCGCGCATCGTTGCCCGCCTCGCTAATGACGGTGCCGCCCCAGGAGTGGCCCACCAGCACCACGTCACCCTTCGCACGGGCGACGGCCCGTTTTGTGGCGGCAACATCATCCTTAAGCGAGGTGAGCGGGAGCTGGACGGCAATGACCTCTGCGTGCTGTTTCTGCAGCAGGGTAATCACCTTATTCCAGCTGCTGCCGTCGGCAAACGCGCCGTGCACCAGCACAACGCTGGTTTTACTTTCCGCGAAGGCACTGGCGGAAAGCGCCAGCAGGCCAGCCGTCAGTACAGACAATGCTTTCATGTTCAGACTCCTTAAAAATGGTGGACCGCCGCGTGGGGCGGGACGGTGAATTCAATAGTTTTGTGGTCGAGCGGCTTGTGTGTTGGGTCGGCCAGGATGATCGTTACCTTGTGCTTACCGGCGGGCAGCCCCACCAGGATCACCGGCTCGCCGCTGGCGTCAGCCCAGTGCCACGGCGCGCCGTCCACCACCACGTGAATGTGCCCGATGCGCGGGGTCACCTTGAGCGCCTCGGGGCCAAATACCGGCTCGATGCGCAGGTTTTCGGCACGGTACTGGATAAACACCGCGCCTTTGCTTAGCGGCCCGGCAAGCGGCGGATCGACGATCAGCCTGGCGGGCGGCTGCGGGTGTTCCAGCGGCGCAACGGCGGCAGGGCCGTTAACGTCGGCGGCGCTGAGGCCGCTCAGGGGGGCAGCGCAGACGGAAGTCGTCAGGGCGAGTATGGAAAGCAACAGATGCTGGCGAATCATTTCGGTATCTCCTCGTGGGGAATGTCACGAGAGACAGCAGACCATTTTTATGTATCGCACCTGTTTGCTTATGCGGGGTTTTTGTATCGACGCGTAAGCCTGATGGGGCAGATACAGTGTGATACATTCTGCCCGGGCACAACAGGCTGTTTGCTGGCATGGTATCTCCAGGCGCCCCATCGGGTGCGCAAACTGACCGGAGAAAATATGATGAATAGTCAAAAAGTCGCTTTGATTTTCGGCGGCGCACGTGGAATTGGCGCGGCTATAGCGGTGCGATTGGCGAAGGAAGGGTATCGCGTTGCCGTGACGTGGGTATCACGCCCGGACCGGGCGAATGCGCTTGTCTCATCCATTGCTGATGCGGGCGGACAGGCGCTGGCGATTAATGCGGATAGCGCGGACGCTGCCGCTATTCAGGCTGCGGTTGATACCACGATTAAACATTACGGCAGGCTGGATGTCGCCGTAGTGAACGCAGGCGTTCTGCGGCTTGGAAGGCTTGAGGAATTCTCGCTGGAAGATCTGGATGCCACGCTGTCGGTGAACGTGCGCGGGGTTTTCCTCTCTATTCAGGCGGCAGTAAATGGGATGGCGGAAGGGGGAAGAGTGATCACCATTGGCAGCAACACCGCAGTGCGGACCGGGCATGCGGGAAGCAGCGTTTACGCAATGAGTAAAGCCGCGGTGGCTGCGATGGTGCAAAACCTGGCGCTGGATCTGGCGCCTAAGCGGATCACCATTAACAACATCCAGCCCGGCCCCATCGCCACGGATATGACGGCCGGAATGGCGGAACAGATCGTGGCGCATATCCCTTTGCAGCGCATCGGGCAGCCGGACGAGATCGCATCGCTTGCCGCATGGCTTGCTGGCGAGGAGTCCGGATATATGACGGGAGCGAGCCTGACTATTGACGGTGGCTTTGTGCTCTAGTCGCTCAGGGCAGGGACGCCCTGCTGCGGTTGCGATCTCAACATACTTACCGCCAGCCCCGCGATAATCAGCGTCAGGCTCACCGAAAACCACAGCGTGCCCGTAATACCCAGTGTTTTATTCAGCCACGCAAAGGCAAACGGGGAAGCCGCGGCCATCAGCTGGCCCGGGATGAGAAGCATGCCTGTCCGGCTGGCGTAACGTTCCGCGCTGAACAGCTCCAGCGGCAGGGTCGCTTTGACAATGGTTACCAGCCCGTTAATTGCGCCATAGCCCAGCACAAATCCGGCGGCACACCAGGCAAACAGGGTGCTGCTCAGCCCGATGAGAAAACAAAGCGGCATGGCAAGGGCAGTAAAAAGCGTGAGTTTTAACGGAGTTAAGCGTGCACCCGCCAGCACCGCCATAAAGCGCGCGCCCGTCTGGCCGATCCCCCACAGCATGCCGACCGCGACTGGCAGGCAGAAACTGGCGATAAACTCGGGAAGGTGGGTAGAGGTCCCGTTTGAGACGAAGGTAATGAGCGCAATAAAGGTCGCATACAGCCAGCCGTTACGCCTGTCTCGTGGCGAGACCGGCGCGCTTGCTTTTGGCTTCACCATAAAGCGCTGACGCGGTAAGTGGCGAAGCAGCAGGGCGCTCAGTAATCCGAAGAGGGCGTATATTTTCAGCGCGTCCTGCCATGCCATCACCTTGAGTAAAACGTCACCCAGCGGCCAGAAGACGGCAGACGCCAGCCCGCCCATCAGCGTAATACGTGAGATCGTCCCGCGTGCCTGCTGGCCATAAAGATTGACCAGCGCGGCGAACAGTGCGTCATACAGCGACAGGCGCATCCCGAGGCCGCACAGTAGCCAGGCGCCATACCAGCCAGACAGCGTCCGGGTATACGCCATACCCGCGCAGCTTGCGGCAATCAACAGCGTGCCGCCCATCACCACCTTCTGGCCGCCAAAGCGTGCCAGCAGACGGGCGACAAATGGGGAGACCGCGGCCATCACCAACATCGCCAGCGTCAGGCCGAGGTAAATCTGCGGCGCTGACCACCCCCGGTCGGCTGAAATCGCCCGCGCAAAAGTGCCGGGCAAATAAAATGAGATCCCCCAGTTGATAAGCTGATTACATCCGGTAGTAAAGGCAAGGCGGCGAGGCAGGGCAGGTGTTTCCATTGTTTTTCATTCCGTTATGCAGTTGTCCTGAGCATAGCGAGCGCGGTATTGTGCTGGCAGGCCTGCAACCTTATGCGCTGTATAAGAGAAACTTTGAATGACGACGCTTAATCTCGGCTATCTCGCGACGTTCCGTCTGGTGATCCAGCGCGGCAGCTTTTCCGCTGCGGCGGATCTGCTGGGCATTTCCCAGCCCGCCGTCAGCCTGCAAATACGCCAGCTGGAGCAGTTTCTGCAAACGCGGCTGGTGGAGCGTACCGGGCGGGGCATTAAGGCTACAGCGGCCGGAGAGGCATTGCTGGTGCACGGAGAGCGCATTCAGCAGGTTGTGGACGAAACCCTCCGGTCCGTGAGCGCGTTCAGTCACGATGTCAGCGGGACCATTACCCTTGGCACGGGGGCGACGGCCTGTATCCACCTCCTGCCGCCCCTGCTGGAACAGCTGCGCCGCGACTATCCGCTCCTGCGGGTGGGTGTAACAACAGGCAACACCCTTGACATCGTCAGGGCCATCGAAGAGAACCGTCTTGATATGGGGCTAGTGACGCTACCGGTCAGCGGTAGAGCGCTGGACGTCATGCCGGTGATGGACGAGGAGTTTGTTTTTATCGCGTCGCGGGAGCAGCAGGACGCTTTCAGGGAGTTAACCCCGGAGGCGCTCCATGCTCAGCCGCTGATTGCCTTTGAGTCAGGCAGCGGTACCCGGGCGCTCATTGATGGCTGGTTTGCGGCCAAGGGGTTAACGATCGCGCCGGTGATGCAGCTTGGCAGCATTGAGGCGATTAAACGTATGGTTCGCGTGGGGCTCGGCTACAGTATTGTTCCGCGAATGGCGGTTGAGCATGACGCTGACCGTGAAGGACTCTGCGTTATGTCGCTCACGCCCATGCTGCAGCGCCAGCTCGCCATCGTAATGCGGCAGGATAAAATCCTCAGCAAAGGGATCGCAGGAATTATTCGGCTGGTGCAAAACCCATCAGTGGGTTAGCGATCGGCGGCGTCGACGTTCAGGCTGGACTGCTGCGACTGGGTCTTATCCTGATGGTGATACCAGGCGCCGATTGAAGAGTAAACGAAGCGGCCAAAGAAAAACAGGAAGCTGATGAGCAGTATGATGCGGGTCATCCGGGTGTTAAAACGGTGTCGTTTGCGCATACGCGTGGCCTGACTCACTCTCTTTTTCCTGGGTATGCCCTTTTGGGCGACGGGGATATTAAGGCACAGCGGGATGAGAGGGTCAATTCCGTAATGTGTAAATAACCGTCAACGTTTACATTAATTATTGTTATTGAAATTAATATTTGCATTTACCATATTGATAATATGAAGAAAATTATTTCAAAAAAATCTCAGGTAAGACTTATTTGCGTAAAATAGTTTGATTTAAGTCAACGGATTTCCGGCCCTGCTATTTAAAATCCTTCCTCCACACAGTTCGCCCCGCACGTCGCCGGGCGGCGCCAGGTCAGGTTGGATGCCTGTCTTTATTTTTCCCTCTGGAGAAAAAGGGGTTTAATCGGGCATCTATGAACATTTTCGCTTTTCTGAAAAACAATAAACACCGCTGGTGGGCATTGCCGCTTATTTTACCGGTGGCTTTACTTCCTGTGCTGAGCGTGGCGAATACGTTCACGCAGCTGGGGGACGGTATTGCGGCCCTTTATTATTTACCGCTCTCATTTTTGCTTTCACTGATGATGTTTTTTGGTCTGGAAGCGCTTCCCGGGATTTTATTATCCCTGTTTATCCGCTATTACCCGTCGGTTGGGTTGTTTGAAACCGTCGCAGGGATCCTCCATTTTGTCGTTCCTTTGGTGCTCAGCTGGGGTGGCTACCGGGTGTTTGCCCCCAGACGTAATATGACGGCTTACGGCGACGTGCGGCTGATGGCGCAGCGCATCTTCTGGCAGGCCTTCTGCCCCGCGACGCTGTTTCTGCTGCTGTTCCAGTTCGCGGTATATCTGGGCGTATATGAGAGTCGCCAGAGCCTGGCAGGGCTTAACCCGCTCAATATTCGCACGCTGATCAACTATCAGGCGCTGCTGGTCAGCGGGCTGACGGGCGTGCCGCTGAGCTATCTGCTTGTTCGCCTGATTCGCCATCCGAGGTATATCAAAAGCCTCATCTCGCAAATCCGTTTGCAGATAGACAAAAAGGTGACGGCAACAGAATTTCTGCTGTGGACGGTGGCACTTGGTGGGTTGCTTTCGCTGCTGTTGTTGCCATTGAATGAAAACAGTTCGATTTTCACCACCAACTACACCCTGTCGCTACTGATGCCGGTGATGCTCTGGGGCGCGATGCGTTTTGGCTATAAGCTGATTTCGCTGATCTGGACGCCGGTGCTGCTGGTTTCTATTCACTATTTTTATCGCTATATCCCTGTGAACCAGGGGTACGATATCCAGCTGGCGATCACCTCTTCCAGTTATCTGGTCTTTTCGTTTGTTGTGATTTACATGTCGATGCTGGCGACGCGGCAGCGCACGGTGAACAAACGTTCCCGCAGGCTGGCGCTGCTTGACCCGGTCGTGCATATGCCTAACCTGCGGGCGCTGTCGCGCGATCTGGCGAAAAACCCCTGGTCGGCGCTCTGTTTACTGCGCATTCCTGAGCTGGAGGTTCTGGGCCGTAACTATGGCGTGTTGCTGCGCATTCAGTACAAGCAGAAGCTGGCGCAGTGGATTAACGGTACGCTCCAGTCCAATGAGCAGGTCTATCACCTGACCGGGTATGACATGGCGGTTCGTCTTAACGCCGAGTCGCACCAGCAGCGGATTGAGGCCCTCGACCAACATATCAAGCAGTTCCGCTTTGTCTGGGACGGGATGCCGCTGCAGCCGCAGGTGGGTGTGAGCTACTGCTATGTGCGTTCGCCGGTTAACCACCTCTATCTGGTGCTGGGTGAACTCGGGGTCGTTGCCGATCTGTCGCTCTCCTCTAACCATCCGGAAAATCTTCAGCAGCGCGGTGCCGTCCATCTGCAGCGCAGCCTGAAGGATAAAGTCGCGGTGATGAGCCGCCTGCAGCACGCGCTGGATAACGACGAATTTACGCTGTTAGTGCAGCCCGTTCGCGGCCTGCGCGGTGATGGTTATCACGAAGTGTTGCTGCGCATGCCTGATGCAAACGGGTTGTTGATCTCGCCTGAACAGTTCCTGCCCGTCGCCCAGGAGTTTGGCCTCTCTTCGCGGGTGGATTTGTGGGTGCTGGACCACACGCTGCGCTTCCTCGCGGCGCATCGCGAAAGGCTGCCCGGCCAGCGCTTTGCCATTAATCTGGCCCCTTCAACCGTGTGCCGGGTACAGTTCCCGCTTGAGGTGAGCCGCCTGCTGGCGAAGTATGCCATTGAGCCGTGGCAGCTGATCTTTGAAGTCACGGAGTGCAGCACCTTCTGCAACGCGGAGCAGGCGCTACACACCCTCAGGCAGCTGCAGAAAACAGGGGTGCGTATTGCAATTGATGATTTTGGTACCGGGTATGCGAGCTATGCGCGACTGAAAAGCGTGGATGCCGATATTCTTAAGATCGACGGCAGCTTTATCCGCAATATCGTCAACAACAGCCTGGATTACCAGATCGTGGCGTCTATCTGTCACCTGGCGCGCATGAAGAAGATGCTGGTGGTGGCAGAATATGTGGAGACTGAAGAGATACGTAGTGCGGTTCACGCGCTGGGTATCGATTATGTCCAGGGCTACCTGATCGGCAGCCCGGTTGCGCTTGAGTCACTGCCGGAAGCAGAGGCGTCCACCGGGGACGCCTAAGCCTTCACGCGGCGACGTCCGCGCTCTCTTCTTCGATTTTGAGCATCCAGCCGGTGACCGCTTCCCAGTACTGCTGCTCTTTTTCCAGGTCCAGCAGCACCAGCGCGTTCTGGCTGAACCAGTCGTGCGGGAAGCTCAGCGTCCAGTGATGGTCGTCGGTTTTGAGCTTCAGCGTCGGCGGGGTGGTGGTAGCCTGGCGCTGGTTGTTCAGCAGCACGCCCAGGCGCAGCAGCTGAATTAACGGCAGGAACTGCTTTTTCTTGAACAGCGTGAAGCGCGGGAGATCGTCGAGCTTGATGGCTTTGCGGTGATAACGCACCAGGGTCGCCATCATGGTTTGCTGCTCCTGATTGAAGCCAGGCAGGTCGCTGTTTTGCAGAATATAGGCGGAATGGCGGTGCATGCCGCTGTGGTTGATGTTCAGCCCCACCTCGTGCAGCATCGCGGCCCATTTCAACAGCGCGGCAAGCTGCGGGTGCGCGAGCTTAGGATTTTGCTCCTCCCACTGCTCGTACATCTGCACTGTGGTTTCCAGCACGCGCTTCGCCTGTTCGCGGTCGATGTTGTACTGGTTGGCCAGGCTCTGCGCGGTGCGGCTGCGAATATCCTGATGGCGGAAGCGGCCTTCCATCTCATACAGCACGCCCTCACGCAGCGCGCCATCGGAAAGGCGCAACTCTTTGATCGCCAGCGCGTCAAACACGCCGCAGAGGATCGCCAGCCCCGGCACGAAGACCGCCTTACGCTCGTCGGAAAGCCCCGGCAGGCTTAAGGCGTCAAAACTTTTATGCTTCAGCACTTCTTCGGTCAGCAGGGTCAGGCGTTCGGGCGTGATAAAGCCGTCTTTTTCACCCATCGCCAGCAGCACTTCATGCGCCGCCTTGATGGTGCCCGAGGCCCCCAGCGCCACGTTCCAGCCCTGAATACGGTACTGCCAGGCCAGATTTTCCAGCTTCTGGACAGCCGCCATTTTCGCCCGCTGGAAGTTCTCGCGGGTGATGGTGCCGCCCGGGAAATACATCTGCGCGAAGCTGACGCAGCCCATACGACGGCTTTCCACCAGGCGCGGCTCAAAGTCTTCGCCGATCACCAGTTCCGTTGAGCCACCGCCAATATCGATAACCAGCTTGCGCCCTTTTTCCGGTTGGGTGTGCTCAACACCCATGAAAATCAAACGCGCTTCCTCGTTACCGGAGATGATCTCAATCGGGTAGGGGATCACTTTTTCGGCCCGCTTGAGGAACTCCGGCGCGTTTAGCGCCTGGCGCAGCGTGTGGGTGCCCACGATGCACACGCTGGAGGGCGAGAAGCCCTGCAGGCGTTCAGCAAACAGCGACAGGCAGTTTAACCCGCGCTCCATCGCCTCTTCGCTGAGCATGCTGCGTTCATCAAGACCATCCGCCAGGTGGACGCGCTGCTTCAGGCGACCGATGATCTGCAGCGCGCCATCCACCTCACGGGCGATGACCATGTGGAAACTGTTTGAGCCTAGATCGACCGCGGCGAATTCCTGCGGACGTGGGGTCTTATCATTTATCGGCATAGGTTAATCGGGTTGCTCGAGTGATTTGATATAGTCGTAAATCGCCAGTTGCGACCGCACTTTACGACGGTTGCCGCGCGGTACATAGCGGTTACTGAGTTCTTTGTCGATATAGCGAGCTTTCACCGTATCGCTGAACAGGATCTCGATAATGTCGAGGATACGCTGTTTAAGACGCGGATCCAGCAGCGGCGCTGCGACTTCAATTCGGTAGTCAATATTGCGTGTCATCCAGTCTGCCGAGGAGAGATAGACCTGTTTATCGCCAGCATTATCGAAAATATAGACCCGATCGTGTTCCAGGTAGCGGTCAACAATGCTGATGACGCGAATATTGTCGCTGATGCCTTCCAGTTCCGGAATGAGCGAGCACATGCCGCGGATCAGCAGGTTAACCGGCACGCCGGAGCTGGACGCCGCGTACAGCCTGTCCACCAGCCCTTTGTCGACCAGATTGTTGAGCTTCAGCGTGATGCCGGACGACAGCCCTTTCTGGGCATTGGCAATCTCTTTGTCGATCATATCGTACAGCAGGCGGCGCGAGTTCTGCGGCGAGACCAGCAGATAGTCGAAGCTCACCGGACGGTACGGGTTTTCGATAAAGTTAAAGACCCGGCGCACCTCGTTGGTGATGCGGGCGTCAGCGGTTAAGAGCGAGTAATCGGTGTAGATCCGCGCGGTTTTTTCGTTAAAGTTCCCGGTACCAATGTGGGCATAGCGCACCACGTCATCGCCCTCTTTACGGGAGATCAGGAACAGCTTGGCGTGAATTTTCAGCCCCGGCGCGGAGAAGATCACGTGCACGCCCGCTTCCGTCAGACGGCGCGCCCAGTGAATGTTGGCCTCTTCGTCGAAGCGCGCCTGCAGCTCAACCACCACGGTGACTTTTTTGCCGTTGTGCGCGGCATGGATCATCGCATCGATGATGCGGGAATCTTTCGCCACGCGGTAGATGTTGATTTTGATCGCCAGCACGTTCGGGTCGAACGAGGCCTGACGCAGCAGTTCCAGCACGTGTTCAAAGGTGTGGTAGGGGTAGTAGAGCAGCACGTCGCGCTCGCGGATGGCGTCGAACCCGTTGCGGAACTTATCGAACCAGATATGACGCAGACGCGGCAGCGGCTTGTTCACCAGATTGGCTTTGCCGACGTTCGGGAAGCCAATAAAGTCTTTAAAGTTGTGATAACGGCCACCCGGCACGATGGAGTCATAGCGCGAAATGGTCAGTTTCTCGCGCAGCATCTCCACCATGGCGTCCGGCATGTCGCGCTGATAAACAAAGCGCACCGGCTCGGCCGTCAGGCGCTGTTTCAGGCTGGAGGACATCAGCTCCATCAGGCTGGCTTCCATCTCGTGCACCAGGTCATATTCGGCGTCACGGGTCATCTTCATCGAGTAGGCGTTTAACGCATCGTAATCGAAGAAGCCTTTGAAGATGTCGTCCAGACAGTAGCGCAGGATGTTATCCAGCAGGATCATCGGCTTGCGTCTGCGCGGGGTTTCCGGCGGCAGGTTCACAAAACGCGGCACCTTGTCGGACGGGATCTCCAGCAGCGCGTAACGGATGGATTCACCGCGAATAATTTCCACCGCCAGATAGGTGTAGTCGTCCTTCAGGAACTGTACCAGATCGGTTTCGCGGTTGATGAGAATCGGGGTAATGTGCTGGCGCAGGTACTGTTTAAAGTAATGGCGCAGCCAGTTTTGTTGGTTAACGGAAAGCTGACGTTCGTTAATCAGGAAGATTTGATTGCGCGCCATCTCCAGCAGCAGTTCGTTATACAGGCCGTCAAATTCCTGATCGGCTTTCAACACGCGGGACTGGATTTTGCCCAGCAGATGCCGCGAGTGAGAGTTTAAGCCCTGTTCTTCGCTGATGATGATCCGTCTTTTCAGCTCGGCAAAGCGAACCTTGTAGAACTCATCCAGGTTGTTGGAATAAATGCCTAAAAAACGCATGCGTTCGATCAGCGGGTTACTTTTGTCTGCCGCTTCCTGGAGTACACGTTCGTTAAATGCTAACCAGCTTAGCTCTTTCTCGATATATAACTTTTCCTGACCCATTACAGCTCACACTCCAGTTCAATCACAGGACGTGGTAAATCCGTCTCGTCCTTATTATGGCGAGCATTTCCACGATATGTCCAACAGTGCCAGAAAAGTATGACAGTTATTTTTTTTGTTGGGGAATTTAGCAGGTTGGGGGAGGGAATATCGGGTAAGCACAGCGCCACCCGATATAGCAAACTACTCTTCGGCCGCATAACCCTGCGGGGGTAACTTCACGCCGTCCAGCCAGGCTGCACCGTCGCGCATCGCCAGACGCCCGTCAACAAACCAGCTTACCACCAGCGGGTAAATGGCGTGTTCCTGGGTCTGCACGCGTTCGGTCACGTCGTCTTCGTTGTCGCCGTCAAAGACCGGCACTTTCGCCTGCAGGATCACCGGACCACCGTCCAGCTCGTCGGTCACGAAGTGGACAGAGGTACCGTGCTCCTCGTCGCCGTTTTCCAGCACCTGACGATGGGTATGCAGGCCGGGATATTTTGGCAGCAGGGAAGGGTGAATATTCAGCAGTCGACCGGCGTAGTGTTCGACGAAGGCCGGGCTGAGGATTCGCATATAGCCCGCCAGCACCACCACGTCCGGCGCGTAAGCGTCAATCTCCTGCACCAGCTCGCGGTCAAAGGCCTCACGCCCTGCGAACTGACTGGCTTCCAGCGCGTGCGCCGGAATGTTCGCTTCCCGCGCGCGCTCAAGGCCGAACGCGTCGGCCTTGTTGCTGAAAACTGCCCGAATGGTGCCATTAATTTTCTTCTGTTTGCAGGCGTCTATGATGGCCTGCAAATTGCTTCCGTTGCCGGAAATGAGCACCACGATGTTTTTCATTCAATGACCACACGCTGTTCGGAGTCGGAAGCTTTAATCGTACCGATTTTCCACGCGTTTTCACCTTTCTCGGTCAGCAGCTTAACCGCTTTATCCGCTTCGCTTGCCGGCAGGGCGATAACCATGCCCACGCCGCAGTTAAAGGTACGGTACATTTCGTGAGAGCTCACGTTGCCTGCGGTCTGCAGCCAGTTGAAGACGGCTGGCCACTGCCATGAGGATTCGTCGATCACCGCCTGGGTGTTGTCCGGCAGAACGCGCGGAATGTTTTCCCAGAAGCCGCCGCCGGTCAGGTGAGCGATAGCGTGAACGTCAACGTTCTCGATCAACTCCAGCACGTTTTTCACGTAGATGCGGGTTGGGGCCAGCAGGTGGTCGGCCAGCGGCTTGCCGTCCAGCTCGGTGGTCAGCGGGTCACAGCCGCTCACGTCGAGGATTTTACGCACCAGAGAGTAGCCGTTAGAGTGCGGGCCGCTGGAGGCCAGGGCGATCAGCACATCGCCATCGGCCACTTTGCTGCCGTCGATAATTTCTGATTTTTCTACTACGCCGACGCAGAAGCCCGCGACGTCATAATCTTCGCCGTGGTACATGCCCGGCATTTCCGCGGTTTCACCGCCCACCAGCGCACAGCCGGACTGCAGACAGCCTTCGGCGATACCGTTAATGACGCTGGCTGCGGTATCCACATCCAGTTTGCCGGTCGCGTAGTAATCGAGGAAGAACAGCGGCTCTGCGCCCTGAACCACCAGGTCATTCACACACATCGCGACCAGGTCGATACCGATCGTGTCGTGACGTTTTAAATCCATCGCCAGGCGCAGCTTGGTGCCTACACCGTCAGTACCCGAGACCAGAACAGGTTCACGATATTTTTGCGGCAGCGCGCACAGTGCGCCGAAGCCACCCAGACCACCCATCACTTCCGGGCGGCGGGTTTTCTTCACCACACCTTTGATTCGGTCAACCAGCGCATTACCTGCGTCAATATCAACACCGGCATCTTTGTAGCTGAGAGAAGTTTTGTTGGTCACGGCTTAAATCCCCACGCGATTGCATAGCTAGTAAGAAAAATCGGCGCAATTCTAACAGTCCAGGCAAACGTTTGCGAGCCTATTCTCGGCGCGGGGATCTTTTTTTCTTCGGGATCTGTAAATGCAGCCAAACTTGACTCCGTTCACGAAAATGAAACCGGTTTCGGTGATCTGCTTGCAACGAATATCCTCTTTGCACATCATCGAACTGAAACCGGTTTCTGTAATTGTTTTTGCAGAAAATAACGCAGAATGAGGGAAAGCGAATGTCAGGATTCAAAGCAGGTTTTCTGTGGGGTGGCGCTGTTGCGGCACACCAGCTTGAGGGCGGCTGGAAAGAGGGTGGCAAGGGTGTGAGCGTGGCCGATGTCATGACCGCGGGGGCGCACGGCGTGCCGCGTGAAATCACCAACGGCGTGCTGGAGGGGAAAAACTACCCTAACCATGAGGCCATCGACTTCTACCACCGCTATAAAGAAGACATCAAACTGTTTGCCGAGATGGGCTTCAAGTGCTTCCGTACCTCCATCGCCTGGACGCGTATCTTCCCGAAAGGCGACGAGCTTGAGCCGAACGAGGCGGGCCTGAAATTCTATGACGATCTGTTCGACGAATGTCTGAAGTACGGTATCGAACCGGTTATTACGCTTTCCCACTTTGAGATGCCGTTCCACCTGGTGACGGAATACGGCGGCTGGCGCAACCGTAAGCTGATCGACTTCTTTGTGCGCTTTGCGAAGGTCGTTTTTGAGCGCTACCAGCATAAAGTGAAGTACTGGATGACCTTTAACGAGATCAACAACCAGGCCAACTTCCACGAAGACTTTGCGCCGTTTACCAACTCCGGGTTGAAGTACGCGCCGGGTGAAGACCGCGAGCCGGTGATGTTCCAGGCGGCGCACTACGAGCTGGTGGCCAGCGCCCTGGCGGTGAAGGCGGGGCGTGAGATTAACCCGTCGCTGCAGATCGGCTGCATGATTGCCATGTGTCCTATCTACCCGCTGACCTGCGCGCCGGACGACATGATGATGGCGATGAATGCTATGCACCGTCGCTACTGGTTTACCGACGTGCACGTGCGCGGCAAATATCCGCAGCATCTGCTCAACTACTTCGAGCGTCGCGGCTTCGCGCTGGATATCACCGAAGAAGATAAAGCCGCGCTGAAGCAGGGCTGCGTGGATTACATCGGCTTCAGCTACTATATGTCTTTCGCCACCAAAGCGACGGCGGACAACCCGCAGCTGGATTACGACGAGAGCAAGAGCCTGGTCTCCAACCCTTACGTGCAGAAATCCGACTGGGGCTGGCAGATTGATCCGGTCGGGCTGCGCTACTCCCTGAACTGGTTCTGGGATCACTATCAGCTGCCGCTGTTTATTGTGGAAAACGGTTTTGGCGCGATTGACGTGCAGGAGAGCGACGGCACGGTGAATGACCAGTACCGCATCGACTACCTTTCCGCGCACATCCGCGAAATGAAAAAAGCGGTGGTGGAAGACGGCGTGGATTTGATGGGCTACACCCCGTGGGGCTGTATCGACCTGGTGTCTGCCGGAACCGGCGAAATGAAAAAACGCTACGGCTTTATCTTTGTGGATAAAGACAACGAAGGAAACGGCACCCTGAACCGCAGCAAGAAGAAATCGTTCGACTGGTATAAGCAGGTGATTGCGAGCAACGGCGACAACCTCTAATTGTCGGGTGGCGCTAACGCTTACCCGACCTACACTACACGTAGGCCCGCGTAAGCGCAGCGCCATCGGGCAAGACCCCGCACCCAAGCCGGAGCCCAGCCTCCGGCTTTTTTGTTTTTGATTGATGTACGTCAAGCAAGATGGGTATGGCCTAATCCGAAAAAAGCGGTATAATCCCGCGATTTTTTTGCGGATGCCACCTCAGAGGAGAAAGAGAATGAAGATTGTGGAAGTGAAACACCCACTCGTTAAACACAAGTTGGGCCTGATGCGTGAGCATGACATCAGCACGAAGCGTTTTCGCGAACTGGCTTCTGAAGTGGGCAGCCTGCTGACCTACGAAGCGACCTCTGATCTGGAAACAGAAAAAGTGACCATCGAAGGCTGGAACGGCCCGGTGCAGGTTGAGCAGATCAAAGGTAAGAAAATTACCGTGGTGCCAATCCTGCGCGCCGGTCTCGGTATGATGGAAGGCGTGCTGGAGCACGTGCCAAGCGCGCGCATCAGCGTGGTGGGTATCTACCGTAATGAAGAGACGCTGGAGCCGGTGCCTTACTTCCAGAAGCTGGTCTCTAACATCGACGAGCGTATGGCGCTGGTGGTTGACCCGATGCTGGCAACCGGCGGTTCTATGATCGCCACCATCGACCTGCTGAAAAAAGCGGGCTGCAGCAGCATTAAGGTGCTGGTTCTGGTGGCGGCACCGGAAGGTATCGCGGCGCTGGAAAAAGCGCATCCGGACGTTGAGCTGTACACCGCGTCTGTTGACCAGGGGCTGAACGAGCACGGGTACATCATCCCGGGGCTCGGCGATGCCGGCGATAAGATCTTTGGTACGAAATAATCGAATAACGATAACTAAGCCGACTTTGATAGTCGGCTTTTTTTTGAATAAAACACACATAACTAACCATCTCAGAGGAAAACACTATGACGCGCCGTGCTATCGGGGTGAGTGAAAGACCGCCGCTTTTACAGACTATCCCGCTTAGTTTGCAGCACCTGTTCGCCATGTTTGGCGCAACCGTGCTGGTGCCAATCCTGTTCCACATTAACCCGGCTACCGTGCTGCTGTTCAACGGCATCGGTACGCTGCTGTACCTCTTTATCTGTAAAGGCAAAATCCCGGCGTATCTTGGGTCGAGCTTTGCCTTTATCTCGCCGGTGTTATTGTTGCTGCCGCTGGGTTATGAGGTCGCGCTGGGTGGCTTTATCATGTGTGGCGTGCTGTTCTGCCTGGTTTCCTTCATCGTGAAGAAAGCCGGTACCGGCTGGCTGGACGTGATGTTCCCGCCTGCGGCGATGGGGGCCATCGTTGCCGTTATCGGCCTGGAGCTGGCGGGCGTGGCGGCGAACATGGCCGGCCTGCTGCCTGCGGACGGTCAGTCACCGGATTCCAAAACCATCATTATCTCGCTGGTAACCCTGGGCGTGACGGTGTTTGGCTCCGTGCTGTTCCGTGGCTTTATGGCGATTATCCCGATCCTGATCGGCGTGCTGGCGGGCTACGCGCTCTCCTTCGTGATGGGCGTTGTGGATACTACCCCAATCGCTCAGGCGCACTGGTTCGCGCTGCCAACCTTCTACACCCCGCGCTTCGAATGGTTTGCGATCTTCACCATTCTGCCTGCCGCGCTGGTGGTGATTGCCGAGCACGTCGGCCACCTGGTGGTGACGGCGAACATCGTGAAGCGCGACCTGATCCGCGACCCGGGCCTGCACCGCTCCATGTTTGCCAACGGTTTCTCCACCATTATCTCCGGATTCTTCGGCTCCACGCCAAACACCACCTACGGTGAAAACATCGGCGTAATGGCGATCACCCGCGTCTACAGTACCTGGGTTATCGGCGGCGCGGCGATCATCGCCATTCTGCTCTCCTGCGTGGGCAAGCTGGCGGCAGCGATCCAGATTATCCCGGTGCCGGTGATGGGCGGCGTTTCCCTGCTGCTGTACGGGGTGATTGGGGCGTCCGGTATTCGCGTGCTGATTGAATCCAAAGTGGATTACAGCAAAGCGCAGAACCTGATCCTGACCTCCGTTATCCTGATCATCGGCGTGAGCGGCGCGAAGGTGCACATCGGTGCGGCCGAGCTGAAGGGCATGGCGCTGGCAACCATCGTCGGCGTGGGCCTGAGCCTGATTTTCAAGCTGATCTCGGTGATCCGCCCGGAAGAAGTGGTACTGGACGCGGACGAAAGCGAAAAAGCGCCACATTGATCCTTTAATCGGGCGAAGGATCGCCCGGTTCTCTCCCGGCTGGTTCCGTGATAAACTCATCGCCGATTTTATGTAAGATCTCTGGTTGAGGTATTTCTGAACGGACCGGCACAGCTCTCTCTGCCACTTTATCTCCCTGACGACGAAACTTTCGCGAGTTTCTGGCCGGGTGATAACCCCTCTTTACTGGCTGCACTGCAAAACGTGCTGCGCCAGGATCACAGCGGATACATCTATATCTGGTCACGCGAAGGCGCGGGGCGCAGCCACCTGCTGCATGCCGCCTGCGCGGAGCTTTCGGCGCGCGGTGACGCGGTAGGCTATGTGCCGCTGGATAAACGTACCTGGTTCGTGCCTGAGGTGCTGGAGGGAATGGAACATCTCTCGCTGGTCTGCATCGATAATATCGAATGCGTGGCGGGGGACGAACCGTGGGAAATGGCGATCTTTAACCTCTACAACCGCATCCTGGAATCGGGTAAAACCCGGCTGCTGATCACCGGCGATCGTCCGCCGCGCCAGCTCAATCTGGGGCTGCCGGATCTGGCGTCCCGTCTGGACTGGGGGCAAATCTACAAGCTCCAGCCGTTATCCGATGAAGATAAGCTGCAGGCGTTACAGCTGCGCGCAAAGCAGCGCGGCTTTGAGCTGCCGGAGGACGTGGGCCGTTTCCTGCTCAAGCGTCTCGATCGCGAAATGCGCACGCTGTTTGATACCCTCGATCAGCTCGATCGCGCCTCTATTACCGCCCAGCGCAAGCTGACCATTCCGTTTGTGAAAGATATTCTCAAGCTTTGATTTTTTGCCCGGTGGCGGCTAAAGATCCCTCATCAGGTGCTCAACCAGCAGCGGAATCGGTCTGCCCGACGCCACGCTCCTGCCACTCTCTCGCCACAGCGCCGTACCGCTGATATCCAGATGCGCCCACGGGATTGTCGGCGGGCAAAAGTGGTGTAGCAGCCACGCCGCCGAGGCGCTGATTGCCGCGTTGTTTGCCGGCGTGTTGCACAGATCGGCGATGGCGCTGTCGGTCTGCTTTTTCAGCCGCGCATCCAGCGGCAGGGGCCATACTTCATCGCCGCTCCGTTTACCCGCCTGCGTCAGCGCGGCGCGCAGCAGTTCGTCCTGCGTCATTAACCCGCTCAGCTCATACCCCAGCGCTTTCACCACCGCACCGGTTAAGGTCGCCATATCAATGATATAGCGTGCCTGCGGGTGGCGCTGGCTGGCCCAGGCGATGGCATCCGCCAGTACCAGTCGGCCTTCGGCATCGGTGTTGTTGATTTCTACCGTGATGCCGTTACAGGCCGTTGCTACCGAACCGGGCTGCATGGCATCCGGACCGATGGCGTTTTCCGCCAGCGCCAGCACGCCCATCACGCGCACGGGCAACGCCAGCTCTGCCACGGTCAGCATCAGTCCCAGCACGTTAGCCGCACCGCACATATCGTATTTCATGGTGTACATGCCCGCGCCTTCCTTCAGCCACAGTCCGCCGGTATCGAAGGTAATGCCTTTACCTACGTAGCAGCGCACCGGGCCGTCAGAAACGCCGTCAAAATGAATCGCCAGCAGACGTGGCGGACAGGTCGCCCCTTTGCCGACGGCGTGCAGCAGTCCAAGCCCTTGCTCAATGATTTGCTCTTCATCCAACACGTCACACCGCAGGGCGGGGAAGGCGGCACACAGTTTTTGCGCCTCTTCGACCATAAACTGCGGCGTGCAGCGGTCGGAAGGGATATCCGCCAGGCGTCGCGCCGCGACCATGCCGTGGGCGATAGCCTGCTGCTGGCGGAAAATTGTTTCCAGCTTTTCCTGCTGCTCCGGCAGACAGAGGGCGGTGATGCGCGTAAGGCGTACCGACGATTCATCGGTTTTCTTCAACTTCAGGTCGCTCAGCCTGTGCGCCTGATTAAAGAGAAAACGCAGCACCTGTGCCAGCACGACGTCGTCGATATTTGTAACGTCCAGCACGATATCTGCGCTGGCGGGGGAGGCAATTAGCGGTCGCAGGGCGGCAAGCAGGCCTTCTGTGAGTGCGTCATGCCAGAGCGCATCGGGCAGCAGAGTGATACGGGCAAACGGCGCGCAGCCAAAGTGCGTGTCTGCGATGCCGTCAGACTCGCGCATTTCCGCGACCAGCGCCGTTTCGGGCAAAAGCGTACAGGAGGTGGACGCGATGAAATGGCTTTGCGGCTTCGCGTCAGAAAGCGCGCTGATAAACTGATACGTGATCATCATGACTCCTCAATCGGCGCGCGGATCCGCGCGGCATAGGCCTGCATCCACTCCTCGTCCACGGCGTGATAGTGCGTTTTCTCCCGCAGGCGTTCCGTGCGAAACACGGTCAGGGGCTGACGAGCCGTCGCCACCACAAACGAGAAGGTTTTGATATTGGTCGCGGCCCCGAATTCGCCCCTGTTGTTCATGCACACCACGGAGAGATCGCCCGCGCGGCCAAACCGCGACATCAGCTTGTCCTCCAGTTCGAACACCACGGAATCCGCCGCCTGCTGCGGCGACATCCCTTGCGCCATCTGGCGAACGATTTCATAGCTGGTACAGCCTTTCATCAGATCTTCTCCGACGCCCGTAGCGGTGGCCGCGCCGGTTTCGCTGTCGCAGTAAAAGCCGGAACCAATAATCGGCGAATCCCCAATGCGGCCGCGCTTTTTCATAAACAGGCCGCTGGTGGAGGTGGCGACGCTCATCGAGCCCTGCTTGTCGAGACCGATAATGCCGACGGTGTCGTGCCCGTCGTAGGGGCTTAAGCCCTTATCCAGCGTCTCGCGGCAGCGCTTGCGGTAGTGCTGCATCGCGCGGTCGGTGAGCATAGTTTTGTCGGCAAAACCCTGGCTTAGCGCCCATTCCCGCGCGCCCTCGCCGACCAGCAGGCTGTTATAGCGCTGGCGACTTAACGCGTGCGCCACGCGCACCGGGTTGGCGATATCCACCAGATTACCCACCGCGCCAAAGGCCAGCGTGTCGCCGTCCATATACGCCGCGTCCAGCTCGACCTCGCCGTTTTCGGTGGGCAGTCCGCCGTAGCCGACGGATTTATACAGCGGAAAGTCTTCCACGGCCGCGACGGCATCGACTACTGCCGAAGCGACCGGTTTTCCCGCCGCGAGGGCAGACGCAGATTCCGTTACGCCTTCAAGCGCCATTCGCCAGGTGGCGATAACTCCCCACATGCTTTACTCCTGTTTTGCAAGGGTGGTGTCGGTTTGCGTTACGGTGGCAGTTTCCGCCGCGCGGTACTGTTTATCCACGATACGCATAAAAGGCAGGTATAGCATGGCGCCGATCAGCAGGTTAATCAGCTGCATCACGCTGCCGCTCAGGTGCCCGGTGACGATAAAGCCGCTGATGACCGGCGGCAGCGTCCAGGGGATAAACACCCCGGTGGTGACGGCGACAGCGCCAACCTTCATCGCCACGTACTGCACGGTGACCAGCACCAGCGGCACCAGGTTGAACGGGATGAGCATGATCGGGTTCATGATCACCGGCAGGCCAAACAGAATTGGCTCGTTGATGTTAAACACCGACGCCCCGGCGCCGAGGCGCGCCACTTCACGCATGTTTTTACTGCGCGCGAAAATCAGCATCGCTATCACCAGCGACAGCGTGGCGCCCGCGCCGCCCATCCAGATCATGTCAAAAAACTGTTCGGTAATGATGTGCGGCGGCGTCGTGCCCGCCTGAATCGCGGCGATGTTGTCGGTCTGGTTTTCCATCCACAGCGGACGAATAATGCCGTTAATCATCGAGCCGGAGTTAATGCCCACTGACCAGAGAATGGTGATGCTGAAAACGGTCATCAGCGCACCAAAGTATGAGGTGCCGTAGTGGCGCACCGGCGTGGCAACCACTTCATAAATAAACTGATGGATGGTGTTGTAGTGGGTGTTTTCGAAGACGATGCGGATACCCAGTACCAGAATCATCACCAGCAGGGCCGGGATCAGCGCCGCGAAGGACTCCTGCACCGCAGGCGGCACGCCGTCCGGCATTTTAATGACCAGATTTTTGCGCTTCAGCCAGCAGAACAGCTCCGTCCAGAGCAGCGAGCCGATCATCGCCACGAACAATCCTTTGCTGCCAATCCATTCCACCGGAATAACGGTAATACCGCCGTTTTCCGCCACCTTAATAAACGGGGTCAGGATCAGAAACGCGACCAGCGCCAGGATGCCGCAGGAGATGCGGTCCTCGCCGTAGTGTTCCGCCAGGCGGAAGGCGACCAGGAAGCTAATGAACAGCGACATAGTGGAAAACACCGCGTTGAACGGGATTTCAATAATCGCGCTCCAGCTCTCACCAAAGGCCTGAGACATAAACTGCTGATAGGTTTGGTTCGGGAAAGAGGAGATCACCAGCAGGATGGAGCCGACGATAATAAACGGCATGAATGAAACATAGGCACCGCGAATGGCCCCGAGATGACGCTGCTGGGCCGTTTTGGCCGCCAGGGGCATCAGTTTTGCTTCAAGAAATCCCAGAACATTGTTCATTGTGAACTCCGTACAAGATTGAGTGGCATGGTTTATGTTATGTCTGTGGATTATCAGTGAAGCGCGGCGAGCGAAAGGTGAAATCGGTCACAAAGCAATCGCCTGTGATATATAAATCTCATATGATTAGTTAACGGAGTTGTTGCGATGGAAATTAAACTTCATGCCAATGCGACCACCACGCCGCGCATCCGCCGCTACCTTCAACAGTCAGATAAAAGCGACAGAGAGCTGGCCGTTGAGCTGGGGATCTCCGTTACCACCGTCAGGCGCTGGCGCAACCGTGAACAGGTTTCGGATAACCACACGACGCCAAAAGTGATACACAAAGCATTGAGACAGGAGCAGTCTGCGCTGGTCAATGCCCTGCGGGATATCACGGGTGCCCCGCTGGATGAACTGCTGCAGATGGTTAACGACGTTCTGGGGATCCCCGTTTCAAGGGCAACGCTGAATCGCTATCTCAAACCGGCCTCCGCGAAGTTCAAAGGGAGGCCGTTGCAGGGAATAAAAGCGCTGAAGGCTGGCATGCGGCCACATATGCTGATGCTCCATCATTTACCTTTGTCCCTGCATATGGACGATGGGGGTGAACAACATCTGCTCTGGGCGCGCGAACCGGTAAGCGGCTGGTGTTATGCCCGGCTCTATGCGGGTCTTTCGCCCCAGTTGCTCAATACCTGGACGCAGGCGCTGCTGAATGCCTGTCCCGCTGATATACAATCTGTTGAGACTTTTGGATTTGAGTTGACGGAGCCTGCAAAAGATGTGGCTGTAAAAACGCATCCTCAAAAACACAATGCGCTTCAGGTGGCGGTGCCATTACGCGACGTTATTCCGCGCGTGAATGCTGTGCCAGCAGGAGAGGTGTTAGTCACGCTGTGTGAGTTTTATAACCGGGGAAAAACGCAGAAAAAGCTGGGGGAAAGGACGCCGCAGGCGTTTCTGGAAGCGCTGCGGCGTAAGGACTAGAGGATGTCGAGCACATCTTCCGGCGGACGGCCAATGCGCGCCTTGCCGTTCGCCACCACAATCGGGCGTTCAATCAACTTTGGATTGTTGACCATAGCCTGAATCAGTTGCTCTTCGGTAAGATGCGCGTCGTCCAGATTCAGTGATTTATACAGATCTTCTTTCTGACGCATCAGTTCGCGCGCGCTGCCCATCTCCAGCATGTTTAGCAGATGGCGGATCGTCTGCGCGTCCGGCGGCGTCTCGAGATACAGCACCACGTCCGGGTCGACGCCGTTAGATTTCAGCAGGCTGAGCGTGTCGCGGCTCTTGGAGCAGCGGGGGTTATGGTAAATTTTTACCGCGTCTGTCATGACTTCTCCTTGATTACATCTTTTCGTACGGCTTAAAGCGCTGTTGCAGACCGCGCAGCTGGTCGATGCGCGCATCGTAGCGGGCCTGTTGCAGGCTGCCGAGCTTCACCTGCGAGCTGGCGCTGCTGAGCAGGGAAATTGCCTGATCGAGACGACCCGCCAGGGCCAGCCCTTCCGCCCGCGCCGCCAGCTCCTGATCGCGGTTACCCAGCTGACCCTGGGCCTGGGCGAGCAGCTCCCAGCCGTTCTGGTCGTCTTTATTGTTAAAGGTGTAGCGGTTCAGAATGGTCACGGCCTGCGCAGGCTGACCGCCCTGTAAGTAAGCGTTCGCCAGGTTAAGCTGCAGCACCGGGTTGGTTCGGATCTCTTTTGCCCCATTCAGGCGGTTAATCGCATCGGTGGTTTTTTTCTGCCCCAGATCGATATCCGTCGAGAGATCGAGATACCACGGATTGTTCGGGTCGGCTGCCAGCAGCGGCTGCAGCGCTTTACGCGCCTCGTCGTATTTGCTGGCTTCCATCGCCTGTAACGCCTGGCCATACTGCGCGGCGTTCTTCTCCCGCACGTTGCCTTTCGACAGAGTATCCAGCAGGTCGCTGGTGAGCTGGTTACGTCCGGAATTGTACATGCCGAGCGTTCTCACTTTCGCCATGTAGAAATCCTGCGATGACTGCACGACCACCGGACGCATCTGGTTGGCTCGGTTACGCGCGTCCGACAGACGGCTTTCCGGCAGCGGGTGGGTTAACAGAATTTCCGGGGGACGCGACGAGTAGCGGGCCTGGTCGAGCAGTTTTTCGAGGAAACTTGGCATTGCCTGCGGGTCAAAGCCGGAGCGCTGTAAAACCTGAATGCCGATGCGGTCTGCTTCCTGCTCATTTTGCTGGGTGAAGCTGATCATTCCCTGACGTGTTCCCGCCAGCGTACCGGTCAGCGCAGCCATCCCGGCCTGCGGGCTGGCCATCGCCAGCAGAATAGAGCCCAGCGCCCCTACCCAGGTCAGCGGGGCGTTACGTTTCTGGTCTTCCATGGCACGCGCCAGGTGACGCTGGGTAACGTGCGAAATTTCGTGCGCCATCACCGATGCCAGCTGGCTTTCGTTGTCTGAATAGCGGAATAACGCTGAATGCAGTACCACGTTCCCGCCAAAGAAGGCGAAGGCGTTGATTTCGTCATTATTGATTAAATAGAAATGGAAGGGTGTTTTTACCGAGTCGGCGTGCGCCACCAGACGCATCCCCAGCCCGTTAATGTACTGTACCAGCAAAGGGTCGTTGATCAGCGGAGCACTACCGCGCAGCTGACGCACATAGTAATCACCCATTTGCATCTCTTGCCCAATAGAGAGCGTGCTTCCTGCCGTGGTGCCCATGTCCGGCAATGAATCGGACGAGTCAGCGAAAGCGGGCAAC
The DNA here is from genome assembly GCF_003594915.1 of Enterobacter chuandaensis. Taxonomy (GTDB): domain Bacteria; phylum Pseudomonadota; class Gammaproteobacteria; order Enterobacterales; family Enterobacteriaceae; genus Enterobacter; species Enterobacter chuandaensis. The sequence continues at coordinate 128,801 of NZ_QZCS01000003.1, forward strand.
ACCTGACCGACCGTCACTGCGGCAATCAGTGTCGCAACCAGTGTTTTTTTCAACTGCCTGAACATAACCACTGTCCTGTATGTTGGATGTGCTAATTTGACCGATGAACCGGCATATCGTTCATCTCTGCTGCTCTGGGAGTGTAGCCGTGTTAAGTCATGAAGAAAATCCCATTGATCAGGGTTTTGCGAAACGTGATGGAGATACAAAAAGGAAAGTCTTTTTTGTGACAGTTAGATACAATTCACCGTCTCACTCCCGCCATTCGATTCAGGGAAGGGTTGTATGCTCGAAATGTTAATGCAGTGGTACCGGCGTCGGTTTAGCGACCCGGAAGCCATTGCTTTGCTGGTTATTCTGGTCGCCGGGTTCGGTATTCTGTTTTTCTTTAGCGGCCTGCTCGCCCCGCTGCTGGTGGCGATTGTGCTGGCGTACCTGCTGGAGTGGCCGACGGCGCGCCTGGAACATATCGGCTGTTCCCGTCGCTGGGCGACCAGCATTGTGCTGGTGCTGTTTGTCGGCATTCTGCTGCTGATGTCCTTCGTGGTGATGCCCGTTGCCTGGCAGCAGGGGATCAACCTGATCCGCGATATGCCCGGCATGCTAAATAAGCTGTCAGATTTTGCCGCCACGCTGCCGCGCCGTTATCCTGCGCTGATGGATGCGGGGATCATTGATGCGATGGCCGAAAACATGCGCGCCCGCATCATGACGATGGGCGACTCGGTGGTGAAATACTCACTGGCCTCGCTGGTCGGCCTGCTGACGCTGGCGGTTTATCTTGTCCTCGTGCCGTTAATGGTGTTCTTCCTGGTCAAAGACAAAGAGCAGATGCTGAATGCGGTACGCCGCGTGCTGCCGCGCAATCGCGGGCTGGCCGGGCAGGTCTGGCAGGAGATGAACCAGCAGATCACCAACTACATTCGCGGCAAAGTGCTGGAGATGATTGTGGTCGGGGTCGCGACCTGGATCGGTTTCCTGATCTTCGGCCTGAACTACTCGCTGCTGCTGGCGGTGTTGGTTGGATTCTCGGTTCTGATCCCGTACATCGGCGCGTTTGTAGTGACCATTCCGGTGGTGGGCGTCGCGCTATTCCAGTTTGGTCTGGGCACCGAGTTCTGGAGCTGCTTTGCGGTATACCTGATTATTCAGGGGCTGGACGGTAACCTGCTGGTACCGGTGCTGTTCTCCGAGGCGGTGAACCTACATCCGCTGGTGATTATCCTGTCAGTGGTGATTTTCGGCGGGCTGTGGGGATTCTGGGGCGTGTTCTTTGCCATTCCGCTAGCGACGCTGATTAAAGCGGTGGTGCATGCGTGGCCGGATGTCCCGGCGGTGGAAGAGAAGTAGTTTTTGTGCGGCCTGATGCTCTCACCCCGACCCTCTCCCACGAGGAGAGGGGGAAAACACTAAAAACGGCAACTGGGTTGCCGTTTTGCTGTTTATCACGCGCTTGCTTTCAGCCAGTTCAACACCACGTCGTGGTGGTTACTGGTTTTAAAGTCGTCAAACACATGCTCAACTTTGCCGTCAGCGTCGATCAGGAAGCTGATGCGGTGAATCCCGTCATAGGTTTTACCCATAAAGGTCTTTTCACCCCAGACGCCGAACTGCTCGCAGACCTGGTGGTCTTCGTCGGAAAGCAGCGTGAAGTTCAGCAGCTCTTTTTCCGCAAATCGTGACAGCTTTTCTGGTTTATCGGTGCTGATACCCAGCACTTCCACGCCGACTTTCTTCAACTCATCCATGTTGTCGCGTAAGCCGCAGGCCTGTACGGTGCAGCCGGGGGTCATGGCTTTCGGGTAGAAATAGACCAGAACACGCTGTCCCTGGAAGTCGGTCAAATTTACTTGCTCGCCGTCTTGATCCGGTAAGCTAAATTTCGGTGCGATGTCACCGGCTTTCAGTGGATTCATTACTCAACTCCATCCTGTTCGTGCTGCGAATAATTGACGACGCTTATACTGCCCTGCGCGTTTAATTCTGTACAGAGGGCTTTGAACGCTTGCTCGATATTTGACGCATCCTGTGAGGCAGGGCTGTGCGCGGTAATTTGAATAAACAGCGTAGGAACGGCGCTCTCGTCGCCCGGCTGCGTGCGGGAGACGAGCTCGGCAATGTTCATCTGATGGCTGTCGAACAGCGCGGTAAAGCGCTCAATCAGATGCGGGGAATCAGGGACTTCAACCTGCACCCAGACGGTCGCGGGCAGGGCCGGACGCGGGCGCGCGGTGGTGCGTTTCATCACGATCAGCAAATCCAGCTCCGCGCCTTTCAGCGGCAGGGTGGATTCGATCAGGGTAATGGCATTCCATGTTCCGGACAGCAGCATGATAAACGTGAACTCTTCGCCGAGCATCGCCAGGCGGCTGTCTTCGATATTACAGCCGCAGCTGCTCACGTGACGGGTGATGGTGTTCACGATACCCGGCCTGTCGGCACCCAGCGCAGTGATAACCAGGTAATGTTGTGATGAGGTTGTCAAACCTGTTCTTCCTTTGCATGGTTAAGTCTTCCTAAGGAAAGCATAAAAAAAACATGCATACAACCGCCTGAGCGCCTCAGGTCGCTTGCTTTTATTACAGTTCCAAACGTAACATTGAGGCTCTTGTTCGCACAGAGGATGGCTCATGTTCACGGGAAGTATTGTCGCGCTTGTTACACCGATGGATGAAAAAGGTAATGTCTGCCGGTCAAGCATGAAGAAGCTCATTGATTACCATGTCGCCAACGGAACCTCGGCGATCGTTTCGGTAGGGACTACCGGTGAATCCGCAACGCTGAGCCACGAAGAGCACGGCGATGTGGTGATGCTGACCCTGGAACTGGCGGACGGGCGTATCCCGGTTATCGCGGGAACAGGGGCAAACGCAACCGCAGAAGCTATCAGTCTGACCCAACGTTTTAACGACAGCGGCATCGTGGGCTGCCTGACGGTGACCCCTTACTACAACCGTCCTACTCAGGAAGGGTTGTTCCAGCACTTCAAAGCCATCGCTGAACATACTGACTTGCCACAAATTCTGTATAATGTGCCGTCCCGTACCGGCTGCGATATGCTGCCGGAAACCGTTGGTCGTCTCTCGGAAGTAAAAAATATTATCGGTATTAAAGAGGCGACAGGGAACTTAAGCCGCGTTCATCAGATCAAAGAGCTGGTTTCAGACGACTTTATCCTGTTGAGTGGTGATGATGCGACCGCGCTGGACTTTATGCAGCTCGGTGGTCATGGCGTGATCTCCGTAACGGCAAACGTTGCGGCGCGCGATATGGCTGAAATGTGCAAACTGGCCGCAGCCGGTCACTTTGATGAAGCGCGTGTCGTTAATCAGCGTTTGATGCCGTTGCACAATAAATTATTTGTCGAACCCAATCCGATCCCAGTGAAATGGGCGTGTAAGGAGTTGGGGCTTGTAGCATCCGATACGCTGCGTTTGCCAATGACACCGATTACCGACCACGGTCGCGACATCGTCAGGGCAGCGCTGAAGCATGCCGGTTTGCTGTAAAGTTTAGGGAGATTTGATGGCTTATTCAGTACAGAAGTCGCGCCTGGCGAAGGTTGCGAGTGTTTCGCTTGTTATGCTGCTCGCTGCCTGTAGTTCAGACTCGCGCTACAAGCGCCAGGTGAGCGGTGATGAATCCTATCTGGATGCGACCCCGCTTGCTGAACTTCATGCACCGGCTGGTATGATCCTGCCGATTCAGAACGGCGATTATAATATCCCCGTGACCAACGGCAGCGGCCTGGTCGGTAAGGCGCTTGATATTCGTCCGCCAGCACAGCCTCTGGCACTGGTGAGCGGGGCGCGTACCCAGTTCACCGGTGATACGGCGTCTCTGCTGGTTGAAAGCGCCCGTGGAAGCACTCTGTGGCCACAGGTCGTGAGCGTTATTCAGGCGAAGAACTACACCATCGATAAACGCGATGACGCCAGCCAGACATTAACCACCGACTGGATCGAGTGGAACCGTCTGGATGAAGACCAGCAGTACCGTGGTCGTTATCAAGTCTCCGTGAAACCACAGGGTTACCAGCAGGCGGTTAACGTTAAGCTGTTGAACCTGGAGCAGGCGGGTAAACCGGTTGCGGATGCCGCCTCTATGCAGCGTTACAGCACTGAAATGCTGAACGTGATTGCCGCAGGTCTGGATAAGACCGCTACCGATGCCGCGAATGCCGCGCAGAACCGCAACGGCGTCACTTACGACGTTCAGAGCGGTGCGGATGATACCGGCCTGCCGATGCTGGTGGTGCGTGCACCGTTTAACCAGACCTGGCAGCGTCTGCCGGCGACGCTGGAAAAAGTGGGCATGAAAGTGACCGACAGCACCCGCTCAACTGGCAGCATGACGGCGACCTATAAGCCGCTGTCCGACAGCGCGTGGCAGGAACTGGGTGCCAAAGATCCTCAGCTTGCCTCCGGTGACTATAAGATTCAGGTAGGTGACCTCGATAACCGCAGCAGTCTGCAGTTTATCGATCCGAAAGGTCACACGCTGACCCAGGCGCAGAACGATGCGCTGGTCGCTGTCTTCCAGGCAGCATTCAGCAAATAAATACGAGGGCGGGTTAATCCCGCCCTTTTTATTTTCGTGCTACGCAAACGTGTGCGTGGCATAATATACCCCGTTTTGAACACAAATTATCACACCAGGAGTAATGAAGATGCAGAAGCAAGCTGAGTTGTATCGTGGCAAAGCGAAGACCGTATACAGCACGGAGAACCCGGATCTGTTGGTGCTCGAGTTCCGCAATGATACGTCAGCAGGGGATGGCGCACGCATTGAGCAGTTTGATCGTAAAGGCATGGTGAACAACAAGTTCAACCACTTCATTATGACCAAACTGGCCGAAGCGGGTATCCCGACCCAGATGGAAGCGTTGCTGTCCGATACGGAATGTCTGGTGAAAAAACTGGATATGGTTCCGGTCGAATGCGTTATTCGTAACCGTGCGGCGGGCTCCCTGGTGAAGCGTCTGGGCATTGAAGAAGGTATTGAACTGAATCCACCGCTGTTCGACCTGTTCCTGAAAAACGATGCCATGCACGACCCGATGGTCAACGAATCCTACTGCGAAACCTTCGGCTGGGTGAGCAAAGAGAACCTGGCGCGTATGCAGGAGCTGACCTACAAAGCCAACGACGTGCTGAAAAAGCTGTTTGATGACGCGGGCCTGATCCTCGTTGACTTCAAGCTGGAGTTTGGTCTGTTCAAAGGCGAAGTGGTGCTGGGCGATGAGTTCTCGCCGGACGGTAGCCGCCTGTGGGATAAAGAAACCCTGGATAAAATGGACAAAGATCGTTTCCGTCAGAGCCTGGGTGGCCTGATTGAAGCATACGAAGCGGTTGCTCACCGTTTAGGCGTTAAGCTCGACTAAGTCCCTCAGTTGCCAAAGGATGTTCGCATCCTTTGGCGTCTTACCTTTGTTTCCTATGGTAATCTTGCCGTTAACCGCCTACGATCATAGCTATTATTAATGGAATAGTTCGAGGTAGATATGCGCTGGCAAGGGCGTCGTGAAAGTGACAATGTAGAAGACAGACGCAGTGATGGTGGCGGCGGCCCTTCAATGGGCGGGCCCGGCTTCCGCTTACCCAGCGGCAAGGGCGGTATCATCCTGCTAATTGTGGTGCTGGTCGCGGGCTATTATGGCGTCGATCTCACCGGTCTGATGACCGGTCAACCGCTGCAACAGCAACAGCATTCTCAGCGCTCCATCAGCCCGAATGAAGATGAAGCGGCCAAATTTACCTCCGTTATTCTCGCCACAACTGAAGACACCTGGAGTCAGCAGTTCGAGAAGATGGGGCGCACCTATCAGCAGCCGAAACTGGTGATGTACCGGGGCGCAACCCGCACCGGCTGCGGTACGGGTCAATCGGTCATGGGGCCGTTCTACTGCCCGGCGGACGGCACCGTCTATATCGATCTCTCTTTTTACGATGACATGAAACGCAAGCTTGGCGCTGACGGCGATTTTGCCCAGGGCTATGTGATTGCGCATGAAGTCGGCCATCACGTGCAAAAGCTGTTGGGAATTGAGCCCAAAGTGCGGCAGCTCCAGCAAAATGCGTCTCAGGCCGAAGTGAACCGCCTTTCCGTTAAAATGGAGCTGCAGGCAGACTGCTTCGCAGGCGTCTGGGGGCATAGCATGCAGCAGCAGGGCGTGCTTGAGGCAGGCGATCTCGAAGAGGCACTGAACGCCGCGCAGGCCATTGGTGACGATCGTTTACAGCAGCAGAGCCAGGGGCGCGTCGTGCCGGACAGCTTCACGCACGGCACTTCAGAGCAGCGCTACAGCTGGTTTAAGCGTGGCTTCGACAGCGGCAACCCGTCACAGTGTAATACCTTCGGCAAAGCTATGTGATGCTGGGGTTTGAACAGCTGATTACACAGCTTCAGCGTTCCGGGTACCGCCGTCTGGTGGTGCTCAGCGGCGATGAACAATGGACGTTAAGCCGGGCGACCGGCCTGCGTGAGTCCTTATCAGGAGACTGGCTGTGGCTGGATGAGAATCCTTCTAAAGCCATCAGCGGGCTGCTGGGACGCGAATTCCTGCACGCCGTTTTTGACGCGCGCGCCGGGTTTGACGTCTCAGCCTTTGCCGCGCTCAGCGGGACGCTGCGCGCCGGAAGCCTGCTGGTGCTGCTGGTTCCGCCGCTCGCCGACTGGGCCGCGAAGCCCGACGGCGATTCCGTTCGCTGGAGCGACAGCGCGGAGGCGATTGTCACCCCGCACTTCGTTCACCATTTTTGCCGGACGCTTGCCGCCGATGCGGATGCGATCGTCTGGCAACAGCATCGTCCTCTCTCTCTTCCCGCGGCGTCGGATTCACCTGCCTGGCAGCCTGCCAGCGGCGAGCCGCAGCGTGAACAGGCTGAGATCCTCGACGCGCTTCTGACCATGCCCGCGGGCGTCGCTGCCGTGACGGCGCCGCGCGGACGCGGAAAGTCAGCCCTGGCGGGGATGCTGCTCAACGTCACCCCCGGAAATGCAGTGGTGACGGCACCGGCTAAAGGGGCAGCTGATGTCATTGCGCGCTTCGCTGGTGAGCGTTTCCACTTTATGGCCCCGGATGCGCTGGTGGCTTCCACGCTGCAGGCCGACTGGCTGATTGTTGATGAGGCCGCCGCCATCCCCGGACCGCTACTCGAAAAGCTGGTGGCGCGCTTTCCCCGCGTGTTGTTAACCACGACGGTCCAGGGTTATGAAGGCACGGGCAGGGGGTTTCTGCTCAAGTTCTGCGCCCGGTTCAGCGGGCTGCGGCGTTATACCTTATCCACCCCCATTCGCTGGGCGGCCGGGTGCCCGCTTGAGCGGATAGTGGCGAATACGCTGCTGTTTAACGATGCGCTTATTGACCGCAAACCGGAAGGTGACGTGCGTTTACGGTCGCTAGAGCCGCAGATGTGGGAGAGCGACCCGGCGCGCGTGGCAAGCGTGTATGAACTGCTGTGTGCCGCGCATTACCGCACCTCACCCCTCGATTTACGCCGGATGATGGACGCCCCCGGCCAACACTTTGCGGTTGCACAGGTGGGGGCGGATATCGCAGGCGCACTCTGGCTGGTGGAGGAGGGCGGTCTGTCCCCCGAGCTTAGCCGTGCGGTGTGGTCGGGCTCTCGCCGTCCACGCGGGAACCTTGTGGCGCAGTCGCTGGCGGCGCACGGCGGATCGCCACTTGCGGCGACGCTTAAGGGGCGACGGATTAGCCGCATTGCGGTGCATCCCCACCGTCAACGGGAGGGCATCGGCCAGCGGCTTATTCGCAGCACCAGCGGTGAAGATTATCTCTCGGTCAGCTTTGGCTATACCGACGAGCTGTGGCGTTTCTGGCGGCAGTGCGGCTTTGTGCTGGTGCGAATGGGTAGCCATCGGGAAGCCAGCAGCGGGTGTTACACGGCGATGGCCTTACTGCCGCTGAGCGAGGCCGGGCACCGCCTGTGCGCGAAGGAGCACCAGCGCCTGTGTCGCGATATGCGCGTACTGTCGGCCCGGAACGGCGAAAAGATCCCGGTGACGGATGCATGGGAAGCTACCCTTAATAGTGACGACTGGCTGGAGCTGGCGGGGTTTGCCTTTGCGCACCGGGCGTTTTCAACCTCGGTTGCCGCCCTGACGCGGCTGGTGTTAACCACAGATATGCCGATCCCGGCGCTGCGTGGGAAAATGGCGGGACGAACGGACGAGAGCGGACGAAAAGCGTTGCTGGCAAAGCTGCGTGATGAAACCGCGCAGGCGCTTGAGCATCTCGACGCTTCCCGCTGTCAGCAGCTGAAGGCCGACATTTTGCAATGGCAATTTTTTCAATGACTTCTTCAGTAAAGTGGCATGGTCATTACCCCGCAGAGGCGTAAAATCCTGCTCATCAATTAAGGAGACCGCCATGAAACACGACCATTTTGTTGTTCAAAGCCCTGACAAACCGGCTAAACAGTTACTGCTCCTGTTTCATGGCGTGGGCGATAATGCCGTCAACATGGGACAGATTGGCAGCTGGTTTGCCCCCATTTTCCCGGAAGCGCTAATTGTCAGCATCGGTGGCGTGGAGCCGTGCGGCCCTGACGGACGGCAGTGGTTCTCTGTCCAGGGCGTGACGGAGGAGAACCGTCAGGCGCGCATTGATGCCATCATGCCCACCTTCATCGACATTGTGCGCTACTGGCAGCAGCAGAGCGGCGTTGGCGCTGACGCAACGGCGCTGATTGGCTTCTCTCAGGGGTCTATCATGTCGCTGGAAAGCGTAAAAGCGCAGCCGGGTCTGGCTTCACGCGTCATCGCGTTTAACGGGCGTTATGCGACGCTGCCGACAAGCGCGACCACGCAGACCACCATCCATCTTATTCACGGTGGCGAAGACCGGGTGATTGAGCTTTCACATGCGGTGGCGGCCCAGGAAGCGCTGATGCGCGAAGGCGGGGATGTGACGCTGGATATTGTGGACGATCTGGGCCACGCGATTGACGACCGCAGCATGCAGTTTGCGCTCGACCATCTGCGCTATACCGTGCCGAAGCACTACTTTGATGAAGCGCTCAGCGGCGGTAAGCCGAATGATGATGATATTGTAGAGTTTATGTGAGTTGCCCCTCACCCCAGCCCCTCTCCCCAGAGAGGCGAGAGGGGATTTGTTCCCTCTCCCCTTTGGGGAGAGGGTCAGGGTGAGGAGGGGGCACAATTACTTCTTCTGGTCTTTGTTCGGCCAGTCGTCGTCGTCGTCCCACTTGTCGTTAAAATCACGGTGCGGCGGAAGATCCGGCTTATTCGCGAGAAATTTTTTGTGGTCAACGCGCTTAAGGTCTTTAATCACGTTCAGCAGTACGCCGACCAGAAACACCAGCACCAGAATCCACCAGTACTTTGAAAGCCAATCCATTCGCTATTCCTCTCTGAGCGTTCGTCAGGCGACGAGTTGCTCCATAATACGTTGATACATGCGGGCCAGCAGTTGTAAATCAGCTGCGTTCACACACTCGTTGATTTTGTGAATCGTCGCGTTAACCGGACCCAGTTCGACAACCTGTGCACCCATGCGGGCGATAAAGCGCCCGTCTGAGGTGCCGCCGGTCGTCAGCAGCTGTGGCTTAATTTCATTATAGTGCTCAATGGCGTTCACCACCGCATCCACCAGCTTGCCGCGCTGCGTCAGGAACGGCTGGCCGGAAAGCCACCAGTCAACGGTGTAGCGCAGGTTGTATTTTTCCAGCAGAGCGACAACGCGCGCTTTGATCGTCTCATCGGTCAGTTCGGTGCTGAAGCGGAAGTTGAACTGGACGAAGAAGTCCCCCGGGATGACATTGTTGCTACCGGTCCCGGCCTTGACGTTGGCGATCTGCATGCTGGTCGGCGGGAAGAACTCGTTGCCTTTATCCCACTCAATGCCCACCAGTTCGCTCAGCATTGGCGCAGCGCGATGAACCGGGTTATCGGCCAGATGCGGATAGGCCACGTGCCCCTGAACGCCGTGTATGGTCAGGTTACAGGTCAGCGAGCCGCGGCGCCCGTTTTTGACGACATCACCCACCACTTCGGTACTGGACGGCTCCCCGACCAGGCAGTAGTCGAGACGCTCGTTGCGCGCCATCAGCGCTTCAACGACTTTTACGGTACCGTTATGGGCGCTGGCTTCTTCATCGGAGGTGATCAAAAACGCGAGACGGTTTTTGTGGTTCGGGTGCTGAGCCACAAAACGCTCTGCCGCCACCACCATCGCCGCCAGCGAGCCTTTCATGTCTGCCGCGCCGCGACCAAAGAGCATGCCATCGCGAATGGTCGGTTCAAATGGCGGGTTAATCCAGCGATCCGCGTCACCTGCGGGAACGACGTCAGTGTGCCCGGCAAAGGCCAGCGTTTCGCCCTGGCCGCGCCACGCCCAGAAGTTCTGGGTGTCGCCAAAATCCATGCGCTCAACGGTAAAACCGATGGCGCGCAGGCGCTCAATCATTAATGCCTGACAACCTGCGTCGTCCGGGCTAAGGGAGGGACGGCGAATAAGCTGTTGAGTCAGCTCAATGACCGGGCATGACATACACTACACCTCAACGAAAAAGTCAGAATAAAGGGTTTCACTGAAACCCAGCAGCATAGGCTGACCTGGCTTGCAGAGCAATGGGCGTTTGATAATTGCCGGCATATCGAGCATCAGCTTTGCCGCGCTGTCGGCGTCAACGATGCTGGCGCGCACGGATTCGTCCAGCTTGCGCCAGGTGGTGCCGCGGGTGTTCAGCAGCGCTTCCCAGCCCAGTTCGTTAATGGCAGTATGCAGAAATTCTGCATCAAGCCCGTCGGCACGGTAATCGTGGAAGCGGTACTCGACGTTATTGGTTTCCAGCCAGCGGCGCGCTTTTTTGATGGTGTCGCAATTTTTAATGCCGTACATCACAACCATGTTGAATCCTTTTGCTCTTATGGCGATAAAATGTTCAATAAATTCGATGATATATCCTTAAGCGGAATATAACACATTCAGGAATGCTCTGAATTTATACTTCTTCTTAATTCAACTCACAGCTGTACGCTGAATATTCTTTCACCATTTAAGCATAGAAGTCCATCAGGGTTAAATTGCTATTAAACTCAACGGGAAAAATAAAACTCACCCGTTCGTAGGGTTATTTCAAAATATTGCTGGCCGTCACACAAAATTTAAGCTTCTCCGTTCATATTTATCATAAATCTCCAGCGGTGGCGGGGTACAATCACAGCAATTGGTTAAATAGTCTTCACAATGATGATACGTTTTCGTAGAATGCGCATAATAATAAGAGAGGTTGTTATGATTGAACGTGAACTGGGGAACTGGAAAGATTTTATCGAAGGCATGCTTCGTAAATGACATTCAGTAAGAATTGCAAGAGCACTAAAATAAGTAAAATAACCATAGTGTGAATTAATCACACAATAAAAAGGCGGCCGATAAAGCCGCCTTTTTTTATGGCTGCGGGTTATTCCTGTCGTTCCCGGAGCGGGAAGCGACGACGCACCAGCACAAAGAACAGCGGCACAAAATAAATCGCCAGAATGGTGGCTGAAATCATGCCCCCCATCACACCGGTACCCACCGCATGCTGGCTGCTTGAGCCTGCACCCGTGCTGGTTGCCATCGGCAGCACACCAAAAATGAACGCCAGCGAGGTCATCAGGATCGGACGTAAGCGCTGGCGGCAGGCGCGCAGCGTGGCTGCCATCAGCTCGTGACCTTTGGCATTCATCTCGTTGGCAAACTCTACGATCAGGATGGCGTTTTTCGCCGACAAGCCGATCACCGTGAGTAACCCCACCTGGAAGTAAACGTCGTTCTCCAGGCCGCGCATCCAGGTTGCCAGCAGCGCACCGATAACCCCAAGCGGCACTACCAGCATCACGGAGAATGGAACCGACCAGCTCTCATACAGCGCGGCAAGGCAGAGGAAGACCACCAGCAGAGAAAGCGCATACAGGGCAGGAGCCTGCGCCCCGGAGAGACGCTCCTGGTAAGACATCGCCGTCCATTCCAGACCAAACCCTGCGGGCAGCTGTTGCACCAGCTTTTCCATGGTGTCCATCGCCGTACCGGTGCTGACGCCCGGCGCGGCTTCACCGACGATCTCAACCGCGGAATAGCCGTTATAGCGCTCCAGACGCGGTGAACCGCTCTCCCAGCGCGAGGTGGCAAAGGCCGAGAACGGCACCATTCCGCCCGCATTATTGCGTACATACCAGCGGTTAATATCGTCCGGCAGCATGCGGTATGGCGCGGCGGATTGCACATACACTTTTTTAACGCGACCGCGATCCATAAAGTCATTCACATAGCTTGAACCCCACGCCGTTTGTAGCGTGTCGTTGATGTCGTCGATGGAAACGCCCAGCGCCTGCGCCTTACGTTGATCAATATCCACCTGCAGCTGCGGGCTGTCATCCAGACCGTTGTGACGGACGCGGGTCAGGCCGGGATCTTTCCCTGCAAGTTCTAACAGCTTGTCGCGCGCGGCCATCAGCGCCGTGTGGCCCGCACCGGCGTGGTCCTGCAGCTCCATATCAAACCCGGCAGAACTGCCGAGACCGCTGATGGCCGGCGGGCTGCTGGCAAAGACGCGCGCTTCTTTAATATGCGCAAACGCTTTGGTCGCGCGCTCAATAATGGCAAACGAGGTGCCCGTTTTGGTGTCGCGTTCGTCCCAGTCTTTCAGACGGACAAACATGCGGGCGACGTTCTGCCCGTTCCCGCCCGGACCGGAGCCGACGGTGGAGAAGACCGACACTACGTTATCTTTCTCTTTAGTAAAGAAGTACTGCTCTACGTTCTGAACCACCTTCAGTGTCTGCTGCTGCGTGGATCCGCTCGGGAGCTGCACTGAGGTAATGAACATTCCCCGGTCTTCCTGCGGCAGGAACGAAGTAGGAAGATGCAGGAACAGCCACACCATACCGCCCAGCAGCACAACGTAAATCATCATCCAGCGCAGGCTGCGGTGCAGCACCTTGCCGACGGCAGATTCATACCGCTCGGCATTGCGGTTGAACATGCGGTTAAACCAGCCGAAGAACCCTTTCTGGCCGTGATGTTCCCCTTTGTGCAGCGGCTTAAGGAGGGTGGCACAGAGCGCGGGGGTGAGGATCAGCGCCACCAATACGGAGAGCACCATCGCCGAGACGATGGTTATCGAGAACTGACGATAAATCGCCCCGGTTGTACCGCCAAAGAAGGCCATCGGAATAAAGACTGCCGACAGCACCATCGCGATACCGACTAACGCCCCCTGGATTTGTCCCATCGATTTGCGCGTTGCCTGTCGCGGGGTTAGCCCCTCTTCGCTCATGATGCGCTCGACGTTTTCGACCACCACGATGGCATCATCCACCAGCAGGCCAATCGCCAGCACCATCGCAAACATCGTCAGGGTATTAATGCTGTACCCGAACGCATAGAGCACCGCGAAGGTACCCAGCAGCACCACCGGGACGGCAATGGTGGGGATCAGCGTCGCGCGGAAGTTTTGCAGGAACAGGTACATCACCAGGAATACCAGGGCGATCGCTTCCAGCAGGGTCTTCACCACGTCCTCAATCGACGCTTTAACGAAGGAGGTGGTTTCATAGGCGACTTTGTACTCCAGCCCGTGCGGGAAATATTGCGACAGCTCATCCAGACGGTCTAACACCAGTTTCGCCGTCGCCATTTCGTTCGCGCCGGAGGCCAGCTTGATCCCCAGGCCGGAGGCCGGGTTGCCGTTAAAGCGGCTCAGGTAGTCGTATTTTTCAGCGCCCATTTCCACCGTGGCGACATCGCCCAGACGCACTTCCGAGCCATCCTGATTCACGCGCAGGGTGATGTTGCGGAACTGGTCCGGGGTCTGCAGCAGGGACTGTGAGTTAATGGTGGCATTCAGCGCTTGTTTATCGACGGAAGGCGTTCCGCCCAACTGCCCCACGGCAATTTGCGCGTTCTGAGCTCTGATGGCATCCGTTACGTCGGTCGCCGTCATCTGGAAGCTGTTCAGCTTGTTGGGATCGAGCCAGATGCGCATTGAGTACTGAGAGCCATAGGCGTCGATATCCCCGACGCCGTTAATGCGGCTGAGCGGATCCTGAATATTACTGGCGACGTAGTCCGCAATATCCTGTTTATCCATCGAGCCATCGGTGGAGACAAACGCGATGGTCAGAATGTTGGTATCACCGGTTTTACGCACGGTGACGCCCTGGTTCTGCACGGCCTGGGGCAGCTTACGCATGGCCGACTGCAGCTGGTTTTGTACCTGCTGTACCGCTTCGTCCGGGTCAGTGCCTGCCTTAAAGCTCAGGGTGACCGTCGCCTGACCCGTCGCGCTGCTTTGCGACGACATGTACATCAGGTTATCGAGGCCCGTCATGTTCTGCTCAATAACCTGCGTCACGGTATTTTCCAGCGTCTGCGCGGAAGCGCCGGGGTAGTTTGCCGTGACCCGCACGTTAGGCGGCGCCAGATCGGGATATTGCTCAACAGGAAGTGAAGTAATGGCCAGGACACCCGTCAGACATAACAGAATGGCAAGTACCCAGGCAAAAATGGGGCGATCGATGAAAAAATTCGCCATGAAAAAGTGACCTCGTTTTGCTGCACGTCATTATTGTTTATTGCCCGCATCACTGTAGCGGCAAGACGAAGACCAAACGTGGAGAAATAAAGGAGATAGTGTAAATTATCATGCGCTTTTCTCCGCGCTTCCTCCTTTACCGTTATTTACCGGTTAACGGCGCGGGCACCGGGAACGTCACGCTGACCTGCGTGCCGCCGCTTTGCGGCTGCGAAAAGTGCAGCGTTCCGCCGAGCCGTTGCGCGCGTTCTCGCATAATGTTCAACCCGTAGTGTCCCGGCGGCTCGCTGGCCTCGCCAATCCCGATGCCGTTATCGCGAATGCTGACGCTGTGCGTACCGTCTACGGCGGTCACGCAGCTGACGGTGATCTCGCTGGCCTGAGCGTGCTTGATCGCATTGAGCACGGCCTCCCGCACGATCTGCAGCAAATGCACCTGCTTCTGCGCATCCAGCGCCAGCGAGGAGAGACGGCAGTCGAGATGCAGCTTCGCCTGCGTCTGGCTCTGCAGGGCATCGAGGGACTCCTGCAGCGCCGCGGGTAAATTCGCATGATTCAGCGTCAGGCGGAAGGTGGTCAGCAGCTCGCGCAGCTGCTGCCAGGCGTTGTTCAGCTCGCGGGAGAAGTCGGTGATGATCGCCTGCGCGGGGGCATTATCCTCCGGTACGGCGTGTTTAAGCAGCGTGAGCTGGATCCGCAGATAGGAGAGCACCTGCGCCAGCGAATCATGCAGCTCGCGGGCGATGGTGGCGCGCTCCTCCATCAGCAGCAGCTGCTGGTAATGCTTCTGCGCCTGGTTAAAGTACAGCCCGCGCCCGAGCATGGTCGCCACGCTTCTCATCAGCGGGAGGGGAACGCTGCCCGCCTCGCTTTGCCAGCGCAGCTCGCCGTAGAGGGTGTCCTGCATCAGAACCGGCAGGTTTTGCAGAGGGAGAGCGTCCGACTCCGTGCCTTCACACAGCCGCCAGTCGTCGCTGGTGCGTAATTCCAGGTAATTCATCTGCGTGTATTCATGGACAATCTGCAAAATGTGCCGGAAGCACAGGCTGTCTATCTGCCCGGTATTCAGCGCCTGGGAGCATTTGAACAGCATGTCGAGCTGCTGGTGGGCCTCATGTAAATGCCGCGTCTTTTCCGCGACGGAGGCTTCAAGCGAACGATACAGAGTATGCAGTTCGCCCGACATATGGTTAAAGGCGCGGGAGAGCTGACCCAGCTCGTTGGGCAGGGCGGTGTCCGGCGCTGGGGTCGTAAATTCGCCTCGCTCAATGCGTTCGCTGGCCGCCACCAGATTGTTCAGCGGCAACACCACCTGGCGACGAATGCGCCGCAGGGTAAACAGCGTCAGCAGCAGGATCCCGAGCGCGCCAGCCAGAGAGAGTAGGGTCACCGTCTGGATTTTATTTTCGGTGTAGTGCTGGAGAGCGAGCACAAAGGCATCAATGCGGCCGACAAAATCCTCAATATGCGCGTCATACCAGGCGCTGTCGCCGCGGGCGATGTGCTTATCCATTTCCAGCCAGGCCACGTGCAGCTGCTGATAGCGCGCTTTAACGTTGTCCGGGACGTACCAGCGGTTCAGCTTCTGCAGGGAGGGGGCGCTTAACGTCCGCTGCCAGCTCTCGCGATGCGCGATGAGAGAAGGGCTGTTGCGCTGCATTTCATAGCCGATACGGTAGCTCTGCATGCGCAGTGAACCCGCAATATTGATGGCTTCAGCGTCACGCTGGCTGCTGGCAAGCGTCAGCAGCGCGACGGTGCTGGTCAGCACGGAAAAGGCAATGATCGAAAAGAAAGCCCAGGCAAGGCTCCCTGAAACGGGGCGTTTAACGGTCACGGAACGGATCTCTGCATAAAATGGCTCAGCCACAGGTCACGGGCAGTTGTACATTGCCTGATAACGGGGTAGCGAGCAAATAGCTTATTCGTACTAAAGATAAGGTTATTGATCCGAATACCGCTTTGGGCATTAACCTGAAATCTGGCGGGAAGAGACGCGCTGCCTGAGCCGACGGACGACAAAGCGGGCTTCACGGGGTAGTATAAACAGACTCATTTAGCCGTGGAGCCCGTATGTCCCTGAACATTACCGTTATCAAAGACAAAATCCTTTCTGAAAATTACTTTGTCCTGCGTAACATCACTTACGATTTAACCCGTAAGAACGGTGACGTGATTCGCCACAAACGCGAAGTCTACGACCGGGGCAATGGCGCAACCATTCTGCTGTATAACCGTGAAAAGCAGAGCGTAGTGCTGATTCGCCAGTTTCGGGTCGCGACCTGGGTCAACGGCAACGAGGATGGGCGTCTGATTGAAACCTGCGCCGGTCTGCTTGATGACGATGAGCCGGAAGTCTGCATCCGCAAGGAGGCCGTCGAGGAGACAGGTTTTGAAGTGGGAGAGGTGCAAAAAGTCTTTGAGCTTTTCATGTCCCCTGGCGGCGTCACCGAGTTGGTCCACTTCTTCATTGCGGAATACACCGATGCCCAGCGCACTCACCGCGGCGGCGGCGTAGAGGATGAAGATATTGAAGTGCTGGAAATGCCTTTCGCTCAGGCCGTTGAGATGGTCAAACGCGGCGAAATCCGCGACGGTAAAGCGGTGATCCTGCTGCAGTATCTGCAAACCAGCGGACTGATGAACGGCGCTCAGGTATCGTGATAAGTTGTATTTCAGATAAATCTATCCGATAAATCCGATTGAGCCCGCCCGCCCTGGGCACGAAGATACGCCCCAGATTGACCTATTCGTTTCCGGGGCTGTGCCATTCATGCGCTACTGCGTTTTTCTTCTCTTCGTTTTTTGCGTGCTACCTGCACCGCAGGTGTGGGCCGCGCCTGCGCAGCAGTCCTTCTCAGACTGGCAGGTTACCTGCAACAACCAGAATTTTTGCGTAGCGCGCAATACCGGCGAGCATCATGGCCTGGTTATGACCCTGAGCCGTAGCGCTGGTGCGAAAACGGACGCCAGCCTGCGCATCGATCTCGGCGGACTTTCGTCCCCACCGGTAAAAGAGCCTGACATCGCCCCGCGCCTGCTGCTCGACAATGTTCCGTTAAAACTCACTGCACCGCACTGGCAGTTAACGTCCTGGCATCTCAAGACTGACGATACGGGCACCATTACCACGTTTCTGAAAACCATTCAGGAAGGGCAGGCGCTGACCCTGCGCGGAGGAAAGCAGACGATCTCGCTGGTCGGCCTGAAAGCGGCGCTGCTGTTTATCGACGCCCAGCAGAAGCGCGTTGGCAGCGAAACGGCATGGATTAGAAAAGGGGATAGCCCGCCGCTGAGCGTGCCGCCGGCACCAGCGTTAAAAAAGGTAGCCGTCGTGAACCCGACGCCGACGCCGCTGACGCATGGCGAACTGAACGATCTGCTGGATTACGGTAACTGGCGCATGAACCACAGCCAGTGCTCCCTCGACCCAAACCGTCGGGAAGTGCGCGTGACCGCGTTGACCGATGACAAAGCGCTGATGATCATCAGCTGTGAAGCGGGCGCGTACAATACCGTCGACCTCGCGTGGCTGGTGTCGCGTAAAAAACCGTTTGCTGCCAGAAGCGTCAGGCTGCGTCTGCCGTTTACCCCCTCCAGCCAGAGCAGTGACATGGAGCTCATGAATACCCGCTTTGATGAGAAGACGCGCGAGCTGACGACGCTGGCGCTGGGGCGCGGGATCGGAGACTGTGGGATCCAGACGCGCTGGCGTTTTGACGGCCAGCGTTTCCGCCTGGTGCGCTACGCCGAGGAGCCGAGATGTGATAACTGGAATGGGCCAGATGCCTGGCCCACGCTGTGGATCACACGCTAGTTTTGCCGGGTGGCGCTGTCGCTTACCCGGCAACGCAGACCGCACTAGATCACGCTCAGCGCCTTCTCCACCACGTTCTCAACGGTAAAGCCGAAATACGGGAACAGCTTGTCGGCAGGGGCGGATTCACCGTAACCCCGCATGCCAACAATCGCTCCTTTCAGTCCCACATATTTGTACCAGTAATCGGCAATACCGGCCTCCACCGCCACGCGTGCCGCGACGCTGGACGGCAGTACCGATTCCCGGTACGCCTCATCCTGGGCGTCAAAGATATCCGTTGAGGGCAGGGATACCACGCGCACCGCGTGACCTTCGGCGGTCAGTTTCTCCGCCGCTTTCACCGTAATTTCCACCTCAGAGCCGGTGGCAATCAGGATAACGTCCGGCTTGCCACCGCTGTCTTTCAGGATGTAACCGCCGCGGGCGATGTTTTTTACCTGCTCCGGCGTGCGCTCAATCTGCGCCAGGTTCTGGCGTGACAGAATCAGCGCCGTGGGCCCGTTATGGCGCTCAACCGCCAGCTTCCAGCCCACCGCGGCCTCGACCTGATCGCACGGACGCCAGGTGCTGAAGTTCGGCGTTAAGCGCAGGCTCGCGAGCTGTTCCACCGCCTGGTGCGTCGGGCCATCTTCACCCAGCCCGATGGAGTCGTGGGTGTAAACCATGATCTGCCGGGCCTTCATCAGCGCCGCCATGCGCGCCGCGTTACGGGCGTACTCGACGAACATCAGGAAGGTGGCGGTATACGGCACGAAGCCGCCGTGGTGGGCAATGCCGTTGGCGATGGCGGTCATCCCGAACTCGCGTACGCCGTAGTGGATGTAGTTCCCGGCGATGTCCTCTTTGAGCGATTTCGAGCCGGACCAGATCGTCAGGTTACTTGGCGCCAGATCCGCCGAGCCGCCCAGCAGTTCGGGCAGGATTGGGCCAATCGCGTTCAGGGTATTTTGCGACGCCTTACGGGTGGCGATTTTCGCCGGGTTAGACTGCAGGTTTTCAATCAGCGCCTGGGTTTTATCGTCCCAGTCCTCCGGCAGGCCACCGCTCATGCGGCGGGAAAACTCGGCGGCCAGCTCCGGGTGCGCTTTTTTGTAGGCGGCAAATTTTTCGTTCCAGGCCTGCTGCGCTTTCTCACCGTCCTCACGCGCATCCCAGGCTCGGTAGATCTCTTTTGGGATCTCAAAGGGCGGGTATTTCCAGCCCAGCTTCTGCCGGGTTAACGCCACTTCCTCCTCGCCCAGCGCCGCGCCGTGCGCCTCTTCTTTGCCCGCTTTGTTCGGTGAGCCGAAGCCAATGGTGGTGCGGCAGATAATCAGGGACGGTTTGTCCGTCACGCTCTGCGCTTCCTGAATTGCTTTCTTTACCGCCTCAGGATCGTGGCCGTCGATTTCGTGCACCACGTGCCAGTGATAGGCTTCAAAGCGTTTTGCCGTGTCGTCGGTAAACCAGCCCTCGGTTTCCCCGTCGATGGAGATGCCGTTGTGGTCGTAGAAGCCAATCAGCTTGCCGAGCCCCAGCGTGCCGGCCAGCGAGCAGACCTCGTGGGAGATCCCCTCCATCAGGCAGCCGTCACCCATAAAGACGTAGGTGTAGTGGTCGACAATCTCGTGGTCCGGCTGGTTAAACTGCGCGGCCAGCGTGCGCTCGGCAATCGCCAGCCCGACGGCATTGGCCAGTCCCTGGCCCAGCGGCCCGGTGGTGGTTTCAACGCCCGGCGTATAGCCAATCTCCGGGTGGCCCGGCGTTTTGGAGTGCAACTGGCGGAAGTTTTTAAGCTCTTCCAGCGGCAGATCGTAGCCGGAAAGGTGCAGCAGGCTGTAGAGCAGCATTGAGGCGTGGCCGTTGGAAAGAATAAAACGGTCGCGGTCGTACCAGGTCGGGTCGTTAGGGTTGTGCTTCAGGAAGTCGTTCCACAGCACTTCGGCAATATCGGCCATCCCCATCGGGGCGCCAGGGTGGCCGGAATTGGCTTTTTGCACGGCATCCATGCTGAGGGCGCGAATGGCGTTGGCGAGCTCTTTACGGGACATAGTTCACTCCGTGGCAAGGTTAAAGTTTGGCGGCGAGAAGATCTTCAAGTTTGCGCTGGTCGACGGCGAACTGGCGAATGCCGTCCGCCAGTTTTTCCACGGCCATAGGATCCTGGTTATGCTCCCAGCGGAACTCTGCTTCGGTCATGGCTTTTGGTTTCGGCAGGACGGTAGAGGTCGGTACCAGCTTACGCATCACCGTTTCGTCGCTCTCCTGCAGCTTTTTCAGCAGATCAGGGGAGATGGTCAGGCGGTCGCAGCCCGCGAGCGCCAGGATCTGCTCGGTGCGGCGGAAGCTGGCCCCCATCACGATGGTTTCGTAGCGGTGCTGTTTGTAATAATCGTAGATATTACGCACCGACTTCACGCCAGGGTCTTCCTCTACCACGTACGGATCCATCGGCTGCTTCGCCTGGTACCAGTCGTAAATACGCCCGACAAACGGCGAGATCAGGAACACGCCCGCCTCGGCACAGGCGCGCGCCTGCGCAAAGGAGAACAGCAGCGTCAGGTTGCAGTGGATACCCTCTTTTTCCAGCACCTCCGCCGCGCGGATGCCTTCCCACGTCGACGCGAGCTTGATTAGAATGCGTGATTTATCGATCCCCTGCTCCTGGTAGAGCTCCACCAGACGACGCGCCTTGTTAATACTCTTCTCCTGGTCGAATGAGAGGCGGGCATCCACTTCGGTAGAGACGCGCCCCGGAATGCTTTTCAGAATTTCCGCACCAAAATTAACCGCCAGCTTGTCGCTGGCTTCGGCAACCTGCTGCTCCTGCGTTTTCCCGCGCTGTTTGCCGTAGGCAATCGCGTCATCAATCAGATGACTAAAATGGGCAAGCCCCGCCGCTTTGAGCAGCAGCGAAGGGTTGGTGGTCGCATCCTCCGGCTGATAGTGGCGAATCGACTCGATATCGCCGCTGTCTGCAACCACGGTGGTGAATTGTTTGATGCCGTCTAGCTGGTTCATAAATAATTACTCCTTGGAAATAAAAGAGTTAGATGAGTGCGTTAGTTCACACTTCTGAGAAAATCATGATGGACTTAACAAAAAAGCATAGCAGACGGGGGAGGCATTGCTTTTGAGACGGGTAACATGGCTGATATAAATTGATAACATTTTTTAATGTGTGATGGTGAGAGTTTGGCAGCCTTCAAAGTTTATGCGCTGTCCTGAGGCGATACTAGGCGACACACCAGGGTGTGCATCAGGATCGCTTACGTCACCCTTTTGATCGATACGTGAAAGGAAAAATAAGATGGATGAGCAGTTGAAACAGAGTGCCCTCGATTTTCACGAGTTCCCTGTCCCCGGTAAAATTCAGGTCTCACCCACCAAGCCTCTGGCGACGCAGCGCGATCTGGCGCTGGCCTACTCGCCGGGCGTTGCTGCGCCGTGTCTGGAGATCGAAAAAGACCCGCTGGCGGCCTACAAATACACCGCGCGCGGCAACCTTGTCGCCGTGATCTCTAACGGCACGGCGGTACTGGGTCTCGGTAACATCGGCGCGCTGGCCGGTAAGCCGGTGATGGAAGGGAAGGGCGTTCTGTTCAAGAAATTCGCCGGTATTGACGTGTTCGATATCGAAGTGGACGAACTCGATCCCGATAAATTCATCAATGTGGTGGCCGCGCTGGAGCCGACCTTCGGCGGCATCAACCTGGAAGACATCAAAGCGCCGGAATGTTTCTATATCGAGCAGAAGCTGCGCGAGCGTATGAACATTCCCGTGTTCCATGACGACCAGCACGGTACGGCGATCATCAGCACCGCTGCCATTCTCAACGGCCTGCGCGTGGTGGAGAAAAATCTCTCGGACGTGCGCATGGTGGTCTCCGGTGCGGGGGCTGCTGCCATCGCCTGTATGAACCTGCTGGTGGCGCTGGGGATGCAGAAACACAACATTGTAGTCTGCGATTCCAAAGGCGTGATCTATAAGGACCGCGAGCCGAACATGGCGGAAACAAAAGCGGCGTACGCGGTGGAAGACGACGGCAAGCGTACGCTTGAGGACGTGATTGACGGCGCGGATATCTTCCTTGGTTGTTCAGGCCCGAAAGTGCTGACCCAGGAGATGGTGAAGAAAATGGCGCGCGCGCCAATGATTCTGGCGCTGGCGAACCCTGAGCCGGAAATTCTGCCGCCGCTGGCGAAAGCGGTGCGCGAAGACGCCATTATCTGTACCGGCCGTTCGGATTACCCGAACCAGGTCAACAACGTGCTCTGCTTCCCGTTCATCTTCCGCGGTGCGCTGGACGTGGGCGCAACGGCGATCAACGAAGAGATGAAGCTGGCCGCCGTTCACGCCATCGCCGAGCTGGCGCATGCCGAGCAGAGCGAAGTGGTCGCCTCCGCGTACGGGGATCAGGATCTGAGCTTTGGCCCGGACTACATCATTCCAAAACCGTTCGATCCGCGCCTGATTGTCAAAATTGCGCCAGCGGTGGCCAAAGCGGCGATGGACTCCGGCGTGGCGACGCGTCCGATTCAGGATTTCGACGCGTACGTCGATAAGCTCACCGAGTTTGTCTACAAAACCAACCTGTTTATGAAGCCGATCTTCTCTCAGGCTCGCGCAGACGCGAAGCGCGTGGTGCTGGCGGAAGGGGAAGAGGCGCGCGTGCTGCACGCCACGCAGGAGCTGATCACCTTAGGGCTGGCGAAGCCGATCCTGATTGGTCGTCCGAGCGTGATCGAGATGCGTATTCAAAAGCTGGGCCTGCAGATTAAGCCGGGCGTCGACTTCGAGATCGTTAACAACGAATCCGATCCGCGCTTTAAGGAGTACTGGAACGAATACTACGCGATCATGAAGCGTCGCGGGATCACCCAGGAGCAGGCGCAGCGGGCGGTGATCAGCAATACCACGGTGATCGGCGCGATTATGGTGCATCGCGGCGAAGCGGATGCGCTGATCTGCGGCACCATCGGCGATTACCACGAGCACTTCAGCGTGGTGCAGGAGATCTTCGGCTATCGCGACGGCGTTCACACCGCCGGGGCGATGAACGCGCTGCTGCTGCCGAGCGGCAACACCTTTATTGCGGATACCTACGTGAATGACGATCCGACTCCGGACGAGCTGGCGGAGATCACCGTAATGGCCGCCGAGACCGTGCGTCGCTTTGGTATCGAGCCGAAGGTGGCGCTGCTGTCGCACTCTAACTTTGGTTCGTCTAAATCCGCGGCGGCGTGCAAAATGCGCCAGACCCTGGAGTTGGTGCGCGAGCGTGCGCCAGAGCTGATGATTGACGGGGAAATGCACGGCGATGCCGCGCTGGTGGAGAGCATCCGTAACGAACGCATGCCGGACAGCCCGCTGAAGGGATCGGCGAACATACTGATTATGCCGAACGTGGAAGCGGCGCGTATCAGCTATAACCTGCTGCGTGTCTCCAGCTCTGAAGGGGTGACCGTGGGGCCGGTGCTGATGGGCGTGGCGAAACCCGTGCATGTATTAACGCCGATTGCCTCCGTGCGCCGCATCGTGAACATGGTGGCGCTGGCGGTAGTTGAGGCGCAGACGCAGCCGCTGTAAGGGCGTTTTGTCGGGTGGCGCGTTCGCTTACCCGACCTACGGATTGAGTAGGCCGGATAAGCGCAGCGCCATCCGGCAGTTAAATCCAGTCGCGTACTTTAAGAAACTCACTCAAGGCAGCCTCCGGGCTGCCTTCTTTTGGTTCGTAGCAGTACTCCCAGCGCACCAGCGGCGGCATCGACATTAAAATCGATTCCGTGCGTCCGCCGGTCTGCAGGCCGAACAGCGTCCCGCGATCCCACACCAGGTTGAACTCCACGTAGCGCCCGCGACGATAAAGCTGGAACTCGCGCTCGCGCACGCCGTAGTCGGTGTTTTTACGGCGTTCCACAATCGGCAGGTACGCGTCGGTAAAGCCTTCGCCCACCGCGCGCATAAAGCTGAACGCGGTGTCAAAATCCGGCGTGTTGAGATCGTCAAAGAACAATCCGCCGATGCCGCGCTGCTCGTCGCGGTGCTTCAGGTAAAAGTAGTCGTCGCACCACTTTTTAAATTTCGGGTAGACGTCTTCGCCAAACGGCTGGCAGAGGTCGCGCGCGGTGGTGTGCCAGTGCACGGCATCCTCTTCAAAGCCGTAGTAGGGCGTGAGGTCGAAACCGCCGCCAAACCACCAGACCGGTTCGGCCCCCGGTTTTTCTGCAATGAAAAAGCGCACGTTGGCGTGGCTGGTCGGCACGAACGGGTTATGCGGGTGGATCACCAGCGAGACGCCCATCGCTTCGAAGCTGCGGCCCGCCAGCTCAGGGCGATGCGCCGTCGCAGACGCGGGCATGGCATCGCCGTGAACGTGGGAGAAATTCACGCCCGCCTGTTCGAAGATGCCGCCGTTACGCAGCACCCGGCTTCGCCCGCCGCCGCCCGCTTCGCGCTGCCAGCTATCTTCCTGAAATTCACCGCCGTCTGCGGCGGCCAGTTTCCGGCAAATCTCATCCTGCAGCTGCAGCAGGAACGTTTTGACCAGCTGTGCATTGGGTTTCATCAGCGTTTCCTGGAGTGTGCTTTCTGATTATCGAACCAGTTGAAGTAACTGATAATGCCGGAGGCGATGGCGTTGGCGATCTTCTGGCGAAACGCCGCAGTGCCGAGCAGGCGCTCTTCTTCCGGGTTGGTAATAAAGGACGTTTCCACCAGCACGGACGGGATGGACGGTGACTTCAGCACCACAAACGCCGCCTGTTCGGTGCTTTTACTGTGCAGACGATGCACCGGCTTAATCCGTTTGAGAATATGCGAGCCGAGCGTCAGGCTGTTTTTAATGGTGTCCGTCTGCACGAGGTCAAACAGCACCTGCTGTAAGAGATGATCTTTATCGGTGGCTTTCTTCCCGGCCACTTCATCCGCCCGGTTTTCTCGGTCGGAGAGGTACTTCGCCATGGCGCTACTGGCGCCGCGGTTGGAGAGAGCAAACACCGAAGCGCCTGCGGCTGACGGGTTGGTAAAGCCGTCCGCGTGGATCGACATAAACAGATCCGCACCGTGCTGGTGGGCGATCTCAACGCGGTCATACAGCGGAATAAACGTGTCGCCGGAGCGCGTCAGGCGGGCGTCAATGCCGTTGCTGCGTAAAATCGATCGCACATTTTTTGCAATCGCCAGCACGACGTGTTTTTCTTTCGACCCGTTTTTGCCAATGGCGCCGGTATCAATCCCGCCGTGGCCCGGGTCGAGCATCACCAGACGCTTTGCGCCCGGCTTTTTGGTTTTCGGCTTGCTGTGTCCGTTACTGGTTTTGAGCGTGCTCTCGTCTTTTGCCTGAGCCTGCTTAGCGATGCCCGTTAACGTTAAGGCCGCCAGCCCCGCTTTGAGAACCTGACGACGCGATGTGAGTGCTTTTAATGGTTTGAATGTGCTCATGCGGCCTGAATACTAAAAAATGGGGTCCTGGTGTTATATCGTATCGTGTTTCCCGTTACGACAGTCCTTATTGAGAATTGTTTTACTTTTCATTTCAATACGTGACAAAGTGACATTATGCCAAATTTTGGCGAGATTTTCCCCGGTTATTGGCTAAACGTCCCGTTCACGCCATAATCACTGTTTTTAAACCCGAAAAGGCAGTTAATACCATGGAGATACGCGTTTTTCGCCAGGAAGATTTCGAAGAGGTGATCACCCTTTGGGAGCGCTGCGATTTGCTGCGTCCGTGGAACGACCCGGAAATGGACATCGAGCGTAAGGTAAACCACGACGTCAGCCTGTTTCTGGTCGCGGAAGTGAACGGCGAGGTCGTCGGCACCGTCATGGGCGGCTACGATGGCCACCGAGGCTCGGCCTATTATCTGGGCGTGCACCCGGAATACCGGGCGCGCGGCATCGCCAATGCGCTGCTTAATCGTCTGGAAAAGAAACTCATCGCCCGAGGCTGCCCGAAAATCCAGATCATGGTGCGGGAAGATAACGACGTGGTGTTGGGCATGTATGAGCGTCTGGGCTACGAGCACGCCGACGTGCTGACGCTAGGTAAGCGTTTGATTGAAGATGAAGAGTACTGAGATCCACCCGGCTGACTATGACGCGCAGGGCCGCGTCAGGCTGCCTTTCTTATTCTGGTGCGTTTTGCTCCTCCAGGCCCGCACCTGGGTGCTGTTTGTGATGGCCGGCGCGTCGCGCGGGCAGGGCGATACGCTGCTGAATCTCTTCTATCCCGATCACGATGCCTTCTGGATCGGATTACTGCCGGGCATTCCTGCCGTGCTGGCGTTTTTGGTCAGCGGGCGGCGGCACCTGATGCCACGCTTGTGGGGCGGGCTTCGCTGGCTGCTGATCCTCGCCCAGATTGCGCTGCTCTTCTGGCAGCCGGTGCTCTGGTGGTACGGTGAACCGCTGACGGGTATTGGCATTGCGCTGGTGGTGGCGGATATCGTGGCGCTGCTGTGGCTGCTGACCAACCCGCGTCTTCGCGCCTGTTTTAGGCATCAGGATGATTAATGCGGCACTTTTTGCCGAAGTCGCACTCCAACAAGCGTTGATTTAATTAGAAAGGACGTTTCAATGAAATCGCTGCGTTTACTTTTATGCGCTCTCCCGCTGGCGTTGACCGGCTGTTCGACGCTCTCCTCCATTAACTGGTCTGCGGCCTATCCGTGGAACTGGTTTGGTTCGTCCACCGAAGTTACCGAGCAGGGCGTAGGAAAAATTACCGCGTCAACGGCGCTGGAGCAGGACGCCATTCAGGATGCCCTGAGCAGTGACTATCGCCTGCGCAGCGGCATGAAAACCGAGAATGGCAACATTGTGCGTTACTTTGAAGCGCTGAAGGGCGACAAGCTGGCGCTGGTGATCAACGGTGACAAAGGCACGGTAAACCGAATTGCCGTGATGGATGACGATATTCCGACGGCGAGCGGTGTGAAAGTGGGTACGCCTTTTAGCGAACTTTATAAGCAGGCCTTTGGCAACTGCACCAGCGTACCATCAGACGACAAGGTAGCGGTGGAATGTAAGGCGGAAGGCAGCCAGCACATCAGCTATATCTTCACCGGAACCTGGAGCGGCCCGGAAGGATTGATGCCCTCTGACGACACGCTGAAGAGCTGGAAAGTGAGCAAAATAGTCTGGAAGCAGTAATTTGCGCCTGAACAAACCGCCTCGCTGAAATCCGGGTATAATAGCCGCCATCAATGCCACGCTGACGTGGCATCTTTATTTCAGGAGGAGCGATGTCTCAGGTTCAGAGTGGCATTTTGCCAGAACATTGCCGCGCGGCGATTTGGATTGAAGCCAATGTCAAAGGGGACGTGGATGCCCTGCGCGCGGCCAGCAAAGTTTTCGTTGATAAACTGGCCACCTTCCAGGCCAAATTCCCGGAAGCCCATCTGGGTGCCGTTGTTGCCTTCGGCAATAACGTCTGGCGTCAGCTGAGCGGCGGCGAAGGGGCGGAAGAGCTGAAAGACTTCATCCCTTACGGCAAAGGCCTGGCGCCGGCCACCCAGTACGACGTACTTATCCACATCCTCTCCCTGCGCCACGACGTGAACTTTTCCGTTGCACAGGCGGCGGTAGAGGCTTTTGGCGACAGCATCGACGTGCAGGAAGAGGTTCACGGCTTCCGCTGGGTGGAAGAACGCGATCTGAGCGGCTTCGTTGACGGCACCGAAAACCCGGCGGGTGAGGAGATTCGTCGCGACGTGGCGGTGATCAAAGGCGGTGTGGACGCGGGCGGCAGCTACGTGTTCGTCCAGCGCTGGGAGCACAACCTCAAGCAGCTTAACCGCATGAGCGTGCATGACCAAGAGATGATGATTGGCCGCACCAAAGAAGCCAACGAAGAGATTGACGGCGATGAGCGTCCGGTGACCTCTCACCTGTCCCGCGTTGACCTCAAAGAGAACGGTAAAGGGCTGAAGATTGTTCGTCAGAGCCTGCCGTACGGCACGGCAAGCGGCACGCACGGCCTCTACTTCTGCGCCTACTGCGCGCGCCTGTACAACATTGAGCAGCAGCTGCTGAGCATGTTCGGTGACACCGACGGCAAGCGCGACGCCATGCTGCGCTTCACCAAACCGGTGACCGGCGGCTACTACTTTGCGCCGTCCGTTGAGCGCCTGCTGGCGCTGTAACACCCCTCACCCTTCCCTCTCCCAACAGGGGAGAGGGGAAAAGTGCCTTATTCCCTTTTCTGCTTCTAAATCACCAAACGGTATATAAAACCGTTACTCCTTTCGACCTCGTTATAAATATTATGACTATAAGATAGTCATCACATTTATAAGGGTGCGCAATGGCCGTTACTGTACTGAAAAAAGGAACTCTGGCGCTGGCAGGTTTACTGCTGGTGGCCCAGGCGCAGGCGACTGAACTGTTAAACAGTTCGTATGACGTCTCCCGCGAGCTGTTTGCCGCCCTTAACCCGCCGTTTGAACAGCAGTGGGCGAAAGACAATAACGGCGATAAGCTGACCATCAAGCAGTCTCACGCCGGTTCATCCAAACAGGCGCTGGCGATCCTGCAGGGGCTGAAAGCGGACGTGGTGACCTACAACCAGGTGACTGACGTGCAGATCCTGCACGACAAGGGCAAGCTGATCCCGGCGGACTGGCAGAGCCGTCTACCGAACAACAGCTCGCCGTTCTATTCCACCATGGGCTTCCTGGTGCGCAAGGGTAATCCGAAGAATATCCACGACTGGAGCGACCTGGTGCGTTCTGACGTGAAGCTGATTTTCCCGAACCCAAAAACCTCCGGTAACGCGCGCTACACCTATTTAGCCGCGTGGGGCGCGGCGGACAAGGCTGACGGCAACGACAAAGCCAAAACCGAGCAGTTCATGACCCAGTTCCTGAAAAACGTCGAAGTGTTTGATACCGGCGGACGTGGGGCGACCACGACCTTCGCCGAGCGTGGGCTGGGCGACGTGCTGATCAGCTTTGAATCCGAAGTGAATAACATTCGTAAACAGTACGAAGCGCAGGGCTTCGAAGTGGTTATCCCGAAAACCAACATCCTGGCCGAGTTCCCGGTGGCGTGGGTGGATAAAAACGTGCAGGCAAACGGGACCGAGAAAGCGGCAAAAGCTTATCTCAACTACCTGTACAGCCCGCAGGCGCAGACCATCATCACCGATTATTACTACCGCGTGAACAACCCGGACGTCATGAACAAACTGAAAGACAAATTCCCGCAGACCGCGCTGTTCCGCGTGGAAGATCATTTCGGCTCCTGGCCTGAGGTGATGAAGACGCATTTTGCCAGCGGCGGTGAGTTAGACAAATTGCTGGCGGCGGGGCGTAAGTAATGTTTGCAGTTTCGACAAAACGCGTGCTGCCGGGCTTTACCTTAAGTCTCGGGACCAGCCTGCTGTTCGTCTGCCTGATCCTGCTGTTGCCGCTCAGCGCGCTGGTGATGCAGCTTGCTCAGATGAGCTGGGCGCAGTACTGGGATGTGGTCACCAACCCGCAGGTGGTAGCGGCCTACAAGGTGACGCTGCTGTCGGCGTTTGTCGCCTCGATTTTTAACGGCGTGTTTGGCCTGCTGATGGCGTGGATCTTAACCCGCTATCGCTTCCCGGGCCGTACGCTGCTTGATGCACTGATGGATCTGCCGTTTGCGCTGCCGACGGCGGTTGCGGGCTTGACCCTCGCGTCGCTCTTCTCCGTGAACGGGCTGTACGGCGAGTGGCTGGCAAAGCTTGATATCAAAGTGACCTATACCTGGCTTGGGATCGCGGTGGCGATGGCCTTCACCAGCATCCCGTTTGTGGTCCGTACCGTGCAGCCGGTGCTGGAAGAGTTGGGCCCGGAATACGAAGAAGCGGCGGAAACGCTGGGCGCCACCCGCTGGCAGAGCTTCCGCAAGGTGGTTCTGCCGGAGCTCTCTCCGGCGCTGATGGCGGGTGTTGCGCTGTCGTTTACCCGCAGCCTCGGTGAGTTCGGCGCGGTGATTTTCATCGCCGGGAACATCGCCTGGAAAACGGAAGTTACCTCGCTGATGATTTTTATCCGTCTGCAGGAGTTTGATTATCCGGCGGCGAGCGCGATTGCCTCGGTGATCCTGGCGGCCTCGCTGCTGCTGCTGTACTCGATTAACACTCTGCAAAGTCGCTTTGGTCGACGTGTGGTAGGTCACTGATGGCGGAAGTTACGCAATTGAAGCGATACGATGCGCCCCGCATCAACTGGGGTAAATGGTTTCTGATTGGCGTGGGCGTGCTGGTTTCCGCCCTCATCCTCGTCGTACCGACGATTTATATCTTCGTCCAGGCGTTCAGCAAGGGGCTGATGCCCGCGCTGGAAAACCTGGCGAACCCGGACATGCTGCACGCCATCTGGCTGACGGTGCTGATTGCGTTAATCACCGTACCGGTGAACCTGGTCTTCGGTACGCTGCTGGCCTGGCTGGTGACGCGCTTTAACTTCCCGGGACGTCAGCTGCTGCTGACCCTGCTGGATATCCCGTTTGCCGTGTCGCCTGTTGTTGCCGGTCTGGTTTACCTGCTCTTTTACGGCTCCAACGGCCCGCTGGGCGGCTGGCTGGATGAACATAACCTGCAGATCATGTTCGCCTGGCCGGGCATGGTGCTGGTGACCATCTTCGTGACCTGTCCGTTTGTGGTACGCGAACTGGTGCCGGTGATGTTAAGCCAGGGCAGCAACGAGGACGAAGCGGCTGTGCTGCTGGGCGCATCCGGCTGGCAGATGTTCCGCCGCGTGACGTTGCCGAACATTCGCTGGGCGCTGCTTTACGGCGTGGTGCTGACCAACGCCCGCGCCATCGGTGAGTTTGGTGCGGTGTCGGTGGTTTCCGGCTCGATTCGTGGTGAAACGCTGTCGCTGCCGTTACAGATTGAGTTACTGGAACAGGACTACAACACCGTCGGTTCCTTTACTGCCGCAGCGTTGCTGACGCTGATGGCCATTTTGACCCTGTTTTTGAAGAGTGTGGTGCAGTGGCGTTTAGAGAATCAGGAAAAACGTCAGCATCAGGAGGGAAATCATGAGCATTGAGATTGCCAATATTAAGAAGTCTTTTGGTCGCACCCAGGTGCTGAATGATATCTCACTGGATATCCCTTCCGGACAAATGGTAGCGCTGCTGGGGCCGTCTGGCTCGGGCAAAACCACGCTGCTGCGGATTATCGCCGGGCTTGAGCATCAGACCAGCGGGCACATCCGCTTCCACGGCACCGATGTAAGCCGCCTGCACGCCCGCGATCGTAAAGTGGGTTTTGTATTCCAGCATTACGCGCTGTTCCGCCACATGACCGTTTTCGACAATATCGCCTTTGGCCTGACCGTGCTGCCGCGTCGTGAACGCCCGGATGCGGCAACCATTAAGGCGAAAGTGACCAAACTGCTGGAGATGGTACAGCTGGCTCACCTGGCGGACCGCTTCCCGGCCCAGCTTTCCGGCGGGCAGAAGCAGCGCGTGGCGCTGGCGCGCGCGCTGGCCGTTGAGCCACAAATTTTGCTGCTGGATGAACCCTTCGGCGCGCTGGACGCGCAGGTGCGCAAAGAGCTGCGCCGCTGGCTGCGTCAGCTGCATGAAGAGCTGAAATTCACCAGCGTCTTCGTGACTCACGACCAGGAAGAGGCCATGGAGGTCGCGGACCGCGTAGTGGTCATGAGCCAGGGCAACATTGAGCAGGTTGACGAGCCGGAGCAGCTCTGGCGCGAGCCGGCGACCCGCTTCGTGCTGGAGTTTATGGGCGAGGTGAACCGTCTGCAGGGCACCATTCGCGGTGGGCAGTTCCACGTCGGTGCGCACCGCTGGCCGCTGGGCTACACTTCTGCGCACCAGGGGCCGGTCGATCTGTTCCTGCGCCCGTGGGAGGTGGACGTCAGCCGCCGCACCAGCCTGGACTCTCCGCTGCCAGTACAGGTACTGGAAGCTAGCCCTAAAGGGCACTACACCCAATTGGTGGTACAGCCGCTGGGATGGTATACCGAGCCGCTGACCGTGGTCATGCGCGACGACGTCCCGCCGCACCGGGGTGAGCGCCTGTTTGTCGGGCTGCAGCATGCCCGTATTTATCACGGTAACGAGCGGATTGAGGCGCGCGAGGATATTGCTCTGGCTGAGTCAGCCTGATAGGTTATTGAGTATGTTTTTCGCCCGGTGGCGTGATGCTTACCGGGCTTTTTATTGAGTAAAAATCGTGAATACACTCGAACACACCATCGGCAACACTCCTCTGGTCAAGCTTCAGCGCATGGGGCCGAACAACGGCAGCGAAATCTGGGTCAAACTCGAAGGCAATAACCCGGCGGGGTCGGTGAAAGACCGTGCGGCGCTGTCGATGATTGTCCAGGCCGAAAAACGCGGCGAAATTAAGCCAGGCGACGTGCTGATTGAGGCCACCAGCGGCAACACCGGTATTGCGCTGGCGATGATCGCCGCGCTGAAAGGCTACCGCATGAAGCTGCTGATGCCGGACAACATGAGCCAGGAGCGCCGCGCCGCGATGCGCGCCTACGGGGCCGAGTTGATTCTGGTCACCAAAGAGCAGGGGATGGAAGGGGCACGCGACTTAGCGTTAGCGATGGCCGAGCGCGGCGAAGGTAAGCTGCTCGATCAGTTCAACAACCCGGACAACCCGTACGCACACTACACCACCACCGGGCCGGAGATCTGGCAGCAGACCGGCGGGCGCATCACCCATTTTGTCTCCAGCATGGGGACTACCGGCACCATTACCGGCGTGTCGCGGTTTCTGCGCGAGCAGGAGAAAGCTGTCACCATCGTTGGCCTGCAGCCGGAAGAGGGGAGTAGCATTCCGGGCATTCGCCGCTGGCCGGCGGAGTATATGCCGGGCATTTTTAATGCGCAGCTTGTGGACCAGGTGCTGGATATTCATCAGCGCGAGGCGGAAAATACCATGCGTGAGCTGGCCGTGCGTGAAGGTATCTTCTGCGGCGTCAGCTCGGGCGGCGCGGTAGCGGGCGCGATTCGGGTGGCGAAGGCAAACCCGGGGGCGGTGGTGGTGGCGATTATTTGCGATCGCGGCGATCGCTATCTGTCTACCGGCGTCTTTGGTGAAGAGAGTTATTCGCAGGGGGCGGGGATTTAAGCGTCATGGAGATGATTCTATTCCGGGATAACACCCGGGCGCAGCAAACCGACGTTGTCGCGGTGCAGTCGCAGGTGGTGTACGGCAGCGTGGGGAACAGCATTGCGGTGCCGAACATTCGTACCCACCGGCTGAACGTCACCGCCGTGCCGACGGTGCTGTTCAGCAACACGCCGCACTACGACACCTTCTACGGCGGGGTGATCCCCGACGAGTGGTTCAGCGGCTACCTTAAGGCGCTGGAAGAGCGTGAGATCCTGCGCGAGCTTAAAGCGGTCACTACCGGTTACATGGGCAGCGCCAGCCAGATCGCGCTACTGGCACAGTGGCTGAGGGCGGTCAAAGCCCAGCATCCTGACCTGCTGGTGCTGGTCGACCCGGTTATCGGCGATATTGACAGCGGAATGTACGTGAAGCCGGATATCCCGGAAGCGTATCGGGAGCACCTGCTGCCGCTGGCGCAGGGGATTACGCCAAACGTCTATGAGCTGGAAGTATTGAGCGGCAAACCGTGCCGTACGCCGGAAAGCGCCATCGCGGCGGCGCAGGGGTTGCTCTCTGACAGCCTGAAATGGGTGGCCATCACCAGCGCGCCGGTGGCCGATGACCCGGAAAACATCCACGTGGTACTGGTGACGCGTGAGGGCGTGACCGTCAGCGCGCATCCGCGCGTAGAAACCGATCTGAAAGGGACGGGCGACCTGTTCTGTTCAGAACTGGTGAGCGGAATTGTTGAGGGGAAAACCGTTGCTGATGCCATTCGCATGGCCGGCGATCGGGTGACTGACGTGATGCTTTATACCCAGTCGAAAGGCTACGACGAGCTTATCCTCCCCGCATAAACAAAAATGGCGCCCGAAGGCGCCATTTTTCTGTGCGGCAAGAATTACTTCTTGATGCGGATAACCGGGGTTTCGCCCACGGTGACGCTGCCAGACAGTTTGATCAGTTCTTTGATTTCGTCCATGTTGGAGATAACAACCGGCGTCAGGGTAGACTTGGCTTTTTCTTCCAGCAGTGGCAGATCGAATTCAATCACCGGGTCGCCAACTTTAACACGCTGGCCTTCTTCCGCGATACGTTTGAAGCCTTCGCCTTTCAGTTCAACGGTGTCGATACCGAAGTGAACGAACAGTTCGATACCGCTATCAGATTCGATAGAGAACGCATGGTTGGTTTCAAAAATTTTACCGATGGTGCCGTCAACTGGAGCAACCATTTTGTTGCCAGTTGGTTTGATAGCAATGCCATCACCAACGATTTTCTCAGCAAACACTACATCCGGCACGTCTTCGATGTTGACGATCTCGCCGGAGAGCGGAGCAACAATCTCAATAGTTCCGGAGTCTTTCTTATCATCAGAAACCAGAGATTTCAGTTTATCGAACAAACCCATGATCTTCTCCTAAGCAGTAATTTGGGCCGCATCTCGTGGATTAGCAGATTGTTTTTTCTTCAATGAACTTGTTAACCAGCGTCATTAACTCGTCCGTTGTCGGTTGAGCAAGAGCCTGCTCTGCTAACACCTTCGCATCTTCGAAGTTCGTGTTACGGATAATCTTCTTAATGCGCGGGATGGAAATGGCGCTCATAGAGAATTCGTCCAGACCCATACCCAGCAACAGAAGTGTAGCACGTTCGTCGCCTGCAAGCTCACCACACATGCCAGTCCATTTACCTTCTGCATGAGAAGCATCAATAACTTGCTTGATCAAGTTCAGTACGGACGGTGACATTGGCTGGTAGAGATGTGAAATCATATCATTACCACGGTCAACTGCCAGGGTGTACTGCGTTAAATCATTGGTGCCGATACTAAAGAAATCAACTTCTTTGGCTAAATGACGCGCAATGGTCGCCGCTGCTGGTGTTTCCACCATCACGCCGATCTCGATTGACTCGTCAAATGCTTTACCTTCGTCGCGCAGTTCCTGTTTGTAGATTTCGATCTCTTTCTTCAGTGCACGCACTTCTTCAACAGAGATGATCATCGGGAACATGATGCGCAGCTTACCGAAAGCGGAGGCACGCAGGATAGCGCGAACCTGATCACGCAGGATCTCTTTACGATCCATTGCGATACGCACGGCACGCCAGCCCAGGAACGGGTTCTCTTCTTTCGGGAAGTTCATGTACGGCAGCTCTTTGTCGCCACCGATGTCCATAGTACGGACGATAACCGCCTGTGAGCCACACGCTTCTGCGACGGCTTTGTACGCAGCAAACTGCTCTTCTTCAGTTGGCAGCGCG
Organism: Enterobacter chuandaensis; assembly: GCF_003594915.1. Lineage (GTDB taxonomy): Bacteria > Pseudomonadota > Gammaproteobacteria > Enterobacterales > Enterobacteriaceae > Enterobacter > Enterobacter chuandaensis. The sequence goes on from NZ_QZCS01000003.1 coordinate 164,509, forward strand.
TCGCGGTCCATGAACAGGAATTCTGTACGATAGAGACCAACACCTTCCGCACCGTTGCGCTCAGCGCCATCAACGTCGCGTACGGTACCGATGTTTGCGCACACTTCTACCTGATGGCCGTCCAGCGTGATGGCTGGCAGGTCTTTCAGCTTAGCGAGTTCCGCTTTTTCAGTCGCAACCTGCTCCTGAACCGCGCGCAGTTTTTCGATCTCTTCGTTAGTTGGGTTGACGTAAACCAGATTGTTTACGGCATCCAGAATCAGATAGTCGCCGTTTTTCACCTGAGAGGTGACGCTACCGGTACCCACGATGGCAGGCAGTTCCAGAGAACGCGCCATGATTGAGGTGTGGGAGGTACGGCCGCCCGCGTCGGTGATGAAACCGAGGACCTTTTTCAGGTTCAGCTGTGCGGTTTCTGACGGGGTCAGGTCAGCGGCAACCAGGATAACTTCATCCTGAATCGCGCTCAGGTCGATAATGGCCAGGCCCAGGATGTTGCGCAGCAGGCGCTTACCGATGTCACGCACGTCAGCCGCACGCTCTTTCAGGTATTCATCATCCAGTTCTTCCAGGGCAGTTGCCTGACCTTCGATAACTTCATGCGCAGCCGCGTCGGCCGTCATGCCTTTATCTTTAATCAGGGCTATGATTTCCTGCTCCAGCTCCTCATCTTCGAGCAGCATGATGTGCCCTTCGAAGATGGCTTCTTTTTCTTCACCGAAAGTTTCGCCAGCTTTAGTTTTGATCGCTTCCAGTTGCGCAGATGCCTTGGCACGACCGCTCAGAAAACGTTCAACTTCCTGATCAACCTTGTCGGCAGAAATTTTTTTCCGGTCGATGACGATCTCGTCTTCTTTCAGCAGCAGTGCTTTGCCGAAAGCGATACCCGGGGATGCTAAAATGCCTGAAATCATAACCCTACCTTACTTGTGACTGATATTTAAAAGAACCCGGAAACTTACTCGAGCTCAGCCATCAGTTTTACCAGATGCTCAACTGCTTTCTGCTCGTCTTCACCTTCAGCAGAGATGGTAACAACGGTGCCCTGAGTCAGGCCGAGAGTCTGCAGTTTGAACAGGCTTTTTGCGCTAGCGCTTTTGCCGTTGGAAGTTACAGTGATTTCAGAAGTGAAGCCTTTCGCTTCTTTAACAAACTGAGCAGCAGGGCGGGTGTGCAGACCGTTCGGAGCGGTAATGGTAACTTCTTGCTGGAACATTGTATTTCCCCAACTTATAGGTTTAGTGTTGTGGAACTAAAGTCTAGCCTGGCGGCTTAACTTTAGCCTGTATTGTTAGCGCTGACGTTTCATTCGCCATTAAACATTATGCAGCGAAAGGAAGACTTGAACCAAATCATAAAATCGATTCAGCAAGGCTATTTCGTTCACTGATTAATTTCACGCTTCAAAATAATTGCTGGTTTAAATACCAGACACAACGGGGTGAAGCAATGCCAGGAGGGGCAAAAATTTGAAGCAGGCCACAAAAAAGCACCTGAAAAGGTGCTTTTTTACGCGTTATTAACATACTGGCACTACTGTTGCAGCTCTTTTTCAGTGAACAGATCGGCAAACAGTGCGGTGCTCAAGTAACGCTCACCCGAGGAAGGAAGGATAACCACAATATTCTTATTGGTAAAGGCTTCATCTTCCTGAAGTTTGAGCGCTGCCGCAACGGCCGCACCGGAAGAGATTCCCGCCAGGATACCTTCTTCATCCATCAGACGACGCGCGGTAGAGATGGCTTCTTCGTTAGTGATGGCAACGACTTTATCGATCAGCTTCAGATCCAGGTTACCCGGAATGAAGCCTGCGCCGATGCCCTGAATTTTATGCGGGCCAGGTTTAAGCTCTTCCCCCGCCAGCGCCTGAGCGATAACCGGTGAGTCGGTAGGTTCAACGGCAACGGTAATCAACTCTTTTTTACCTTTTGTGCCTTTAATATAGCGAGACACGCCTGTCAGCGTACCGCCGGTACCTACGCCGGAGATAAATACGTCAACCTGGCCGTCAGTATCTTCCCAGATTTCCGGGCCGGTGGTCTTCTCGTGAATTTCCGGGTTAGCCGGGTTGCTGAACTGCTGAAGCAGCAGATATTTTGCCGGATCGCTGGCGACAATTTCTTCAGCTTTCTGAATGGCACCTTTCATGCCTTTCGCGCCTTCGGTTAGCACCAGGTTCGCGCCCAGCGCTTTGAGCAGTTTGCGTCGTTCAATGCTCATGGTTTCAGGCATGGTCAGCGTCAGTTTGTAGCCGCGTGCGGCAGCCACATAGGCCAGTGCGATACCGGTGTTGCCGCTGGTCGGTTCCACCAGCTCAACGCCAGGCTTCAGAACGCCACGTTTTTCCGCATCCCAAATCATGTTTGCACCGATACGGCATTTTACGCTGAAGCTCGGGTTACGTGATTCGACCTTCGCCAGAATGCGTCCATTACCGATACGGTTCAGTCGAACCAGGGGCGTATGACCGATAGTCAGCGAGTTGTCTTCATAAATCTTACTCATGGCCTGTCCTTAACTGTATGAAATTGGGATACCGACCCAGCATACCTGCTAAGCAGGTAGGGGGAAGTAAGGAATTCGCATATCTATATACTGCAAGGAAATAATGGGTATCAGTATGGAATAAGGGGCGGCATAAGCCACCCCTGTTTTACACATTTTTGCATTACTTCCATAACGCGTGCTTAGCACGGTAGCAGTCGACCCACATCGCCGTCGCACCGCAGACCGCGACGGGCATAATGAACAGGTTCAGGAAGGGAATCATGGTGAACAGGCTGGTCAGCGCGCCAAACTGCATATTGGCAACCTTACGTGTGCGCAGGGCGGTACGCATCGCTTTAAACGGCACCTTGTGGTTATCGAACGGGTAGTCGCAGTACTGAATGGCCAGCATCCAGGCGCTGAACAGGAACCATAGCACCGGTGCGACCGTCTGCCCGATGCCGGGTACAAAGTAGAGAGCAAGCAGCACAACCGCACGGGGAAGGTACCAGGCAAACTTCTGCCATTCGCGCTTCATGATGCGCGGGAGATCTTTCATGATCCCCAGTACGCCCGTATCCGGCGGTGTTGCACCAGTAAGCCGCGCTTCAAGCTGTTCCGCCAGCAGTCCGTTAAACGGTGCGGCTATCCAGTTCGCAATCGTCGAAAAGAAGTACCCAAAGACCAGCAGCACGGAGATCACCGCCACCGGCCAGAGCAGGTAGTTAAGCCACTGCAGCCAGTCCGGCACGTAGCTCATCAGCGATGGGATCCAGCTTTCGAGCTTTGTGAACAGCCACCAGAACGCGCCGCCCATCAGAATAATATTGATTACCAGCGGAAGAATGACGAAGCGTCGAATACCCGGCAGTGAGACCAGTTTCCAGCCCTGAGAAAAATACCAGACGCCGCTGCATGGGGGAGAAGATGATGTTGAAACCATAACCAGGCTGTACTCCTTTTTTCACAACCAGTGGAATTGCCCGCCTATATTATCCACTTGCGGACCAATGACCAGTTCGGAAATGTTCGAAAAACCAGCAAAAAGCACAATTTACTTCATCTTTATGCTGTGAATGCTCTGCACACACTTGCACTTGACGTAAACGGCAAATACTCTTAGTGAGTAAATGTTTGCCGTGGTGGCAAGGTGTTAGAACAACAGAGAATATAATGATGCAGGATTTGCGTCTGATATTAATCATTGTTGGCGCGATCGCCATAATCGCTTTACTGGTACATGGTTTCTGGACCAGCCGTAAAGAGCGTTCCTCGATGTTTCGCGATCGCCCACTGAAGCGCATGAAGTCCAGTCGTGATGACGATGACAGTGAAGATGACATCGTAGATCGTGACGACGACGGCGTGGGTGAAGTTCGTGTTCATCGGGTCAATACTGCGCCCGGCGCGGCTCATGGGGAGCATGAAGCCCCCCGCGCTCCGCAGCACCAGTATCAACCGCCGTATGCCTCTGCCCAGCCGCGCCAGCCAGCGCCGCAGCCGGCGGAAGAACCGGTGCGTCAGCCGCCGCAACAGCCTGTGCAACAGCAACCTGTGCAGCAGCCCGTGCAACAGCAGCCTGCGCAGCCTGTACAACAGCCACAGCAACCTGTGCATGTACAGCCTGCGCCACAGCCCGCTCCGGCTCCGCACGTTGAGCCAGAGCCGGTCGTCGAGCCTGAACCGGTTGTTGAAAAACCGCAGCGTAAAGAAGCGGTGATCATCATGAACGTGGCCGCGCATCATGGCAGCCATCTCAACGGTGACGTGCTGCTTAACAGTATTCAACAGGCAGGGTTTAAATTTGGCGACATGAATATTTTCCATCGCCACCTGAGCCCTGACGGTAGCGGCCCGGCGCTGTTCAGCCTGGCCAATATGGTCAACCCGGGTACCTTTGACCCGGAAATGACCGGTGATTTCGTGACGCCGGGTGTCACTATCTTTATGCAGGTGCCGTCCTACGGCGACGAGCTGCAAAACTTCAAGCTGATGCTGCAGTCCGCTCAGCATATCGCTGACGAAGTGGGCGGCGTCGTGCTTGACGATCAGCGTCGTATGATGACGCCGCAAAAGCTGCGCGAGTATCAGGACCGCATCCGCGAAGTTAAGGAAGCCAACGCGTAATCGTCGCGTTTACTTCAACTCCTCCTCAACCCCCGCCTGTCGGGGGTTTTTTCTCATTGATGGTGCGATATGGACTCAATCGAACAACAACTCACTGAACTGCGAACCACGCTTCGCCATCATGAATATCTCTATCATGTTATGGACGCGCCGGAAGTGCCGGATGCGGAGTATGACCGCCTGATGCGTGAGCTGCGCGAATTAGAAGCGCAGCACCCGGAGCTTATCACACCTGATTCTCCCACCCAGCGCGTCGGTGCTGAGCCGCTGGGGGCATTCAGCCAGGTGCGCCACGAAGTGCCAATGCTGTCGCTGGACAACGTCTTTGATGAAGAGAGCTTCCTCGCGTTTAACAAGCGCGTGCAGGACCGTCTGAAGAGCAGCGACTCCCTCACCTGGTGCTGCGAGCTGAAGCTCGACGGCCTGGCGGTCAGCCTTCTTTACGAAAACGGCGTGCTGGTACGGGCCGCCACGCGTGGCGACGGTACGACGGGGGAAGATATCACCACCAACGTGCGAACCATCCGTGCTATCCCGCTGAAGCTGCAGGGTGACAACATTCCTGCGCGTCTGGAAGTGCGCGGCGAGGTGTTTCTCCCGCAGGCGGGCTTCGAAAAAATCAATGAAGAAGCGCGTCGCACCGGTGGGAAAGTGTTTGCTAACCCGCGTAACGCGGCGGCAGGCTCTCTGCGCCAGCTTGACCCGCGTATCACCGCGAAGCGACCGCTTACTTTCTTCTGCTACGGTGTCGGTATTCTGGAGGGTGGCGATCTGCCGGATACGCACCTCGGGCGTCTGCTGCAGTTTAAAGCCTGGGGCCTGCCGGTGAGCAACCGCGTTCAGCTCTGCGACTCGCCGGAAGCGGTGCTGGCGTTCTACCACAAAGTGGAAGAGGACCGCCCGACGCTCGGCTTTGATATTGATGGCGTTGTCATCAAGGTCAATTCGCTGGCGCTGCAGGAGCAGCTTGGCTTTGTGGCGCGCGCGCCGCGCTGGGCGGTGGCGTTTAAGTTCCCTGCTCAGGAGCAGATGACTTTTGTTCGCGACGTGGAGTTCCAGGTAGGACGTACGGGGGCCATTACGCCGGTCGCACGTCTGGAGCCGGTGCAGGTCGCGGGCGTGCTGGTGAGCAACGCTACGCTGCATAACGCCGATGAAATCGAACGTCTTGGCCTGCGCATTGGCGACAAAGTGGTGATTCGCCGCGCGGGCGATGTTATCCCGCAGGTGGTCAACGTCGTAGAGTCAGAACGTCCTGATGATACGCGCGAGGTTGTTTTCCCGACCCACTGCCCGGTGTGCGGCTCTGACGTTGAGCGTGTGGAAGGCGAAGCGGTGGCCCGCTGTACGGGCGGCCTGATCTGCGGCGCGCAGCGTAAAGAGTCCCTGAAGCACTTTGTCTCCCGTCGGGCGATGGACGTCGATGGCATGGGCGACAAGATTATCGATCAGCTGGTTGAGAAAGAGTATGTCCATACGCCAGCAGATCTCTTCAGGCTGACGGCAGGTAAACTGACCGGCCTGGATCGCATGGGTCCGAAGTCAGCCCAGAACGTGGTTAATGCGCTGGAGGCGGCGAAAGAGACGACCTTCGCCCGCTTCCTGTACGCGCTGGGCATTCGTGAAGTGGGCGAAGCGACGGCGGCAGGTTTAGCCGCGTACTTTGGCACGCTGGAGGCGCTGGAAGAGGCAAGCATCGACGAGCTGCAGAAAGTGCCGGACGTCGGCATCGTCGTCGCCACGCACGTCTTTAACTTCTTTGCCGAAGAGAGCAACCGCGAGGTCATCGGCAAGCTGCTGGAAGAGGGCATTAAATGGCCCGCGCCGGTGGTGGTCAACGCCGAAGAGATCGACAGTCCATTTGCCGGTAAAACCGTGGTGCTAACTGGTAGCCTCAGTCAGCTTTCACGCGATGATGCAAAAGCGCGCCTGGTGGCGCTGGGGGCCAAAGTGGCGGGCAGCGTGTCGAAGAAAACCGACCTGGTGATTGCCGGGGAAGCGGCGGGTTCTAAGCTGGCGAAAGCTCAGGAACTCGGCATTGAGGTTATCGACGAAGCGGAAATGATGCGTCTGTTAGGAGAGTAACGTGGAGAAAGAGCAGCTCGTTGAGATCGCTAATACGGAGATGCCGTTCGGTAAATATAAGGGCCGCAGGCTGATCGATTTGCCGGAGGAGTACCTGCTGTGGTTCGCGCGCAAGGACGAATTTCCTGCCGGGCGACTGGGCGAGCTGATGGCTATCACGTTACTGATTAAAACCGAGGGGCTGACCCAACTGGTGCAGCCCCTGAAACGTCCTTAAGCCTTCGCGGCGCGGGTCTCTTCCTGCGCCAGCTTTTCCGTCTGGCGCTTGTAGCGACGCGCCAGCACCGCGCAGACCATCAGCTGGATCTGATGGAAAATCATCAGCGGCAGCACCATCATCCCAATCACCGAGGTGGGGAACAAAATGTTCGCCATTGGGATACCGTTCGCCAGGCTCTTTTTGGAGCCGCAGAAGACAATGGTGATTTCATCGGCTTTGCTGAAGCCGCACTTGCGCGCCACGAAGACGTTTACCGCAATGACAATCGCCAGCAGGACGATGCTGACCACCACGATAAACAGCAGCGATCCTGCCCCCACCTTGTGCCAGAGCCCATTCACAACCGCTTCGCTGAAGGCGGAATAGACCACCAGCAGAATCGACGACTGGTCGGTTTTGGAGATCCATTTCTTGTGCTTCGCCACGAACGCCCCGGTCCACGGGCGCGAGAGATGGCCCAGGACAAACGGCAGTAGCAGCTGCAGGCAGATTTTGCCAACCTGCTCAAGGTTACCTTCCGCGCCGTGCATGTTCATCAGCAGGCCCACCAGCAGCGGGGAGACGAAAATCCCTAACAGGCTGGATGCCGACGCCGAACAGACCGCGGCCGCAACGTTCCCGCCCGCCAGAGAGGTAAAGGCAATGGCGGACTGCACGGTGGCTGGCAGAATGCAGAGGTACAGGAAACCAGTGTAGAGCGCAGGATCGACGTTAACCGGCGCCCACCAGGCAAACAGCACCCCGAGGATCGGGAACAGGATGAAGGTACTGCACATCACCCAAAGATGCAGTCGCCAGTGGCTACCGCCAGCAATAATCGCTTCACGGGAGAGTTTTGCACCGTGCATAAAGAACAGCAGCGCGATGGCGGCCGTCGTCAGACCCTCAAAAAACGGGACGAAACCGCCGCGGGCGGGGAAGAACGAGGCCAGTAAAACGGTAGCTACCAGGGTGAGTGTAAACGGATCAAGAATACGAAATAGTTTCATAATGACTCCTGAAAACAGATGTCGCTATTGTGCTTTTTTCCATTTGAGAAATAAAATTGATTTATTGCATCCATTTATGAATTAAACAGATGAATTACTCCCTACGCCAGCTTCGCATTTTCGTCACCGTCGCCCATGCCCGCAGCTTCAGTCGGGCAGGGGAGATGATTGGCCTGAGCCAGTCGGCGGTCAGCCACAGCGTGAAAGAGCTGGAGAATCAGACCGGCGTCCGGTTGCTTGACCGCACCACGCGCGAAGTGGTCCTGACCGAAGCGGGGCAGCAGCTGGCCCTGCGCCTCGAACGCCTGCTGGATGAGCTTAACAGCACGCTCCGGGATGTGGGGCGGCTGGGACAACAGCTTTCAGGAACCGTACGGGTTGCGGCCAGCCAGACGATATCCGCCCACCTTATCCCGCAGTGTATCGCCGAGGGAAACCAACGCTACCCTGATATTGATTTTGTCCTGCATGACAGGCCGCAGCAGTGGGTGCTGGAAAGTATCCGCCAGGGGGATGTGGATTTTGGTATTGTGATCGACCCCGGCCTGGTGAGCGATCTGGAGTGTGAAAGCGTCCTGTCTGAGCCGTTTTTACTGCTCTGCCGGGATGACGATCCGTTGGCAGCGTTGCCGGATGTCTGCTGGCAGTCTCTGCAGGGCGCTAACCTGGTTTTACAGGATTATGCCTCAGGTAGCCGCCCGCTGATTGATTCCGCGCTGGTGAATCAGGGCGTTAAGGCAACGATCGTGCAGGAAATTGGTCATCCGGCCACGCTGTTTCCGATGGTGGAAGCCGGAATTGGCATCAGCGTGTTGCCCGCCCTGGCGCTTCCCCTGCCGCAGGGGAGTCGACTGGCGGTGAAGCGATTAACGCCCGTTGTCGAAAGAAAGCTGATGCTGGTGCGGCGAAAAAATCGCTCCCTCTCGGGGGCGGCACAGGCCATCTGGGAAGTGGTGCGTATTCAGGCGCAACGATTAACCGAGGCCCGCATACGCGACCCACTGTTTAACGCATCAGAAGATTAAATGTAGATATCAATCTGATGATTCTCTGACGGGGTGTTTACCCCCTCCACGTTGCCCATTTTTTGGTCCTGCTTCTTCTGGGCCTCTTCCGCCTGCTGGCGCTGCAGTGCGGCGAGCTGCGCCTGCAGCACTTTGATCTGGGTCTGAATCAGTTCCTGCTGCTTTTTCTTCTCATCAGCACTGCCGGGGCTGTTCGCCAGCTCTTTTAACTGCTGAGTCAGCTTTTTGATCTTGTCGAGAATGCGGCTGATTTGCGCAGCGATATCGTTACTGCCGGAAGCGCCGCTTCCGCCGCTGCTGGTTTGAATGGGTTGGGTTGAAGCCTGAATGGTCGTCATACTTTTTCCTCGCGCTATAAAACAGAGGTATCGGCACCAACGGGATTAGCTTGAGAAAAACTGCCATATCTGGCAGGGAGTTGCATTGATATACAATCAGTATCGGTGGTGCAAGGAAAGTGTATTGGAGGTAGAGCACAGGCTTTGGATATAAGACTAAGGTCATGCGATCCGTGATATCGCAACCTTCATTCTCAAGGAGCCTCTATGACCCTCTCAAATAACCCGTGGTACTGTGCCGATATCATCCGTGCGGCTAAACCAAACTTCACCCCTCGCGTGGCGTTTATTCTCGGCTCCGGCCTTGGCGCGCTTGCCGACCAGATAGAGGACGCCGTTTCCCTGAGCTATGAAAAGCTGCCGGGCTTCCCGGTGAGCACCGTGCATGGACATGCTGGCGAGCTGGTGCTGGGACATCTGGCCGGCGTGCCTGTTGCCTGCATGAAGGGGCGGGGGCATTTCTATGAAGGTCGCGGGATGACCATCATGACTGACGCGATCCGCACCTTTACGCTGCTGGGATGCGAGCTGCTGTTTAGCACCAACGCGGCGGGCTCACTGCGCCCGGAGGTTCAGCCTGGAAGCCTGGTTGCCCTGAGCGACCATATCAACACCATGCCGGGCACGCCGATGGTGGGGCTCAACGATGAGCGCTTCGGCGAGCGTTTCTTCTCACTGGCCAATGCTTACGACGCGGATTACCGCGCCGTTCTGCAAACCGTGGCAACGAAAGAAGGCTTCCCGCTGCATGAAGGGGTGTTTGTCTCTTATCCCGGTCCGAACTTCGAGACGGCGGCGGAGATCCGCATGATGCAAATTATCGGCGGCGACGTGGTGGGCATGTCCGTGGTGCCGGAAGTGATTTCCGCGCGCCACTGCGGCCTGAAGGTCGTGGCTGTTTCAGCAATTACCAATCTCGCTGAAGGTCTGGGAGAGGTCAAACTCTCGCATGAACAAACCCTTGCCGCCGCCGAGCTTTCCCGCCAGAACTTTATCAATCTTATCTGTGGTTTCCTTCGCCATATTGCCTGAGTAAAACAATAAAGTGGCCCGCCAGGGCCACACTGCGATAAGGAATGGGTTATGAACATCACGACTCGCTTAAAGCTGATGTCCTTTATGCAATATTTTATCTGGGGGAGCTGGCTGGTTACCCTCGGCGCTTACATGATCAACACCCTACACTTTACCGGCTCCGACGTGGGCATGGTCTATAGCTCCAAAGGCCTTGCCGCGATCGTTATGCCTTCGCTGGTGGGGATTATTGCCGACAAGTGGCTGCGGGCCGACCGCGCCTACGTTATTTGCCACCTCGTCTGCGCCGTCGCGCTCTGCTATGCCGCACAGGTCAATGAGCCGGGGCTGATGTTCTGGGTCATGCTGGTCAATGCAATGGCCTTTATGCCCACGATTGCGTTGTCTAACACCATTTCCTACTCCTGTCTTGAACGGGCTGGACTTGATACGGTAAGCCATTTTCCGCGCGTGCGGGTGTACGGCACCGTGGGCTTTATTGCGGCAATGTGGGCCATAAGCCTGATGGGAGCGGAGCTAAGTAATGTGCAGCTCTACATTGCGGCTGGCGCGTCTCTGCTGCTGGCGCTCTACTCTCTGACGCTGCCGGCCATTCCGGTTATGAAGTCGAAAACGTCTCCGTCTCTGGCAAGCAAGCTGGGCCTCAATGCGTTTATCCTGTTTAAGCAGCCCCGTATGGCGGTGTTCTTCTTATTCGCCATGCTGCTCGGCGCCGTGCTGCAGATAACCAATACCTTCGGTAGTCCGTTCCTGCATGATTTTGCGCGAAATCCGGCGTATGCCGACAGCTTTATCGTCAAATACCCATCCATTTTGCTCTCCGTCTCGCAAATGTCTGAGGTGTTCTTCATTCTGACCATTCCTTACTTTCTCGGGCGCTTTGGCATTAAAGCCGTCATGCTGATGAGCATGGTGGCCTGGATGCTGCGGTTTGGTCTGTTTGCCTTTGGCGACCCGTCCGCGACGGGCTTTGCGCTGCTCATGCTCTCAATGATTGTTTACGGCTGCGCGTTCGACTTCTTCAACATTTCCGGCTCGGTATTTGTTGAACAGGAGGTCAGCGCCGATATCCGCGCCAGCGCGCAAGGGTTGTTTATGACGACCGTTAACGGTATTGGGGCGTATTTCGGATCGGTGTTGAGCGGTGCGGCGGTCGATTATTTCTCGGTTGACGGGGTGAAAGACTGGCAGACGATCTGGCTGGTGTTTGCGGCCTATGCGCTGGCGCTTGCCGTGGTGTTTTATTTCAGCTTTAACTACCGCCACACCAGTAAAAACAGCGAGATGCGCACAGTCGCGCACTAAATTTCCCCTCCGAACGCTGAAAGGCTTTAAGGTAGGCGCATAAGTGTTATCGCCAGGATATGTTTTGATGGAACGTGTCTACCGAACCGATCTCAAGCTGTTGCGCTATTTTCTGGCCGTGGCTGAGGAACTGCATTTTGGACGGGCTTCGGCCCGTCTCAATATGTCTCAGCCACCGTTAAGCCTGCATATTAAAGAGCTGGAAAGCCAGTTGGGCACCTTACTTTTTATTCGCCACTCGCGGAGTGTCGCCCTGACGCACGCCGGTAAAGTGCTGATGGAAGAGTCACGTCGTTTGCTCGCCAGTGCAAACCAGGCGCTGGCTCGCGTCGAGCAAATTGGCCGGGGGGAAGCAGGGCGCATTGAGCTGGGCATTGTCGGCACGGCCATGTGGAGCGAGGTGCGCACGGTGATGCGTGCTTTCCTGAAAGAGCATCCGAATGTTGATGTTGTTTTTCGCGAAAAATCGCCGGTAATGCAGATGGCGCTGCTTGAGCGCCGGGAGCTGGATGTCGGGATCTGGCGAATGGCAACGGAACCTGCCGCGGGGTTTACCAGCCTGCGGTTGCGTGAAGCGGCTTTTCTGGTGGCGATGCCGGAAGATCACCGTCTGGTCAGGGAGCCTACCATCGCGCTTGCAGAACTGCAGGATGAGTATTTTGTCACGATGCCTTCAGCCCATTCTGACTGGGCATTTCTGCACCGCGTCTGCCAGCAGGCCGGTTTTTCGCCGATGATTGTGCGTGAAGCCGTTGAACCGCAAACGGTACTGGCGATGATCAGCATGGGGATGGGGATTACGCTTGCTGCCGACAGCTACGCGCAAATGCAGTGGCCGGGCGTGGTGTTTCGTCCGTTACGGGAGCGTATACCGGCTGATTTGTATGTGGTGTATGACGAGAAACAGGCGACGCCGGCAGTAAAGACGTTGATTGCGACGTTGAAGATGTAAAGCGCAGATAGCAAAAAAGCGCCTTTAGGGCGCTTTTTTACATTGGTGGGTCGTGCAGGATTCGAACCTGCGACCAATTGATTAAAAGTCAACTGCTCTACCAACTGAGCTAACGACCCGAAATGGTGGGCGATGACGGGCTCGAACCGCCGACCCCCTCCGTGTAAAGGAGATGCTCTACCAACTGAGCTAATCGCCCATTTCGGAACTGCTGCGATAAGGTGAGAATGGTGGGCGATGACGGGCTCGAACCGCCGACCCCCTCCGTGTAAAGGAGATGCTCTACCAACTGAGCTAATCGCCCAATCTCAATTCTTATCTACACTGCGAGTCTACCGAAGTAGATGGTGGGTGATGACGGGCTCGAACCGCCGACCCCCTCCGTGTAAAGGAGATGCTCTACCAACTGAGCTAATCACCCCCGCTGTGTGGAGTCGCATTATAGGGAGAGTTGAAAATGAGTCAACGCATTTTCTAAAGTTTTTATTCGTTCGTCGTAAAATTAAACAAAACGATCGCAAAACGGGCGGTGGCGCATGATTTCTAAACAAAAACAGCAAACTCCACCCCGATAAAGGGATCGACATTGAGGAATCCCCCCACAGTGATAGAATATTGCCCATTGTTTTTTCCCCGGGATTTGCCGATTGCCGGCATCTTTATAACGTAAGGCCATTTCATGAAAATCAAAACTCGCTTCGCGCCGAGCCCGACAGGCTATCTGCACGTCGGTGGTGCTCGTACTGCTCTCTATTCCTGGCTTTTTGCACGCCACAACAAAGGTGAGTTCGTGCTGCGTATAGAAGATACCGATCTTGAGCGCTCCACGCCGGAAGCAATTGAAGCCATCATGGATGGTATGAACTGGCTGAACCTGGAGTGGGATGAAGGCCCTTACTTCCAGACCAAACGCTTTGACCGCTATAACGCCGTCATCGATGAGATGCTGGTGGCGGGCACGGCCTATAAATGCTACTGCTCCAAAGAGCGTCTGGATGCGCTGCGTGAAGAGCAGATGGCGAACGGTGAGAAACCGCGCTATGACGGCCGCTGCCGCCACGACCACAGCGAGCATGCCGCTGATGAACCGTGTGTGGTGCGTTTTGCTAACCCGCAGGATGGTTCGGTGATCTTTGACGATCAGATCCGTGGCCCAATTGAATTCAGCAACCAGGAGCTGGACGATCTGATCATTCGCCGTACCGACGGTTCCCCAACTTACAACTTCTGCGTTGTGGTTGACGACTGGGATATGGAAATTACCCACGTTGTTCGTGGTGAAGACCATATCAATAACACGCCACGTCAGATCAACATCCTGAAAGCGCTGAATGCGCCCGTTCCGGTCTATGCGCACGTCTCCATGATTAATGGCGACGACGGTAAAAAGCTGTCTAAACGTCACGGTGCGGTCAGCGTTATGCAGTATCGTGACGACGGCTATTTGCCGGAAGCGCTGCTGAACTATCTTGTGCGTCTGGGCTGGGCTCACGGCGACCAGGAGATCTTCAGCCGCGAAGAGATGATCGAACTCTTCTCTCTGAGCTCTGTGAGCAAATCTGCCAGCGCATTTAACACCGACAAGCTGCTGTGGCTGAACCATCACTACATCAATACCATGCCGCCGGAATATGTGGCGACTTACCTGCAGTGGCACATTGAGCAGGCAAACATTGATACCCGCACTGGCCCTGAGCTGGCGGACCTGGTGAAACTGCTCGGCGAGCGCTGCAAAACGCTGAAAGAAATTGCCGAAAGCTGCCGCTACTTCTATGAAGAGTTTGATGAGTTCGACGCTGACGCCGCGAAGAAGCACCTCCGCCCGGTTGCGCGTCAGCCGCTGGAAGTGGTGCGCGACAAGCTGGCTGCGCTCACCGACTGGAGCGCTGAGAATGTGCATCACGCCATTCAGGCGACGGCAGACGAGCTGGAAGTGGGTATGGGTAAAGTCGGCATGCCGCTGCGCGTTGCGGTGACCGGTGCGGGTCAGTCTCCGGCTCTGGATGTCACCGTTCATGCCATCGGTAAGTCACGCAGCGTGGCGCGCATTAACAAGGCGCTGGACTTTATTGCTGAACGTGAAAATCAGCAGTAACAACGCCTTATACAAGAAAACGGCAGGTTACCCTGCCGTTTTTTTTATTCAGCAATATCCAGACGAGTAAGAAAACCGCGTATGCCTTCACGTTTTAGTAAGGTATCCAGGCGCTGCTGTTCAAGCTCGGTCATACTCTCCAGCGTTTCAATAATGCCCGGACGCAGGTGTGAAGGCTGTTCATTGTAGGATGAGGTCACTTCAGCCAGATGATAAACCGCCTGACGGTTACGGATAGCGGGCAGACTCATGATGTGTTCCTTCACCCGTGCATCAACGTGGATAAGCCGCGCCCGACCACCTTTCACGCCGTTGAGCCCTTCGGTTTTCCACCCCTGCTGGCGTATCCAGCGATTCACCGTTTGTCTGGCAACGCCCAAACTTTCCGCCAGCTCTTCCGTGGTCATTTTGCTACGTAATCTTTTCATATTAGTTCTGGTCGCGAATCCCTAAACGTTGCAGCAAACCGGTAATCCCTTCCCGCATTAACAGCGATGTCATCTGCTTCTGCTCTTCCGGCGTCATTTCATTTGCCAGCGTCAGGAGTAGGGTATGAAGCGAACCATCATGGCTGATGCCGTCAGGCATAGCGGATGTTTCCGTTGCCCGGCGTGCGCTGCGGATAAACTCACGCACCTTATCGTTCACATGCACCAGGCGCGCTTTCCCGCCCTGGACTCCTGGTTTTGGTGATGTTATCCAACCCTCTTTACGTACCCATTTATTGATGGTCTGTCGGCTATAGCCAGTGAGCAGGGCTAACTCTTCTGGCGTCATTCGTTCCTTGATCATGCAATTTCCTGAATATTCGTGTGGGTAATTAACGGCTCATTTTATAGCACCGTTTTACGTGAAAACGTGACAGGCTTAACTCATGACTGCGAGCAGGCTCGCAAAGTGATTCATTTGCATGATTTTTCGGCGATTGAACTGCAGTCATTGATTTTGCCGTTGACACTCCCCAGCGGAATTCATATTATGCCGCCCGTCAACGTGACAGCTTTACGATGGGGCTATAGCTCAGCTGGGAGAGCGCCTGCATGGCATGCAGGAGGTCAGCGGTTCGATCCCGCTTAGCTCCACCAAACTCTGAACCCAACAGAGTGCGGTCAGTAAAGTCAAATGTGGGGCTATAGCTCAGCTGGGAGAGCGCTTGCATGGCATGCAAGAGGTCAGCGGTTCGATCCCGCTTAGCTCCACCAAAATTTTAAACCCTCGTCAAAAGACGAGGGTTTTTTTTATGTGTTTGTAACACCCCTAAACATATTTTGTTGCCAAAATGGTGTTTTCCCATATCTCACCTCAACTGAAATCAATAAATCAGTCTATAAATAGACTTCAACTTGATTCGTGTAATTAATAAACCTATTATCCATGCGGTCAATGATATGAACGGATAATAATCTCTCCAGCTTAATGAATAGAAAAACGTATAATAATGTAAAGATATTTATAATTGCTCTGGCGATCTGCCTGATTGCGGTTCCCGTTTCCCGTTATCTCTCCCCTCGTGCAATTGTTAATGAACATGACGTTTATTTAGCGTGGCTCCCGTTAAGCGTTATGCTGGCGGTTATGCTGTTATTGGGGCGCCGCGGTATTCTGCCTATTCTTATAAGTTTTATGGTTGCTAATATATTTAACGTTAATTTAGCACCGCTACAATATTCAGTATTACTGTTCTGTCAGACGTTCTCCGTATTCGCTGCCTGCGGCGTCCTTCGCCTCCTTCTGGGCCGACGCTGGCGCTACTGCATGCCCAACAAATACATCGGTTTACGCATATTTTGGCTCGGCTTTATGGTGCCGATAGGCGTTAAAATGTCGATGTATCTGGCTGGCTATTTCTTTGATTTCCCGGTCACAATCTCCACTTTCTTTGGCGAAGGAACGGTAATTTATAATGTCGTTGATATTCAAAGTCTGATATGCGCGGCGATGATTTTTACCATGATGTTCTATTATCCGTTAAGAATGATTATTAATCCTCGTTATGCCGTCAAATTCTGGCGGCGAAGTGTGAAGCCCGTGTTTTTACACAAGAAATCATTATATATATTCGTCTGGCTGATGCTGTTAATCGCCATTATTGCAATTTTATGTGCGCCTTTTGAGTCGCCTGTTATTGCAGGCTATTTGATGCCGGTTATTTTCATTCTCTTTACATTAGCGATTAGCCGTCTGAGCTACGCGCTTATCTCTCTGCTGTGGGCCACCTCCGCGCTTCTGCTGTTGACCTACAACTACAACTTTCTTAACGGTGTGGAGTCGGGCCATTCGCTCTCCTTTATCCTGTCGGTGCTGATCTCTTTTGCTATCTGCCTGCTTTATATGTCGCGGATCTATCAGCGTAGCGAATGGTTGAAGCAGGGCTGGCAGGACAGGGCGCTCACCGATCCTTTGACCGGATTACCCAACATTCGTGCGCTGGAAGATTTTCTCCTCGACCATCCGGATGCCAAAGTGTGTTGCCTTCGCATGGATAATCTGGAGTTTTTGAGCCGCCATTACGGCATTCTCATGCGGGTGCACTGCAAACGGATGGTCACGACCTCCCTCCAGCCGCTGTTGCAGAAAGATGAGACGCTTTTCCAGCTGCCGGGAAGCGAGCTGGTGCTGGTATTACTTGGGCAGGGAACGGCTGAGCGCCTCCAGCATATGGTTGATCGGCTGAACAGCCGTAAGATTTTCTGGAACAATACCGGGCTGGATATCGAATTTGGCGCGTCCTGGGGAATGGTCGAAAACGGTGAGAGACTGCACCACACGCTGGGGCAGCTGAGCTGGCTGGCCGAGCAATCCTGCGGAGCGCACAACGTTCTTGCGCTGACGAATAGCCTGGAAGCTGCATCAGGACAAACAACGGAGCGTGTCCTGATGCTGGCGCGGATTAAGCACGCCCTGGAGGCGGATCAGTTCCATTTATACACGCAGCCGATCCAGAAAGCTGACGGTAGCGGGTACTACGAAATTCTGGCGCGTATGGAGAGCGAGGGCGAGATCATCACCCCTGACCGCTTTATTCCGCTGATTGCCCAGTTCAACCTCAGCCATCGGTTTGATATGTGCATCATGGAAAAATTGCTGTTGTGGCTGCGCGATCACCCAGCGACGCAGGCTGGCGCCCGTTTCTCTGTCAATCTGATGCCGCTTACGCTGATGCAAAAAGAGGTGGCGACCGAGATTTGCTCTCTCTTTGAACGGTACGGCGTTGCGCCTCAGGCTGTGGTGATTGAGATCACCGAAGAGCAGGCCTTTTCCAATTCCGGCTGCAGCATCCACAATATTCAGCAACTGCGGGATTACGGTTTCCGTATTGCCATCGATGATTTTGGAACCGGCTACGCCAACTATGAGCGTCTGAGACGCCTGCAGGCAGACATCATTAAAATTGACGGCTGTTTCGTGAAAGATATTTGTACTGATGATATGGACGCAATGATCGTCCAGTCGATATGTAATCTGGCGAAGACGAAATCACTGTGTGTGGTGGCAGAATATGTTGAGACGCCAGCGCAGCGGGAGATGCTGCTACGCTTCGGCGTGGACTACCTGCAGGGATACCTGATAGGCAAACCCAAACCGCTGGAAGAATTACGGGCATAAAAAAACCGGGAGTAAGACTCCCGGTTTTTTTTTACGGTAAACGTTACAGAACCAGCGCAGCGATAGAAGCAGACAGGACGCTCACCAGGGTGGAGCCGTAAACCAGTTTCAGGCCAAAGCGAGAAACCACGTTACCCTGTTCTTCGTTCAGGCCTTTAATCGCACCGGCGATAATACCGATGGACGAGAAGTTCGCGAAGGAGACCAGGAATACGGACAGAATGCCTTCCGCACGTGGAGAGAGCGTGCTGGCGATTTTCTGCAGATCCATCATCGCAACGAATTCGTTAGAAACCAGTTTGGTCGCCATGATACTGCCTACCTGCAGTGCTTCATGAGCCGGAACACCCATCACCCATGCGACAGGGTAGAAGATGTAGCCCAGGATGCCCTGGAAGGAGATGCCCAGCACAGCGGCGAACAGGGCGTTCAGTGCGGAGATCAGGGCGATAAAGCCGATCAGCATCGCGGCAACAATAATCGCCACTTTGAAACCTGCCAGAATGTACTCGCCCAGCATTTCGAAGAAGCTCTGGCCTTCATGCAGGTTTGACATCTGAATATTCTCTTCGCTGGCGTCAACGCGGTACGGGTTGATCAGCGACAGAACGATAAAGGTGCTGAACATGTTCAGAACCAGCGCAGCAACGACATATTTTGGCTCCAGCATGGTCATATACGCGCCCACGATAGACATGGATACGGTAGACATTGCGGTTGCCGCCATGGTGTACATGCGGTTACGGGACATTTTGCCGAGAATATCTTTATACGCGATGAAGTTCTCAGACTGACCGAGGATCAGGGAGCTTACGGCGTTGAAAGATTCCAGCTTGCCCATGCCGTTCACTTTGGATAACAGGAAACCAATGCCACGAATGACGAACGGCAGAACGCGGATGTGCTGCAGAATACCGATCAGCGCGGAGATGAAGACGATTGGGCACAACACCTTCAGGAAGAAGAATGCCAGACCTTCGTCGTTCATTTTACCGAAGACAAAGTTGGTCCCTTCGTTGGCGAATCCGAGCAGTTTTTCGAACATTTCGGAGAAGCCTTTCACGAAGCCGAGGCCTACGTTGGAGTTCAGGAAGAACCACGCAAGTAAAACTTCAATGACCAGCAGCTGGATAACATAACGAATACGAATTTTTTTGCGGTCTGTGCTGACCAGCAATGCAAGTGCAGTAACGACAACAAGTGCCAGGACAAAATGAAGGACGCGGTCCATATTTGCTCCAAATATGAGGCAGGTTTAATTTTCGTGCACATTCTATGTAACAAGCGAAAAGAAAACGAGATCAAGGACACACTATAGTTACATCCTGTGACGAGTCTCAAAATTAGTGATCCACAATACATTTTTGTTATGTTAGGTAAATGAGTGAAAAGTTAAGTTTGTGTGCTACGCTTCACAAATGACCGCGCATTTTCACATTCTGTGATGTCGCGCCACCTGCCCATCTATTGTTCTTAGCTATCAGAGAAATCATTTTAAACTTTCTAAATGATCTTGATAATCATTCTCATTTTGATAGCATTAAACATAGCAAAGGCTATATTTCCAGAGGCAGATGATGACAAACAGTCGCGTAGAGGGTAGCAGTGGCAGAGCAGCGCGCAAGTTGCGGTTCGCGTTAATGGGACCTGCGTTCATTGCTGCCATCGGCTATATCGATCCGGGTAATTTTGCGACCAATATCCAGGCCGGGGCCAGCTTCGGCTATAAGCTGCTGTGGGTGGTCGTCTGGGCAAACCTGATGGCGATGCTGATCCAGATGCTCTCTGCAAAACTGGGAATTGCCACGGGTAAAAACCTGGCGGAGCAAATTCGCGACCATTATCCCCGTCCGGCGGTGTGGCTCTACTGGGTTCAGGCGGAAATCATCGCCATGGCAACCGATCTCGCTGAATTTATCGGGGCGGCGATCGGCTTTAAGCTGATTCTGGGCGTGTCGCTGTTACAGGGGGCGGTGCTGACCGGGATTGCCACATTCCTGATCCTGATGTTACAGCGTCGGGGGCAAAAACCGCTGGAGAAGGTTATTGGCGGTCTGCTGCTGTTTGTTGCTGCGGCCTATATTGTCGAGCTCGTTTTCTCGCAGCCGAACCTGGCGCAGCTTGGGAAAGGGATGGTCATCCCCAGCCTGCCAACGTCGGAAGCGGTATTCCTCGCAGCCGGGGTGCTTGGGGCGACCATCATGCCGCATGTTATTTATCTCCACTCTTCACTGACCCAGCACCTTCACGGCGGTACGCGTAAAGAACGCTACTCGGCAACCAAATGGGATGTGGCTATCGCCATGACCATTGCGGGTTTCGTGAATCTGGCGATGATGGCCACCGCAGCTGCCGCTTTCCACTTTAACGGCCATACTGGCGTCGCCGATCTCGACCAGGCTTACCTCACACTGGAGCCGTTACTGAGCCATGCTGCCGCCACGATATTTGGTCTGAGCCTGGTTGCCGCCGGTCTCTCCTCCACGGTGGTGGGGACGCTGGCAGGGCAGGTGGTGATGCAGGGATTTGTTCGCTTCCATATTCCATTGTGGGTGCGTCGTTCTGTCACCATGCTTCCGTCGTTTATCGTGATTCTGATGGGGCTCGATCCAACACGAATTCTGGTGATGAGCCAGGTGCTGCTAAGCTTTGGCATCGCGCTGGCGCTGGTACCGCTGCTGATTTTTACCAGCAACAAAAACCTGATGGGCGATCTGGTTAACACGACGCTGGTAAAACGGGCCGGGTGGGCCATCGTGGTGGTGGTCGTAGCGCTAAACCTGTGGTTGTTGATTGGCACAGCGCTGGGGTTATAAAAGAAAAAGGAGCCGGGTGGCTCCTTTTTGCATTAATGATGACCGTGGCCGTGACCGTGGCCACCTCGTCCTTTTCCGCCGTGACCCCAGCCGCCGCGGCGGTCGTCACGATCGTTCCAGCCTTCGCGATAGCCGCGTTCATAGGCGTTGTTTTTATACCAGCCACGATGCAGGCCGTTATCGTGCCTGCGCCAGCGGTCACCACGCCATTCATAATGACGGTTCCAGTAGTCACGGTCGCGCCAGTAGCCACCGTCCCAGTATCTGCCGTAGTCGTCACGATCGCCAATTTGTAATTTTACTGATGGCAACAGGGTGATTTCGCCCGCAGTGGCGACGAGCGGGGCCGAAGCCAGTAATACCGCTGCAAGAATCAGTGACCTGAACATACTCTTTCTCCTTCACGATCGGGGCCTTTGTGGGGCCTGTTAACGCAATATTACGAGTTGGTAAAGGCTCGTTTCATCGCCTCAACTCCGAATTCCTGAATGAGAGCACTTTTTGCTAAAAGTGGATTTATTTTGAACTGCTCAGGATCTGATCGATTAGAGAAAGTTCTTCCGCGGTAAACTGGCGGTTTTCCAGCATACCCACGGCATCATCAATCTGAGCCGTTTTGCTGGCCCCGATCAGCACCGACGTGACTTCCTCATGGCGTAACACCCAGGCGAGCGCCATCTGCGACAGCTTCTGACCACGACTTTCCGCCAGGGCGTTTAGCTTACGTACCTTCTCCAGTTTCTCCTCGGTGATCTGATCCGGGTTAAGGAACTGACTGCCGCTTGCTGCGCGAGAGTCTGCGGGAATACCGTTCAGATAGCGGTTGGTTAATTGCCCGCCTGCCAGCGGCGAGAAGGGTATGCAGCCGACCCCCTTTTCCTGCAGAACATCCAGCAAACCCTCTTCCGGCGCACGTTCGAACATCGAGTATTTCGGCTGGTGGATCAGGCAGGGCGTGCCCAGATCGTTCAGGATATCAATCGCTTTTCGCGCCAGCTCGGCAGGATAGTTGGATAAACCGACATACAGGGCTTTTCCCTGACGCACCAGATGGTCAAGCGCTTTCATGGTTTCCTGCAGCGGCGTCTCCGGGTCAGGACGGTGGTGATAGAAGATATCGACATACTCCAGACCCGTGCGTTTCAGGCTTTGATCGAGGCTCGCCAGCAGGTATTTACGTGAGCCCCAGTCGCCGTAAGGGCCATCCCACATGGTATATCCCGCCTTCGTGGAGACGATCAGCTCGTCGCGCCAGGGCAGAAAATCCTCCTGCAAAATACGGCCGAAATTACGTTCGGCCGACCCCGGCGGGGGACCATAGTTATTGGCAAGGTCGAAATGTGTAATACCCAGATCGAACGCGCGCTGTAAAAGTTGACGGCTGTTTTCGAT
The DNA here is from genome assembly GCF_003594915.1 of Enterobacter chuandaensis. Taxonomy (GTDB): domain Bacteria; phylum Pseudomonadota; class Gammaproteobacteria; order Enterobacterales; family Enterobacteriaceae; genus Enterobacter; species Enterobacter chuandaensis. The sequence goes on from NZ_QZCS01000003.1 coordinate 186,981, forward strand.
AAGCGTGGCGTCACCAAAATTATGCCACAGCCCCAGCGAGACCGCGGGCAACCTGAGTCCGCTTCGCCCGCAGCGGCGATACTGCATTGTCTGATAACGCTTTTTGTCCGGCTGATAACCCATTCGTAGGACCTCTCGTACTGAAGATAAAAAACAGTGTATGCGTTTACATTAACGTGAAAAAAAGCAGCATAGCCCAGCATTTTTTGTAAAGCATTCTTTCCATACTCTTCTTGTCGCCAATTCTGGACAGTCATCACGCTTATTTAATACTCAAGGTGAGGTCAACATTAGAAGGATACCTGTTTATGCGTACCCCATACTGCGTCGCCGATTACCTGCTGGACCGTCTTACAGATTGTGGAGCCGATCATCTGTTTGGCGTGCCGGGCGACTATAACCTGCAGTTTCTCGACCACGTGATAGACAGCCCGGATATCTGCTGGGTGGGCTGTGCCAACGAGTTAAACGCCTCTTATGCCGCTGACGGATACGCCCGATGCAAGGGCTTCGCCGCGCTGCTGACAACATTCGGCGTCGGAGAGTTAAGTGCCATGAACGGCATTGCGGGCAGCTATGCTGAGCACGTTCCGGTGCTGCATATTGTTGGCGCGCCGGGGATGGCGTCACAGCAAAGAGGGGAACTGCTGCACCATACGCTGGGCGATGGGGAGTTCCGTCATTTCTACCATATGAGCGAGCCGATCACCGTCGCGCAGGCGATCCTGACCGAACAAAACGCCTGTTATGAAATCGACAGGGTACTGACCACCATGCTCCGGGAGCGCCGTCCTGGCTACCTGATGTTGCCTGCCGATGTGGCAAAAAAAGCGGCCACACCGCCTGTAAACGCTCTCACACTTCGGCATGCGCATGCTGACAGCGCCTGCCTGAAAGCGTTCAGGGACGCTGCGGAGCGTCAGCTGGCAGTCAGTAAGCGTACCGCGCTGTTAGCGGATTTCCTTGTCCTGCGCCACGGGCTGAAGCACGCGCTGCAGAAGTGGGTGAAGGACGTGCCGATGGCGCATGCCACCATGCTGATGGGCAAAGGCATATTCGACGAACGTAACGCCGGTTTTTACGGTACCTACAGCGGTTCGGCCAGTGCCGGCCCGGTAAAAGAGGCGATAGAGGGGGCGGACACGGTGCTGTGTATCGGCACCCGTTTTACCGATACCCTGACGGCTGGGTTTACCCATCAGTTAACGCTGGCGCAGACGATAGAAGTCCAGCCTCATGCCGCCCGCGTCGGCGATATCTGGTTTACCGGCATCCCGATGGTGCAGGCCATTGAAACGCTGCTGGAGCTATGTAAACAGCATGTGCATGATAAGCCTGTTCCGGCATCGCAAAGCGCGATGAATTTCCCGCAGCCGGACGGCTCGCTTACCCAGGAGAATTTCTGGCAAACGCTGCAAACGTTTATTCGCCCGGGAGACATCATCCTGGCCGATCAGGGCACCTCGGCTTTCGGCGCGATTGACCTGCGTTTGCCTGCCGACGTGAATTTTATCGTCCAGCCGCTGTGGGGCTCGATTGGCTACACCCTGGCCGCGGCGTTCGGTGCGCAAACGGCTTGCCCGAACCGGCGCGTGATTGTGCTGACGGGGGACGGCGCGGCGCAGTTGACCATTCAGGAGCTTGGCTCGATGCTGCGTGATAAACAGCACCCCGTCATTCTGGTGCTCAACAACGAGGGGTACACGGTGGAAAGGGCGATCCACGGGCCGGAACAGCGTTACAACGACATTGCGCTATGGAACTGGACGCAAATCCCGCAGGCCCTGAGCCTTGATCCTCAGGCCCAGTGCTGGCGGGTCAGTGAAGCGGAGCAGCTGGCGGATGTGCTTGAAAAAGTGGCGCACCACGAGCGGCTCTCGCTGATTGAGGTGATGCTGCCAAAAGCCGATATCCCACCGCTGCTGGGAGCCATTACCAAAGCGCTGGAAGCGCGCAATAGCGTCTGATTACTTATCGTTTCGCCAGGCCATCATCATCGGTTTGCCCGCCAGCAGGAGCCAGGCGGGCAACATCACGATGCAGAGCAGCGGGAACAGCGTCGAATCCGGCACTACCACCGCCGCCATAAACAGGCTCAGCCATGCATCCCGCGTCACCACCAGTACCAGCCCCAGAATTGAGCAGGAAACGGTAATCGCCGCCGGCACCGCGTCGACGTGCTCGTGCAGCATCAGCCCCAGCGCCACGCCGACAAACACCGCCGGGAAGATGCGCCCGCCGCGGAAACCGCACGCGGCAGCGACGACCAGCGCCGCCAGTTTGATGACGGCAAACAGCAGATAGTCAGAGACGCTAAACACCTGGCTGAAGGCCAGCTGCTGCATCTCGTCCAGACCTTTGAACATGGTCACCGTTCCGCCAATCGTCCCTAAAACACCGAGGATTAACCCCCCCGTTCCCAGAATCAATACCGGATGTTTGAGTTTATGCACCAGTCGGTGCAGGCGCGGAAGACACCATACCGCCACCATTCCCAGCGCGATAGCGATCGCGACGACGATGGCGCCGCTGAATATATCTGCAATCTGCATCTCTCCGTAGTGCGGCAGGGAGAGGGAGAAATGGGGATGGAAAAACAGGCTTGTCGTCAGCGCGCCGGCAGCCGCTGCCATCAGCGGAGCAAACAGCTTATCCCAGAGCGGAACGTCGTTATCACTGGTCAGCGTCTGAGAAAAGATCAGGGCAGCAGCAACGGGCGTGCCGAAAAGCGCCCCGATGGTGCCAGCGGAGGCGAGGATGGTCCAGTCCAGCGCGCCGACGCGAGGCAGAATGCGTGAGCCAAGGTAAACCGCCAGACCAATATTCACCGCCATAATTGGATGCTCGGGGCCCAGACTGACGCCACCCGCCAGGCCCACGATCAGCGCGACGATCAGCCCCGGCAGCGCTGAGGGGGGAACCGGGGCGCCAATCAGGGGTTCCAGCGCCGGGTCCGGTCCGGCGTGGCCGGGACTGAAACGGATCACCAGGCCCACCGCAATACCGGTTAACGTCAGCATCAGGATGATCCACGCAGACGAATCCGCGGTTACCCCCAGTTTTGCCGGTAGCGCCGTCCATAACAGACTTTGCAGCACCGACGCGACTTTCATCACGATAATAAGGACCAGGCTTGAGGCCACGCCAATGAGTAGCGCCGGAATTGCCAGCAACAGCATGGTTCTGGCTCGCGGGTGGAGCATGATGATTTCCTTGTACAAAACGCAATGACGTTACTTTGCACATTAAGCTTTATGGCAATAGTGCAAAAGGTGCTGAAACGGTAAAGTTATTCTGTGACGAAGATCGATAATCCACGGGCATTCACCTTCCGGTCGTTGTTGTTATCACGCCTTGAATTTACAGTGTCCCAAAGATTTATTCTGACTTTAGCGGAGCAGTAGAAGAATGACAAAGTATGCTTTGGTAGGCGATGTGGGCGGCACGAACGCGCGCCTCGCATTATGCGATGTAAGTAGCGGTGAAATTTCCCGGGCGAAAACCTACTCCGGGCTGGATTATCCTAGCCTCGAGGCCGTTGTCCGCGTCTATCTGGACGAGCATCAGGTGAGCGTCGAAGACGGCTGCATCGCCATTGCCTGCCCGATCACCGGCGACTGGGTAGCAATGACCAACCATACCTGGGCATTCTCCATCGCAGAGATGAAAAAGAACCTCGGGTTCGCGCATCTGGAAATTATCAATGACTTCACCGCGGTGTCCATGGCGATCCCGATGCTCAAGCCGGAGCACCTGATTCAGTTTGGCGGCGCGGAGCCGGTCGAAGGCAAGCCGATTGCGGTCTACGGTGCCGGTACCGGTCTGGGCGTTTCGCACCTGGTGCATGTTGCTCAGCGCTGGGTGAGCCTGCCGGGTGAAGGCGGCCACGTGGATTTTGCGCCAAACAGTGAAGAGGAGGGCATTATCCTCGAAGAGTTACGCGCGGAGATCGGCCACGTTTCCGCTGAGCGCGTCCTGTCAGGGCCGGGGCTTGTGAACCTGTACCGCGCGATTGTGAAATCGGACGGTCGTCTGCCGGAAAACCTGCAGCCGAAAGACGTCACTGAACGCGCGCTGGCGGACAGCTGCATCGACTGCCGTCGTGCTTTGTCGCTGTTCTGTGTGATCATGGGGCGTTTCGGCGGCAACCTGGCGCTAACGCTGGGCACCTTTGGTGGAGTCTATATTGCGGGCGGGATCGTACCGCGCTTCCTCGAGTTCTTTAAAGCCTCGGGCTTCCGCGGCGGGTTTGAAGATAAAGGGCGTTTCAGAAGCTACGTGCAGGATATTCCTGTTTATCTCATCGTGCACGATAACCCTGGCCTGCTGGGTTCGGGTGCCCATCTGCGTCAGGTTCTCGGTCAAATCCTCTGACGCATCACAACCCTCTCCCGCGGGAGAGGGTGCTTTCTTTACAGGTGCATCAGCTGGCGGAACTCTTTCACCTTGCTGCGGCTTACCGGTACCTGAAAATCCAGATCCTTCAGACGCAAAATGTAGGTGTTGTTAAACCAGGGTTCGATCTCGCGGATCTTGTTTAAATTGACGCAAAACGAACGGTGGCAGCGGAAAAAGTGTGCCGCCGGCAGCTTGCTGCAAAACTCGGTGATGTTCATCGCCATCACGTACGATTCCCGCCGCGTATAGACAAACGTCATCTTTTCATGGGCTTCGGCATAGTAAATATCATTGACCGGCGTCACGATGATGCGCTCGTCTTTGACGAGATTAATGGTGTCGTTTTCGCGTACCGTTGGAGTGGCGCTAGCGGGAGCGCTCTGCTGCTGCCATGCGGCCTCCAGCTTTTGCAGCATGCTGACAATTCGCGACTCCTGGTAAGGCTTCAGAATATAGTCAAATGCCTCCAGCTCGAAGGCCTCAACGGCGTGCTCTTTCCAGGCGGTAACGAACACAATAAACGGCTTATGGGCAAACTGATTGATGTTTTGCGCCAGTAATACGCCGTCCAGGGAGGGAATATTGATATCCAGGAAAATCGCGTCGACCCGGTTATGCTGCAAAAACTTCAGTACATCCAGACCATCATCAAAGGTACCCACAATCTCCATCTGGCTGTAGGTTTTGATAAGCCAGCTGAGCTCCTGTTGAGCCAGGAATTCATCTTCTACGATGATGACTTTCATATTACTCACCCTGAGGTAACAGTGATGTCGTCGTATGAACAGGGGAGCGTTCATTCGGGACGTAAAAAGCGATTTCAGTGCCTGGTTCAAGACGGTGAATATGCAGCCCGTCGCCATAGAGAAGCTTGACCCGATGGTGCACGTTCAGCAGCCCGATTTTATTTCCCGGCATCTCGTTAGATTCCACCCGTTCAATAACTTTTGGATTAATCCCGTGGCCGGTATCGCGCACGGCAATTCGCACCCGGTTGCCGCTTTCGGTGATGCTGATGGTGACCACCCCTTTGCCTTTGCAGGGCTGAATACCATGAACAATCGCGTTTTCGACCAGCGGCTGGATCAGCAGGCTCGGTATCACGCAGTTGACCTCTTCATCAATATCGTAAATCACCGTGAGCTTGTCGCCAAAGCGCGCCTGCTCGATCGCGATGTAGTCTTTGATCTGATACAGCTCTTTTTTGATGTCGATCTGCTCGTCATCTTTCAGCTCAATGTTGTAGCGCAGATAGCGCGACAGGTTAAAAATCAGCTGGCGCGCGGTGTCCGGATTAAGACGAATGGAGGAAGAGATGGCATTCAGCGCGTTAAACAGGAAATGGGGATTGATTTTGCTCTGCAGCGCGCGCAGCTCTGCCTTATTTGCCATCTCGCGCAGCTGCTCGGCACGGGAGACCTCAAGCTGGGTGGAGATAATCTGCGACAGGCCAATGGCCATCTCCTGTAGCGTAGAGGTGATCTGATGCGCGTGACAGTAATAAATTTTCAGCGTGCCCGTCACCACGCCTTTTTCCCATAGCGGGATCACCAGCATCGAGTGTATTTCCGGCGTCCGGTGGGCTTCATCGTTGTTTTTAATAATGATTTTACCGTAGTTAATCGCCTGTCGGGTGGTTGGGCTAATGGTGTCATCATTATCGCGATAGTTATGCTCCCCGACGCCAACGTAGGCCAGAACGTGGTCGATATTGGTGATGGCAACGGCGTCAGCGTGGATGTCGTGGCGAATGATCTCGCAGACCTGACGCAGCGACTCCGCGTTAACGTGGCGGAAAAGCGGCAGCGTTTTGTTGGCGATATCCAGCGCCAGCTTGGCCTGACGGGCGGCGCTGGCCTCTTTTTCCCCTTCAACGCTCTGTACCAGCAGCACGATAAAACCGATGCAGACGCTGCCGAGGATCATTGGAATACCAATTTTCGAGACGATATCCAGCCCCAGCGCGGTGGTGGGAGCCCAGACGACGACCAGGATCATGGTCAGCGTTTCGCACACCATGCCTGCGACGATCCCGGCGCGCCAGCGCTGCTTTTTCGGGATCTTGCGGCTGATCCAGCCGGAAAGCACCCCGGCAATAATGCTGGTGATAAAGCACGGCACCGCCGTAACGCCACCGATATCAATCAGGTAGCGGTGCGTTCCGGCAATTACGCCGGTGATGATACCCACCCACGGGCCAAACAAAATCCCGCCGGACATGACGGCGATAATACGTACGTTAACCAGCGAACCCTCTACCGGCACCCCGGACCAGGTACTGAACAGGGCGAACAGCGAAAAGATGGCGGTTACGGCCAGCAGCTCTTTCGGCGAGTGTGCGGATTTGTGCAACAGTTCGCGAAACAGGCGAATGCGAATGAGGAAGAACAGGCAAATCAGCATTAATGCCGCACGGTCAAATACCGCCAGCAGCATAGTGAATATTTCGTGCACGAGCAGACCTGGGAAAACGGGAAAGAACCATCATAAAAAACCTGAGGCGCATTGACCAGCTATCCGTCAGGTTTATCAAATGAGGAAAAACCATAATTTACAAAGGGGATTATATACCGAGGATTGATGTGCCCTGATTTTTTCTCAGCGTTAGTTCGCCAGGTAACTGTTTTGATATCATTGTGTTAAATAACGGCTAACGGAATGGCGTTATCAGAACCCATGCTTCCGCTATCAGTCAGGGCCGTGTTCCGGTTTTCGCGCGTGCGCTTTTTTTTCATTTCCCTCTCGACAGCGTGTTTTTTTTCAGGTTATTTTCTAAGCACGCCACATCGGTGGCAGCGTCGCTCGGACGGTCCGGGCGCTAACGTTAATCTGAGGAATCTATGGCTGAATTCAGTCCTGAACGCCGTTTCACGCGTATCGATCGTCTCCCCCCTTATGTTTTCAATATCACTGCTGAACTGAAAATGGCTGCGCGTCGGCGCGGCGAAGATATCATTGATTTCAGCATGGGTAACCCTGACGGCCCAACGCCACCGCATATCGTCGAAAAGCTCTGCACGGTTGCCCAGCGCCCGGATACGCACGGCTACTCAACCTCTCGCGGTATTCCCAGGTTACGTCGCGCGATCTCGCGCTGGTATCAGGATCGCTATCAGGTTGATATCGATCCGGAAAGTGAAGCGATTGTCACCATCGGCTCGAAAGAGGGGCTGGCACACCTGATGCTGGCCACGCTGGATCACGGTGATACGGTGCTGGTACCCAATCCAAGTTACCCAATCCATATCTACGGCGCGGTGATTGCCGGGGCGCAGGTGCGCTCTGTGCCGCTGGTGGAAGGTGTCGATTTCTTTAACGAACTGGAACGTGCTATTCGCGAAAGCTACCCGAAACCGAAGATGATGATCCTCGGTTTCCCGTCGAACCCAACGGCGCAGTGCGTGGAGCTTGATTTCTTCGAGAAGGTTGTCGCTCTGGCCAAACGTTATGACGTGCTGGTGGTTCATGATTTAGCCTACGCCGATATTGTCTATGACGGCTGGAAAGCCCCGTCGATAATGCAGGTTCCGGGCGCGCGTGACGTGGCGGTGGAGTTCTTCACCCTGTCGAAAAGTTACAACATGGCGGGCTGGCGTATTGGCTTTATGGTGGGTAACAAAACGCTGGTAAGTGCACTGGCGCGTATCAAGAGTTACCACGATTACGGTACCTTCACCCCGCTGCAGGTTGCCGCTATTGCCGCTCTGGAGGGCGATCAGCAGTGCGTTCACGACATTGCTGCTCAGTATAAACGTCGCCGCGACGTGCTGGTGAAAGGGTTACATGAGGCCGGCTGGATGGTAGAGATGCCGAAAGCGTCCATGTACGTTTGGGCGAAAATCCCGGAGCCGTACGCAGCGATGGGGTCGCTGGAGTTTGCTAAAAAGCTGCTGCAGGACGCGAAGGTCTGTGTGTCCCCGGGCATCGGCTTTGGTGATTATGGTGACACCCATGTGCGCTTTGCTTTAATCGAAAACAGCGATCGTATTCGTCAGGCGGTGAGGGGCATCAAGAGTATGTTCCGGGCCGATGGCCTGCTCTCAGCAAAGAGCGTTGCTGAAAACCCCGTGTCCTCATGACATAAAAAAACAGGAGCCAAATGGCTCCTGTTTTTTTGACTGCATGTTCTCACTAGATCATCAGGGCAAAGGTTCCGGCCCAGACTAAAACGATCACCGAAATGCCCATAAAGAAATATTTCACGTTTCATCGCTCCGCGTATCTTGTGGTACGCATTTAAAAACAGAGTCCAACTGATTATAGAGAACTGAAATCCCGGCTAAACAGAAATGAGAATTTTCCCGTTACGCCGATGACTCCCGCTCAGAATTCTGTGCTTTCCTGGTGCCAGACGGCGCTAATGTACGCTTAAAAATGAGGAGTGACAAGAGGGATTTTTTTAAATAATTTCCGCTACTTACGAGTGTCGTGGAACGGCGACAGTTTGATTTCACAACGCAATAAATTCACTTTGGGCGACGCTAACAAGGACGGTTTAGCAGTGAGTTGACAGGTGATTGAAAAGGCTAGTTTCTTAGCGAAACTAACCTTCATGCAGGGATTAAATATAGAGGGAAGCTTCGCCAAGAGGGCGCGTTTTGAAACGGCGATGCATCCAGAGATATTGCTCCGGTGCGCGCATGATTTCAGTTTCAATGACCTTATTGATAAACACTGCTGCTTCACACTCGTTTTCCGGATAGTTAGCCATTTCCGGAGAGATGTGCAGACGGTAGCCTGACTTATCCGCTTTTCTCACCATCGTCACGGTCAGCATGGAGGCACCCGACAAACGCGAAATGACGAAGGTACCGTTGGTCGTCGCAACGTCTTTTACGGCAAAGAAGGGAGCAAAGCTACTGCCTTTGCGTCCATAATCCTGATCGGGAGCAAACCAGACTGCCTCGCCTTTCTTCAGGGCGCCAACCATACCGCGCAGATTATTACGGCTGATCATCGCTTTATTGGATCGCATGCGGCCTCGCGTCTGAACCCACTCCATCAGCGCACTGTTGTGCGGTCTGTAGGTTGCCATCATTGGCTGACAAAGCCCCATCACGCGCCCGCCCAGCTCCAGTGACATAAAGTGCACGCCAACAACCATCACGCCGCGTTTTTGCAGCTGTGCGCGTTTAAGGTTATCCAGCCCTTCTACATCAAACCACTTGCGGACGCGTTCATCCGGCCAGAACCAGGCCATGCCCGTTTCAAACAGCGCCATGCCGATAGATTTAAAGTTTTCGGAGATGAGTTTCTCACGTTCTTCAGCATTGTACTGAGGAAAGCAAAGCTCGATGTTTTTGCGCGCGATGGATTCGCGACGTTTCAGGAAATAGCGGGATGCGCTGCCCAGTTTCGACCCTAGCAAACGCAGCACAGGATAGGGGAGTTGAACCAGTAGCCAGAGAACGCCAAGACCAAACCATGTAAACCAGTAACGCGGGTGTAAAAACGCACGTTCAAATTTGGATTGAGACAAAATAGTGAAACCTATGTGGAGCCTGTAAAGGTAGCGCAGCGAGTGCGATACGACGTGCCAATAAGACCGTTCTTCAAGGTGATGGTTGCAGGCTTTACCGAACTTTACGGCGTTGCCTGATCACTGCTGATTTGGGTGGTCGGCGTAATGTAGCACCGTTATATGTTATGTGCTATTACTCGTTTTTGATTAAAAAAGCGGCAATCGGGGAGGTGTTTGATTTCACAGTTTTTATATTCGCTTGCTAACAGCACATCAGTTTGCATGCGGTGGTGATGGAAACAACATTTGATCAGCAGGGGAGTTGGTAAAAACGGGCGGCGAGATAATTTGTGCCTGGTCACTTATCTAAGAAAATTATTTACCGTTCCAGGTGAAGGAATAAGAAAATTCTCTGTGATATTTCTTATTTATTATTCATGCAATCAATAAAAATGAGAGATTTCATTATTTCTTAATATCTCATTTTAATCAGCGTGAAATAACGTCAAGGGCTCCTTTCTTTGCTTTTGGGCTTAATGTTATGATGCAAATCAATACGCGATGTTTTTGTTAGCGTTTAGCTGACTTTGATTGTTTATTCGAGATAAATCTTCGATTTATGTGTAAAGAGCAGTGTGTTTTTCTGGGTTGAACAATCTTTCCATAATAATGTTTCAGTGTAAAATTCTTAAGAAATTTCTCATGACGGATAAATGATCTGCACATTTGATTTTGTGCCGATCATTATTCTATTATTGCGCATCAAGAACGACACCGTGAAGTTTGCTTAGCAAAACAAAGAGGGATGATTAAATGGCTGACAGTTTTCAGAATGAGGTGCCGAAGGCACGTATTAACCTGAAGCTTGACCTGCATACAGGTGGAGCAAGCAAAAAAATGGAATTACCGCTGAAATTGCTGGTTACAGGCGATTTCTGCAATGGTCAGGATTCTGCGCCAATATCTGAGCGTGAAAAAGTTAACATCACTAAAAATAATTTTGATAGTGTCCTTTCCGAATATTCCCCAAAAGTTAATCTGACCGTTAAAAATATGCTGTCTGATGATGGGGGAGAGGACGCTATTCAGCTGACTTTCCAGAGCATGAAAGATTTCACGCCTGAGCAGGTGGCGGCCCAGATACCGCAGCTGAAGGCAATGCTGGCGATGCGCAACTTGCTCCGTGATTTGAAAGCCAACCTTTTGGATAACCAGACTTTCCGAAAAGAGCTGGAAAAAATCGTTCTTGACCAGTCGCTTAGCGCTGAGTTGCGAAATGAATTATCCGCACTGGCGTCAAAAAAATCGTAACCATCAGGCTGTTTTAACGGATTAATCAAGGAATGCTCATGTCTGTACAAAATAATATTTCTGGCGGTGAAAGCGTGGTGCTGGAACGCCCGGCTGCGGGTGGTGTTTACGCCTCCCTGTTTGAGAAAATCAATCTGAGCCCTGTCTCTGAGCTGAGCGCCCTGGATATCTGGCAAGATGCGCAGGCGATGTCGGATGCCACCGCCGATGAACGTCTGACAGCCGGTATGCAGGTCTTTCTGGAATGTCTGACCAAAGCAGGCTCAAAAGTCGAAAAACTGGATAAAAGCCTGATTGATCACCATATCGCTGAGCTTGATTATCAGATCAGCCGTCAGCTTGACGCCGTGATGCACCATGAAGAGTTTCAGGCGGTTGAGAGCCTGTGGCGCGGCGTGAAGTCGTTGGTGGATAAAACCGATTTTCGCCAGAACGTGAAAATTGAGTTGCTGAGCATGTCTAAAGAAGACCTGCGTCAGGACTTTGAAGACTGTCCAGAAGTCATTCAGAGTGGTCTTTATAAACACACCTACATTGATGAATATGACACCCCAGGCGGCGAGCCGATTGCGGCGCTGATTTCCGCTTACGAGTTCGACGCTTCAGCGCAGGATGTCGCTCTGCTGCGCAATATCTCCAAAGTCTCTGCTGCCGCACACATGCCGTTTATCGGCTCGGCAGGCCCGAAATTCTTCCTCAAAGAGTCAATGGAAGACGTCGCGGCGATTAAAGATATTGGTAACTATTTTGACCGCGCAGAGTACATCAAGTGGAAATCGTTCCGCGATACTGACGATGCCCGCTACATTGGCCTGGTGATGCCGCGCGTATTGGGTCGTTTGCCGTATGGCCCGGATACCGTTCCGGTTCGCAGCTTCAATTATGTCGAAGAAGTCAAAGGTCCGGATCACGACAAATACCTGTGGACCAACGCATCGTTTGCCTTCGCGTCCAACATGGTGCGCAGCTTTATCAATAATGGCTGGTGTGTACAAATCCGCGGCCCGCAGGCTGGCGGTGCGGTCCAGGATCTGCCGATCCATCTGTACGATCTTGGTACCGGCAACCAGGTGAAAATCCCGAGCGAAGTGATGATCCCGGAAACCCGTGAATTCGAATTCGCGAATCTGGGCTTCATTCCTTTGTCCTACTACAAAAACCGCGACTACGCCTGCTTCTTCTCGGCTAACTCCACGCAGAAACCAGCGCTGTATGACACCGCAGATGCAACGGCGAACAGCCGCATCAATGCGCGTCTGCCGTACATCTTCCTGTTGTCGCGCATTGCCCACTATCTGAAGCTGATTCAGCGCGAAAACATCGGTACCACCAAGGATCGCCGACTGCTGGAGCTGGAGCTGAATACCTGGGTGCGTAGCCTTGTGACCGAAATGACCGACCCGGGCGACGAGCTGCAGGCGTCTCATCCACTGCGTGATGCGAAAGTGGTGGTGGAAGATATTGAGGATAATCCGGGCTTCTTCCGCGTGAAATTGTACGCTATCCCGCACTTCCAGGTGGAAGGCATGGACGTCAATTTGTCGCTGGTTTCCCAGATGCCGAAAGCGAAATCGTAAGGCGAGAGGAAATCAGGGATGAAAATTCATCGTCCGTTATGGAATGAAGGGGCGCTTTTAGCCCCTCAACAGTTTCAGCAGCAGTCCGAATGGGAAGCATTTTCCCGGGCCGGCATCGCCGCCCGTGGAAATGCCTTTCCATGGGGCGTTGGTCTAGTTGAGCTGGATGAAGCGATGCTGGCCTTCGGCCGGGTCCAGGCGCAATCACTGCGTCTCTGGCTCCCGGATGACACGTTGATCGATACACGGTTCTGCGACATGCCACCGGAGCCGCGTGAAATCGAGGCACCGGCTCCTGCCAATAATGCCCCTGTGACGGTGTTTGTGGCGTTACCAGTAATGCAGGCCGGGATCGTCAACGTTCAGACGGATACAGTACCTGCAGAGCGCCCTCTGCGCTATCGAGAAGCCTGGGAGACGATCGCTGATCGTTTCGGGCAAGAAGAAGAGTCGATGGCGGTGGCACGCTTTAATCTGGCATTCCGTTTCGGACATGAAGATAACGGCGCCTGGGATAGATGTGCCATTGCCCGTCTGTTGCCGGACGGGCAAGGGGGGTGGCGTCAGGATCCGGACTTTATCCCTCCTATGGCACTATTTTCGGCAAGTCGTAATCTGTGTGAGCGCCTGGCACTACTGAATCGTCAGTTGCGCTCCCGCCGTCAGCGGCTGATGTCCATGCGTCGTGAGAGCAACGACAGGATGGCTGATTTTGCGGTCGCCGATGTTTCACTTTTCTGGCTGCTGAATGCCTTGAATTCGCATGCCCGGGTGCTCTCGGAGTATGAGCGTTTCCCTTACAGGCATCCTGAGCAAGTCTGGCGCGAACTGGCTAGTCTTGCCGGCAGTATGCTGACTTTCTCGCTTGAGCACGATCTGGATGCTATTCCGGGTTACGACCACCTCACGCCGGAGAAAACCTTCCCGCCACTCTTTGACCTTATCAGCGAACTGCTGGAAGCCAGCCTGCCGTCACGCGTGGTGGCTGTCCGAATGGATCGCCTGGATCCCGAAACCTGGAAAGCGGTGCTGCACGATATTCGTCTGCGCGATGAAGCCGATTTCTATCTCTCCGTTCGGGCAAATCAGCCTGCCTGGCAGACTGCAGAACGCTTTGCCGAAGTCTGTATTGCTGGTGCTCCGGCTAATGTTGGCGAAGTGTCCGGTCTGGCTGTTGAAGGTATTGGACTTATTGCCCTGAGTCGCGTGCCTGCTGCGCTACCGGTGCGTCTGGAGAACCAGTACTTTGTGCTAGATATGGAGAGTAATGCGGCCCGCGAAATGCTGGATCAAGGCGTCTGCGTCTTTTATGTTCCGTCCGTGCTCGGCGAGCTTGAGCTGGAACTGTTTGCGGTGCTGCGCTCATGATAAAGGACTTCGACATTGATGCCCTGTTGGCAGAAACCTGGCTCACAGTGGCGCAATTGCGTCACGGCGGCCAGATAACGGATGGCCCGGCACTGTATGCCGCGTGTAAAGCGCAGGTGGAGAGCGTGCGTGAGGCGCTGGACAGGGTCGGATTTGATGCAGAAAGTATCGATCACATTACCTACGCACAGTGCGCCCTACTTGATGAAACCGTTCTAAACCGCAGGCAGGAACCGAAAGCCGCAGTAGCGGATATCAACGGAACAGACGCCACAGAGAATCATTCCACTGATGATACGTTCCGTGACGCACTGAACATGACCATGCTGGACGCGGGGCAGAGAGCCTGGCGTTCAGCCCCGCTGCAGGCGGTGTACTTTGGCTCACTGCGTGCCGGTGAAGCGCTGTATGACCGCATCGCGGAGATATTGCGACACCCCGCACCCGAGCCTGCCGTACTGACCTGTTACCAGCGGGTGCTTGCACTCGGTTTTCAGGGGCAGTACCGGTTGTCCGGCGTGGGGCAGGCCCGTCGTGATGAAGTTATTGCAGTACTGAATGAGCGCGTGCCACCGCTTGAAACCGGCTCCTCGCTGGTGGTTCAGAAGACCGGGCGTCGTCACTATAACCTGCTGAGGTCCGTATGGTTCTGGACCGTACTGGCGGCGATCCTGACTGGTGCTGTGTGGTTGAGTGGTCATCTGTGGTTGCAGGATCTGCTGCACCAGCAACTGCCGGAGCAGCCCTAATGCGTGGACGAACACTTGCTCGGGCTGCCTTGCCGGTATTGCCGTGTATTGTCGCGGTGTTGTGGCTGGTCTGGGGGTTTCTCGCATGGCCGGTTGCAGGTAAATCGGTCCTGACGCTGCTCGCACTGCTGCTTTCCACTGTCCTTATCCATCGGCGTTACCGACAAAAACGGCCGGCACAGCAGACGGATGACGCTGGTCACTTTCTACCGGAAAATCATACCGGACCGGTGGTGCTGGTATGCGGTGATGTGGATGATGCCATGTTCGCGGGGGGGCCGTGCCGGGGCACGGCGGAGGGCTGGTATCTACGGGTAGCGGAACTTACCGGACTTACGCCTTTTGCAGAGCGTCTTCTGGCCCGTACGCCGACGATGGCAGGCCAGCTAACTGTGATGTACCGCTGTCTGCCGGACCAGCATGAAGATGAGGCGTTGTTGCGCGCCTCCCTGACAGCGCTGCGTCAGCAGATGAAGCAGTTACGTGACCTGACCGGCTATAGCGTGCCGGTGGTTCTGAACACCGAATTTAGCGGCCCGGACACGCCCTGGATAGTGGTGCGGGACAATACGACCCTGGTGTGTCCTGAAGATGAACCTGCTGTCATCCTTAGCGAATGGCAGCAGTGCCCGCAAACGGCCTTTATTCAGCCGTACCTGACACAGGCGACATCGTTGCTTCATTCTGTGATATTGGACGAACTGGGCAAAGCGCACAGGCTGTGTCCGATCATACGACCGTTTGCTGTCACCCTGCGTCTCGGATCGATATCCACCTCGGCAGCAGCGCTGTGGCCAAAGTTATTGTTCCGTCAGACCCGCATTGCCCCTGCCGGTCGTATCACGACCTATGAACCACGCTGGCATTTTGCCGATGCGGTACTACCGCTGCTGGCCCCCTACACCACCCCGTTGCAGGGTGGCAAAACCGGGCGTCGGGTGGTGATGGTTTTGCTGTTATGCGTCCTGGGTGCTATTGCCCTGTCCGTGCGGCATAACCAGTCGTTTATCCGCAAGGTCAGCGCAGATCTTCAGCGCTGGCAGGCTATCCCGATGAACCACTATTACCCGAAAGCGCAGGCTCTGCACGCCCTGCAGCAGGATGCATTGCTGCTGGAGCGCTGGCAGCGTCAGGGAGAGCCCCATCGCTACGGGCTCGGGCTGTATCCGGGCAACCGCCTGTGGCTGGCGGTACAGCAGGCCATTGATACCTATGTGCCTCCGCCGCCACTGCCAAAACCGAAGCCAAAGCCAGTACCGAAAATTGTCCGTCTCGACAGTATGTCACTGTTTGACTCCGGCAAAGCGGTGCTGAAAACCGACTCGACCAAAATGCTGGTCAATTCGCTGGTTGGCATTAAGGCCAAACCGGGTTGGCTGATTGTGGTCGCGGGTCATACGGATAACGCCGAACATCATAATGTGCAGATAACTGACGACGCGATCAAAGCCGCAGTCACCCTGTCTCGCCGTTACCTGACGGGACGCCAGTTGCCGGACAAAGCGGTTGACCTGCTTGATACCGCGGCCGCCCGCGTGCGTATGAGCCTCGACACCGTACCGGAAGCCATTGTCCGTCTGAAAGCACAACTGACGGCTCTTGAACTCGAAGAGCAGGCTTTGCTGGAGGATATTGCTGCTGGCAGCTGCCACCACGAAGACCGTCTGAGCATTATTGAACAGCAGCAAAATGCGCTTGAAGCCACCCTTCTGCAGCAAGAATGCCGCTTTGATGCTGAAAAAGCCATTGCTATGCAACTGATGGCCAGCCGTCAGGGTGTCAGCAAGCAGGCAGAAATCCTGAAGCTTCGGCAGCAACTGGAAAGTGAACAGCAAGGTAATGCGCTGATTCAGGTGGATGTCGACACGCGCACAGTAGCTATCCGAGTACCAGGAACCTCACACTGTTTCCCAGCTGAAAGGCTCACCCCCAGGTTACGTTGGCTACGGCCAGGGCGGCATCCTCACCGAAGCGGTACGTTTATCTCAGATACGCAGCAGCAGCTTGCACGACTGGATAAGCTGCCTCCTGACTGGAGTATTGTTTATAGTCTTCAGCTGTTAGAACAGCTCGAGACATTACGGCCAGAAGAGTCTAAGGCGCTGATAATACAGTGGCAAAAAAAGTTTAACGCGACGGCGTTGCCTGTAGACGCCATGAACAGCTGGTATCAGGGAATGATGAAGCTTCAGCAACTGAGTAATCGCCTGAGTAGTCTGGATGAGCAAAAAGGAAAATATATAACGGTGAGTGAGCTTAAATCCGTGGTTTTTTCGACAATTCAGTCATTTAACCGTACGATACCGGCTGAGGAACAGCTCAGACGCCTGTCGCAATATCCTGCCGGATATGCGCTTCCTGAAGCTGAAAAGACTCAACTGGAGCTTCATCTTAAACAACTGGCAACGCGATATGCTCAAATTAAACAGAATATGTCTGCGCAATGAGTTCAGATGATTGTCAGGCTAATAAAAGGAAGATCAAAGTGTCCCCTGCAGGAATCGAACCTGCAACTAGCCCTTAGGAGGGGCTCGTTATATCCATTTAACTAAGGGGACGAGGCGGCACGAGTATAGCGTTATTTACACTTTGCGTTAAGCGCATTGCCGCCTGACTGCTCAAAGAGTCACCATTCAGGTTGATTTTTTTGCTGCTTTATCTTTATCTGCCTGCGCCTTAAGCTCGGCTTTGCGTTTATTAGACATGTCGTTACGGATTTGGGCATGGCTTAACAGCGCAAAGATAAACGTTCCGCCGCAGATATTCCCCGCCAGCGTCGGAAGGGCGAACGGCCAGAAGAAATCACTCCAGTGAAGCGTGCCGTTAAAGACCAGATAAAGTATTTCAACGGTGCCGACTACGATATGCGTGGTATCCGCCAGCGCAATCAGCCAGGTCATCAGGATGATCACCACGATTTTAGCGCTACCGGCAGAAGGGAACATCCACACCATTGTGGCGATAATCCAGCCGGAGATGATGGCATTAGAGAACATTTCGACCGGCGTGTTTTTCATCACATCCATACCGATCTTCACAAACGCGTCCCGGGTGGGCTCATCAAATATCGGCATATATTCGAACGCCCAGGCCGCAATGCCCGTACCGATGATATTGCCCAGCAGAACCACGCTCCAGAGCCTCATCAGTAAACCGAAATTGCCGAGGGTAGGGTTTTGCATCACTGGCAGTACGGCGGTCACCGTGTTCTCAGTAAACAGCTGCTGACGGGCCATGATGACGATAATAAAGCCGAAGGTGTAGCCGAGGTTCTCCAGTAAAAATCCGCCGGGCACGCCCTCCAACTGCACATGAAATATCCCTTTCGCGAGCAGCGAGGCGCCCATTGACAGTCCAGCCGCGATAGCTGACCAGAAGAGGGCCATGGCATCGCGCTCCATCTCTTTTTCACCATCCTGGCGAATATGTTCATGGATCGCCATCGCGCGGGAGGGAAGACGATCTTCATCAATCTCTATCTTCTCGCCGCGTGCTTTCTCCTCGCTTTCGATTTCATGTTCCTCATTACTCTCGCCAATTTTTTCTTCACCCACATCTTTCATAACGGCTCCCACAGGATAATCTTTCTTTTAAGCGTAGCGGCTTTTATCGGGATGCCTGTGGGGATGCTCTTAATTTGGCGGGAATGACAACAAAGGTGATACATCTCGTTCAAAGACATTATAAAATTGCCAGCGAAACGAATTCTAAAAGTCAGGCTATGCTGAGATCAGAGTCACGGTGATTACTGCCCGTAATTGTACTCATAGACATCGTGAAGCGTGCTGTTACAATCACTTGCACGTTTTCAGACGGAGCGCCACCTGCTCCGTTACGGATGGCAATCAACGATAGCCATACTGAACAGGGAGATATTTATGAAACTTCGGCTGTCGGCGCTTGCGCTGGGCGCGACGATGCTTGTGGGCTGCGCCAGCTCCGGGGAGCAAACGGGACGCTCCGATCCTCTCGAAGGATTTAACCGCTCGATGTACAGCTTCAACTACAACGTGCTGGACCCGTATGTGGTTCGCCCGGTGGCTGTGGCATGGCGCGATTATGTTCCGCAACCTGCACGTAACGGATTAAGCAATTTCACCAGTAACCTGGAAGAGCCTGCGGTGATGGTCAACTATTTCCTGCAGGGCGATCCGTATCAGGGGATGGTGCACTTTACGCGCTTCTTCCTGAACTCCCTTCTGGGGATGGGGGGCTTTATCGATGTCGCGGGCATGGCTAACCCGAAACTGCAGCGTGAACAGCCGCACCGTTTCGGCAGTACGCTGGGGCATTATGGCGTCGGTTACGGGCCTTACGTTCATCTGCCGTTCTATGGCAGCTTCACCGTGCGTGATGAGGGTGGCGATATGGTCGATACGCTGTATCCGGTCCTGTCGTGGCTCACCTGGCCGCTGTCGGTTGGCAAATGGACGGTGGAAGGGATTGAAACGCGCGCGCAACTGCTTGATTCAGATGGCCTGCTGCGCCAGTCGTCCGATCCGTACATTATGGTGCGTGAAGCGTACTTCCAGAATCATGACTTTATTGCCAACGGTGGCAAGCTGAAGCCGGAAGATAATCCAAACGCGAAGGCTATTGAAAACGAACTTAAAGATATTGATTCGGAATAAATAAAAAAGGTGAGCAACGCTCACCTTTTTTGATCCCTGCGCGATTAGAACGCGTAGTTAAAGTTAGTACCGAACAGCCACGCCTTACCTTCAGAGGTAAATTCGTACGGGCCTTCCTTGAAGGTCACCTTCTGGCCATGCATATAAGAAACGCCCGCATCGACAGACGCATTCTCGTTGAACGCGTAGGTGGCGCCAGCACTCACCCAGAAGCGGTCCTGATCCGGAATGGAGATAGAGCGCTTATCAGCCGGTACCGGGCTGTCATCGAATGCAACACCGGTACGGAATGTCCAGTTGTCATCCATATAATAGGTGGTACCCAACGCAATGCGGTAGGCGTCGTGGAAGCTCTCATCTTTATAGAACAGCGTTTGACCATTATTGCCGGTTGCTTTCAGCTCCTGGAACTGGCTCCAGCTGGTATAGGCCAGGCTATAGTGAATAGCCCACTGTGGCGCAACGCGGTTGTAACCGGAGACTTCCCACATTTCTGGCAGATGCAGTGACAGTGAGCCAGGGACAGTTTGACCGGAAGTTCCCCACGGGATGGTGGTGCCCGCACCAGGGACCAGGCTGTTGACCGGCGTCAGGATGCCGCTCTTGTAATCGCCGTCGAAGTCAATTTTCACTTCGGAACGGTAGGTCAGGCCCCAGCGGTTGTTTTTGTCCAGCTCGTAAAGAATACCGGCGTTCCAGCCATAGCCCCACTCATCGCCCTTCAGGCTGGCAATTTTGTTGCTGTTTTTCGGCAGGCGAGCCGTTTGTTCGCCGGAGTAACGCTCAATTTTTGCATCAGCGTAGACGGCATCAAAGCCCAGACCGAAGCTCCAGTTATCGTTCAGACGATAAGCACCGCTCAGGTTCAGGTTCAGCGTTGTCAGGTCTGTTTTACCGCCGTATTCGCCTGCCGGGTAGTTGTTATTGAACTCGGTAGCAAGGCCATAGTTAGACGTGACGGATGCGCCCCAGCCAAATTGTTCATTGATTGGTGCAACGAAGTGCAGGTTAGGTACCCACGCTGTTGGCGCAATGTTATCTGCTTTCAGGCTCGCACCAGAAGGTGACGTGCCGGAAATATTGACATCAGGATCGATATACACCGCACCAGCAGAGAAGGTCGGGCGATCGAACATCATGATCAATGCAGGGTTACGGCTTGCGTTACCAGCATCATCAGCGATTGCACCTTCCCCTGAATACGCACGGCCAAGGCCAGAGGAAGAAAATTCGTTTAGCTGAAAGCCCGCTGACCAGGCGGAAGTAGAGACGATTGCCACTGCGACTGCCAGCGCAGTCTTGTTGAACAGGGTTTTCTGGCTCATGACCATAACCTCATTGAGTTATTTTTATTCAATAATTGTTACATACCGTAACAGGAGCGCGAAGTGTAGGGTCTGAGGTATGACAGACAAATCAGACCAGTGGCCAGAGTATAGGTCCGACCAGCCGGAATGTTGCAAGTTTGTTTATTAATATTTTCAAACATGTTTCTTGAAACGAGATCTGGTTGGCAAAATTGTGACCATCGCGGCTCACTCAAAAGGGTGGTTTTTGTTTTAGATCATTTTTTAGTGTGATATCGGTCACTTATCCGATTTTGCGCCATTAACGGCTGGAGAGAGCCAGCGCCGGGGCGTAAAATAGCAGCATCGTGTTTATCTCGCGCATAGCGCGAATACAGAGGAAATTGAGCTATGAGTAAATGCAGTGCTGATGAAACCCCGGTTTGCTGCTGTATGGATGTTGGCACCATCATGGACAACACCGATTGCACCGCGTCTTACAGCCGTGTATTCACCAACCGTGCAGAAGCCGAAGAGACGCTGGCCGCGCTGAGCAAGCGCGCGCGTGATGTGGAGTCCGATCCGTGTGAAATCAAATCCACCTTCACGGAAGTGGACGGTGGTGTGAAGCTGGATATCGATTTTGTGTTTGCCTGCGAAGCTGAAACGCTGATTTTCCAGCTGGGTCTGCGTTAACTCCTGCGGTCTGGTACCCTCATCCCAACCCTCTCCCACGGGAGAGGGCGCAAACACTAAAAACGGTAACCTACGGGTTACCGTTTTGCTTTTACCCTGGGCATTTTCTTTTTCTTCTCTGTGTTTTACCTCGCATTTTTATGCTTCCCTGATTGGCTGAATGTAAAAAAATGGTTAAGACTGTTATCAGGTCAGACCACTTTATAGTCATGTAAAATTTTTCACAGGGGAAGGTTATGAGTCAGGCATTACCGCTAATCACCCGACAAGGTGACCGCATTGCCATTGTCAGCGGTCTGCGTACGCCGTTTGCGCGTCAGGCGACGGCGTTTCACGGTATACCGGCTGTCGAACTGGGGAAAATGGTAGTGGGGGAGATGCTGGCTCGCAGCGAAATTCCGCCTGAGGTCATCGAACAGCTGGTCTTCGGCCAGGTCGTACAGATGCCTGAAGCTCCTAACATTGCGCGGGAAATTGTTCTCGGTACCGGCATGAACGTTCATACCGATGCCTACAGCGTCAGCCGCGCGTGCGCGACCAGCTTCCAGGCGGTCGCAAACGTGGCGGAAAGTCTGATGGCGGGCACCATTCGCGCCGGGATTGCGGGTGGCGCGGATTCTTCCTCCGTACTACCGATTGGCGTCAGTAAAAAGCTGGCCCGCATTCTGGTGGATGCCAATAAAGCCCGCACCACTGGTGCGAAGCTCAAACTCTTCTCGCGTTTACGCCTGCGTGACCTCATGCCCGTGCCACCTGCCGTAGCGGAATACTCCACCGGCCTGCGCATGGGCGATACCGCAGAGCAGATGGCGAAAACCTACGGTATTACCCGCGAACAGCAGGATGCGCTGGCGCATCGCTCGCATCAGCTGGCAGCGAAAGCCTGGTCGGAGGGCAAACTGACCGAAGAGGTGATGACCGCCTACACGCCTCCCTATCGTGAGCCTCTTACTGAAGACAACAATATTCGTGGTACCTCGACGCTGGCGGATTACGCCAAACTGCGTCCGGCTTTTGACCGCAAGCACGGCACCGTGACGGCGGCCAACAGCACACCGCTGACCGATGGCGCTGCTGCGGTGATCCTGATGACGGAGTCGCGTGCAAAAGAGCTGGGCATCACGCCGCTGGGCTATTTGCGCAGCTATGCCTTTACCGCTATTGATGTCTGGCAGGACATGCTGTTAGGTCCGGCGTGGTCCACGCCGCTGGCGCTGGATCGCGCGGGGCTGACGCTGGCCGATTTAACCCTGATTGATATGCACGAAGCCTTTGCCGCGCAAACCCTGGCAAACGTCCAGCTGCTGGCAAGCGAGCGTTTTGCGCGCGACGTGCTGGGCCGCGCCCATGCCACCGGCGAAGTGGATCAAAGCAAATTCAACGTGCTGGGTGGCTCGATCGCCTACGGCCATCCGTTTGCAGCCACGGGCGCGCGAATGATCACCCAAACTTTACACGAACTCCGTCGCCGTGGCGGCGGGTTTGGCCTTGTCACCGCGTGTGCGGCGGGGGGCCTTGGCGCAGCAATGGTTCTGGAGGCTGAATAATGGATATGCCATCTGCATTTAATCTGACGGTTCGCCTCGATAACGTCGCGGTTATCACTATTGATGTGCCTGATGAAAAGATGAATACCCTGAAGGCTGAATTCGGCACTCAGGTTCGCGCTATGCTCAAGCAGATCCGCGAAAATAAAGCGATCCGCGGCCTGGTCTTTATCTCGGCCAAGCCGGATAACTTTATTGCCGGGGCCGATATCAACATGATTGCACGTGCGCAAAGCGCGCAGGAAGCTGAAGATCTGGCGCGTCAGGGACAGCAGGTGATGGCCGAGATCAACGCCCTGCCGATCCCGGTTATTGCCGCGATCCACGGTGCCTGTCTGGGCGGCGGGCTGGAGCTGGCGCTGGCCTGTCACAGCCGTATCTGCACCGATGATGCTAAAACCGTGCTGGGCCTGCCGGAAGTGCAATTAGGCCTGCTGCCGGGGTCGGGTGGAACACAGCGTTTGCCTCGCCTGGTGGGGGTCAGCACCGCGCTGGAGATGATCTTAACCGGCAAGCAGCTGCGCGCCCGTCAGGCGCTGAAAGTGGGTCTGGTTGACGGCGTTGTTCCGCACACTATTTTACTGGACGCTGCCGTTGAGCTGGCGCTAAAAGGACGTCAGACAAAACGTCCTCTCCCTGTACGCGAGCGCGTGCTCGCCGGGCCGCTGGGGCGGGCGCTTTTGTTCAACATGGTGGGCAAAAAAACCGAGCAAAAAACCAAAGGCAACTACCCGGCGGCAAAGCGCATTCTGGAAGTGATTGAAACCGGGTTGTCTCAGGGAAGCAGCAGCGGCTATGCCGCTGAAGCCAAAGCCTTTGGTGAACTGGCGATGACGCCGCAGTCTCAGGCACTTCGCAGCATCTTCTTCGCAAGTACGGACGTGAAAAAAGATCCCGGCAGCGACGCAGATCCTGCGCCGCTGCGCGCCGTTGGCGTACTGGGCGGGGGGCTGATGGGCGGCGGCATTGCATTTGTTACCGCCAGCAAAGGCAAATTGCCCGTGCGTATCAAAGATATCAACGCAAAGGGCATCAATCACGCGCTGCAGTACAGCTGGCAGAACCTTGATCAGAAGGTCAAACGCCGCCATATCAAGGCAAGCGAGCGTGATAAAACCCTGGCGACGATCTCCGGCACGACGGATTACAGCGGTTTTGCACACCGGGACCTGGTGATTGAAGCCGTATTTGAAGATCTGGCGCTTAAGCAGCAGATGGTGGCTGACGTGGAGCAACACTGCGCACCGCACACCATTTTCGCCTCAAACACCTCGTCGTTACCGATTGGCGATATTGCGGCGAAAGCCGCGCGACCGGAGCAGGTAATAGGGCTGCACTTCTTTAGCCCGGTCGAAAAAATGCCGCTGGTGGAAGTTATTCCACACGCGACCACCAGCCCGCGAACCATCGCCACCGTGGTGAAGCTGGCGAAAAAACAGGGCAAAACCCCGATTGTGGTAGCGGACAAGGCTGGCTTCTACGTCAACCGTATTCTGGCACCGTATATCAACGAAGCCATGCGGCTGCTGACGGAAGGGGAGAAAATTGAGCACGTCGATGAGGCTTTAGTGAAGTTTGGCTTCCCCGTCGGGCCAATCCAACTTTTGGATGAGGTGGGAATCGACACCGGCACTAAAATTATACCTGTGCTGGAAGCGGCTTATGGCGAACGTTTTTCCCCGCCTGCAAATATTGTTTCCGCAATTTTGAAGGACGATCGCAAAGGCAGAAAAAATGAACGCGGTTTCTATCTTTACGGCGCGAAAGGGCGTAAAAGCAAGAAACAGGTCGACCCTTCGGTTTATGGGCTTATTTCGGCTACCGGCCAGGGGAAACTGTCTGCCGTTCAGTGCGCTGAACGCTGCGTCATGATGATGCTCAATGAAGCGGCGCGCTGCTTTGGTGAACAGGTGATCAAGAGCGCACGCGATGGCGACATCGGCGCGGTATTTGGTATTGGTTTCCCGCCGTTCCTTGGCGGCCCGTTCCGTTACATGGATACACTCGGCGCGGGTGAAGTGGTTGCCATTTTGCAACGTCTTGCTTCGCAGTACGGTCCGCGGTTTACACCGTGTGACGAATTATTGCAGATGGCGGAGCGGGGCCAGACATTTTGGCCTGCAAGGGAAACTGTCCTCGTAAGCTGAGGTCAAAGAAGGGTAAATCCTGAGGTGAATGAACCTGTTCTGGCGATTTTGTAAACAGAGATTGACTATACTTACGCCATTGAGGTAAAAAACAGCGTTTCATTCACCGAATGGATCAGGCACAATGCCCGGCCATCGGGTTTTCTACCTCAGAGCATTAATCGCGGGTAGTTAACGCCGGTGATTCTGGTTAACAAAAGCGGTGCAATATGCAAGTTTTTATCATGCGTCACGGCGACGCGGCACTCGATGCCGCCAGTGACTCAGTACGTCCTTTAACCGTCTGTGGCTGTGACGAATCCCGTCAAATGGCGACGTGGCTTAAAGGTCAAAAAGTGGACATTGAACGCGTTCTGGTGAGTCCGTTCCTGCGTGCAGAACAGACGCTGGACGTGGTAGGGGAGTGTATGAACCTGCCATCCAGTGTGGATGTTCTCCCTGAACTGACGCCATGCGGCGATGTTGGTCTTGTGAGTGCTTATCTTCAGGCGCTGTGCAATGAAGGTGTCGCTTCCGCACTGGTCATTTCCCACCTGCCGCTGGTCGGCTATCTGGTATCTGAACTGTGCCCGGGCGAAACGCCGCCTATGTTCACCACTTCTGCCATTGCCAACGTCACCCTCGACGAAACCGGCAAAGGTGTCTTTAACTGGCAAATGAGTCCGTGCAACCTGAAGATGGCAAAAGCCATCTGATGTGACGTGCGATATGGCGGGGCGCAATGTGCTTCCCGCCGTTCTGTCAGGGCAACTCTGGCGGCTGCCACTCCTCAACTTCAATCAACACCAGCAACGCGGCATCGCCGCCGTACTCTTTCGGTGCCTGATGAAACGCCATCACGTGCGGATGCTGAGCCAGCCACAGCGGCGTCTGTTGCTTAAGAATATGTTTACCGTGGCCATGCATCACGCAGGCGCAAAAAACGTGTTCGCGGCGACAGGCGGCAATCAACGCCCCCAGCTCCTGTTTCGCCTGCATCTGCGTTAAACCGTGCAGATCGAGAAACAGCTCCGGCGAATAATCCCCGCGGCGTAACTTTTTCAGCTCGAAATGGCTGACGTCTTCGCGCACGTACTTCACAGCTCCCTGCGTATTGAGCAGTGGCTGAAATTCATCTGAAAAATAGTGGCTGTTATCGGCCTGCTCCTGGAGCAGTCGTTTAACCGGGACCTCGCTGATTTTTTTACGCTGCGGACGGTGAACAATCGTGTCCTGCGTAATTTTACGCGTCCCGGTCATTAGCTGTCGGAAGAGAGCCTGATCCTCCTCGCTGAGCGATGTTTTCTTTTTCATTCGTCATTCTCATCTCGTATTTCCGATAGTGTACCCGACTAAACGCATTTTTTAACCTCAAGCGGTACGCGTCATTGCTGATTTATCGCCGTCTTCATGGCAAACTAGCCGCCGAAAATTATGCGAGCATGCCCTGGAGGAAAGAGTGGATAAAATATTTGTCGATGAAGCAGTAAACGAGCTGCATACCATACAGGACATGTTGCGCTGGTCGGTTAGCCGCTTCAGCGCCGCCAATATCTGGTACGGCCACGGTACCGATAACTCGTGGGATGAGGCCGTTCAGCTGGTGCTGCCGTCTCTTTACCTGCCGCTGGATATCCCGGAAGACATGCGTACCGCGCGCCTGACCTCCAGCGAAAAACACCGCATCGTTGAGCGCGTGATCCGCCGCGTGAACGAGCGCATTCCGGTCGCCTATCTGACCAACAAAGCCTGGTTCTGCGGCCACGAGTTTTACGTCGATGAACGCGTGCTGGTACCGCGCTCGCCGATTGGTGAACTGATTAACAACCACTTTGAAGGTCTGATTAACCATCAGCCGCAGCATATTCTCGATATGTGCACCGGCAGCGGCTGCATCGCAATTGCCTGCGCGTACGCCTTCCCGGAAGCGGAAGTGGACGCGGTCGACATCTCCACCGACGCGCTGGCCGTGACCGAACACAACATTGAAGAGCACGGTCTGATTCATCACGTCACGCCTATCCGCTCTGACCTGTTCCGCGACCTGCCGACGCTGCAGTACGATCTGATCGTCACTAACCCGCCGTATGTCGATGCGGAAGACATGTCCGATCTGCCGAACGAATACCGTCATGAGCCGGAGCTGGGTCTGGCGTCAGGCTCAGACGGCCTGAAGCTGACCCGCCGCATTCTGGCCTGCGCGCCGGATTACCTGACCGATGACGGCGTTCTGATTTGTGAAGTGGGCAACAGCATGGTACATCTGATAGAGCAGTACCCGGATGTGCCGTTCACCTGGCTTGAGTTCGACAACGGCGGTGACGGCGTCTTTATGCTGACCAAAGCGCAGCTGCTCGACGCGCGCGAACACTTCAGCATCTATAAAGATTAATCCAGCGGGCTTCGGCCCGTTTCACAACGCTCAAACACAAACAACAACATCGGAGCCGTGATGGCAGGAAACAGTATTGGACAGTTATTCCGCGTGACCACCTTTGGCGAGTCGCACGGACTGGCGCTGGGCTGTATCGTTGATGGCGTACCGCCAGGCATCGAACTGACCGAAGCCGATTTACAGCACGACCTCGACCGTCGTCGCCCGGGCACCTCTCGCTACACCACGCAGCGTCGCGAGCCGGACCAGGTTAAAATTCTCTCTGGCGTCTTTGAAGGCCGCACCACCGGGACCAGCATTGGTCTGCTGATCGAGAACACCGATCAGCGTTCTCAGGACTACGGTGCGATTAAAGACGTCTTCCGTCCGGGCCACGCCGATTACACTTACGAGCAAAAGTACGGCTTCCGCGACTATCGCGGCGGCGGACGCTCTTCCGCGCGTGAAACCGCGATGCGCGTGGCGGCAGGGGCGATTGCTAAGAAATACCTGCAACAGAAATTTGGCATCGTCATTCGCGGCTGCCTGACCCAGATGGGCGACATCCCGCTGGCGATCAAGGACTGGGACCAGGTCGAGCAAAATCCGTTCTTCTGCGCCGATGCCGACAAGCTTGACGCGCTGGACGAACTGATGCGCGGCCTGAAAAAAGAGGGCGACTCCATTGGGGCGAAAGTCACCGTGGTGGCCGACGGCGTTCCGGCGGGCTGGGGCGAGCCGGTATTTGACCGTCTTGACGCTGATATCGCTCACGCGCTGATGAGCATCAACGCGGTGAAGGGCGTCGAAATTGGTGACGGTTTCGACGTGGTGGCGCTTCGCGGCAGCCAGAACCGCGATGAAATAACGAAGGCGGGCTTCCAGAGCAACCATGCGGGCGGCATCCTCGGCGGTATCAGCAGCGGGCAGCAAATTGTTGCCAACATCGCACTGAAGCCGACTTCCAGCATTACCGTGCCGGGCCACACGATTAACCGCTCTGGTGAAGAAGTTGAGATGATCACCAAAGGACGTCACGATCCGTGCGTGGGGATCCGCGCGGTGCCGATCGCAGAAGCGATGCTGGCGATCGTGCTGATGGATCACTTCCTGCGCCAGCGCGCGCAGAATGCGGATGTGACGACCACCATTCCACGCTGGTAAACATGAAAAAAACCGCAATTGCTCTGCTGGCGCTACTTGCCAGTGGAGCCAGTCTGGCCGCCACGCCGTGGCAAAAAATCACCCATCCGGTGGCGGGGAGTGCGCAATCTATCGGCGCCTTCTCTAACGGCTGTATCGTCGGGGCGCAGGAGCTGCCGCTGCAATCGAACACTTACCAGGTGATGCGTACCGACCAGCGTCGTTACTTCGGCCACCGGGATCTGGTGCTGTTCATCCAGCGACTGGGAAATCAGGTGCATAACCTGGGGCTGGGGACGATGCTGATTGGCGATATGGGGATGCCTGCCGGAGGCCGCTTTAACGGCGGGCACGCCAGCCACCAGACCGGACTGGATGTCGATATCTTCCTGCAGCTGCCGAAAACGCGCTGGACGTCTGCGCAACTGCTGAAACCGCAGGCGCTGGATCTGGTGGCGCGTGATGGCAAAAGCGTGGTGCCCTCGCTCTGGACGCGGGAGGTCTCCAGCATGATCAAGCTGGCGGCAGAAGATAACGACGTCACGCGGATTTTCGTTAACCCGGCCATTAAGCAGCAGCTCTGTCTGGATGCGGGAACCGACCGCGACTGGCTGCGCAAAGTACGCCCGTGGTTCCAGCATCGTGCGCATATGCACGTTCGTCTGCGCTGCCCGGCGAACAGCCTGGAATGTGAAGATCAGCCGTTACCTCCGCCAGGCGATGGCTGTGGTTACGAACTGCAAAGCTGGTTTGAGCCAGCAAAACCTGGAACCTCTAAGCCTGAGAAGAAGACACCGCCTCCGTTGCCGCCTTCCTGCCAGGCGCTACTGGATGAGCATGTACTTTAATGGATAATTTCGTCGATCTGTTTATGGTGTCACCGCTGCTGCTGGTGGTGCTGTTCTTCGTGGCCATGCTGGCCGGTTTTATCGATGCGCTCGCGGGCGGCGGAGGGTTGTTAACCGTGCCCGCGCTGCTGGCGGCAGGCATGAGTCCGGCGCAGGCGCTTGCTACCAACAAACTGCAGGCGTGCGGCGGCTCGCTTTCTTCTTCGCTCTATTTTGTTCGCCGCAAGGTGGTGAATCTCGCCGACCAGAAGCTCAATATCCTGATGACGTTTATTGGCTCGACGGGGGGCGCCTTGCTGGTGCAGCATGTGCAGTCGGACATTTTGCGCCAGATCCTGCCGATTCTGGTTATCTGCATCGGCCTGTATTTTTTACTGATGCCGAAGCTCGGTGAGGAAGACCGCCAGCGTCGTCTGCACGGCCTGCCGTTTGCGCTGATTGCCGGGGGCTGTGTGGGTTTTTACGACGGTTTCTTCGGCCCGGGCGCAGGCTCGTTTTACGCGCTGGCGTTCGTGACGCTGGCCGGGTTTAACCTCGCCAAATCCACCGCCCATGCCAAAGTACTGAACGCGACCTCAAACGTCGGCGGCATGCTGCTGTTTATCATTGGCGGCAAGGTCATCTGGGCAACCGGCTTTGTGATGATGGCAGGGCAGTTTTTGGGCGCGCGTGCGGGCTCGCGTCTGGTATTAAGCAAAGGGCAAAAGCTGATCCGCCCGATGATTGTTATCGTCTCGGCGGTGATGAGCGCCAAACTTCTTTATGACAGCCATGGACAGGAGATCCTCACCTGGTTGGGGATGAACTAATGAACAGTACGTATAAATACGAACAGCTGATCGAGATCTTTGACGGCTGTTTTGCTGATGATTTTAATACCCGTCTGATTAAAGGCGACGACGAACCGATCTATCTTCCTGCTGATGCCGAGGTTCCGTATAACCGCATCGTTTTTGCCCACGGCTTTTATGCCAGTGGTTTGCACGAGATTTCGCACTGGTGCATCGCGGGGAAAGCCCGGCGCGAGCTGGTGGACTTCGGCTACTGGTACTGCCCGGACGGGCGTGACGCCGCCACCCAGGGGCAGTTTGAGGATGTGGAAGTCAAGCCGCAGGCGCTGGAGTGGCTATTCTGCGTCGCGGCGGGTTTCCCGTTCAACGTAAGCTGTGACAACCTCGAAGGCGACTTCGAGCCAGACCGTATCGTCTTCCAGCGCCGCGTGCATGCGCAGGTGATGGAATATCTTGAGAAAGGCATCCCGGAACGTCCGGCGCGCCTGATCGAGGCTTTACAGAATTATTACCACACGCCGGAGATCACGGCGGAATGCTTCCCTTGGCCGGAAGATCTTTAACAGAGGAAAGAAGATGATCGCAGAATTTGAATCACGCATTCTGGCGTTAATTGATGACATGGTGGAACACGCCAGTGATGATGAGCTGTTCGCCAGCGGTTATCTGCGTGGTCACCTGACGCTGGCAGTAGCTGAGCTGGAAGCAGGTGACGATCACTCTGCCGACGCCGTTCACGCTGAAGTCACTCGCAGCCTGGAAAAAGCCATTCTGGCCGGGGAACTCTCTCCGCGCGACCAGTCACTGGTACTGGGCATGTGGGACAATTTGTTCCAGCAGGCTAAACGCTAAGCCGCCGCCTTCTCTTCCCTCTCCCCTTTGGGGAGAGGGCCAGGGTGAGGGGATTTGACCGCACCCTACTTAACCATTTTCCCCTTCAGCAGTTTCCGTACCCACAAACGATTCGGGTTCAGCCCCGCAAGCGTGGTTCTGTCCAGCGGAACAGGCTCATTACTCATTTGCGCGGCTAACGTTTCAGCCAGCAGCGGTGCGGAACACAATCCTCGCGATCCTAATCCGCCCAGCATGAACAGTTCCGGATAAACCGGGGCACTCACCGCCGCATCCCTGTTTTCTGCCAGATCCTGATAGGCCTCAAGCGTTGCCTCATAGTCCGGCACATTTCCCGCCATCGGCAGATGATCGCGGGTGGCACAGCGCACGCCGCAGCGCGCTTCCCCCGCGCTGACGTCAACCTCCTTCGCCCACGCCGCGTTCGGGAAACAGTCAATCAGGCGCTGGCGGTTCTGCGCCTGATCCGCTTCGCTGTAGCGCATATCCGTCTCGCCGCGATGATAGCTGGCGCCGATGCAGTGATGGCCGTTAGACGGATTTTGCGGCGTCAGATAGCCGTCATAGCACAGCACCTGACGCAGTTTGCTCAGTTCGGGCGCGGAAGGAATATGACTTACCTGGCCGCCAACCGGATAAACCGGCAACGTCTCTGTCTGGATAAACTGGCTGATGTTATGTCCGTTTGCCAGCACAACGCTGGCATGCTGTGCCGCTTTGCCATCAGCAAAACGCAGATTCCAGTGCTCTCTTCGGCTGAGCGATTCAACCTTGTGGGCATAGTGCACCGTCAGGCCGCGTGACTGCGCCAGGCTAATCGCCGCCGCGGTCAGTTCAGCCGGGCACAGCCAGCCGCCGAGCGGATACTGAATGCCGCCACAGCCGGTGTCCACGCCCGCGGTGTCTGCCACTTCCTGCGCGCTTACCGCGCGGGCAATCTCCTCCGGCAGACCCAGCGATAGCATCTGCGCGATTTTTTGTTGGCTCTTCTCATCCCAGCCGAGCTGCGTCACGCCGCACCAGTCATGGTCGAATGCCACTGGCAGCCCGTCGTACAGGCGACGGGCGAAGGTAAAGGCCGCAGGGAAAAACTGGAACAGTGCCGGGTCGTGCGCGCTTAAAAGCGGATAAAGCGCGCCCTGACGGTTGCCGGAGGCCCCGCTGGCGGGCATCTCGTCAGCACAATAGAGCGTAACCTCCCAGCCACGATGCACAAGCGCGAGCGCGAGCAGGGCGCTGGCGATCCCTCCGCCAATGATTGCCACTTCGCGAGATGTGCTCGCGCTGCGCGCAAACCAGGGGGCCTGAGCGGGAATATCCAGCGTCTGATCCATTCTGCCGACCAGCATGTCGCGCTTGCGGCCAAAGCCTTTGGTCTTCTGCATGGTAAAACCCGCGTCCTGCAGGCCGCGGCGAACAAAGCCTGCAGAGGTAAAGGTGGCGAGCGTTGCGCCAGGA
The DNA here is from genome assembly GCF_003594915.1 of Enterobacter chuandaensis. Taxonomy (GTDB): domain Bacteria; phylum Pseudomonadota; class Gammaproteobacteria; order Enterobacterales; family Enterobacteriaceae; genus Enterobacter; species Enterobacter chuandaensis. The sequence continues at coordinate 219,597 of NZ_QZCS01000003.1, forward strand.
CGCGCCAGACGCGCCATCGCGCTGAACAGATGCTGGCTCCACATATCCGGATTTTTGGCGGGGGCAAAGCCGTCCAGGAACCACGCGTCCACCGTCTGGTTCATCGAATCGTCGAGTTTATCGGTGAGGTCGTTGATGTCGCCCAGCCATAAATCCAGCGTCACCCGTCCGCCGTCCAGAATCAGACGGTGGCAGCCGCCGATATGCGGCGGCCATTGCGCCTGAAGCTGTTCGGCCCAGGCGGCAAGTTCCGGCCAGCGCTGATGGGCGAGCCGCAGATCGTGTGCGGTAAGCGGAAATTTTTCAAAACTGATGAAATGTAATCTTTGGAGCGTAGCCTCAGGATGGGCAGCGTGGAACTGATCAAATGCCTGCCAGAGGGTCAGAAAATTGAGCCCGGTGCCGAATCCGCTTTCCGCGACAACGAACAGGCTGCGCGGGTGCGCAGGGAAGCGGGCGCTGAGCTGGTTTCCGTCGAGGAAAACATAGCGGGTTTCTTCGAGTCCGTTATCATTAGAAAAATAGACGTCATCAAAATCTCGGGAAACAGGTGTACCCTCAGCGTTGAATTCGAGGTTGGCGGGTTGTATAGCGTTTTGTTTCACGTAAGTTACTCGTCTGACAGGCAGTGGCACGATCTTAACGATGTGAGTCCATCGGTGCAAATTTCCGCAGAAAATGTCTGATCGGACTTGTTCGGCGTACAAGTGTACGCTATTGTGCGACTCGAAACTTTTTATAGTGCGACTTACAGAGGTATTGAATGAAACGTGCAGTGATTACTGGCCTGGGCATCGTTTCCAGCATCGGTAATAACCAGCAGGAAGTCCTGGCATCTCTGCGTGAAGGACGCTCCGGGATCACTTTCTCTGAAGAGTTTAAAGATTCTGGTATGCGTAGCCACGTATGGGGTAACGTCAAACTGGACACCACCGGTTTGATTGACCGTAAAGTGGTTCGTTTCATGAACGATGCCTCTATTTATGCTTATCTCTCCATGCAGGAAGCGATCAAAGATTCTGGCCTGAGTGAAGAGGTTTATCAGAACAACCCGCGCGTGGGCCTGATTGCCGGTTCCGGCGGCTCATCAAAAGCGCAGGTATTCGGCGCTGACGCCATGCGTAGCCCGCGTGGTCTGAAAGCAGTAGGTCCGTACGTGGTCACTAAAGCCATGGGTTCTGCGGTTTCCGCGTGCCTGGCGACCCCGTTCAAAATCCACGGTGTGAACTACTCCATCAGCTCCGCGTGTGCAACTTCCGCACACTGCATCGGTAATGCGGTTGAGCAGATCCAACTGGGTAAACAGGACATCGTGTTTGCTGGCGGCGGCGAAGAGCTGGGCTGGGAAATGGCCTGTGAGTTTGACGCGATGGGCGCACTGTCCACCAAGTACAACGAAACCCCAGACAAAGCCTCCCGTACCTATGACGCGCACCGTGACGGTTTCGTCATCGCGGGCGGCGGCGGTATGGTTGTGGTTGAAGAACTGGAGCACGCGCTGGCGCGCGGCGCGCACATCTACGCTGAGATCGTGGGCTACGGCGCGACGTCCGACGGCGCCGACATGGTTGCACCGTCCGGTGAAGGCGCGGTGCGCTGCATGAAGATGGCGATGCACGGCGTTGATACCCCAATCGACTACCTGAACTCCCACGGCACCTCTACGCCGGTAGGCGACGTGAAAGAGCTGGGCGCTATCCGTGAAGTGTTCGGCGACAACAGCCCGGCTATCTCCGCAACCAAAGCGATGACTGGCCACTCTCTGGGTGCGGCTGGCGTGCAGGAAGCGATCTACTCTCTGCTGATGCTGGAAAACGGCTTTATCGCCCCAAGCATCAACATCGAAGAGATGGACGAGCAGGCGGCTGGCCTGAACATCGTGACCAAACCAATGGACGCGACGCTGACCACCGTTATGTCCAACAGCTTCGGCTTCGGCGGCACTAACGCCACGCTGGTTATGCGCAAGCTGAAAGCATAAGCGTTTGAATGTATAATAGAAGGGAGCCGGAAGGCTCCCTTTTTTTATGCCTGAACACGGAGTTATGCATGAAGGCTGTTACCCCCGAGAAGGGCACTCCTTCCGGGAACCTCTCTCTTTTCCGCATCGCCTTTGCGGTATTCCTGACCTACATGACCGTCGGCCTGCCGCTGCCGGTGATCCCGCTGTTCGTTCATCAGGAGCTGGGCTATGGCAACACCCTGGTCGGCATTGCGGTGGGCATTCAGTTTTTAGCCACGGTGTTAACCCGCGGGTACGCTGGTCGGCTGGCGGATCAGCACGGTGCAAAACGCTCGGCGTTGCAGGGCATGTTTGCCTGCGGGCTGGCGGGCGGCGCGTGGCTGCTGGCCGCTCTCCTGCCGGTCGATGCCGTGTATAAATTTGCGTTGCTGGTGCTGGGGCGTTTAATCCTTGGCTTTGGTGAAAGCCAGCTTCTGACCGGCACCCTGACCTGGGGGATGGGGCTGGTAGGACCCGCGCGTTCCGGCAAAGTGATGTCCTGGAACGGCATGGCTATCTACGGCGCGCTGGCCGCGGGCGCACCGCTTGGGCTGCTCATCAATAGCCAGTTTGGATTTGCGGCGCTGGCCGCAACGACGATGGTATTGCCGCTGCTGGCGTGGGCGTTTAACGGTTCGGTACGTAAGGTGCCCGCTCACAAAGGCGAGCGTCCATCCCTCTGGAGTGTAGTTGGACAGATCTGGCAGCCGGGACTCGGGCTGGCGCTGCAGGGCGTAGGCTTCGCGGTGATTGGCACCTTCGTCTCGCTCTATTTTATGAGCCGCGGCTGGGCGATGGCGGGCTTTACGCTTACCGCGTTTGGCGGCGCGTTTGTGCTTATGCGCGTCCTGTTCGGCTGGATGCCGGATCGCTTTGGCGGTGTGAAGGTGGCGGTAGCGTCACTGGTGATTGAAACCATTGGGCTGGTGCTGCTCTGGCAGGCACCGGTCGCCTCCGTTGCGCTGCTGGGTGCGGCGCTTACCGGTTGCGGCTGTTCGCTGATCTTCCCGGCGCTGGGCGTGGAGGTAGTGAAACGCGTGGCCCCGCAGGTGCGCGGTACGGCGCTGGGCGGCTATGCGGCGTTTCAGGATATCTCATACGGAATTACCGGGCCGCTGGCCGGGGTGTTAGCCACCTCGTTTGGCTACCCGTCTGTCTTCCTGGCCGGTGCGGTTTCTGCCGTGGTGGGGATTGTGGTGACGCTGGTGGCGTTTCGCAGGTCGTAGTTTTATGCCCGGTGGCGCTCCGCTTACCGGGCCTACAACCGCACGAACCGTAGGCCGGGTAAGGCGTAGCCGCCACCCGGCAGTTTTAGGCAACCAGCCAGAAAATCGCCAGCGCAATCAGTAGCGCAATCAATATCAGCCCCGGACGGGCAGAGAGCGTTCTGAATGTCTCCACAACGGGCGCAAACAGCGGACTGTAGATCGGCTGAATGTTTCTTACCTCCGGCGCGCCGCCTTCCCGCTCGGCGCGGCGAACGAAGATCTGATTGAGCACATCCTGCACCTGCGCGGTGGTCAGCACCGTTTGCGGCGTAGCCTGCCAGTTCTGTTGGGCGTAATCCCGAATCATATCGAACTCGTGCGGTTCCAGCGGCTGTTTCAGCGCCGCCTGGAGGCTATGCAGGGTAGGGGCGCTCTGAGTGCTGAGCGTCTGGCGCGCCTGGAGCCAGGTCGCCAGATGGGTAAACTGCTTCGCCGGGATCAGCTCACCGTCCTTCACGCCCGAGAGTTCCAGCATGGATTGCCAGATAAGCTTCGTCGACTCGCCGGTAGCGGCAGCCAGTTTCGTCACCATCTGATTCAGCGTGTTGTGTTCGGCAGGCAGCAGCGGGCGCTCGGTTGACGGACGCTGCTGCGGCTGCGGGATGGTCAGCTGATTGTTTTGCAGTAGCGTCAGCACGGTTTTCAGCTGGTCTGGCGTCAGCTGGCCCAGGGCGGTCTGGCCGTACTGCTGGCGGATAAAATCACTGACTGCCTGGCGGTTATTTCCCTGGCCCAGTAGCTCGGTCAGCTGTGCGACAATCTGGCGCGTGGTGTGGTTCTGCTGCGCGGTAGTAATACGCTGGTTCAGGTTTTGCTCGGCGGCAGGGAAATGGCGCGACTGCAGCGGTGCATCGTTTCTCACGCCTAAATCATGCTTCACCCCGGCCCAGACTTCCGCGTTTTGCTGTGAAGTCAGCGCAATCAGGCGCGTGATCAGTCGCTCCAGCACGGTGCGCTGTTGCGTGGATAGCGGTTGTTCACCGGCAACGTTTGGCGTGACAGGGCCTTCACCCGGAGGGCGTGGCGGCGTACCTGAAATAGGCTGCATCGTCAAAAATCCTTAAAGTCAAAACTCAGCGTAAACCCGGCATACGTATATGCCTGGCGGCCAGATTATGGCACACTTGGCAGGTTTTCTTCCTCTCAAACAGGTACTCAGACGTGAAAATCCTCGTTGATGAAAATATGCCTTATGCCCGTGAGCTGTTTAGCCGCCTGGGTAACGTTAAGGCTGTCCCTGGTCGCCCAATCCCGGTCAACGAACTGGATGACGCAGACGCGCTGATGGTGCGCTCGGTGACCAAAGTAAATGAGGCGTTGCTTGCCGGTAAAGCGATCAAGTTTGTCGGAACCGCAACGGCAGGGACCGATCATGTGGATGATACATGGCTGAAGCAGGCGGGGATCGGGTTTTCCGCCGCGCCGGGCTGTAACGCCATTGCCGTCGTGGAATATGTCTTCTCTTCCCTGCTGATGCTGGCCGAGCGCGACGGTTTTGCGCTGAAAGACCGCACCGTGGGGATTGTCGGCGTGGGTAACGTCGGCGGGCGCCTGCAAAAGCGCCTTGAAGCGTTGGGGATCCGCACGCTGCTCTGTGACCCGCCGCGCAAAGACAACGGTGAGGAAGGGGATTTCCGCGCGCTGGATGAGCTGGTTGAGCAGTGCGATGTGCTGACGTTCCACACGCCGCTGTTTAAAGAGGGGCCGTATAAGTCTCTGCATCTGGCCGATGAGACGCTAATTCGCCGTTTGAAGGCTGGCACTATTCTGATAAATGCCTGCCGTGGCCCGGTGGTGGATAATGCCGCGCTGCTGAAATGTCTGAATGAAGGGCAAGATCTCAGCGTAGTGCTGGATGTCTGGGAGCCGGAGCCGGATCTCAACGTTGAGCTGCTGAACAAGGTGGATGTAGCCACCGCGCATATCGCCGGTTACACGCTTGAAGGCAAAGCGCGTGGCACGACGCAGGTGTTTGAAGCTTACAGCGCCTTTATCGGTCATCCGCAGCAGGTGGCACTGGATACCTTACTCCCCGCACCTGAATTTGGTCGCATCACTCTGCACGGCCCGCTCGATCAGGCAACGCTGAAAAGGCTGGTGCATTTGGTGTATGATGTGCGCCGCGATGATGCACTGCTGCGTAAGGTGGCGGGGATCCCGGGTGAGTTTGACAAGCTGCGTAAGAATTACGTTGAGCGTCGCGAATGGTCTTCCCTGTATGTGATGTGCGATGACGCAGCGGCTGCGACATTGCTGAAAAAACTGGGTTTTAACGCCGTCCATCACCCGGCGCATTAATGTCTTCTTAATGCTCCCTGTCGGATACTCCGGCAGGGACGCTTTTTTATTTCTGGAGTAAACCACCATGTCTGAAGGCTGGAACATTGCCATTTTAGGTGCCACGGGTGCTGTGGGTGAAGCCCTGCTCGAAACCCTTGCCGAGCGTCAGTTCCCGGTGGGAGAAATTTATGCCCTGGCGCGCACCGACAGTGCGGGCGAACATCTGCGTTTTGGCGGTAAATCCGTGATGGTTCAGGATGCTGCCGCGTTTGACTGGACCCAGGCGCAGCTGGCGTTTTTTGCCGCGGGTGCAGAGGCAACGGCGTCTTATATTGAAGAAGCGACCAATTCAGGCTGTCTGGTGATCGACCTGAGTGGTCTGTTCTCCCTTGAGCCGGACGTGCCGCTGGTGGTCCCGGACGTCAACCCGTTTGTGCTGGCTGACTACCGCAACCGTAACGTCATTGCGGTACCGAACAGCCTGACCAGCCAGTTGCTGACCGCGCTGAAGCCGCTGATCGACGACGGCGGCCTGTCGCGCATTACCGTGACCAGCCTGCTGTCCGCGTCGGCGAACGGTAAAAAAGCGGTCGATGCGCTGGCAGGGCAGAGTGCGAAGCTGCTGAACGGCATCCCGATCGACGAAGATGATTTCTTTGGCCGCCAGCTGGCGTTCAACATGCTGCCGCTGCTGCCGGATCGTGAAGGTTCCGTGCGCGAAGAGCGTCGTCTCGTCGATGAAGCCCGCAAAATTTTGCAGGATGAAGGTCTGATGATCTCCGCCAGCGTCGTGCAGTCCCCGGTCTTCTACGGCCACGCGCAGATGGTCGGCTTTGAAGCCCTGCGTCCGCTGGCGGCTGAAGAAGCGCGCGACGCGTTTGGCCGCGGTGAGGACATTGTCCTTTCCGAAGAGAGCGAATTCCCGACCCAGGTGGGCGACGCTACCGGCAGCGCGCATCTCTCCGTTGGCTGCGTGCGTAACGACTACGGTATGCCGGAGCAGGTTCAGTTCTGGTCCGTTGCGGACAACGTTCGCTTTGGCGGCGCGCTGATGGCGGTCAAGATCGCTGAGAAGCTGGTGCAGGAGTATCTGTACTGATGTCCGAAGTGGAACAAAAGCCGGTTCATAAAATTGCCCTCGGTATTGAATACGATGGCAGTAAATACTATGGCTGGCAGCGTCAGAATGAGGTGCGCAGCGTCCAGGAGAAACTGGAGAAAGCGCTCTCTCAGGTGGCAAACGAGCCGATTAACGTCCTGTGTGCAGGGCGCACGGACGCGGGTGTTCACGGCACGGGGCAGGTGGTGCACTTTGAAACCACCGCCGTGCGTAAGGATGCAGCCTGGACGCTGGGTGTAAATGCGAATTTGCCTGGTGACATCGCGGTGCGTTGGGTGAAAGCTGTGCCGGATGATTTTCACGCGCGCTTCAGCGCCACCGCGCGTCGCTATCGCTATGTCATCTACAACCAGCGTCTGCGTCCGGCGGTGTTAAGCCAGGGTGTGACGCATTTTTATGAACCGCTCGATGCTGAACGTATGCATCGCGCGGCGCAGTGTCTGATTGGTGAAAATGACTTCACGTCGTTTCGTGCGGTGCAGTGTCAGTCCCGCACGCCGTGGCGTAACGTCATGCACATTAACGTCAGTCGTTTTGGCGCGTATGTGGTGGTGGATATCAAAGCCAATGCCTTTGTACATCATATGGTGCGGAATATTGTAGGCAGCCTGATGGAAGTGGGTGCCGGACACCAGCCGGAGAGCTGGATTGCAGACCTGCTGGCAGCGAAGGACAGAACGCTTGCGGCAGCCACGGCGAAAGCTGAAGGGCTGTATCTGGTTTCGGTAGACTATCCGGATCGGTTTGACCTGCCAAAGCCGCCAATGGGGCCGCTATTTTTAGCGGACTAAACAAAGGTGCAATTAAGGCTTAGACAATATGGATGTAATACGTTTTCTGATTGATTTCATTCTGCATATTGATGTTCACCTGGCGGAGCTGGTCGCGCAGTACGGCGTCTGGGTTTACGCCATTCTGTTCCTCATTTTGTTCTGTGAAACCGGTCTGGTCGTTACCCCGTTCCTGCCGGGAGACTCGCTGCTGTTCGTGGCCGGCGCGCTATCGGCCCTGCCAACCAATGACCTGAATGTCCATCTGATGGTCGTGCTGATGATTGTGGCGGCGATTGTGGGTGACGCGGTTAACTACACGATCGGCCGCGTTTTTGGAGAACGATTATTCAGTAATCCTGATTCCAAAATTTTCCGTCGCAGCTACTTAGACAAGACTCATGCCTTCTATGAACGTCATGGCGGAAAAACCATTATCCTTGCGCGTTTTGTGCCTATTGTGCGCACATTTGCACCGTTTGTGGCGGGTATGGGCCATATGTCCTATCGTCATTTTGCGATGTATAACGTGGTAGGCGCACTGCTGTGGGTGCTGCTGTTCACCTATGCAGGCTACCTGTTTGGCGATTTGCCGGTGGTTCAGGAAAACCTTAAGTTACTGATTGTAGCGATTATTGTGCTTTCCGTACTGCCTGGCGTCATCGAAATCATCCGTCACAAACGCGCGGCGGCAAAGCAAGCGAAGTAAATGCACCCTGGCGGTTCGACCACTTTTTTATCCAAAGTTTCGGGCTGTTATGTTTTAATGTGCAACATTCATGGTCTGTTGGAGGCAAAAATGGCATTATTCGCCTCTTACAGCAAAACTGGCATACGACCAGGTTCAGGCAGAAAGGTTATCAATGAGCTGGATTGAACGAATTAAAAGCAACATTACCCCAACGCGCAAAGCGAGCATTCCTGAAGGGGTATGGACGAAGTGTGATAGCTGCGGCCAGGTTCTGTATCGCGCAGAGCTGGAACGCAATCTTGAGGTGTGTCCGAAGTGTGACCACCATATGCGTATGTCGGCGCGCAACCGCCTGCATAGCCTGCTGGACGAAGGTTCTCTGGTAGAACTGGGCAGCGAGCTTGAGCCAAAAGACGTGCTGAAGTTCCGCGACTCCAAAAAATACAAAGATCGTCTGGCCTCTGCACAGAAAGAGACCGGCGAGAAAGACGCGCTGATCGTCATGAAGGGCACCCTGCATGAAATGCCGGTGGTTGCCGCTGCGTTTGAGTTCTCCTTTATGGGCGGCTCAATGGGCTCCGTGGTCGGCGCGCGTTTCGTGCGTGCCGTTGAGCAGGCGCTGGAAGACAACTGCCCGCTGATCTGCTTCTCCGCCTCCGGTGGTGCGCGTATGCAGGAAGCGCTGATGTCCCTGATGCAGATGGCGAAAACCTCCGCTGCGCTGGCGAAAATGCAGGAGCGCGGTCTGCCGTATATCTCCGTGCTGACCGACCCAACCATGGGTGGCGTATCTGCAAGCTTCGCGATGCTGGGCGACCTGAACATTGCCGAGCCAAAAGCGCTGATCGGCTTTGCCGGTCCTCGCGTTATCGAGCAGACCGTACGTGAAAAACTGCCGCCGGGCTTCCAGCGCAGTGAGTTCCTCATTGAGAAAGGCGCTATCGATATGATCGTCCGCCGCCCGGAAATGCGCCTGAAACTGGCCAGCATTCTGGCGAAGCTGATGAATCTGCCTGCGCCGAACCCGGATGAGCCGCGCGAAGGCGTGGTGGTACCGGATCAGGAACCCGAGGCCTGATAACTGAAAAGGGCAGGGCCGATTGGCGCTGCCCTTTTGCTTTCTAATCTGTTAATGACAACCGGGCATTATGGAAAATAAAAGCATTCCCCAAGCCACGTCGCCCCTGGCCGCGTGGCTTTCTTATCTGGAAAACCTGCACAGTAAAACCATCGATATGGGGCTTGAGCGCGTAAGCCAGGTCGCCGCGCGTCTTGACGTGCTCAAACCGGCGCCTTTCGTGTTTACCGTCGCGGGCACCAACGGTAAAGGTACGACCTGCCGCACGCTGGAATCTGTCCTGATGGCCGCGGGGTACAAAGTTGGCGTGTACAGCTCTCCCCACCTGGTCCGCTATACCGAGCGGGTTCGCGTGCAGAACACCGAGCTGGCGGAATCTGCCCATACGGCGTCGTTCGCGGCTATCGAAGCTGCGCGCGGGGAAACCTCATTAACCTATTTTGAATACGGCACCCTGTCGGCGTTGTGGCTGTTCAAACAGGCGCAGCTGGACGTGGTGATTCTTGAGGTTGGCCTCGGCGGACGTCTTGATGCCACCAATATGGTGGATGCGGACGTGGCGGTGGTCACCAGCATCGCGCTGGATCATACCGACTGGCTGGGTCCGGATCGTGAAAGCATTGGCCGCGAGAAGGCCGGCATTTTCCGCGCGAATAAGCCCGCCGTGGTCGGCGAGCCAGACATGCCGCACACCATCGCTGATGTAGCAAACGAGAAGGGCGCTCAGTTGCTGCGCCGCGGCGTTGACTGGCAGTATGAGGTGCAGAACAACGGCTGGCGCTTCAGCGATGCGCAGGGCGCGCTGGACAACCTGCCGCTGCCGCAGGTACCGCAGCCGAATGCGGCAACCGCGCTCGCGGCACTGCGCGCCAGCGGATTAACGATAAGCGAGCAGGCGATCCGCGACGGCATTCAGAATGCGCTGCTGCCGGGTCGTTTCCAGATTGTCAGCGAGTCACCGCGTCTGATTCTCGACGTGGCGCACAACCCGCATGCGGCGGCGTATCTCGCAGGACGTCTCAAATCATTACCAAAAACCGGGCGCGTGCTGGCGGTTATCGGTATGCTTCATGATAAAGATATCGGTGGAACGCTGGCCTGCATGGAGAGTGTGGTCGATAGCTGGTATTGTGCTCCTCTGGAGGGGCCGCGCGGCGCGACGGCTGAGCAGTTGATGGAACATCTCGGCAAAGGCGCAATCTACAGTAGCGTGGCGCAGGCCTGGCAGGCCGCGATGGCGGAGGCTAAACCAGAAGATACCGTGCTGGTGTGTGGCTCTTTCCACACGGTGGCACATGTCATGGAAGTGATGGACGCGGGGAGAACCGGTGGCGAGTAAGTTTCAGAACCGTTTAACAGGAACCATTGTGCTGGTCGCGCTCGGGGTGATTATTCTTCCCGGGCTGCTCGACGGGCAGAAAAAGCATTATCAGGACGAGTTTGCAGCCATTCCGCTGGTACCGAAGCCGGGCGACCGCGATGAGCCGGATATGCTGCCTGCGGCGACGCAGGCGCTGCCTGCTCAGCCGCCTGAAGGGGCGGCGGAAGAAGTTCGCGCGGGCGATGCCGCTGCACCGTCGCTCGATCCGTCACGTCTGGCGGCGAATAACAACATCGAAATTGATCCGGTGCCGGTAGAGAAGCCTAAGCCTGTTGAAAAACCGAAGCCGGTAGAGAAACCGCAGCCGGTAGAGAAACCGCAGCCGAAACCGCAGCGTGATAAAGCGGCAGAACAGCTCGCCGCAGCGTCAGAGACGCCTCCGCCAGCAAAACCGACGCAGCAGGACGCTGCTGCCCCAACGGGCAAAGCCTACGTGGTGCAGCTCGGTGCGCTGAAAAATGCGGACAAGGTGAATGAGGTGGTGGGTAAACTGCGCAGTGCGGGATACCGTGTTTACACTTCACCTTCCACGCCGGTGCAGGGTAAAATTACCCGTATCCTCGTGGGGCCAGAAGCGTCTAAAGACAAACTGAAAGGGTCGCTGGGTGAGCTGAAGCAGATCTCCGGGTTGAGCGGTGTGGTGATGAGCTACAGCGCGAACTGATAAGATTTCCCCCTCACCCCAAAGGGGAGAGGGTGAAAATCGCATCGAGCGCGTTTGTATCATACTGCATCGTACAGTCCCCTCTCCCCTTTGGGGAGAGGGTTAGGGTGAGGGGCGTTGAACATTTTTTCAGCGCCTTTTTTATTTACGCGCGGGAAGGAAATCCCTACGCAAACGTTTTCTTTTTCTGTTAGAATTCGCCCCGAACTGGATGACAGGGCGTTTAATCGTGGGACACATATGGTCTGGATTGATTACGCCATCATTGCGGTGATTGGTTTTTCCTGTCTGGTTAGCCTGATCCGTGGCTTTGTTCGTGAAGCGTTATCGCTGGTAACCTGGGGTTGTGCTTTCTTTGTTGCCAGTCATTACTACACTTACCTGTCTGTCTGGTTCACGGGCTTTGAAGATGAACTGGTCCGAAATGGAATCGCCATCGCGGTGCTGTTTATCGCGACGCTGATTGTCGGCGCTATCGTCAATTACGTGATAGGTCAGCTGGTCGAGAAAACCGGTCTGTCAGGAACGGACAGGGTGCTCGGCATCTGTTTCGGGGCGTTGCGAGGCGTGCTGATTGTGGCCGCGATCCTGTTCTTCCTGGATACCTTCACCGGGTTCTCCAAAAGTGAAGACTGGCAGAAATCGCAGCTCATTCCGGAGTTCAGCTTCATCATCAGATGGTTCTTTGACTATCTGCAAAGCTCGTCGAGTTTTTTGCCCAGGGCATAAACCCTGAGATGTGGCTTAACGAGGAAAAGACGAATGTGCGGTATTGTCGGTATCGCCGGTTTCATGCCGGTAAACCAGTCGATTTATGACGCGTTAACGGTGCTTCAGCACCGTGGGCAGGATGCTGCGGGTATCATCACCATTGATGCAAACAACTGCTTCCGTTTACGTAAGGCGAATGGCCTGGTAAACGATGTGTTTGAAGCCCGCCATATGCAGCGTCTGCAAGGTAATATGGGGATCGGTCACGTTCGTTATCCTACTGCTGGCAGTTCCAGCGCCTCTGAGGCACAGCCTTTCTACGTCAACTCACCGTATGGCATCACGCTTGCCCATAACGGCAACCTGACCAACGCCCATGAGCTGCGTAAGAAGCTGTTCGAAGAGAAACGTCGCCACATTAACACCACCTCTGATTCTGAAATCCTGCTCAATGTGTTCGCCAGCGAGCTGGATAACTTCCGTCACTACCCGCTGGAAGCAGACAATATCTTCGCTGCCATTGCCGCGACCAACCGCCAGATCCGCGGTGCGTACGCCTGCGTGGCGATGATCATCGGTCACGGCATGGTCGCTTTCCGCGATCCAAACGGCATTCGCCCGCTGGTGCTGGGCAAGCGCGACCTCGGCGATGGCCGTACCGAATATATGGTTGCCTCTGAGAGCGTGGCGCTGGATACCCTGGGCTTCGAGTTCCTGCGCGACGTTGCGCCGGGCGAAGCGGTGTATATCACCGAGAAGGGCCAGCTGTTTACCCGCCAGTGTGCAGATAACCCGGTCAGCAACCCGTGCCTGTTCGAATACGTTTACTTTGCCCGCCCGGACTCTTTCATCGATAAGATTTCCGTCTACAGCGCGCGCGTGAATATGGGCACGAAGCTTGGCGAGAAGATTGCCCGCGAGTGGGACGATCTCGACATCGACGTGGTTATTCCTATCCCGGAAACCTCCTGCGATATCGCGCTGGAAATCGCCCGTATTCTGGACAAGCCGTACCGTCAGGGCTTCGTGAAGAACCGCTACGTTGGCCGCACCTTTATCATGCCGGGCCAGCACCTGCGTCGTAAGTCCGTGCGCCGTAAGCTGAACGCCAACCGCGCGGAATTCCGCGATAAGAACGTTCTGCTGGTGGATGACTCCATTGTTCGCGGCACCACCTCTGAGCAAATTATTGAGATGGCGCGCGAAGCAGGGGCGAAGAAAGTCTACCTGGCGTCTGCCGCACCGGAGATTCGCTTCCCGAACGTGTACGGCATTGATATGCCAACCGCCAACGAGCTGATCGCTCACGGTCGTGAAGTGGATGAAATTCGCCAGATCATCGGTGCCGACGGCCTGATTTTCCAGGATCTGAACGATCTCATCGACGCGGTGCGCGCCGAGAACCCGGAAATTCAGCAGTTCGAATGCTCCGTGTTTAACGGCGTCTACGTGACGAAAGACGTTGACCAGCAGTACCTCGACTACCTTGATTCGCTGCGCAATGACGATGCGAAAGCCGTTCAGCTGCAAAACGATCTCGAAAGCCTGGAGATGCACAACGAAGGTTAATCTCTCTGCAGGTGAGGGCGCTCGCCCTCACTTGCAACTCCCCGCAAAATCCTGCACAGTCAGCCCAGAATTCAGCAAGGGCGAAATCATGAAACGACTCATTATAGGCATCAGCGGTGCCAGCGGCGCGATTTACGGCGTACGTCTGCTACAGGTTTTGCGTAACGTGGCAGAAGTGGAAACGCATCTGGTGATGAGCCAGGCGGCGCGGCAGACCCTCTCCCTTGAAACGGATCTCTCCCTGCGTGATGTTCAGGCACTGGCGGACGTGGTTCACGATGCGCGTGATATCGCCGCCAGCATCTCCTCAGGCTCGTTCAAAACGGCTGGTATGGTTATCCTGCCCTGTTCCATTAAAACGCTCTCCGGTATTGTGAACAGCTATACCGACACCCTGGTGACGCGCGCGGCGGATGTGGTGTTAAAAGAACGCCGCCCGCTGGTGCTCTGCGTGCGGGAAACGCCGCTGCATCTGGGCCATTTGCGCCTGATGACCCAGGCCGCCGAGCTGGGCGCGGTGATCATGCCGCCGGTTCCGGCGTTCTATCATCGCCCGCAGTCGCTGGACGATGTCATTAACCAGACCGTTAACCGCGTGCTGGATCAGTTTGACATCGACCTGCCGGAAGATCTCTTCACCCGCTGGCAGGGTGCCTGATACTGTGCACAAATGCTGTGCATGAAAAGAGACGTTGCCCTGTTTCAGGGCAATTATGCAACGGCGATCATATCCTCGACATTTAATTCGTTTTTTCCCTTTTTCTCTCTCCGGTTCGTTCGGCAGACCTGCTATCTTTCACCATTAAGGCAATATCGCAACGTTTTATTAACATATTTAACGTCGAAGTTTTGATCAGACGGCAATGTGGCATAAGACCTGCAAGAGAAGCCTGCAACACAACACACAACACAATACATAATAAAATCACGGTACTTGAGGGTAAATGTATGAAGAAGACGGTTCTGGCTCTGTCTTTGCTGGTGGGGTTAAGTGCGGCAGCAGGTAGCTACGCAGCGCTTCCACAGACGGTTCGTATCGGTACAGACGCAACCTACGCGCCATTCTCTTCCAAGGATGCGAAAGGCGATTTCGTGGGGTTTGATATCGATCTGGGAAATGAAATGTGCAAACGTATGGAAGTGAAATGCACATGGGTGGGCAGCGACTTCGACGCGTTAATCCCGTCGCTGAAAGCCAAGAAAATCGACGCCATTATCTCTTCTCTCTCCATCACAGAAAAGCGTCAGCAGGAGATTGCCTTCTCTGACAAGCTCTACGCTGCGGATTCTCGTCTGATTGCCGCCAAGGGCTCCCCGATTCAACCGACCATCGACTCGCTGAAAGGCAAGCATGTGGGCGTGCTCCAGGGTTCGACCCAGGAAGGTTACGCGAATGCGAACTGGCGCGAGAAGGGCGTCGACGTGGTGGCTTACCAGAACCAGGATCTGATCTACTCTGACCTGGCGGCAGGCCGTCTGGATGCCGCGTTCCAGGATGAAGTCGCCGCGAGCGAAGGCTTCCTGAAGCAGCCTGCGGGTAAAGACTACGCCTTTGCGGGACCGTCCGTGAAAGACAAAAAATACTTTGGTGACGGCACCGGTATCGGCTTGCGTAAGGACGATAAAGAGCTGAAAGCCGCCTTTGACAAAGCGTTCACGGAGCTGCGCAAAGACGGTACTTACGACAAACTGGCGAAGAAATACTTCGACTTCAACGTCTACGGTGACTAACGCACCGACGTGGTGCGTCGCGGGTGTGGATGATTCAGTATAGTGCAACGTGTGCACCATATTGGGTCGCCACGTGCATACTTAAGCATTTATAATGCAAAAATTCCCGTCTGGAAGGCATTATTCTTTGCCTGACAGCGGGGATTAATGGCACATTAACGCCACCCCGTCGTCGTAAAAACCGTATGAAGACAGTTTGTTGAGGACAAATATGAAAAAACTCGTGTTGTCACTATCTCTGGTACTGGCCTTTTCCAGCGCCACCGCGGCATTCGCAGCTATTCCGCAGAAAATCCGTATTGGTACCGATCCAACCTATGCCCCGTTTGAATCGAAGAATTCAAAGGGTGAACTGGTGGGTTTTGACATCGATCTGGCTAACGAGCTGTGCAAACGCATCAAAGCGCAGTGCACCTACGTCGAAAACCCGCTGGATGCGCTGATCCCATCCCTGAAAGCCAAAAAAATCGACGTGATTATGTCCTCGCTTTCCATCACCGAGAAACGCCAGCAGGAGATTGCCTTCACCGACAAACTCTATGCGGCCGATTCCCGTCTGGTGGTGGCTAAATCTTCTGATATTCAGCCAACGCTTGAGTCGCTGAAAGGGAAACGCGTGGGCGTGCTGCAGGGCACCACGCAGGAAACCTACGGTAACGAACACTGGGCACCGAAGGGGATTGAAATCGTCTCCTATCAGGGTCAGGAAAATATTTACGCAGACCTGACGGCAGGCCGTATTGATGCGGCATTCCAGGATGAAGTTGCGGCAAGCGAAGGTTTCCTGAAGCAGCCGGTAGGCAAAGATTACAAGTTCGGCGGTCCGTCCATTAAGGACGAGAAGCTCTTTGGCGTGGGCACCGGTATGGGCCTGCGTAAAGAAGACAACGAACTGCGTGAGGCGCTGAACAAAGCGTTTGCTGAAATGCGCGCTGATGGCACCTACGACAAGCTGGCGAAAAAGTACTTCGATTTTAATGTGTACGGCGGCTAATCGCTCCGTCAAATAACGTGCGGCCCCTCCCGCTGCGGGAGGGGATAAGACACGGTTTACCACTCACGATACGACAGGGCTCGCGGTATGCTGTACGGATTTTCTGGCGTTATTTTTCAGGGCGCGCTTGTCACCCTTGAGCTGGCTATCAGCTCCGTGGTACTGGCGGTGTTGATAGGTCTGGCGGGCGCAGGGGCGAAGCTTTCGGCTAACAAACCGCTGGCGCTCATTTTCGAAGGCTATACCACGCTCATTCGCGGCGTACCCGATCTGGTGCTGATGCTGCTTATCTTTTACGGTCTGCAGATTGCGCTGAACGCCGTAACGGACGCGATGGGCATGGGACAAATTGATATCGACCCGATGGTGGCCGGTATTATCACCCTCGGTTTTATCTACGGTGCCTACTTCACGGAAACCTTCCGTGGCGCTTATATGGCGGTCCCCAGAGGACACATTGAAGCGGCAACCGCGTTCGGGTTTACCTCTTCACAAACGTTTCGCCGGATCATGTTCCCGGCCATGATGCGCTACGCGCTGCCGGGCATTGGTAACAACTGGCAGGTTATCCTCAAAGCGACGGCGCTGGTCTCGCTGCTCGGTCTGGAAGATGTCGTGAAAGCGACTCAACTGGCGGGCAAGAGTACCTGGGAGCCCTTCTACTTTGCGGTGGTCTGCGGCGCGATCTATCTGGTCTTTACGACCGTCTCCAATGGTGTGCTGCTTCTGCTCGAACGTCGCTACTCCGTGGGTGTGAAGAGGGCTGACCTGTGATTGAGATTATTCAGGAATACTGGAAATCCCTGCTGTGGACGGATGGCTATCGCTTTACCGGCGTGGCGATTACGCTCTGGCTGCTGATTTCTTCCGTGGTGATGGGCGGCATTCTGGCGGTGTTTCTCGCCATCGGCCGCGTGTCGAACAATAAATTTATTCAGTTCCCGATCTGGCTGTTTACCTATGTGTTTCGCGGCACGCCGCTGTACGTGCAGCTGCTGGTGTTCTATTCGGGGATGTATACGCTTGAGATCGTAAAAGGCACGGAAATGCTGAATGCGTTCTTCCGCAGCGGCCTGAACTGTACGGTGCTGGCGCTAACGCTCAACACTTGCGCCTATACCACCGAGATTTTCGCCGGGGCCATTCGTTCCGTGCCGCACGGTGAGATCGAGGCGGCGCGCGCCTACGGCTTCTCCTCCGTGAAGCTTTACCGCTGCATTATTCTGCCGTCGGCGCTGCGCATTGCGCTACCGGCGTACAGCAACGAAGTGATTTTGATGCTGCACTCCACCGCGCTCGCCTTTACCGCGACGGTGCCGGACCTGCTCAAAATCGCGCGCGATATCAACTCCGCGACCTATCAGCCGTTTACCGCGTTTGGCATTGCGGCGGTGCTCTATTTAATTATCTCTTATGTTCTGATTAGCCTGTTCCGTAAGGCTGAAAAACGCTGGTTGCAGCATATAAAACCTTCTTCGACGCACTGAGAAAGATGATGGCTGAGAACAAATTAAACGTTATTGATTTGCACAAACGCTACGGCGAACATGAAGTGCTGAAAGGGGTGTCGCTGCAGGCGAATGCGGGCGACGTGATCAGTATCATCGGCTCATCCGGCTCGGGTAAAAGTACCTTCCTGCGCTGCATTAACTTCCTCGAAAAGCCGAGCGAAGGCTCGATTGTGGTGAGCGGGCAGAACATCGATCTGGTGCGTGATAAAGACGGCCAGCTGAAGGTGGCGGATAAAAATCAGCTGCGCCTGCTGCGTACGCGCCTGACGATGGTGTTCCAGCACTTCAACCTCTGGAGCCACATGACGGTGCTGGAGAACGTGATGGAAGCGCCGGTTCAGGTTCTGGGACTGAGCAAGCAGGATGCCCGCGAACGTGCGGTGAAATATCTGGCGAAAGTGGGGATCGACGAGCTCCAGCAGATGAAGTACCCGGTGCATCTCTCCGGCGGCCAGCAGCAGCGCGTCTCCATCGCGCGCGCGCTGGCAATGGAGCCCGAGGTGCTGCTGTTCGACGAACCGACCTCCGCGTTGGACCCGGAACTCGTTGGCGAAGTGCTGCGCATCATGCAGAAGCTGGCGGAAGAGGGCAAAACCATGGTCGTGGTGACGCACGAGATGGGCTTCGCCCGTAACGTCTCGAACCACGTGATTTTCCTGCATCAGGGGAAAATTGAAGAGCAGGGGCACCCTGACGAGGTGTTAGCAAACCCGCAAAGCCCGCGTTTGCAGCAGTTCCTCAAGGGATCGTTGAAGTAATCTTTCGCCTTTCTCCCTCTCCCCTTGGGAGAGGGCCTCAGGCCGCACCACACTCCAGGCGATACACCCAGTCGTCATAACGCACGCCGTCAATCTCATACGCCTTTTCCAGCACCTGCGTGCGCACAAACCCGGCTTTCTCCAGCACCCGCACAGACCCGCCGTTGTCCGCCAGCACGTACGCGTTTATCGCTCTCACGCCGGTCTGGTTAAACGCGTAATCACACACTGCGCGCAGCGCCTCGCTGGCGATGCCTTTCCCCTGTGCGGCAGGCACAACCGTATAGCCGATATCCGCCTCTTCACGATTCTCAGGGCTGATTTGCAGACCGATATCGCCCAGCGGCGTATCGTCATCCCGAAAGCGGATAACGAAGACATGCTCCGCCATCAGGCGTGCGGCAAACACGCGTCGGGTCTCTTTTTCAGGCGCAATTGCGGCCATGTAGCGCATGATGTCGCGGTTTTCGCGCAGCGAGCGGAAGAACGCCCAGTCAGAGGGTTCGAAAGGGGTGAGGTAAAGCCGGGGAGTGGTGATGGTTGCCATTGTTACGCCATTTCATCGGAACATGGCGTATCACTGTAACATATTCAGCCCACCACATCCCCCAGCGCCTCTTCTAAGTCATACCAGCGAAACGCAAACCCGGCCGCTTCCAGCCGTTTTGGCAGCGCGCGCTGACCGCCCAGTACCAGCACGGACGCCTCGCCCATCATCAGGCGAATCGCCGTCGCAGGCACGCGTAAAATGGCCGGGCGATGCAGGGCATGCCCCAGCGCATGGGCAAACTGTTCATTACGCACCGGATACGGCGCAACCATGTTAAACGGCCCGCGCAGATCGTTATCCAGCAGCCAGATAATGCCGTTCACCATATCGTCGATATGGATCCAGGCCAGATACTGACGCCCGTTGCCGATCGGCCCGCCGAGCCCCAGCTTAAAGGGAGGAAGCATTTTACCCAGAATGCCGCCTTTCGGCGCAAGCACCACGCCGGTACGCAGGAGGCAGACGCGGGTACGATCGCTCTGCGCCGCGCAGGCGATACGCTCCCACTGGGCGCAGAGTTTATGGGTAAATTCGTTGTGCGGCGGTTCCTCTTCGGTGACCACCACCTCGCCAAGATCGCCGTAATAGCCCGTCGCAGAGCCTGAAATCAGCACCGACGGCGGGGTCTGGCTGTTGCGAATCAGCTCAACCAGCTTCTCGGTGATGTTCCAGCGACTGCTGCACAACCGCTGTTTCTGCTCTTCGGTCCAGCGCTTGTCGGCGATGGGTTCGCCCGCAAGGTTGATGACGGCGTCGAAGCCGTCCAGATTCTGCCGATCGGCCAGCCCTTTCCAGATATCGACCCCAGCGCCCAGCACCTGGCGCGCTTTCTCCGGGCTGCGGGTCACTACGGTAATGTCGTGATGCAGCGCCTGCAAACGCGCAATGAGATGGCGCCCAATCAGGCCTGTACCGCCGGTCAGCAGAATCTTCATACAACCTCCAGGTTTACGCCTGGCGTCGCCAGCTTAACGTCATGGAGACGGAGTCGGCATAGCGCAGGGCGTGAAGTTTATCGATCTCTACTTCAGCATAAGTGACCCAGTGATGATCGCGTGCGATATCGAGCACATCCTGAGTTAATTTCTCCAGCAGAGAGAAGCGGTTGTTTTCCACGTACTGAATGATGTTTTTAGTGATCGTGCGATAGTTCAGCGCGTCATTGATGTCTTCGCTGGCCCGCGCTTTGTCTGCCGGGTAGTGAATCACCACATTAATGACAATATCCTGACGGTTGGCAATCTCTTCCTCTTTGATACCAATGAACGTGCGCAAGCGTAAATTTTTTATACGAATAATAGCGTCGGGCTGTGACATTGCAGGTCTTCTCCGTGTCAGTATTTCCCGCCCATAATACATGAGAGCCTCACAGGCACCCAGCCTCCTACAGGGTTAAATTTGCTGGATTTTTTGCATCGCGCGTTCGGTGGCCGGGCGGGTCCGGATACGCTCAAACCAGTTATTCACCGCCGGGTAAGAGGCTAAGTCAATCCGATGTTTTTCATGCGTATTCACCCACGGCCAGCAGGCGATATCGGCAATGCTGTAATGATCGCCCCCGAGCCACGGCGTTTTCTCCAGCCGCTGGTTCAGAACGCCGTAAAGACGCTGGGTTTCAACCTGATAGCGTTCGATGGCGTAAGGAATGGTCTGCGGCGCAAAGGCGGTAAAGTGGTGGTTCTGCCCCAGCATCGGCCCCAGGCCACTTGCCTGCCAGAAGAGCCACTGCAGGGTGTGGTTACGCTCACGCAATTCACCGCTCAGCAGCTTGCCGGTTTTCTCCGCCAGATAAAGCAAAATTTCACCGGATTCAAACAGGCTCAACGGCCTGCCTCCGTCCGCTGGCTGGTTATCAATAATGGCCGGAATTTTATTGTTCGGCGAGATAGCCAGAAACACGGGGTTGAACTGTTCGCCTTTACTGATATCCACGCGAATGATTCTGTAATCCAGTTCGGCTTCTTCGAGAAAGAGGGTGATCTTATGGCCATTTGGGGTAGGGGCGTAATAAAGGTCAATCATTCTCAACTCCTGTCCATGCGAATAGTGGTGCCATGACAAATGAGTATAGGTGCTTGTTGTAAATCGTGAGTTTTCATCAAGTGACAGCGACGCAAAGAGATTATATGTTGAGTAAAAACCGATCAGCCGATGAGGATGTTATGAACCAGCCCGTTATCACACTGTGGTCCGATGCGAATTTCTTTTCTCCCTATGTTATGAGCGTTTACGTTGCGCTGGCCGAAAAGGGGCTCTCTTTTAGCCTGAAGACCGTCGACCTCGACGGTGGTGAACACCTCAAACCCCAGTGGCAGGGTTACGACCTGACCCGTCGCGTGCCGGTGCTGGAGATCGATGGCTTTGCGCTGAGCGAATCGTCGGCGATCGATGAATATCTGGAAGATCGTTTTGCGCCGCCTGAGTGGGAGCGCATCTATCCTCACGATCTGCAAAAGCGCGCCCGCGCACGGCAGATCCAGGCATGGCTGCGTAGCGACCTTGTGCCGATTCGCGTCGAGCGCTCCACGGATGTCGTGTTTGCCGGAGTGAAAAAGCCCGCGCTCAGCGCAGAAGGTGCCGACAGCGCCCAAAAGCTGATTGAGACCGCTACCGCGCTGCTCGCTCACGGCAACCCGAATCTGTTTGGCGAGTGGTGTATTGCCGATACCGATCTGGCTCTGATGTTAAATCGGTTGATCCTCAACGGCGACGACGTTCCGCAGCTGCTGGTGGATTATGCGGCGTTCCAGTGGCAGCGGGCCTCCGTACAGCGCTATGTGGCACTCTCCGCTAAGCGCGCGGGCTGATAAGCCCTGACGCTTCAGGTATGATAGGGGCAGTCTGTTTTCCCGAGGAGTGACTGATGAAACTGATGTTTGCGTCGGATATCCATGGATCGCTGCCCGCTACCGAGCGTGTTCTCTCCATTTTCGCGCAAAGCGGCGCGCAGTGGCTGATTATTCTGGGTGATGTATTGAATCATGGTCCGCGCAATGCGCTGCCGGAAGGCTATGCCCCGGCGCAGGTGGCGGAAAAGCTTAACCCGTTTGCCTCGCGCATTATCGCCGTTCGCGGTAATTGCGACAGCGAAGTCGACCAGATGCTGCTGCATTTTCCCCTTACCGCGCCGTGGCAACAGGTGCTGCTGGAAAACAGCCGCCTGTTTCTGACCCACGGACACCTTTTCGGCCCGGATAATCTCCCGGCGCTCGCGGCTGGCGATGTCCTGGTTTACGGCCATACTCATATTCCGGTGGCGGAAAATCGCGGTGAGATCTATCACTTTAACCCGGGGTCGGTCAGCATCCCGAAAGGCGGATATCCTGCGAGCTACGGCCTGCTGGATGGAAATACCCTGAGCGTTATCGCACTTAATGATCAGCAAGTTATTGCGCAGGTAGCGATTAATCCGTAAGTTACACCACAACTGCAAACGCGCCGAAAGAGCGCTTAGACGAGAAGGTTTCCCGATGGTGGAGCAGAATCATTTGGCAAGTACTGAATGGGTTGACATTGTCAGCGAAGAAAATGAAGTGATCGCGCAGGCGAGCCGCGAACAAATGCGTGCAGAGCGTCTGCGCCACCGTGCAACGTACATCGTTGTGCATGACGGTATGGGCAAGATTCTGGTCCAGCGCCGCACGGACACCAAAGATTTTCTTCCCGGCATGCTGGATGCCACTGCGGGCGGCGTCGTGCAGGCCGATGAAGTGCTGCTGGATTCCGCGCGTCGTGAAGCGGAAGAAGAGTTAGGTATTGCGGGCGTGCCGTTTGCCGAGCACGGCCAGTTCTATTTCGAAGACGAAAACTGCCGCGTCTGGGGCGGACTGTTTAGCTGCGTATCCCACGGGCCTTTCGCCCTGCAGGAAGAGGAAGTGAGCGAAGTTTGCTGGATGACGCCGGAAGAGATTACCGCGCGTTGCGACGAATTCACCCCGGATTCGTTAAAAGCGCTGGCGCTGTGGATGACCCGCAACGCCAAAAACGAGTCCGCTAAGCCGGAAAGCAAAGCGGAAAAAGAGGAAGAGGCTGAGTAAGTCTTAACAGCTTTCCCGCAGACAGAGGCTGGACGCGATGGGTTTATGGTCGCGCCAGTCTCCATCATTCAGACGTTCCAGTAGCGCTTTTCCTGCCTCAATCCCAATTCTGCGATGCGGTACCGCCATCGTCGTCAGCGGCGGCTGGCAAACGCGGCTCACGTCACTGTCGCCAAAGCCCACGACTGCTAAATCGTCCGGGACTTTAATACGCCGACGCTGGCATTCATACAGCGCGCCGCAGGCCAGCTCGTCTGATACGCACACCAGCGCATCCAGCTCCGGCCACGCCAGCAGGAATTCTGGCAACTGTGCCGCGCCGGTCGAGAAGCTCGGCGGCATGGCGGCGTTGATAACCCGGTTCGGCGACAGATGATGGCGCAGCATCGCCTTGTACCAGCCCTGCAGATGCTGCTGGAAAATCCACTGCTCCTGGTTGGCGCACAGCAGGCCGATATTCTGATAGCCACGCTTAATCACCATTTCCGTCAGCTCAAACATGGCGGCGACGTTATCGATGCCGATATTCATATCAATCGGATCGGCGCGCATCGCCCCCATCTCCATCACCGGAATCGAGGCATTTTTCAGCCAGTGGCGAACGGTGTCGGTGTGCTCAACGCTGAGCAAAATCGCGGCGGCGATATTTGACGCCAGCAGGGTCTCAAGCAGCTTCTCTTCCTGCTCAAGCCGATGCTGGGATTCAGCCAGCATGATCTGGTATCCGGCAGGCTGCAGCACCTGCTGTAAGCCAGCAAACATTTCAGAGCAACCGGCTTCGGAAAGGTTGGGAACAACCATCGCAATCGTCCATGAGGACGCGGATGCCAGTGCGCTGGCGGCGAGATTGGGCATATAACCCAGCTCCTGCACCGCGGCTTCAATTTTTTCACGCAGCTTATCGGAGACCTGTTCGGGCGTGCGAAGGGCACGGGAGACGGTCATCGTGCCTACGCCGGCAAGCTGTGCGACATCAGCGAGCGTTACTTTTCCGGTACTGCGCCGTTTACGGGTTAAAGACATACACCTTCCTGCTGACCAGACGCGTTTTTCCTTCGTTTCACGTGACACGCAGTATACGCCTTAAATCCCTTTTTTTGCTGTGATTTCACACGATGATGATAATTTGATAGCGCTATCACACTTCTGCATGTTGGTCGTTGGTAGCGCTATCTTTGTGATCGCGATCGCAGTCAATGATTGATGGGTTGAATAAAGTTTGCCCATCTTGGTCGTGTCGCGGGAGTAAAAAATGCTCAAAAAGTGGATATATGATACAACCATCACGCTGCAGGATAGCGTGGAAAACTGGCCACAGGCGCTGGAGCTGTGCGCGAAGCCGCTGCTTGATTTGCAGGTGATTGAACCTGAATACATCACGGCCATCATCCAGCAGCACCATACGTTAGGACCCTATTATGTGCTGGCACCAGGGCTGGCGATGCCGCATGCGCGGCCGGAGGAGGGAGCCAAAGGACTGGGATTGTCATTATTAAAACTAAAACAGGGCGTCTCTTTTGGTGCCGGAGAGTTTGACCCTGTCGATGTGATTATTATGCTTGCGGCACCGGATAAACATAACCATATCGAAATGATATCCGCGCTCGCTGAATTATTTTCCAGCGACGAAGATATGGAGAAATTACATCAGGCGAATACCCTGGAGGACATTAAAGACATTATTGACCGCTTCTGATTTAATTTTTTAATCCGGTTATTCACAACATTACGCGCCAGCGTGATGGGGCGTACTCTACTCAAAATAAGGGGACAACAATGAAAATCATGGCTATTTGCGGTTCCGGCCTGGGCAGCAGTTTTATGGTCGAAATGAACATTAAAAAGGTGCTCAAAAAGCTGGACATTAACGCCGAGGTTGAACACTCCGATCTCTCCTCTGCCACGCCGGGTGCGGCTGACCTGTTCGTGATGGCGAAAGACATTGCGGCCAGCGCCAGCGTGCCGGAAAGCCAGCTGGTGGTGATCAACAACATCATTGATATCAACGAACTCGAAGCGCAGCTGCGCGCCTGGTTCGACAGACAATAACCCTGATAAGGCGAGGTGGATATGTTTATCCTTGAAACGCTGAATTTCGTTGTCGATATTTTAAAAGTCCCGTCGGTTCTGGTGGGGTTAATTGCGTTAATTGGTCTGGTCGCGCAGAAAAAAGCGTTTTCTGACGTCGTAAAAGGCACAATTAAAACGGTTCTCGGTTTTATTGTGCTGGGCGGTGGTGCCACGGTGCTGGTGGGGTCGTTAAATCCGTTAGGCGGTATGTTTGAGCACGCCTTTACTATCCAGGGCATTATTCCAAACAATGAAGCGATTGTGTCAATTGCGCTGGAAAAATACGGTGCAGCGACCGCGCTTATTATGGCCTTCGGGATGGTGGCGAACATTATCGTCGCGCGCTTTACCCGCCTGAAGTACATCTTCCTGACCGGGCACCACACCTTCTACATGGCGTGCATGATTGGCGTGATCCTGACGGTGGCGGGCTTTGAAGGGGTAGGGCTGGTGTTTACCGGCTCGCTAATCCTCGGCCTGATCATGGCCTTCTTCCCGGCAATTGCGCAGCGCTACATGAAGCGCATCACCGGCAACGATGAAATTGCCTTCGGCCACTTCGGCACGCTGGGCTACGTGCTGTCCGGCTGGATTGGCAGCAAGGTCGGCAAAGGCTCCCGCTCAACCGAAGAGATGAACCTGCCGAAGAACCTGAGCTTCCTGCGCGACAGCTCGATCTCCATCTCTCTGACCATGATGATTATCTATCTGATCATGGCGGTGAGCGCCGGACGCGAGTACGTCGAGGCGACCTTCAGCGGCGGTCAGAACTACCTCGTCTATGCCATCATCATGGCGATCACCTTCGCGGCGGGCGTATTCATCATCCTGCAGGGCGTGCGCCTGATTCTGGCGGAAATCGTCCCGGCCTTTACCGGCTTCTCGGAAAAACTGGTGCCGAACGCGCGTCCTGCGCTGGACTGCCCGGTGGTCTACCCGTATGCGCCAAACGCGGTGCTGATTGGCTTCCTGTTCAGCTTCCTCGGGGGAATTGTGGGATTGGTCATCTGCGGACAGTTCAACTGGGTGCTGATCCTGCCGGGCGTGGTGCCGCACTTCTTCACTGGCGCAACGGCAGGCGTGTTTGGTAACGCCACCGGCGGACGCCGCGGGGCGATGATTGGCGCCTTCGCCAACGGCCTGCTGATCACCTTCCTGCCAGTCCTGCTGTTGCCGGTGCTGGGCGCAATTGGCTTTGCTAACACCACTTTCTCAGACGCCGACTTCGGCGCGGTCGGGATTGTGCTGGGCAATCTGGCGCGCTTCCTGTCACCGCTTGCCATTACCGGGCTGGTTGTGGCGCTGTTCGCGCTGCTGGTGGCCTACAACGTATTCGCGAAAAACAAGCCTGCGGGCGGTAACGCGCAGGAAAACACCGGAGCCAAATCATGAATGAGAACGAGATAACTGAACTGGCGCGTCAGATCCGCCTTGAGACGCTGAAATCGCTAACGCAGCTGGGCTTTGGACACTACGGTGGCAGCATGTCAGTGGTCGAAACCCTGGCGGTGCTGTACGGTGCAGTGATGAAGATCGACCCGGCGGATCCGGACTGGCCTGAGCGCGATTACTTTGTGCTGTCAAAAGGTCATGCAGGCCCGGCGCTCTACAGCACCCTGGCGATTAAAGGCTACTTCCCGATGGAAGAGCTGAGCACCCTGAACCAGAACGGTACGCGTCTGCCAAGCCACCCGGACCGCCTGAAAACGCGCGGTGTGGATGCCACCACCGGCTCGCTGGGGCAGGGGATCTCCATTGCGGGCGGCATGGCGCTGTCGCACAAGCTGGCGGGGCGACCGAATCGGGTCTTCTGCATCGTCGGTGATGGCGAACTGAACGAAGGCCAGTGCTGGGAAGCGTTCCAGTTTATCGCCCACCATCGCCTGAACAACCTGGCGGTGTTCGTGGACTGGAACAAACAGCAGCTCGATGGCGAGCTGGACGAGATTATCAGCGCGTTCGATCTGGAAGGTAAATTCCGCGCCTTTGGCTTTGACGTGGTGACGGTGAAGGGGGATGACGTTCCGGCACTGCTGGCGGTGACGTCACGGATCCCGGCTGCTGATGCGCGTCCGTTAGTCGTCATCCTCGACAGCATCAAAGGGCAGGGGGTGCCGTATCTGGAACAGCTCAGCAATTCGCACCACCTGCGATTGACCGCGGAGAGCAAAGCGGCCCTCAACGAGACGATTCGCCAACTGGAGGCTTCACATGATTAAGGTTGCACCGGCAGGACAGAAAGATGCTGTTGAGATGCGTAAGGTCTACGCGGGCTTTGTGGCAAAGCAGATTGAGGCCGGCAGCGAGATTATCGCTCTGGAAGCAGACCTGATGAGCTCAATGGCGATGGACGGCGTGGCGCGCGATTATCCGCAGCACGTAATTAACTGCGGCATTATGGAGGCCAACGTCATTGGCACCGCGGCGGGGCTGTCGCTCACCGGCCGTAAGCCGTTCGTGCACACCTTCACCGCGTTTGCCAGCCGCCGCTGCTTCGACCAGCTGTTTATGTCCCTGGACTACCAGCGCAACAACGTGAAGGTGATTGCCTCAGACGCGGGCGTGACGGCCTGCCACAACGGCGGGACGCACATGTCGTTCGAGGATATGGGCATTGTTCGCGGTCTGGCGCACTCGGTGGTGCTGGAGGTGACCGACGCGGTAATGTTCGAGGACGTGCTGCGCCAGCTTATCAATCTCGAAGGCTTCTACTGGGTACGTACCATCCGCAAGCAGGCGCCGAGCGTCTATGCGCCGGGCTCAACCTTCACCATTGGCAAAGGCAACGTGCTACGCGAAGGAAACGATATCACGCTGATTGCCAACGGCATCATGGTGGCGGAAGCGCTGGAAGCGGCGCGCCAGCTTGAGCAGGAGGGGGTAAGCGCGGCGGTCATCGACATGTTTACCCTGAAGCCCATCGACCGGATGCTGGTAAAAAACTACGCCGAGAAAACCGGGCGTATCGTCACCTGCGAAAACCACAGCATCCACAACGGCCTCGGGTCGGCGGTGGCGGAAGTGCTGGTGGAAACCTGCCCGGTGCCGATGCGGCGAGTGGGCGTGAAGGAGCGCTACGGCCAGGTGGGGACGCAGGAGTTCCTGCAGAAGGAGTATGGCCTGACGGCGCATGACATTGTGTCGGCGGCGAGAGAGCTGCTGTAAATAAAAAAGGCGACCCTTGGTGGTCGCCTTTTTTGTTGCCCGGTGGCGCTCGCGCTTACCGGGCCTACGGTCCTAATTACTGCTGCTGCGAAGACTGAATCGCCGTCAGAGCGATGGTGTAGACGATATCGTCAACCAGCGCGCCACGGGACAGGTCGTTCACAGGTTTGCGCATGCCCTGCAGCATTGGCCCGATGGAGATCAGGTCTGCAGAACGCTGTACCGCCTTATAGGTGGTGTTACCGGTGTTCAGATCCGGGAAGATGAACACGGTAGCGCGACCGGCAACCGGAGAGTTCGGCGCTTTGGATTTCGCAACGTCGGCCATCACAGCGGCGTCGTACTGCAGCGGGCCGTCGATCATCAGGTCAGGACGTTTTTCCTGCGCCAGACGGGTCGCTTCACGGACTTTCTCTACGTCGCTACCTGCACCAGAGGTACCGGTGGAGTAGGAGAGCATTGCCACGCGCGGTTCGATACCGAAGGCAATCGCGGAGTCCGCGGACTGGATAGCGATTTCAGCCAGCTGTTCTGCGGTTGGATCCGGGTTGATCGCGCAGTCGCCGTAAACGTAAACCTGTTCAGGCAGCAGCATGAAGAACACGGAAGAAACCAGAGAGCTGCCTGGGGCGGTTTTGATCAGCTGCAGCGGTGGACGGATGGTGTTCGCCGTGGTGTGAACCGCACCGGAAACCAGACCGTCAACTTCGTCCTGCTCCAGCATCAGCGTACCCAGCACCACGTTGTCTTCCAGCTGTTCGCGCGCAACGGCTTCGGTCATGCCCTTGCTCTTACGCAGCTCGACCAGACGGGCAACGTAGCTTTCGCGAACCACTTCCGGGTCAACGATTTCGATGCCAGCGCCCAGCTCAACGCCCTGAGACGCCGCAACGCGGGTGATCTCATCCGGGTTACCCAGCAGCACGCAGGTTGCGATGCCGCGCTCTGCGCAGATAGCAGCCGCTTTAACGGTACGCGGTTCGTCGCCTTCTGGCAGAACAACGCGTTTGCCCGCTTTACGCGCCAGCTCGGTCAGCTGGTAACGGAAGGCTGGAGGAGAGAGACGACGGCTGCGCTCGGAGGTCGCGGTCAGGGATTCGATCCAGTCTGCGTTGATGTAGCCCGCAACGTATTCCTGAACTTTCTCGATACGCTCGTGGTCATCAACCGGCACTTCCAGGTTGAAACTCTGCAGGCTCAGGGAGGTTTGCCAGGTGTTGGTGTTCACCATGAACACCGGCAGGCCGGTGGCGAACGCGCGTTCGCACAGCTTGCTGACGCGTGGGTCCATTTCGTAGGCACCGGTCAGCAGGATTGCACCGATTTCCACGCCGTTCATCGCCGCCAGGCAGGCTGCAACCAGCACGTCCGGACGGTCTGCGGAGGTCACCAGCAGGGAGCCTGCGCGGAAGTGTTCCAGCATGTGCGGAATGCTGCGCGCACAGAAGGTTACGGACTTCACGCGGCGGGTGTTGATGTCGCCTTCGTTAACGATGGTAGCGTTCAGGTGACGCGCCATATCGATTGCACGGGTGGCAATCAGATCGAAGCTCCATGGTACCGCGCCGAGTACAGGCAGCGGGCTGGATTCCTGCAGTTTAGCCGGGTCAACTTTGATGACTTTCGCTTTGGAAGAGTCGTCGAAGATTTCGGACAGGTCAGGGCGAGTACGGCCCTGCTCATCAACCGGTGCGTTCAGTTTGTTCACGATCACGCCGGTGATGCTGGTGTTTTTCGCCCCGCCGAAGCTGCTGCGTGTCAGTTCGATACGCTCGTTCAGCTGTTCCGGGGTGTCAGTGCCCTGAGACATCACGAAAACGATCTCTGCGTTCAGGGTTTTCGCGATTTCAAAGTTCAGAGACTGGGCAAACTGGTGTTTGCGGGTTGGGACCAGACCTTCAACCAGCACCACTTCCGCGTCCTGCGCGTTAGCGTGGTAGTTGGCGATGATCTCTTCCATCAGCACGTCTTTCTGGTTGCTGGAGAGCAGAGACTCAACGTGGCTCATCTTCAGCGGTTCAGCCGCTGGCAGATTGGAGTTCTTACGAACGATGGTGGTGGTCTGGTCTGGCGCATCGCCACCGGCACGTGGCTGGGCGATTGGCTTAAAGACGCTCAGACGAACGCCTTTGCGTTCCATAGCACGGATCACGCCAAGGCTGACGCTGGTCAGGCCGACGCTGGTTCCGGTAGGGATCAGCATAATAGTACGGGACACGGTTTATCCTCTTTCGTTACCGCCGCGATTGGGCGGGTTACAAAACAGCACCGCCAGCATTGCTGGCGGTGTGGAATCAGGCAGTCAGGCGGTGCGCGTCTTGCGCGATGACCAGCTCTTCGTTAGTTGGGATAACGATAGCAGGGCGGGTGCCTTCTTTGTTGATGAAGCCAGACTTGCCGAAACGGGCAGCCAGGTTACGCTCGTGATCAACCTCGAAGCCCAGAACGCCCAGTTTGCCCAGGGACAGTTCACGAACCATTGCCGCGTTCTCACCGATACCACCGGTGAAGATAACCGCGTCCAGACGACCGTCCATCAGTGCAGTGTAGGAACCGATGTACTTCGCCAGACGGTGGCAGTAAACGTCCATTGCACGTTTAGCGTCTGCTTTCTCGGCGTAGTTGTCTTCAACATAGCGGCAGTCGCTGGTGACTTCGGTCAGACCCAGCAGGCCAGACTCTTTAGTCAGCATTTTGTTGATGTCGTCAACGCTCATGCCCAGGGTGTCGTGCAGGTGGAAGATAATCGCCGGGTCGATGTCACCGGAACGCGTACCCATCACCAGACCTTCCAGCGGGGTCAGACCCATGGAAGTATCAACACATTTACCGTTGCGGATAGCGGAAACAGAACCACCGTTGCCCAGATGGCAGGTGATGATGTTCACTTCTTCAACCGGCTTGTTCAGCACTTTTGCGGCTTCCTGAGTCACATAGAAGTGGCTGGTGCCGTGTGCGCCGTAACGACGAACGCCGTGCTCTTTATACAGGCTGTACGGCAGGGCATACAGGTAAGACTCTTCCGGCATGGTCTGATGGAACGCAGTGTCGAACACAGCCACGTTTTTCTCTTTCAGATTCGGGAAGGACTTCAGTGCTTCAGCGATACCGATCAGGTGAGCCGGGTTGTGCAGCGGTGCGAAGGATGCAGAGTCTTTAATGCCCTGAATCACTGATTCGTCGATCACCACGGAGCTGGTGTATTTTTCGCCGCCGTGGACGATACGGTGACCAATCGCAGTCAGCTGAGCAGACAGTTCTGGTTTTTGTGCCAGAATAGTGTTAACGATAAAGTTCAGCGCTTCACTGTGAGCGGCGCCTGCACCTAAAGCCGCTTCTTGTTTGCTGCCGTCCATCTTCCACTTGATACGTGCTTCAGGCAGATGGAAACATTCGGCCAAACCAGAGAGGTACTCGTCACCGTTAAGCGCATCGATGATGGCGAATTTCAGTGAAGAGCTACCGCAGTTCAGAACCAGTACTAACTTACTCGACATGGAAGTACCTATAATTGATACGTGGCTAAAAAAACGTCAGTGAGTCTAAAAGCGTAACGCATGCTGACCCAGACATTTATGATTAACATCATGCCAAACGAACATTCTGGCAGGATGGAAGAAATACCTATGATTTTAAGCCATTTTGAACATTTTTCAGACAATGGCATAATATGCGATAATTTGACGAGTTACCGCTTCTCGTCTACGGCCCTATCAGGCTGGCACAGAATACCCGATACGGGGTAGCGATGACAAAATATTTTGAACGTTGTCATAGCCTGTTGTGGTTTTGCACGAAAATTTTAATTTTTATATGTGAAGTTGAGGTACAGCCATGTCGACACCTGAAATCCCATCCGTGAACTTCTTCAGTCTGTTTCGCCGGGGGCAGCATTATTCAAAGACGTGGCCACTGGAAAAGCGCCTCGCGCCGATGTTTATTGAGAATCGCACGATCCGCGCCACGCGCTATGCGATTCGCTTTATGCCCCCTGTCGCTATCTTTACCCTGTGCTGGCAAATCGCCCTGGGTGGACAGCTTGGTCCCGCCGTTGCCACGGCGCTGTTTGCGTTAAGCCTGCCGATGCAGGGATTGTGGTGGTTAGGTAAACGTTCCATCACGCCGCTTCCGCCTTCTATTTTACACTGGTTTTATGAAGTGCGAGGAAAACTGGAGGAGGCCGGACAGGCGCTGGCACCCGTTGAAGGCAAGCCGGATTACCAGGCGCTGGCCGACACGTTAAAGCGCGCTTTTAAGCAGCTGGATAAAACATTCCTCGATGACTTGTGATTGATCATCGAAACGACTAACAAAAGAAGGCACAGTAACAAACCGTTACCGTGTCTTTTTTTTACAGTGCAATGCGCTACAGGAGTCGAAAGATGGAAATGACCCATGCTCAACGTCTGATTTTGTCTAACCAGTACAAGATGATGACAATGCTTGATCCCGACAACGCTGCGCGCTACAGCCGCCTGCAGACCATCGTCGAACGTGGGTTTGGTTTGCAAATGCGCGAACTGGACCGCGAGTTTGGCGAGCTGAAAGAAGAAACCTGCCGCATCGTGATCGACATTATGGAGATGTACCACGCCCTGCATGTGTCCTGGACTAATCTCAAAGACCAGCAGACCATTGACGAGCGTCGTGTGACCTTCTTAGGCTTTGATGCTGCGACGGAAGCGCGCTATCTGAGCTACGTTCGCTTTATGGTGAACACCGAAGGGCGTTATACCCACTTTGATGCGGGCACCCACGGCTTCAACGCGCAGACCCCAATGTGGGATAAATACCAGCGCATGCTGAGCGCGTGGCACGCCTGCCCGCGCCAGTACCATTTAAGCAGCAACGAAATTCAACAAATCATTAATGCCTGACGGAGGTGCGTGTGCAGTGTAAAGGTTTTCTGTTTGATCTGGACGGTACGCTGGTGGATTCGCTGCCGGTTGTTGAGCGCTCGTGGTGCCATTGGGCCGACCGGCACGGCATCGACCATCAGGACGTATTGAATTTCATCCATGGCAAACAGGCCATTACCTCATTGCGGCACTTCTTAGCGGGGCGTTCTGAGGAAGAGATTCAGGCAGAGTTCAAATATCTTGAGCAAATTGAAGCCACCGATACCGATGGCATCGCCGCGCTGCCCGGCGCGCGCGAACTGCTTGAGCATCTGAACGAAGCCCAGATCCCGTGGGCTATCGTCACGTCCGGTTCGATCCCTGTAGCCCATGCGCGCCATAAGGCGGCCGGTTTACCGACGCCGGAAGTGTTTATCACGGCGGAGCGCGTTAAGCGCGGGAAACCCGAGCCCGATGCGTTCCTGCTCGGCGCTGAACAGCTGGGTTTTGCACCCGCAGATTGTGTGGTGGTGGAAGACGCGGCGGCTGGCGTATTGGCAGGGCTGAACGCAGGGAGCCACGTCATTGCCGTTAACGTTCCGGCGGGATCGCACCGGCTGGATGAGGCGGATTTTGTGATTGATTCCCTGACGGCGCTGGCGGTGTCGAAAGCGCCAGACGGAGTTGTAACCGTCTCGCTAAAAATGTAATCCCATGATATAGCCCCACGTTGCTGGGGCTTTTTTATGGCAAAATTCATCATCTTCCACTGACAAGGATAGGTTGTGAACGGTGAACTGATCTGGGTCCTGAGCCTGCTGTTAATCGCCATTATTCTCTTTGCAACGGGCAAGGTGCGCATGGATGCCGTCGCCCTGTTTGTCATCGTCGCGTTTGTGCTGAGCGGCACGCTCACGCTTCCGGAAGCTTTCTCCGGGTTCAGCGACCCCAACGTTATCCTGATTGCCGCTCTGTTTATCATCGGCGATGGTCTTGTCCGTACTGGCGTGGCGACCATCATGGGCGCGTGGCTGGTCAAGGTGGCCGGCAACAGCGAAACCAAAATGTTGATCTACCTGATGCTGACGGTCGCAGGGCTGGGGGCGTTTATGAGCTCAACGGGCGTGGTCGCCATCTTTATCCCGGTGGTGCTGAGCGTCTCCATGCGGATGCAGAGCTCGCCGTCGCGCCTGATGATGCCCCTGAGCTTTGCCGGTTTGATCAGCGGGATGATGACTCTGGTGGCGACGCCGCCGAACCTGGTCGTCAACAGTGAGCTGATCCGGGAAGGATTCCAGGGCTTCAGTTTTTTCAGCGTTACCCCGCTTGGGCTGGTGATTCTGGCAATGGGCGTGGTCTACATGCTGCTGACCCGTTTTGCGCTGAAAGGCGACAAACAGGATAAGAGCAAAGAAGGGTGGAAACGACGCACCTTCCGCGATCTGATTAAAGAGTACCGTCTCACCGGGCGGGCGCGCCGCCTGGCCATTCGCCCCGGTTCGCCGATGGTCGGCCAGCGGCTGGACGATCTCAGACTGCGTGAACGCTACGGCGCGAACGTGATCGGGGTGGAGCGCTGGCGTCGTTTCCGTCGGGTAATCGTCAACGTTAACGGGGTGTCTGAATTCCGCGCGCGAGACGTCCTGCTGATTGACATGTCTACCGCCGAAGTGGATCTGCGTGAGTTTTGCAGTGAACAACTGCTGGAGCCGATGGTGCTGCGCGGGGAGTATTTTTCCGATCAGGCGCTGGATGTTGGCATGGCCGAGGTGTCTCTGATCCCGGAATCGGAACTGCTGGGTAAAACCGTGCGTGAAATGGGGTTCCGTACCCGCTATGGCCTGAACGTCGTTGGGCTGAAACGCGATGGCGTGGCGATGGAAGGGGCGGTAGTGGATGAGCCGATCCTGCTGGGCGATATCTTCCTCGTTGTCGGTAACTGGAAGCTGATTAGCCAGCTCGGGCAAAAGGGGCGCGATTTTGTGGTGCTCAACATGCCGGTTGAAGAGAGTGATGCTTCTCCGGCGCACAGCCAGGCGCCGCATGCGATTTTTTGTCTGGTGCTGATGGTCGCGCTCATGCTGACCGATGAAATTCCCAATCCTGTTGCGGCCATTATCGCCTGCCTGCTGATGGGGAAATTCCGCTGCATCGATGCTGAAAGCGCCTATAAAGCCATTCACTGGCCGAGCATTATTCTTATCGTCGGAATGATGCCCTTCGCCCTGGCGCTGCAAAAAACCGGCGGGGTGGATTTAATTGTCAAAGGCTTAATGGACGTTGGCGGCGGGTATGGGCCGTACATGATGATGGTCTGTCTGTTTATCATGTGCGCTTCAATTGGGTTGTTTATCTCCAATACCGCGACGGCGGTGCTGATGGCGCCTATCGCGCTGGCGATGGCGAAATCCATGGGCGTCTCACCTTATCCGTTTGCGATGATGGTCGCGATGGCGGCGTCCGCGGCGTTTATGACGCCGGTTTCTTCGCCGGTGAATACGCTGGTGCTGGGGCCGGGGAATTACAAATTCAGCGATTTCGTGAAGCTGGGCGTGCCGTTCACCGTGCTGGTGATGGTGGTGTGCGTGGTGTTAATTCCGGTTTTATTCCCGTTTTAGCGTGAGCGCAGAAACGTAGGCCGGGTAAGGCGAAGCCGCCACCCGGCTAAAAATCACAACGGTGAATCCTGGCTGATTTCATCCAGCGACAGATGAAAGCTCGGCACAAATACCTGCATGAAATAGTCCATCTCTTCGCTGCGGCGGGATTCCAGCGTTTTTTCCAGACGCGTTTTCGCCAGTAAAAACTCATTATTGCCCGCAGACAGCTCTTCCAGACACTTCAGATAGGCACACAGCGCGTCGGCCTGCTTGACCAGCGACTTTTCCTCTTCCGTATACTGATGCTCGTCGATGAGCGGCTCAAAGATATCGCGCAGCTCTTCGGGCACCATGTCGATAAGCTTTTGCTGGGCAATCTTCTCGATAGCCTTATATTCCTGCGCAATCTGCGAATTGAAATATTTCACCGGCGTAGGCAGATCGCCGGTCAGTACTTCCGAGGCATCGTGATACATCGCCAGCAGAGCGATGCGCTCGGCATTCACCTGCCCGTTAAATTTGCGATTCTTAATGGCGGCCAGCGCATGAGCGACCATGGCAACCTGTAGGCTGTGCTCAGACACGTTCTCGGTGCGCACGTTGCGCATCAGCGGCCAGCGGTTGATCAGTTTCAGGCGGGAGAGGTGGGCAAAGAAATGACTCTGACTCATAGGTTACCTTTTGTCTTCACTGCGACAGGCGTTCATTGTGCGGGGAGGGGAGGGAAGATGCAAATCAGGCTACCGAAGTAGCCTGATTTTAAGATTACTGATGATATCCAGAGAGGAATCGCCCAAAGCGGCTGATGGCCATTTCGAGATCGTCTTCGCGCGGCAGCGTCACGATACGCACGTGATCCGGCCACGGCCAGTTAAACGCCGTCCCCTGAACCAGCAGCACTTTTTCCTGTAACAGGAAATCGAGCACCATTTTCTGGTCGTCGTGGATATTGAAACGCTTCGCGTCAATTTTCGGGAACATATACAGCGCGCCGTTCGGCTTAACGCAGGAGACGCCCGGGATATCGTTGATCAGTTCCCACGCGCGGTTGCGCTGTTCGTACAGGCGACCACCGGGAACGATAAACTCGCTAATGCTCTGATAGCCACCGAGCGCCGTCTGGATCGCGTGCTGCGCCGGTACGTTGGCACAAAGGCGCATCGATGCCAGCATCTCAAGCCCTTCAATATAGCCTTTCGCGTGCTTTTTCGGGCCGTTCAGCACCATCCAGCCCTGACGGAAACCGGCCACGCGGTAGGTTTTAGACAGGCCGTTGAAGGTGACGGTCAGCAGATCCGGCGCCAGCGCGGCAATAGAGTGGTGCTGCGCCGCGTCATACAGGATCTTGTCGTAGATTTCGTCAGCAAAGATGATCAGGTTGTTCTGGCGGGCGATCTCTACGATCTCCATCAGCAGCTCTTTTGAGTAGACCGCGCCCGTCGGGTTGTTCGGGTTGATAATCACGATGCCGCGCGTGCGAGGCGTGATTTTCGCGCGAATGTCGTCCAGATCCGGGAACCAGTCAGAGGATTCGTCGCACAGGTAGTGCACCGCTTTACCGCTGGAGAGCGATACGGCAGCGGTCCACAGCGGATAATCCGGCGCGGGAACCAGCATTTCATCACCGCTGTTTAACAGAGCCTGCATGGCCTGAACGATCAGTTCGGACACGCCGTTGCCGATATAGATATCTTCAACGGTGACATCACGCATACCGCGCGCCTGATAGTACTGCATAATGGCTTTACGGGCGGAGTAAAGTCCCTTTGAGTCGCAATAGCCTTGTGCAGTAGGCAGGTTGCGGATCACATCAACCAGAATCTCATCCGGCGCTTCAAAACCAAATGGCGCGGGGTTACCAATGTTGAGTTTAAGAACCTTATTGCCTTCTTCTTCAAGGCGTTTTGCCTCTTTCAGAACCGGGCCACGGATGTCATAACAGACGTTATCAAGCTTGCTGGATTTTTCGATAGGGGACATGAACCTTTAACCTTTTCGCTATTATCGCCACTCCCTGCCGTGGAAGTCAGCACGGAATAATGTACTCCCCCCACGCTTCGTTTTGAAGGGTGTGCAGGAGAAGATTTTGTGCATGTCGCGAAATTATGGCGAATCTTTTACGCTGCCTGTGCGCTATTTTAGTGTGTTAACGCAATGCGAAAATCACATATTTAGGTTGATTATGCTGTTCATTTCTATGAATGTTATATATTGTCCTGATGTAAAATGAATGACATGCAGATCGGCAACAAAAATCACGTTGCGTGACACTTCGTAAAACCTGAGTGTTGCCGGGATCTTGCAGTAATAGCCTGAGGAGGCTAAAAGTTACTCATGTGAAATTAATGTTAAGTGTTATTAATGAATGACCTTAATCTAAATTAAAATTTATTTATTATTAACGAACAAAATGCAACTTTAGTTAATTTTAATAAAATTAGTTTAGAAGCTTAACAAAGCCCTTTAATCCTTAATATTGCAATAAGACTTATAAATAAAGTGGATTTGGGTTAAGATGTCTTTAGGGAAAGCTGATGAAAGATGTACTGGGTTTGTATATCTGAAACTGATTTTCCGATTTAATTGATTGTTATTGTTGGAGTTATCTCTGGCCGGAATGTGTCAAACATCTCCTGCTACGTTGACAACGCTGCGATAAAGATGGCAGAAAAGGTGTTACGCCTTTAATGTAATTTACATACACCTGCGAACATCTAAATATCCTGAACGTTTAAGAGAATAAAAATAACGTCATGAAACGTGCTTTCTGACTGTTGATATAAAGCAGCACAATAACTATCTGTCAGGCAGTCTGCCGGGCCGGGATGCGAGGGAAAATCTTCAGAGGGAATTGCTTAACTGTTACACACAGCTTCAACCCGGGCAGCTCCGCACGAGCAACCTGAAAGTGAATAGATATGATAAATGCAAATCGTCCGATAATGAATCTCGACCTCGATCTGCTGAGAACGTTTGTTGCGGTCGCCGATCTCAACACTTTTGCAGCTGCTGCTGCCGCCGTCTGCCGAACTCAGTCCGCCGTGAGCCAGCAAATGCAGCGGCTGGAGCAACTGGTTGGTAAAGAGCTTTTTGCCCGACATGGGCGTAATAAGCTCTTAACGGAACACGGTATTCAGCTTCTGGGTTATGCCAGGAAAATTCTTCGCTTTAATGATGAAGCATGTATGTCATTAATGTTTAGCAACCTTCAGGGGGTGTTAACTTTAGGGGCATCTGATGAGTCAGCGGATACTATATTGCCGTTTCTTCTCAATCGAATTAGTTCGGTTTATCCGAAGCTTGCGCTGGATGTTAGCGTTAAACGCAATGCCTTTATGGTTGAGATGTTAAATGAGAATAAGGTTGACCTGGTGGTCACCACGCATCGTCCCGGACAATTTGATTGTCTGACCTTGCGCACATCGCCAACGCACTGGTATTGCGCGGCTGAATATGTGCTGCAAAAAGGGGAACCCGTTCCGCTGGTATTACTGGACGATCCGAGCCCGTTCCGCGACATGGTGTTGACGGCGTTAAATGAAGCCAACATTCCGTGGCGTCTGGCATATGTGGCGTCCACGTTGCCAGCGGTGCGTGCCGCCGTGAAAGCCGGTCTTGGCGTGACGGCCCGTCCGGTGGAAATGATGAGCCCGGATCTACGTGTTCTCGGTAAATCAGACGGGCTTCCTGCGCTGCCGGATACCGAGTACCTGCTTTGCCATAACGCGTCCAGTCATAACGAGCTGGCGAAAGTGGTGTTCGAGGCGATGCAAAACTACCATAACCCGTGGCAGTTCGAGCATGTTACCTCCGAAGGGGGGGATGATTCCCTGATCGTTGAAGGTGACTTTGAGTGATCAATCGCTCAAAATTCTGGTAACAAATTGTAAGTGTAAAAAAAAGCCACTCGTGTCGTTTTCGCACGCAGTGGCTTTTTTTTAGCAATGATATCCCCTTGAGGCGAAGGGGATTAACAAATACATGCTATTTATCAATGCTATAAATGCTTTTGCTTAAATGTTGTTCGCTTTCCGTTCTAAGTTCATCCATAACCCATCAATGTTAAAAAAACAGCAAATATGTTGCCGTTTTTTTGGTTGAATTAACAAAAGCGTGTCTCAGATCAAGAAAATACTCCTATTTGGGGGGAGGAATCGTTGGCAAATCCTGTCAAAATAGGAGGGTTATTTTTTTTACTTCCAAAACGGACACGATTCAACAACATGCATTTGACGGAAAGTCATGTACCCACCAGGGTTAAAGGGCACCAAATGTTAATGAGAATCGCTCGATGTAATTTAATGTGAAGAAACCTTTGTTAAAGTTGACAATAGGTTATAGAAAGGAGTAAAAAACCCCATCATTTTGCTGTCTACGTCTCATTTCTGACAGTTAGTGTAAGGTTATTTGTTCCTCCCCATGAATCGATGTGATGCCTATCTGCCAGCAAGAGCAGTGTCATCGGTATCACTTTTGATGAGTAAGCAATGAGTATGTCAACATCCACAGAAGTCATCGCTCATCACTGGGCATTCGCAATCTTTCTTATTGTAGCCATTGGCCTGTGCTGCCTGATGTTAGTCGGCGGCTGGTTCCTGGGCGGTCGCGCCCGTGCAAGGCACAAAAACACACCTTTCGAATCAGGTATTGATTCAGTAGGTTCCGCTCGCTTACGCCTGTCTGCCAAGTTCTATCTGGTAGCGATGTTCTTCGTCATCTTCGACGTGGAAGCGCTTTACCTGTTCGCATGGTCGACCTCCATCCGCGAAAGTGGTTGGGTGGGCTTTGTCGAGGCCGCAATTTTCATTTTAGTGTTACTGGCCGGTCTGGTTTATCTGGTGCGTATTGGCGCGCTTGACTGGACGCCTGCGCGTTCACGTCGTGAACACATCAACCCGGAAAACAGTATCTCTAATCGTCAGCAGTAACAGCGAGGCAATAAGATGGATTATACGCTCACCCGCATAGATCCTAACGGTGAGAATGACCGTTACCCCCTGCAAAAACAGGAGATCGTAACCGACCCCCTGGAGCAAGAAGTCAATAAAAGCGTGTACATGGGCAAACTCGAACATGCCATGCACGATATGGTCAACTGGGGTCGTAAGAACTCCATCTGGCCATACAACTTTGGCCTTTCTTGCTGCTACGTTGAAATGGTGACGTCATTCACTGCGGTGCATGACGTTGCGCGTTTTGGGGCAGAGGTACTGCGTGCTTCCCCACGTCAGGCTGATCTGATGGTGGTGGCTGGTACCTGCTTTACCAAGATGGCACCTGTTATTCAGCGCCTGTATGACCAGATGCTGGAGCCAAAATGGGTTATTTCCATGGGCGCATGTGCAAACTCTGGCGGTATGTACGACATTTATTCCGTTGTGCAGGGCGTTGATAAGTTCATTCCGGTGGATGTTTACATCCCGGGCTGCCCGCCGCGTCCAGAGGCCTATATGCAGGCGCTGATGCTGCTGCAGGAATCTATCGGTAAAGAACGCCGCCCACTCTCATGGGTTGTTGGCGATCAGGGTGTTTATCGCGCGAACATGCAGTCTGAGCGCGAGCGTAAACGTGGTGAACGTATTGCCGTCACCAACCTGCGTACGCCTGACGAAATTTAATTTGCGCCTGTAGGCCTGGAGAACACCTTCGCATATCACTACTCAAATAGCGCGAAGCCAGGCTCAACAGTCACCACGGACCATTTGCAATGGTGAACAATATGACCGACTTAACCGCGCAAGAAGCCGCATGGCAGACCCGGGATCATCTCGATGACCCGGTCATTGGCGAACTGCGCAACCGTTTTGGGCCGGATGCCTTTACCGTTCAGGCGACCCGCACCGGGGTACCCGTTGTTTGGGTGAAGCGTGAGCAATTGCTGGAAGTTGTCGATTTCCTCAAGAAATTGCCAAAACCTTACGTCATGCTGTTTGACTTACACGGCATGGACGAACGTCTGAGAACGCACCGCCAGGGTCTCCCTGCTGCGGATTTTTCCGTTTTCTACCATCTGATCTCAATAGACCGCAACACGGATATCATGCTCAAGGTGGCATTGTCTGAAAACGACATGCATCTGCCGACGATCACCAAACTTTTCCCGAACGCCAACTGGTATGAGCGTGAAACCTGGGAAATGTTCGGCATGACCTTCGACGGCCACCCGCACCTGACGCGCATCATGATGCCGCAGACCTGGACCGGCCACCCGCTGCGTAAAGACTATCCGGCACGTGCGACCGAATTCGATCCGTTTGAGCTGACCAAAGCCAAGCAGGATCTGGAAATGGAAGCGCTGACCTTCAAGCCGGAAGACTGGGGCATGAAGCGCGGCACCGAAAACGAGGACTTCATGTTCCTCAACCTCGGTCCAAACCACCCGTCTGCGCACGGTGCATTCCGTATTATTCTTCAGCTTGATGGCGAAGAGATTGTCGACTGCGTCCCTGACATCGGTTACCACCACCGTGGTGCTGAGAAGATGGGCGAGCGTCAGTCCTGGCACAGCTACATTCCGTATACTGACCGTATCGAGTACCTCGGCGGCTGCGTAAACGAAATGCCATACGTGCTGGCCGTTGAGAAACTGGCAGGCATCACCGTACCGGATCGCGTTAACGTGATTCGCGTTATGCTGTCAGAACTGTTCCGCATCAACAGCCACCTGCTGTACATCTCCACGTTCATTCAGGACGTCGGCGCGATGACCCCGGTCTTCTTCGCCTTTACCGACCGTCAGAAAATCTACGATCTGGTGGAAGCGATTACCGGTTTCCGTATGCACCCGGCCTGGTTCCGTATCGGCGGCGTGGCGCACGATCTGCCGCGCGGCTGGGACCGTCTGCTGCGTGAATTCCTCGACTGGATGCCAAAACGTCTGGCCTCCTACGAGAAAGCCGCGCTGCGCAACACCATCCTGAAAGGCCGTTCCCAGGGCGTTGCTGCCTACGGCGCGAAAGAAGCGCTGGAGTGGGGAACCACAGGTGCTGGTCTGCGTGCAACCGGTATTGATTTCGACGTGCGTAAAGCCCGTCCTTACTCTGGCTACGAGAACTTCGACTTTGAAGTCCCGGTGGGCGGCGGCGTTTCCGACTGCTACACCCGCGTGATGCTGAAAGTGGAAGAGCTGCGCCAGAGTCTGCGCATCCTTGAGCAGTGCCTCAACAACATGCCGGAAGGCCCGTTCAAGGCGGATCACCCGCTGACGACGCCGCCACCGAAAGAGCGCACGCTGCAGCATATCGAAACCCTGATCACCCACTTCCTGCAGGTTTCCTGGGGTCCGGTCATGCCGGCGCAAGAATCCTTCCAGATGATTGAAGCGACCAAGGGTATTAACAGTTACTACCTGACCAGCGACGGCAGCACCATGAGCTACCGTACCCGCGTGCGTACGCCGAGCTTTGCGCACCTGCAGCAGATCCCGTCCGCCATCCGCGGCAGTCTGGTCTCCGACCTGATTGTGTATCTGGGTAGTATCGATTTTGTTATGTCAGATGTGGACCGCTAATTATGCACGAGAATCAACAACCACAAACCGAGGCTTTTGAGCTGAGTGAAGCAGAGCGTGCCGCCATTGAGCACGAGATGCACCACTACGAAGACCCGCGTGCGGCGTCCATTGAAGCGCTGAAAATCGTACAGAAACAGCGTGGTTGGGTGCCGGATGGGGCGATCTATGCGATCGCAAAAGTGCTGGGTATTCCGGCAAGTGACGTAGAAGGCGTAGCCACGTTCTACAGCCAGATCTTCCGTCAGCCGGTTGGCCGCCATGTGATCCGCTACTGTGACAGCGTTGTCTGCCACATTACCGGCTATCAGGGCATTCAGGCTGCGATTGAGAAGAAACTCAATATCAAGCCGGGCCAGACCACGTTCGATGGACGCTTTACTCTGCTGCCAACCTGCTGCCTGGGTAACTGCGACAAGGGGCCGACCATGATGATTGATGAGGACACTCACAGCCATCTGACGCCGGAAGCGATTCCTGACCTGCTGGAGCAGTACAAATGAAAACTGTAATTCGTACTGCTGAGACGCATCCGCTGACCTGGCGTCTGCGCGATGACAAACAGCCGGTATGGCTCGACGAATACCAGAGCAAAAACGGCTATGCCGGTGCGCGTAAAGCCCTTGGCGGCATGGCGCCGGACGACATCGTTAACGCGGTAAAAGATTCGGGCCTGAAAGGGCGCGGCGGCGCGGGCTTCTCCACCGGCCTGAAGTGGAGCCTGATGCCGAAAGACGAATCCATGAACATCCGTTACCTGCTGTGTAACGCCGATGAAATGGAGCCGGGCACCTATAAA
This sequence comes from Enterobacter chuandaensis, assembly GCF_003594915.1. Classification (GTDB taxonomy): domain Bacteria; phylum Pseudomonadota; class Gammaproteobacteria; order Enterobacterales; family Enterobacteriaceae; genus Enterobacter; species Enterobacter chuandaensis. The sequence goes on from NZ_QZCS01000003.1 coordinate 263,694, forward strand.
GACCGCCTGCTGATGGAGCAACTGCCGCATCTGCTGGTGGAAGGCATGCTGATCTCCGCGTTTGCGCTGAAAGCGTACCGTGGCTACATCTTCCTGCGCGGTGAGTACATCGAAGCGGCGGAAAACCTGCGTCGCGCGATTGCCGAAGCGACCGAAGCGGGCCTGCTGGGTAAAAACATCCTGGGTACCGGCTTTGACTTCGAACTGTTCGTTCACACCGGTGCCGGGCGTTATATCTGCGGTGAAGAAACCGCGCTGATTAACTCCCTGGAAGGTCGCCGTGCGAACCCGCGTTCCAAGCCACCGTTCCCGGCAAGCTCCGGCGTATGGGGTAAACCGACCTGCGTAAACAACGTCGAAACCCTGTGCAACGTTCCGGCTATCCTCGCCAACGGCGTGGAGTGGTATCAGGGCATCTCCTCAAGTAAAGATGCCGGTACCAAGCTGATGGGCTTCTCCGGCCGCGTTAAAAATCCTGGCGTCTGGGAACTGCCGTTCGGTACCACCGCACGCGAAATTCTTGAAGACTACGCCGGCGGCATGCGCGATGGCCTGAAATTTAAAGCCTGGCAGCCGGGTGGGGCAGGGACAGACTTCCTGACCGAAGCCCACCTTGATCTGCCAATGGAATTCGAAAGCATTGGTAAAGCAGGCAGCCGTCTGGGTACGGCGCTGGCGATGGCCGTCGACCACGAGATCGGCATGGTGTCGCTGGTGCGTAACCTGGAAGAGTTCTTCGCCCGCGAGTCCTGCGGCTGGTGTACGCCGTGCCGTGATGGTCTGCCGTGGAGCGTGAAGATCCTGCGTGCTATCGAACGTGGCGAAGGCCAGCCTGGGGATATCGAGACGCTTGAGCAACTGTGTCGATTCTTAGGCCCGGGTAAAACCTTCTGTGCCCACGCACCGGGTGCCGTCGAACCTCTGCAGAGCGCGATCAAATATTTCCGCGACGAGTTCGAAGCAGGCATCAAGCAGCCGTTCAGCAATACCCATTCAATCAATGGTATTCAGCCGAACCTGCTTAAAGCGCGCTGGTAACGACAAGAATTTTGATTAACGCTCGGTCTCGACCGAGCCAACTGGAAGCATGCTAATGGCTACGATTCATGTAGACGGCAAAGAATACGAAGTCAACGGGGCGGACAACCTGCTGGAAGCTTGTCTGTCTCTTGGCCTCGATATTCCGTACTTTTGCTGGCATCCGGCGCTGGGCAGCGTCGGTGCTTGCCGCCAGTGTGCGGTGAAGCAATATCAAAACGCGGAAGACACGCGTGGTCGCCTGGTGATGTCCTGTATGACGCCAGCCACCGAAGGCACCTTTATTTCGATTGATGACGAAGAAGCCAAACAGTTCCGTGAAAGCGTGGTGGAATGGTTGATGACCAACCACCCGCACGACTGTCCGGTTTGTGAAGAGGGCGGTAACTGCCACCTTCAGGATATGACCGTGATGACCGGCCACAGCTTCCGTCGCTATCGCTTTACCAAGCGTACCCACCGTAACCAGGACCTGGGGCCGTTCATCTCTCACGAAATGAACCGCTGCATCGCCTGCTACCGCTGCGTGCGTTACTACAAAGACTACGCGGACGGTCAGGATCTGGGCGTATATGGCGCACACGATAACGTCTACTTCGGTCGTCCGGAAGACGGAACTCTGGAGAGCGAATTCTCCGGTAACCTGGTAGAAATCTGCCCGACCGGCGTATTCACGGATAAAACGCACTCCGAGCGCTACAACCGTAAATGGGATATGCAGTTTGCACCAAGCATCTGCCAGCAGTGCTCCCTCGGCTGTAATACCAGCCCGGGTGAACGCTACGGCGAACTGCGTCGTATCGAAAACCGCTACAACGGTACCGTTAACCACTACTTCCTGTGCGACCGCGGTCGTTTCGGCTATGGCTATGTGAACCTGAAAGACCGTCCGCGTCAGCCGGTTCAGCGCCGTGGCGACGATTTCATTACCCTGAACGCCGAGCAGGCGATGCAGGGCGCGGCAGATATTCTGCGCCAGTCGAAGAAAGTGATCGGTATCGGCTCCCCGCGCGCCAGCATCGAAAGCAACTTCGCGCTGCGCGAGCTGGTGGGTGCGGAAAACTTCTATACCGGTATCGCCCAGGGCGAGCAGGAACGTCTGCAGCTGGTACTGAAAGTGCTGCGTGAAGGCGGTGTTCATACCCCTGCGCTGCGCGAAATTGAATCTTATGATGCGGTTCTGGTGCTGGGTGAAGACCTGACGCAAACCGGCGCACGCGCGGCTCTGGCGGTTCGTCAGGCGGTGAAGGGTAAAGCACGTGAAATGGCAGCGGCGCAGAAAGTGGCCGACTGGCAGATTGCGGCGATCCTCAACATCGGCCAGCGCGCGAAGCATCCTCTGTTTGTGACCAACGTTGACAATACCCGTCTGGACGATATCGCTGCGTGGACCTACTGCGCGCCGGTTGAAGATCAGGCGCGTCTTGGCTTTGCGATTGCCCACGCGCTGGACAGCAACTCGCCAGCCGTCGAACTGGATCGCGACCTGCAAAACAAGGTCGACGTGATTGTTCAGGCCCTGGCGGGTGCGAAGAAACCGCTGATTATTTCTGGTACCAACGCCGGCAGCGCGGAGATCATTCAGGCGGCAGCCAACGTTGCCAAAGCCCTGAAAGGCCGCGGTGCTGATGTGGGTGTGACCATGATTGCCCGTGCGGTGAACAGCATTGGTCTGGGCATGATCGGCGGCGGCTCGCTGGAAGAAGCGTTAAGTGAACTGGAATCCGGTTCCGCTGACGCCGTTGTGGTGCTGGAAAACGATCTGCATCGCCACGCGTCTGCCGCTCGCGTTGACGCCGCGCTCTCCAAAGCGCCGCTGGTGATGGTGATTGACCATCAGCGCACCGCGATCATGGACAAAGCGCACCTGGTGCTCTCTGCGGCAAGCTTCGCAGAAAGCGACGGTACGGTTATCAACAACGAAGGCCGCGCACAGCGTTTCTTCCAGGTTTATGACCCGGCGTACTACGACAGCAACACCGTGATGCTGGAAAGCTGGCGCTGGCTGCACTCCCTGCACAGCACCGTACAGAGCCGTGAAGTGGACTGGACGCAGCTCGACCACGTTATCGACGCGGTAGTCGAAAAACTGCCTCAGCTGGCAGGCATTAAAGATGCCGCACCTGAAGCAAGCTTCCGCATTCGCGGCCAGAAACTGGCGCGTGAACCGCACCGCTACAGCGGCCGTACCGCAATGCGCGCCAATATCAGCGTGCACGAACCGCGCCAGCCGCAGGATAAAGACACCATGTTCGCCTTCTCCATGGAAGGGAACAACCAGCCGTCTGCGCCGCGTTCGCAAATCCCATTCGCATGGGCGCCAGGCTGGAACTCCCCGCAGGCATGGAACAAGTTCCAGGCTGAAGTGGGTGGCTCCCTGCGCCACGGCGATCCGGGCGTGCGTCTGATTGAAGCCTCCGAAACCGGTCTGGACTTCTTCACCACCGTACCGGCGAGCTTCCAGGCGCAGGATGGCAACTGGCGTATCGCGCCGTACTACCATCTGTTCGGTAGCGACGAGCTGTCCCAGCGTTCACCGGTCTTCCAGACCCGTATGCCGCAGCCGTACATCAAGCTCAACCCGGCGGATGCCGCGAAGCTTGGCGTTAACGCGGGCGCAAACATTGCCTTTAGCTATGACGGTCAGACAATCAGCCTGCCGCTGATTATCTCTGAAAGTCTGACAGCAGGGCAGGTGGGTCTGCCGATGGGTATGCCTGGCATCGCGCCGGTTCTGGCGGGTGCGCGTCTTGATAATCTGCAGGAGGCAAAAGCATGAGTTGGTTAACGCCGGATCTTATCGACATCCTGCTGAGCATTCTGAAAGCGATTGTTATCCTGCTGGTGGTGGTCACCTGCGGCGCGTTCATGAGCTTTGGTGAACGTCGTCTGCTCGGTCTGTTCCAGAACCGTTACGGACCGAACCGCGTGGGCTGGGGTGGTTCACTCCAGCTGGTCGCGGACATGATCAAGATGTTCTTTAAAGAGGACTGGATCCCGCGCTTCTCTGACCGCGTGATCTTTACTCTGGCACCGATGATCGCCTTCACCTCGCTGCTGCTGGCGTTTGCTATCGTTCCGGTCAGCCCGACCTGGGTGGTTGCTGACCTGAACATCGGCATTCTGTTCTTCCTGATGATGGCAGGCCTCGCGGTTTACGCGGTGCTGTTCGCAGGCTGGTCCAGTAACAACAAATACTCCCTGCTGGGTGCGATGCGTGCTTCCGCGCAGACGCTGAGCTACGAAGTGTTCCTGGGTCTCTCCCTGATGGGCGTGGTGGCGCAGGCCGGTTCATTCAACATGACCGACATCGTCAACAACCAGGCCGACATCTGGAACGTTATCCCGCAGTTCTTTGGGTTTATTACCTTTGCTATCGCGGGCGTGGCCGTGTGTCACCGTCACCCGTTTGACCAGCCAGAAGCCGAACAGGAACTGGCCGACGGTTACCACATTGAATATTCCGGTATGAAATTCGGTCTGTTCTTCGTGGGCGAGTACATCGGTATCGTCACCATTTCCGCGTTGATGGTAACGCTGTTCTTTGGTGGCTGGCATGGCCCGTTCTTACCGCCGTTCATCTGGTTCGCGCTGAAAACCGCGTTCTTCATGATGATGTTCATTTTGATTCGCGCAGCGTTACCGCGTCCGCGTTATGACCAGGTAATGTCCTTCGGCTGGAAAGTGTGCCTGCCGCTGACGCTCGTCAACTTGTTGGTAACGGCAGCTGTCATTCTCTGGCAGCAGCCATAAGGGGCTATAGACCATGACCTTAAAAGAATTACTGGTAGGCTTCGGTACCCAGGTACGCAGTATCTGGATGATCGGCCTGCACGCGTTTGCCAAACGCGAAACCCGGATGTACCCGGAAGAGCCGGTATATCTGCCGCCGCGCTACCGTGGCCGTATCGTGCTGACGCGCGACCCGGACGGCTCCGAGCGCTGCGTTGCCTGTAACCTGTGTGCGGTAGCGTGTCCGGTAGGCTGTATCTCTCTGCAGAAAGCAGAAACGGTAGACGGCCGCTGGTACCCTGAGTTCTTCCGCATCAACTTCTCACGCTGCATCTTCTGCGGTCTGTGTGAAGAAGCGTGCCCAACCACGGCGATTCAGCTGACTCCAGACTTCGAGCTGGGTGAGTACAAGCGTCAGGACCTGGTGTACGAGAAAGAGGATCTGCTGATTTCCGGTCCGGGCAAATACCCGGAATATAACTTCTACCGGATGGCGGGTATGGCAATCGACGGCAAAGATAAGGGCGAAGCAGAGAACGAAGCCAAGCCTATCGACGTCAAGAGCCTGTTACCGTAAGGAGAGGGCAATGGAATTCGCTTTTTATATCTGTGGCCTTATCGCCATCCTGGCTACGCTGCGAGTGATCACGCACACCAATCCGGTGCATGCGCTGCTGTACTTAATCATCTCGCTGCTGGCCATTTCCGGGGTGTTCTTCGCACTGGGCGCGCACTTTGCCGGTGCGCTGGAAATCATCGTCTACGCCGGGGCCATCATGGTGCTGTTCGTGTTCGTGGTGATGATGCTGAACCTGGGCGGCTCTGAAATTGAGCAGGAACGTCAGTGGTTAAAACCGCAGGTGTGGATTGGCCCGGCAATTTTGTCGGCCATCATGCTGGTGGTGATCGTTTACGCCATTCTGGGCGTGAACGATCAGGGCATCGACGGCACGCCAATCGGCGCTAAAGAGGTGGGTATCACACTCTTTGGCCCATACGTTCTGGCGGTGGAACTGGCCTCTATGCTGCTGCTGGCAGGCCTGGTTGTGGCTTTCCACGTTGGCCGCGAAGAGCGTGCTGGCGAGGTGCTGAGCAACCGCACTGACGACCGCGCGAAAAGAAAAACGGAGGAGCGCGCATGATCCCCTTAACACATGGACTGATCCTCGCTGCGATTTTATTCGTTCTGGGTCTGACCGGTCTGGTTATCCGCCGTAATCTGCTGTTTATGCTGATCGGTCTGGAAATCATGATTAACGCCTCCGCGCTGGCCTTCGTGGTCGCCGGAAGCTACTGGGGCCAGACCGATGGTCAGGTGATGTACATTCTCGCCATCAGCCTCGCGGCTGCCGAAGCGAGTATTGGCCTGGCGCTGTTGCTGCAGCTCCATCGTCGCCGCCAGAATCTGAACATCGATTCAGTAAGTGAGTTGCGTGGATGAACATGCTTGCCTTAACCATTATTTTTCCGCTGATTGGCTTCGTGCTGCTGGCGTTTTCTCGCGGCCGCTGGTCTGAGAATCTGTCTGCCACCGTTGGCATGGGCTCTGTCGGTCTGGCTGCGCTGGTCACAGCGTATGCGGGTATCGACTTCTTTAACAACGGGCGTCAGCCTTTCAGCGTACCGCTGTGGACCTGGATGTCGGTCGGTGACTTCAACATCGGCTTCAACCTGGTGCTGGACGGCCTCTCGCTGACCATGCTTTCCGTGGTCACCGGCGTCGGCTTCCTGATCCACATGTTCGCCTCCTGGTATATGCGCGGTGAAGAGGGTTACTCCCGCTTCTTCGCCTACACCAACCTGTTTATCGCCAGCATGGTCGTTCTGGTGCTGGCCGATAACCTGCTGCTGATGTATCTGGGCTGGGAAGGCGTTGGTCTGTGTTCTTACCTGCTGATCGGTTTCTACTACACCGATCCGAAGAATGGCGCAGCGGCCATGAAAGCGTTCGTCGTGACCCGCGTGGGTGACGTCTTCCTCGCGTTCGCGCTGTTCATTCTATACAACGAACTGGGCACGCTTAACTTCCGCGAAATGGTGGAACTGGCGCCAGCGCACTTCGCAGCAGGCAACAACATGCTGTGGTGGGCAACGCTGATGCTGCTGGGTGGTGCCGTGGGTAAATCCGCGCAGCTGCCGCTGCAGACATGGCTGGCCGACGCGATGGCGGGTCCAACCCCTGTCTCCGCGCTGATCCACGCCGCGACCATGGTCACCGCCGGTGTCTACCTGATTGCGCGTACTCATGGCCTGTTCCTGATGACCCCGGAAATTCTGCATCTGGTGGGTATCGTCGGTGCGGTCACGCTGGTGCTGGCAGGCTTTGCCGCGCTGGTGCAGACCGACATTAAACGCGTTCTCGCGTACTCCACCATGAGCCAGATTGGCTACATGTTCCTGGCGCTGGGCGTTCAGGCATGGGACGCAGCCATTTTCCACCTGATGACGCACGCGTTCTTTAAAGCGCTGCTGTTCCTCTCATCCGGTTCGGTTATCCTGGCCTGCCATCACGAGCAGAACATCTTCAAGATGGGCGGACTGCGTAAGTCCATCCCGCTGGTGTATGTCTGCTTCCTGGTGGGCGGCGCGGCGCTGGCGGCACTGCCGCTGATCACCGCGGGCTTCTTCAGTAAGGACGAAATCCTTGCGGGTGCCATGGCGAATGGTCATATCAATCTGATGGTTGCGGGTCTGGTCGGTGCGTTCATGACCTCCCTGTATACCTTCCGTATGATTTTCATCGTATTCCACGGTAAAGAACAAATTCACGCTCACGCAGGGAAGGGGATTACCCACCACCTGCCGCTGATTGTGCTGCTGGTACTCTCCACCTTCGTTGGCGCGATGATTGTGCCACCGCTGCAGGGCGTACTGCCAGACACCACCGAGCTTGAGCACGGTCGCGTTCTGACGCTTGAAATCACCTCTGGTGTGGTCGCTATCGCGGGCATCCTGATCGCAGCATGGCTGTGGCTGGGCAAACGTACGCTGGTGACTGCCGTTGCCAACAGTGCGCCGGGCCGTCTGCTGGGCACCTGGTGGTACAACGCGTGGGGCTTCGACTGGCTGTACGACATGATCTTCGTTAAGCCGTTCCTGGGCATCGCGTGGCTGCTGAAGCGCGACCCGCTGAACAGCCTGATGAACATCCCGGCGATCCTCTCCCGCTTTGCAGGTAAAGGCCTGCTGTACAGCGAGAACGGTTACCTGCGCTGGTATGTGGCGTCCATGAGCATCGGTGCGGTTGTCGTGCTGGCGCTGCTGATGGTGTTGCGTTGATCGTTAAGTGAATTTTATTCGAATTCGTTGAAAATCAGGCCCCTGCTGGGGGCCTTAAAAAGGAATGTAAATCGCCATGTTACTACCCTGGCTAATATTAATTCCCTTCATCGGCGGCTTCCTGTGCTGGCAGACCGAACGCTTTGGCGTGAAGATGCCGCGCTGGATCGCGCTGATCACCATGGGATTGACGCTCGCGCTTGGCCTGCAACTGTGGTTGCAGGGCGGTTACTCACTGACCCAGTCTGCGGGCATTCCGCAGTGGCAGTCTGAGTTCATCCTGCCGTGGATCCCGCGTTTCGGCATTACGATCCACCTGGCGATTGACGGTCTGTCGCTGCTGATGGTGGTGCTGACCGGCCTGCTCGGCGTTCTGGCGGTACTCTGCTCCTGGCGAGAAATCGAAAAATACCAGGGCTTCTTCCACCTGAACCTGATGTGGATCCTGGGCGGCGTGATCGGCGTGTTCCTTGCCATCGACATGTTCCTGTTCTTCTTCTTCTGGGAGATGATGCTGGTGCCGATGTACTTCCTGATCGCGCTGTGGGGCCACAAGGCGTCCGACGGTAAAACGCGTATCACGGCGGCAACCAAGTTCTTCATCTATACCCAGGCGAGCGGTCTGGTGATGTTGATTGCCATACTGGCGCTGGTGTTCGTTCACCACAACGCAACCGGCACCTGGACCTTCAACTACGAAGATCTGCTGAAGACGCCAATGTCGCACGGCGTCGAATACCTGCTGATGCTGGGCTTCTTCATCGCGTTCGCGGTGAAAATGCCGGTCGTTCCGCTGCACGGCTGGCTGCCAGACGCGCACTCTCAGGCACCAACGGCGGGTTCCGTTGACCTGGCGGGCATCTTGCTGAAAACGGCGGCCTACGGTCTGCTGCGTTTCGCGCTGCCGCTGTTCCCGAACGCCTCCGCAGAGTTCGCTCCGATTGCCATGTGGCTGGGTGTGATCGGTATCTTCTACGGCGCCTGGATGGCCTTCACGCAGTACGACATCAAGCGTCTGATTGCTTACACCTCCGTTTCCCACATGGGCTTCGTGCTGATTGCTATCTACACCGGCAGCCAGCTGGCGTACCAGGGCGCGGTGATCCAGATGATTGCGCACGGTCTGTCCGCAGCCGGTCTCTTCATTCTGTGTGGTCAGCTGTACGAACGTCTGCATACCCGCGACATGCGTATGATGGGCGGCCTGTGGAGCAAAATAAAATGGCTGCCAGCGCTGTCCATGTTCTTCGCGGTGGCTACCCTGGGGATGCCGGGCACTGGTAACTTCGTCGGCGAATTTATGATTCTGTTCGGCAGCTTCAAAGTGGTACCGGTGATTACCGTGATCTCCACCTTTGGTCTGGTGTTCGCTTCCGTCTACTCGCTGGCGATGCTGCACCGCGCTTACTTCGGTAAAGCGAAGAGCGAAATTGCTGCACAAGAACTGCCGGGGATGTCGCTGCGTGAGCTGTTCATCATCCTGCTGCTGGTCGTACTGCTGGTGCTGCTGGGCTTCTTCCCGCAGCCGATTCTGGATACCTCGCACAGTGCGATGGGTAACATCCAGCAGTGGTTTGTTAATTCTGCTTCTACTACAAGGCCGTAATTCGCCATGACAATAACTCCACAACAACTGATCGCGCTGCTACCGCTGCTGATCGTCGGATTGACGGTGGTGGTTGTGATGCTCTCCATTGCGTGGCGACGCAATCACTTCCTGAATGCCACGCTGTCGGTCATCGGCCTGAACGCCGCGTTAGTCTCTCTCTGGTTTGTTGGCCAGGGCGGGGCGATGGACGTCACCCCGCTGATGCGCGTTGACGGTTACGCCATGCTTTACACCGGTCTGGTGCTGCTGGCGAGCCTGGCAACCTGTACCTTTGCGTACCCGTGGCTCGAAGGCTACAACGACAACAAAGAAGAGTTTTACCTGCTGGTACTGATTGCCGCGCTGGGCGGCATTCTGCTGGCGAATGCGAACCACCTGGCCGCGCTGTTCCTCGGTATTGAGTTGATCTCTCTGCCGCTGTTCGGCCTGATTGGTTACGCCTTCCGTCAGAAGCGCTCTCTGGAAGCGAGCATCAAGTACACCATTCTGTCTGCTGCTGCGTCCTCGTTCCTGCTGTTTGGTATTGCGCTGCTGTACGCACAGTCCGGTAACCTCTCCTTCATGGCGCTCGGCAAGAGCCTCGGCGACGGCATGCTGCATGAGCCGCTGCTGCTGGCGGGTCTGGGCATGATGATTGTTGGCCTTGGCTTCAAACTCTCTCTGGTGCCGTTCCACCTGTGGACGCCAGACGTATACCAGGGCGCTCCGGCTCCGGTGTCGACCTTCCTGGCGACGGCGAGCAAAATCGCTATCTTCGGTGTGGTCATGCGTCTGTTCCTGTACGCGCCGGTAGGTGACAGCGAAGCGGTTCGCGTGGTGCTGGGCATCATCGCGTTCGTCTCCATCATCTTCGGTAACCTGATGGCGCTGAGCCAGACCAACATCAAGCGTCTGCTGGGCTACTCGTCTATCTCTCATCTGGGCTACCTGCTGGTGGCGCTGATTGCGCTGCAGAGCGGTGAGATGTCGATGGAAGCCGTAGGCGTGTATCTGGCCGGTTACCTGTTCAGCAGCCTCGGCGCGTTTGGCGTGGTGAGCCTGATGTCCAGCCCGTACCGTGGTCCGGATGCCGATTCACTGTTCTCCTACCGTGGTCTGTTCTGGCATCGTCCGATCCTGTCCGCGGTAATGACCGTGATGATGCTCTCTCTTGCGGGTATCCCGATGACGCTGGGCTTTATCGGTAAGTTCTACGTGCTGGCCGTCGGTGTGCAGGCGCACCTGTGGTGGCTGACTGCGGGCGTGGTAATTGGCTCCGCGATTGGTCTCTACTACTACCTGCGTGTGGCCGTGAGCCTGTACCTGAGCGCGCCTCAGCAGCTCAACCGCGATGCGCCATCCAACTGGCAGTACAGCGCCGGTGGTATCGTAGTGCTGATCTCTGCGCTGCTGGTGCTGATCTTCGGTATCTATCCGCAGCCGCTGATTGATATCGTGCAGCGAGCGATGCCGCTGATGTAAAAACAAAAAACCCGCCTCGGCGGGTTTTTTTATGGTTTGCGCCCTCTCCCTGTGGGAGAGGGATGGGGTGAGGGCACCAGCCCGCACAGGACCTAAGCCAGCTGCTTCCTGCTTATAAGCGGCCCATCAATCTTCTTCATCGAGCGATCCAGCACCTCTTCAATCACCGACGACAGCTCGTTCAGCTCAAACTTCGCCACATACCCGTCCGCCTTCACTTTGCGAATATGATCTTCGTTGGCGTTGCCGGAAAGGGAGGAGTGGATCACCACCGGAATATCCTTCAGAACCGGGTCGGTTTTGATTTTGCGCGTCAGCGTAAAACCGTCCATCTCCGGCATTTCGAGGTCGGTCAGCACCAGAGCGATCTTATCGGTGATCGGCACACCCTCGGCCTGCGCCTGTGCGGCCAGCACGCCAATTTTCTCCCACGCGTCTTTGCCGGTGATGTGCAGCTGCGCCGGGATCTCCATCGCCTGCAGACCTTTTTCCAGCATCGAACGCGCCACTTTAGAATCTTCCGCCACAATCGCCACAGACCCCGGCTTGATGTTGAACTTGGTGGTTTTCAGATTGGTGGCGTGCAGATCGTGGTTGGCCGGGGTGATGTCATACAGGATCTGCTCAACGTCCAGTACCATCGCCAGATCGTTGGTATCCGTTTTCTCATCCAGGCAGGCAATACTGGTGATGTAGCGACCGCTGACGGCGGTTTCCGCCGCGTGCACCTGCTTCCAGTCCAGACGCATGATGTTCTCAACCGATTCCACGGCAAAGGCCTGTACGCTGCGGGCATATTCGGTGATCAGCAGGATGTTCAGCCCGGTGGTGGGCTTACAGCCTGCCACGGCGGCCAGGTCAATCACAGGAATGACCTGATCGCGAATATTTACCATCCCCATCAGCGGAGACTTCATCCCGGCGGGTTTCGTGAATTCCGGCATCGGCACAATTTCACGCAGCTTAAAAACGTTAATGCCAAACAGCTCGGATTTATTTTCGTTCAGAGAGGTGCCAAGACGGAACAGCAACAGTTCAAAACGGTTCGACAGGGTGAGATTCGCCCTGTCATCAATATCTTTCTGGAAATTATCCATTCTACCCTCGAGAGAAATGCTGACCTTTTAATCGTTATCGGCATTCTGAGAGAAAAATGAAGGGCTAAACGCTGACCTTAGCGAAATCTTCGGCCAGCTCACACGCCGGGAACACCGCCAGACACTCTGCCAGCAGGCTTTCACATCCCCGTGCGTCGTAGCGAGAGCTGACGTGAGTGACGATCAGCCTCCCGACGACCGCGTCGCGGGCAAGCTGCGCCGCCTGACGCGTGGAGCTATGGCCCCGGCCGTTGGCTTTCTCTTCCATCGCCGTTTCCAGCGTGGCTTCGTGCACCATCACGTCCACGCCCTGGGCAAGCTGCAGGGCGGCAGGGCACGGCGCTGTATCGCCAAAGATCGCCAGCTTCTTGCCCGGCTCGGGGGCGGCGAGATAATCCTGGCCGTTGATGGTGCGACCGTCCTCCAGCGTAACGCTCTCGCCCTGTTTGAGTCGCTGGAACAGCGGCCCTGGCTTTACGCCGTCGGCAACAAGCGCGCCGGCATTCAGCGCGCCGGGTTTATCATGCTCTTCCACGCGATAGCCGTAGCACTCCACCGGATGGTTAAGCGGGTAAGCACGCACCTGATAATCCCCGTCATCGAATACCAGACCTTCGGCGATCTCAACCACCTCCAGCGGATAATCGGTCCACGATCCGCTCAGGCGCAGCGTGGTTTCAACAAATTCACGAATTCCCGCAGGCCCGTAAATCGTCAGCGGGTTGGCGTTACCGGCCATCGAGCGGCTGCACAGCAGGCCGGGAAGGCCAAACAGATGGTCGCCGTGCAGGTGAGTGATAAAAATTTTGTCCAGCTTGCCGGGATGATACGCGGTGTGCAGCAGCTGATGCTGCGTCCCTTCCCCGCAGTCAAACAGCCACAGCCCGCCGCGGGTTGGGTGCTTAAGATCCAGCAGAATTGCCGTCACGTTTCGTGAGCGGGTTGGCACGCCGGCGGACGTACCCAGAAAAATCAGTTCCATAACGCAATTAGCCCTTTGCCGTACGGGAAGGGGTTTAGTATAACGTGATGAACCCCAGGAAGGAGACTGACATGATCCAATGGCAAGATTTACACCACAGCGAGCTTACCGTTCATTCCCTTTACGCGCTGCTTAAACTGCGCTGTGAAGTGTTTGTGGTTGAACAGACCTGCCCGTATCAGGATATCGATGGCGATGACCTCATTGGCGAGAACCGCCATATTCTCGGCTGGAAGGATGACGAGCTGGTGGCGTATGCGAGGATTCTGAAAAGCGAAGACGATTTTGAGCCCGTTGTGATAGGCCGCGTCATCATCAGCGGTAAGGCGCGCGGCGAAAAGCTGGGCTACCAGCTGATGGAAAAAACGCTGGAAGCGTGCCAAAAACAGTGGCCGGACAAGGCGTTATACCTGGGCGCACAGGCGCATTTGCAATCCTTCTACGGCCATTTTGGTTTTACGCCGGTGACTGACATCTACGACGAAGACGGTATTCCGCATATCGGCATGGCGCGGGAAGCGAAACAGGCGTAATGGCGCGTCGTTGTCTATAGTTAGCGAACTGGTGTACTAACATGGAGAAAAATATGTCATTTCAATCCTGGGATACCCGTATCGACGACGACCTGACCTTACTGAGCGAAACGCTGGAAGAGGTGTTACGTTCCTCGGGTGACTCTGCCGATCAGAAATATATTGAGCTGAAAGCCCGTGCCGAACAGGCGCTGCACGACGTTAAAAACCGCGTCAGCCATGCGTCTGATACGTACTACTACCGCGCCAAAAAAGCGGTTTATCGTGCCGATGATTACGTCCATGAAAAACCCTGGCAGGGCATTGGGGTGGGTGCTGCCGTAGGCCTGGTGCTGGGGCTGCTGTTAGCTCGTCGTTAATGCGCTTAACCACTCCCTATACGTGGGTACTGCTATTTATCGCCAGTACCCCGTATAATATGAGGTTTTAACAGGGAGAGGTTCGCGTGAATTCGATTTTCCTCGCGCTGGAGCAACTGCGTACCCAGCTTTCGCAAGCGTTGCCTGCGACATCCGGCCTGCGTCATTTCGACGTCTCTTTCCCGTTAAACGATGCCTTCGATCCCCTCGCCTGGCTGGGCGAGCAGCAGTGCTATCCACAGTTTTACTGGCAGCAGCGTAACGGCGATGAAGAGCTGGCCGCGCTGGGTGCGGTCACCCAATTCTCCTCTCTGGCGTTAGCCTCACAGTTTTTAAGCGCGCAACACGCGCCTGATGATACCCGTATCTGCGGCCTGAACGCCTTTAACCCTGAGCAGGGCAACCTCTTTTTACCGCGCCTGCTGTGGCGACGTACCGCTGGCCACGCCACGTTGCGCCTGCAGCTGTGGAGCGACAGCTCGCTTGAGGACGATGCCGACACCGCGCGGGCGTTCTTACAGTATTTGCTTCCCGCCAGACCGATCCGCCCGCTCTCCGTGCAGGTTAAGCGTGAAACCCATTACCCGGAAAAACCGCAATGGCTGAGCCTTATCCGTAAGGCGACAGAGACCATCGCGCATGGTGATTTCGAAAAGGTGGTTCTTGCGAGGGCGACCGATTTGCAGTGCAGGCAGCGCGTTAACCCCGTCGCGCTGATGGCCGCCAGCCGCGCCCTGAATTTAAACTGCTATCATTTCTGCATGATTTTCGACGCCAGCAATGCCTTTCTCGGCTCCACGCCCGAGCGTCTCTGGCGGCGGCGCGGCACGCTGCTGCGCACCGAAGCGCTGGCGGGCACCGTCGCCAGCCATACTGACGATAAACAGGCGCAGCGACTGGGCGACTGGTTGCTGAATGATGATAAAAACCAGCGCGAAAATATGTTGGTTGTGGAAGATATCTGCCAGCGTCTTCAGCACCACACGCAGGCGCTGGAGGTGTTGCCCGCTCAGGTCGTCCGCCTGCGTAAAGTGCAACATTTACGCCGCTGTATCTGGACCGAACTCAAACAGGCCGACGATGAACTGTGCCTGCACGTGCTGCAGCCGACGGCAGCCGTAGCCGGGCTACCGCGACAGCCTGCGCGCGAGTTTATTCAGCACGTTGAACCCTTTAACCGCGAATGGTACGCCGGATCGGCCGGGTATTTATCCCCCGAACAAAGCGAATTCTGCGTGGCGTTGCGCTCGGCGCGCGTACAGGATGACGCCCTGCGGCTTTACGCCGGGGCGGGCATTGTCAGCGGGTCAGACCCGGAACAGGAGTGGCAGGAGATAGAAAATAAGGCCGCTGGATTGCGTTCTCTGCTCCTAAGGGATTAATACTGATTCGCGCAATCCCGATTCATATCAAAATTCCAATTTTTTCTATTATTTATACTGTGTCGCATTCTTGATACCGGACAATCTCATGTCAGTAAGTTCTTTTAACCGACGCTGGGCGGCGGTGATCCTTGAAGCCCTGACGCGCCATGGCGTCAGGCATGTGTGTATTGCACCGGGTTCTCGTTCAACGCCGCTGACGCTGGCGGCGGCTGAAAACCAGGCATTTGTTCACCACACCCACTTTGATGAGCGCGGCCTGGGGCATCTCGCGCTCGGGCTGGCGAAGGTCAGCAAAGAACCCGTGGCGGTGATTGTCACTTCCGGTACCGCCGTGGCGAATCTCTATCCGGCCCTGATTGAAGCCGGGTTAACCGGTGAAAAGCTGATCCTGCTCACGGCCGACCGTCCGCCTGAGCTAATCGACTGCGGCGCCAATCAGGCCATTCGCCAGCCGGGACTCTTTTCTTCGCACCCTTCGCAGACGGTTTCGCTACCGCGTCCCACCCAGGATATCCCGGCAAGCTGGCTGGTCTCCACCGTCGATCACGCCATGGCGACATTGCGTAGCGGGGCGCTGCATATCAACTGTCCGTTTGCCGAACCGCTGTACGGCGAACTGGACGATACCGGCCTTAACTGGCAGCAGTCGCTTGGCGACTGGTGGCAGAGCGAAAAACCGTGGCTGCGCGAGCTGACGCATCTTGAGAGCGCGAAACAGCGCGACTGGTTTTTCTGGCGACAAAAGCGCGGTGTGGTCATCGCCGGGCGCATGAGCGCCGCCGAAGGCAGGCTGGTCGCCGAATGGGCGCAAACCCTCGGCTGGCCGCTGATTGGCGACGTGCTTTCCCAGACCGGCCAGCCGCTGCCGTGTGCAGACCTCTGGCTGGGTAATGCGAAAGCGGTTACTGAGCTTTCGCAGGCGCAGATTGTGGTCCAGATCGGCGCAAGCCTCACCGGAAAACGTCTGCTGCAGTGGCAGGCAACCTGCACCCCGGAAGAGTACTGGCTGGTGGATGCGCTGGAAGGGCGACTTGACCCGGCGCATCACCGCGGTCGTCGTCTGGTCAGCAGTATCGATGCCTGGCTGACGCTTCATCCGGCGGAAAAGCGCAAGCCCTGGGCGGTGGCGATCCCGGAACTGTCGCGTCAGGCGTGGGAAATCGCCAAAGCGCGCTGTGAGGCATTCAGCGAGGCCGGGCTGGCGCACCGCATTCACCAGTATCTGCCGGAACAGGGGCAGCTGTTTGTCGGTAACAGCCTGGTTGTGCGGCTGATTGACGCCTTTTCGAAGCTGCCAGCGGGCTATCCGGTGTACAGCAATCGCGGTGCCAGCGGCATCGACGGGCTGCTCTCCACGGCGGCAGGAGTGCAGCGCGCCAGCGCGAAATCAACGCTGGCGATCGTGGGCGATCTCTCCGCGCTCTACGATCTCAACGCGCTGGCGCTCCTGCGTCAGGCGTCCGCACCGTTTGTGCTGATCGTCGTGAACAACAACGGCGGGCAGATTTTCTCCCTGTTGCCAACGCCCCAGAGCGAGCGCGAACGCTTTTATCTGATGCCGCAGAACGTGCAGTTCGAACACGCCGCGGCGATGTTCAGCCTGAAATACCATCGCCCGGAAAGCTGGGAACAGCTGGATGCGGCGTTAAGCACCGCCTGGAAGCAGCCGGGCGCGACGCTGATTGAGCTGGTGGTGAATGATGCCGACGGCGCGCAGACCCTGCAAAGCCTGCTGGCGCAGGTGAGCCAGCTGTGATCCTCTCAGGCGTGCAGCAGGCTGGAAAACCGGGTTATCCCTGGCTGGTCTTTTTGCACGGTTTTTCCGGCGACTGCCGCGAGTGGCAGGCCGTCGGGAAGGATCTGAGCGAGTATTCCCGGCTCTATCTTGACCTGCCGGGCCACGGTGAGTCCGGGGATATTGCCGTGACAGGGTTCGACGAGATGAGCAAATTGCTCACCCGAACTCTGCTTAGTTACAACATACTGAAATTCTGGCTGGTGGGGTACTCCCTCGGCGGCCGCATTGCGATGTTTCATGCCAGCCAGCAGCCGAAGGGGCTGCTGGGGGTGATTGTTGAAGGTGGACATCCGGGCCTGCAGGATGACGATGAGCGTCACGCGCGGTGGGCATCCGACCACCGCTGGGCGACGCGTTTTCGTACCGAACCGCTGAATAACGTCTTTACCGACTGGTATCAACAGCCCGTGTTTGCCTCCCTCACCGATGCCCAGCGTAATGCGCTTGTTGCCCTGCGCAGCCAGAACAACGGCACAACGCTGGCGATGATGCTTGAGGCAACGTCGCTGGCCGTGCAGCCCGATTTGCGCGCCGCGCTCTGCGCACGCAATTTCTCCTTTGATTATCTCTACGGTGAACGTGATGAGAAATTTGCGGCCCTTGCCGCAGAGCTCAACGCCGTTCGCCATGTCATTCCCAACGCCGGACACAACGCCCACCGGGAAAATCCCGCTGCGGTCGCGGCGAGTCTGGCTCAGATACTGCGTCTTCGAATAAAGGACACTCTATGATCTATCCTGATGAACACATGCTTTACGCCCCGGTTGAATGGCAGGACTGCTCCGAAGGTTACACCGACATTCGTTACCATAAATCCGCTGACGGCATTGCCAAAATCACCATCAACCGTCCGCAGGTACGTAACGCCTTCCGTCCGCTGACCGTCAAAGAGATGATTCAGGCCCTGGCGGATGCGCGCTATGACGACAACATTGGCGTAATTGTCCTGACTGGGGAAGGGGACAAAGCGTTCTGCTCCGGCGGCGATCAGAAAGTGCGCGGCGACTACGGCGGATACCAGGACGATGCGGGTACGCACCACCTGAACGTCCTCGATTTCCAGCGCCAGATCCGCACCTGCCCGAAACCGGTTGTCGCGATGGTGGCGGGCTACTCCATCGGCGGCGGCCACGTGCTGCACATGATGTGCGATCTGACCATTGCCGCTGAAAATGCCATCTTCGGCCAGACTGGCCCGAAAGTGGGATCTTTCGACGGCGGCTGGGGTGCCTCCTATATGGCGCGCATCGTCGGGCAGAAAAAAGCCCGTGAAATCTGGTTCCTGTGCCGTCAGTACAACGCGCAGGAAGCGCTGGATATGGGCCTGGTGAACACCGTGGTGCCGATTGCCGATCTTGAAAAAGAGACCGTTCGCTGGTGCCGTGAAATGCTGCAAAACAGCCCGATGGCGCTGCGCTGCCTGAAAGCGGCCCTCAACGCCGACTGCGACGGTCAGGCGGGTCTGCAGGAGCTGGCGGGTAACGCCACCATGCTGTTCTACATGACCGAAGAGGGTCAGGAAGGACGCAACGCGTTTAACGAAAAACGCCAGCCGGACTTCAGCAAATACAAACGGAATCCGTAATGCGTCGCGCGCAGGTTTACCGCTGGCAGATACCGATGGACGCGGGCGTGGTGCTGCGTGAACGGCGGTTAAAAACCCGTGACGGCTTCTTCGTGCATCTGCAGCAGGACGGGAGGGAAGGCTGGGGCGAGGTTTCGCCTCTGCCGGGCTTTAGCCTGGAATCGCTGGATGAAGCTCAGGCGGCGCTGTTGGCGTGGACAGAACAGTGGCATGAGGGCGCAAACCCGGCATTACCGGACGTGCCTTCCGCCGCTTTCGGTATCAGCTGCGCGCTGGCGGAGCTCGACGGTAGCCTGCCGGAAGAGGCTGACTACCGCGCGGCACCGCTCTGCACGGGCGATCCTGACGAGCTGTTCGCACAGCTCTCCGCCATGCCTGGCGAGAAAGTGGCGAAAATTAAAGTCGGTCTCTACGAAGCGGTGCGTGACGGAATGGTCGCTAACCTGCTGCTGGAAGCGATCCCCGACCTGCACCTGCGTCTGGATGCCAACCGCGCATGGACGCCGCTTAAGGCGCAGCAGTTCGCGAAGTACGTTAATCCGGCGTACCGCAGCCGCATTGCCTTCCTCGAAGAGCCGTGCAAAATCCGCGATGACTCGCGCGCGTTTGCCCGCGAAACGGGGATTGCCATCGCCTGGGATGAAAGCCTGCGCGAGGACGATTTTGAATTTGTTGCCGAGCCCGGCGTCAGCGCGGTGGTGATTAAGCCGACGCTGACCGGCAGCCTGGCGAAAGTGCGCGAGCAGGTCGCGGCAGCACACGCGCTGGGGTTGACGGCGGTGATCAGTTCGTCGATTGAGTCCAGCCTGGGGCTGACCCAGCTGGCGCGCATTGCCGCCTGGCTAACGCCGGACACGGTTCCCGGCCTCGACACGCTGAACCTGATGCAGGCGCAGCTTCTTCGCCCGTGGCCGGGCAGCGCGCTGCTGTGTCTCGACGCAGAGACGCTGGAGCCGCTGCGATGAGTTTTACCGACTGGCCCTGGCGGCACTGGTGCGCGCAGTATGCTGAAAAACCGGCCCTCAGGCTGAACGACGAGGTGCTTAGCTGGCAGCAGCTGTGCGCGCGCGTCGACCGCCTTGCGGCAGGGTTTCACCAGCAGGGCGTGGAGGAGGGCGACGGCGTACTGCTGCTGGCCTATAACCATCCGCAAACGCTGCTGGCATGGCTGGCGCTGCTTCAGTGCGGCGCACGTATTCTTCCCGTTAATCCGCAGCTGCCGCGTCCGCTGCTGGACGTATTACTCCCGCAGATGACGCTGCGCTTTGCGCTGGTGCTGGACGGCCGCTACGACGGCCTTACTGCATTGAGCCTGCGCGAGCCAGAGGATGCGTACTACGCTGCGTGGCAGCCGGCGCGGCTGGCCTCCATGACGCTCACCTCCGGCTCCACCGGGCTGCCGAAAGCGGCGGTGCATACCTGCGCCGCCCATCTTGCCAGCGCCCGCGGCGTGCTGTCGCTGATGCCCTACGGGGATAACGACGACTGGCTGCTTTCGTTGCCGCTGTTTCATGTTTCCGGCCAGGGAATTTTATGGCGCTGGCTGCAGGCCGGTGCGCGCTTAACCGTGCGCGAAAAGCAGCCGCTGGAGCAGGCGCTGCGCGGCTGCACTCACGCCTCGCTGGTGCCGACCCAGCTCTGGCGTCTTCTGAATAACGAAAGCCACATCGCACTGAAAGCGGTGCTGCTTGGCGGGGCGGCCATTCCCGTGACGCTGACGCAAAAGGCCCGTGAGCAGGGGATTCGGACGTACTGCGGCTACGGCCTGACCGAGTTTGCCTCGACCGTCTGTGCAAAAGAGGCTGACGGCGATCCAGATGTAGGCCGTGTGCTGCCGGGCAGAGAGGTGCAGGTCGTTAACGGTGAAGTCTGGATCAAAGCGCAGAGCATGGCTTCCGGCTACTGGCGGGACGGCGCGCTAATTCCGCTGACCAACGCGCAGGGCTGGTTTGCCACCCGCGATCGCGGGGAATGGCATGGGGACCGTCTGACGATTTTAGGCCGCATGGACAATCTCTTTTTCAGCGGAGGAGAGGGGGTCCAGCCGGAATCGCTGGAGCGCGTTATTGCCGCGCACCCGCAGATTAACCAGGTGTTTATCGTCCCGCTGGACGACGCCGAGTTTGGACAACGTCCGGTGGCGGTGGTGGAGTGTGAGCCGGGAACGGATATCACCCGTTTCCCGGAATGGGTTCAAGGCAAACTGGCGCGCTTTGAGCAGCCTGTTCACTGGCTTGTGCTGCCGGCTGAGCTAAAAAATGGCGGGATTAAGATCTCCCGCCAGGCGTTAAAGCAGTGGGTCAATGCCCAGCTGTCCATATAATTAGCCGATATCCGGCTCCGGTTTGCGCTGACGGCGACGCAGCAGGCGTAATACCGGCGGCACCACAATCACCATGACCGCCAGCGCTAACAGAACCTTCGCGACGCTGCTGTCCCACAGTATCGACATATTGCCGTTGCTGATGGAGAGGGCGCGGCGCAGGTTCTGTTCCAGCATCTCACCCAGCACAAAGCCCAGAATCAGCGGTGACATCGGGAAGTGCATTTTTCGTAAGATGTAACCGAACACGCCCAGAACCACCATCAGCACCAGGTCAAACGTGGTGCTGTGCACCGCGTACACTCCCACCGCAGAGACGGCGGCAATGGCGGGCACCAGGAACCACAGCGGAATGGTCAGCATCCGGGTGAACAGCCCAATCAGCGGGATATTCATCACCAACAGCATGACGTTGGCGATCAGCAGCGCGGCAATCAGCCCCCAGACAATATCGGGCTGCTCGGTGAACATCGCCGGGCCGGGCGTGATGTTATAGAGCGTCAGCGCGCCCATCATCACCGCCGTGGTGCCGGATCCCGGCACGCCCAGCGTCAGCATCGGGATAAACGAGCCGCAGGCCGAGGCGTTATTGGCCGCCTCGGGCGCCGCGACGCCGCGAATATCGCCTTTACCAAAGCTGTCGCTGTTGCCGCTGAGCTTTTTCTCGGTCATATAAGTGATGGCGCTGGCGATGGTCGCCCCGGCACCCGGCAGAATGCCGACGAAGAAGCCAATTACCGACGAGCGCAGCGTGGTGCCGATGCACTGCGCGCCCTCTTTGGCGTTAAAGAGCATCCGGCCGGTTTTGCGCACCAGCGTCTGCCCGCTGCTGGTATGCTCCAGCATCAGTAAGATTTCCGAGACAGAGAACAGGCCGATCACGACGACAATGAACTGCACGCCGTCGGACAGGTGAACGCTGTCGAAGGTAAAGCGATAGACCCCGGTGTTGGCATCCACGCCGACGGTGGCTAACCCTAAGCCAATCAGCGCGGACAAAAACGACTTCAGCGGATTCTGCGCCATCATGCTGCCGAGGCAGGCAATGGCGAACACCATCAGGGCAAAATATTCTGCCGGACCAAACGCCAGAGACCACTGGGCCAGCGCAGGGGCAAACAGAATGATGCCGCCAATGGCAATCAGCGAGCCAAAGAATGAACTGACCGCAGAGATGGAGAGCGCCACGCCGCCGCGTCCCTGCCGCGCCATCGGGTAGCCGTCCAGGGCGGTCATGATCGCCGCCGCATCCCCCGGTACGTTAAGCAGGATCGACGAGATGCGCCCGCCGTATTCACAGCCGATATAGACCGTGGCCAGCAGGATCAGCGCTGATTCCGCGGGCAGATGCAGGGCAAACGCCAGCGGGAGTAATATCGCCACGCCGTTGATCGGCCCAAGGCCCGGCAGCAGGCCGACAATCGTGCCCACGAAACAGCCGATCAGGGCGATCACCAGGTTTTCCGGGGTCATCGCCACGGCGAACCCCTGCGAGAGGTAAATCCAGGTATCCATAGCGTGCTCCGTTAATTAAGCCAGGCGCCGAGCGGTAACGTCACGTCCAGCAGGCGGTCAAAGGCGTACCACAGTAAAATCCCCATCACCACGCCTGAGATCCCCGCCGCGGGGAGGGTGGCGTTAAACAGCATGCCGATGACCATCGTCAGAATGGCGGTCGCCACCGGGAAGCCGAGCCATTCAAAGCCCCAGGCATACATCAGCAGGACAATCACCATCACCAGCAGACGCTGCAGAATGCGACGCGGCGGCCACTCGACGGTGTCCGGGTGGCGAAGCAGCAGCGCCACCGAGCAGAGCAGCATCAGGCCGACGATGCCCATCGGGAAGGGGCGGGGTCCCACGGGTTCATAGCTGTATTCGCTGTGGATCTGCCAGGCGACAAACATCCCGCCAATGCAGAGCAGCAGCCATATCCCGGCAAAAATACGATCGCTCATAGCGCCTCCGGTTATTTCGCCAGGCCAAAGGCTTTCGCCTGTTCGCGGTAGTCATTCACCTGTTTCTTGACGTACTCATCCAGCGGCTTACCGGTCAGGTTGAACTCAAACAGCCCGCGCAGATCGCGCTGTTTTTTAAATTCCTCGGTTTGCTGGAGTTTGTTGAACGCATCGACCCACCACTGGTACTCGGCATCGGTGACTTTTGGTCCGACGAAGAACCCGCGGATGATCGGCCAGACCAGGTCATAGCCCTGCTCTTTGGCGGTTGGAACGTTCGCCAGCTGGCCCGGCAGACGGTTTTCGGAGAAGACCGCCAGCACGCGGATTTTATCCCCGCTCAGGTACGGCACCATCTCGCTGAGATCGCCGGAAACGGCCTGAACGTGGTTGCCCATCAGCGCGGTGACCGGTTCGCCGCCGCCCTCAAAGGCCACGTAGCGCATCTTGTGCGGGTCAACCTTCGCCTGCTGGGCGAGAAGGGCCGCTTTCATCCAGTCCTGGCTGCCGATAGACGCCCCTGCGCCAATCACCACGCTGTTCGGATCTTTTTCCATGGCGGTGAGCAGGTCTTTCAGGGATTTCCATGGGGAATCGGCACGCACGGCGATCATTCCGTAGTCGGTGCCGACGGTCGCCAGCCAGCGCACGTCGTCCACGCCGTAACGGCCAAACTTGCCCTGAGACAGGTTCAGCAGCGAGCCGCCGGAGAAGGCCACCACCGTTCCCGCTTCCGCCGGACGTTGGGCGACGATGGCGTTATAGGCCACCGCGCCCACGCCGCCGGGCATGTAGGTGACACGCATCGGTTTCTCAATGGCCTTCGTCTCCAGCATGCTGACCTGAATGAGTTTACAGGTGAGATCGAAACCACCGCCCGGTTTGGCCGGGGCGATACATTCGGTACGGGACGGAGCGTCCTGGGCCTGAACGACAGAGGTACTCAACAGCAATACGCTTGCAGCAAGGGTAGAAAGTAATTGTTTTTTCATCGTTTATCCTCACGCCGGGGTACGGGTATGGGTCTTTTTTCTGATTATGTGAACCACCGTGTAGCGGTTCCGTTGCGTGATTGTTAAAACAATAACCTTTCATTTCCCTTTCAACGGGACACCAACTTTACAGGATGTGACATGCGTCTCTTACTCGCAGAAGATAATCGTGACTTGGCTCACTGGCTGGAGAAAGCGCTGGTGCAGGAAGGCTTTGCCGTGGACTGCGTCTCCGACGGACGTGCCGCCGACCATCTGCTGCAGGGGGAAAACTACGCGGTCGCTATTCTGGACATCGGCATGCCCGGTTTTGACGGCCTGGAAGTGGTCCACCGCCTCAGAAAACGGGGGCAGACGCTGCCCGTCCTGTTCCTCACCGCCCGCAGCAACGTGGCGGATCGGGTGAAGGGACTGAACGCCGGGGCTGACGACTATCTGCCAAAACCGTTTGAGCTGGAGGAGCTCGACGCACGTCTGCGCGCCCTGTTGCGCCGAAGTGAGGGGCGGACGCAGGAGCGCCAGCGTCTTGGTGAGCTGGAGTATGACGACGAGGGCTTTTTCCTGCTGCGCGACGAGCCGCTTTCCCTGACACCGCGCGAGCTCTCCCTGCTGAAAGTGCTGATGCACCGCCGGACCCGTCCGGTTTCACGTCAGCAGCTTTTCGACCAGGTGTTCAGCCTGAACGACGACGTCAGCCCTGAAAGCATCGATCTCTATATTCATCGCCTGCGTAAGAAACTGACCGGCAGCGGCGTGCGGATCACCACCCTGCGGGGGCTTGGGTACGTGCTGGAGTGCGGCGATGAGGTGGGTTAAGCCGCAGTCGCTCTACCTGCAACTGCTGCTTTTCCTTGGCCTGCCGCTGCTGCTGCTGTGGGGATTGTCAGCTTTTAACAGCTACGTCAGCGCGCTGCAGGCGGCCACGCAGGCTTACGACCGCACGCTGTTATCCTCTGCCCGCACCATCTCCGAGCGGCTGGAGGTGCGCAACGGCAGGCTGGCGGTGGACGTACCGTGGGTGGTGCTCGACAGCTTCGAGCTCAACATGAATGACCGGCTCTACTATAAGGTGGTCGACCCAGACGGGCGGGTGATCTCCGGCTATGACGATCTGCCGAAGATGCCGCCTGCGACGTCGCGCACCACGCTCTATCCGGCGCTGGCGTGGTTTTACCACACTGAATATCGCGGCCAGGCCATTCGGGTCGCGCGCCTGCTGCAGCCGGTTAATGAAGCCAATATTTTCGGCATGGCGGAGATTTACGTCGCGGAGACGCTCCAGTCCCGCCGCTATCTCGCCAGCCAGCTGCTCTTTTCATCCTGGGTCTCGCAGGGGCTGCTGGTGCTGTTGACGCTGGTGCTGACCGCGTGGCTGCTGCGCCGCGTGCTGCGCCCGATGCGCCAGCTTTCGTCTCTGATGGTGCGGCGCGAGCCGGGCCTGCTCGCACCGCTGCCGGAGCTGCTGCCCTGGTCGGAGACCCGGCTGCTGATTGTCGCCTTTAACCGCTATATTGACCGGCTGCGCGGCGTGCTGTCGCGTCAGGAACGCTTTAACGCGGATGCGTCGCACCAGCTCAAAACTCCGCTGGCGGTGCTTAAAACCCAGGTCTCCGTCGCCCTCGCTCGTCAGGATCCCGCCCTGTGGCAGGAGAGCCTGCGGGCAATGAATGCCACCCTGGACGACACTATCGTGCTCACCGAACGGCTGTTGCAGCTTTCGACAGTGAAGGGCAAAGAGCAGGGGGATCGTCAGTTTGCGCCCGTGGATCTGGTTCAGGTGGTGCAGAACTGCTGCTTCTCACGGCTGGCGCAGGCGCGGAGCAAAGCAATCGATCTGGGGTATGACGGTATACAGCAGCCGGTCACGATCGAAGGCGATGACGTCCTGTTGGGCGAGCTGTGTGCCAACCTGCTGGAAAACGCGATTAAATATACCCCTGCGGGCGGGACCGTGACCGTTTTCCTGCGCGTGGACGGCGGCGCCGTTGAGCTGAGCGTTGAAGACAGCGGCCCAGGCATTGAAGAGGATCAGATCCATCAGGCGATGCAGCCTTTCCACCGTCTGGACAACGTCGGGGAGGCCGCCGGTTCCGGGATTGGGCTGGCGCTGGCGGGGGACATCGCCCGGCTGCACCGCAGCCATTTGCAGCTGACCCGCAGCGAAACGCTGGGTGGCCTGTGCGTCAAAATGCGCTTTCTGCTACTTACGTAAAAAAGCCGCGGGTTTCAAATCGTTACAATCTTCCTGTCTGTCGCACGCAGAGTGCTTGATCCCCCGGAGACTCAGGTTAAAATCTCGCGGTTTTGGGGACTTCTCTATAATTATGCGGGATCGCGACAATGAAAAAAGTGGCATTACTGGGCCTCGGCCTGATGGTTGTATCTGCGGCGGCTAACGCCATTAGCATTAATGGCTCGGCGGGTGAAGACTATACCCACCTCGGTTTTGGCATGGGTACGGAGACCTCCGGCCTGGCGATGACCGGCGGCTGGACGCACAATGATGACGACGGCGACGCGGCAAGCCTCGGCCTCGGTCTCAACCTTCCTCTGGGGCCGTTCCTGGCAACGGTCGGCGGTAAAGGCATCTATACCAACCCGAACGACGGTGATGAAGGTTACGCGGCGGCAGTAGGTGGCGGCCTGCAGTGGAAAATTGGCGACAGCTTCGGCCTGTTCGGCGAGTACTACTACTCGCCTGATTCCCTCTCCAGCGGTATCGACAGCTATGAAGAAGCCAACGCCGGCGCGCGCTGGACCATCATGCGTCCGATTACCATCGAAGCGGGTTATCGTTACCTGAACCTGGCCGGCAAAGACGGCAACCGCGATAACGCGCTGGCTGACGGCCCGTACGTGGGCGTCAGCGCAGGTTTCTAATCGTTCCGGCGCGGCGTTCCGTCGCGCCAGTTTCTCTCATCTCCACCCCGCGTTTGCGCTATAGTGTTTTGACCAAATAAGCGGGAGAACACAATGATTAACGTGGAGATGTTATCCACCGGCGACGAAGTGCTGCACGGACAGATTATCGATACCAATGCAGCCTGGCTTGCCGATCTTTTCTTTGAGCAAGGATTACCGTTAACGCGCCGCAATACGGTCGGCGACAATCTTGAGTCACTGGTCAGCATCCTGCGTGAGCGCAGTGAACAGTGCGACGTGCTGATTGTGAACGGCGGGCTCGGCCCCACCAGTGACGATCTCAGTGCGCTGGCCGCCGCGACCGCAAAAGGCGAAGGGCTGGTGCTGCACGAGGCGTGGCTTTCGCAGATGGAGCGCTTTTTCTCCGAACGTGGCCGCGTTATGGCTCCCAGCAACCGCAAACAGGCTGAGATCCCCGCCAGCGCTGAGCTGGTCGATAACCCGGTCGGTACCGCCTGCGGGTTTGCCATGCAGCTGAACCGCTGCCTGATGTTCTTCACGCCGGGCGTGCCATCTGAATTTAAAGTGATGGTCGAGCAGCAGATCCTGCCGCGCCTTCGCCAGCGTTTTACTCTGCCTGAACCTCCGCTGTGCCTGCGTCTGACCACCTTTGGCCGCTCGGAAAGCGATCTCGCTCAGAGCCTTGACCACCTTGCGCTGCCGCCGGGTGTGTCCATGGGCTATCGCTCCTCAATGCCGATCATTGAGCTCAAATTAACAGGACCGGCTACGCAAAAAGAGGCGATGCTGGCTCTGTGGCCTGAGGTGCAGCGCGTGGCGGGCGAAAGCCTGATCTTTGAAGGAACGGAAGGGTTACCCGCGCAGATTGCAAAGCATCTGCAGACTCGCCAGCTCAGCGTGACCTTAAGCGAGCAGTTTACCGGCGGCCTGCTGGCGCTGCAGCTGTCGCGCGTCAACGCGCCGCTGCTTGCCAGTGAGGTGGTGCCGTTCCAGCAGGAGACGCTGGCGCAGACCGCGCGCTGGGCTTCCGAGAGAAGGGTGAAACACTTTGCCGGCCTGGCGCTGTTTGTCGGCGGGCTGGATGAGGAACATCTTAATTTTGCGCTGGCAACGCCGGAGGGCACGCATGCGCTGCGGGTGAAAATGAGCATCACGCGACACAGCCTGGCGGTACGTCAGGAGGTGTGTGCAATGATGGCGCTGAACATGCTGCGCCGCTGGCTGAACGGTAAAGAGGTTGCCAGCGAGCACGGGTGGATTAACGTCGTGGACTCGCTGTTCATTGAATGATGCGTTTGCCGGGGTCTCTCGCCCCGGCAATGCTTACCCCAGCGCTTTCGCCAGCAGGCTGATCGGATGTTCGCAGCGCTTGCTGGTGGACATCTCAATCTGCCATTTACAGGTTTCGCAGTCCGTCACCACGATATCCGCGCCGCTCTCTTCAATCTGGCGGAACAGCGGGGCGCCAATCGCCTGCGAGGTTTCGTAGTTTTCACGCTTAAAGCCGTAGGTGCCTGCGATGCCGCAGCAGCGCGAATCCAGCACCGTCAGCTCCAGCCCCGGAATTAACCGCAGCAGTTCCAGCGTATAGAGCGACCAGCCCATTTTCTCCATATGACACGGGGTGTGATACACCACTTTCAGCGGCAATATTCCCAGCGGCAGCGTCTGCCCGCTGTCGAGCTTGCGCCACAGGAAGCGTGTCGCCAGCTCGATGTGCTCGCGCAGGCCGGTGTTATCCACGTCCAGCAGATGCGGATACTCATCGCGCAGGGTGAAGGTACAGGTGGACGACGTCGCCAGCACCGGCATGCCTTTATCGACAATCGCTTCGCGCAGTGACGTGACGTTGCTTTTAGCCTGCTTGCGCGCTTTATCGGTAAACCCGTTGGCAATCAGCGGCACGCCGCAACACTTCTCCTTGCTGAGCAGCTGTACGCCCGTTCCCATGGCGTTCAGCACCTTCAGCAGGTCTTTTCCCAGCTGCGGATGGTTGTAATTCACATAGCAGCCGTGGAAAAAGGCGACCTGATCGTCATACTGCGCCTGCTCCGCCGCGACGGATTTATACCAGCGACGGAAGGTGCCGTGGGAATATTTCGGCAGGCTGCGGTGATGGTCTATCTTCAGCGTCGCATCCAGCAGCTGACGCACCGGTTTGAGTGAGGTCGCGGCATTCACCAGCGGGGCAAACGGCGTTGAGACGCTGCCCATCAAGTCAGTATGGCTCAGGATAGCATCGCGCAGCGTCGGCTTTTGCGTGCTGTAGCGCGCACGGGCGCGCTGGATGATGTCGCCGATTTTCACATCCGACGGGCAGGCGACTTCGCAGCGTTTACAGTTGATGCAGTATTTCAGCGCCTCGTCGTACAGCTTGCCGTCCTTCAGACGCAGGCGCTCGCCGTCCGGCCCGGCCTGCTTTGGCCCAGGGTAGCGCGGGTTCACGCCGCTGACCGGGCAGACGGTGGTACAGACGGTGCATTTAATGCAGCTTTCAAAACGGGTGTCGTTCATTATTCAGCCTCCGTGCGCTGGCTAATCTGCTCTGCCACATACAGCGCCGTGACGGCGCAAACCCCACCGCCGCACCCCTGAGCGATCGGATCGTAACCGCCCAGCAGCGAGCCAATGGCAAAAAGATTACCGACGGGTTTACCGGAAAGTTGCGGGTGTAGCTGGCTATCGACAATTACGCCAAACTGTTGCCAGGGTTGCGGCGAGAAGAAATCACTCTGATACCAGTCCGCGCGGGAGGCACTCTGCCGAACATCCAGCCCCATAATGGCTTCCCGAATGCCTTCCCGGCTGCTCAGCAGCCCGTTGCTGAAGAAGCTCCCGCTTGCCAGCACCGTATAGCGGGCGCGAAGCGGAATATCATCGTGGTTGCGCGTCCAGATTTCGCTCACCGCGCCGTCGGTCAGGGTGATTTTTTTCACCTCGTCACCCGCCATCCACACGCCGCCCTGCGCCACAAACAGACGCTGGAGCTGGGTGTGCAGGCGAATGCCGGGTACGGAAGGGGGCAGCGTGGGCAGCAGGCCGAGCGAGCAGGGCAGACGATCCGAGAGCCAGCGCCAGAGCCGGTTGTCGTTTAAACCAAAGCAGGCGGGCATCAGCAGGGCGTCACAGTTGTCGCTGATCGGCCTGAGCGCGTCATACAGCAGCGGCCATTTGTCCTCATTATCCAGAAAACGGGCGATATTCACCGCGCGAAACTCGCTCGGGTTATCGCGCAGGACATCAAGCTCAGGCAGCTCTATTTCCGCCGTGTCGGCGTTAACCCCCTGGTGACAGAGCGAGGCTGCCGCGAGATGGGGCTGAAAATCCAGAAAGCCGCTGATGCCCACCACCCGCACGCGCGCGGCAGTTAAGGGGGCAACGGGCACCTCCTCCGGGCTAAGCCACGCGGAACGCAGGGTGCCGAGCGGCGTAATGCGCTGATGATTTTGCCTGGCGCTCCCCTTCATACGCGCGCCGCTGTCCGCCAGCAGCGCTTCGGTTTCCAGCGCAAAGCGGTCAACGTTGTGCGCGCCAATCAGGTGATAGGGGTGCTCCGGCGGCAGCGTATCGCGGTACGCTTCGTCCACCAGATCCAGCGAGCCTGACGAAAAATGCAGGGCGCTCTGGCCGCGGGTGATAATGACGCATCGCAGTCCCTGCTTCGTGAGTTTGATGCCGCAGAGCAGGCCTGCCAGCCCGCCGCCGACGATGACGGTATCAAATTTCATCGTGTTGCTCCTTCTCCAGACCGCAAAGCCCCTGATAGACCCAGCGGGTAAATTCGCTTTCGCGCAGGGCATCCCCCCAGGCGACAGGCTGAATGCCTTTCCAGCGCTCGTTTAAAAACGCGCTGAGCTGATCGAGCGACTGGGTGGCGGTGGTGGTGTGAAAACGCTGCAGCAGCCCGGCAGCACGACAGGCGCACAGCTCGCCCTGGCAGGTTCCCATTCCGACGCGGGTGCGGCGGCGGAGATCCAGCAGGCTGTTAACCGTCAGGTTCTCTACCGCGTACTGCACTTCGCCCGCGGTAACGGCTTCGCACTCGCAGACCAGGCTGCGGCTCAATCTTCCTTCACCGAGCCACTGCGGTGTTCTGTCGCCGTGGCGGTAAATCGCGGACCCGCGCAGCGGCGCGGGAAGGGAGATGATTTTCTGTAGCGTTTTCTCGGTAGACTGGCGCGATCCCGGCAGCGGTTGCTCTGCGGTGACGCACGGTTCGGTATTCCCCAGCTTGCGGCAGACGGCATCGGTCGCCCACTCGGCCATCAGGCGGTAGGTCATCAGCTTACCGCCGGTGATGGTAATAAACCCGTCCATGCCGTCGCGCTCGGCGTGATCGAGCAGCACGATGCCCCGGCTGACGTTACGTCCGCTCGGATCGTTATCGCTGGCGACAAGGGGACGCACGCCCGCGTAGGCGCGCAGAATACGCGTCTGCGCCATTACCGGCGCCAGTTTTTCCCCTTCGCGCAGCAGAATGTCGACCTCTTCGGCGGTCACGCGGTTGTAGTCAATCTCGCCGTAGTCCACGTGGGTTGAGGTCGTGCCGATTAACGAAATGGTGTCGCCCGGCACGAGGATATCGGCGTCAGACGGCTTGCGGCAGCGGTTGATGACGTGGTTATTAATGCGGTGGTCGAGGATCAGCAGCGAGCCTTTTGCCGGGAACATGCGCACCGACAGGTCGGCGTATTCCGCAATACGCTGCCCCCAGCTCCCCGCCGCGTTGACCACCACGGCGGCGTGCAGCTCGCCGTGCTCGTTATACTGCGTATCAAACACCCGCACGCCGCAAATGCGATGCCCTTCGCGAATAAGTCCGGTCACTTCATGCCCGGTCAGAATGCGCGCGCCATGTTCGCGAGCGTCGAGCATATTGGCGGCGGTCAGGCGGAAGGGGTCAACGGTGCCGTCGGGGACTTTCACCGCGCCAATAAGCGCCGGGTTCACCGACGGCTCCAGCCGCCGCGCCAGCGCCGGATCCATGGCCTCCGCCTGAATGCCCGCTGCGGTACAGGCGGTAATAAAGGTCTTCTGAAAGGCGAGGTCATCTTCAGGAAGGGTAATAAAGAGGCCGTCGGTCGGCTCTATGCAGTGACGGGCGATACGCTTGAGGATCTGGTTTTCAGCAATACATTCGCGCGCGGATTCACCGTCTGTAACCGCATACCGCGCGCCGCTATGCAGCAGGCCGTGGTTTCGTCCGGTTGCGCCTGTTGCAATATCGTGGCGCTCCAGCAGCGTGACGCTTAAGCCGCGAAGGGCGCAGTCGCGCGCGATGCCGGCGCCGGTTGCGCCACCGCCAATGATTATCACATCGCTGTAGCGAGGATCGTGAATGGTCATTGTTTACCCTCTATGTTCGTTTTTTTATCATTTAGCCATATCAATAGTGTGGTTTGTTTGATTTCGAACATAAACGCGCGAAATTCGAAAGTGAAACGTGATTTCATGCGCTTTTTTGCGCATTCTGTCATATTTCTGTAACAATCTGTGCGTTGATTCACAGTAACAATCACCGTGATTTCTTAACATCCCCGCCTCTGGAATTCAGGTGCGAGCCACCTGCCCATTTAATTCAAGGCCACGGAGGCTGTAATGCTCAGTATCTTCAAACCTGCGCCGCATCGGGCGCGTCTGCCAGAGGCAGAAATTGATCCGCTATACCGTCGTCTGCGTTGGCAAATTTTCCTGGGGATCTTCTTCGGGTACGCGGCGTACTACCTTGTACGTAAAAACTTTGCGCTTGCCATGCCGTATCTGGTGGAGCAGGGCTTCTCCCGCGGCGATCTGGGGTTCGCGCTGTCGGGGATCTCTATCGCCTACGGTTTTTCGAAATTCATCATGGGCTCTGTGTCGGACCGTTCGAATCCGCGCGTGTTCCTGCCCGCCGGTCTGATTCTGGCCGCGGCGGTGATGCTGTTCATGGGCTTTGTGCCGTGGGCGACGTCCAGTATTGCGATTATGTTCGTGCTGCTGTTCCTCTGTGGCTGGTTCCAGGGGATGGGGTGGCCGCCGTGCGGACGTACCATGGTGCACTGGTGGTCGCAGAAAGAGCGCGGCGGCATTGTGTCGGTGTGGAACTGCGCGCATAACGTCGGGGGCGGGCTTCCGCCTCTGCTGTTCCTGTTGGGGATGGCCTGGTTCAACGACTGGCACGCGGCACTCTACATGCCTGCCTTTGGCGCTATTCTGGTGGCGATTATTGCTTTTGCGCTGATGCGCGATACGCCGCAGTCCTGCGGCCTGCCGCCAATTGAAGAGTACAAAAACGACTATCCGGATGATTACAGCGAGAAGCACGAAGAAGAGCTGACCGCGAAACAGATCTTCATGAAGTACGTGCTGCCGAACAAGCTGCTGTGGTACATCGCGGTGGCGAACGTGTTCGTTTACCTGCTGCGCTATGGCATCCTCGACTGGTCCCCGACCTATCTGAAAGAGGTGAAGCACTTCGCGCTGGATAAATCCTCCTGGGCCTATTTCCTGTATGAATACGCTGGGATCCCGGGCACGCTGATCTGCGGCTGGATGTCGGACAAAGTGTTCAAGGGCAACCGCGGCGCGACGGGCGTGTTCTTTATGACCCTGGTGACCATTGCCACTGTCGTTTACTGGCTCAACCCGCCGGGCAACCCGTCCGTAGATATGGCTTGTATGATCGTTATCGGCTTCCTGATTTACGGTCCGGTGATGCTGATCGGTCTGCACGCGCTGGAGCTGGCGCCGAAAAAAGCGGCGGGCACGGCAGCAGGCTTTACCGGTCTGTTCGGCTACCTGGGCGGTTCGGTCGCGGCGAGCGCCATCGTGGGCTACACCGTTGACTTCTTCGGCTGGGACGGCGGCTTTATGGTGATGATTGGCGGCAGCGTGCTGGCGGTTCTGCTGCTGGTGGTTGTGATGATCGGCGAGAAACGTCACCACGCGGAAGTGCTGGCGCGTCGTCAATAAGGAGCAATGCGATGAAGTTAACTCAATTAGCAACCGGTATGCTGCTGGCAGGCCTGATGTCAGGCGCCGCGCTGGCGGCGGATAAAATCGTTATCGCCCACCGCGGCGCGAGCGGTTATCTGCCGGAACATACGCTGCCGGCGAAAGCGATGGCCTATGCGCAGGGCGCGGATTATCTGGAGCAGGATCTGGTGATGACCAAGGACGACCAGCTGGTCGTCCTGCATGACCACTATCTTGACCGCGTGACGGACGTGGCGGAGCGCTTCCCGGACCGCGCGCGCAAAGATGGCCGTTACTACGCCATCGACTTTACCCTGGATGAAATCCGCTCCCTGAAGTTTACCGAAGGCTTCGAGATTGAAAACGGCAAGAAGGTGCAGGTCTATCCGGGCCGCTTCCCGATGGGCAAATCTGACTTCCGGATCCATACCTTCCAGGAGGAGATTGAGTTCGTTCAGGGGCTGAACCACTCGACCGGGAAAAATATCGGCATCTACCCGGAGATCAAAGCGCCGTGGTTCCACCATCAGGAAGGGAAGGACATTGCCGCGAAGACGCTGGAGGTGCTGAAACAGTACGGCTACACCAGCAAGAAGGACAAAGTTTACCTGCAGTGTTTTGATGCCGCCGAGCTGAAGCGTATTAAAACCGAGCTGGAGCCGAAGATGGGGATGGATCTCAATCTGGTACAGCTGATTGCCTATACCGACTGGAACGAAACCCAGGAGAAGCAGCCGGACGGGAAGTGGGTGAACTACAACTACGACTGGATGTTTAAGCCGGGCGCGATGAAGCAGATTGCGCAGTACGCCGACGGCATCGGGCCGGATTACCACATGCTGGTGGCGGAAGGCTCAACGCCTGGCCACGTGAAGCTGACGGCGATGGTGAAAGAGGCGCACGCCAGCAAGATGCAGGTGCATCCTTATACGGTGCGTGCAGACCAGTTGCCGCCGTACGCCACAGACGTGAATCAGCTTTACGAGGTGTTGTATAAGCAGGCGGACGTGGATGGGCTGTTTACGGATTTCCCCGATAAAGCAGTGACGTTCTTAAAATAGAAAAAGGGCCGTAAGGCCCTTTTTTACATCTCAATCTCAATATCGCCTTTTGCCCGGCAGCAGCAGGGCAAAATTTCCCCTTCACTGATAAAGGCCAGCGGTTCGGTCAGCCAGTCCACCTGGCCTGCGACCAGACGGCAGCGGCAGGAGCCGCAATAGCCTTCACGACACTGGTACTCTACCTCCACCTGATGCGCCTCAAGCGCCACCAGCAGGGAAGGGTGCTCTTCCTGGCACAGCACTTCCGTGCCAGAAAGGCTCAGCGTTACGCGGCTCATCAGAGCTGGAAGTCGCTCAGGTCGTCGGTGTTGACTTCAGAATCAATCTGACCGACCAGGTATGAGCTTACTTCCACTTCCTGCGGCGCGACCTGCACGTTATCGGATACCAGCCAGGTGTTGATCCACGGAATCGGGTTAGAGCGCGTCTGGAACGGCAGGTCCAGACCAACCGCCTGCATGCGGATGTTGGTGATGTACTCAACGTACTGGCACAGGATGTCTTTGTTCAGGCCAATCATGGAGCCGTCGCGGAACAGGTAGTCTGCCCACTCTTTCTCCTGCTGGGCCGCCAGCACGAACAGGTCGTAGCACTCCTGCTTGCACTCTTCGGCGATTTCCGCCATCTCCGGATCGTCCGTACCGCTGCGCAGCAGGTTCAGCATGTGCTGGGTGCCGGTCAGGTGCAGGGCTTCGTCACGGGCTATCAGGCGAATGATTTTGGCGTTACCTTCCATCAGCTTGCGCTCGGCAAAGGCGAAGGAGCAGGCGAAGCTCACGTAGAAGCGGATCGCTTCCAGCGCGTTAACGCTCATCAGGCACAGGTACAGCTGCTTTTTCAGCGCGCGCAGGTTCACGGTAACGGTTTTGCCGTTCACGTTGTGGGTGCCTTCGCCCAGCAGATGCCAGTAGCTGGTCATCTCGATCAGCTCGTCGTAGTAGTGCGCAATGCCTTCCGCGCGCTTCTGGATCTGCTCGTTGGTAACGATATCGTCAAACACCACCGCCGGATCGTTCACGATGTTGCGGATGATGTGGGTGTAAGAACGGGAGTGGATCGTCTCGGAGAACGCCCAGGTTTCCACCCAGGTTTCCAGCTCCGGAATGGAGATCAGCGGCAGCAGCGCCACGTTCGGGCTACGGCCCTGAATGGAATCCAGCAGCGTCTGGTACTTCAGGTTGCTGATGAAGATATGCTTTTCGTGATCCGGCAGCGACTGGTAATCAATACGGTCGCGGGAGACGTCCACTTCTTCCGGACGCCAGAAGAAGGAGAGTTGCTTTTCAATCAGCTTTTCGAAGATGTCATATTTTTGCTGATCGTAGCGTGCCACGTTGACCGGCTGGCCGAAGAACATTGGCTCTTTGAGCTGGTCGTTTTTCGTCTGTGAAAAGGTGGTATATGCCATGAGTGTGTCCTGTCTTACGAAATAAAGGCGGGGATATCCCCGCCCTTCATTAGATCTTACATGCGCCGCTTTCGCAGCCATCGTCCTGAATTGACGGTACCATGTCGTCCTGGGCGTCTTCTGCACCGTCACGGGTGTTGTGATAGTACAGGGTTTTCACGCCAAATTTGTAGGCGGTCAGCAGGTCTTTCAGCAGCTGCTGCATCGGCACCTTGCCGGACGGGAAGCGCGTCGGGTCGTAGTTGGTGTTGGCAGAGATCGACTGGTCGATAAACTTCTGCATGATGCCCACCAGCTGCAGGTAGCCGTCGTTGTTTGGCATTTCCCACAGCAGCTCGTAGTTGTTGCCCAGCGTTTCGTAATCCGGCACCACCTGACGCAGCACGCCGTCTTTCGACGCTTTGATGCTGACGTGGCCGCGCGGTGGCTCAATACCGTTGGTGGCGTTGGAGATCTGCGAAGAGGTCTCGGACGGCATCAGGGCAGAGAGCGTGGAGTTACGCAGACCGTGCGTTTTGATGGACTCGCGCAGGCCTTCCCAGTCCAGGTGCAGCGGCTCGCTGACGATCGCATCCAGGTCTTTCTTATAGGTGTCGATCGGCAGAATGCCTTTTGCATAGGTAGTTTCGTTGAACCACGGGCACGCGCCTTGCTCTTTCGCCAGCTCGTTGGAGGCTTTCATCAGGTAGTACTGAATCGCTTCGAACGTCTGGTGGGTCAGGTTGTTGGCGCTGCCGTCAGAGTAACGCTTGCCGTTTTTCGCCAGCCAGTAAGCGAAGTTGATCACGCCGATACCTAAAGTGCGACGGCCCATTGCACCGCGTTTTGCCGCCGGGATTGGGTAATCCTGGTAGTCCAGCAGGGCATCCAGCGCGCGAACCGCCAGCACGGCCAGCTCTTCCAGTTCGTCCAGGCTCTTAATCGCACCCAGGTTGAACGCGGACAGCGTACACAGCGCAATTTCACCGTTTTCGTCGTTCACGTCTTCCAGCGGTTTGGTCGGCAGGGCGATCTCCAGGCACAGGTTAGACTGGCGCACTGGCGCAACCACCGGATCAAACGGGCTGTGGGTGTTGCAGTGGTCAACGTTCTGGATGTAGATACGGCCGGTAGAGGCACGTTCCTGCATCATCAGGGAGAACAGGTCTACCGCCTTCACGCGCTGCTTGCGGATGCTGTCGTCTTTTTCGTATTTGGTGTACAGGCGCTCAAATTCGTCCTGATCGGCGAAGAACGCGTCGTACAGGCCCGGAACGTCGGACGGACTGAACAGGGTGATGTCTTCCCCTTTCAGCAGACGGGTGTACATCAGCTTGTTGATCTGCACGCCGTAGTCCATGTGACGCACGCGGTTGCCTTCCACGCCGCGGTTGTTTTTCAGGACCAGCAGGCTTTCCACTTCCAGGTGCCACATCGGGTAGAACAGAGTCGCAGCACCGCCGCGCACGCCGCCCTGAGAGCAGGATTTTACCGCCGTCTGGAAGTGCTTGTAGAACGGGATACAGCCGGTGTGGAACGCTTCACCGCCGCGAATCGGGCTGCCCAGCGCACGGATGCGACCGGCGTTGATGCCGATACCGGCACGCTGGGAGACGTATTTCACGATGGCGCTGGAGGTGGCGTTGATGGAATCCAGGCTGTCACCGCACTCGATCAGTACGCAGGAGCTGAACTGACGGGTAGGGGTGCGCACGCCAGACATGATTGGCGTTGGCAGAGAAATTTTGAACGTCGATACCGCATCGTAGAAACGCTTCACGTAGTCCAGACGGGTCTCACGCGGGTAGTTAGAGAACAGGCAGGCGGCCACCAGAATATAGAGGAACTGGGCGCTTTCGTAGATCTCACCGGTTACACGGTTCTGAACCAGGTATTTGCCTTCGAGCTGCTTCACCGCCGCGTAGGAGAAGTTCATGTCGCGCCAGTGATCGATAAACCCGTTCATCTGCTCGAACTCTTCTTCCGTATAGTCTTCCAGCAGATGCGTGTCGTATTTGCCCAGCTCGACCATTTTCACTACGTGATCGTACAGCTTCGGCGGCTCAAACTGGCCGTAGGCTTTCTTACGCAGGTGGAAAATCGCCAGACGCGCAGCGAGGTACTGATAATCCGGTGCGTCGCGGGAGATGAGGTCTGCCGCTGCTTTAATGATCGTTTCGTGGATATCAGACGTTTTGATGCCGTCGTAGAACTGAATATGAGAACGCAGTTCAACCTGGGATATAGATACGTTGTTCAGTCCTTCTGCTGCCCAGTCGAGAACTCGATGGATTTTGTCCAGATTGATACGCTCGGTTGTACCGTCGCGCTTTGTCACCAGCAGACTCTGATTCATGTGGGTTTTACCTGTCCGTGAAATAAAAAATATCCCCCGCTTATCCACAGATCCATCTTGTGACTAACTCTGTGGATAAATACTACATATAGGGGGTTTGCGATAAGAAAAACGCTATATGGTGAGTATTCTAGTATCGAATCTTTTCAGCACAAGGGTTGATTTTGACGTTAAATTGAGGTTGTGAAAGGGTAAAAAAGCGTAAGTCCTCGTAGCGTAAGGCCTGGAAGAGATGTCAATAATTTAGAAAAAAAATTCAAAATTTGATCGAGTGCTGATTTCTTCAACGGGAGGTCAGAATTGCGCAACATGATGTCGCGCAATCTTTATAAGAATAACGAATGACGTTAGTCGTTTTTGGCGGTGGTGTGCAACATATAGTTAACATCCACGCCCGGTGCGAGTTTGAATTTATCTGTCAGCGGATTGTAGTGCAGGCCGGTGATGTGCTGCTCTTTCAGCCACGTCTGGTCAACCCAGCTTAACAGCTCGGCTGGCTTGATGAATTTCTTCACGTCGTGCGTGCCTTTCGGCACCATGCGCAGCACATACTCCGCCCCGACCACGGCCATCAGCCAGGCTTTGCCGTTGCGGTTGATGGTCGAGAAGAAAACCTGGCCGCCCGGCTTCACCAGTTTTGCACAGGCGTTTACCACGGACTGCGGATCGGGAACATGCTCCAGCATCTCCATGCAGGTCACCACATCGTACTGGTGGGCATGTTTTGCCGCATGCTCTTCCACGGTTTCCTGCACGTATTCCACCTGTATACCTGACTCCAGCGCATGAAGACGGGCAACCTGCAGCGGTTCAAAGCCCATGTCCAGGCCGGTGACGGTGGCTCCTTCGCGCGCCATGCTCTCCGCCAGGATGCCGCCGCCGCAACCGACGTCGAGAACCTTCTTACCGAACAGACCGCCGGAACGCTCCGCGATATAGCCCAGACGCAGCGGGTTAATGCGATGCAGCGGTTTGAACTCACCTTCGAGATCCCACCAGCGGGACGCCACCGCTTCAAATTTGGCAATCTCTTCGTGGTCAACGTTGTGAGCCACCGGGGATTTTTCGGCATTCATGGGCGCTTTTACTCCTTATTTAGCAAGACGAATGAGTATATCAGGCAATCCCTGTGAATAAAGCGTATAGGTTTACCTCAATCACCTCGGCTGTGTTATAATTTGCGACCTTTGAATCCGGGATACAGTAGAGGGATAGCGGTTAGATGAGCGACCTTGCGAGAGAAATTACACCGGTTAACATCGAGGAAGAGCTGAAGAGCTCCTATCTGGACTATGCGATGTCGGTCATTGTTGGCCGTGCGCTGCCGGACGTCCGCGATGGCCTGAAGCCGGTACACCGTCGCGTACTATACGCCATGAACGTATTGGGCAATGACTGGAATAAAGCCTACAAAAAATCTGCCCGTGTCGTTGGTGACGTAATCGGTAAATACCATCCCCATGGTGATTCCGCGGTGTACGACACTATCGTCCGTATGGCGCAGCCATTCTCGCTGCGTTACATGCTGGTAGATGGTCAGGGTAACTTTGGTTCTATCGACGGCGACTCCGCCGCGGCAATGCGTTATACGGAAATCCGTCTGGCGAAGATTGCCCATGAGCTGATGGCCGACCTGGAAAAAGAGACGGTTGATTTCGTTGATAACTACGACGGCACGGAAAAAATTCCTGACGTTATGCCAACGAAGATCCCTAACCTGCTGGTGAACGGCTCGTCCGGTATCGCCGTCGGTATGGCAACCAACATTCCGCCACACAACATCACGGAAGTGATCAACGGCTGCCTGGCCTATATCGACGATGAAGACATCAGCATTGAAGGGCTGATGGAGCACATCCCGGGCCCGGACTTCCCGACGGCGGCGATCATCAACGGTCGTCGCGGTATTGAAGAAGCGTACCGTACCGGTCGCGGCAAGATTTACATCCGTGCCCGCGCCGAAGTGGAAGCGGACGCTAAAACCGGCCGTGAAACCATCATTGTTCACGAGATCCCGTATCAGGTGAACAAAGCGCGCCTGATTGAAAAAATCGCCGAGCTGGTAAAAGAAAAACGCGTTGAAGGCATCAGCGCGCTGCGCGACGAGTCTGACAAAGACGGTATGCGCATCGTGATTGAAATCAAGCGCGACGCGGTGGGTGAGGTTGTGCTGAACAATCTGTACTCCCAGACTCAGCTTCAGGTCTCCTTCGGTATCAACATGGTTGCGCTGCACCATGGCCAGCCGAAGATCATGAACCTGAAAGAGATCCTGAGCGCGTTCGTGCGTCACCGCCGCGAAGTGGTGACCCGTCGTACCATCTTCGAACTGCGCAAAGCGCGCGACCGTGCGCACATTCTTGAAGCACTGGCGGTTGCGCTGGCCAACATCGACCCGATCATTGAGCTGATCCGTCGTGCACCAACCCCGGCTGAAGCGAAAGCGTCGCTGGTTGCGCGTCCGTGGGATCTGGGCAACGTGGCGGCGATGCTGGAACGTGCGGGCGATGACGCCGCGCGTCCTGAGTGGCTCGAGCCTGAATTCGGCGTGCGTGACGGTCAGTACTACCTGACTGAACAGCAGGCCCAGGCGATTCTGGATCTGCGCCTGCAGAAGCTGACCGGCCTTGAGCATGAAAAACTGCTCGACGAGTACAAAGAGCTGCTGGAGCAGATTGCTGAGCTGCTGCATATCCTGGGTAGCGCCGAGCGCCTGATGGAAGTGATCCGCGAAGAGCTGGAGCTGGTCCGCGATCAGTTCGGCGACGAGCGTCGCACCGAAATCACCGCGAACAGCTCTGATATCAACATTGAAGATCTGATCAACCGCGAAGACGTGGTGGTCACCCTGTCTCACCAGGGCTATGTGAAGTATCAGCCGCTGACCGACTACGAAGCACAGCGTCGTGGCGGTAAGGGCAAATCTGCGGCACGTATTAAAGAAGAAGACTTTATTGACCGCCTGCTGGTGGCCAACACCCATGAC
The DNA here is from genome assembly GCF_003594915.1 of Enterobacter chuandaensis. GTDB lineage: Bacteria > Pseudomonadota > Gammaproteobacteria > Enterobacterales > Enterobacteriaceae > Enterobacter > Enterobacter chuandaensis. The sequence continues at coordinate 305,452 of NZ_QZCS01000003.1, forward strand.
ACGATCCTCTGCTTCTCCAGCCGTGGCCGCCTGTACTGGATGAAGGTCTATCAGCTGCCGGAAGCGAGCCGTGGCGCGCGTGGTCGTCCTATCGTCAACCTGCTGCCGCTGGAAGCGAACGAACGTATCACCGCCATCCTGCCGGTACGCGAGTACGAAGAGGGCGTGAACGTCTTTATGGCGACCGCGAGCGGTACCGTGAAGAAAACCGCGCTGACCGAATTCAGCCGCCCACGTTCCGCCGGTATTATTGCAGTGAACCTGAACGAAGGCGACGAGCTGATCGGTGTGGATCTGACCTCCGGTTCGGATGAAGTGATGCTGTTCTCTGCGGCCGGTAAAGTGGTGCGCTTTAAAGAGAACGCCGTGCGCGCAATGGGTCGTACGGCGACCGGCGTACGCGGTATCAAGCTGGCGGGTGAAGACTCTGTAGTTTCCCTGATCGTTCCGCGTGGCGAAGGCGCAATCCTGACCGTCACCCAGAACGGCTACGGTAAACGTACGGCGGAAAGCGAATACCCGACCAAGTCACGTGGCACCCAGGGCGTTATCTCCATCAAAGTGACCGAGCGCAACGGGTCCGTTGTGGGCGCGGTGCAGGTGGACGATGCTGACCAGATCATGATGATCACCGATGCCGGTACGCTTGTGCGTACCCGCGTGTCTGAGATCAGCGTGGTAGGCCGTAACACCCAGGGCGTTATCCTCATCCGTACTGCGGAAGATGAAAACGTGGTGGGTCTGCAGCGCGTTGCTGAGCCGGTAGATGATGAAGAGCTCGACTCTATCGACGGCAGCGTCGCGGAAGGTGATGATGAAATCGCACCGGAAGCGGAGAGCGACGACGACGCAGCGGATGACGCTGACGAGTAATGTCTCCTGATGCAAAAAAGGGCCGGATTCCGGCCCTTTTCTTTTGCAGATGCAGATACGTGAACGTTGCGACAAGCCGCGTTTACCGCTACCTTAACCACATTCTTTTGACCCCGACGGCGGAGCCTCGCCCCTTTGAAATACCTCGTCTCCTTTCGTACTACGCTGAAAGTTTCTCGCTATCTGTTCCGGGCGCTGGCGCTCCTGCTTTGGCTGCTGGTGGCCTTGCTGTCGGTGTTTTACATCGTCAATGCGCTGCACCAGAAAGAAGCGGAGATCCGTCAGGAGTTTAATTTAAGCTCCGATCAGGCCCAGCGCTACATTCAGCGAACGTCTGACGTGATGAAGGAGCTGAAGTACATCGCCGAAAATCGGCTCACGGCGGAAAACGGTATCCTTGCCCTGCGCGGGCGTAATGACAAAACCGAAGTGCCGGACTTCCAGCCGCTGTTCCCGGACTCCGATTGCTCCACCATGAGCAACACCTGGCGCGGGTCGCTGGAATCCCTCGCCTGGTTTATGCGCTACTGGCGCGACAATTTCTCCGCCGCCTACGATCTCAACCGCGTGTTCCTGATCGGCAGCGAAAATCTCTGCATGGCTGACTTTGGCCTGCGCGATGTACCCGTCGAGCGCGATGATGCGCTGAAAAGCCTGCACGAGCGCATTGTGAAATATCGCAATGCGCCGCAGGATGAGCGCGGGAACAACATTTTCTGGATAAGCCAGGGGCCGCGCATGGGCGTGGGCTATTTCTACGCTCTCACTCCTGTTTATCTGGGCAATCGCCTGCAGGCGCTGCTGGGGATTGAGCAGACTATCCGTATGGAAAACTTCTTCACGCCGGGCAGCCTGCCGATGGGCGTGACCATTCTGGATGAAAACGGGCATCAGCTGATCTCACTCGCCGGGCCGGATAACCGCCTGAACGTTGAGCCGCACTGGATGCAGGAGCGCTCATGGTTTGGCTATACCTCCGGCTTCCGCGAGCTGGTGCTGAAAAAAAGCCTGCCGCCTTCGTCGCTGAGTATCGTCTACTCGCTGCCGGTGGATATGGTGCTTGAGCGGATCCGCATCCTTATTATGAATGCGATTCTGCTGAACCTGCTGGTGGGGGGCGCGCTGTTTACGCTGGCGCGCATGTATGAGCGGAAAATCTTTATTCCTGCCGAAAACGACGCCCAGCGTCTGGAGGAGCACGAGCAGTTTAACCGTAAGATTGTCGCCTCGGCACCGGTAGGGATCTGCATTCTGCGTACTCAGGACGGGACCAACATCCTGAGTAACGAGCTGGCGCACAACTACCTGAACATGCTGACGCACGAGGATCGGCAAAGGCTGACGCAAATCATCTGTGGCCAGCAGGTGAACTTTGTCGACGTGCTCACCAGCACACACACCAACCTGCAGATCAGCTTTGTCCATTCCCGCTATCGCAATGAAAACGTGGCGATTTGCGTGCTGGTGGATGTCTCCGCACGCGTGAAGATGGAAGAGTCGCTGCAGGAGATGGCGCAGGCCGCGGAGCAGGCCAGCCAGTCGAAATCCATGTTCCTTGCTACCGTCAGCCACGAGCTGCGTACGCCGCTTTACGGCATCATTGGTAACCTCGATCTGCTGCAGACGAAAGAGTTGCCGAAAGGGGTCGACAGGCTGGTGACGGCGATGAACAACTCCTCCAGTCTGCTGCTGAAGATCATCAGCGATATTCTCGACTTCTCCAAAATTGAGTCTGAGCAGCTGAAAATCGAGCCGCGCGAGTTTTCGCCGCGTGAGGTGATGAACCACATCAGCGCCAACTATCTGCCGCTGGTGGTGCGTAAACAGCTGGGGCTCTACTGCTTTATTGAACCGGACGTGCCGCTGACGCTGCACGGCGATCCGATGCGCCTGCAGCAGGTCATCTCAAACCTGCTCAGCAACGCCATTAAATTCACCGATATCGGCTGTATTGTGTTGCACGTCTGCCGGGCGGGAGATTACCTCAGCATTCGCGTGCGCGATACGGGGGTGGGCATTCCGGCGAAAGAAGTGGTTCGTCTGTTCGACCCGTTCTTCCAGGTCGGAACCGGCGTCCAGCGTAACTTCCAGGGCACAGGCCTGGGGCTGGCGATCTGTGAGAAGCTCGTCAGCATGATGGACGGTGATATCTCGGTGGATACCGAGCCCGGCATGGGCAGCCAGTTCACCATCCGTATTCCGCTCTATTCGGCGCAGTATCCGGCAAAAGCGACGGTTGACGGGCTGAGCGATAAGCGCTGCTGGCTGGCAGTCCACAATGCCTCGCTGAATGATTATCTGACGGCGCTGCTCACGTACAGCGGCGTCAGGGTGTGCCGCTATGAAGGCCAGACGCCGGACATGGACGATGTGCTGATTGCTGACGAGATGCCGGAGCAGCCGTGGCAGGGAAGAGGGACGGTACTCTTCTGCCGCCGCCATATCGGCATCCCGGCTGAGCGCGCGCCAGGAGAGTGGGTGCATAGCGTGGCAACGCCGCATGAGCTGTTGAGCCTGCTGGCCCGTATCTACAAAGTCGAGCTGGAAGAGAGCGACGGTGCAGGCGCGCTGCCGTCACCGGAAGGTCTGGCGTCAGTGAATGACGATATGATGATTCTGGTGGTGGATGACCATCCGATTAACCGCCGCCTGCTGGCTGACCAGCTTGGCTCGCTGGGCTACCAGTGCAAAACGGCCAATGACGGTGTGGATGCGCTGAACGTGCTGAGTAAAAATCATATTGATATCGTGCTGAGCGACGTCAACATGCCAAATATGGATGGCTACCGTCTGACGCAGCGCATCCGACAGCTTGGCCTGACGCTGCCGGTGGTGGGCGTAACGGCGAACGCGCTGGCGGAAGAGAAACAGCGCTGTCTGGAGTCGGGAATGGACAGTTGCCTGTCGAAACCGGTGACGCTGGACGTACTGAAACAGACGTTGTCGGTTTATGCGGACCGCGTGAGAAAAACCAGAATATAAAAAAGGCCCGCGAGGGCCTTTTACGTTTTTCACCCTCTCCCACGGGGAGAGGGGCGGGGTGAGGGCATCAGGCCGCACACCCGTTCGGGATCAATCCTTATCCGTTGCGCTCAGCGTTACGGAGGAGAGATAGTTCAGCAGAGCAATATCGTTGTCCACGCCCAGCTTCATCATTGCTGATTTCTTCTGGCTGCTGATGGTTTTAATACTGCGGTTCAGTTTCTTGGCAATCTCGGTCACCAGGAAACCTTCGGCGAACAGGCGCAGAACTTCACTCTCTTTCGGGGACAGGCGTTTGTCACCGTAGCCACCCGCGCTGATTTTTTCCAGCAGGCGAGAGACGCTCTCAGGCGTGAACTTTTTGCCTTTCTGCAGCGCAGCGAGCGCTTTTGGCAGGTCGGTCGGTGCGCCCTGTTTCAGCACAATCCCTTCGATGTCCAGATCCAGCACGGCGCTCAGAATTGCCGGGTTGTTGTTCATGGTCAGAACAATGATCGAAATGTCAGGGAAGTGACGTTTAATATATTTGATGAGCGTAATCCCATCACCGTATTTGTCCCCAGGCATGGAGAGATCGGTAATGAGCACGTGTGCATCAAGCTTTGGGAGGTTATTGATCAGTGCTGTAGAGTCTTCAAATTCACCGACTACATTCACCCACTCGATCTGTTCAAGCGATTTGCGAATACCGAACAGTACAATCGGATGGTCATCGGCAATAATTACGTTCATATTGTTCATGTATAAGGCTACCTTGCTACAGCAAGCTTTTGACGTAGGCGTCAATGTCGCTGATGTATTTTTCAATGCCAGAGGCATCTTTCTCACGAATTAGATGTTCCAGCGTTTCACATAACTGCTTGCCGGGAACCAGATTAAGCATGGCAAACACCCCTTTAAGCCGGTGTGCTGTCTGCGCCAGCGCTGCAAAATCATTCGCAGCGGACTCAGTATACAACCGCTTAACATCATCTGGTACTGTATCAACAAAGAGTGAATAGTATCCGCTGGCGTGAAGCTCGGCATTTTCATTGCCGCCTAACGGGGATTCCGTTATCTCTTCCTGCGCCAGCTGCTCTTCTATTAGTTGTAGTACAGCTTCCTGCATCGCATTGCTTATATTAAAGTTGACGCGCAGCTGGCCAGGGCCGATTTTCCGCACGCCTGACTCATCATCGCTTAAAAGCAAGCCGGAGGCAGTAAGATTAGACGGATTATCAGTTAAAAACAGATCAAATTCTTGACTTGCCAGCCTTTCATCCGGCGTGATGCAGGCCGCGCCCCAGTTTTCGAGCTGACGAACCACAATATTGCGGATCTCGTTTGAGGTCACATCCACCATCACCACGACATCATCCAGCAGGCGTTCTTCATCTTCTTCCTGCGGATTGGCGGCCATTTTCACGTGCAGAGAGTAACGGGTGCCGAGCGATTCACGGGCCTTAATATTCAGATGGCCGCCGAGCTTGCGCGCCAGCTGATCGCACAGCCAGAAGGTCAGAGCATTGGCCTTGCCGTAATGATCGCTCTGCGTGTCGTTCAGGAACGGGAAGTGGAGGTTATCAATTTCACTTGTCGTCACGCCTTCCCCGGTGTCCAGAATGCGGAACGTCAGGCGATCTTCCGCCGACTCGTCGGTGCTCACTTCAAGGGTGATCTTGCCGATCTGCGTGGTGGTTACGGCGTACTGAATAATCATCAGCAAAATGCGGCGCAGCGCCTCGCGATCACCGTGGCGTTCGTCATTGGCCGGTAAATGGTTGTTGATCAGCAGCTGCAGCCCTTTACGCTTTATCACCGGCAGGACTTCCGGAACCACTTCATCGATCAGATCCTGAATGGAGAAGAGAGAAGGGGTACCTTTCCAGAAATCATTCTCCAGCATGTTTGCCAGCTGGATCTCATCCACCATGCGGACCAGCGAGTCGGCCTGGCAGGCAAGCTGGTGGCTTTCAGAGGTGTTTAACGCCGCCGCCTGGGTCGCCAGCGTTTTTAACGGCTGCTTGAAAGCATCGCCGATATTCTGCATGAATGCCGCGCGCCCCTGCTGGTTCTTCTCATACAGCCTTTGCGCCTGCTTGAGCTTCTTATTGACCAGCACCTCGCGATCCTGATCGCGGATAATGAAGATTTGCGTGCGTGGCGCTACCTGGCTGCGGAACTGACGGATCTCGTACAGTTCATTGTTAATGGTGGCCTGAATAACCCCCTGGTGCTGATCCGCCATGGTGGTGATGTTCTGTAGGTTAAGGTGCGGCAGCAGGTGGTCAGCAATTTTATTGCTCATCACCGTCCGATTTGCTTCCTGATCGTGAACTAACACCCCAAGCGGCAGCACGGAAACAATCTCTTCATTGAGCGCGCGTAATACGCGCAACTCATTGGTGTTGCCCGCGGAGACCGCAGAGGCATCGCTCTGGCGCCCAGGCTGGAAACGGAAGGTGCTGTAGCCAAACAGCGCCAGCGCCAGCAGGCCAATATTCAGCAGCAGAGGCAGCAGAATATTTTGCAGGGTGTCGAGCAGCAGCGTACCAAACGGAACCTGCCACACCAGACGCATGCCGGTTGAGTTCAGCGACGAGGCAATTTCAATTTTTGAGCCGTTAAAGGAGATTGTGACGCTCTCTGCGGCCTCTTTATCAGACGCCGCACGCATGTTCTGGGTGCTGCTGTCCGGCTCCAGGCGGAAGCTGTCGAGCGGCATATCCGGCGGGATCAAATCATTAATGGGTAGATCGAAGGCCACGACCGTCGCCAGATGTCCCGGCTGGTTAAAGGTGGTACGCAGGGTAAAATAGTGACCATTTTGCCAGGCCAGCCGGCGCAGCGATGAGAAGCTTTCACGTTCATCAAGGGCGTTGGCCTGCTGCAACATCTCTGCCCGGCGGGAGTCGACAATGCTGCCCACGGTGGTCTCTTTAAATCCGGAAGAGAGATCTTTCAACGGCAGCGTTGAGATCAGGATCATGCTGTTGTCCTGACCGTTCAGATAGTACATCGACCACGGCACCGTTTCGGCGCCCCAGAGGGTATCCAGATAAGTCGAAATACGCTGCGTCATCTCGAGGGTCGCGCTGTCGTGGGAGCCAAAGATTAGCGCCTCAGTTTTACGCTGCGGTTTTTCAAGATAGTAAACATCCTGCTTAAGCCGCGTCTCCTGAAGCCCATCTCCGGATGAGCTTGCAGGCGCAGCCGCAATGTTGTCGTAAATCTGCCAGGTGGCGTAGCGCCAGGTATCAATGCGCTTGTGGACGGCGTGGGTTATATCCACCACCTGATAGCTCTTATCCTTCAGCCAGGCGTTAACCGCGCTCTGTACCATCACGCCCATTGTGACTAACAGCACAACGATCAACAGAAGAAAGAAACGGGTGATGCTCCCGGGGAGGAGGGAGAATTTGCTCGGGGCGGTAGTTTCAGTCTGACTCATTGATATCTTTAACCCGTTATGGTCGTGCTCTGTGGCGATAGGGCAGTATAAAGGGTAATAACTGAATTTCCAGCGCCTCTGTCCTGGAAAGAAGCGACTTTTTCGATAAGCCGTACGAGAGAGGCGGAACGCGCTAAAGGTGTACAAATCCACGATGCGTGTACAAATAATCAGGGCTTCCTGTCAGTAAATAGCACGAATTAACAAGAAATTAAGTTTTGAGTGAATTTCGTCATAATGACGAGGCGTGGCGGCGAATTTAGTTAATAGTCGTTACAATTACGTGGTGGTAGCACAAAAAAAAGAAAAGTTACGTAAAGAAGGGTAAAAAAAAACCGAATGCGATGCATCCGGTTGAATTAGGGATAAACAGACATTCAAAGCTGAATGACGGTAATAAATAAAGTTAATGATGATAGCGAGAGTTATTTTAGAGATTGGGCGCGATCTTGTTTTGTCATTCAGTGCGGTAAAGGTTTTTATTTTAACTTATTGATATGTATGCGGTAATTTTTCTTTTTGATTATAAGTGCTAAATTTCTAAGCTATTTGTGCTTTGTAAAAGTTCCTTGATATTTACAATTTGAAACATGTTGGTGGGTAAATGAAACATCTTCAAAGTTTTCGTATCATATTCGCATTGGATTATTCTGCAATTTTGCGGAGAATGAAATTGCCGACTGGTTAATGAGGGTTAACCAGTAAGCAGTGGCAATTATAAGGCATATAACAGAGGGTTAATAAAATGAAAGTTAAAGTTCTGTCCCTCCTGGTACCAGCACTCCTGGTAGCAGGCGCAGCAAATGCGGCTGAAATTTACAACAAAGATGGCAACAAATTAGATCTGTACGGCAAAGTAGATGGTCTGCACTATTTCTCTGACGACAAGAGTGCCGACGGCGACCAGACTTACATGCGTCTTGGCTTCAAAGGCGAAACTCAGGTTAACGATCAGCTGACCGGTTACGGCCAGTGGGAATACCAGATTCAGGGTAATACGACTGAAAGCGACAACCAGTCCTGGACGCGTGTGGCGTTTGCCGGTCTGAAATTCGCTGAAGCAGGCTCTTTCGATTACGGTCGTAACTACGGTGTGATCTACGACGTAACCTCCTGGACTGACGTTCTGCCAGAATTTGGCGGTGATACCTATGGTTCAGATAACTTCCTGCAGTCTCGTGCTAACGGCGTGGCGACCTACCGTAACCAGGACTTCTTTGGTCTGGTGGATGGCCTGAACTTTGCTCTGCAGTATCAGGGTAAAAACGGCAGCGTAAGCGGCGAGAACGTCGGTGGACGTAGCCTGCTGAAACAGAACGGCGACGGCTACGGTGCATCCGTAACCTATAACCTGGGCGAAGGTTTCAGCGTGGGTGGTGCGATGTCCTCCTCCAAACGTACCGCTGACCAGAACGCACCGGGCGTTTACGGTAACGGCGATCACGCAGAAGTCTATTCTGGCGGCCTGAAATACGACGCCAACAACATCTACCTGGCAGCGCAGTACTCTCAGACCTACAACGCAACCCGCTTCGGTACCTCTAACGGCGACAGCCCGACTACCGCTTACGGTTTTGCTAACAAAGCGCAGAACTTCGAAGTGGTTGCTCAGTACCAGTTCGACTTCGGCCTGCGTCCATCCGTGGCTTACCTGCAGTCCAAAGGGAAAGACATCGAAGGTTACGGCGATCAGGATCTGCTGAAATATGTTGATGTAGGCGCGACTTACTACTTCAACAAAAACATGTCCACCTACGTGGATTACAAAATCAACCTGGTTGATGAAAATGAGTTCACCCGTCAGGCCGGTATCGGTACTGATGATATCGTCGCGCTGGGCCTGGTTTACCAGTTCTAATCGCGTCATCGTGTGACTTAAGGGGCCTGATGGCCCCATTTTTGTGTCTTTCTGGTTCTCACAATGCCACCGTTTTGGTGTACTCTTGCCGCCCTGGCATGAGGATAATAATGAATGGACATGACTTTTTTACGCGCCAGCTTTCTGGCTATGCTGTTTTTCCTGACCGCGTGTGATGATTCCGCGCCCGTGGTGAAAACCGATGCACCCGCCGCGACGGTGCTCGAAGGCAAAACGATGGGCACCTTCTGGCGCGTCAGCGTGATGAACCTGGATAAAACCCGCGCCGAAGAGCTTCGCGGCAAAATCCAGGCTCAGCTGGATGCCGACGACCAGCTGCTCTCAACCTATAAAAATGACTCGGCGCTGATGCGCTTTAATCTCTCCACCAGTACCTCCCTGTGGCCGGTGAGCGAAGCGATGGCTGATATTGTTACCGAGTCAATGCGCGTGGGATATAAAACCAACGGCGCGATGGACGTGACCGTCGGACCGCTGGTGAACCTGTGGGGATTTGGCCCGAACAAACAGCCGGATACCACCCCCGATCAGGCGGCCATTGATGATGCCCGCGCCCGGACAGGATTAAAGCATCTGACGGTGATCAACCAGTACGGCCAGCAGTATCTGCAGAAAGACATCCCCGATCTGTTTGTCGATCTGTCAACGGTAGGCGAAGGTTACGCAGCGGATCACCTTGCGGCGCTGATGACGCAGGAAGGGATATCGCGCTACCTGGTCTCCGTGGGCGGCGCGTTAGTCAGCCGGGGCATGAACGCCACTGGCAAACCGTGGCGCGTAGCGATTCAAAAACCGACCGATCGGCAAAATGCCGTTCAGGCCATCGTGGATATCAACGGGCACGGCATCAGTACGTCCGGCAGCTACCGTAACTATTACGAACTCGACGGGAAACGCGTTTCGCACGTGATTGACCCTCAGACCGGGCGTCCCATCACGCATAATCTGGTCTCGGTGACGGTGATAGCCCCCACCGCGCTGGAAGCGGATGCCTGGGATACCGGATTAATGGTGCTCGGCCCGGAAAAAGCCAAAGAGGTGGTTCGTCAGGAAGGGCTGGCGGTTTATATGATCACCAAAGAGGGCGACGGGTTTAAAACCTGGAGCTCGCCGCAGTTCAACAGCTTCCTGGTAAGCGACAAAAATTAAAAAGCAAGGTTGCGGGTTTTTTATCGCTGGCGCTCAGGCAGGCTAAAGGTATGCTTGTAAGAGGAGCTGATGATGAAAAATCCAACCTTCATGACCGATGAGGATCGCTGGCAGGCCGTGCTGGCCCGCGATCCGCGCGCTGACGACCGGTTTGTCTTTGCCGTGCAGACGACGGGGATCGTGTGTCGCCCGTCCTGCCGTGCCCGTCACGCCCTGCGTAAAAATGTCTGCTTTTATCCTAATGTCCAGCATGCCATTCAGGCCGGATTTCGCCCGTGCAAGCGCTGTATGCCGGACCAACGCGATCCGCAGCAGCAGAAGCTGGCGAAAGTGGAGCACGCCTGTCGCCTTCTGGAGCAGGATCCCACGCTCACGCTGGAAGGTCTGGCGCAGCAGGTCGCCATGAGTCCTTTCCATTTCCACCGGCTGTTTAAGTCCGTCACCGGGATGACGCCAAAAGCCTGGCAGCAGGCGGCGCGGGGGCAGCGTCTGCGTACGGCGCTTGCGCAGGGGAACAAAATTACCGATGCCGTGCTGGCGGCAGGTTTTCCCGACAGCAGCACCTATTACCGCAAGGCCAACGACGCGCTGGGGATGACGGCGAAACAGTACCGCAAAGGTGAGGTATCGGTGCAGTACGCCATTGACGACTGTTCGTTAGGACGCTGTCTGGTCGCTGAAAGCGAGCGGGGGATTTGCGCGATACTGCTGGGTGACAACGATGCAGAATTAGCCGAAGAGCTGGCGACGCTGTTTCCAAACGCGGAATGTGCTCCACGGGAAGATGCCTTTGCGCAGCGTATCCGTCAGGTCATTGCCAGTATTGATAACCACGCGGTGCCGCTGGCGCTGCCGCTGGATATACGCGGCACCGCGTTCCAGGAGCGGGTCTGGCAGGCTCTTCGTGACATCCCCTGCGGGGAAACGGCCAGCTATCAGCAGGTGGCGCAGGCGATTGGCCAGCCCAACGCGGTGCGTGCCGTCGCCGGTGCCTGCGCGGCAAACAGGCTGGCGATTGTAATCCCCTGTCATCGCGTGGTTCGCAACGACGGCGCGCTGTCGGGTTACCGATGGGGGGCGGCGCGAAAAGCGCAATTACTGAAACGTGAGGCGAAACGCCGGGAGGAATAATGCTCGATCTTTTTGCGGATGCCGAACCCTGGCAGGAGCCGCTTGCGCCGGGAGCGGTGATCCTGCGCCGCTTTGCACTCTCCCGCGCGGCGGCGCTGATTGCCGGTATCGACGAGGTGACGGCCGTTTCACCGTTTCGCCATATGGTGATGCCGGGCGGCTACACCATGTCTGTTGCCATGGCTAACTGCGGGGAGTTAGGTTGGGCCACGAACGAGCGGGGCTATCTCTATGCCCCGGTCGATCCCTCCACTGGCCAGCCGTGGCCACCGATGCCTGCGGTTTTCCAGGCTCTCTGCCACGAGGCTGCCGTTGCAGCAGATTACCCTGACTTCCGGCCGGATGCCTGTCTGATTAACCGCTACGCCGTCGGCGCGAAGCTCTCGCTGCATCAGGACAAAGATGAACCCGATCTGCGCGCGCCCATCGTCTCGGTATCGTTGGGTCTGCCCGCCGTCTTCCAGTTTGGCGGTTTACGCCGCAACGATCCGCTCAGGCGCATTATGCTGGAGCATGGCGACGTGGTGGTGTGGGGCAGGGAATCACGGCTGTTTTATCACGGAATTCAGCCCCTCAAGCCCGGTGTGCATCCCCTCACGGGCGAGTACCGTTTTAATCTGACTTTCCGTCAGGCGGGGTTGAGCAAACAAAAATAAGAATTATTCTTGATGTCCGCGCAGGGCAGTTTACACTGCTGGCTGATTTTTATTGTCCGGATTGCCTGCATGCAACTACTTCTTCTTGTCTGGCGTCAGTACCGCTGGCCCTTCATCGCCGTGATGGCGTTAAGCCTCGCCAGCGCCGCGCTGGGTATTGGTCTGATCGCATTTATTAACGTGCGGCTGATTGAAATGGTCGACACCTCACTCTCGGTTCTGCCGGAGTTTCTCGGCCTGCTGCTGCTGCTGATGGCGGTCACGCTGGGTTCCCAGCTGGCGCTGACCGCGCTCGGCCACCATTTCGTTTTTCGCCTGCGCAGCGAATTCATTAAGCGGATCCTCGACACGCAGGTTGAGCGCGTGGAGCAGCTCGGCAGCGCTTCCCTGCTGGCGGGGCTGACCAGCGACGTGCGTGCGATTACTATCGCGTTTGTCCGCCTGCCGGAGCTGGTGCAGGGGATCATCCTGACCTTTGGCTCGGCGGCCTATCTCGCCTGGCTTTCGACAAAAATGCTGGCGGTGACCGCGGTGTGGATTGCCATCACCATCTGGGGCGGTTTCGTGCTGGTGTCGCGCGTCTATAAACACATGGCGGTTCTGCGCGAAACAGAAGATAAGCTCTATAACGATTACCAGACGGTGCTGGAAGGGCGCAAAGAGCTGACCCTCAACCGCGAGCGTGCCGAGCATATCTTCAATAACCTCTATATCCCGGACGCGCGCGACTACCGGCACCACATTATTCGCGCCGATACCTTCCACCTGAGCGCGGTGAACTGGTCCAACATTATGATGCTGGGCGCCATTGGCCTGGTGTTCTGGATGGCGAACAGCCTGGGCTGGGCCGACACTAACGTGGCGGCGACCTACTCGCTGACGCTGCTGTTCCTGCGTACGCCGCTGCTCTCGGCCGTCGGCGCATTGCCTACGTTACTCAGCGCGCAGGTAGCGTTTAACAAGCTTAAGAAGTTCGACCTGGCACCATTTAAGGCTGAATTCCCGCGCCCGCAGGCGTTCCCCAACTGGCAGACGCTGGAGCTGCGCGACGTAACGTTCCGCTATCAGGACAACGCCTTCTCCGTGGGGCCGGTCAATCTGACCATTCACCGGGGAGAACTGCTGTTCCTCATCGGCGGCAACGGCAGCGGTAAATCTACACTGGCGATGTTGCTCACCGGACTCTATCAGCCGCAGTCGGGCGAGATCCTGCTGGACGGCAAGGCGCTGAGCGCGGAGAAACCCGAGGATTATCGCAAGCTTTTCTCTGCGGTATTTACCGATGTCTGGCTGTTTGACCAGCTGTTGGGGCCGGAAGGGCAGCAGGCCAATCCGGCGCTGGTGGAAAAATGGCTTGCGCAGCTGCAGATGGCGCACAAGCTGGAGCTTCAGGACGGCAAAATCCTGAACCTCAGGCTCTCCAAAGGCCAGAAGAAGCGCGTGGCGCTGCTGCTGGCGCTGGCGGAAGAGCGTGACATCATCCTGCTGGATGAGTGGGCGGCCGACCAGGATCCGCATTTCCGCCGCGAGTTTTATCAGGTGCTGCTGCCGCTGATGCAGGAGATGGGCAAAACCATTTTCGCCATCAGCCACGACGATCATTACTTCATACATGCTGACCGCCTGCTGGAGATGCGCGACGGCAGGCTGAGCGAGCTGACCGGCGAAGAGCGCGATGCGGCATCGCGTGATGCGGTGGCGCGTACGGCCTGATGCCCTCACCCTAACCCTCTCCCACAGGGAGAGGGGATAGATCGTGGCTGTAATGACGTTTTTTTCTCCACCTCGGCCCGTTGTTTATTCTTATTTACATATCCCCGCGCTATGCTTAATGCCAACTTATTTCATGGATTTATGATTAATGTCGGTATTAAAGAAAAACAGCGCCAGGCAGCGTGACCAGGAGCGTGCGCGACTCATCTGGCTTCTCACGACTGATAAAGCGGTCACCTCTACGCTATTAGGCAAACTGACCCTGGCTGAGCAATATGATGTCGGCACCTTAGCCGACGATATTGCTGAGGTAGGTGCGCTGGTTGCTCATTTACCCCCGCCGGATCTGGCGGATACCCTGGAAGCACTTCCCTCGGAAGAGCGTCACGCCCTGTGGCGCCTGGTGCAGGATCACGAGCGTGGCCAGGTCCTGCTTGAGGCGTCGGAAAACGTCTGGGATGACCTGATCGACGAGATGAGCGACCGGGATATTCTCGACGCGGTGCAAACCCTGGATATCGACGAGCAGATTTATCTGGTTCAGCATCTGCCGCGAAACCTGACCGGTCGCCTGCTGGCGTCACTGCCTGCCGATGAACGCGCGCGCGTGCGTCAGGTGATGCACTACGAGAAAAATAGCGTCGGCGCGATCATGGAGTTCGGCGTTATCACGGTACGTCCTGACGTCACGCTCGGCACCGTGCAGCGCTACCTGCGCCGCCTGGGCAGAATGCCGGATAACACCGATAAACTGTTTGTCACCTCGCGGGACAAAACCCTGCTCGGCGAGCTGGAGTTGAAAACCATCCTGCTCAACAGCACCCAGCGGAAGGTGAGCGAGGTGATGGAAAACGAGCCGATGGTCTTCTCCCCGGAAGACGATGCGGAAAAAGCGGCGCGTACCTTCGAGCGTGATGACCTGGTGAGCGCGGCGGTCGTTGATTCCGTCGGCAAGCTGATGGGCCGTCTGACCATCGATGAGATCGTCGACGTGGTCTATGAAGAGACCGATAACGACCTGCGCGCACTCGGCGGGATTAGCGCGGAAGATGATGTCCACGCGTCTGTGGGCAAGGCGGTGAAAACGCGCTGGGCCTGGCTGGCTATCAACCTGTGTACCGCCTTTATTGCCTCCCGCGTGATTGACGGTTTCGAACACACCATTTCGCAGCTGGTGGCGCTGGCCTCGCTGATGCCGATTGTGGCCGGAATTGGCGGTAACACCGGAAACCAGACCATCACCATGATCGTTCGCGCGCTGGCGCTGGAAAACATTCAGCCCGGTAATTTCGCCTTTCTGATCTTCAGGGAAATGGGGGTGGCGCTGATCAACGGCCTGGTATGGGGCGGCATTATGGGCGGCATCACCTGGTGGCTGTATGACGATATGGCTTTAGGCGGCGTGATGATGCTGGCGATGGTGCTGAATTTACTGGTGGCATCAATGATGGGCGTCATTATCCCGCTGACGATGACCAAACTGGGGCGCGACCCCGCTGTGGGGTCGAGCGTGATGATTACCGCCATCACCGATACCGGCGGTTTCTTTATTTTTCTTGGGCTGGCAACGATTTTTCTGCTTTAAGCCGACGCTTAATGCGGGCGGGAAGCAGGGCCATGACGATAATCCCGCCCAGCACGCCAATGGCCAGGTTGCCGGTTGATACCGTGGCGGCTACCGTCACCAGCATCACCACCGTTTCGGCAATCGGGGCTTTTTTTATCGTGGCGGGCTGAAGACTGTGCCAGCTGAAGGTTTTGATGGCGACAATCGCCATAATCCCCGCCAGCACCGCCATTGGAATTTTTGCCATCACTTCGCTGAGCGCCGTCACCAGGATCAGCAGCACAATGCCCGCCGCAAGGGTTGAAACGCGGCTTCGTCCTTTCCCCATCTCCACGTTGACGATGGTTTGTCCGATCATCGCGCAGCCCGCAATACCGCCATAAAAACCGGCCAGAATATTGCCGACGCCCAGCCCGATGCTCTCACGGCGTTTGCTCGATGGCGTTACGGTCAACTCATCCACCAGCTTTGCCGTCAGCAGGGACTCCAGCAGGCCGACGAAGGCGATACTCAAAGCGCACGGCCAGATAATGCTCAGCGTTTGCAAGTTAAGCGGCACCAGCAGCTCGGTAAGCCCCGGCAAACCACCGCTCATGGAGCCTTCATCACCCACGGTCGGCAGGATTTGACCGGTTGAAACGGTAAACAAGGTAAGCACAACAATCGCAATCAGTGGGGAAGGGATGCTTTTGATATAGCGCGGTACCCACAGCACGATCAGCAGCGTCAGCACGAACAGACCGACAATCAGCGGGCTTCGGCTCCAGAAATGCGGCACCTGAGCGAAGAAGATCAAAATGCCCAGGGCGTTAACAAATCCGGTCATCACCGACTGGGGAATAAAGCGCATCAGTCTTGCCATGCCCAGCACGCCAAACAGAATCTGAATCACGCCAGCCATTAGTACGGCGGGAAGAATGTACTGTACCCCGTGCTGATGCACCATCGGGCCAATCACCAGCGCCACGGAACCGGCCGCTGCCGTGACCATCGCCGGACGACCGCCCAGCACGGACAGAGCCAGGCACAGCACCACGGAGGCGATCAGGCTGACCTTCGGGTCAACGCCCGCCACCACGGAAAATGAGATGACTTCGGGGATCAGCGCCAGAGCGGTAATCACCCCCGCCAGCGTTTCACGCGTCAGTTGTTTAGGGGAACGCAATACGCTGGCTACACGGTCTTCAGGGGAAACAGCAGAATGGGATAATGACATAACAGTTCGCTGGTTAGGGCAAGCTTCCGTGCGCGCGATCACAAAGTGCAGCATAGTAGCCATAAATTCCCCGTATTGCCAGTTGCGCGCCGCAATCCCCTACAAACAATCCATCATTAAATTTCACAATTACAATAATTTCGTAACCTTTAAACAATATTTAAAAGTTGTTACCGTGCCCACGCAGCTTGTTTCACCTGCACTTTCCACGCATCAAGCACTTTTACACTAAGGCATAAATTATGAAAAAAATGACTGCCATGCTCTTTTCTCTGGCCGTCGGGCTCAACGCCGTCTCAATGGCAGCGAAAGCAGACGCACCAAAAGAGCAGGAAACGGACGTCCTTTTAATTGGTGGCGGCATCATGAGCGCCACGCTGGGAACCTATCTGCAAGAACTGCAGCCGGACTGGTCCATGACCATGGTCGAGCGCCTCGATGGCGTGGCGCAGGAGAGTTCGAACGGCTGGAACAACGCCGGTACCGGACATTCGGCACTCATGGAACTGAACTATACGCCGCAGAAAAAGGACGGTTCCATTAGTATCGAGAAGGCGGTAGAGATCAACGAAGCGTTCCAGATTTCTCGCCAGTTCTGGTCTCACCAGGTTAACAGCGGCGTGATGCACGATCCGCACTCCTTTATTAACACCGTGCCACACATGAGCTTTGTGTGGGGTGAGCAGAACGTTAACTTCCTGCGCGCGCGTTACGCTGCATTGCAGCAGAGCACGCTGTTCCGCGGCATGAAATATTCCGAAGACCACGCGCAGATCAAAGAGTGGGCACCGCTGGTCATGGAAGGTCGTGACCCGAACCAGAAAGTGGCGGCGACCCGTACCGAAATTGGTACCGACGTGAACTACGGCGAAATCACCCGTCAGTTGGTTGCATCCCTGAAGAAGAAAGAGAACTTCAATCTGCAGCTCAGCACCGAAGTGCGCGGCTTTAAGCGCAACGCGGATAACAGCTGGAGCGTGACCGTTGCCGATCTGAAAAACAACGAAGCTGAGCACGTCATCAAGGCGAAGTTTGTCTTTATCGGTGCGGGCGGCGCGGCGCTGAAGCTGCTGCAGGAGTCCGGTATTCCTGAAGCTGACGACTACGCGGGCTTCCCGGTCGGCGGCCAGTTCCTGGTGTCCGAGAACCCGGAAGTGGTGAATCGCCATCTGGCGAAAGTGTACGGTCAGGCTTCCGTGGGCGCGCCACCGATGTCCGTTCCGCACATCGACACCCGTATGCTTGACGGTAAACGCGTGGTGCTGTTCGGACCGTTCGCGACCTTCTCAACCAAGTTCCTGAAAAACGGCTCCCTGTGGGATCTGCTGAGCGCGACTACTACCTCTAACGTCAAACCGATGATGGACGTGGGTCTGGATAACTTCGATCTGGTGAAATACCTGATTAGCCAGGTGATGCTTTCTGATGAAGAACGCTTCGAGGCGCTGAAAGAGTACTATCCGCAGGCGAAGAAAGAAGACTGGCGTCTGTGGCAGGCGGGTCAGCGCGTGCAGATCATCAAGCGCGATCCGAAAGAGGGTGGTGTGCTGCGTCTGGGTACCGAAGTGGTGAGCGATAAAGATGGCACGATTGCCGCGCTGCTGGGTGCGTCACCGGGTGCATCTACCGCTGCGCCAATCATGCTGCACCTGATGGAAAAAGTGTTTAAAGACAAAGTCGCCAGCCCTGAATGGCAGGCGAAGCTGAAAACCATTATTCCATCCTACGGCACAAAGCTGAACGGTAACGTGGATGCGACGGAACAAGAGCTGGAATATACCAGCCGCGTACTGCAACTGCAGTATGTGAAGCCGCAGGCTGCGGATGCTGCGCCAAAAGCGGAGCTGAAGCCTCAGCCGGAAAACAAACCGGTTGCGGATATCGCGCTGTAAGGTAAAAGCAAAACGGTAACATCTGTTACCGTTTTTAGTGTTTTCTCCCTCTCCCCGTGGGAGAGGGGGGGGAGGGCACCAGAGCGCACCCTGTCCGGGTCGGGTAAGGCGAAGCCGCCACCCGACTTATTTTTAACGTACTACCGCTTGTCCGACGTTCTCGTCCGCCTTCCATACGCGATACTTCACTTCCACGTTTTCCGGCGTATAGACCACGATCGGCAACTTGCTGTTGTAGCGCAGCAGACTGTTGTCGCCGAGATACGCCGTCACAAATTTCTTTTCTTTCTTGCCGTCCGGGCAGGCCATCATGGTAGAGACCGGAGAGGTTACTTTATCAAAGACGTAATAGTCGTAACCCCAGCCTTCCAGCGTTTTGCTTTCCAGCTGACCGCCCAGACGGTGCTGGTTACAGTCCACTTCCAGCGTTTTGCCAATTAACAGTTCCACTTTGTAATTCGCTTCGTCCTGCTGAACCGGCAGCTGGATCACCTGACGCTTCATACCTTTTTCCGCTTGCGGATACGGAGCGACTTTTTCCAGCGGTTGTGCTTTTTGGGCATCATTGGCGAAAGCGCTGGTGCTGACGCACGCGGCGGCGATGAGGGCGATGGCAAATTTAGGGGCGTTTTTCATTGTCATTCCTTTATGTCAAAACGGTCCTGCACAGATTAACATAACGCATATGAATGGATGGTGGTATTTACTTACATTTTCATTATATACAGAACAATAAACTTGTTTTTGATGGTTTTATTGGTTTTTTGTACTGAGGTGGAGTCTGGCGGGCGTTCGTGTTATTTTAGACCTCATATAATGTTATTCATCTGTAAAAGGGAAGAGAGATGGTTCGTGCAAAACTGAAAACGCCTGAAGGCCGCAAGTTCCTCCTGGCGCTACTGGTCGTGTTTATGATTGCTGCCGCGTGCGTCGGGCGGGCCACCATCGTTGGCGTCATCGAACAGTACAACATTCCTCTCTCCGCCTGGACCACCAGCATGTATGTGCTGCAATCGGCGATGATCTTCGTTTACAGCCTTGTTTTCACCGTGCTGCTTGCTATCCCGTTGGGCATTTTCTTCCTGGGCGGACGTGAAAAACACTAAGCATTCACCTGCTATAAAAGCCAGCCTGCGGGCTGGCTTTTTTTATGTTTGATGATATTTATTCGCATTTCCAGGATATTCTGTGTCGAACGAGGTTGGTCGACATAAAGCAGGAGATGTTCAATGTTTTCCCGGTTTGCAACGCTCAGCCGGATCCCGAAAGGCGTCTGGGTTGTAGGTGGAGTCAGTATGCTGATGGATATCTCCTCGGAGATCATTCACAGCCTGCTGCCGCTGTTTATGGTCACGACGCTGGGAGCCAGCGTGATTTTCATTGGCTTGATTGAAGGCCTGGCTGAGGCCACCGCGCTGTTTATCAAAGTTTTTTCTGGGGCAATCAGTGACTACCTGGGCAAACGTAAAGGACTGGCGGTGCTGGGCTACGGTCTTGGCGCGCTGAGTAAGCCGCTGTTCGCTATCGCCTCTTCGTCGGGCATGATTCTGGGGGCACGCTTAATCGACCGGGTAGGGAAGGGGATCCGTGGTGCGCCGCGCGATGCGCTGGTCGCTGACGTTACGCCGCCGGAACTTCGCGGCGCGGCTTTTGGTCTGCGTCAGTCGATGGACACCATCGGCGCATTTCTCGGGCCGCTGCTGGCCGTAGGCTTAATGCTTCTGTGGAACGATGATTTTCGCACTATTTTCTGGATCGCGGTGATACCCGGCGTGCTCGCCGTGGCGCTGCTTTTCTTTGGCCTGCATGAGCCGAAAACCCCCGTCGAACATAAACGCACGAATCCCATCAAAAAAGAGAACCTCAGGCGCCTCGGGAAAGGCTGCTGGTGGGTCATTGGCCTCGGCGCCGTCTTCACGCTCGCACGCTTCAGTGAAGCTTTTCTTGTCCTTCGCGCGCAGCAGTCGGGGGTGCCGCTGGCGCTGATCCCGCTGGTGATGGTTGCCATGAACCTGCTCTATTTCCTTTCAGCCTATCCGTTTGGCAAGCTATCCGACACGATGAATCACACCCGGCTGCTGCAGTGGGGGCTGGTGGTGCTGATTGGTGCGGACATAGTTCTGGCGCTGAGCACCCACTGGGCCGGCATTATTTTAGGCGTTGCGCTTTGGGGAATTCATATGGGGATGACGCAAGGGTTGCTGGCGGCAATGATTGCTAAAACGGCTCCTGCGGATCTGCGCGGTACCGCCTACGGTATTTTTAGCCTGGTCAGCGGCGTGGGGTTATTAGTCGCCAGTCTCGGGGCCGGTGCCATCTGGGAAACGTGGGGGGCGCAGTATACGTTTTATGCCGGGGCGGTGATTTGTCTGGCGACACTGGTGTATCTGAGCAAAACGCCGGATGAGGTGAAATAAAAAAACCAGCCGTAAAAGGCTGGTTTTCAATAGCTCAGCCGGGGGAGGCGCCTATTTTTTTCTCAAACCTCTTTTGATTGCACTCTATACGACCGTATGCTCTGCAATCGTCAGGTTTTCAGTACCTCCAGTGTCCCGGCACACAACGGAAGGTATCTCCATCAATGGCGACATGGCACACAGACGGGAAGGAGAGGTGTGTTGCCACAAGAGACTCCCGGTTGGCAGCGAGTTCCCGCAAGAGTTGAATCCGCACGCGAGCAGCTTCTTCGGGATAATGATCGAAGCCATTGAACCAGTCAGGATGCTGGAAGCCGACCGGGAATACCGCATCGCCAGCAAACGTTAAGCGTTCACCATGTGATGCCAGACGGACGACGCTATGACCAGGCGTATGACCACCAATACGCATAATGAGAACGCCAGGGGCTACCTCACTCTGGTTCTCGAAAGTTTTCAACTGGCCCCTGTATTCCTGTAAGAACCGTGTTGCCGTTTTCCTGAGTGCTTCCGGGAAACCTGTGGGCATGGATACCTGGGAAAAATCGGGCGATTCCCAGAAGTTAACTTCAGCTTCTGCCACATGAATACGCAGGTCAGGACGCAAACGCTCTTTTACTCCTTCGATAAGCAGCCCCCCTATATGGTCCATATGCAGATGGGTAATCGCCACGTCAGTGATGGAGCCGAGATTAATACCGGCAGATTCCAGCCGCTGGACTGTCCGTCCGGCTCGTGGCAGGTCAGGAAAGGCGGCACCCATACCTGCATCGATGAGGATGGTTCTGTCACCGCTTTTTACCACGACGACATTAAGAGCCCAGTCGAGTTCGTCGTAGGGTAAAAACATCTCTTTAAACCAGGCTGATCTTACGAAGGGATCGGCATTATGGCCCAGCATTGGGCCTGGTAAGGACAGAACACCATCACTGATTACAAGCACTTCAATATCGCCGATCTTTAGCGGGTAACGCGATGGGACTAATTCTGGTTCAGATTGAGAGACGGACAGGCGATCATTTGCAGGCATTGACTCTGCCGCATTTTTAGATAATTGCATAATACCTCCTGACAACAGATGTAAACTCCCGGCTATCGTGGTGATAACGCGGACGGATTTATGGCAATTGAGTTAACGTTTTAACCTTCACCTATACTCTTGAGACTATTTACACTGGCGTTGCGAGCATTATGATGAATAATCATGAGGTTATACTTAAAGATACCGTCAAGGAGATGACCCGAGTATTAAAAAACCAGCCAGAATTAAGCATTACCAGCAGCAATCCCTTATCTGTAAACTGTTATCGATGGCCACACGGGCCGTTGCACGAAACTATTGCGCCCATGGATCAACACGTTATCATCGCGCACTTCGGCAATATGCAAACCGTTGAGCGAAGAACCGGACATCAGGTAGTTAGAGATACCATCAGAGAAGGCACCATTACGACTATTCCCCGTGGCAGTTCGTCACGCTGGGATATGTCTGGCACCGTTGATGTGATTCATTTTTATATTCCCGATCAAACGTTCAACGATCTGTTATTACAGGTTGATGCCCCGCTAACGGAGCTCCTGTTCCGTACTGCTTATTTTGATGATACAACCGCAAAAATAATTTCAGCTATTCATGATACCCTTTCAGATAACAATCGAATCACTCATCTCCTTTGCGAACATTTAATGCTGGCGCTGGTACTTCAACTGATACAGAACCATTCCCCTGTTAAGGCACATGTCCAACAGGCCAACTATTTTCTGTCCCCACGTGTTCTTAAAAATTCGCTTGAAATCCTGGATAGCAGCCCGATAGGGGAGGTGACTATTCAGGCTCTGGCGGCAGAGCAGGGCATGTCATCCGCACATTTTTGTCGGGCGTTTAAAAACAGTACCGGTCTTACGCCTTATGGCTGGCTCAAACAGCGCGTAATGGAACGTGCTTTTTTACAATTACAATCCACCAACAAGCAGGTTTCTGAAATTGCACTGGAAAGCGGCTACAATTCGCAAAATGCATTTACCAGTGCATTCAGAAAAATGACGGGATTAACTCCCAGTCAGTGGCGTAAAAAGAGCCATGCTGCAAAATGAGGTTTAGAAAAATAACCTCGATGCAGTGCAGCGAGGACGTTGTAGTTTACGGCACAATAATATAATCGGGATTCGCGACAGAGAACATTTTCTCCCGATCGGGCTCAGGGGGATAAATCCACAGGGTATTAATTTCCTGCTTAATTTTTTTAGCTTCCTCGCCCTGATACATCACCTGATGATCCCAGCCTTCGGTATAAACGGCTCCCCATTTGCCAAGATCGAGGCAGGTAACGTATTTAGGCTGGCTGTAGGGGTGCAATGGCAACGCCAGCAGTTCAGCCGCCGCGTTGTGTCCAGCCACGCGCCCCAGGCTCATGGCATGTTGACAGGACATTACATTGTAATTGCCATCATTATCAGTAGGCACCTTCACCGTGTCTCCGGTAACAAAGATACCGTTGGCTTCGGGGGCGCGTAAAAAGGAATCGCCGATTACGCGTCCCTGCGGATCGTGTTCTCCGGGGATAAAGCGGGTTAATGGATTGGCACGCATTCCGGCGGTCCAGATGACCGTTTTACTGGGAATAAACTCACCGTCCGATAGCGTGACGCCATTCGCCTCGATGGATGAAACCCTTACGCCTGTGCGTACCGCAATTCCGCTGCTGACCAGTGCCTGATTGATAATCTCACAGGCTTCCTCTCCCATTGCCTGTCCAATTTTGGGCGCATTATCAACGATGATGACCTGTGGCTGGCTTTCCACGCCAAACAGTGTGTTCAAACGTTCCGGCATCTCTGTTACGGTTTCCAGACCCGTTAATCCTCCTCCTGCAACCACGACGGTATTCCGTGCCTGCGAATCAGGTTCTGCTGCCAGCGACTGTAAATGCGCATCAAGTTCGCGGGCTTTTTCCAGCGAGTTGACATCAAAACTATATTCCTTCAACCCTTTCAATTCTGGATGGAAGACCTGACTTCCCGCAGCCAGCACAAAACTATCAAAATTAACCCGGGTTTCTTCATCCGGCTTTTGGACGGTAATCGCTTTATTTTGTGTATCAATATCAATAACCCGGCCACGAATATATTTCACATTTGCCGCCTCAAGCACCTCAAGAATCGATGGATCCATCTTTTCAAGAACGGCCTCATAAAGCCGTGGGCGTATGGTTAATTTTGGTTCAGGCGAAACAAGAAATATATCGACCTGATTGTCAGCGTTGTTTAAATGTATAAGTCTGGCCGCAGAGATGGCCGCCCACATACCTGCAAAACCTGCACCGGCAATAATAATACGTTTTTTCATATAAATACCTTTAATAAACACTGGATAGTGATGGGCCCTTCATGGCAACAAATATAGAGATATTCAGCAAAAAGAACTTCATCAAAATTGATGTCTTTTAATCAAATTTGATATTATTTTTGATCCAGGTTAAATCTGCCCCATCCCGCCATCCACACTGAGGTCAATACCCGATATAAAACGGCTTTCATCTGAGGCCAGGAAAAGCGCAGCGGCGGCAACTTCTTCTGGTTTGCCAAATCGCCCGGCAGGAATATGGCTCGCTACGTTCGTATCAAACAATTCACGGTCTGCCTCAGAAATGCCCATTTTGCTGATGATTGGCGTGGCGATGGGGCCAGGGCTTATGCAGTTAACACGGATACTTCGGTTTTTAAGATCCGTTGTCCAGCTTCGAGCGAAAGAACGTAACGCAGCTTTTGTCGCAGCATAGATATTGTGTCCGTCAAGGCCCTTGTAGTGAGCAATGGATGAGGTCAATATAATCGACCCGCCTTGTGGCATCAGCGGTAGAGCCCTTTGTACGGTAAAAAATGTACCTTTCACATTAATATTAAACTGGCGATCAAAGTCACTTTCGGTGGAATCCTGAAAATCAGAAAGTAAAATAATCCCTGCATTGGCAAAGACAATATCCAGTTTACCGAAGCGTTTTTCAATGGTTGAAAAAACGGCCTCTTGATTATTTAAATCACTAATATCTGATTGTATTGCAATAGCATTCTTATCCCCCAGTTCACGCATGGCCTGATTCAGCGTATTTTCATCTCTTCCGGTGATGATGACTTTGGCACCTTCATCGATAAAAATTTTTGCTGTTGCCAGCCCAATGCCGCTGCTGCCTCCGGTAATTAAGGCAACCTTATTTTCTAAACGTTTCATATTTCATCTCTTTCTGATAAAAATATTCATTATTCGTAAGAATGTATCCGTGCAGCGAGTGCGTTTCGACGTTCATTGAGTAACTCAATCAGCGTATCTAGTGCTTGTAGCTTATTCCGGTGCTGTTCCAGGCACATAATAAAACGGTCATCATCCATATCGCTGATCTGCGAGAACTTTTCCAGCTCAGCTATCTGCCTGGTACTGAATCCACATTTAATTAATGAGATTACCCACTTCACTTTTTCTGCTTCCTTCGGATCATAATCACGATATCCATTATCTAGTCGCCGTGAACGGATGAGCCCTTTCGATTCATAATGACGCAGAACTCTGTTGCTTACTCCGGTGAGTTTTGCCAGATCGGATGGTCGCATACTCTTCTCCTCGCTGTAGTCGTAATCTACAAGATTGACACTAGTGTCAATGTAAAGCGAAGGGGGATGATAAATATGTAATGAAATATTTCAGCGAACGAATGCAGAGGAAAGTTGTAAGGTGCCGGCGGCCTCTATCCAATGTATATCGATACTGGTGCGCTGGTGTTTACATATTGGTCATAAGGATGAAGGGGGAAAGCGCAGGGAAGATGATGTCCAAAGGGTAGCGATTATAAAAAAACCAGCCATAAGAGGCTGGTTTTCAATGTGATTTTGGTCGGCACGAGAGGATTTGAACCTCCGACCCCCGACACCCCATGACGGTGCGCTACCAGGCTGCGCTACGTGCCGACGCATAAAAAGAATACTACTCGATTCCGTTTTGAATGCAAGGGAATCTGTCGCTAACTGGTTTATAATTAATCAGTTAGCGATAAAACGCTTCTCATCCGTCAGGACCTGCAGCAGCAGGCTCAGCTGTGGTTTCTGGTCTTTCAACCGCTCACCCTGCAGATTATAGGTCTGATAGTTCCCGTTGCTGTTCAGCACCAGCGTCAGCTTCGGCGTGGTCACCACCAGCGTGTTACCGCCCGCTGCCGTTACCCAGTTGTGGCGGCGCGTGGCGCTGAAGAGATCCTGCCCCTGCGAATACTCGTTTGCTGGCGTGCTGACATGCAGCAGGCGTTGCATCAGGGTCGTCATCACGTCTTTATGCTCGGTAAGCATGTTAACGCGCTGCGCTGGGGTGCCCGGCCAGTGGATCACCAGCGGAACGTGCAGGTTCGGACGTGACCAGCTCATGCTCTTCGTCTCGTCGCCTAGCGGCACGCCATGGCCCGCGGTCACAATCACGACGGTGTTATCAAGCTTGCCTGATTCGCGTAGTGCATCAAGCACGCGGCCAATCTGCGCGTCGACATCACCGGCCGCGCGGCTGTAGCGGCGCGTAAAGCCAGCCTGGTTGCTGTCGCTGAGCGTTGTGCCGTTAAAGGCCACCCACGAGAACCAGCGGTTATCTTCCTGCGCGTAGCGCTGCAGCCAGTTAATCCACTGGTTTGCGGTCTGGGTATCAGACTGGCTCTGCGCGGCAGGCAGTGAGAAATCAGAGAGCAGCGCCTGGCGGTACAGTGAACTGTTGAAACCGTCCGATGAGAACAGCCCTAACTGGTAGCCCTGCTGATTAAGCCCGGTGATCAGCGCCGCAGGAATACGGGCTGACAGTACGCCATCCATGTAACCGGCAGAAATTCCATAGAACAGGCCAAAGATACCTGCATCCGTTGAGTTACCGGAACTCATATGCTGGGTAAACGACACGTTCTTGCTGGCGAAATCAGCCAGCGCAGGCATCTGCTTCTCATAACGAGAATAGTTGAGGCCATCAACGGTGATTAGCAGGACGTTTTGTCCGCGACCCATATCGCGATAGCGCAGATCGCTCAGCGGATACTGAACGCTGACCGCTTCCGGATTCCCCTGTTCCACCAGACGGCGCTGAAACTCCTGCGCATCAAGCAGACCGTGTTTCTCCAGGAAACGACGGGCCGTCATCGGGTAAGAGAGCGGCAGGTTCGCGCGCTGCATGGTGATTGGGCGATAGAAGTTCGCATCCGCCCAGATATACATGATGTGCGAACTGATAAAAGAGACAAAAAAGAGCGCGGCGACGGGCTTCGCGTAATGGCGGCGCCGGGTCAGGCTGCGGAGCTTTTGCCAGCTCCAGGTGGCAAACAGCATCTCAATCAACAGGATCACCGGGACGCTGATGAACATGAGCTGCCAGTCGCGGGCCGTTTCGTTCTGGTCCGGGTTAATCACCAGTTCCCAGACGATGGGATTAAGGTGCAGGTGGAAGCGGGTGAACACTTCACTGTCGATAAGCAGCAGCGTCATCCCTGTCGTCGCAAGAATAGCGGAAAGGAACCGCATCAGACGCTGCGACATGACGATAAACGTCAGAGGGAAAAGGATCAGCAAATAGGTGGCGAATACCAAAAAGCTAAAGTGACCCACAACGCTCATCCAGGAGTAGATACGCCCGGTTAGCGTTGTTGGCCAGTCTGCGACAAACAGATAACGACAGCCAATCACCGTCGCTAACAGAATGTTAAACAGGGCAAACCAGTGTCCCCAGCTGACCATCTGGGAGACTTTTTCACGGTAGCGCTGACGATTCGTCACCATAAACTGTTGTTCGTTTCCCTTAATGGGCCTGGTCGTTGCTGACGGATGACTGTAAGGCCTGGGCGAAAGATTTTGCGATCGCCTGACGCTGAGCCGGAGCAACGCTGGTATTGATAAGGTTGGTGACCATATTTCCCAAAACCATCAGGGAGAGATCGGTCGGCGTTTTATGTTTTTCCAGTACGTTGACCAGCTCACTGAGCAGTTGTTCAACGTGTTCATCACTGTAGCGGGAATGTTGTGGCATAAATCAAAATCAGTTTGTTGATGAAAGGGCAACATATTACCGTAGCAACAGCTTTTTTTCCCCTTTTTTATCTGTTGTTGCACACATGTCCTGGTGGTGGTTGAATACCGCCCGGTCTAAAAGGAGAGTTTATCATGAGTCTGGAAATCAACCAGATTGCCTTGCACCAGCTTATCAAGCGTGATGAGCAAACCCTTGAAGTGGTGCTACGCGATTCGTTACTGGAACCCACGGCAACCGTTGTGGAAATGATGGCAGAGCTGCATCGCGTCTACAGCGCCAAAAACAAAGCCTATGGTCTGTTCAGCGAAGAGAGTGAGCTGGCCGATAGCCTGCGCCTGCAGCGTCAGGGCGAAGAGGATTTCCTGGCGTTTAGCCGCGCGGCAACCGGGCGTCTGCGCGACGAGCTGGCGAAATATCCGTTCGCCGACGGCGGTATCGTCCTGTTCTGCCACTATCGCTACCTGGCGGTCGAGTACCTGCTGGTTACCGTGCTGAATAACTTAAGCAGCATGCGCGTGAACGAGCAGCTGGACATCAGCTCAACGCACTATCTGGATATCAACCATGCGGATATCGTGGCACGTATTGATTTAACCGAGTGGGAAACCAACCCGGAGTCGACCCGCTACCTGACTTTCCTGAAGGGGCGCGTGGGCCGTAAAGTGGCGGATTTCTTTATGGACTTCCTCGGTGCCAGCGAAGGCCTGAACGCCAAAGCGCAGAACAAAGGGCTGCTGCAGGCCGTTGATGACTTCACGGCGGAAGCGCAGCTCGATAAATCCGAGCGTCAGACCGTGCGTCAGCAGGTTTACAGCTACTGTAACGAGCAGCTGCAGGCGGGTGAAGAGATTGAGCTGGAGTCGCTGTCAAAAGAGCTGGCGGGCGTCAGCGAGGTCAGCTTCCAGGAATTCACCGCGGAGAAGGGCTATGAGCTTGAGGAGAGCTTCCCGGCGGATCGCAGTACGCTGCGCCAGCTCACTAAGTTTGCCGGTAGCGGCGGTGGGTTAACCATCAACTTCGACGCCATGCTGCTGGGGGAACGCATCTTCTGGGATCCGGCTACCGATACGCTAACCATCAAAGGCACGCCGCCGAACCTGCGCGATCAGCTTCAGCGTCGCACGTCTGGCGGTAAATAGCAGCCATAAAAAAACCCCGCCGAAGCGGGGTTTTTCTCGACAGGTTTGCGATTACGCGCGAACGAAGTCGATGTGAGTCAGTTTTGGCTTGAACGCGTGACGCTGAACAGCCTGAACCTTCACTTTTTCTTCTTTACCGCCAACAACGATGGTCAGAACTTCGCTGTAGAATTCAGCTTTGGTCTGCAGGTTCCACACTTTGTCGTGATCCAGTTCGATAGAAACTGGAGCAGCTTCGCCACCGTAAACGATAGCCGGGAACTTGTTAGCGTTACGCAGGCGGCGGCTCGCACCCTTACCCTGCACGTTACGTACTTCTGCTTCGATAGTGAACATTGATTTCTCTCTGTATTTAAAACCCTACTACAGGCGACCCAGCAGCAGGTGAGTGTTCTGCCTCACGGATGTGAAGCGGGCGGCATTTTATACTCAAATGCCCCTCACATCAATGAAAAGTCCGCTAACCGCGCAATTCATTTGCCCGGCGGAAGCGTCCTTCATAGTCAAAGACCTTCTCGCGAACCTGCCAGAACTGGCCTTTTTTGCGGGCGACAACAAAATCCGGATGGCGCAGGAGCGCCTGCTGATGCACGATATCCGCGACGGTTATCCAGCGCAGTGGTACGCCCGGCGTGCGGGTATGCGGGCGGATAAACAGCTGTTCAAAAGCCGTGCGCTGGGCAGGCGTCTGGATCCGGAACCGTTCGCTGACGTCAGCGCCATCTTCGTCGTAATAGGTAATTTTCAGCCACTCGCCTTTTTCATCCGCACCGGGCTGCAGCGTCATGCCGGAACAGCGCAGCACCAGCGCATCCTTCAGCTTCAGCGCCGCTTTCAGCATGTCGTCCGGGTCGACCAGCACCGTGTCGCACTCACGGCAACGGCGGGCGGCAATGTCGTTTTCGGCGTTGCACTGCGGACAGTTTTTGAAGCGGAAGCGGAAATCGCACTGCTCGCGATGCCCCTCATCATCTTCAAACCAGCCCTGGCAGCGGCGGCCAAAGTGTTCAATCAGCGTGCCGTCGGCGGTGGTTTTTCCCCAGAAGGTGTTGGCAAACCCGCAGGCCGGGCAGAAAACCTGCACCGGCACGTTGTCACTTTTGCCTTTTGGCGCGCCCACTTCCGGGGAGTAGAGATCGTGCGGGTTACCGGCGTAATCCAGTATCAGGCAGTCGGTTTTGCCCGGCGCCAGGCGCAGCCCACGTCCGACAATCTGCTGATACAGGCTGACGGATTCCGTCGGGCGCAAAATCGCAATCAGGTCGACATGCGGGGCGTCAAAGCCGGTGGTTAAGACCGAGACGTTGACCAGATAGCGAAACTGCTGCGCTTTGAACTCTTCAATCAGGCTATCGCGTTCCGGGCCGGGCGTTTCGCCGGTGATCAGCGCCGCGTCGTCAGCGGGTAGCAATCCGGTGATTTCGCGCGCGTGTTCAACCGTGGCCGCAAAGATCATCACCCCTTTGCGCGTCTGCGCGAATTCCTCAATCTGGCTGATGATATGCGGGGTAATACGCTTTTGTTTTTTCAGCTCCTGATTAAGATCGGCCTCGCTGAATAATCCGTTGCTCTGCGCCTGTAAGCGGCTGAAGTCGTACTGCACGACCGGCATATCCAGCCGCTCCGGCGGGGTCAGGTAGCCGTGCTTAATCATGTAGCGCAGCGGAAGTTCATAGATACAGTCGCTGAACAGCGCCTTCTCATCGCCGCGCACCATGCCGTGATAATGAAAGCGGTAGATCCAGCCTTTACCCAGACGAAACGGGGTGGCCGTCAGGCCGAGCAGGCGTAAGTGAGGGTTCACCTCTTTCAGGTGAGTGAGGATTTGCTGATACTGGCTGTCATCGTCATCGCTGATGCGGTGGCACTCATCGACAATTAGCAGCGAAAACTCGCTGCGAAACAGGTCCAGATTACGCGCGACCGACTGCACGCTGCCGAAGACCACTTTGCCGTGGCTCTCTTTACGCTTTAGCCCGGCGGCGAAAATGTCAGCCTCGAGCCCAAGCGCGCAATATTTGGCATGGTTTTGCGCCACCAGCTCTTTAACGTGGGCCAGCACCAGCACGCGACCGCGCGCCAGGCGGGCCAGCTCGGCGATGACCAGGCTTTTGCCTGCACCGGTCGGCAGCACAATCGCCGCTGGTTCCCGGTGTTTACGGAACCAGGCGAGGGTGGCGTCGACGGCTTCCTGCTGATAGGGACGAAGTGTAAAAGTCATGGGGTCTCGGTTTCGTTATTCCGCGTATAGTATGCCACGAAACTTTTTCCCTTGAGTGGCGCAACCAGACCATTATACTGAACCGTTCCTGACTGCTTCTTTTTTCGGACACACGGTCCGACTTCCAGCACCATTAAGGCTAAAAAGATTTCATGCGACTTGATAAGTTTATCGCTCAGCAACTCGGCGTAAGCCGCGCTATTGCCGGGCGTGAAATTCGCGCCAACCGCGTTACCGTGGACGGCGAGATTGTGAGAGACAGCGCGTTCAAACTCCTGCCTGATCATCAGGTTGAGTACGACGGTAATCCGCTGACCCAGCAGCACGGTCCGCGCTACTTCATGCTTAATAAGCCGGAAGGCTATGTCTGCTCAACGGACGATCCGGATCACCCGACGGTACTCTATTTTCTCGACGAGCCGGTGGCGCACAAGCTGCACGCTGCGGGGCGCCTCGATATCGACACCACCGGGCTGGTGCTGATGACCGACGACGGACAGTGGTCTCATCGCATCACTTCCCCGCGTCACCACTGCGAGAAAACCTATCTGGTCACGCTGGAGTCACCGGTTGCGGATGACACGGCAGAGCAATTCGCCAAAGGCGTTCAGCTGCATAATGAGAAAGATCTAACCAAACCGGCGGTGCTTGAAGTGATCGCGCCGACGGAGGTCCGTCTGACCATCAGCGAAGGGCGTTACCACCAGGTCAAACGGATGTTTGCCGCCGTGGGGAACCACGTTGTGGGCCTGCACCGTGAACGCATCGGCGCAATCGCCCTCGATCCCGACCTGGCGCCCGGCGAATATCGCCCGCTGACGGAAGAAGAGATCGCCAGCGTCGGTCTGCCTTCGCACTAGTTTCAGGAGAACCCAGTGACCACCAGGCCACACTCGTCGTTCAAAATCGTCTTTATTCTTGGCCTGCTGGCGATGTTGATGCCGCTGTCTATTGACATGTATCTGCCTGCGCTGCCGGTGATTTCCGCGCAGTTCGGCGTACCGGCAGGCAGCGCGCAGATGACGCTCAGCACCTATATTCTCGGTTTCGCCCTCGGACAGCTGCTGTATGGCCCAATGGCCGACAGCCTGGGGCGCAAACCGGTGATTCTGGGCGGGACGCTGGTCTTTGCGGCTGCAGCAGTCGCCTGTGCGCTGGCGCAGAGTATCGATCAGCTGATCGCCATGCGTTTCTTGCACGGGCTGGCCGCCGCTGCCGCGAGCGTGGTGATCAACGCGCTGATGCGTGATATCTACCCGAAAGAAGAGTTCTCCCGCATGATGTCGTTCGTCATGCTGGTGACGACAATTGCGCCGCTGGTGGCACCGATGGCCGGTGGTGCGGTGCTGGTGTGGTTTAGCTGGCACGCGATTTTCTGGATCCTGGCGCTGGCAGCGCTGCTGGCCTCGGCAATGATTTTCTTCTTTATTGATGAAACCCTGCCCGTCGAGCGCCGCCAGAAATTTCATATTCGAACCACGATAGGCAACTTCGCCTCGCTGTTTCGCCACAAGCGGGTGTTGAGCTACATGCTGGCGAGCGGGTTCAGCTTCGCCGGAATGTTCTCTTTCCTGAGCGCCGGGCCGTTTGTCTATATCGAACTGAACCACGTTTCGCCGCAGCACTTTGGCTATTACTTTGCGCTCAATATTGTCTTCCTGTTTGTGCTGACCATCATTAACAGCCGCTTTGTCCGGCGGGTGGGGGCGCTGAACATGTTCCGCGCCGGGCTGTGGATCCAGTTTGTGATGGCGGTCTGGCTGGTGGTGAGCGCGTTTCTGGACGTGGGTTTCTGGGCGCTGGTGATCGGCGTGGCGGCTTTTGTCGGCTGCGTGTCGATGATCTCATCCAATGCGATGGCGGTGATCCTCGATGAGTTCCCGCACATGGCGGGGACCGCTTCGTCACTGGCGGGAACCTTCCGCTTCGGGATTGGTGCCATCGTCGGGGCGTTGCTCTCTATGGCGACCTTCAGCACGGCCTGGCCTATGCTGTGGGCGATGGCTTTTTGCGCAACCAGCTCTGTACTCTTCTGTCTTTACGCCAGTCGACCGCGAAAAGCGGCCCACTAAAACGCAGAGAAGGCCCGGCAGGGCCTTTTTTGTTGACGCATATCAACCAAACCCCGTTCGTTTACCCCGTGTTTGTTTATTTTATGTAAAATCTATTTATGTAAAAAGTCACATCATTGTATTCAAAAAGGTTGAGTTAGATCGCAGAAACGGGTACATATAGCGCCGACGCGAGCCTGAATACCGATAAAAAAGCGCTGAATAGTGCAGGCTGGCGATGATGTGTTACTATAAATGTAAATAAATTGTGAAGTAAATTTTGCTTCCGGGGAACGAACGTGAATACATTACAACTCTCCATTGTCCATCGCTTGCCCCAGAGCTATCGCTGGTCGGCGGGTTTTGCAGGTTCGAAAGTTGAACCGATTCCGCAAAGCGTCGCGGGCTGCGAGAATTGCCTGGTGGCGCTTAAGCTATTGAGCCCGAGCGACGAAAATGCGTGGCGGGTGATGGAGCGTCTCAGCCAGGCCCTGACGGATATCGAAGTGGACAGCTCCGTACTGGAGTGTGAAGGGGAGCCGTGCCTGTTTGTCAAAAGCCAGGACGAGTTTGCCGCAACCTGCCGCCTGAAAAACTTCGGCGTTGCGATTGCTGAGCCTTTCTCCGGCCAGTACCCGTTTTAAGCGCTAGTCTGCTGCCAGCAGCTGGCGCGTATAGTTCTGCGTTGGCGCAGTAAAGACGCGCTGGCAATCACCCTGTTCGACAACCTCACCCTGCCGCAACACAATCACCTGATGGCATAGCGCCCGAACCACCTGAAGATCGTGGCTGATAAAGATATAGGCCAGCCGGTGCTTTTCCTGTAGCCCTTTCAGCAGCGCCAGGATCTGCGCCTGGACGGTTCTGTCCAGCGACGAGGTCGGTTCATCCAGAATAATCAGCTCCGGCTTCAGGATCAGCGCGCGGGCGATGGCGATACGCTGGCGCTGGCCGCCGGAAAATTCCGCAGGGTAGCGGTGGCGGGTCTCGGGATCTAAGCCTACTTCCGCCATCACCCGCATCACCTCCTGTTCCCGCTGTTGCGCGCTCAGCTCAGACTGGTGAACGCGCAGACCCTCTTCGATAATCTGCAACACGCTGAGGCGCGGGTTAAGCGAGGAGTTGGGATCCTGAAACACCACCTGCATGCGCGGGCGGACGGGCAGCATCTGGCGGCGGTTCCAGCGGTGCAGCGGCATATCGTCAAACAGGATCTCGCCCTGAGAGGCAATTAAGCGCAGCAGCGCCAGACCGGTGGTGCTTTTCCCCGAACCGGATTCGCCCACCAGCCCCAGGGATTCACCCGGGCGCAGCGAGAAGCGGATGTTTTTCAGGACCGGGTTCTGGTCAACGACGCGCCGCAGAATGCCTTTGCGGATCGGGAACGAGACGGATAAGTCATCGACGCGCAGTAGAGGTGTGCTGTCTGCCGTGAGGGGCACCGGGTCGCCGGAAGGTTCGCTGTCGAGCAGGCGCTGCGTATAGGGATGCTGCGGCGCGTTCAGCAGCGTGGAGGCGGTGTTCTGTTCAACGCACCGTCCGTTTTGCATGACCGCGACGCTGTCGGCCAGCTTTTTCACGATGCTCAGGTTGTGCGTGATAAACAGCAGGCTCATGTTCAGCTCGTCACGCAGCTCACGCAATAGCGTCAGAATTTGCGCCTGCACCGTCACGTCCAGCGCCGTCGTCGGTTCGTCGGCAATTAACAGTTCGGGGCGCGTGAGCAGGACCATGGCAATCATCACCCGCTGACGTTCACCGCCGGAAAGCTGATGCGGAAAATCGTTCAGCCGTTTGGCCGCGTTGCGTATGCCTGTTCGTTCCAGACAATCCAGAATTTCGCCCCGCGCGGCCTCTTTGCGCATACCGCGGTGCAGAGAGAGCACTTCATAAAGCTGCTTTTCCAGGGTATGAAGCGGGTTAAGGGAAACCATGGGCTCCTGGAAGATCATAGCAATCTTATTGCCGCGAATACCGCGCAGGGTATGTTCGTCAGCGTGTAGCAGCGAACGACCGTGGAACAGAATATCCCCTTGCGGATAACTCACGGGCGGAGAGGGCAGCAGACGCAGGATGGAGAGCGCCGAGACGCTCTTGCCTGAGCCGGATTCTCCCACCAGCGCCAGCGTTTCACCGCGCTGGATCTGCAGCGACAGGTCGGTGACTACGGTCCGCGACTCACCCTGCTTCGAGAAGGTAATCGACAGGTTATCAATACTGAGAAGAGGCTGCGTCATCTTATACCGCCTTGTTGGGATCGAAGGCATCGCGCACGGCTTCGCCAATAAAAATCAGCAGCGAAAGCAGCACCGCCACGGAAAGGAAGGCGGTGATACCCAGCCACGGCACCTGCAGGTTATTCTTGCCCTGTAGCAGCAGTTCGCCGAGCGAGGGTGAGCCCAGCGGCAGGCCGAAGCCCAGAAAGTCCAGCGAGGTGAGGGTGGTGATGGAGCTGCACAGAATAAACGGCAGGAAGGTGAGGGTCGCTACCACGGCGTTTGGCAGCATATGGCGGAAGATGATCCCCCGGTCGCTCACCCCAAGCGCCTGTGCGGCGCGTATGTAGTCGAAATTACGGGTGCGCAGAAACTCCGCGCGCACCACGCCCACCAGCGCCATCCAGCCGAACAGAACGGTGATGCCCAGCAGCCACCAGAAGCCCGGCTGCACCACGCTGGAAAGCAAAATGATCAGAAACAGCGTTGGCATACCGGACCAGACTTCGATGATACGCTGCCCCCACAGGTCAATTTTTCCGCCGTAGTAGCCCTGAACGGCGCCAGCCACCACGCCCATCACGCTGGAAAAGAGGGTCAGCATCAGCCCAAAAAGAATCGAAATTCGTGTGCCGTAAAGGATGCGCGCCAGCACGTCGCCGCCGTTGGCATCCGTCCCCAGCCAGTTTTGCGCAGAGGGCGGGGAAGGGAAGGGGGTTGTGGTGGCGAAATTAATGCTGTTTGCGCCAAAGCGCACCGGTGCCCAGAGGGCCCAGCCGTGCTGTTCGATCTGCTGGCGCAGCCACGGATCCTGATACTCCGCCGGTGTGGCAAACGGGCCGCCGAAGTCGCTTTCACTGTAGTTAGCCAGCACCGGCACGTACCAGCGGTCGTTAAAGTGCACCAGCAACGGTTTGTCGTTGGCGATCAGCTCCGAACACATGCTCAGGACAAACAGAACGGCAAAAATCCACAGCGACCAGTAACCGCGGCGGTTGTGACGAAAACGGGCCCAGCGGGCCTGGTTAACGGGGCTTAAACGCGGCATCAGCGGCCCTCAAAATCAATTCGGGGATCGACCAGCGTATAGCTGATATCGCTGATGATATTCAGCAGCAGGCCAATCAGGGTGAAAATATAGAGCGTGCCAAACATCACCGGATAATCGCGCGACACGGTGGCTTCGTAGCCCAGCAGGCCCAGACCGTTGAGCGAGAACATCACCTCAATCAGCAGCGAGCCGGTAAAAAACATACTGATGAACGTGGCCGGAAAT
Organism: Enterobacter chuandaensis; assembly: GCF_003594915.1. Lineage (GTDB taxonomy): Bacteria > Pseudomonadota > Gammaproteobacteria > Enterobacterales > Enterobacteriaceae > Enterobacter > Enterobacter chuandaensis. The sequence continues at coordinate 342,302 of NZ_QZCS01000003.1, forward strand.
CCGGCAATCACCAGCAGCATGGCGTTGCGGAAAACGTGTTTCCACATGATTTGCTTTTCGCTGACCCCTTTGGCGCGGGCGGTGACGACATACTGCTTGCGGATTTCATCGAGAAAGGCGTTTTTGGTCAACATGGTCAGGGCGGCGAACCCGCCGATCACCGTTGCCAGAACCGGCAGCGTGATATGCCAGAGATAGTCGGTGATTTTCTGGTACCACGGCAGCGTGCTGAAATCGGCGGAGACCAGCCCCCGCAGCGGGAAGAGGTCGAAATAACTGCCTCCGGCAAAGAAGACGATCAGCAGAACGGCAAACAGGAACGCCGGAATAGCATAGCCGATGATGATGAAGGTGCTGCTCCACATATCGAAGCGGCTGCCGTTATAAACCGCCTTGCGGATCCCGAGCGGAATAGAGACCAGATAGATAATCAGCGTCCCCCACAGCCCCAGCGTGACCGAAACCGGCAGGCTTTGCTTGATCAACGTTAATACTGACGCACTGCGAAACAGGCTATCGCCAAAATCAAAGCGAATGTAATCCCAGAGCATTTTGAAATAGCGCTCGTGTATCGGCTTATCAAAACCGTAGCGGTGGGTGATCTCGGCGATCACCTCCGGATCCAGCCCGCGCCCGCCGCGGTAATGGCTTTCACTGATATTCCCCACGCCGGTGCGCGCGTGGCTCGCGCCCATGCCTTCTCCGCCGCCGCCGGGCATGCCGCCGCTGTTGCCAAACTCGATGGCGGCAATCGCCTGATCGACCGGACCGCCGGGGGCAATTTGCACGATAAAAAAGTTAATGGTGATAATGGCCCACAGCGTGGGGATGACCAGCAGGAGCCGGCGGATCAGATAGGCACCCATGATAATTCCTTATCGCCGCTCAGCGGGAAGTCTGGCGGCTTTATTAACGTCATACCACCAGGTGTCAAAGCCCAGCGAATAGACAGGGCGCACCGTTGGCACGGAGAATTTATCCCAGCGAGCAAGGCGGTCTTCGCCCATATACCACATGGGCAGCATGTAGTAGTTCCAGGTTAACACCCTGTCGAGAGCGCGACCGAGCGGCAGGAGTTTTTCTTTATCGCCCTGCGCCGCCACAATTTTCGCAATCAACGTATCAATCGCCGGGCTTTTTACGCCTGGCGCATTGTACGAAGAGTCGATGTAGCTGGAGGCCCAGGAGATTTGCAGGTCCGAACTGGGCCACGGCTGCGCGGGCCACAGGCGCTGCATCATGTCGTAATCGCGGCTGCGCATGCGGTTGGTGATCTGCGCGTTATCGACCTGACGAATGTTCATGGTGATCCCCAGCCGCGCAAGGTTGTGCTTAAACGGGAGCACCCACTGATCGTTGCCGCCGGAGGAGAGCAGCAGTTCAAAACTGAGAGGCTTGCCCGTTTTGGCATCCACACGCTTTTGATTTTTCAGCTGCCAGCCCGCCTCATCCAGCAGCTTGCTGGCCTTCAGCAGGTTGTCCCGGTCGTAGCCGTCACCCTTTGAGGCAGGAGGTTGAAACACCGTGGTAAACACTTCTGGCGGCACTTCCGCTTTCAGCGGCGCCAGCAGGATCAGTTCGTCGGCTTTCGGGTAATCGCGCGCGGCATATTCGGTGTTCTGAAAATAGCTGTTCGCGCGGCTGTACGCCCCGTAAAACAGCGCTTTGTTCATCCATTCAAAATCAAAAGCGAGGGAAATTGCTTCCCGAACGCGGCGGTCGGTAAATACCGGACGCTGAATGTTAAACGCCAGCCAGCGCGTGTCCTGGGCGGATTCGTTTTTGTGCTCGTCTTTAACGATGTAGCCTTTAGCGAAATTTTTACCGATATAGCGGGTCGCCCAGTTTTTGGCGCTGTTCTCCACGCGCAAATCAAAGGCGCCAGCTTTGAACGCTTCAAACGCCACGTTATCGTCAAGGTAGTAGTCATAGCGAAGGGTGTCGAAATTCCAGCGCCCGCGGTTGACCGGCAGGTTTGCCGCCCAATAGTCTTTCACGCGGGAATAGACCACATACTGCCCCATGCGCCAGTCGGTAATGCGGTAAGGGCCACCGGCCAGCGGCGGCGTGGAGAGCGGGTCGCTTAACTTATGGTTCTTCCAGAACGATTCAGGCATAACCGGCAGCGAGAACAGGCTGAGCATATTCTCTTTGTTCGGTTCGCTCAGTTCAATGCGTACGGTGAGGGGCGCAATGGCGCGTACCGTCGTGCCTTTATACACAATACGGAACTGAGGTACGCCTTCGGTCATGAATTTGTGAAACGTAAAGGCCACGTCGCTGGCCTTGACCGGTGTGCCGTCATGAAATCGGGCCCGAGGGTTAAGCGTGATTTCGGCCCAGGAAAAATTATCCGCGTAGCGCACGTTGTCGGCAATCAGCGGATAGTAGCTGCCAGGTTCATCATCCGACGTGACAAAAAGCGTATCGTAAAGTGATTCCGTTCGTGCCGCAGCCACGCCGCGCAGGGCGAAGCGGTTAAAGTTGTCGAACGTTCCCGTCGCGGAGAGCGTGACCTTTCCGCCTTTCGGCGCGGCAGGATTGACGTAATCAAAGTGCGTGAAGTTGACCGCATATTTGGGCTCGCCAATCACGGCGAACGCGATGTTCTCCTTGATGGTTTGCGCCTGGCTGGACAGGCTCACGACTGCCAACCAAAGCAACATAAAGCGCATTAACATCTCGCGGCGGCTCCCTCTTTTACAGACCGGCTCAGTTAAGCTGAATAATAAGTGACGCCACGGGCAATGTGAAATTATTCACCGTCAGGCGACAGCGTATTTTGCCACGCGCGGAACTGCTCCAGCGGCATCGGGCGGCTAATCCAGTATCCCTGCAGGAAATTAACCCCATGTTCGCGCAGCCAGGTTGCCTGTTCCGGCGTTTCCACCCCTTCCGCAACGGTCGACATATTCAGCCTTCTTGCCAGCGTCAGTACGGCATCCAGCACCGGGGAGGTCACGGTTTCTGTACCGATTGCGTTGACAAAACCACGGTCGATTTTCAGGTAGTCCATGGTGAAATGTTCAAGATAGATCAGCGCGCTGTGGCCGGTGCCGAAATCGTCGATGGCAATTTCAAACCCCTCGTTGTGCAGCCATTCGAAGAGGCTGTTGGCTTCCCGATGATTAAGCATGTCGCGCTCGGTAATTTCCAGTACGATCTGGAAATAATCGGGCGGAAGCAGAGCCTTGAAGGTGCGCATATCGTCTTTAAAACTTTCCGCATGCAAATGCCCCGGCGCGATATTGATGCCCACTTTCGCCCCCGGCGGCAGTACGGTCTGTAACACTGGCGCATCGTGAATAATCAGATCAAACAGATGTAGCGTCAGCGGGACAATCAACTTCTGCGCTTCGGCAAAATTGATAAAGGCGTCCGGCGGGATTTCACCCATGGTCGGGTGTTTCCAGCGCATCAGAACTTCAAGCCCGGTCATCCTGAGCGATTTGGCATCGACAACGGGTTGATAAACCACGTAGAACTGGCCGCGCTTAATGGCGCTCAGAATTTCTTTGCCCGGATTGAGACGCGTCGTGAGGATGTAGAAGTTAAGCGACCCTGCCGCAATGCCGCACACCAGCCCGAAGAACAGGGCGTAAAGTATCTCATCGCTCGTCCACTCCTCGGCGTACAGGTTGATGGTCAGAGGAACGTCTTTGAGCGTCGCAGTGCGCGCAGGCGTTTCATGTAAATCCTTTGCTTTGACGAGGGTGCTTGAGGTGGTGGATAACGCATTTTCGCCGATGACGATCGCGATGCCTGCAAACTCGTCCTGGCGCGCGGTATAAAGCAGGTACGGCGTCAGGTTGAGATTCACTGAGGTGAATACGCCACCGTCCTTCACGAGCGGATTACGATACCAGATGGCAATCGCCGGCTTATTAGGCAGCATGGGCGTGCCGGACAGCAGGGCGATATCCACCTGCTTGTTGATGTGCAGCCCGGGTATGAGCTCCTCCATCGGAGCATTCAGTGGCCCGGTGGCTGACGAGCAGAAAGCCATTTTATCCCTGACCAGCAGAAACGCGCGCACGTTGAGGCTGAAGGCCGCACGTGAGGTCAGCTCCGCGTTAACATCCGCGCAATTATTGAGCGTCAGCGGCTGGAGCACGTCGATAGAGGCTTTCAGTTCGTCAAAATAGCTCTCCATATAGATGCGCACATCCATGATCAGCGTATCGAACCGGACTTCACGCTTGTGGTAGCTCCAGAAAAATTGCAATGAACCCAGGAGCAGGGCAGTGACCAGGCCGGTAATAATACTGAGGATCAGTATCTTGCGATGACTGGAGAAGTAGCGGGTGAGCATAGACGTCGTGATTCCTGAAATGCCGCTGGATGTATTCAGTGTAACGGGCAAAAAAAAACACCGCCGAAGCAGTGCTTTTTTTTATTGTATCGCCAGCCAAGGGATAACCAACGATACAATTATCATATTAACTGCGGGTCAGTACGCGGCGCGCTTCGTTGTAGCGCTTCTTCCAGTATGGTTCATTCATGCTGGAAATGGTCACACCGCTGCTGGTGGAGGCATGTACAAACTGGTCATTACCAATATAGATGCCCACATGTCGACCCGTCGAACCTGCACGGAACAGCACTAAATCACCGGTGCGCAGTTTGGTACGTGAAATCGACTTGCCCATCTCCTGCTGTTCGTAAGTCGAACGCGGAAGATCTAACCCAAATTGCTCACGGAACGTACGCTGTACAAAACCGGAACAATCAATGCCTTTTTTGGTGCTGCCGCCAAGACGGTAACGCACGCCTTTCCAGTCAGCATACTGGTCCATAATGCGGGACTTCACGTCCAGATTACGTACCATATTTTCAAATTCATCCTGAGAGGCTTGCAGTGACGAGGAATCTTCCATTCCCACAACACGCGTCTCAGGATGCATATTCTTTGCGGTGTTCGATGTACTACATGCCGATAACAGTACCGCGACTGCTATCGCCGGGATCCCCCGTAAGATATATCTCAGAAACGGTTGAGATTTGACCATTTTGTTTATTTTCCCTTGAAGTCCTTAACGACAAATATCGTTATAAAAATGCCAAACGTGACGAGACTAATTATCTGTTCACATTGAGACAATTGTTTCTGGTGACATTTGTGGTGCAGCGCACAAAATTATTCACCATCGAAATAATTATCTCCATGGGGCAAAACGAGTTCGAGATTAACCGATTGCCAGGGCTATTGCGAGTAAAAAGAACCTTTTTTTTATAAGAAATTGTGATACAGGAAGTAAAAATTTGTCATTGCACAAAATAGCGGCAGATCCGCCGCGTAATCGCGCAATTGCTTCATTTTTATCACGAATGTGATGACAAGAATATGACAGTGCAGAAAGATCGCAGGATGAGCATTATCAGGGATCGTGATGATCCCCGATAGTTTACGTTAAAAAACGGTATTTATTTGTTCAAGTTTTGTTGCTTTCTACGCGGAAGATAGCGATCGAAAACGGTAATCAGGCGATCGCTCAAAGGCGTCATCAGAACCCACGGCAGACCAATCAGCACGGCGGAAAGCGAACCCACAACAATATCCGTCAGCCAGTGCGCGCCAATCATCACGCGTGGGAATGCAAATATCACCACAATAAGAAGGGCGATAGCAAAGGCCTTCTTGCCGAAATAGCGGAGCATAAAACCGGCGAAGATAAGCAGCATCATGCCGTGATCGCCCGGGAAACTGTCTTTCGAGGCATCTTTTGTTGGAATATGCAGCAGTTCACTCACGCGATAAATATTCGGGAAAGAGAGCGAAGGGCTGGCGCGTTTTACCGGCATCAGATGTTGCGCCAGCTGATTAATAATCACCGCAGCCAGAAGCATCACCAGCCCGATAATCAGGATGCGACGGCGCCCCGTGACATCCTCTTTAAGCCAGAAAGAGAGCATCAGACAGCCCATGGCCAGCAGGGAAAAACCGTCAAAGGCGCGGTTATTGGTGATCGCGACCAGCCACAGGAAGGCGTCACTCTTCACCAGCCCCTGGTTGAAGAAATGGAACAGGGCTGAATCCAGCGGGAACCAGAAACCGTGATTCACCGGGATATACCAGGAGAAGAAAAGCGCCAGACCGGCGACATTAAGCAGTAGTATCAGGGGAAATCGAGTTGTCATAACGTTCAGCATAGAAGGAAAACTGGGGCAACGTTAGCCGCCCGAACTTAAACGAATCTTCAACAGGCTGGTCTGCAGGGCATTCCAGTCGGCGTTAACCGCACTAATTAACTCTATTCGGCTGTCAGGCGGCGCGACGTTTTGCGTTTCGATAAAGAAATCGTCGCCCTGGCGGTTGATTCGCACCAGCCCGTCAGGCGTGCGCATGATCCCTTTCACGCGATCGACCGGCGCAAGCCTGGCCCACTCAAGGATGCCAATGGTATCGAAAACGGTATCGGCATCGAAAATCCAGCCGCAGGCCTGATACCCCTGACCGCTGTTCAGGTTACGACGCCAGCGCTGGTGTTCCGGCAGGCTAAGCGCAGCCAGACCCTGCTTTGCAGGATGGTGATGCGCATGCTCCGCGCTGGTTGGAAGTTCCGCCAGATTCAGGCGGGGAAGATCGAGCAGGGCGCTATCAATATTCCCCTGAGTGGCCTGCACCCGCGTCCGATTGCCGCCGAAATGTTGCCACCACGTGTCCAGCGCGGCCCGGCTTTCCGCCGTGGCGCGATCGTCTTTATTGGCGACGATCACGTCTGCTGCGGCGAGCTGATCGCGGAAGTTCTCATTGGCCACCGCTTTTTCATCCAGAAGCTGACGCGGATCGAGCAGGCATAGCGTGGCGCGCAGATCGATCCACGGCTCGTAAACCGGCGCGGTCAGTAAATCGAGGATCTGCTTCGGGTGACCAAGACCGGTGGGTTCAATCAGCAGGCGGTCCGGTTTGCCCTGACGCAGTAGCGTATTCAGCCCAACCTGCATCGGCAGGCCATTTACGCAGCACATGCATCCGCCGGGGATCTCTTTAATCATCGCGCCGCTGGATGACAGCAACGCGCCATCAATGCCCACTTCGCCGAATTCATTGACCAGCACGGCCCATTTCTCGGCGGGGTCTTTATTCGCCAGCAGATGAAGAATAGAGGTGGTTTTACCGCTGCCGAGAAAACCGGTGATGAGGTTGGTTTTGGTCACGTGCGCTCCGCAAGAGAATTGTGATGCTATAACACTATGCTCTTATCCTGGCGAAAAACGGGCGCAATGAGAAGGGGGAGGGCGAACGGAGGCGATATCCGTTCGCATTAAGCGCAATAATCGCTAAAGATTTAACGTTTCAATAACAGCCTGACGTGCGCCATGGCGGGTGATGCGCTGATATGCCTGGCTGACAGCCTCAACGAAAACGCGATGTTGCGCGAGATCGTGACCAAAGACCTCGCTCAGCCCCAGTAGCGCGCTAACGCGGTCGGCGTCGCTGCTGGCGTCGACAATCGTGCGGATTTTTTCGCTGAGGGGATCGCGAACGTCAATCGCATTGCCACGTTCGTCGGATCCGCTGACGTAGCGTATCCAGCCGGCGACGCCCAGCGCCAGTAGCGGCCATGCGGTTTTGCGCTCAAGGTGAACGCGGATCCCATCCAGCATCCGCTGCGGCAGTTTCTGGCTGCCGTCCATCGCGATTTGCCAGGTACGGTGCTGCAGCGCCGGGTTAGCAAAACGCTCTATCAGGCTGTCGGCGTAAGCCGTCAGGTCGACATTCTTTATGCGCAGCGTGGGTGCCTGCTCATCCAGCATTAACCGCCGGGCGGCTTCGCGGAAGGTGGTATCCTCCATGCATTCATTAATATGCGCGTATCCGGCGAGATACCCCAGATACGCCAGGAAAGAGTGACTGCCGTTGAGCATGCGTAATTTCATCTGCTCCCACGGCAGAACGTCCTGCACCATCTGAACGCCCGCCACTTCCCACTCCGGACGCCCGGCGACGAAATTATCTTCCACTACCCACTGAATAAACGGCTCGCAGCTGATGGCGCACGGATCGTCAACGCCGAGTGCGTCGGCGATTTCTACAAGCGAGGCCTCCGTCGCGGCGGGAACAATTCTGTCGACCATCGTTCCCGGGAAACTCACGTGACCTTCGATCCACTCCGCCAGCGCCGGGGAGCGCTTGTGAGCCATGCCGAGCACCGCATTTTTCACCACGTGGCCGTTGTCCGGGATATTGTCACAGGAAAGCACGGTAAACGCAGGCAAGCCGCGCTCGCGGCGGCGATTGAGCGCTTCGACCAGGATCCCCGGGGCGGAGTGCGGTTCAGAAGGATTTTCGAGGTCGTGAAGGATCCGGGCGTTTTGCAGATCCAGCTTACCGGTGGCGGGATCGATGCAGTAGCCTTTCTCCGTAATGGTGAGCGATACGATCGCCACCTGCGGTTCGCAAAACTTCTCAATTATGGCGGGCAGCGAGTCCAGCTTTGCATTCAGGCATTCATGTACGGCGCCAACAATAATCGGCTGATGTCCTTCAGCCCCTTTCTCCAGCACGGTGAACAGATGATCCTGCGCGCGCAGCTGGCTCATCAGCACGTCGCCGCTGAACAGGCTTATTTCACAGATCCCCCAGTCGCCGCCTTTTTCATTCAGCACCCGGTTTGTTAACAATGCCTGGTGCGCGCGGTGAAACGCACCGAAGCCAAAATGGACGATGCGGGAGCGCAGTTGCTTGCGATCGTAACGAGGGAGCTGAACATGAGCAGGAAGCGAGGTGGAGGCAATTGTCTTCATGAAATACACACCTGATTAACCATTAATTAACAATGCCAGTGTAAAGTTATATGACAGCAAATAAAATTGGTGAGCCGTAAATATCCCCGTTCTGTGAGTTTGATCAATCAATGTGTGGCGGTGTGTTGACCCTTCGCGGTAAACATGTATGGTAGTCGTCATTGCAGTTACCTATATTGGTATAACAACTTGAGAGGATGAGGCAATGGAACAAACCTGGCGTTGGTATGGGCCGAACGATCCGGTTTCTCTTGATGATGTGCGTCAGGCTGGCGCAACGGGTGTCGTCACGGCGCTGCATCACATTCCTAACGGCCAGGTCTGGCCGGTTGAGGAAATTCAACAGCGTCAGGCGCTGCTGGCGGAGAAGGGATTAACCTGGTCTGTCGTGGAAAGCATTCCGGTTCACGAAGATATCAAAACCCACACCGGTGAATACCAGACCTGGATTGCAAACTACCAGCAGAGCATTCGCAACCTGGCGGCCTGCGGTATTGATACGGTCTGCTATAACTTCATGCCGATTCTGGACTGGACGCGTACCGACCTGGAATATCAGATGCCGGACGGCTCGAAAGCGCTGCGTTTTGACCAGATTGCCTTTGCGGCGTTTGAGCTGCACATTCTGAAACGCCCGGGTGCCGAAGCGGATTATACCGCCGAAGAGCAGCATCAGGCGCTTGAATGGTTTAATGCCGCCAGTGAAGCGGACATTGAAAAGCTGACCCGCAATATCATTGCTGGCCTGCCGGGTGCGGAAGAGGGCTACACGCTGGATCAGTTCCGCGCGCGTCTGGCGGAATACGGCAATATTGATAAGAACCAGCTGCGTGAGAACATGGCGTATTTCCTGCGCGCTATTGTGCCGGTTGCGGAAGAAGCTGGCGTGCGTCTGGCGGTGCACCCGGACGATCCACCGCGTCCTATTCTCGGCCTGCCGCGTATTGTTTCCACCCTTGAAGATATGCAGTGGCTGAAAGAGACGGTAAACAGCATCTATAACGGCTTTACCATGTGTACCGGCTCCTACGGCGTGCGCGCGGATAACGACCTGGTGCGGATGATTGAAACCTTTGGCGATCGCATTCACTTCACGCATCTGCGCGCGACCTGTCGTGAAGAGAACCCGAAAACCTTCCACGAGGCGGCGCACCTGGGTGGCGACGTAAACATGGTGGCGGTCGTAGACGCCATTCTGGCGGAAGAGGCGCGTCGTAAGCAGGCGGGCGATGTGCGTCCTATTCCGTTCCGTCCGGATCACGGACATCAGATGCTGGACGATCTGCGTAAAAAAACCAACCCGGGCTATTCGGCGATTGGCCGCCTGAAGGGAATGGCGGAAGTGCGCGGCGTTGAGCTGGCGCTGAAGATGATGAAGTATCCGGAGCTTCTGTAAGCTCTGTTGCCCGGTGGCGCTGCGCTTACCGGGCCTACAAAAAACCGGCCTGAGCGCCGGTTTTTGTGTTTTTGTAGGTCGGGTAAGGCGAAGCCGCCACCCGACAAATGTCATACTCAGTCAGCACGACCCATATAGCGTTTTTCTTCGATATGGATGCGGATCTTCTCGCCAGCGGAGAGATATTCCGGTACCTGCACAACCAGACCGGTGGTCAGGGTCGCTGGTTTGTTGCGTGCACTCGCCGACGCGCCTTTGATGCCCGGCGCGGTTTCCACGATTTCCAGATCCACAGTCTGCGGCAGTTCCAGCGCCAGCAGCACGCCGTCCCAGGTCAGCACCTGCATGTCTGGCATTCCGCCTTCAGGAATGAACAGCAGCTCTTCTTCAATCTGATCTTTGGTAAAGATGTACGGCGTGTAATCTTCTTTATCCATGAACACGTACTCGTTGCCGTCGATGTAAGAGAAATCAACATAGCGACGGGTCAGGGTCACGGTATCAACGATATCGTCACCTTTAAAACGTTCTTCCACCTTCAGGCCGGTACGCACATCGGCGAAACGCATTTTGTACAGCGTTGCTGCACCACGGGCGCTTGGTGCCTGAATGTCGATATCTTTCACAATCAGCAGTTTGCCGTTGTAATTCAGTACCATACCTTTCTTAATTTCGTTCGCTCTTGGCATTGCAGTAATCCTGTCTACGGGAGGTAAAAAATATCGCGCCAAATTACTCGCGCGCGGCCTTTCAGGCAAGAGGAATTCGTGGCTTTTGCTATCAATACGCAAAAGGTGTTACTGTGCGCGCGATGCCCGACTGTACGGGCATTCGCCACCGAGAGAGCATGTATGGATTGTCGTCCAGATTGCGGCGCGTGCTGTACCGCTCCGTCCATTTCAAGCCCCATTCCAGGTATGCCGGAGGGCAAGCCCGCCAATACCCGCTGCGTTCAGCTCTCTGAATCCAACCTGTGTATGATCTTTGAGTCTCCCCTGCGCCCGAAGGTCTGCTCAGGGCTTCAGCCCTCGGCTGAAATGTGCGGCAGCACGCGCGCACAGGCGATAACCTGGTTGCTTGAGCTGGAAGCGATCACCGCGCCTTAAACGTCTTTGATCCTCGCCAGGCAGCCAATCGTCAGCGTACACATCACCAGCGCAATCCAGAACACCGTGTGATAGTTCCAGATTTCAGCAACGACACCGGCCATTGAGCCCGCGATAATCCAGCCCACGCGGGTGGTATTAGTATAAAGGGTGGTTGCAGAGCCTGCCTGGCCCGGCATCAGATCCTGGAAGTAGAGCATGCCAATCCCCGCCAGGATGCCGATATATACGGCGTTCAGCAGCTGTAAAGCAAGAAGCAGGGCTGGCGTATGGACCGTCAGCATGCCAACGTAGAACAGCAGCCCGGCGACGGCTGCGATGCGCATTAAGAAACGCTTGCCGAAACGCTTCGCGTAATAGCCCGCGATTAGCATGGTCGGGATCTCAAGGCCCGCAGCCGTCCCCATCATGATCCCCGCCAGCTTCTCCGGCAGATGCAGTTCATCAATAATAAATAGCGGCATATTGATGATATACAGGCTGTTGGTACCCCACATCAGCGTGCAGATAACAAACAGCAGCAGGGCGTCGCGGCGGTTACGGCGCGGGGCTTCCAGCACGCCTGTCGCCACTTTGGGCTCTTTGCGCATGGATGGCAGAAAGCACCACACCAGCGCGCCGCACGCCACAAACGCCACCGCCGCGCTCAGGTACATCACCGTAAAGCCAAATCCCATCGCCAGCGCGTAGGCCAGCGGCGGGCCAATCACCCATGCCAGCGACACCTGAGCGCGCAATATCGAGCTGAACATCACCGCTTCCCGCCCGGTATGGTCGGCGTGCTCGCGGGCGAGGGCAAACAGCTGTGGGTTGGCGGTTGAGCCAAAGCTGCTCAGAAATACCCCGATGAACAGCAGAACGAAATAGTTACGGTTCCACGCAAACAGGACGCAGGCCAACACCCCCAGCAGACAGCAGAATACGATCAGGCTTTTACGATCGCCTTTTCGGTCGGATCGACCGGCCAGAAACTGGCTGACGAGAATTCCGATGATGGCGCTCCCGGTAAAAAAGAAGCCGACCATCGCCGGACGGACGTGAACCTCATTGGTCAGGAACAGGCTCAGCGTCGGGGTTTGTAACGCACCGGCGATGCCCGTGAAGAAAGCAACAATCAGGAACGCCGTTGACGTCAAATCAAAGGGCTTCGGCGAGGTGGCCGCAGGGGTGTTATGCATGTTTTATAATTAGCGAGTAACAGAGAGGGGCGGAGTTTACGCCGTCAGCTAAAAAATAAACAGTGGGTAAAATCAATTACGCCACGAAAAATCAAAATGGCATTTCAACTTGTAATCCTCATGGCTGAACTTAGCTGAAACTGGTTTGCTGAACTTCAGCAAAATTCAGCTGAACGCGGAAGAAATGTGCAGTATCTCTAAATTCTGATATCGGAAATACGACTTTTCTTGCAAGCCATTGCAGAAAGCGCAAGACTTTTTGAAACGTTTCAGCGCTATCTTGTTTTAACAAACGGAGCAGGCTAGCGTATTTTTTCTCATGTAAGCTGAAACGATTCAATTTCAGCAGGAGAGGAGAACCATGTTCCAGTTATCTGTTCAGGATATTCACCCGGGCGCTCAGGCCGGGGATAAAGAAGAGGCCATTCGTCAGGTTGCCGCTGCCCTTGTGCAGGCGGGTAACGTCGCGGACGGTTACGTAAACGGTATGCTGGCGCGCGAGCAGCAGACCTCCACCTTCCTCGGCAATGGCATTGCCATTCCACACGGCACAACCGACACCCGCGACCAGGTGCTGAAGACCGGCGTGAAGGTTTATCAGTTCCCGCAGGGCGTGCTCTGGGGCGACGGTCAGGTAGCCTATGTGGCTATCGGTATTGCGGCCAGCAGCGACGAACATTTAGGCCTGCTGCGTCAGTTGACGCACGTTCTGAGCGATGACTCCGTAGCGGAACAGCTTAAGTCTGCAACCACTGCTGAAGAGCTGCGTGCGTTGCTGATGGGTGAAAAACAGAACGAAGCGCTGAAACTGGATAACGAAACCCTGACGCTGGATGTTGTCGCAACCGATCTCGTGACCCTGCAGGCGCTGAACGCGGGTCGCCTGAAAGAAGCGGGCGCTGCTGATGCCACCTTTGTGACGCGTGTGATCAACGATAAACCGCTGAATCTCGGTCAGGGTATCTGGCTGAACGACAGCGCTGAAGGCAACCTGCGTAGCGCAATTGCCGTGAGCCGTTCAGCAACCGCCTTCGACGTAGACGGCGAGCGTGCAGCGATGCTGGTAACCGTGGCGATGAACGATGAGCAGCCGGTTTCGGTGCTGAAGCGTCTGGGCGATCTGCTGCTGAACAATAAAGCTGAAAAACTGCTGAATGCCGATGCGGCGACCGTGCTGGCGCTGCTGACCAGCGACGACGCGCTGACGGATGATGTGCTTAACGCTGAATTCGTGGTGCGTAACGAACACGGCCTGCATGCCCGTCCGGGCACCATGCTGGTCAACACCATTAAACAATTTGAAAGCGAGATTACCGTGACCAACCTGGATGGTTCGGGCAAACCGGCCAACGGCCGTAGCCTGATGAAAGTCGTCGCGCTGGGCGTGAAGAAAGGCCATCGTCTGCGCTTCACCGCGCAGGGCGCAGATGCTGAGCAGGCGCTGAAAGCGATAGGCGATGCCATCGCGGCGGGTCTGGGGGAGGGCGCATAATGAGCAGACGTGTTGCCACTATTACGCTGAACCCGGCTTATGACCTGGTGGGATTTTGCCCGGAAATTGAGCGCGGCGAAGTCAACCTCGTGCGTACCACTGGCCTGCATGCTGCGGGCAAAGGGATTAACGTCGCGAAAGTGCTCAAGGATCTCGGCATCGACGTCACTGTGGGCGGTTTCCTCGGTAAAGATAACCAGGATGGATTCCAGCAGCTGTTCAGCGAGCTGGGCATTGCCAACCGTTTTCAGGTTGTGCAGGGCCGTACCCGCATCAACGTTAAGCTGACCGAGAAAGACGGCGAAGTGACCGATCTTAACTTCTCCGGTTTCGAAGTGACGCCTGCTGACTGGGAACGCTTTGTGACCGACTCCCTGACCTGGCTGGGCCAGTTCGATATGGTGTGCGTCAGCGGCAGCCTGCCGTCCGGCGTGAGCCCGGAAGCCTTCACCGACTGGATGACGCGCCTGCGCAGCCAGTGCCCTTGCATCATTTTTGACAGCAGCCGCGATGCGCTGGTGGCGGGACTGAAAGCCTCTCCGTGGCTGGTGAAACCAAACCGTCGCGAGCTGGAGATCTGGGCAGGCCGTAAGCTGCCAGAATTAAAAGATGTGATTGAGGCTGCCCATGCGCTGCGCGAGCAGGGGATTGCTCACGTGGTGATTTCGCTGGGTGCTGAAGGGGCGTTGTGGGTTAACGCTTCAGGTGAATGGATTGCCAAACCGCCGTCAATGGAAGTGGTGAGCACCGTTGGCGCGGGGGATTCTATGGTTGGCGGCCTGATTTACGGCCTGCTGATGCGTGAATCCAGTGAACATACGTTACGTCTTGCCACCGCCGTTGCTGCCCTGGCCGTGAGCCAGAGCAATGTCGGTATTACCGATCGTACCCAGTTAGCCGCGATGATGGCGCGCGTTGACTTAAAACCTTTTAACTAACAGCAGGAGAGGAATAATGAAAACGCTGCTGATCATTGACTCCGGTCTCGGACAGGCTCGCGCCTACATGGCGAAGACCCTGCTGGGCGCGGCGGCACAAAAAGCACACCTGGACATTATTGATAACCCAGGTGATGCCGAACTGGCGATTGTCCTGGGCGATAAAATCCCCGCTGACAGCGCGCTGAACGGCAAAAAAGTGTGGCTGGGCGATATCAATCGCGCGGTGGCACATCCGGAACTGTTCCTGAGCGAAGCGAAAGGTCACGCGACCGTCTACAACGCGCCTGTCGCGGCGGCTCCGGCTGCGACCTCGGGTCCGAAACGCGTTGTTGCGGTCACGGCCTGCCCGACGGGCGTGGCGCACACCTTTATGGCGGCTGAAGCCATTGAAACCGAAGCGAAAAAACGCGGCTGGTGGGTGAAAGTTGAAACCCGTGGCTCCGTGGGTGCGGGCAATGCCATTACGCCGGAAGAGGTCGCTGAGGCCGATCTGGTGATTGTGGCGGCAGATATCGAAGTGGATCTGGCGAAATTTGCCGGCAAACCGATGTACCGCACCTCTACCGGCCTGGCGCTGAAAAAAACCGCGCAGGAGTTTGATAAGGCCCTGGCAGAAGCCAAACCGTATCAGGCCACCGGCGCAGCGAAAACCCCGACCGAAGGGAAAAAAGAGTCTGCGGGCGCATACCGTCACCTGCTGACCGGCGTGTCCTACATGCTGCCGATGGTGGTAGCGGGCGGTCTGTGTATCGCACTGTCGTTCGCGTTTGGTATTACGGCATTTAAAGAAGAAGGAACACTTGCGGCTGCGCTGATGCAGATCGGCGGCGGTTCAGCGTTCGCGCTGATGGTGCCGGTGCTGGCGGGCTTTATCGCCTTCTCCATCGCTGACCGTCCGGGTCTGACCCCGGGCCTCATCGGCGGTATGCTGGCGGTGAGCACCGGCTCAGGCTTTATCGGCGGTATCATCGCCGGTTTCCTCGCGGGTTACGTCGCGAAGCTGATTAGCTCGAAGCTGAAGCTGCCGCAGAGTATGGAAGCGCTGAAGCCAATCCTGATCATTCCGCTGATCTCCAGCCTGGTGGTCGGTCTGGCGATGATTTACCTGATTGGTAAGCCTGTTGCGGGCATCCTGGCGGGCCTGACCCACTGGCTGCAAACCATGGGCACGGCGAACGCGGTGCTGCTCGGCGCAATCCTCGGCGGTATGATGTGTACCGACATGGGGGGGCCGGTTAACAAAGCGGCATACGCGTTTGGCGTTGGCCTGCTGAGTACCCAGACTTATGCGCCGATGGCGGCGATCATGGCGGCCGGTATGGTGCCACCGCTGGCGCTCGGCCTGGCGACGATTATTGCCCGTCGTAAGTTCGACAAAGCGCAGCAGGAAGGCGGTAAAGCGGCGCTGGTGCTGGGCCTGTGCTTCATTACCGAAGGTGCGATTCCGTTCGCGGCGCGTGACCCAATGCGTGTTCTGCCGTGCTGTATTGTCGGCGGCGCGGTAACGGGCGCCATCTCCATGGCGATTGGCGCGAAGCTGATGGCGCCGCACGGCGGTCTGTTCGTCCTGCTGATCCCTGGCGCCATCACCCCGGTACTGGGTTATCTGCTGGCGATTGTTGCCGGTACGCTGGTGGCAGGCCTGTCTTACGCGGTGCTGAAACGTCCGGAAGCGGAAGTTGTGGCGAAAGCAGCGTAAGCGAAGCAATAAAAAAGCCGGGTGCTAATGCAGCCCGGCTTTTTTTATGCCGCCTGTTCAGCGGTTTGCTGTGCCTTCAGCCAGGCAATTTCTTCTGCCCAGATATCCGGATTGATGGTTTCAAGCACCATCGGAATACCATCGAAGCGGGCGTCCTGCATAATAAAGCGGAAGGCATCGTGACCGATATTGCCTTCGCCCAGGCTATGGTGGCGGTCAACGCGGCTGCCGAACGCGCTTTTCGCATCGTTCAGGTGCATGCCGCGCAGATACTTAAAGCCGACAATTCGCTCAAACTCATCAAACGTGTTTTTCGTCGCCTCGGTGGTGCGCAGATCGTACCCGGCCGCAAACGCGTGGCAGGTATCAATGCACACGCCCACGCGAGACTTATCTTCTACGCCGTCAATAATTGCCGCCAGATGTTCGAACTTAAAGCCGAGGTTGCTGCCCTGACCGGCGGTGTTTTCAATCACCGCGGTGACGCCTTTGGTCTTATCCAGCGTCATGTTGATGGATTCGGCAATGCGCCCCAGACAGGCATCTTCGTCAATCTGCATCAGATGACTACCCGGATGGAAGTTCAGCAGCGTCAGCCCGAGCTGTTCGCAGCGCTGCACTTCATCAAGAAACGCCTCGCGGGATTTCTCCAGCGCTTCCTGAACCGGATGCCCCAGGTTAATCAGATAGCTGTCGTGGGGAAGGATTTGGCCCGGCCCGTAATGGTATTTTTCACAGGCGGCTTTGAAATCGTCAATCACGTCGGTGGTGAGCGGGGCGGCGCGCCACTGGCGCTGGTTCTTGGTGAACAGGGCGAAAGCGGTCGCCTCGATTTCGGCGGCGCGAATGGCGGCATTCGCAAGGCCACCGGCAGCGCTGACGTGCGCTCCAACGTATTTCATAAAAAAACTCCTGTTAACCCGAAACGCTTATCATAGCGGGTTAACAGGAGAAGGACGAGATGGTTTATGCCATCAGGCTATGTACGGCGAGGTTAATCGCGCCACCGCCGACAATCAGCCAGATGAAGAGCACCAGCGCCATCAGCAGCGGCTTCGCACCGGCTTTTTTCAGCGCGCTGACGTGCGTGGTCACCCCCAGCGCCGCCATCGCCATCGCCAGCAGTATGGTATCCAGCGTCACCAGCATATCCACTACCGCTTTCGGCAGCAGGTGGAAGGAGTTAAAGATAGCGACCACGATGAACAGGATCGCAAACCATGGAATGGTGATTTTGCTCTTCTCGCTGCCGCCAGCCGGAGCCAGCTGTTTAACGCGGGCCGCAAGGAAAATCAGGAACGGTGCCAGCATCATCACGCGCAGCATTTTGGCAATGACCGCCGCGTTTTCGGCTTCCGGGTTAATGGCGTGACCTGCCGCCACCACCTGCGCCACTTCATGCATAGTCGAGCCAATATAGATGCCGTAGGTTTCAGGGCTAAACCAGTGCGCCACCAGCGGATACATGGCCGGATAGAGGAAGATCGCCAGCGTACCGAAAATGACTACCGTCGCGACCGCTACCGTCACTTTACTGGCTTCGGCTTTAACGACGGGTTCAGTTGCCAGCACCGCAGCCGCGCCGCAGATGCTGCTGCCTGCGCCGATTAACCAGCTGGTTTGCTTGTCCAGACCAAACACTTTCTGGCCGATAAAACAGGCCAGTAAAAAGGTGCTGGTCAGGGTCAGGACGTCGATGGCAATTCCGCTCACGCCCACGTCAGCAATCTGCGAAAAGGTGAGACGGAAACCGTAAAGAATAATCCCGAGGCGCAGCAAATGCTGTTTAGCAAAGATTATCCCGCCGTCGCAGGATTTCCAGATATGTGGGTAAACGGTATTTCCCACGACCATGCCCAGCAAAATGGCCAGGGTTAATGCGCTAAAACCTGCGCCTGCGATAGCCGGGATGCTGCCACCCCATAAGGCCACGCCGGTGACCACGGCGCTGAGCGCGAGACCCGGCACGAAGTGCCACACTGTACGATGATGTTGTAAGGTGATTTCTGACATAACCTTCTCCTTTGTCTGGCTAAAGGTTACGGCGCTCTGGCTTAAAAATAAAATTGATTATATACTTATAATTAATCTATATAAGTGGTAAGCAACCATGCACATTACATTGCGTCAGCTGGAAGTGTTCGCCGAGGTGCTGAAAAGCGGCTCGACGACCCAGGCGTCACAAATGCTGGCGCTCTCGCAGTCCGCCGTCAGCGCGGCGTTGACCGATCTCGAAGGCCAGCTGGGCGTTCAGCTTTTCGACAGGGTAGGGAAGCGGCTGGTGGTCAACGAACATGGCCGCCTGCTGTACCCGCGCGCGCTGGCGCTGCTGGAGCAGGCCGTTGAAATAGAACAGCTGTTCCGCGAGGACAACGGCGCGATCCGCGTGTTTGCCAGCAGCACCATCGGTAACTACATCCTGCCGGAAGTCATTGCCCGCTACCGCCGGGATTTCCCGACCCTGCCGCTGGAGATGAGCGTGGGCAACAGCCAGGACGTGATCAACGCGGTGATCGATTTCCGCGTGGATATCGGTCTTATCGAAGGGCCTTGCCACAACGTCGATATCATTGCCGAGCCCTGGCTGGAGGATGAGCTGGTGGTGTTTGCGTCTCCGGCCTCGTCGTTATTGCAGGGCGAGGTGACGCTGGAGCGGCTGGCGCAGGCGCAGTGGATCCTCCGCGAGCAGGGTTCCGGCACGCGTGAGATTGTCGACTACCTGCTGCTCTCGCATCTGCCGCATTTTCAGCTGGGAATGGAGCTGGGGAACTCAGAGGCGATTAAGCACGCGGTTCGTCATGGCCTGGGCATCAGCTGTCTTTCCCGGCGGGTGATTGCCGAACAGCTGGAGACCGGATCGCTGGTGGAAATCCCCGTTCCGCTGCCAAAACTGGTGCGCACGCTATGGTGCATTCATCACCGCCAGAAACACCTTTCCAGCTCGCTGCAGCGTTTTCTGCGCTACTGCGAAATCTAAAAGCGCCCCTCACCCTGACCCTCTCCCCTTTGGGGAGAGGGTCAGGGTGAGGGGAAAAAATTATGCTTTACTTATAATCCTGGCCGAGTCATGAAGCTCTCTTATAACTGACTATTTCTGCCGGAAGGAACGCAGATCGTCTGCTACAATCGCGCCTCATTTATTGAATGGACAGCATTTTCACATGGTTTCAGAAACTAAAACCACAGAAGCGCCCACGCTACGTCGTGAACTCAAGGCGCGTCACCTGACAATGATCGCCATTGGCGGCTCAATCGGTACAGGTCTTTTCGTTGCCTCTGGCGCAACGATTTCGGCAGCCGGCCCGGGTGGGGCACTCTTCTCTTATATCCTGATTGGCCTGATGGTTTACTTCCTGATGACCAGTCTGGGCGAACTGGCGGCATACATGCCGGTCTCAGGCTCGTTTTCGACCTACGGACAAAAATACGTTGAGGAAGGCTTTGGCTTCGCGCTGGGCTGGAACTACTGGTACAACTGGGCGGTGACCATCGCTGTTGACCTCGTTGCCGCACAGCTGGTGATGACCTGGTGGTTCCCGGACACGCCGGGCTGGATCTGGAGCGCCCTGTTCCTCGCTGTCATCTTCCTGCTGAACTACATCTCTGTGCGCGGTTTCGGCGAAGCGGAATACTGGTTCTCTTTGATCAAAGTGGCAACCGTCATCATCTTTATCGTCGTCGGTGTGGCGATGATCGTTGGTATTTTCAAAGGCGCTGAACCTGCGGGCTGGAGCAACTGGACGATAGGCGATGCGCCGTTTGCCGGGGGCTTCTCAGCGATGATTGGCGTGGCGATGATTGTCGGCTTCTCCTTCCAGGGCACCGAGCTGATTGGTATCGCGGCCGGTGAATCCGAAAACCCGGAGAAGAACATTCCGCGCGCGGTGCGTCAGGTCTTCTGGCGTATCCTGCTGTTCTATGTGTTCGCGATCCTGATTATCAGCCTGATCATTCCGTATACCGATCCAAGCCTGCTGCGTAATGACGTGAAAGACATCAGCGTCAGCCCGTTCACCCTGGTCTTCCAGCACGCGGGGCTGCTCTCTGCGGCGGCGGTGATGAACGCGGTGATCCTGACGGCGGTACTGTCTGCGGGTAACTCCGGGATGTACGCGTCCACCCGTATGCTCTACACCCTGGCCTGCGATGGCAAAGCGCCGCGCATTTTCTCGAAACTGTCCCGCGGCGGCGTACCGCGCAACGCGCTGTATGCGACCACGGTCATTGCGGGCCTGTGCTTCCTGACCTCCATGTTCGGCAACCAGACGGTCTACCTGTGGCTGCTGAACACCTCCGGGATGACGGGCTTTATCGCCTGGCTGGGCATCGCCATCAGCCACTACCGTTTCCGTCGCGGCTACGTTATGCAGGGTCACGATCTCAATAACCTGCCGTACCGTTCTGGCTTCTTCCCGCTGGGGCCGATTTTTGCCTTCATTCTGTGCCTGATTATTACTCTGGGACAGAACTATGAAGCCTTCCTTGCGGACACCATTGACTGGGGTGCCGTTACGGCCACCTACATTGGTATTCCGCTGTTCCTGGTCATCTGGTTTGGCTACAAACTGACGAAAGGAACCCGCTTCGTTCGCTACAGTGAAATGGATTTCCCGGAACGATTCAAACAATAACCGCACTTCCTCTCTTTCAGCCCGCTCAGTTGAGCGGGCTTTTTTATGAGCAGATCAGAAGCTGTAGGTCATGCCGACGGTATAGCGACGGCCATCCAGCACGGTGTCATACGTATCGTAATCAATCTGCTTATCGAGCACGTTATACACACCGGCAGTAACCAGCAGGTTTTTGTTGGCGTTGTAGCGCATACCGACATCAACCTGAGTGTAGGACGGCGTACCCTGGGACATTGACGTGCGGCTCAGGTACTCAGACGTTTTACCGCGCAGGTTCAGACGGCTCCAGAATCCGACGTCGGGCGTCGCCTGCCAGTCCAGGGTGGTGTTGAACATGTGTTTTGGCATTTTATTCAGTGGCTTGCCGGAGAACTGGCCGCTCTTCTGCTCGGACTCTGTATAGGTGTAGTTTGCAGTCCAGTTCACATCACGCGTGATCTTCCACCCAAAGGAGGACTCCACACCGCGCATGTTGGCTTTGTCCACGTTGACGCGATCGCTGACGAAATCATAGCTGTGATCGCCAATCGTACAGGCGGGATCGGCGCTGCTGTTACAGCGGCGAACTTCCGTAATCTTGTCCTTGAAGTCGGTATTAAACAGCGTCACACCGGCATTAAGGTTATCGTTATTATCCCAGAGCAGGGCGAGTTCTTCGCTCAGGCTCTTCTCTGGTTTCAGATCCGGATTGCCGACGATGATACCGTCAAGACGGCCGCCACCTGTCACCTGGCCCCAGCTGGCAGACGACTGACGCAGATCTGGCGCACGATAGCCAGCAGAAACCCCGCCTTTTAACGTCCACTGATCGGCCAGGTGCCATACGCCGTAACCGCGCGGCGTCCAGTTAGTACCGTAGTTTTGGTCTTTGTCCATACGCAGGCCGCCGGTCAACGTAAAGCTTTCGGTCATTGACCATTCATCTTCGGCAAACAGGGCCCAGCTCCAGCGCGTCAGTTTGTTCAGGCCGTCAGCAGCCTCCAGCTGATTACCGTTGTCGCGCAGTTTCTCATAGCGATACTGCCCGCCGAGGGTCAACGTATGATCGCCGAGGAAAATCTGGTTCTGGTTGTTGAAGGTGGTGTTATAGGAGCGCATTTCGCGACCTGGATTATTGGTCTCTTCCTGCTGGATATAGCTGGTGGTATTGAAGTCGTCGTAATAACCGCTGTGGGTTAACGAGTAGGTCGTGTGCTCATAGCGCGAGTCGCTTTTGGTATTTGGCGTACAGGTTGTTCCCCGGCAGGTTTCAGCCGCTTTCGACATCCCCGGGGTGCTGTTTCTGTCCTGAAGCTCGCGAGCAAAGTCGAGGTCGAAATCGTTCTTCTCGTCCGGCGTGAAGTTCAGCGTAATGCCACCGTTACGCATTTTCTGCTCGTTATAGCCGTTCACGATTTTATCTTCTGCGCGGCGTGACAACAGCCCCGTCACTTTTGCGCCCAGCAGTCCGTCGATCAGGGGACCAGAAGCGTAGGCGTTGGTCTGGAAGATATCGCCGGAATCATGGTTTTCCTGGAAGGTTGCATCGCCATGCAACGAACCGGTCCAGGCTTTGGTGTTCGAGACTTTTTTGGTAATGACGTTAATTACGCCACCCATAGCATCGGAGCCGTAAAGTGAGGACATCGGGCCGCGGATGACCTCGATGCGCTCAATGGACTCCAGCGGCGGCAGCCAACCTTGTTCAATACCCGAGTTGTCGCTGTTGGGGCGGGTGCTTCGCGTACTGACGCGTTTGCCGTTCACCAGGAACAGGGTGTACTGAGAGGCCATGCCACGAATACTGATATCACTGCTGCTCCCGCCGCCAGTGACGACAACGCCCGGGACATCTCTCAGGGCATCGGTAACATCACGGTAGGCTTTATCTTCAATCTGCTGTTTTGAAATCACTGAGATGGAGGCGGGGGCATTCTGGATTTTTTGTTCAAAACCCGTCGCGGTGACGACAACGGTGTCCTGATCGGCTGCGTGAACGAAGGGGGAACATGTGGCAGCGCCAATGGCGACGGCCAGGAGCTTAATACGTGGTATTGTCATTTGTACATTCCGTATAAAAATGAATAAAACTCCATCGGGATAACCCTGAGAACTGTATGTTTTTGTCTTGTAAGAACTCTTTGAGATGGAGAAGAGCCTGGAATTGTACAAAAGAATGTAGAATTGTAAACACAAATGATAATTGAAATCATTTGTGTTTGAGTGAGGCGACAGAAAACAGGCTGGATTCAAGCGGATAGAAGTATGTAAAGAGCGGGGGAGGGGAAAGACCCGGTAGGCAGGAGGCGCTACCGGGCAAAAGGCGGAACTTACCTGAACAAATGCTCCGCATGGAAGCGGAGATGATCCTCAATAAAGGACGCAATAAAGTAATAGCTGTGATCGTAACCCGGCTGAATGCGCAGCGTCAGCGGCCAGTTCTTCTGGCGTGCCGCCTCAGCAAACACCGCAGGCTGTAGCTGTCCGGCGAGGAACTGATCCGCATCGCCCTGATCGATAAGCATCGGGATCGCATTCGCCGAATCGCTTGCCAGCATCAGCGCGCAGCTGTCCCATTCCTGCCATTTCTCTGCGTCTTTACCCAGATAGTTTGTGAAAGCTTTTTGCCCCCACGGCACCTGCGTTGGGTTCACAATCGGCGCGAACGCAGAGACGCTGGTGTATTTCCCCGGGTTTTTCAGCGCCATGATTAACGCCCCATGCCCACCCATGGAGTGCCCGCTGATGGCGCAGCGATCGTTCACTGCGAATTCAGCCTGGATCAGCGCTGGCAGCTCGTCGCGAATGTAGTCATACATGCGGTAATGGCTCGCCCACGGCTGCTCGTTGGCGTTGAGATAAAATCCGGCGCCTTTACCTAAATCGTACCCGGCATCGTCCGCCACATCATCCCCGCGCGGGCTGGTGTCAGGCATAACCAGCGCAATGCCCAGTTCGGCCGCAATACGCTGGGCGCCCGCTTTGGTAGTGAAGTTTTCGTCGTTGCAGGTCAGGCCTGAAAGCCAGAACAGAACCGGCGGATTCTCTGTCGGTGGCAGGAAAATGCTGAACGTCATGGCGCAGTTCAGCGTGGTGGAGTCGTGCCGCCAGCGCTGCTGTCGACCTTCAAAACAACGGTGCTCTTCGAGCAGTTCCATGCAGGGCTCCTTAATGAGAATAGCTATTCATTAGACCCATAATACAGCGTTTTCATTTACCTGTGAGCAACTTTCACTTTCGCGGAACCGCAAGATGCTGCATCATAAATTTACTTTTTTTTAACAATTGGAGCGGTCATGGCGTTGCGTATTGCGCTCAGTGGGTTTGTCGTTCTGGTGGTGGCGATGGGGATAGGGCGCTTTGCTTTTACGCCTCAGGTGCCGCTGATGATTGCCGCCGGGCAACTCACGCTTACCAGCGCAGGTCTGGTGGCGGCGATGAATTATCTGGGCTATCTGGTGGGGGCGTGGGATGCCATGCGTGCGCACCGCTTTGTTGAAACGCGGCTCTGGCTTGGCATCACTGGCGCGGTAGCACTGACCCTGCTCTCTGCCGCCGCGGATAACGCCGTTGTGCACGGCCTGCTGCGCTTTGTGATTGGCTGCATGAGCGGCTGGTCAATGGTGCTGATTGCCGCCTGGACCAACGAACGGCTGGGGCAGCTGGGTAAACCAGGGCTCAGTGCCGCTGTGTTTGCCGGGCCAGGGGCAGGTATCGCCCTGAGCGGCCTGCTCGCGGTCTATATTCAGGCGAAATCCCTTTCGGCCGGTGCGGCGTGGCAGATCTACGGCGTGCTGGCGCTGGTATTGGTTGCGCTGGTGGCGCGCTATCTGCCGCGTTCCGGACAGCTTCATCGCCCCGGTACGGCGCCTGAGCCGCTGCTGCTGACGTCGGATCTCAAGCGCCTGGTGTGGAGCTACAGCCTGGCGGGATTTGGCTATATCCTCCCGGCGACTTTCCTGTCACAAATGGCGGCGGTGCGTTTCCCCGGCAGCCTGTTTGCCCAGTTTGTCTGGCCCATTTTTGGTGCCGCCGCCGTGGTGGGCATTGCGCTCAGTATTCTTTTGCGCCACACCTCAACGGCTAACCGCAGGCTGGCTATCGTGCTCTGGTTACAGGGAGCAGGCGTGCTGGCGGCCTGGCTGTTGCCGGGCATTGGCGGCTTTCTGACGGGTGGGCTGCTGGTCGGCGGCGGGTTCCTCTGCGCCGTGCAGCTCTCGCTTTTATACGGTCGCGAGCTGGCACCGAACCACACGCGCTATATGGCGGGGCTGCTCACGACCGGGTATGCCATCGGGCAGCTGATTGGGCCGGTGACCTCCGCGTTATCAACCTGGCTAACCCACCGGCTGGAGCCTGCGCTGGGGCTGGCTGGCGTTGCGCTGTTTGTTGCGGGTGCCCTGGTCTGGAACCGTCACGCTGAAAGGCAACAGCAATTGCAATAATTATCGTCGTGAATACTGGATTATGTGCGTCGCCTCACGCACAATGAGCGCATACTTTTGCCACAACGAGGGCAAAAGACGCCACACCTGCAGGAGAACAAAATGTCATCACTCAGTAAAGAAGCTGCCCTGGTCCACGAAGCCCTGCTCGCGCGCGGTCTTGAAACGCCACTGCGTCCGCCCGTTCAGGATATGGACAATGAAACCCGTAAAAGTTTGATTTCCGGGCATATGACCGAGATCATGCAACTGCTGAATCTCGATCTGAGCGATGACAGCCTGATGGAGACGCCCAAGCGCATCGCAAAAATGTACGTCGACGAGATTTTCTCCGGCCTGGATTACGCCAACTTCCCGAAAATTACTGTTATCGAAAACAAGATGAAGGTGGATGAGATGGTGACGGTCCGTGACATTACGTTGACCAGCACCTGCGAGCACCATTTCGTGACCATCGACGGTAAAGCGACCGTGGCGTATATCCCGAAAGACACGGTGATTGGTCTGTCGAAGATCAACCGTATTGTGCAGTTCTTCGCGCAGCGCCCTCAGGTGCAGGAGCGTCTGACGCAGCAGATCCTGATCGCGCTGCAAACGCTGCTGGGCACCAATAACGTGGCGGTCTCCATCGATGCGGTGCACTACTGTGTGAAAGCGCGCGGCGTGCGTGATGCGACCAGTGCGACCACCACCACCTCGCTGGGCGGCCTGTTTAAATCGAGCCAGAACACTCGCCAGGAGTTCCTGCGCGCCGTGCGTCACCACAACTAATCAGACAGGGCAGGGACCATGGAGCGAAACGTCACGCTCGATTTTGTTCGCGGCGTCGCCATACTGGGTATCCTGCTGCTGAATATCAGCGCCTTCGGTCTGCCGAAGGCCGCTTATCTTAATCCCGCCTGGTACGGCGACATCACCCGAAGCGATGCCTGGACGTGGGCGATCCTCGACCTGTTTGCCCAGGTTAAATTTCTCACGCTGTTTGCGCTGCTGTTCGGCGCGGGCCTGCAGCTTCTGCTCAAACGCGGCACGCGCTGGATCCAGTCGCGCTTAACGCTGCTGGTCATCCTCGGGTTTATCCACGGCCTGTTCTTCTGGGACGGTGATATTCTTCTCGCTTATGGGTTAGTCGGGCTAATCTGCTGGCGGCTGATTCGCGATGCCCACAGCGTGAAAAGCCTGTTTAACACCGGCGTGATGCTCTATGTCATGGGGCTCGGCGTGCTGCTTTTGCTGGGGCTGATCTCCGGCGACGCGACAAACCGTTCATGGATCCCGGATGCTGCTAACCTGCAGTACGAACAGTACTGGAAGCTGAAGGGCGGTACGGAGGCGATAAGCAACCGTGCGGATATGCTGGGGGATAACCTCCTTGCTCTGGGCGCGCAGTACGGCTGGCAGCTGGCGGGCATGATGCTGATGGGCGCGTCACTGATGCGCACCGGCTGGCTGAAAGGGGAGTTCAACCTGCGCCACTACCGCCGCACCGGGGCAGGACTGGTTCTGCTCGGCGTGCTGATTAACCTCCCGTCGGTGATTGCGCAGTGGCACCTTCACTGGGATTACCGCTGGTGCGCGTTCCTGCTCCAGGTGCCGCGCGAGCTCAGCGCACCGTTCCAGACTATCGGCTATGCGGCGCTCATTTATGGCTTCTGGCCGCAGCTATCTCGTCTGTGGATCGTCAGCGCCGTGGCCTGTGTGGGCCGCATGGCGTTAAGCAATTACCTTCTGCAAACGCTTCTCTGCACCACGCTTTTCTATCGCTTTGGCCTGTTTATGAAATTCGACCGCCTCGGACTGCTGGCGTTTGTTATCCCGGTCTGGGGGGTAAACCTGGCGTTTTCTGTTATCTGGCTGCGCTATTTCCGCCAGGGACCACTGGAGTGGGTGTGGCGTCAGTTAACCGCACATGCTTCAGGGATATCATTGAAAAATACATCCAGATAACGATCTGGATCACAATCATTAACAAAACGGATGTAAGCGTTTTCATGAGTGTGAGCTTCTTCACGTAGTCACCTTTCTCTCGCTGCCAAAATAGCCACCTTGCTAAACACAGGGGGTGTCTGTGAGTTGCTGCAATTCTTTGAAGGATGGTGAATATGATCACCATTCGTGACGTCGCCCGTCTGGCGGGCGTTTCTGTGGCCACCGTCTCTCGCGTGCTGAACAACAGCGCGCTGGTCAGCCCTGAAACCCGTGAAACCGTAATGAAAGCCGTGACCCAGCTGGGGTACCGGCCAAATGCCAACGCGCAGGCGCTTGCAACGCAGGTCAGCGATACCATCGGCGTGGTGGTCATGGATGTCTCGGACGCCTTTTTCGGTGCGCTGGTGAAAGCGGTCGATGTGGTCGCCCAGCAGCACCAGAAATACGTGCTGATTGGCAACAGCTATCACGAGGCGGAGAAAGAGCGTCATGCCATTGAAGTGCTGATTCGCCAGCGCTGCAACGCGCTGATTGTCCACTCAAAAGCCTTAAGCGATGAAGAGCTGGCCGGGTTTATGGAGCAGATCCCGGGCATGGTGCTGATCAACCGCATCGTCCCGGGCTATGCCCACCGCTGTGTCGGGCTGGATAACGTCAGCGGCGCGATGATGGCGACCAAAATGCTCATCAATAACGGCCATCAGCGGATCGGCTATCTGGCCTCCAGCCATCACATTGAAGATGACGAGCTGCGGCGTGAGGGATGGCAAAACGCCCTGAAAGAGCACGGTATTACGCCATCAGAAAGCTGGATTGGCACCGGCACGCCGGATATGCAGGGCGGTGAGGCGGCAATGGTGGAACTGCTGGGTCGCAACCTGCAGCTTTCTGCGGTGTTTGCGTACAACGACAGCATGGCGGCGGGCGCACTGACTGCGTTGAAGGATAACGGCATTGCGGTGCCACAGCATTTGTCATTGATTGGTTTCGATGATATTCCGATTGCCCGTTACACCGACCCGCAGCTGACCACGGTGCGCTATCCCATTGCTTCTATGGCAAAACTGGCGACCGAGCTGGCGCTACAGGGAGCGGCAGGGCTGTTGGATCCAGGGGCCACGCACTGCTTCATGCCGACGCTGGTTCGTCGTCATTCCGTCGCCGCCCGGCAAATTGTGGTTCCGATCACTAACTGATTACATCAGGTGATGTAACCGTTTTCAATCTGTGAGTAAATTCACAGTATCTTAACAAGGCGCTGACTATGATGTCAGCGTTTTAGGGGCTGAAACGCTATGTAACAGTGATTATTCACTTTCACCATAGCCAATGTGCCGCAAACAACGAATAAAACGCATTTCTGGAGCGTTACCGACCACGGAAGATAGAAATTTTATAAGTGAACGTCGGCTATCAGTAACGTTTTATTAACACCTGCCTGCCGATCGTTATTCACAAGAACTACCCTGCATAAAAAAACCGGAGATACCATGAATAAGAAGGTGTTGACCCTGTCTGCTGTAATGGCAAGCATGCTTTTTGGTGCAGCAGCGCATGCTGCGGATACCCGTATTGGTGTGACCATCTATAAATACGACGACAACTTCATGTCTGTTGTGCGTAAAGCCATTGAGAAAGATGCGAAAGCAGCGCCAGACGTACAGCTGCTGATGAATGACTCCCAGAACGACCAGTCCAAACAGAACGACCAGATCGACGTTCTGCTGGCGAAAGGCGTGAAAGCCCTGGCAATCAACCTGGTTGACCCGGCTGCAGCAGGCACGGTTATCGAGAAAGCGCGTGGCCAGAACGTGCCAATCGTCTTCTTCAACAAAGAACCTTCCCGTAAGGCGCTGGACAGCTATGACAAAGCGTATTACGTCGGTACTGACTCCAAAGAGTCCGGCATTATTCAGGGCGATCTGATCGCGAAACACTGGGCGGCTAACCCGAACTGGGATCTGAACAAAGACGGCCAGATCCAGTTCGTGCTGCTGAAAGGCGAACCAGGCCATCCGGATGCTGAAGCGCGTACCACCTATGTTATCAAAGAGCTGAACGATAAAGGTCTGAAAACCCAGCAGCTGGCGTTAGATACGGCGATGTGGGACACCGCTCAGGCGAAAGATAAGATGGACGCGTGGCTGTCTGGCCCGAACGCGAACAAAATCGAAGTGGTCATTGCCAACAACGATGCGATGGCAATGGGTGCGGTTGAAGCGCTGAAAGCCCACAATAAATCGTCCATCCCGGTATTTGGTGTGGATGCCCTGCCAGAAGCGCTGGCGCTGGTTAAATCTGGCGCGATGGCCGGTACCGTTCTGAACGATGCCAACAACCAGGCGAAAGCGACCTTTGATCTGGCGAAAAACCTCGCCGACGGTAAAGGCGCGGCAGATGGCACCAACTGGAAAATTGACAACAAAATCGTTCGCGTACCTTACGTGGGCGTAGACCAGTCCAACCTGGCTGAGTTTATCGGTAAATAAGATCTTTGTTTTGTCTTCACTGGGCGCAATTCGTTGCGCCCTTTTATAACGCGATATGCGAGGCCAACAAGGTATAATTATGGTCAGCACAACTACTCAGTCGTCCGGTGAATACTTGTTGGAAATGACAGGCGTCAACAAGTCCTTCCCCGGTGTTAAGGCACTCGATAATGTTAATTTAAAAGTTCGTCCTCACTCTATTCATGCATTAATGGGGGAGAACGGTGCGGGTAAATCAACATTATTAAAATGTCTTTTTGGGATCTATCAAAAAGATTCTGGCAGCATTCTTTTTCAGGGGAAAGAGATCGATTTCCATTCAGCGAAAGAAGCACTGGAAAACGGTATCTCAATGGTTCACCAGGAATTAAACCTGGTACTGCAACGCTCGGTAATGGATAACATGTGGTTGGGACGTTACCCAACCAAAGGTGTGTTTGTCGATCAGGATAAAATGTATCGCGACACCAAGGCGATTTTCGATGAGCTGGATATTGATATCGACCCGCGCGCCCGCGTGGGGACATTATCCGTTTCCCAGATGCAGATGATCGAAATTGCCAAAGCGTTCTCCTATGACGCGAAAATCGTCATCATGGACGAGCCCACCTCGTCATTAACGGAAAAAGAGGTTAATCACCTTTTTACCATTATTCGTAAGCTGAAAGATCGCGGCTGCGGCATCGTCTATATCTCGCACAAAATGGAAGAGATCTTCCAGCTGTGCGATGAAATTACCATCCTGCGCGACGGGCAGTGGATTGCCACGCAGCCGCTGGAAGGGCTGGACATGGACAAGATCATCGCTATGATGGTCGGTCGTTCCCTGAACCAGCGCTTCCCGGACAAAGAGAACAAGCCGGGTGAAGTGATCCTTGAGGTGCGCAATCTGACCTCGCTGCGTCAGCCGTCCATCCGTGATGTTTCTTTCGACCTTCACAAAGGCGAAATTCTTGGCATCGCAGGGCTGGTGGGCGCTAAGCGCACCGATATCGTGGAAACCCTGTTTGGCATCCGCGAGAAGGCCGAAGGCACTATTACTCTGCACGGGAAGAAAATTAATAACCACAACGCCAACGAAGCCATTAATAACGGTTTTGCGCTGGTGACGGAAGAGCGTCGTTCGACCGGTATTTATGCTTATCTGGATATTAACTTTAACTCGTTAATTTCGAATATTCGTAATTACAAAAACAAAGTCGGACTGCTGGATAACTCCCGCATGAAGAGCGATACCCAATGGGTAATTGACTCCATGCGCGTGAAAACGCCTGGCCACCGCACGCAAATTGGTTCGCTTTCCGGTGGTAACCAGCAGAAAGTGATTATCGGCCGTTGGTTGTTAACCCAGCCTGAAATTCTGATGCTGGATGAACCCACCCGCGGTATTGACGTCGGTGCGAAGTTTGAAATTTATCAGCTGATTGCCGAGCTGGCGAAAAAGAATAAAGGGATCATTATTATTTCTTCCGAAATGCCGGAACTGTTAGGGATCACGGACCGTATTCTGGTTATGAGCAATGGTCTCGTTGCCGGTATTGTTGACACCAAAACGACAACGCAAAACGAAATTTTGCGTCTTGCGTCTTTGCACCTTTAAGATCAGGGGCTCCTCATGAGTGCGTTAAATAAAAAAAGTTTTCTCACTTACCTGAAAGAAGGCGGTATTTACGTTGTTCTTTTAGTCCTGCTGGCCATCATTATTTTCCAGGACCCTACGTTCTTAAGCCTGCTGAACCTGAGTAACATTCTGACCCAGTCCTCCGTGCGTATTATCATTGCGCTGGGCGTGGCGGGGCTCATCGTAACCCAGGGGACAGACCTTTCTGCCGGTCGACAGGTCGGCCTGGCGGCGGTTATCGCGGCGACCCTGCTGCAGTCGATGGAAAACGCCAACAAGGTGTTCCCGGAAATGGCCACCATGCCGATTTTCGTGGTGATCTTGATTGTCTGCGCCATCGGGGCGGTGATTGGCCTGATCAACGGTATTATCATCGCTTACCTCAACGTGACGCCGTTTATCACCACGCTGGGTACGATGATCATCGTTTACGGTATCAACTCCCTGTATTACGACTTCGTGGGCGCGTCGCCGATTTCGGGCTTTGACAGCGGCTTCTCCACCTTTACGCAAGGGTTTATCGCGTTGGGCAGCTTCCGCCTGTCGTACATCACCTTCTATGCGCTGATTGCGGTGGCTTTTGTCTGGATCCTGTGGAACAAAACGCGCTTCGGTAAAAACATCTTCGCTATCGGCGGTAACCCGGAAGCGGCGAAAGTGTCCGGGGTAAACGTTGCCCTTAACCTGCTGATGATTTACGCGCTGTCCGGTGTGTTCTACGCCTTCGGCGGGATGCTGGAAGCAGGCCGTATCGGCTCAGCAACCAACAACCTTGGCTTCATGTACGAGCTGGATGCGATTGCGGCCTGCGTGGTCGGCGGCGTCTCCTTCAGCGGCGGGGTAGGGACCGTGCTGGGCGTGGTCACCGGTGTGATCATCTTTACCGTGATCAACTATGGTTTGACCTACATCGGCGTGAACCCGTACTGGCAGTACATCATCAAGGGCGCGATCATTATCTTCGCGGTGGCGCTGGATTCACTGAAGTACGCGCGTAAGAAGTAAGTTCATTCACAATGAAAAGGCCCGCTCACGTAGCGGGCCTTTTTTTGCCCGGTGGCGCGACGCTTACCGGGCCTACAAAATCGCGATCGTAGGTCGGGCGAAGCCGCCACCCGACAAACGTTATTACTTCTTCTGTATCTCAAGTAGCTGCTCCGGCGTCACTGCCGGGTAACCCTGCGCGTCTTCCGGCACTTCATGCATCGCCGGAATCGGGACCAGCGGGCCTAAGAAGCGCGGTTCACGTTTGAAAATGTAGAGGTCTGCCAGGGCGCCAAAACGCGCACCAAACTCGCGCACGCGCACGCTCAGCATATCCTTAGGTGACGGCACGGCATAGCACTGCGCCTGAATGCCCATATGGAGTGCAATAAACAGCGCGCGTTCGCAGTGGAAGCGCTGGGTGATGATGATGAAATCGTTGGTGTCGAAGACTTTACGCGTGCGCACGATGGAATCCAGGGTGCGGAAGCCCGCGTAGTCGAGCACGATGTCGGCCGGATCGACGCCTGCGGCAATCAAATCCTTCCGCATCGTCACCGGTTCGTTATAGCTTTGCAGGGCGTTATCGCCACTCAGCAGCAGGTAGTTCACCTTGCCACTGTTATAGGCGTTCAGCGCGCCCTGAATGCGGTAGCGATAATACTGGTTGATCACCCCAGTGCGGTAATATTTGGCGGTGCCAAGCACCACGCCCACCTGGCGATAGGGCAGGTCCTGCAGGTCATCAAAGATGTAGGGGGCGGTTTTCCAGCTCATCCAGCGGTCGAGACCCAGCACGATAAACAGCAGTATGCCGACCAGGACAGACAGGCTGTAAAAAACGCGCTTTAACATGGAGATGGCTCGTTCGTGGATGAAATTTAACTCAGGCTACTTTACCCGCCTGGTTAGCGCAAGAAACAGCGACTCAACTGAGGGGTTTTTCAGCAACGTGGCGGACATTTCTGTCCGCCGGAAGGTTTATGCCAGCAGGACGCGGTCGATCGTCGTGCAGCCTAACGCCTTGAGCGTTGCGGCGGTGGCGTCCCACTGAATCAGCGGCGCATCGGCTTTTTCTGCCAGAATGGCGCGCTGAATGTCCGGATAATCGTAGCCGTTCAGGC
The DNA here is from genome assembly GCF_003594915.1 of Enterobacter chuandaensis. Taxonomy (GTDB): domain Bacteria; phylum Pseudomonadota; class Gammaproteobacteria; order Enterobacterales; family Enterobacteriaceae; genus Enterobacter; species Enterobacter chuandaensis. The sequence continues at coordinate 376,064 of NZ_QZCS01000003.1, forward strand.
TCAGCAGGTTAAGCGCGCCCTGCAGCGGCGGCAGCGTTGGGTTAAACGCGGCGTTTTCCGCATAGCTGCCGGTGAAGAACCGGCCATCGCGGCACTGCAGCGCCACGCCGCTTGGGGATTTGCTGTACGGGGTGTGGCTCTTGTTCGCCGCGCGAATGGCCGCCTGGCTCAGGTCATCGCCGGACAGGGCGTAACCGTGATCCTGCTCGTCCATTAGCAGCGTTTTAATTTCCAGATCTTTCGGGCCGAAGGCGTCCGGCAGGTAATCCCCCAGCGTGTGCGGCGCGCGACCTGGCAGGTTGATGCGCAGCTGCAGCCCGCTGTTCAGCTCATTCATAAACTGACGGCAGTGGCCGCACGGAGTGTAGTTAACGGTGATAGCGTTCAGGGCTTTCTCACCGCGCAGCCAGGCGTGGCTGATGGCGCTCTGCTCGGCGTGAACGGTCTGCTGCATGGTTGCCCCGAGGAACTCCATATTCCCGCCGAAGTACCAGGTTCCGCTGACGCCGCGCGCAATGGCGCCGACGTTGAAGTGGGAAAGATCGGCCCGGGCGCAGGCGGCTGCCAGGGGCAGCAGTGCGAAAGCCAGCGCGTCTTCATCCAGCCCCGTTGCCTGTTTCAGCACCGTGACCTGCTCCGCCGTCAGCAGGGCGGGGAAATGTGCATCTGCCAGAACGGGAGCCAGGGCTGACTGCAAATTCTCTGCAAGCTGAGCGAAGGCAGCTTGAAAACGTGGGTGCATGGCGTTTGCCTCATAAAGGTTAATGGATCGGTAGTTTACGGAGCCGTCAGGGCTTTATATGTGATCCACTTCTCATTATGTATGCAACTTATGAAAACAAAATGAAATTTGCGCGACGCATCGCAAATTTTAGCCCATCACCGCCAGAATCAGCGGGAAAATGAACGGGGCGAGCAGGGAGGTGATAATCCCGCAGATGACCAGCGCCAGCGAGCTAAACGCCCCTTCCTGATAGTCCAGCTCCGCGCAGCGTGCTGTGCCCAGCGCGTGCGAGGCGGTGCCCATCGACAGCCCGCGCGCCGCTTTGGTGTGAATACGCATCCCGTTCAGCAGGGTGTGGCCAAACACCGCGCCGAGAATACCGACGAAAATGACGCACATTGCGCTGATGGCCGGGATCCCACCGAGGCTGCCGCCTACCGCCATCGCGATAGGCGTGGTCACCGATTTAGGCAGGATAGAGGCGGCAATTTGCGGGGAGGCCCCCATCAACAGCGCCACCGACGTGCCGGTGATCATCGCCACCAGGCTTCCCACAAAACAGATAGTAATGATGGACTTCCAGCGGGCGCGGATCTGATGCAACTGCTCATATAAAGGAAAGGCAAGCGCGACAACGGCGGGCTGCAACAGGTCGTTTAAAATCTTGCTCCCGGCAAAGTAGCGCTCATAAGGAATGCCGGTGAGCAACAGGAAAGGAATAATTACCACCATCGCCACCAGCAGCGGGTTCAGCAAGGGCATTTTAAATCGTGCGGCAAGTTTGCGCGCGGCGAAGAATACCAGCAGGGTTAACGGCAGTGACCACCAGATATTAGCCATCATTTTTTTGTTTTCTCCCCGACCACTTTACGTTCGCCGTGTACCAGATGCGAACTCCAGCTCACCACCAGAAAAACCACCAGCGTACTGACCGCGCATGAGACCACAATCGGGCCGAACTGCGCCTTGAGCAAATCAAAATACTGCATGACGCCCACGCCGATAGGCACGAACAGCAGCGCCATGTAGCGGATAAGGACGAAGCAGCCAGGGTTGACCCACTTTGCAGGCAGAATTTGCAGCGCCAGTAAAACAAAGAGGATTAGCATACCGATAATGCTGCCGGGGATGGTGATAGGCAGCAGCGAAGCGATGAAAATGCCGGCATACAGGCAGGCATAAATCAGGACGAATGCGCGCAGATATTGCCAGATAATGTTCAATGATTTGCTCATGGTAATAGTCCTTGATGAAACGCATTCATCATACAATTAAACCCGAAAATGTGCCACGGATCACATCATGAATTTTGAGCATACCAGACATTCCGAAATGGAACGTCTGGTATCACAGTACAGGGACAGGCTACAGTTTAGAGGAGGAATTTCAGTGGCGAAGTGACGAGTCAGAGAAATGCCTCTGAGTCAGGCATCGCGTTGTGCGGTAAGTTTATCCAGGAAAGAAAATAGCACTTGATTCATTTCACGATAATCATGCGAGCGGAGTTTTTCCGCCGTTTCGACAAAACGGAATTCTCCCGCACGGTGGAGATCGTTCTGCGAATGTGCGATAAGCAGCTCAACCACCTCCGGCGTCAACTCCATATGACACTGAAAACCATAAACCCATTCGCTGTATTGCACGATCTGACGAGGGCAGCCCTCGCTATAAGCCAGAACCTTTGCCTGTGATGTCAATCCTGGCATGTCGTTATGCCAGTGACCGACGTCCAGCCAACTGCCAAAATCCTCAAACAATGGGTTCGCCTTGCCTGCATCTGTGAGCCTGATGGGAAATTTACCGATCTCTTTTTCCGGGCTGTGACAAAACGCTGCGCCCATCGCTTCACCAATAAGCTGTGAACCCAGACAAACGCCAATCACCATTTTCCCCGCCTCTATAGCGCGGCTAATGAGCGCTATTTCTGCCTGTGCATCAAACCAGGGGCATTCCTGAAGCGTGGTGGCTGGTGACTGCGGGCCCCCCATAATGATAAGCAAGTCGGTGCTTTCCAGATCATCAGGTAAAGGGTCATACTGATAAACCCGGGTGTAGCTCAGGCTACAGCCGCGATTTTTCCCCCAGGTTTCATATGCGCCCGGCGCTTCGAAATGTTCATGAATGATAAAATGGATGTGCATTGTGTCTCTCTCTGATTACGTGTACAAGCAGCATCATAAGAGGAAGGGAGGAATGTGAAATGCCAACCGTTATCGATAAAACGCCAATTCACGACGATGCCATCGGATGGTCCAGAGGGGCAATAAGCTATGCGCGCGGCGAAGTAGATCCGCCTCACCAGCATCCGCAGGGGCAACTTTTGTTTGCCTTCAAAGGGGTCATGCTGGTCGAAACCGGCAATAAACGCTGGGTCATACCGCCACAGCGCGCGCTGTGGATCCCTCCCTTTCAGGAGCACACCTACAGCGTGTTATCCGCAACAGAACTCCGCGCGGTCTGGTTTAGCCCCGCATTGATATCGCAATGCGAACCGTTTAAGCGTAAAGAAGAGGTTCACGTGATTAAGGCGACAGCGTTGTTCAAAGAGCTGATTGCCGGACTGTTCAGCGCGGAATATCGGCCTGCAAGTCAGCGAAGCATGGCCGTTTTGCTGCTCGAAATCCTCAGTGAGACGCAACAGATCTCAGCCGAATTGCCGATGCCCGATGATGAGCGGTTACATCGCGTTGCCTGTGACATCATTGCCAACAATCTCTGGGATGTTTCTATGGAAAGGCTGGCAGAACGGGCAGCGATGTCCGAACGCACGTTTTCACGCGCCTTTATCAAAGATACAGGCTTTAGCTTCCGGACCTGGCGACAGCGAGCAAGGATTTGTGCCTCACTGGACTTGCTCGCAAATGGATACCCGGTTAAACAGGTGGCCTGGATGCTGGGTTTTTCCGGTCCGGCGGCATTTGCGGCGGCGTTTCGCGCCATTGTCGGGGCAACACCGGCTGACTTTCTCCCTGAACAGAAGCGCTTCCCAGCGATATAGAGAGCAGCTACTATAGCGCGTCTTTTTTCACAGGTACTCAGAATGCGTGTTTTACTGGCTCCGATGGAAGGCGTGCTCGACTCTCTCGTGCGCGAGCTGCTTACCGAGGTGAACGATTACGATCTCTGCGTGACGGAGTTTTTGCGCGTGGTCGATATGTTGCTGCCAGAAAAGTCATTCTATCGTCTCTGCCCTGAACTGCATCGTCAGAGCCGGACCCCTTCCGGCACGCTGGTCCGTGTTCAGCTGCTCGGCCAGTATCCTGAATGGCTGGCGGAAAACGCCGCCCGCGCGGTTGAGCTGGGTTCTTACGGCGTCGATCTCAACTGCGGCTGTCCGTCAAAGCTGGTCAACGGCAGCGGCGGCGGAGCGACGTTGCTGAAAGATCCTGAGCTGATTTACCGCGGCGCAAAAGCCATGCGTGAGGCCGTGCCCTCGCACCTGCCGGTAACGGTAAAGGTCCGCCTGGGCTGGGACAGCGACGCCCGACAGTTTGAAATTGCCGATGCGGTGCAGCAGGCGGGCGCTACCGAGCTGGTGGTGCATGGCCGCACCAAAGAAGATGGCTACAAAGCCGAGCGCATTAACTGGCAGGCGATTGGTGAGATCCGCAAGCGACTCACCATTCCGGTGATCGCCAACGGTGAAATCTGGGATTATGAGAGCGCGCAGGCGTGCCTGAAAGCCACCGGCTGTGATGCGGTGATGATCGGTCGCGGCGCGCTGAACGTGCCGAACCTCAGCCGGGTGGTGAAATATAACGCGCCGCGGATGCCGTGGGCAGAAGTTGTTACGCTGCTGCAAAAATACAGCCGCCTGGAAAAGCAGGGCGACACCGGTTTGTATCACGTCGCGCGTATTAAGCAGTGGCTGAGTTATTTACGCAAAGAGTACAGCGAAGCGCTGGGGCTGTTTCAGGAGATCCGTACGCTACAAACTTCTGCTGATATTGCCCGGGTCATCCAGTCAAAATAACCCGCAAAAATATTTGAATTTTAATAATTCATTCAGTGAATACTTTGCCGAGTATGTAAATGTATGACAATTTGCGGATTGCCACGCGTTACTAAAAAATAGCGCGTCATCAAGCGTAAGTTGCGCCTTTATTTTTTTGAGTGCATGGCGTAATGAAACGTTTTCTTATTTTATCTCTGAGTGCTCCCCTTGTTTTTATGCTGGCTGGCTGCGCACCGGAACATTCCACGGTGTCGCCAATTCAAACGCAAACGACAGCCGCGTCCGTTAATACCCGACTGAGCCATGCAGACTGGCCGAAAAACGAATGGTGGAAAGAATATAACGACCCGCAGTTAAATTCGCTTATTGCCAAAGCGATAGCGGATGCGCCCGATATGCAAATTGCCCGGCAGCGCATTACGCTTGCCGAAGCGCAGGCCAGAGCCGCTATCGCAGCCGATGGCCCACAGATGGATTTTTCTGCGGATGTTGAACGGCAAAAAATGTCGGCGGAAGGGCTGATGGGGCCATTTGCCCTGACCGACCCGGCGGCGGGCACCACCGGACCCTGGTACACCAACGGCACCTTTGGCCTGACGGCGGGCTGGGATCTCGATCTTTGGGGAAAAAACCGCGCCCGGATTGCAGCGCGTATCGGTAAGGTGAATGCGCAAAAAGCGGAGCTGGAGCAGACCCGCCAGCTGCTTTCAACCAGCGTTGCGCGTCTTTACTGGGCGTGGCAGACCCAGGCCGAAGCAGGGGATGTACTTGTCCGGATCAAACAGGAGCAGGAAAATATTATCGACGCCGATCGTGAACTGTATCAGCACGGTATTACCTCCTCGGTGGAAGGCGTCGAAACCGATATTCATGCCAGTAAGACTGACGAGCAGTTAGCTGACGTGAAGGGAAAAATGAAGGCCATTGAAGCGCGTCTGGATGCGCTGACCGGTACATCTGCAATTCAGCTTACGCGCCATGCGTTACCTGCAACCGAAGCCTCGCTACCGTCAACGCTGGGATATGAACTGCTGGCTCGCCGTCCGGATCTACAGGAAGCGCACTGGTATATTGAAGCCTCCATGAGCGAGGTGGAAGCCGCCAGAGCGGCGTTCTACCCTGATGTGAACCTGATGGCATTTTTACAGCAGGACGCCCTTCACCTGAGCGATCTGTTCCGCTCTTCCGCGCAGCAGATGGGCGTTACCGCCGGGCTGACGTTGCCAATTTTCGACAGCGGCAGGCTGAATGCCAACCTGGATATTGCCCAGGCGCAGAATAATCTCTCGGTCGCCAATTACAACAAAGCGGTGGTGGAGGCGGTCAATCAGGTGGCGCGTACGGCAAGTGAAGTTGAAACCCTGACGGCAAAAAATCTTCACCAGCAGCAGGTTGAAAAAGACGCGGCGCGCGTGGTCGCGCTGGCGCAGGCGCGTTTTAGCGCAGGTATTATTGCCGGCTCGCGGGTCAGCGAAGCCAGAATCCCGGCGCTTGAAGAACATCTCGAAGGCGTGATGCTGAAAGGCCAGTATATCGACGCCACGCTGCAACTCACGTCGGCGCTGGGCGGCGGCTATCATCATGGCTAAAAAGGGTCATTATCTATACTTACCTCTTTGCAGTTTTTCAGGAGGTGAGTATGACCAGAGTAGCAATTGTAACCGCATCGGATTCCGGGATTGGTAAAACCACGGCGCTGATGCTGGCAGAGCGCGGGTTTGATATTGGCGTCACCTGGCATTCCGATGAAAAAGGGGCGCTGGAAACCTGTCGGGAAGTCGAAGCCCATGGGCAGCGCGCAGAGGCTATCCATCTTGATTTAAGCACGCTCCCGGAAGGTGCCGACGCTATTGAAACGCTGATTGCGCGTTTCGGCCGGCTGGACGTTCTGGTTAACAATGCCGGAGCGATGATCAAAGCGCCCTTCCTTGAGATGCCTTTTGACGACTGGCGGAACATTTTCACCGTCGACGTTGACGGCGCGTTTCTCTGCTCGCAGATTGCCGCCCGGCAGATGGTGAAGCAGGGGGAAGGGGGGCGGATTGTGAACATCACCTCGGTGCATGAGCACACGCCGCTGCCGGAAGCCAGCGCCTATACCGCCGCGAAACATGCGCTCGGCGGCTTAACCAAATCGATGGCGATGGAGCTGGTGAAGCATAAGATTCTGGTAAACGCCGTCGCGCCGGGTGCCATTGCCACGCCGATGAACGATATGGACGACAGCGAAGTGAGGGAAGGGTCAATGCCGGAAATCCCACTGGCAAGGCCGGGCCACACCAAAGAAATCGCCAGCCTGGTGGCATGGCTGTGCGACAGCGACGCCAGCTATACGACAGGACAATCGTTTATCGTCGACGGGGGCTTTATGCTGGCGAACCCGCAGTTTAAGCCGGAGGGGTAAGTTTCCCCTCACCCTACCCCTCTCCCCTTTGGGGTGAGGGGGAGTAGACCGCACTCACTCTTCATCTCGCCTCTTTTCCCGTTGCCGCATCCACAGCCTGACCCCAATCACCGCCACAACCACCAGAATCAACCACGCCCAGTGCTTCAGGTGTTGGTCAAGATTATGCAGCCACGGGCCAATCACCTCACCGCCAACGTAACCAAGCGTCGTGAAGATCAGCGCCCAGGCTATCGCGCCAACAATATTCAGCGGCAGGAAAATTTTGGGCGGCAGGCGGCTGGCGCCAATCAGTATCGGCCCGATAATCCTGAAGCCGTACATAAAGCGGGTGCCAATCACGAAAAGGTAAGGGTGACGCTGGATCAGGCGCTGTGCGCGGTTGATTTTCTTTTTGTGTTTAGCGAATCGCTTGAGCAGCGTCGGGCCAAAGCGCAGCCCCAGGAAGTAGAGTAGTTGATCGCCAATCATACCGCCCAGCGCGACCGCAGCGACAACCAGCGGGAATTTCAATAAGCCCTGATGCGCGGCAACGCCGCCTAACAGCGTGATGGTTTCACCTTCAGCCACGCTGCCGATGACCAGTGCGGCATATCCATAGTGTTCAATGAGTGCGTTAATATCCATTACGTAACGGTTTTCTCCCTCTGCGTACCTCGTTTAATCATATACCCCCTGCATCAACCGTGCGGCAATCAACGGAAATTTCCCACTGTACATAAAATAATCTAAAGCCTGCATTATACTTAAGGTATCGCTGACGGGCCGACAATAAGGGGGCGCTATGAACCATGTCTGGGGACTTTTCTCCCATCCCGATCGTGAGATGCATGTCATCAAAAGTGAGAACGAAACGGTCTCGCATCATTACACGCACCACGTGCTGCTGATGGCCGCGGTGCCGGTAATATGCGCGTTTATTGGCACAACACAAATCGGCTGGAACTTCGGTGACGGTACCGTGGTTCAGCTCTCCTGGTTTACCGGGCTTTATATGGCCATTCTTTTTTATGGTCTGATGCTGGCGGGGGGGGCGGTCATGGGGCGCGTCATTCACTGGATGGCGCGTAACTACCCGCAGCGCCCATCGCTGGCACACTGTATGGTCTTTGCCGGATACGTCGCGACCCCGCTGTTCTTAAGCGGTATTGTCGCGCTCTATCCACTGGTCTGGCTGTGCGCGCTGATCGGTACTGTTGCGCTCTTTTACACCGGTTATCTGCTGTATCTGGGCGTTCCTACCTTCCTGAACATCAATAAAGAAGAGGGCCTGAGCTTCTCCAGCTCCACGCTTGCCATTGGGGTGCTGGTACTGGAGGCGTTACTGGCGCTGACGGTTATTCTTTGGGGTTATGGATACCGTCTCTTCTAAGTTCGCTGCATTGCTGGCGTAAATGCCAGCAATGCAGCATTTCTTCACGATTATCCACTGGCGACAAAGCACGGTGACCGCTATGATGCCGAAGCCAGCCTGTGTTTATCCGTCGACGCAGGCGGCGTACGTCATAACGTGCGTGAATAATTATCAGAAGTCTCACCATGCTGAAATTCCGAGTCTCATTACTTAGCCTGGCGCTGTTGCTGGGCGCGTCCGCTGCCGTGCCAGCCGTCGCCAAAACGCCTGCGGTGACCACCGCTGCTGCCCAGCCGCAAATTGCGTCCGGTAGCGCGATGATTGTTGATCTCAACACCAATAAGGTGATTTACGCCAGCCACCCGGATCTGGTGCGCCCGATTGCTTCCATAACCAAATTAATGACCGCGATGGTCGTGCTTGATGCACATCTGCCGCTGGACGAAAAACTGAAAGTCGATATCAGCCACACGCCGGAAATGAAAGGGATTTACTCTCGCGTGCGCCTGAACAGTGAAATCAGCCGTAAAGATATGCTGCTGCTGGCGCTGATGTCGTCCGAGAACCGTGCGGCGGCCAGCCTGGCGCACCACTATCCTGGCGGTTATGACGCGTTTATCCGCGCGATGAATGCCAAAGCCAAAGCGCTGGGGATGACCAATACCCGCTATGTGGAGCCGACCGGGCTGTCAATTCATAACGTCTCAACGGCGCGTGACCTGACGAAGATGCTGATTGCCACGAAGCAATACCCGCTGCTCGGCCAGCTCAGCACCACGCGCGAGGACATGGCGACATTCTCGAATCCGTCTTACACGCTGCCGTTCCGCAACACTAACCATCTGGTATATCGCGAGAACTGGAATATTCAGTTAACCAAAACCGGGTTTACCAATGCAGCAGGCCACTGTCTGGTGATGCGTACCGTATTCAACGGTAAGCCGGTGGCGCTGGTGGTGATGGATGCCTTCGGCAAATATACCCACTTTGCGGATGCGAGCCGCCTGCGGACATGGATTGAGACCGGGAAAGTGCAGCCCGTTCCGGCCGCCGCATTGACGTATAAAAAGCAGAAAGCGGAACAGATGGCGACGGCGCAGAACGACTAATTCCCCTCTGCGCGTTGGTGCCCTCACCCCGACCCTCTCCCACGGGAGAGGGAGAAAACACTAAAAACGGTAACCCAGGTTACCGTTTTACGTTTATTCCGGCAGCGTCCAGTCACCGTCGTTGAGCGGGCGTTGCATTATCAACGTATCCCGCCAGTCGCCTTTCTTATACCCAACGCTTCGCAATTGACCCACGACATCAAAACCGTGCTTTTTATGTAAGCGCAGCGAACCCGAGTTGTTATTCCCGTCACCCACAACGGCGATCATCTGCCGCCACGGGCCCTGCTCGCAGCGTGCGATCAGCGCGCTTAGCAACGTTGAGCCAAATCCACGGCCCGTGGTGCTGGCATCCACATAGATTGATTCTTCGAGCGTGTAGCGATAAGCCTGTCGCGGACGATACGGGGTGGCATAGCAATAGCCCACGACGATACCGCGATACAGCGCGACCAGCCACGGCAAACCGCCGTCGGTAACGTTTTTCAGACGCTTACGCATTTCGTCTACGGTAGGGGGAACTTCTTCGAATGACGCGCGGCCATGAAGCACATGCCAGGCATAGATGGCGGCGATGGCATGCACATCATCGGGAAGGGCGTCGCGCACTTCCAGCTCGGTTTCGGATAAAACATCAACAGCCGACATGATGTGTCTGCTCCTCATCGTAACATGCCGGAGAAACGTTTCTCCGGCGACAGGTCGCTACTCTAGTACGATTCAGGAGCGGTTAACAATCTCTCAAATTTGGCTGTAGGGTTTAATCAGACGTTTGCGCTATGGGCTGCTCCGCGTCTGCGCTCTCTTTCCAGTATTTCTTCCGCGTTGTTTTGCCGATGCCGGGGTTCATGCTGTTTGTAGGGTCATTCTCGCGATAAAACTGCTTAAGTGCCTCAGGAGCTTTATAAAGATGCCCGACGTTGTGTTCCGCAGGATATTGTGCGCCACGCTCGCGCAGCAGGGCGAGCATCTGCTCCTTCAGCTCGTGCGCATCAACGCCTTTTTTGACGATGTAGTCCTGATGGAAGACGTAGCACATAAAGTGACCGTAATAGAGCTTGTGCACCAGCTTGCTGTCGATCTCCGGCGGCAGATGCTCAAACCACTCGGTATCGTTGCGTCGCAGGGCGATATCCAGCGCCAGAATATCCTCCACCTCTTCGGAATGTACCGCCTGGTAACGGATAGCGGCGCCCGCCGCGGCGAAGCGGTGCAGGAACGCTTTGCTGCCTTCTTCCGGTGTACAGGCAAAGAAATCGCCTTCGGCGGTTTTGAAGAACCCGGTAAGCCAGCTCTGCGCTTCGGCAATCCCGTCCCCGGCCATTTTCAGCAGCAGGTGATGTTCGTACTTATCGCGCCAGGTTTTCATTCGCTCCGGCAGGTGCGCCGGGAAAACGTTGCCCAGCTTCTGCATAAAGCGGTCGGTAAAGTGGGGCTTAAACAGTGATACTTTTTCCAGCATCGCGTCGGTGCGCCCCTTCATGGTGAAGAAGAACGGCATTTTGTCGGTGCCGAGCTTGTCGATCATCAGGAAGGTATCTTTCCCGTAGCGCTCGGCGATGTCGTAAATATCCCGGTGCATATACTCGCCAGCCACCGGCAGGTGGGTGAATTCGCCCAGAATATGGCGACGAATTTCGGTCAAAACCTCGGGCTGATTGGTGCCGATGTAAAATACCTGCTGTTTTTTTTCTGCCGGGAAGGTGTCGAGGCGCACGGCAAACACGGCCAGCTTGCCCGCGCAGCCGGAGGATTCAAACAGGCGGTCCGGGTCGGCGTTATAGCGCGCCGGGGTGTCAGCGTCGATATCCCGCACGCGGGTGACGTAATCGTGATCGTGCGCGTGACGCCCATCGTGCTGAACGTCTTCGTCCCTCACGTGATCGTCATCAAGCTTGCTGAGGATCTGTTCCGGCGTGACGCCGAGATCGATACCCAGATGGTTAACCAGCGTCAGCTTGCCGTTCTCGTCAATACGGGCAAACAGCGACATCTCGGTGTAGGCCGGGCCGCGCTGCACCAGCGAGCCGCCGGAGTTATTGCAGATCCCACCGACCACTGAGGCGCCAATGCAGGAGGAGCCGATCACCGAGTGCGGCTCGCGGCCCAGCGGCTTCAGCGCTTTTTCCAGCGAGTAGAGCGTGGTGCCCGGGAACGCGAGCACCTGCTCGCCTTTGTCCAGCAGGTGCAGCTTGTCGAGACGCAGGGTGCTGATAATCACGATGTCGCGATCGTAATCGTTGCCGTTCGGCGTGGAGCCTTCGGTCAGGCCGGTGTTGGCGGCCTGCATTAAAATAATCTTGTCGGCGGCGACGCAGGCGCTCAGCACGCGCCACAGCTCCAGAAGCGTGCCGGGGAACACCACCGCCAGCGCCTCGCCCTGACCGGAGCGGAAGCCCTTACGGTAGCGGGCGGTTTTGGCCGGGTCGGTAAGCAGGTGAGAGGAGCCAACCAGGCGCGACAGTTCGTTAATAAAAGTATTGTTATCGTCAGTTCGAACAGAAGTCATCTTCCACTCCTTGTGGTGGGGCAAATTTCTCGCTGTAAAGCATAGCGCGATTAACTGTTCAGCGGTCGGGTATTCATGAGAAAAATCAGAGAATAACCCTGCAACGTTCAGAGGGTTTGTGGCACACTGCGCTTTTCGCACGGTCTGGCCGGGTGCTTCCCACGGTTATTGATGAGAGAGAATAACAACATGAAATGGCTATGTTCTGTAGGTGTTGCCGTCAGCCTGGCGCTGCAACCTGCGCTGGCAGAGGATTTGTTTGGTAATCACCCGCTCACGCCTGAAGCCCGCGACGCGTTTGTCACGGCGTTGCTCAAGAAAATGACGGTTGATGAGAAAATTGGCCAGCTGCGTCTTATCAGCGTCGGTCCGGATAACCCGAAAGAGGCCATCCGCGAGATGATCAAAGACGGGCAGGTCGGGGCCATCTTTAATACCGTTACCCGCCAGGATATCCGCAAAATGCAGGATCAGGTGATGGAACTTAGCCGCCTGAAAATCCCACTGTTCTTCGCCTATGACGTGGTGCACGGCCAGCGTACCGTCTTCCCGATTAGCCTCGGCTTAGCCTCCTCGTTTAACCTCGACGCGGTGAAAACCGTCGGGCGCGTGTCCGCCTATGAAGCGGCGGATGACGGCCTGAACATGACCTGGGCGCCGATGGTTGACGTTTCGCGCGACCCGCGCTGGGGCCGCGCCTCGGAAGGCTTCGGTGAAGATACCTTTTTAACGGCCACGATGGGTAAAACCATGGTGGAAGCGATGCAGGGCAAAAGCCCGGCGGACCGCTACTCGGTGATGACCAGCGTCAAACACTTCGCGGCCTACGGCGCGGTGGAAGGCGGTAAAGAGTACAACACCGTCGACATGAGCCCGCAGCGCCTGTTTAACGATTACATGCCGCCGTACAAGGCAGGTCTGGACGCGGGCAGCGGCGCGGTGATGGTGGCGCTGAACTCGCTGAACGGTACGCCTGCGACCTCCGATTCCTGGCTGCTGAAAGACGTGCTGCGCGACCAGTGGGGCTTTAAGGGCATCACCGTTTCCGACCACGGCGCGATTAAAGAGCTGATCAAACACGGCACCGCCTCCGACCCGGAAGACGCGGTGCGCGTGGCGCTCAAGTCCGGCATCAACATGAGCATGAGCGACGAGTACTACAGCAAATACCTGCCGGGGCTGGTGAAGAGCGGCAAGGTAACGATGGCGGAGCTGGACGATGCCGCGCGCCACGTGCTGAACGTCAAATATGACATGGGTCTGTTTAACGATCCGTACAGCCACCTGGGGCCGAAAGATTCAGACCCGGCAGACACCAACGCCGAAAGCCGCCTGCACCGTAAAGAAGCGCGTGACGTGGCGCGCGAAAGCCTGGTGTTGCTGAAGAACCGCCTCGACACGCTGCCGCTGAAAAAATCCGGCACCATCGCTGTGGTGGGCCCGCTGGCCGACAGCAAGCGCGACGTGATGGGCAGCTGGTCTGCTGCGGGCGTGGCCGATCAGTCCGTTACCGTCCTGACCGGCATCAAGAGCGCCGTCGGTGAAAACGCCAAAGTGGTGTACGCCAAAGGGGCGAACGTCACCGACGATAAAGACATCGTCACCTTCCTCAACCAGTACGAGGAAGCGGTGAAGGTCGATCCGCGCACGCCGAAGGAGATGATCGACGAAGCGGTCAACGCGGCGAAGCAGTCTGACGTCGTTGTTGCGGTCGTGGGGGAGGCGCAGGGTATGGCGCACGAAGCCTCCAGCCGTACCGATATCACCATCCCGCAGAGCCAGCGCGATCTGATCGCCGCCCTGAAAGCGACCGGCAAGCCGCTGGTGCTGGTGCTGATGAACGGTCGTCCGCTGGCGCTGGTGAAAGAAGACCAGCAGGCTGACGCCATTCTGGAAACCTGGTTCGCCGGTACCGAAGGCGGTAACGCCATCGCCGACGTGCTGTTTGGTGATTACAACCCGTCGGGCAAGCTGCCGATGTCCTTCCCGCGCTCCGTCGGGCAGATCCCGGTCTACTACAGCCACCTGAACACCGGTCGTCCGTACAATGCCGACAAGCCGAACAAGTACACGTCTCGTTACTTCGACGAAGCTAACGGCCCGCTGTATCCGTTTGGTTACGGCCTGAGCTACACCACCTTCAAGGTGTCTGACGTGAAAATGTCGGCGCCGAGCCTGAAGCGTGACGGCAAAGTTACCGCCAGCGTGGAGGTGACCAACACTGGCAAGCGCGAAGGGGCAACGGTGATTCAGATGTACGTTCAGGATGTCACCGCCTCGATGAGCCGCCCTGTGAAGCAGCTGCGCGGCTTCGAGAAGGTCAACCTGAAGCCTGGCGAAACCCAAACCATCAGCTTCCCGATTGACGTGGACGCGCTGAAGTTCTGGAACCAGCAGATGAAATATGATGCGGAACCGGGCAAGTTTAACGTCTTTATCGGGGTAGATTCCGCCCGCGTGAATAAGGGTGAGTTCGAGCTGCTGTAACGTTTCCTTCCTTTGCATCCCCCGATTTCCGGGGGATGCGTCTTACCTTATGCTAAAAAGGCATTTTGCCGGGTAAATCCGTCGTTTTAAGCTACGCTTTTCTCTCAAGCCTCTGAAAAAGGCGATAAAAAAATGAGGACAGCGGAATGACGATTAAAACGGGGATGGCAGTTTCTGCGGCGCTACTCGCGGCGCTAAGCCTGCCGCTACAGGCGGCGGAGCCGGTAAAAGTGGGCTCGAAGATCGATACCGAAGGCGCACTGCTCGGCAATATTATTTTGCAGGTGCTGGAAAGCCACGGCGTGAAAACCGTCAATAAAGTTCAGCTGGGCACCACGCCCGTCGTGCGTGGGGCGATTACCTCCGGCGAGCTGGATATCTACCCCGAATACACCGGCAACGGCGCGTTCTTCTCTAAAGAAGAGAACGATCCGGCATGGAAAAACGCCAAAGCTGGCTATGAAAAAGTCAAAAAACTCGACGCGGAACAGAACAAGCTGGTCTGGCTGACCCCGGCCCCGGCCAATAATACCTGGACTATCGCCGTGCGTAAGGATGTGGCGGAGAAAGGTAAGCTGACTACGCTTGCGGATCTCAGCCGCTATCTGAAAGAGAAGGGCGACTTCAAGCTTGCGGCGTCTGCTGAGTTTATCGAGCGTCCTGATGCGCTTCCGGCATTCGAAAAAGCGTACGATTTCAAACTCGACCAGGCGCAGCTGCTCTCGCTGGCGGGCGGGGATACGGCGGTCACCATCAAGGCGGCGGCGCAGCAAACCTCCGGCGTTAATGCGGCGATGGCCTACGGCACCGACGGCCCGGTCGCGGCGCTGGGCCTGCAAACCCTGACCGATCCTAAAGGTGTACAGCCGATTTACGCCCCGACCCCGGTCGTGCGTGAGGCAGTGCTGAAAGCCTATCCGGATATTGCGGAATGGCTCAAACCAGTCTTCGAAAAGCTGGATGAAAAAACGCTGCAACAGTTGAATGCCAGCATTGCCGTCGAGGGGCTGGATGCCAAAAAAGTGGCCGCCGACTTCCTGAAACAACAAGGGCTTGTGAAGTAACGGGAAAGGGCTGTGCCAATAAAATGTCATAACCGCGTACTGCTGCTGTTGGCCTGCGTGGCCATTGCGGCGGTCGCGTTACCGTTTGTGAACGTCGCGCCTAACCGCCTGATGTCGGGGGAAGGGCGCGCGCTGTGGCAAATCTGGCCGTTCATGCCGTGGTGGCTGGCGGCTGCGCTGGCCGCGTGGGTTGCACTGTCGCTCTGGCAAGGGCGCACGGCGCAGTGGCTGACGCTGCTGCTCTCAGAAGGGCTCTTCATCGTGCTGTTCTGGAGTGCGGGGCTGGCGGCAACGCACATGGCCTCGGCGGAAAGCCCGCTGGCGCGAACCACGATTGGCAGCGGCCTGTGGCTGTGGCTGGCGCTGTGCTTGCTGGCCAGCAGCGATGCCATTCGTCGCCTCATGACCAGCGCCGTCTGGCGCTGGGTGCTCAATGCGCAGATATGGTGTATTCCATTGCTCCTGCTGTTCAGCGGCGAACTGAACAACCTCTCGCTGTTAAAAGAGTATGCCAACCGTCAGGAGGTGTTTGATGATGCGCTGGCGCAACATCTGACGATCCTTTTTGGCACGCTGATCCCGGCGCTGCTGATCGGGATACCTCTCGGTATGTGGTGTTATCGTCATCCTTCACGTCAGGGCGGTATTTTTGCCGTGCTCAACGTTATCCAGACCATTCCCTCCGTTGCGCTGTTTGGCCTGCTGATTGCCCCCCTGGCCGGGCTGGTGAAGTCGTTTCCCGCGCTGGGCTCGGTGGGTATCGCCGGAACGGGATTAACGCCCGCGCTGATTGCGCTGGTGCTGTACGCGCTGCTGCCGCTGGTGCGCGGCGTGGTCGCGGGGTTAAGCCAGGTCGCGCCGGATGTGCTGGAAAGCGCCCATGCGATGGGGATGAGCGCGCGACAGTGTTTCTGGAAGATACAGCTCCCGCTGGCGCTGCCTCTGCTGCTGCGTAGCCTGCGGGTGGTGGCGGTCCAGACCGTCGGCATGGCGGTGATTGCGGCGTTGATTGGCGCGGGCGGCTTTGGCGCGCTGGTATTCCAGGGGCTGCTGAGCAGCGCCCTCGATCTGGTGTTGTTGGGCGTTGTTCCCACCATTGCGCTGGCGGTCGTCGTCGACGCGCTGTTTGCCTTATGGCTCGCGCTGCTCAGGAGAAGAGCCAATGATTGAATTTCACGATGTCAGTAAAACCTTTGCCGGCCGCCCGGCGGCGAGCCACCTGAACCTGAACTTTGCCGAGGGCGCGTTTTCCGTGCTGATTGGCACCTCGGGCTCGGGAAAATCCACCACCCTGAAGATGATCAACCGGCTGGTGGAGCATGACAGCGGGCTGATCCGCTTTGCCGGGGAAGAGATCCGCAGCCTGCCGGTGCTGGAGCTGCGCCGTCGGATGGGCTATGCCATTCAGTCTATCGGCCTGTTTCCGCACTGGACGGTGGCGCAGAACATCGCCACCGTGCTGCAGCTGGAGAAATGGTCGCGGGCTAAAATCGCTGACCGCGTTGATGAACTGATGTCTCTGCTGGGGCTGGAGCCCGCGCTGCGCGACCGCTATCCGCACCAGCTCTCCGGGGGGCAGCAGCAACGTGTGGGCGTGGCGCGCGCGCTGGCGGCTAACCCGCAGGTGCTGCTGATGGATGAACCTTTCGGCGCGCTGGATCCGGTTACGCGCGGGGCGCTGCAAACGGAGATGACCCGCATTCACCGCATTCTTGGCCGAACCATCGTCCTCGTGACGCACGATATTGATGAAGCCCTGCGCCTGGCCGACCATCTGGTGCTAATGGATCATGGCGAAGTGGTGCAGCAGGGTTCGCCACTCGCGTTGCTGACGCGTCCGAAGAACGACTTTGTGCGCGAATTTTTTGGCCGCAGCGAGCTGGGCGTCAGGCTGCTCTCCCTGCGGACGGTCGGCGACTATATGCGCCGACAGGATACGTCGCTCGCCGGGGAGCCGCTCCAGGCGCAGATGAGTCTGCGGGATGCCCTCTCCGCGTTTGTCGCGCGGCAGTGTGAGGTACTGCCCGTTTCGGATGACCGGGGGACGCCGTGCGGGACCTTACATTTTCGCGATCTGCTGGCCGGGGAGGTGACGCGTGAAGGCACTGCGTGATCCGCTCCTCTGGCTGGTAGCGCTCTTTGTCGGCTTACTGTATCTGATGCCCCACAGCGCGGCGCTGTTTCATACCCTTTTTCCCGGGCTGCCGCGGCCAGTGTATCAGCAGGAGAGCTTTATCAATCTCGCCCTGGCGCATCTCTGGCTGGTGGCGCTCTCAAGCGTCATCGCGGTTGTGTTGGGGGTAGGGGCAGGCATCGCGGTCACGCGGCCTGCGGGCAAGGAGTTTCGTCCGCTGGTGGAGACGGTTGCGGCCATCGGGCAGACGTTTCCGCCGGTTGCGGTGCTGGCGATAGCGGTGCCGGTGATGGGGTTTGGTCAGCAGCCCGCGATTATTGCGCTGATTTTATACGGCGTATTGCCCGTTCTGCAGGGCACGCTGGCGGGTATTGCGGCGGTACCGGCGTCTGTTTTAAGCGTGGCAGAAGGGATGGGGATGAGTCGCTGGCAGCGGCTGCGCAAAGTCGAGTTGCCGCTTGCGGCACCGGTTATTATTGCCGGGATCCGCACGTCGGTGATTATTAACATCGGAACGGCGACCATTGCGTCTACGGTCGGCGCCAGTACGCTGGGAACGCCGATCATCATCGGCTTAAGCGGTTTTAATACGGCTTATATCGTGCAGGGGGCGGTGCTGGTCGCGCTGGCGGCCATCGTCGTCGATCGCCTTTTTGAGCGGCTGGCGCTGTACCTCAGCCGACACCGCCACGAACAATAAACGAATATCCGGCCAGCATCACGCCGCCGATACCGCTCACGGCCATCAGGACAAAAAGGGTAATAATGGCCAGTTTGGTTGCCTTCATCATGTGCTCCTGTTGTTAACGGAACAATTATACGGTGAAGCGCAGCTGTTAATGAACCATTAAATGCCGTTATGGCTCATCGGGGCCAAGGGAGTAAACCGGGTAACCATTTTCACGCCATTGCGTCAGCAGCTGTTGCTGCGTGGCGGTGGGCACTTCGCCACACCAGACCAGCAGGGTCTGACCGTCGAAAAATTCAGGCTTAAGCTGGGCCAGCGAGTGCGCCAGGACATCCACGCGCCAGCCTTTTTGGGTGGCAATCCACGCTTCCAGCCACAGGCGGGTGGTATCGTGCACGTTCCAGCCGACCACCAGCGCATCTTTTCCGGCTTTGTTCTTCGCAGAGGCAAGGCAGACGGCAATGTAGTTGATCAGCACGCCGTCGAGCATACTGAGCAGCGCCTGCAGGGTGGACTGCTGGCACTGCAGGCGTCGACGGAGCGGAATGAAAAGGTGGGTGATGAGCGATTGTGCCGGGTGATCGCGCCCCTGCTCTTTGATCCAGGCGCGCACGCGCTGCAGGTTACCGGCCTGTAGAAGCCGCAGCAGAGTTTCCTGCTGTTCACGCCAGAGGTGTTGCGTGTCGGCATCGTCGTGGCTCAGCAGGGACTACACTTTGCCGACCTGCACCCCGTTGTCGATCCAGCTTTTGATTTCGCGGATCCGGTCGATATCGGCATCGTTGAACAGACGATGCCCGCCGTCCGTTCTCTGCGGTTTGAGCAATCCATACCGCCGCTGCCACGCCCGTAGGGTAACGGGATTGATATCACAAAGGAGTGCCACTTCACCGATTGTGTAAAGCGCCATATTTGCCCCCTGGCTTACGCGTCCCCAGCTTAACTGTAGACCCACTTTGCCGAACCAGGAAGAGCTGATTAATTTTTAAACAAATAATGCGAAGTCTGCGCGATGTGCAGAAAAAGGTGTGATAACGGACACGATTTTGCGCTTTTTTGGGGTGCTTCAAAGAAAGTTAACCAACATCCGTGTATGTTACGCGTTTTTAGCGTGTGCGGTTTTGAGTATGTACGAGTTTAATCTGGTGCTGCTGTTGCTTCAGCAGATGTGCGTGTTTCTTGTCATTGCCTGGCTGATGAGTAAAACGCGTCTTTTCATCCCGCTGATGCAAGTTACCGTACGCCTGCCGCACAAGCTGCTCTGCTACGTCACCTTCTCTATTTTTTGCATCATGGGGACCTACTTCGGCCTCCACATCGAAGACTCTATTGCCAATACGCGCGCCATCGGTGCGGTGATGGGCGGGCTGCTGGGTGGTCCGGTCGTCGGTGGCCTTGTAGGTTTAACCGGGGGGCTGCACCGCTATTCCATGGGCGGGATGACGGCGCTCAGCTGCATGATCTCGACTATCGTCGAAGGGCTTCTCGGCGGGCTGGTACACAGCTACATGATTAAGCGCGGTCGCCCGGACAAGGTGTTTAGCCCGCTTACCGCCGGGGCCATTACTTTTGTGGCCGAAATGGCGCAGATGGCGATCATTCTGCTGATCGCCCGCCCGTTTGAGGATGCGCTGCACCTGGTCAGCAATATTGCCGCCCCGATGATGGTGACCAACACCGTCGGCGCGGCGCTGTTTATGCGTATTCTGCTCGACAAGCGCGCCATGTTTGAGAAGTACACCTCGGCCTTTTCCGCCACGGCGCTGAAGGTCGCCGCCTCGACCGAAGGGATCCTGCGCCAGGGGTTTAACGAAGAGAACAGCATGAAGGTGGCTCAGGTGCTGTATAAAGAGCTGGATATCGGTGCTGTGGCCATTACCGATCGCGAAAAGCTGCTGGCCTTTACCGGCACCGGGGACGATCACCATCTGCCAGGCAAACCGATCTCGTCGACCTACACGCTACGCGCCATTGAAACCGGCGAAGTGGTCTATGCCGACGGTAACGAAGTGCCATATCGCTGTTCGCTGCACCCGCAGTGCAAGCTGGGTTCCACGCTGGTGATTCCGCTGCGCGGGGAAAATCAGCGGGTGATGGGCACCATCAAACTGTATGAGGCGAAAAACCGTCTGTTTAGCTCTATCAACCGCACGCTGGGGGAGGGCATCGCCCAGCTGCTTTCTGCGCAGATTCTGGCGGGGCAATATGAGCGGCAGAAAGCGCTGCTGACGCAGTCTGAAATTAAGCTGCTGCACGCCCAGGTTAATCCGCATTTCCTGTTTAATGCGCTTAATACGTTGAAGGCGGTGATCCGCCGCGACAGCGATCAGGCCGCGCAGCTGGTGCAGTTTCTGTCGACCTTTTTCCGTAAAAACCTGAAACGGCCGTCAGAGATCGTGACTTTGGCCGACGAGATTGAGCACGTGAATGCCTATCTGCAGATTGAGCAGGCGCGTTTTCAGTCGCGCCTGCAGGTGTCGCTCTCCGTTCCGGATGAGCTGGCGTATCAGCATCTTCCGGCCTTTACCCTGCAGCCTATTGTGGAGAACGCCATCAAACATGGTACTTCGCAGCTTCTGGGGACAGGGGAGATAACCATCGCCGCCAGCCGTTTTAACCATCATCTGGTGCTGGATATCGAAGATAACGCGGGGCTTTACCAGCCTTCCACCTCAGGCGGATTAGGCATGAGCCTGGTGGATAAACGCCTGCGCGCCCATTTTGGCGACGACTGTGGCATTACCGTCGCCTGCGAGCCTGACCGCTTTACCCGTATTACCGTTCGACTGCCGCTGGAGGAAAACGCATGTTAAGAGTGCTGATTGTGGATGACGAGCCGCTGGCACGGGAAAACCTGCGCGTTCTGCTGCAGGAGCAGCCTGATATTGAAATTGTGGGGGAGTGCGCCAACGCCATTGAGGCCATCGGTGCGGTGCACAAGCTGCGCCCGGACGTGCTGTTCCTCGACATTCAAATGCCGCGCATCAGCGGACTGGAGATGGTCGGCATGCTTGACCCGGAGCATCGCCCCTACATCGTGTTTCTGACGGCATTTGATGAATATGCCGTTAAGGCTTTTGAGGAGCACGCGTTTGATTATTTACTCAAGCCGATTGAAGAGAAGCGGCTGGAAAAAACGCTCACCCGTTTACGCCAGGAGCGAACCGTCCAGGACGTTACGTTGCTGCCGGAGAACCAGCAGCCGCTGAAGTTTATCCCCTGCACCGGGCACAGCCGGATCTATCTTCTGCAGATGGACGATGTAGCGTTTGTCAGCAGCCGCCTGAGCGGGGTGTTTGTCACCAGCGCGGAAGGGAACGAAGGGTTTACCGAACTGACCCTGCGCACGCTGGAGAGCCGCACGCCGCTGATTCGCTGCCACCGCCAGTATCTGGTGAACATGGCGCACCTGAAAGAGATCCGTCTGGAAGATAACGGCCAGGCCGAGCTGGTGCTGCGCGCCGGGCAAACCGTCCCGGTTAGCCGCCGCTACCTGAAGAGTTTGAAAGAGGCGATTGGCCTGTAAAACTGGTACACTGCGCGCCATTGCATCATCGACATTCGAAGGCTCTATGCTAAGTAACGATATTCTTCGTAGCCTGCGCTACACCCTGAAAGCAAATAACAACGACATGGTGCGCATTCTTGCGCTGGCCGATATGGAAGCCACGTCGGCAGGTTTCGACACCTGGATGACCAAAGAAGATGAAGAGGGCTTCGTTCGTTGCCCGGACATCATTCTTTCGGGTTTCCTGAACGGCCTGATTTACGACAAGCGTGGCAAAGATCCGGCCGCGCCAGAGCTGGCGCTGGAGCGTCGGGTGAATAACAACACGGTGCTGAAAAAGCTGCGCATCGTATTCTCGCTGAAAACGGACGATATTGTGGCGATCATGACCGAGCAAAAATACCGCGTGTCCGTGCCGGAAGTGACCGCCATGATGCGCGCGCAGGACCATAAAAACTACCGCGAGTGCGGCGACCAGTTTCTGCGTAATTTCCTGCGCGGGCTGACCCACCGGGTGCATCACCCGAAGGCGTAAATGCGGCATGGGTGCGGCATGATACCCTCACCCCGGCCCTCTCCCTTTGGGAGAGGGAGAACAAAAAAGCCGGAGATTATCTCCGGCTTTTTTGTTATTTCACCTGCTGACCCGGCTTCGCGCCTTCGTCAGGGCTTAACAGGAAAATATCTTTCCCGCCAGGGCCAGCGGCCATCACCATCCCCTCGGAGATGCCGAAGCGCATTTTGCGCGGCGCCAGGTTAGCGACCATCACGGTCTGACGACCGATCAGTACCTGCGGGTCCGGGTAGGCTGAACGGATGCCGGAGAAGACGTTACGCTTCTCGCCGCCGAGATCCAGCGTCAGGCGCAGCAGCTTGTCAGAGCCTTCCACAAATTCAGCGTTCTCAATCAGCGCCACGCGCAGGTCGACTTTGGCGAAATCATCAAAGGTGATGGTTTCCTGAATCGGATCGTCCGCCAGCGGGCCGGTCACCGGTGCCGCAGCTGCCTTCACTTCTTCTTTGGATGCTTCCACCAGGGCTTCAACCTGCTTCATCTCGATGCGGTTGTACAGCGCCTTGAAGGTGTTCACCTTGTGGCCGAGCAGCGGCTGCGCCATTGCATCCCAGGTCAGTTCAGTGTTCAGGAACGCTTCAGCGCGGGCTGCCAGCTGTGGCAGAACCGGCTTCAGATAGGTCATCAGCACGCGGAACAGGTTGATGCCCATGGAGCAGATGGCCTGCAGATCGGCATCGCGACCTTCCTGTTTAGCGACAACCCACGGCGCCTGCTCGTCCACATAGCGGTTAGCCAGGTCAGCCAGCGCCATGATTTCACGCACCGCTTTACCGAACTCGCGCGTTTCCCAGGCCTCGCCAATGGTCGCCGCCGCGTCGGTGAAGGTTTGGTACAGGGCAGGGTCCGCCAGTTCAGCGGCCATTACGCCGTCAAAGCGTTTGGCGATAAAGCCCGCGTTACGGGAGGCCAGGTTCACCACCTTGTTCACGATGTCCGCGTTCACGCGCTGCACGAAATCTTCCAGGTTCAGGTCGATATCGTCGATGCGGGAAGAGAGCTTCGCGGTGTAGTAGTAGCGCAGGCTGTCCGCGTCGAAGTGGTTCAGCCAGGTGCTGGCCTTGATAAATGTGCCGCGAGATTTGGACATCTTCGCGCCGTTTACCGTCACGTAGCCGTGAACGAACAGGTTGGTCGGCTTGCGGAAGTTGCTGCCTTCCAGCATGGCCGGCCAGAACAGGCTGTGGAAGTAAACGATGTCTTTACCGATGAAGTGGTACAGCTCGGCGGTAGAGTCTTTCTTCCAGTATTCGTCGAAGCTGGTGGTGTCGCCACGCTTGTCACACAGGTTCTTGAAGGAGCCCATGTAGCCGATTGGCGCGTCCAGCCAGACGTAGAAATATTTGCCCGGCGCGTTCGGGATTTCGAAGCCGAAGTACGGCGCATCGCGGGAGATATCCCACTGCTGCAGGCCGGATTCGAACCACTCCTGCATCTTGTTCGCCACCTGCTCCTGCAGCGCGCCGCTGCGGGTCCACGCCTGCAGCATTTCGCTGAAGGATGGCAGGTCGAAGAAGAAGTGCTCGGAATCACGCATCACAGGCGTGGCGCCGGATACCACGGATTTCGGCTCAATCAGTTCGGTCGGGCTGTAGGTCGCGCCGCAGACTTCGCAGTTATCGCCGTACTGATCCGGGGATTTACATTTTGGACAGGTGCCTTTGACAAAACGGTCCGGCAGGAACATGCCTTTTTCCGGATCGTACAGCTGAGAGATGGTGCGGTTTTTGATAAAACCGTTCTCTTTCAGACGGGTGTAGATCAGCTCCGACAGCTCGCGGTTTTCGTCGCTGTGCGTGGAGTGATAGTTGTCATAGCTGATGTCAAAGCCAGCAAAATCGGTCTGATGCTCCTGACTCATTTCGGCAATCATCTGCTCCGGGGAAATCCCCAGCTGCTGCGCTTTCAGCATGATCGGGGTGCCGTGGGCATCGTCCGCACAGATGAAGTTAACCTCGTGGCCGCGCATTCGCTGGTAACGGACCCAGACATCAGCCTGGATATGCTCCAGCATGTGGCCGAGGTGGATTGAGCCGTTGGCGTACGGCAGGGCGCACGTTACCAGAATTTTTTTCGCGACTTGAGTCATAGTAGGCATTACTTCTTTTAACTGTGAAAAGGGTTTTTGATATTACCAAAAGGGGCATTATTAAGTAAGCACAAACCACGGCCTTTCAGGTAAACTTGTTTGTCTAAGGTCTTATTCACAAGAACAAAGGAGTCGGGATGAGTTCTCAATCCCAGGCCAAATCACCGGAAGCCTTACGAGCAATGGTCGCCGGGACGCTGGCTAACTTTCAGCATCCAACCCTGAAGCACAATCTCACTACGCTGAAAGCGTTACACCATGTCGCATGGCTGGACGACACGCTGCACATTGAGCTGCAGATGCCGTTCGTCTGGACCAGCGCCTTTGACGCGCTGAAAGAGCAGACCAGCGCTGAGCTGCTGCGCATTACCGGCGCAAAAGCGATTGACTGGAAGCTGAGCCACAGCATCGCCACGCTGAAGCGCGTGAAAAACCAGCCTGGCGTCAACGGGGTGAAAAACATCATTGCCGTCAGTTCGGGCAAGGGCGGGGTGGGGAAATCCTCTACTGCCGTTAACCTGGCGCTGGCGCTGGCGGCGGAAGGGGCAAAGGTCGGTATTCTGGATGCCGATATCTACGGTCCGTCCATTCCAAACATGCTGGGCGCGGAAAACCAGCGTCCAACCTCGCCGGACGGCACGCATATGGCGCCGATCGTGGCGCACGGCCTGGCGACTAACTCTATCGGTTACCTGGTGACCGACGATAACGCTATGGTCTGGCGCGGCCCGATGGCCAGCAAGGCGCTGCTGCAGATGCTGCAGGAGACAATGTGGCCGGATCTGGATTATCTGGTGCTGGATATGCCGCCAGGCACCGGTGACATTCAGCTGACGCTGGCGCAAAACATTCCGGTAACGGGTGCCGTTGTGGTCACCACGCCGCAGGATATCGCGCTGATCGACGCCAAAAAAGGCATCGTGATGTTCGAGAAAGTGGAAGTGCCGGTGCTGGGTATCGTCGAGAACATGAGCATGCACATCTGCAGCAACTGTGGACACCATGAACCTATCTTCGGTACCGGCGGTGCGGAGAAGCTGGCGGCGCAGTATCACACCCAGCTACTGGGGCAGATGCCGCTGCATATTTCCCTGCGTGAAGATCTGGACAGCGGTAAACCAACGGTGGTCAGCCGCCCGGACAGCGAATTTGCCCAGATGTATCGCCAGCTGGCAGGGCGCGTTGCGGCGCAACTTTACTGGCAGGGAGAAGTGATCCCGGGTGAAATCGCCTTCCGCGCGGTGTAATTCCTCTGCGCTTTAGTGCCGGGTGGCGGCTTCGCCTTGCCCGGCCAACGAATGGCACTATCACGTAGGTCGGGTAAGGCGAAGCCGCCACCCGACTTTAACGCAATCGGTAATGCATCAGATAGTACTCTCCCTCAGGAGAATTCCCCGTCGCCTCAATGTGCCAGCCGTGCCGCTGGTAAAACGCAATAGCCCGCGCATTCTTCACCAGACACTTGAGTGACCCCGTGCTGGTAAACGTCTTCTGTACGTGTTCAAGCAACACATGTCCGACGCCCAGGCTCTGATACTGCGGATCGACAAACAGGTTGTGCAGAAAATTATCGTTCGTCCAGACTGAGGCGAAGCCAAGTCGGTGCCCATCCTGTTCCGCCACCCAAATCTCTTCGTCCAGGGTTGCCGCGTCAAAATCTTCAAGCTGCCACGCAGAACTGTCCAGCCACGGCCAGGCTTCACGCCGGGCGTGGAGGAAGAGCGTGCGCAGGAAAGGGCGATCGCTCTCCTGCCACGGACGGATTACGATCGTATCAGCGATGATAGAAGATATCTCCATTGTAGGCTTTGTAGATTTTGCCATCGGCATCGCCAATCAGAACGTAGTTTTCACCCATGTAGGTCCAGTGGGTACCGGCATCCGGCGCCGGAAGGTTACGCAACTGGTACTGTTTGATGGTGTACTCCGGCGTTTGATACTGCGCGGGTGCGGTGTCGCCGATTTTGAACTTTGTGAAATCCGCGATGAATTCTTGTTCTTCGTAGGCCTTAATGCCCGATGGCGCAGCGGCGGTTTGCGGGGCAGAGAACGCGGAGCCCGCCAGAGACAGTAATACACCCAGAAGCAGCAGTTTACGCTTAGCCATTTTTTCTCCAGTGATATCGTTACAGATGCTTTTTGTCTGCGGGGCGTACATGACGAGGCAGACAGTCCATTTTAAGTATCAAAGCATGGTGTGTTTGATAAAAAATGTAACAAAAGTGGAGGGTTTTGGGTAGTCGATTACGGCGATGTTCATCATTACAGTGAATGCTCGCTGTGTTAGTTATTTATTATTTTTATTATTTTATTAATCTATTCTGAAAATAACTCTCGCCGTCAAAATTGGACTGTTAAGCGAATGCTTTCACGAGGGATAACATTTAATATGCGCCACCGTATAAAGTGATATTCGTTTCTGTTTTCTTGCGCAATTGTGCGCTGACGTTAACTTTTTTATAAATCAGCGGGCTTGCGCTTTATGGTTTTTAGATGTCACGAAATTATTAATATAATTATATTTCATGGTGTTAGCTGGAATTCTTTTGCGAGCTTAACGCCAGGCGCAACGATTAATCAACATTTAATATAAATGAAAAATACAATTGCACTTTCACTCTTATTTTTCACGGTCAGCCAGTTAACAGGGTGTGTATTTTCACCGGGTCAAAATTTAAGTCTGTCCGGGAAAAAGGTTACGCCAGCTGAAGACGTTAATTATCAGCTGGACAAACGCGTGGAGATTTTTCCTTTGACCCCGGCTTTGATTGAAAAATTGCGTCCACCCATGTCTAAATCTCAGGCAAATCCTAATCTGGATGAGCAGCTCAAAAACTGGGAATACCGTATTGGTCCGGGGGACATTCTGACGGCGACCGTCTGGGATCACCCTGAATTAACGACGCCCGCGGGGCAATACCGCAGCGCGAGCGACGCCGGCAACTGGGTCAATGCCGATGGTACGCTCTTTTATCCCTACGTTGGAAAGCTGCACGTGGCAGGAAAAACGGTGACGCAGGTGCGCCAGGAGATCACCGCGCGGCTGGATAAGGTCATTGAGAGCCCGCAGGTGGGCGTCAGCATTGCCTCCTTGACGCATGATGGCAAGGACTCGCGTCTTTCTCTCTCTGCCCTGATGCAGCATGGCGATCTGACCCAAAATAAGCTGCTTTATCCTGGCGACATCCTGTTTGTTGCCCGTAACAATGCCCTGAAAGTGTTTGTGAGGGGCGAGGTGGTTAAACAGAGCACGCTTAAGATGGATCGCAGCGGCATGACGCTGGCCGAAGCTCTGGGGAATGCGGCGGGTTAAACCAGGATATGGCCGATGCAACCGGGATTTTTTGTTATTCGCCTGACGTCTCAGAAAGGCGAGAAGGACAAAATCGCTAATATCTATCAGCTCAATGCAGAAGATGCCTCCGCCATGGTGCTGAGTACGGAATTCCAGCTGGAGCCGTACGACATTGTCTATGTCTCTACAGCCCCGCTTTCACGCTGGAACCGCGTGATCATCCAGCTGGTACCGACCATCAGTGGCGTACATGACCTGACCGAAACCGTCCGTTACATCAGATCGTGGCCGCAATAATGTTCAATTCCATTTTAGTGGTTTGCACCGGCAATATTTGCCGTTCACCGATTGGCGAGCGGCTGTTACGTCAGTTATTACCCTGCAAGCAGATGACCTCGGCAGGTATATTTGGGCTCGAAGGACGCCCGGGGATGCGGCAGCAAAAGAAATCGCCTCGCGCCACGGTGTTTCGCTGGAAGGTCACGTGGCGCGTAAGGTCACACGTAGTCTGTTACAAAAATCCGATTTGATTCTGGTGATGGAGCCGGAGCATCTCCGCTTTATTGCCTCTGTAGCCCCGGAGATTCGGGGGAAATCGCTGTTGTTTGGTCAGTGGCTTGAGACAAAGGACATTCCCGACCCGTATTGCAAAAGTCGGGAAGCCTTCGAATATGTTTTCGAACAGTTGGGAAAATCCAGCCAGGAATGGGCTCGTCGTTTGCGTCAACAAGGAATGAAGCAGTAATGTCGTCTCATAAATCAGACAAGTTTGGTGCCGATGTTTCTCCCGATGCCGCCCCTGAACTTTTGCTGCTCAAATCGCGGATGATTTTGGGGAGGCCGTTGACAAGTCAGGTCTCACATACAGCGCCAAACGGCACCTGTTCCCGGTCATCGGGGCGCTGCTGGAACGCGAACGTAAAGCCGGTGAACTGACCATTGGCACGCTGACTCTTCCCCTTCAGGAAGACAAGCCGCAGGAACTTTTACTGACCGTTCAGGAGCAGGGCCGATATCGACTTGAGGGCAAAAACCTGGAGGCTGATGGCGTTGTCGGGAAAACGCTTGTTAAAAACGGGGGGACGCTGCTGGTAACGTCACTGAGCGCCCAATTTGACCTCAAAACCCTCACCAGGCTTGAAGCAATTAACGCCCTCCAGCGCCGGTTTACCGTCGCGGAGCCGGCGAAACAGAGCGGAATTATTACCTTAACGCTGACGGGCGAAGATGCTGACAAAATTGCCGTGGTACTCAATACCATTGCTGAAAGTTATCTCAGCCAGAATATTGAACGTCAGGAAGCGGAAGACACCCGCAGCCTGACATTTTTGCAGGATCAACTGCCTAAAATCCGCCGCGAACTGGATGAAGCCGAAGCACGGCTGAACGCCTACAGGGAGCAGTGCGATTCTGTTGATTTATCCCTTGAGGCGAAGACGATCCTCGACCAGGTTGTGAATGTTGAAAACCAGCTTAACGAACCTGCTGGTGGCCCGCTTTGGTAAAACCAGCGTTAAAGAGATCGAGAACAGCCTGAAGCGTCTGCAGCAGATGGGGGTAAAGGTGAATGGCGCGATCCTCAATGACATCGTGAAATCCGCCGCGCTCTATTACAGCTCGGGATATAGCCATTACGACTATGGTTATACCCCGGAATAAACGTGGCGCGACACTTCTTTACAGCATGACGGCCAATAGCCCGTTAAGATGACCTCCGTTGAATCGAGAGGTCATAATGGATAACCGCAAATTCAGTCGCCTGGGTCGCTGGGCGCGGGAAGGCGCCATACTTTTTGTGATGGCGCTGGCCGTCATGTGGGGCGTGGATCAGTACCGAAAACCGACTCTGCCTGCCAGTTTTAGCGCAACCCCGATGCAGAGTATCGACGGTAAGATCCACGATATCACGGCGCTCAGCCAGGAGCGCCCGCTGCTGATCTACGTCTGGGCAACCTGGTGCAGCATCTGTCGTTATACAACGCCTGCGGTCGATAAGCTGGCAGAAGAGGGCGGTAACGTCGTGAGCATTGCCATGCGATCCGGTGATGATGCAAAGCTTGCCCGCTGGGCAGAAAAGAAAAGCCTGAGGATGCCGGTAATTAACGATGCAAACGGTGCCTTGTCGCAGCAGTGGCAGGTGAGCGTGACGCCGACGCTGGTGATTGTCTCGAAGGGTGATGTGGTCAGCACCACAACGGGCTGGACGAGCTACTGGGGATTAAAATTAAGGATGTGGTGGGCAGGCGTATAAAGATAACCCCTCTCCCGACGGAAGAGGGGTTTTGTATTACTTAGCCAGAAGTTCCTGCGCGGTGCGCTCAACCAGAGACAGTAGGACTTTAATATCCTCCAGCGTCACGGTTGGATTCAGCAGCGTCAGCTTCAGGCAGGTCACGCCGTTATGCTCGGTCACGCCGACGTTAGCGCGGCCAGATTCCAGCAGCGCATCACCAATTTTCTGGTTCAGCAGGGCGATGCCCGCGTCGTCCATCTGCACCTGTCCGCGGAAGCGGAACAGCACGCTTGCCAGCTGTGGCTGCATGACCAGTTCCAGAGCAGGCTGCGCTTTCACGTAGGCCGCAACCTGCTGTGCCAGCGTCACGCCGTGATCGATGATCGCCGCGTATTGCTCCTGACCCAGCGCTTCCAGGCTCATCCACAGCTTCAGTGCGTCGAAACGACGGGTGGTCTGCAGAGATTTGGACACAAGGTTAGGCACGCCCGCTTCTTCGTCGAACTCAGAGTTCAGGTAAGCCGCCTGATAGCGCATCAGCTCATAGTGACGCGCTTCTTTCAGCAGGAACGCGCCGCAGCTGATGGTCTGGAAGAACTGCTTGTGGAAGTCCAGGGTGACGGAATCCACCAGCTCGATGCCGTCCAGGTAGTGACGATACTGCTCAGACATCAGCAGCGCGCCGCCCCAGGCCGCATCAACGTGTACCCAGATGTTCTGTTTCGCGGCCAGTTCAGCGATCGCGCGCAGCGGATCGATAGCACCGGCATCGGTAGTACCTGCCGTCGCGACGATGGCCAGAATCTGCTCGCCGTTCGCGTTGCACTGTTCGATTTTCGCCGCCAGATCGGTCAGATCCATGCGGGAGAACTCGTCGGTTTTCACCTGCACCACGGACTGATAGCCCAGGCCCATCAGCGCCATGTTTTTCTGCACGGAGAAGTGCGCGTTTTCGGAGCACAGCACGCGAATTTTGCGCAGATCGCCCACCAGGCCGTCCTGCTGAACGGAGTGACCCTGACGCGCGAAGAACGCATCGCGAGCCAGCATCAGGCCCATCAGGTTGCTCTGGGTACCGCCGCTGGTGAAGACACCCGCGTCGCCAGCCTGATAACCCACGCGGGTACGCAGCCATTCGATCAGTTTGATCTCAATAATGGTTGCGGACGGGCTTTGATCCCAGGAGTCCATACTCTGGTTAGTGGCGTTGATCAGCACTTCCGCCGCCTGGCTTACCACCAGGCTTGGGCAGTGCAGGTGCGCCACGCACTGCGGGTGATGAACGGACAAGCTGTCTTTCAGGAAGAACTCGACGGCGCGTTCAATCGCCGCTTCGTTTCCCAGCCCTTTCGGGTTGAAATCCAGCTTAATACGGTCGCGCAGCTCCGCGACCGTTTTGCCCTGGTACATCTCAGGCTGTTTCAGCCACTGCATCACAGCCTGAGTGCTTTGTTCAATCGCCTGCTGGTAAGCTTCAATGCTCTGCGCAGAGGAGAACAAAATTGGGTTTGAATCAGACATCGTAATCAATAACTCCGGTTACGCCGGGCGAACGCCCGCAGCAAGCAGTGCCTGCTCAAATTTATCCAGGAAGATTTTCAGCTCTTCGTCGCTGATCAGCAGAGACGGCAGCAGGCGCAGAACGATACCGTTACGGCCGCCACGCTCCAGAATCAGACCGGCTTCGAAGCACTTCTTCTGAATCAGCGCAGACAGTTCGCCGTCGCCCGGGAAGCAGCCCA
Source organism: Enterobacter chuandaensis (assembly GCF_003594915.1). GTDB lineage: Bacteria > Pseudomonadota > Gammaproteobacteria > Enterobacterales > Enterobacteriaceae > Enterobacter > Enterobacter chuandaensis. The sequence continues at coordinate 407,933 of NZ_QZCS01000003.1, forward strand.
TGTGGTCAGCGGCTTCGTGCGGCTTAACGATCTCAATACCGATCATCATGCCCAGACCGCGAACGTGGCCGATGACCGGATAACGTTTCGCCATCTCTTTCAGCTGGCCTTTCAGCCATTCGCCCTGTGCAGCCACTTTGCCAGCGATGTTCTGATCTTTCAGGATTTTCAGCGTCGTCAGACCGGTTGCCATCGCCAGCTGGTTGCCGCGGAAGGTGCCGGTATGGTGGCCTGGCGCCCATGCGTCGAACTGCTTTTTGATACCGAGCACGGCCAGCGGCAGACCGCCACCGACGGCTTTAGACATCACGATGATGTCTGGCTCAATGCCAGCGTGTTCGAAGGCGAAGAATTTACCGGTACGGGCAAAGCCAGCCTGAACTTCGTCGAGGATCAGCAGAATGCCGTGTTCCTGAGTCACTTTACGGATGCGCTGCAGCCACTCGGCCGGAGCCGGGTTAACGCCGCCTTCGCCCTGAACGGCTTCCAGGATCACCGCAGCAGGTTTGCGCACGCCGCTTTCAACGTCGTTAATCAGGTTATCGAAGTAGTAAGTCAGCGCTTTCACGCCCGCTTCACCACCGATACCCAGCGGGCAGCGGTACTCGTGCGGGTAAGGCATGAACTGCACTTCTGGCATCATACCGTCTACTGCTTCTTTCGGAGACAGGTTGCCGGTCACGGACAGCGCGCCGTGAGTCATACCGTGGTAACCGCCAGAGAAGCTGATGATACCGCTACGACCGGTCACTTTTTTCGCCAGCTTCAGCGCCGCTTCTACGGCGTCGGCACCGGATGGACCGGTGAACTGCAGGCAGTACTCTTTGCCCTGACCAGGCAGCAGAGAGAGCAGGTATTCAGAAAACGCGTCTTTCAGAGGCGTAGTCAGATCCAGAGTGTGTAACGGCAAGCCGCTGGTAATGACATTTTGGATGCTTTTCAGCACATCAGGATGGTTATGGCCAAGCGCAAGGGTGCCTGCGCCTGCTAAACAGTCAAGGTATTCTTTATTATCTGCATCGGTGATCCACACGCCTTCTGCTTTAGTGATCGCTAAAGGCAGTTTGCGCGGATAACTCCTGACGTTAGATTCAAACTCGGCCTGACGGGCCAGATAGGTTTCGTTGCTTTTGTGGGCATCTACGGTGTCAATACGGACTTTATCCGTCATCATATCACTCCTACAACCGCCGCTTCGTTATGAGCCACGATTGAATAAAAAGTTAAAAAACAGATGGGGGCCTGAAAAAAACGCCGCCAATATAGAGCCTTTTGTCACGGGGCTCAATGGTTAATTTGTTTACTGTTTTGTGACATGGGGCACAGGAGAGGCGATATCACCCTTTTTAAAAAGAAGATTGCACTTTATGGCGAGCAAAAACAGTTGGTTACGTGAGGTTTGGACGGGGTGTTAAATGAAAGAAAAGAGTGTGACAAATCGTGCCATTGACTGAGAAAAAAGGAGGTATGCTGCCTTTATACCCCCTTATTTTTCCATCACCGGCAAAAAGCGGTGGTCACATGGCGTGCGCAATGGAATCACGCATTAAAAATGGACTTTCAACGCGCGTCGTTTCCCGGTGCTGTTCACCATGAATAATGTGAAGGGCGCTCAGGCGACCAATTTCATAGTGGGGCAACTGAACCGTTGAAAGAGGGGGCTGGAACAATTCTCCAATGCCCACCATATTGTCGTAGCCGATAACCGCGACATCTTCAGGAATGCGAATCCCCTGCGCCAGCAGCGTCTGATACACCATAAACGCGATACGATCGTTGCCGCAGATAACGGAGTCAAACCGGGGGATGCCATTCTGAATGCGCGCCAGCAATGCGGACGGAATGTCACGATAATGCTCGTCTCCGGGCGCCATATAGCTGTGCTCCAGTCTGTCCGGGTCGAGCCCGGCTTCACGGCAGGCACGTTCAAGCCCCTGACGGCGTCGAGTTGTGGCCAGATGGCCCACAGGTAAATGCAGACACAGGGGCTGCCGATAGCCCTCAGCGAGTAACGCCCTGACGGCGGCGTACTGCCCCTGTTCATCATCCGGAATATAGCTGGCGACCTTTTCACCGACACTTTCACAGTTGGCCAGTACGCAGGGGAGGGTGAGCAGCTTGGCAGGAAAAGGAACCTGACGTAGCCCCATCGTGGTGTAGATAATCCCGTCTGGCCGGTGGGAGAGCAGAAGATCGACGATGGCATCCGGGTTGTCGTCAGCAAACATATTCATGACGAAGCTATTCCAGCCGTGCAGCCTGGCCGTCTCTTCAATAGACAGCGTAATCTCCACCGAGAACGGAGTCGTGACCGTATCGAGCGCCAGCACGCCAATGGTTTTAGGTGAAGCGTTTGCGCCGCGTATTTTCTTGGCGGACAGATCGGGAACGTAGCTGGTCTGCTCGATAGCCCACTGCACGCGCGCCAGCGTTTCCGGTTTAAGACGCTCCGGGCTGTTAAGCGCGCGGGAAACCGTCATCAGCGATACGTTAGCCAGCTTTGCGACGTCCTTCAGGGAAGCCATTTTCTTACTCCATTAATGCTCTGTGAGAGGGTATACAACTAAGTCGCTGATGTAAAAGGAAGGCTGATGACCAGGTTAAGTCTCGCTTACCTCACTTATGAATTTTTGATCGCGATCTCATTCTCTTGATGTTAACGTTAACTTTCGTGATTAACATCTTAAATATCACTCAAGCTGCATGAGAAAGCATAAATGTTAACGTTACCATTGTGTCATTACTCCAACATGAGAATGTCATGATGAAAACGCATCACTCTCACAGCTATCCCTTACTGAGCGCATTACTGTTTTTCTTTTTTGTCACCTGGTCATCTTCCGGTTCGTTGCTCTCTATCTGGCTCCATCAGGAAGTGGGCTTAAAAGCGGGGGATACGGGCATTATCTATGCCGTGCTTTCCGTATCCGCGCTGTTTGCACAAATCTGTTATGGATTTATTCAGGACAAACTTGGCCTGCGCAAACACCTGCTCTGGTTTCTGACCAGTCTGCTGATTCTTTCCGGCCCGGCCTTTTTGCTGTTTGGCTATCTGCTGCAGATTAACGTATTGCTGGGCAGTATTTTTGGTGGGATTTATATCGGCCTGACGTTTAACGGTGGGATTGGGGTGCTGGAATCCTATACCGAACGCGTAGCCCGTCAGAGCCAGTTTGAGTTTGGCAAGGCGAGAATGTGGGGATCGCTTGGCTGGGCGGTGGCAACCTTTTTTGCGGGGCTCCTGTTTAATATAAATCCGAAGCTGAATTTCGCTGTCGCGAGCTGTGCCGGGCTGGTGTTTTTTGTTTTGCTCGCGCGCCTCAGGGTCTCTTCCGCCCCGCACGCCATGCAGGAAGCGGTGTCCGGTGGCAAGGTCACGCTGGAGGACGCATTACGCCTGCTGACGCTGCCGCGTTTTTGGGCGCTGGTGTTTTTCGTTATCGGCACCTGCATTTACGGCGTTTACGATCAGCAGTTCCCGGTCTATTTCTCGTCACAGTTCCCGACGTTGCAGGAAGGAAACGCCATGTACGGCTATCTCAACTCCTTCCAGGTTTTTCTTGAGGCGGCGGGCATGTTTTGTGCCCCGTGGCTGGTAAACCGCCTCGGCGCGAAAAACGGCCTGATATTCGCGGGCATGGTGATGGCAATGCGTATGGTGGCATCCGGTCTGGTTGAGGGGCCGGTGCTCATCTCCATTACCAAGCTGCTGCACGCGGTTGAACTGCCCGTATTGCTGGTCTCAATCTTTAAATACAACAGCCTGCATTTTGATAAACGGCTCTCTTCCACCCTCTATCTGGTGGGCTTTGCCTGTACAAGCTCGGTGATTGCTTCGGTTCTGTCGCCGCTGGCGGGTTACAGCTATGAGAAATACGGCTTTGCCCAATCCTATCTCATTATGGGGCTATTAGTTTTCAGCACCACGCTCATCTCCATCTTCCTGTTGCGCTCGGGTAAGTCTTCTTCTGACCCGCTCATGCCGCAACCCTCCACTATCTGACTGAAAAGAGTGAATAAATGATGTATTCCATTGCCAAAGCTGAACAGGCATTACAGGCCAAACGCGGCGATCTTAACCTGCGCTGGTATCCACGTTACCACCTCGCCGCGCGTGCCGGCTGGATGAACGACCCGAATGGCCTGGTGTGGTTTGACGGCTGGTATCACGCGTTTTACCAGCATCATCCGTACTCGATCCAGTGGGGGCCGATGCACTGGGGCCATGCGCGCAGCAAGGATTTAGTTCGCTGGGAACATCTCCCGGTGGCGCTGGCACCGGAAGGGCCAGAAGACAAGGACGGCTGTTTTTCCGGCTCGGCGGTGGTGGATGGCGATACGCTGGCGCTGATTTATACCGGACACAAATTCCACGGCGATCCGGGTGACGAGGCTAACCTTTACCAGGTACAGTGCCTGGCAACCAGCCGTGATGGCGTCCATTTTACGCGACAAGGAACGATCGTTGATACGCCGCCTGGGCTGCATCACTTCCGCGATCCGAAAGTGTGGCGGGAAGGGGAGCGCTGGTACATGGTTGTCGGTGCACGGGATGGCGAGACGGGCCAGGTGCGCGTTTACCGTTCTGACGACCTGCGCGAGTGGGAGGATATGGGCGTGCTTGCGGTGGCTGAAAAAGAGATGGGTTACATGTGGGAATGCCCGGACTTTTTCACCCTCAACGGCAAACGCGTTCTGATGTTTTCACCTCAGGGGCTGGCTGCGGAGGGATTCAACAATCGCAATCTTTTCCAGAGCGGCTACCTGCTGGGCGAGTGGCAGCCCGGCCAACCTTTCGTGCGTGAAGGTGAGTTTGTGGAGATGGACTGCGGGCATGATTTCTATGCGCCACAAAGCTTCCTGACGCCTGACGGACGCCGCATTGTTATCGGCTGGCTGGACATGTGGGAATCCCCCCTTCCGGAACAGCAGGATGGGTGGGCTGGCATGCTCTCTTTACCGCGCGAGCTGACGCTAAGTGCGGATAACCGCCTGCAGATGCGGCCAGCCAGAGAAGTCGAAAGCCTGCGGGGGGCGTGGTTCCCCTGGCCGGTGAGCACGCTCAACAATCAGCAGATCGCTCAGGTGGAAAGCTGTGATGCGATGGAGGTCATTCTGCAGTGGGATTGCGTCAACAGCAGCGCAGAGCAGTACGGCATTCGTCTTGGCGACGGATTACGCCTCTACGTCGATGCGCAGATGCAGCGCCTGGTGCTGGAGCGTCATTATCCGCAGTATGGCCTGTGCGGCACCCGAAGCGTCGCGCTGAACCTGAACGACACGCTAAGCCTGCGCCTGTTCGTTGACAACTCGTCAGTGGAAGTGTTTGTCAATGAAGGGGAGGCGTGCCTCAGCAGCCGCATTTACCCTGATGAAGGGGCGCGCGAACTGGCATTGTTTGCCTGGACGGGGAGTGCATCGCTTATTGATGCCGGGGCGTGGCAGCTAGAGTAATACGTTAAGGCCTGCAAATGAAAAAGGCGACAGCTGTCGCCTTTGTTTTCTATTTAATCTTTGTTGCGTAGCCTACAAACTTTCCTTCTTTACTCACCGCTAGTTTGCCTTTAGCAGGATAGTAAATGAAGGTGTATAGCCCTTGTGAATAAACTTTTGCCTGAGGCTCGTTTTCATCCAGCGCGCCCAATACGCCATCGACGTCTAATATCTCACCTTTAATCGTGATCTTCATCCCTTCCCATTTAAAGGCGTGAACCGCTTTAGCTGCCTGTGCATGTTGCTTCGCGTCTTTTTTAGCCCAGATACCCGTACCCGCAGCGGCATCACGCGCGTTTGCCCATGCTGCATTTTGTGCGGCTTCATTGTAAACATTCTGGCGATTTTGCTCAGCCAGGTAGCAGGTATCTTTGCTAATACCCTGGCGCTCACATTCGGCCATGCGCTGAGCAGGTGAAGTACACGCAGAAAGCAGGATGGCAGCACCAGCTATTAATACCGCTGAGAGTGACTTTATCATTATGATAATACCTTAGATGAAATATATTCGATAGAAGGAGGTTTAATAGCCGCAAATATAATAAGTCTGATACATAATACCTAACCATGCGCCAACGATAATAAGCATCAGGTACAATATTACAGAGATAACAATGTATTTTGTCATGCTGGTTCTTTATTAAAAGCCGATCCCTACGCCGACTGAAGCTCCCATGTTATTTGCTGTATCATCAGAGAAGCTCACTTTACCAACCATATGTTCGTTAAAGTTAACCGACGCCCCAACCGCTAAAGCGCTTTCACCGTTGTAAGTCGCACCGCCAGCCGAGAACATCACGCGCTGATTCGTTTGCACCTGTGGTAAACCGGCCATCGCCATCGCGCCACTGATACCCGCGTTTGCTTCTTTCTTGTTATTATCGACTTCCTCACGCAGCGACCTAAATTGCTGGTTGGTGTTGTTATTCAGAGCCTGTAATGTCTGTTTGGTAGCCTGCAGTTCCTGTGCTTTGGCAGTAATAGCCTGACTATTAGTTGCGACTTTAGCTTGTGTTGCCGTGTCTACCTGCGTTCGTGTCACGGTGGTCATCACGCCATCTTTACCATTCGCTCCATCACGTCCGTTAACTCCAGCAACGCCTTGTGCGCCTGTAGAACCGGTATCGCCTTTATCGCCTTTATCGCCTTTAGCGCCATCTTTTCCATCTACGCCGTTAGTGGGTTTTGGTGTATTCTCAAGAGCTAACAGGCGGCTATCTTGCACAGCATTAACAGTTTCAATATCAGTAATTGCAGTTCCGTTAGTAAGCACGCCTTTTAACGCCACATCACCTTTTGTATTAGCGGTGTCGGCAAGAGCGCCTGCTAATTTAGCTTCCTGATCTACGTGAGAAACAGTCGTTTGAAGAGAGGAGATATCAGCGGTGTTCGTGCTGATATTATTTTTACTTACGTTGATCTCGTCTTGCATTCGTTCACGATCGCCTTGCAAGTTATAGATCTGCCCGTCTTGCGTTACGTTTTCAGCTTTCATATTATCCAGATTATAAGCGGTATTATCAGTGCCCTGAATCTGAATAAAAGTACCTGCGTTGGATACGTTATCGTTAAGGTTTACATTTACATCTGCAGCTTTAGTTACATTTATAGAACCAGTCAAAATAACGCCGGATACAAAAAATGTAACGGCATTTTTAGCAAGTTTCATTTTAAAAGCACTCATCATTTAAAAAGTAAAAATGGGTAAGGCTAGCTATCCTGGCGTGTTGATGTAACGTCTGGTTACGCCTGATTAAAATAACGGGGTTACGTAGAATTTTGAATAAATCACTTAATTCGTGACGTGCAGTAACTATCAATTAATGCGAGCTTTTGGATATTGATCTAAATCATAAATGGCATGAATAGCCAAAGTGAGTTTTTAAGGGGTGTCGCAAAATATCTCAATGTTTACATTGACTTATAAGGTGCGTGGCCAGATGCACGTTTCGTGTTAACCCCTTGATTGAGAGGCTAAATATTTAGCGGGGTAAAACGGTTTGGGGTTAACTTTATATTTCATTCGAAATAAGATTTAATGCTTTATGAAACATAAAATAGACTAACTGAAAGCGGAAAAAAATTATGTTGGTAGAGCTATTTCTTAAACGCTGAAAAAAGTGAGTGTTTCTTGGACGTAATGTAATTGTTATAGAAAATGGTGTTGATTCAAAGGAGGGGCATAATAGTCCTGTAATTATCGCTGCT
>NZ_QZCS01000031.1 GCF_003594915.1 Enterobacter chuandaensis
TGTCGTAGCACCGTCGGGTCGTCATCCAAGGGGTGAAATGCACTCCGCCAAAACTTTTTGCGTACCGCAAAAACTTTAGTCTCCGCCCCTTTCCTTCCGCCCTTCGCCGTTGCTCCTTTGCCCTTTGCCGCGAGAGAACTCACCAGGGAGATGGACAACCATCACCACAGGAGAAAACCAGGATGCACACACAAAAAGTCAACGTCAAAACCGCCGCTCCCGAATCTTCCAGGAAGATAGGGGGAAAAACACAAACTGAGTCCAGTGGCTTTGTTATGGAAACCATCGGGCAGAGTGAAACAGTCTCAGCGCTTACTTTTGAACAATTCTGGGATCTGTATTCATGGGTCGTCAGCGAATCACAAGCTGATGTGAAGCCTGTTAATTTTGTCGCACCGGCTGACAGTGTCGAACTGATTTATATCGATCCGGAAGTCCCGGATTACTTCTCAGTATGGCTACTGGATGGTTACCCGGTTGCCGCAGCTGCATTGCTGGAAAATTTCTCACGCGTATTACCTTCTTTCGTAAAGATCTTCGCTGGAGACAAATCATGATGCAAACAACGGTGACACATAAAACAACGCTCCTGCGCACTGATGGCTTTGTACGCAATATTCACTCACGTAATCCGTTCGACGTGATTCGTGCTGATGTGGTTCTGGCTCGTATGGAAAAGCGGGCTGGAAAAACATGCGGCGCGTACTACGAAATCTATGATGTCACTTTGCTGGGAATGGCGCTGGACTACCTGGCTAAATTACCTCTTAAAGACCGCCCGGTATTCATGGGAGCAGCGTCGATGCGCGGCTTATTTCTGACGTGGGCTGAGGAAGAACGTGCGAAGGAGGCATACGACGATTTAATGACCGAGATGGCCATTGAGGCGGGTGAGATTTAGCCCCTGATACAGTATTCGGTCCAGCCTTGGTGGCATTCATCAGGGCAACCGCACAAACCTCTTTCCCCTGCGGGGAAACGGGGAGGGCGAAAGCGCCTCCGGCGCTCCTGCCTTTCCCCGTTGCAGTGCTTCCCTTCTCACCTACGATCAGAACCGGCGTCCTGCTGGTTATCTTTCTCAGCTGCAGCTCCGTCATGGCCATAACACGGAAAAAGGGCAGGGCTATGGCCCCCTTCGGCTCCCGGCCAGCGCTGCTGTCCGGTCGTCGAGCCCCACTCCGCCAGGGCGGCTGCTGACGCACCCGCCGGGCTCCGCCGAACCCGCAAGCGGTTTCGGGCTGACGCTAGGGTCTGATGGCGAAA
>NZ_QZCS01000032.1 GCF_003594915.1 Enterobacter chuandaensis
TGAATCGCCACGGATAATCTAGACACTTCCGAGCCGTTGATAATACTGGTTTTCATATTCTGTCGGTGACATCTGTTCGCTAGAACCATGCCGACGCTTACTGTTATAAAACATTTCGATGTAATCAAAAATATCACTGCGTGCTTCTTCCCGCGTTCCGTAGATCTTTTTCTTTATCCGTTCACGTTTCAACAACTGGAAAAAACTTTCTGCAACCGCATTATCATGGCAGTTACCGCGACGGCTCATGCTACCCTCCAGGCCGTGTGATTTCAGGAACGACTGCCACTCATGGCTTGTGTACTGACTGCCCTGATCCGAATGAACCAGCACCTGTTTTTCGGGATTACGCCGCCATACAGCCATCAGCAGTGCGTTCAGGACAATGTCCTTTGTCATCCGGGATTGCATGGACCAGCCGATAATTTTGCGTGAGAACAGATCAACAACAACGGCAAGATACAGCCAGCCTTCGTGGGTCCTGATGTAGGTTATGTCCGTTACCCAACGCTCATCAGGAGCATCCGGATTGAACTGTCGCTGGAGCCTGTTGGGTGACACGATACTGGCCTCGCCTTTACGTGCCCGCGGGCTTCGGTATCCGACCTGAGCCTTTATTCCGACACGTTTCATCAGTCTCCAGACTCTGTTTACTCCGCACTGTTGCCCGCTGTCACGCAGATCCAGATGGATTTTGCGATAACCATAGACGCATCCCGATTCCAGCCAGAACTGTTTAATCTGTCCTGTCAGTCTCAGGTCTGCCTGATGGCGTTGTGAATGCGGCTGCTGAAGCCAGGCGTAAAAACCACTGGGATGAACATCCAGCACCCGACAGAGCAGGCGAACAGGCCAGCAACAGGAGTTGTCACGGATAAAGGCGTACCTCAGTCGGACAGCTTTGCGAAGTACGCCGCGGCTTTTTTTAATATGTCCCGTTCGTCGGTAACCCGTTTCAGCTCTTTCTGGAGACGGCGGATCTCGGCCTGAGCATCTGACTGTTCTTTATTAGTGGAAGAATCCGGACCGTACTTCTTTATCCAGGCATAAAGGCTGTGGGTGGTGATATCGAGACGTGTTGCAACGCTGGCAACAGAATAACCGCGATCAACAACCTGTTTGACTGCTTCAGTTTTAAACTCTTCGGGATAACGCTTACCGCTCATGGGC
>NZ_QZCS01000033.1 GCF_003594915.1 Enterobacter chuandaensis
GCATTCGACCAGATCGATAACGCGCCAGAAGAAAAAGCTCGTGGTATCACCATCAACACCTCTCACGTTGAGTACGACACCCCGACTCGCCACTACGCACACGTAGACTGCCCGGGCCACGCCGACTATGTTAAAAACATGATTACCGGTGCTGCGCAGATGGACGGCGCGATCCTGGTTGTTGCTGCGACTGACGGCCCAATGCCTCAGACTCGTGAGCACATCCTGCTGGGTCGTCAGGTAGGCGTTCCTTTCATCATCGTGTTCCTGAACAAATGCGACATGGTTGATGACGAAGAGCTGCTGGAACTGGTAGAGATGGAAGTTCGTGAACTGCTGTCTCAGTACGATTTCCCAGGCGACGACACTCCTATCGTTCGTGGTTCCGCGCTGAAAGCGCTGGAAGGCGAAGCAGAGTGGGAAGCGAAAATCATCGAACTGGCTGGCTACCTGGATTCTTACATCCCAGAACCAGAGCGTGCGATTGACAAGCCATTCCTGCTGCCAATTGAAGACGTATTCTCCATCTCCGGTCGTGGTACCGTTGTTACCGGTCGTGTAGAGCGCGGTATCATCAAAGTTGGTGAAGAAGTTGAAATCGTTGGTATCAAAGAGACTGCGAAGTCTACCTGTACTGGCGTTGAAATGTTCCGCAAACTGCTGGACGAAGGCCGTGCTGGTGAGAACGTTGGTGTTCTGCTGCGTGGTATCAAACGTGAAGAAATCGAACGTGGTCAGGTTCTGGCGAAGCCAGGCTCAATCAAGCCACACACCAAGTTCGAATCTGAAGTTTACATCCTGTCCAAAGACGAAGGCGGCCGTCATACTCCGTTCTTCAAAGGCTACCGTCCACAGTTCTACTTCCGTACAACTGACGTGACCGGTACCATCGAACTGCCAGAAGGCGTTGAGATGGTAATGCCAGGCGACAACATCAAGATGGTTGTGACTCTGATCCACCCAATCGCGATGGACGACGGTCTGCGTTTCGCAATCCGTGAAGG
>NZ_QZCS01000034.1 GCF_003594915.1 Enterobacter chuandaensis
TGTGAACTCGAAGAGTAGGGCGGGACACGTGGTATCCTGTCTGAATATGGGGGGACCATCCTCCAAGGCTAAATACTCCTGACTGACCGATAGTGAACCAGTACCGTGAGGGAAAGGCGAAAAGAACCCCGGCGAGGGGAGTGAAAAAGAACCTGAAACCGTGTACGTACAAGCAGTGGGAGCCTCTTTATGGGGTGACTGCGTACCTTTTGTATAATGGGTCAGCGACTTATATTCTGTAGCAAGGTTAACCGTATAGGGGAGCCGAAGGGAAACCGAGTCTTAACTGGGCGTTAAGTTGCAGGGTATAGACCCGAAACCCGGTGATCTAGCCATGGGCAGGTTGAAGGTTGGGTAACACTAACTGGAGGACCGAACCGACTAATGTTGAAAAATTAGCGGATGACCTGTGGCTGGGGGTGAAAGGCCAATCAAACCGGGAGATAGCTGGTTCTCCCCGAAAGCTATTTAGGTAGCGCCTCGTGAACTCATCTTCGGGGGTAGAGCACTGTTTCGGCTAGGGGGCCATCCCGGCTTACCAACCCGATGCAAACTACGAATACCGAAGAATGTTATCACGGGAGACACACGGCGGGTGCTAACGTCCGTCGTGAAGAGGGAAACAACCCAGACCGCCAGCTAAGGTCCCAAAGTCATGGTTAAGTGGGAAACGATGTGGGAAGGCACAGACAGCCAGGATGTTGGCTTAGAAGCAGCCATCATTTAAAGAAAGCGTAATAGCTCACTGGTCGAGTCGGCCTGCGCGGAAGATGTAACGGGGCTAAACCATGCACCGAAGCTGCGGCAGCGACACT
>NZ_QZCS01000035.1 GCF_003594915.1 Enterobacter chuandaensis
TTTCGTGTACGGGACTATCACCCTGTACCGTCGGACTTTCCAGACCGTTCCACTAACACACAAGCTGATTCAGACTCCGGGCTGCTCCCCGTTCGCTCGCCGCTACTGGGGGAATCTCGGTTGATTTCTTTTCCTCGGGGTACTTAGATGTTTCAGTTCCCCCGGTTCGCCTCGTTAACCTATGTATTCAGTTAACGATAGTGCAACGAATTGCACTGGGTTTCCCCATTCGGACATCGCCGGGTCAAAGGTTCATATCACCTCGCCGGCGCTTTTCGCAGATTAGCACGTCCTTCATCGCCTCTGACTGCCAGGGCATCCACCGTGTACGCTTAGTCGCTTAACCTCACAACCCGAAGATGTTTCACTTCTGATTGCGAAAATTTGAGAGACTCGAACACAC
>NZ_QZCS01000036.1 GCF_003594915.1 Enterobacter chuandaensis
CGTTCGGCAATGCGATCTGCCATCCATGCGGTGATTTCAGACTGCGCCCACGCCACGTTTTTCCCACCGAGGGAGATTTGTTTCGGGAAAGCTTCCCGGCTGATGAGGTCGTAAATGGTCGAGCGGGACAGGCCGCACAGATGCATCACTTCGGGCAGACGGATAAAGCGCTCGTGAACGGTATCAGAAACCGGCATCAGCGGCGCGGCAGGGGCAGAAGACGGGGAAGAAAAAGCAGTGTGCATCGGGCTACCTCACAAAGTCCATACAGTGCCGGTCGTGTCCGTCCGGCTTCGGGTAGCTCTCTATTTTGTGAATATTTTCC
>NZ_QZCS01000037.1 GCF_003594915.1 Enterobacter chuandaensis
CATTAAAGATGTGTCGTTTCAATTTTCAGCTTGATCCAGATTTTTAAAGAGCAAAACTTCGCAGTGCACCTTTTCAGGTTCACTCTGAAGTTTTCTTGTGTTCGCAGTAAAAGATGGTGGAGCTATGCGGGATCGAACCGCAGACCTCCTGCGTGCAAAGCAGGCGCTCTCCCAGCTGAGCTATAGCCCCATCGTGTGTAATCTCTGTACCGCTCATCCTTTAAAAGGAGT
>NZ_QZCS01000038.1 GCF_003594915.1 Enterobacter chuandaensis
TAGTGCTCACACAGATTGTCTGATGAAAAGTAAATAGCAAGGCGTCTTGCGATTGAGACTTCAGTGTCCCCTTCGTCTAGAGGCCCAGGACACCGCCCTTTCACGGCGGTAACAGGGGTTCGAATCCCCTAGGGGACGCCACTTGCTGGTTCGTGAGTGAAAGTCACCTGCCGTCATATCTCAAAACTGACTTGCGAGTCATGTTTGAGATA
>NZ_QZCS01000004.1 GCF_003594915.1 Enterobacter chuandaensis
TTACGTTAATCCTGGCGGGCAGGAAAACGGAATTAACGCGCTGGTTTAAAGATAGTCGGCCAACAATGAATGATGATGACATGATTCTGGCACCAGACCTCTATCTCGCACTTCGGTTCATTCAAAGCAAAGAGAGTATGAGTGAATCAGGTGGTGATGCATAAATTAAAGGCTTGCCCGCCACCCGCAAGCAAGCCACCTCTCTTAACGATACAGTGTCTTTTCCGCAACCGGAACAAGCAACCCGGTTCGCCAGTCCGCGAGCGTCAGCTGCGCAAGTTTGGCCAGCGCGGTATAGAACGGATGCCCGGCGTTATCGACAAACACCGAGAGGAAGCGAGTGCTCCACGGCAGCAGGTGCCATGCCAGAAGCCGATCGCACTCCGCCTCGCGGCCATTCTCAGCCAGCCACGCCGCCAGCAGCAGCAGCGTACCGAAATGATCTTCCGGTTCGTTTTGCTGCATCTCAAAAGCGATGCCGTTTTCGCGCATCCACTGGCGCAGCGCGAGCGTTGACTCACCAAACAAGACGGATTCGCGGTCCAGCCAGACGGAACCCCAAGGCGGAGCGGGCAGGGCATAAGGGCCAATAAATAGCCGTTGCCACGCGTCCGTAAGCGGTTCATCGGCAGGCTCGGCAAACGTTTTAGCGACAGGCAACAGGCTTTCGCGAGGCAGGGGCCAGTCCTCAATCCATTCGCCAGCCGTAAGTGCCTGCACCAGCGGCGCAGTCTGCTCGTTATCTGGCGCAAAATAAAACAGCGCGCCCAGTACGCGGGCGCTGAACGCGAACGAGTCACGGTGTGAGACGTCTTTCATTAAACCTTCCTTGCTCGCGCGGAGTCAGCCCGCGCGACTGTGTTAACCAATTTTACAGACCATAGAATAAACCACGGTCGCACATTTCACCCTCTAGACCTTCTCGATCTGCACCAGATTGGTGTGCTGAGGGTTGCCTTTTGCCAGCGGTGACGGACGATGCGTGGTCAGGGTGTTGATGCATGAGCCGTGATCGATGCGGTCGCCATTCATATTGGCGTCGTGCCAGGCTCCCTGGCCCATGGCGCTTACACCGGGCATGATGCGTGGCGTCACTTTCGCTTCAATTCGCACCTCACCGCGAGCGTTAAAGACGCGCACGATATCGCCGTTTTTAATGCCACGTTTCGCGGCATCAACGGGATTAAGCCAGACCTCCTGGCGACAGGCGGCTTTCAGCACGTCGACGTTACCGTAGCTGGAGTGGGTGCGGGCTTTGAAGTGGAAACCGAACAGCTGCAGCGGGAACTGCGCGCGCTCCGGAGCATCCCAGCCGTCAAAGGTCGAGGCGTAGACGGGGAGAGGGCTGATGGTTTCGTCTTTTTCCAGCTCCCAGGTGGCCGCAATATCCGCCAGCTTGCTGGAGTAAATTTCTATTTTCCCGGATGGCGTTTTCAGCGGATTGGCTTCCGGATCCTCGCGGAATTTTTTATAGGCCACAAAGTGTCCGTTTGGATCTTTGCGCTTATAAATACCCATTTTTTTCAGCTCGTCATAGGACGGCAGTTTGGGGTCTTTTTCGAGCATTTTGGCATACAGATACTGCAGCCACTGCTCCTGCGTGCGGCCTTCGGTGAATTTCTGATGAATATCCGGCCCGAGGCGTTTCGCCACTTCGCTCATGATCCAGTAGATGGGTTTGCGCTCAAACTTCGGTGCGGTCACGGGCTGGAGGAAAATCAGGTAGCCCATATTGCCCGCATAATCGTTAGGAATGATGTCTTCCTGCTCGACGGTCATCAGGTCCGGCAAGACGATATCGGCATACTTCGCTGACGAGGTCATGAAATTGTCAATGACGACAATCATTTCGCACTTGCTCTCGTCCTGCAGGATATCGTGCGTTTTATTGATGTCGGAGTGCTGGTTAATGATGGTATTGCCCGCGTAGTTCCAGATGAACTTAATCGGCACGTCCAGCTTCTCTTTGCCGCGCACGCCGTCGCGCAGGGCGGTCATTTCCGGTCCGCGGGCGATGGCATCCGTCCAGCTGAAGCAGGAAATTTGCGTTTTAACCGGGTTTTCCGGCAACGGCATACGTTCAATGGTGATGGTGTACGTCGATTCGCGCGCGCCGCTGTTGCCGCCGTTGATCCCCACGTTACCCGTGAGGATCGGCAGCATCGCGATGGCGCGGGACGTCAGTTCACCGTTCGCCTGACGCTGTGGTCCCCAGCCCTGACAGATATAGGCCGGTTTCGCGGAGCCGATTTCGCGGGCAAGCTTAATGATGCGATCCGCTGGAATACCGGTGATGCGCGAGGCCCACTCCGGCGTTTTCGCGGTGCGATCATCGCCCTGGCCGAGAATATACGCTTTGTAGTGACCATTCGCAGGGGCACCTTCCGGCAGCGTTTTTTCATCGTAGCCGACGCAGTATTTATCGAGGAACGGCTGGTCCACCAGGTTTTCGTCGATCAATACCCACGCAATACCCGCAACCAGGGCGGCATCGGTGCCTGGACGGATCGGGATCCACTCGTCTTCGCGTCCGGCTGCCGTGTCGGTATAGCGCGGATCGATGACGATCATGCGGGCGTTGGAGCGCTCGCGAGCCTGCTCCAGATAATACGTGATCCCGCCGCCGCTCATGCGGGTTTCCGCCGGGTTATTGCCGAACATCACCACCAGTTTGGTGTTTTCGATATCGGAAGTGCTGTTGCCATCGTTGCTGCCGTAGGTGTATGGCATCGCACAGGCGATTTGCGCCGTGCTGTAGGTGCCATAGTGGCTCAGGAAACCGCCATAACAGTTCATCAGGCGCGCCACCAGCGAAGCGTAAGGGGAGGAGCGGGTGATATTGCCGCCGACAATGCCAGAGGAGTAGTTAATGTAGACCGCTTCGTTGCCGTATCTGGCGATTACGTCTTTCAGGCTGGCAGCGATCGTGTTCAGCGCTTCGTCCCACGAGATGCGCTCGAACTTGCCCTCACCGCGTTTGCCCACGCGTTTCATCGGGTAGTTCAGACGGTCAGGATGGTTGATACGACGGCGAATAGAGCGGCCGCGCAGGCAGGCGCGAACCTGATGATTGCCATAGGTATCGTCACCGGTATTATCCGTTTCGACCCAATAGACCTCATCATCGCGAACATGCAGGCGCAGCGCGCAGCGGCTGCCACAGTTGACCGAGCAGGCGCCCCAGACCACTTTATCTTCTGTCGGTTTGATTGCGTTTTGTACCGCAGCGGCGGCGCTTTTCAGTCCAAAAGGCAACGAGATGCCGCCGGCGGCAAGCGCCAGAGAGCCTATCGCCGTGGATTTAACGAGTGTTCGACGGCTAATCCCGCCGTGGTGTTCAACATCGGACATGGCTCACCCCATCATTATCATTGCGTATTATTTTTCCCGTAATTACAACCGGGCTAATGATGGGGTGAGTGTTACTTATTTGGGGTTATTAAATATTAATCCTTATCAAATCAAAGGAAATTGAGGGCAAATTACTGAGCCTCAGCGGCCCCGCTGCCTGAACGGGTGTACAAAATTTTAAAGGTGTCGTTGGCGCAGTGACCCACCACCTGCGTACCTGGCTGGTCGGCCTGGTCGTTCGGCACAATGCTTAGCGTAAAACCTGATTCAGGCACGCCGTTGTTGATAATTTTCTGCTGAATGTCGCTTTTCACGCGTTCGCAGGAGTCTGGGGCAGCCAGGGCGGCCGTTGAAGCACTCATTAACAGCAGGGCGGTAATCCAGGGTAACCGTTTCATCTGTAGCTCCTTTTCTCTGTGTAGAGGATAAGCATAGCAGGATTTAGGTAAGCTTTTGTTTTATGACTATCTTTCTGAATAGTCCTGGTGCTTTGCCAAAATCATAAGATGAATTGCGAATACTTATGCTGATTTTCTACCAGATAGGAAGGCAGGGTGCGTGTGGAGACTTCTTTTTTGACCAGTTTTCGGTCACGTCCCCAGATGTCTTCTGCATTGCTGATAACCTTCATAATATGTTCCGGGTTATTGAATTCCGGCAGATCGTATTCAGTATGGGAAATGGTCGACATCTTCTCGGAAATTCTCTCAGGGGTCATTACCCATGAAAAATGCCAACCGCCATCCCGTACAATCCTGTTATTGATTTTTAACCAGTTCCATTTGAACCATGACCAGTTTTTATCTTTGCGGGCTCGCTTCCAGTTTCTGAACGATTCAGGTTCACCGTGGAAGAAATGTTTAAGGTTGTAATAAGACGTGGCGCGAGGCAACGTGCATTTTCTCGGCATATCATCCATGTTATGAACTTGCAGATTGAACTGATAATTGAACACATTTTGATGAATGGTTGTGCAAAGTGCTTTCGGATTAATAGCCTGAACCGTTTGGGGCATAAAGATTTCATCAACGTCTGAGACGAGAATCAGATCGTCATCAGACGCGTTTTTTAAGCCGTTCATAATAGAGTTGCGAAGTGCTGCTTCATTTGCCCATGCGTCAACCTCGTTATTATCCGCGTTTTTTAAGATGGGTTGTTCATCAAATGGCACATAAATAATTTTGTCTTTAAATTTTGCGAATTTCTCAATGTCGAAGTGCAAACTTCGCGGTTTACCCGTAAAGGAGTGTGTTGCTTCAACAATGACAAAACGGTCAACGACATTAGCAAGAGTATGTAATCTGATGTCGAGTAACATATCTTCGTCATAGTACAAAAAGCAGTCGTAAATCATGATGTTAACCCGAAAATAGCCGAATAAGATTTATAAAAGTGCTGAAACCTGCGCGCCCAAAGTAGTCATTTTGACCTGTCACGTCAATGCAAATGGGGAAATTAAAAAGAGTGAATAGATCAAGGATTTTCTGTTCTGTAAGTTGCTGTATTTGCTAATATGTCCTTATCTCTATCCGAACGGTAAATGATGTGAAGAAATACGCAGCGATAACGCTCCTGGCAGCTACTCTCGCGGGTTGTGATAACAACTCCGCACCGCTGTCGTTTACGCCCGAGATGGCGAGTTTCTCGAACGAGTTTGATTTTGATCCTTTGCGCGGCCCGGTCAAAGACTTTACCCAGACGCTGTTCAACGAGAAAGGCGAAGTGTCCAGGCGGGTCACCGGCACCGTGTCGACGGAAGGGTGTTTCGATACCCTGGAACTGCACGACCTGGAAGCGAATACCGGCGTTGCGCTGGTGCTGGATGCCAATTACTACATCGATGCTGAAACCCAGCAGCGAAAAGTGAAGCTGCAGGGAAAATGCCAGCTGGCTGAACTGCCGTCAGCTGGCGTGACGTGGGATACCGACGATAACGGTTTTGTAGTAGCGGCGCACGGTAAAGAGATGGAAGTGAAGTACCGCTACGATGCCGATGGCTATCCGCTGGGCAAATCCACGGTCTCCGGAGATCAGCATTTATCGGTCCAGTCGACGCCGTCTAAGGATGTCCGCAAAAGAATGGATTACTCGGCAGTAAGCATGTTAAACGACAAGCCGCTGGGCAACGTGAAGCAGAGTTGCGACTACGATCGACACAATAACCCCGTAAGCTGCGATCTGACGATCACGGACGATAGCGTCAAACCCGCCGTTGAGCGCAAGTACACCATCAAAAACACGATTGAATATTACTGAGAATGAAACCGCGCAAATTACTGCGCGGTTGGTTTCAGCAGGCTGGCGCCAGACGGCTTGTGACCGGCCAGATGCTGATGCTGGAAAATGCACATGCGAATGGTGTTACGGTACTCACCGTTGATAAAGAACTCGTGAATCAGCTCACCTTCTACCATAAAGCCCAGCTTGCGGTAGATATGGATCGCTTTTTCGTTCTCCTTATCCACAATCAGGTAAAGCTTGTAGAGGTTCAGGACGTTGAATCCGTAATCCATCGCCAGCTTTGCCGCCCATGAGGCGAGACCTTTCCCCTGATGCTCGGGCGAAATGATGATCTGGAACTCCGCCCGGCGGTGAACGTGGTTGATTTCAACCAACTCCACCAGCCCGGCTTTTTCGCCTTCACACTCCACCACAAAACGACGTTCGCTCTGATCGTGAATGTGTTTGTCGTAAAGATCCGACAGTTCGACAAAGGCCTCGTAAGGCTCTTCGAACCAGTAACGCATCACGCTGGCGTTATTGTCGAGCTGGTGGACGAAGCGCAGGTCTTCCCGCTCCAGCGGACGGAGTTTCACGTCGCAGGAAGCCGACATTATGGGGCTACCGTACGACCAGTGCGGCGATCCAGGCAGCGCAGGGTGTTAGGCTCCCAGTAGGCGTTGACGTTCGCACTTTGCTGACACTTATCGCGTGCGTCAAAAGCGACATCTTCTTTGTCCCACTCTTTCTCAGCACGTTTGTTGACCTTCTGGCGAAGGCTGCGGGTGTCATTCCATTGTTCTTTGTCCATGGCGGCGTTCTGACGGCTTTGCGCGCTGTCACCAGACTCGATAACGAGCTTGCTGGTTTCCGCTGTCGCAGAGGCGGCAAAGGCGAACGATGACAGCGCCAGCAGGGCTGTCAGACAAAGGCGTTTGCTTAATGTAGTCATAGCGTTTCCTTTTAAATGGGTGCAGATGAGCAGGTTTCCCCGTTCAGATTCTACACCAAAGAGCAATAACGGCATACCCGCGGAGCAAGCATGGGAAAGTAAAGGTCATTATCAGGTATGATGCCTAAATAGACCCTCACCTGACGTTAATTATGTTCAAAACGACGCTGCTTTTTTTTGCTACCGCGCTATGCGAAATCATCGGCTGCTTCCTGCCCTGGCTCTGGCTGAAGAAGGGAGGGTCCGTATTGCTGCTCATCCCGGCTAGCGTCGCGCTGGCCCTCTTTGTCTGGCTGTTAACGCTGCATCCGGCTGCCAGCGGTCGCGTCTACGCCGCTTATGGTGGTGTCTATGTCTGTACTGCGCTGCTGTGGTTACGCGTGGTGGATGGCGTCAAGCTCAGCGCGTACGACTGGACCGGCGCGCTGGTTGCCCTGTGCGGTATGCTGATCATTGTGGCAGGATGGGGGCGTACCTAAGTCCCCGGGTTTTGTGATCGTTCGCTAATTTTACGATCATTATACTTGTATGGTAGTAGTGCAGATGAGTAAATTTCCAACATCACAACGAACGATGTAAGGAATGGATTATGAAGATTGTCGGGGCTGAAGTGTTTGTAACCTGCCCGGGGCGTAACTTTGTCACCCTTAAAATCACCACCGATGAGGGGATTGTGGGGCTCGGCGACGCCACGCTGAACGGGCGTGAGCTCTCCGTTGCTTCCTACCTGAAAGATCATCTCTGCCCGCAGCTGATTGGTCGCGATGCGCACCGTATCGAAGATATCTGGCAATTCTTCTATAAGGGCGCCTACTGGCGTCGTGGTCCGGTCACCATGTCGGCCATTTCCGCCGTGGACATGGCACTCTGGGACATCAAAGCCAAAGCGGCCAACATGCCGCTCTACCAGCTGCTGGGCGGGGCATCCCGTGAAGGGGTAATGGTCTACTGCCACACCACCGGGCACACCATTGACGACGTGCTGGAAGATTACGCTCGTCATAAGGAGATGGGTTTTAAGGCGATCCGCGTGCAGTGCGGCGTGCCAGGTATGAAAACGACCTACGGCATGGCTAAAGGGAAGGGGCTGGCCTACGAGCCTGCCACCAAAGGCGACTGGCCGGAAGAGCAGCTCTGGTCCACCGAGAAATACCTCGATTTCACGCCAAAACTGTTTGACGCGGTGCGCAGTAAATTTGGCTTCAATGAACATCTCCTGCACGATATGCACCACCGTCTGACGCCCATCGAAGCGGCGCGTTTCGGCAAGAGCATCGAAGAGTTCCGTATGTTCTGGATGGAAGATCCAACGCCTGCGGAAAACCAGGAGTGCTTCCGCCTGATCCGCCAGCATACCGTCACGCCAATCGCCGTGGGCGAAGTGTTCAACAGCATCTGGGACTGCAAGCAACTGATCGAAGAGCAGCTCATCGACTATATCCGCACCACCATCACCCATGCGGGCGGGATCACCGGGATGCGCCGCATCGCGGACTTCGCGTCGCTCTATCAGGTGCGTACCGGCTCACACGGCCCGTCCGATCTGTCACCGATCTGCCACGCGGCCGCGCTGCATTTCGACCTGTGGGTGCCGAACTTTGGCGTGCAGGAATATATGGGCTACTCCGCACAGATGCTTGAGGTCTTCCCGCACAGCTGGCGCTTTGATAACGGCTATATGCATCCGGGTGACAAGCCGGGGCTGGGCATTGAGTTTGATGAAAAACTGGCGGCGAAATACCCGTACGATCCGGCTTATCTGCCGGTGGCCCGCCTTGAAGACGGCACGCTGTGGAACTGGTAACCGAGGAGCGAACGATGAAAAGCGTAGTGATTCAACAGCCGAATCAACTGGTGATTGAAGAGCGTCCGCGCCCGGAGCCAGGCGCAGGGGAAGTCCGCGTCAAAATCAAACTGGCCGGGATCTGCGGGTCAGACAGCCACATCTACCGTGGACATAATCCGTTTGCTAAATATCCGCGCGTGATCGGCCACGAGTTTTTTGGCGAAATCGACGCCGTGGGCGAGGGCGTAGAACCGTCCCGGTTAGGGGAACGCGTTTCGGTGGATCCAGTGATCAGCTGCGGGCACTGCTACCCGTGCTCCGTCGGTAAGCCTAACGTCTGCACTTCACTGGTGGTGCTGGGCGTTCACCGCGACGGCGGATTCAGCGAATATGCCGCCGTACCCGCGAAAAATGCCTGGCGCATCCCGGATGCGATCC
The DNA here is from genome assembly GCF_003594915.1 of Enterobacter chuandaensis. GTDB lineage: Bacteria > Pseudomonadota > Gammaproteobacteria > Enterobacterales > Enterobacteriaceae > Enterobacter > Enterobacter chuandaensis. The sequence continues at coordinate 8,748 of NZ_QZCS01000004.1, forward strand.
CGGATAAACACGCCGTCATGGTTGAGCCTTTCACCATTGCCGCCAACGTGACCGGGCAGGCGAATCCCACCGAACAGGACGTTGCGCTGATCTACGGCGCAGGGCCGATGGGGCTGGTCACCGTACAGGCGCTGAAAGGCGTCTACAACGTGAAGCAGGTTATCGTCGTGGACAGAATCAATGAGCGTCTGACCATGGCCCAGCGCAGCGGTGCGGACTGGGTATTCAACAACGGCGAACAGTCGCTGCAGGCCGCGCTGGAGGAAAAGGGCATCAAGCCGACGCTGATTATTGACGCCGCCTGTCATCCGTCGATTTTACAGGAGGCGGTAACCCTGGCTTCTCCCGCTGCGCGGATCGTTTTGATGGGCTTTTCCAGCGAACCGAGCCAGGTTGTCCAGCAGGGCATCACCGGCAAAGAGCTGGCGATTTTCTCTTCGCGCCTGAATGCCAACAAATTCCCGGTCGTCATCGACTGGATGCAAAAAGGGCTGATCGACCCGGAAAAACTGATCACCCATACCTTTGACTATCACCATGTAACAGACGCCATCGAACTGTTTGAGAAAGACCAGCGGCAGTGCTGCAAAGTCTTACTGACGTTCGGGCAATAACCCTACACGCGGTTAAGAGCCCGCGAAGACGGGCTCTCAGTGGTACGCATCTTACCTTTTAGAGATAGCCATTATGACGCAAGCACAACCTCAAAGAACCACCTCCGATCTGGTGAAAGCCGCCGTCTCCGGCTGGCTGGGCACCGCGCTGGAATTTATGGATTTCCAGCTCTACTCGCTGGGGGCGGCGCTGGTATTTCATGAAATCTTCTTCCCGGAACAGTCGGCCGCGATGGCGCTGATCCTGGCGATGGGAACCTACGGCGCAGGGTACATCGCGCGCATCGTCGGGGCCTTTATCTTCGGCAGAATGGGCGACAGCATTGGCCGTAAAAAAGTGCTGTTTATCACCATCACTATGATGGGTATCTGCACCACGCTGATTGGCGTGCTGCCAACCTACGCGCAGATCGGCATTTTTGCCCCCGTACTGCTGGTGACGCTGCGTATTATTCAGGGGCTGGGAGCCGGGGCGGAGATCTCCGGGGCTGGGACCATGCTGGCGGAGTACGCCCCGAAAGGGAAGCGCGGCATCATTTCCTCGCTGGTAGCGATGGGGACTAACTGCGGGACGCTGAGCGCAACGGCGATCTGGGCCATCATGTTCTTCGCCCTTGACCGTGAACAGCTGCTCGCCTGGGGCTGGCGCGTGCCGTTCCTCGCCAGCGTCGTGGTGATGATCTTCGCCATCTGGCTGCGAATGAACCTCAAGGAGAGCCCGGTCTTTGAGAAGGTGAACGATGCACAAACAGCGCAGCCGGACACCTCGCTGGGTTCAATGGTAAAAAGCAAATCCTTCTGGCTGGCGACCGGTCTGCGTTTCGGTCAGGCGGGCAACTCGGGCCTGATCCAGACGTTCCTTGCCGGTTATCTGGTCCAGACGCTGCTGTTTGATAAGGCCATTCCGACCGACGCGCTGATGATAAGCTCCATTCTCGGGTTTATCTCCATCCCGCTGCTGGGCTGGCTTTCCGACAAAGTAGGCCGCCGGGTACCGTACATCATCCTTAATATCTCCGCCATCATTCTGGCGTACCCGATGCTGTCGATCATCGTCGATAAAAGCTATGCACCGGGGACGATCATGCTCTGCATCATCGTTATCCATAACTTCGCCGTCCTGGGGCTGTTTGCCCTGGAAAATATCACCATGGCGGAGATGTTTGGCTCGCGGAATCGCTTTACCCGTATGGCTATCTCCAAAGAGGCGGGCGGTCTGGTGGCAGTGGGCTTTGGTCCGGTACTGGCGGGGATCTTCTGCAACATGACGGGTTCCTGGTGGCCGATTGTTGCCATGCTGGTGGCCTATTCCGTGATTGGGCTGGTCTCGGCGGTCCTGATGCCGGAAGTGCGCGACCGTGACCTCAGCGCGGCGGAAGATGCTGCGGAGGCCGCGCCAAAAGAGAGCGTGGCTTACGGTGCGGTCTCCACGCGGCGCTAACGGTTTATATCTCGCGTGACTTATCACACAACTTTTTGTTTATGTCACACCACTTGAGCAAAAGTTAATATAAATCAAAAACACAAACGGCAGTATCAGTATGGTTGATGGCAGTTATTTTTTTACCCCAACTGCCATTCTAGTTGGTGTAGTCAGCAGGCGCGGCCGCGCTTGAATAGCGCGGCCGTGATTCACAGCTTTCTAATTAACGAGTCTTAATCATGGAAAACCGGTTATTACAGGCGAAAGCGACGCTTCCTCAGTACGATCGCAGCAGCCTTAATGCACGCATTGTTCATTTAGGGTTTGGCGCATTTCACCGTGCGCATCAGGCGGTGTATGCCGACATTCTTGCGGCGGAACACGGCAGCGACTGGGGCTACTGCGAGGTTAACCTGATTGGCGGCGAGCAGCAGATTGCCGACCTGAAAGCGCAGGATAACCTCTACACCGTGGCGGAGATGTCCGCCGATGCGTGGACATCCCGCGTGGTTGGCGTGGTCAAAAAAGCACTGCATGCGCAGGTCGATGGGCTGGAGAGCGTGCTGGCGGCGATGTGTGAACCGCAGGTGGCGATCGTTTCGCTGACCATCACCGAAAAAGGCTACTGCCACTCTCCGGCAACCGGGCAACTGATGCTCGATCATCCTTTCATCGTCGCCGACCTGCAAAATCCGCATCAGCCGAAATCCGCACCGGGCGTGGTGGTGGAAGCGCTGGCACGACGCAAAGCGGCGGGGCTGCCTGCGTTCAGCGTGATGTCCTGCGACAACATGCCGGAAAACGGTCACGTCATGCGCAACGTAACCTGCGCTTACGCGCGGGCGGTAGACAGTGAACTGGCGGACTGGATCGACGCGAACGTCACTTTCCCGTCAACCATGGTGGATCGCATTGTACCGGCGGTCACTCCCGATACGCTGGATAAAATCGCGCAGCTGACCGGCGTTCGTGACCCGGCAGCGGTGGCCTGCGAGCCGTTCCGCCAGTGGGTCATTGAAGATAACTTTGTGGCCGGGCGCCCCGAGTGGGAAAAAGCCGGGGCTGAGCTGGTGTCAGACGTCATTCCGTTTGAAGAGATGAAGCTGCGGATGCTCAACGGCAGCCACTCGTTCCTGGCGTATCTTGGCTATCTGGCCGGTTACCCGCATATCAACGACTGTATGGAAGATGAGAACTACCGCATCGCCGCTCGCGCGTTGATGCTTAACGAGCAGGCGCCGACCCTAAAAGTAAAAGGCGTCGATTTAGAACACTACGCCGATCTTTTGATTGCCCGCTACAGCAACCCGGCCCTGCGCCATCGTACCTGGCAAATCGCGATGGACGGCAGCCAGAAGCTTCCACAGCGTATGCTCGATTCCGTGCGCTGGCACCTGGTACATCAGAAGCCTTTCCCGCTGCTTGCGCTGGGCGTGGCAGGGTGGATGCGTTATGTTGGCGGCGTGGACGAGCAGGGTAACGCCATTGACGTGAGCGACCCGCAATTGGCGGCGATCCAGGCGGCGGTGAAGGGGAGCGCGGAAGGGGAAAGTCGGGTTAAGGCGCTGCTCGGCATTGAGGCTATCTTTGGTAAAGAGCTGCCGCAGGAAAACGTCTTTGTCGCGGTGGTGATGAGCGCATACGAGTTGTTACTGCAGAGGGGGGCGAAGGCCGCGGTGGCTGAACGCGTGTCTCACCTGTAATCCCTGATATGCCGCCGTTTGCGGCGGCATAACACGCGCACGTTTAGTGCATACCCAGGCGAATCAGCTCGATCGGTTCGAACTTACCGTCGCATCCTTCCACTTCCACCGTTTTGCCACGACGCACCTGCGCGGCATCAAGCCCTTCGCTGTGGATCGCCTTAATCACACCCGTTTTGCCTGTGCCGCTGATCATGACGCGGCTGCCGGTGGTGATTGCATTGCGGTTACGGTCGTATGTCATCATGGTATTTTCTCCTCTCTAACCGGTCGTTACGGCGCTATTTCAGGTTTTGCCGTTCACGGGGCATATAAATACGCCTGTCTGCATTTCATTTTTTTGTTTTTGATCAAACTCACACTTTTTTCTTTATTCAGCGACGCGCTGACGGTTCACGACAGCAATTTACAAAGCAGACACTTATTTTCCATTGCTGATAGTTTCGCGGTGGGATCGTTGAGGGTTGGTTTATATTGCCGATGCCATTCTGGATACAGGAAATAACCCTTCATCGGAATAAGGAGCCAGGCTTATGTATAAGAAAATTTTGATGCCTGTTGATGTGTTTGAAATGGATTTGAGCGACAAAGCGGTTCGCCACGCGGCAAACCTTGCGAAGGCTGAGGGCGCATCGATTACCCTGGTCAACATTTTGCCTGCCAGCAGTCGGTCTCTGCTGCGCGGATTCAACGCCGATATTAAAAAGTTCGAAGAGTATATGACCGCAGAATCCGGAAAGAAAATGAACGAGTTAAAAAGACTGTTCGATATCGCCCCGGAGAATATTCACACCCTGGTTCGTTTTGGCAACGTCCGCGATGAAATTATCAAGCTGAGCAAAGAAGGGGAATATGATGCGATCGTCATCGGGTCAAAAAACCCGGGCATTACGACCCATCTGCTGGGGTCAAATGCGGAATCTATTCTGCGTTACGCCACAATTCCGGTGCTAGTCGTTCGTTAATCATTTCGCCGCTCCCGAAAGGGGCGGCGAAAATTACTCTTCACTAAACCACTCGCTATTTTCCTGGCGAATAAGCTGCACGGATTCGCTAATTTCCTGCAGATGGAGCGTCATGGCTTTTTCCACGCCGTCCGGGTCACGTTTTTCGAGCGCGCTAAAAATATCATGATGCTGGCGGAGCAACATTTCCGGCGGTGATACATGATCCAGGCTCATGTAGCGCACACGGTCGATGGTGGCCTTGATGTTTTCAATCGTATCCCAGGCTAACTGACAATCCGCAATCTGCGCCAGCTTTTGATGGAATTCATCGTCAAGCTGAAAGAAATCATTGAGCTGCTTACGGTCAATTGCAATTCGCTGCTGGTGTAGGTTCTGCTCCAGCAGATAACACTGCTTGTCGTTGACGAGCGTTGCGGCACGGCGCGCTACCGCGCACTCAATCGCCTGACGTACGAAACAGCCGTTGCGCACCTGAGAAAGGGAAATTTTATTTACATAGCTGCCGCGCTGGGGACGGATCTGAATCAGGCCATTCTCAGCAAGTTTAATAAACGCCTCGCGCACTGGTTGACGGGAGACATCAAAACGCACGGACACCTCTTTTTCAGAGAGCGGCGTTCCCGGCGGGATCAGGCAGTGAACGATATCGCGACGTAAAATACGATAAATTTGCTGATTAACGGGCTGGGTAGGATTGAGTTGCGATTCAGCGGCCATGGGTTGTGATTTCTCAGAGAATTAACCTGAACATACTACCATTCTTTTACCCGGCATCACATACCCGGCCCGCAGGCCGGGAGAGCATCATTTAGCCGCGATGGACGTTAAGCCCGGCGAAACTCTGGCTGACCGGCATCATTTCCACGGTATTGATGTTGACGTGTTTTGGCAGCGTCGCGACCCACCAGACCGTTTCGGTGATGTCCTCTGGCGTCAGGGCATTGGCGTTTTCGTAGGTTTTATCCGCTTTCGCATCGTCGCCCTTGAAGCGTACGTTGGAGAATTCGGTGCCGCCCACCAGGCCCGGCTCGATATCGGTAACGCGAATGGCGGTGCCGTGCAGGTCGGTACGCAGGTTGAGGCTGAACTGGCGCACAAATGCTTTCGTCGCGCCATAGACGTTGCCGCCCGCGTAAGGCCAGCTCCCGGCGGTAGAACCGATGTTGATAATGTGGCCACGGTTGCGCTCGACCATGCCCGGCAACACCGCGCGGGTCATATAGACCAGCCCTTTGTTGTTGGTGTCGATCATGTTTTCCCAGTCTTCAACGCTGGCTTTGTGAGCGGGCTCCATGCCCAGCGCCAGACCGGCGTTGTTGACCAGAACGTCGATGGCGCGCCACTCTGACGGCAGGTTAGCAATCATCTCTTCAATGGCCGCGCGGTTACGCACGTCCAGCTGCGCGGTCAGGATGCTGTCACCTAAATCGTCCTTCAGCTCCTGCAGGCGCTCCTGACGGCGGCCCGTTGCAATCACCTTGTGCCCGTTGGCGACAAAGCGACGCGTGATACTTTCACCAAAACCCGCTGTTGCCCCGGTAACTAAAATAATCATCTCACTGTTCCTCAACGCTTTTTGTGTTGTTCTAACATAGCATGCTCGCAGAGGGTGCGTTAAGGCCACATTTGTATGACGGCATTGCAGCCAGTGGCGGCCTGGCCTACTCTGGGAGGATACCCGTACTCAGGAGTGAAAGATGTCGGCTACGAACCCCTTTTTTGACATTAGCCTGTTGCCTTACCAGGCTCCGCGTTTTGATGAAATCCACGACAGCCACTATCGCCCGGCCTTCGACGAAGCGCTTCGCCAGAAGCGCGCGGATATTGACGCTATCGTTACTCAGGCCGCTGCGCCGGACTTCAACAATACCGTGCTGGCGCTGGAGAAAAGCGGCGTTATGCTCACGCGCGTCAGCAGCGTTTTCTTCGCCATGACCTCCGCGCATACTAACGGTTACCTGCAGGAGCTGGAGGAGCAGTTCTCCACTGAACTTGCCGCGCTGGCGAATGATATCTGGCTGAACGTCGCGCTCTTTTCCCGCGTGGAGAGCGTCTGGCAGGATCGTACCGCTCTGGACGCCGAATCCCGTCGGCTGGTCGAGGAGACGTACCAGCGCTTTATTCTTGCCGGTGCGCGCCTGAACGAGACAGAAAAAGCCGAGCTGAAGGCGCTGAATACCGAGGCCGCGTCCCTGACCAGCCAGTTTAACCAGCGCCTGCTGGCTGCCGATAAGGCGGGCGGGCTGGTGGTGGATTATGTGCATCAGCTTGAGGGGCTCAGCGCTGATGAGATCGCTACCGCTGCGCAGGCCGCCGCGGAGCGTGGGCTGAACGATCGCTGGCTGATCCCACTTCTGAATACCACTCAGCAACCCGCGCTTTCAGCGCTGCGCAATCGGCAGACGCGCGAAAACCTGTTTAACGCAGGCTGGACGCGTACCCAGAAAGGGAATGAAAACGACACCCGAGCGCTGATCCTCCGCCTTACGGCGCTGCGCGCGCGGCAGGCCAGCCTGCTGGGCTTTAAGGATTACGCGAGCTGGAGCATCGCCGACCAGATGGCGAAAACGCCAGAGGCCGCGCTGACCTTTATGCGCGGCATTGTGCCCGCGGCGCGTGCCCGTGCAGAGCGCGAGCAGGCCGATATTCAGAAAGTGATTGATGACGAGCAGGGCGGCTTCACCGTGCAGGCCTGGGACTGGGCCTTTTATGCCGAGCGCGTGCGCCAGGCGAAATACGCCCTCGATGAATCGCAGATTCGACCCTATTTTGCGCTCAACACCGTATTGCAGGATGGCGTATTCTGGGCGGCCAGCCAGCTGTTTGGCATCCGCTTTGTGGAACGGTTCGATATTCCGGTTTACCACCCGGACGTCCGCGTATGGGAAATTTTCGACCACACCGGTGAGGGCATGGCGCTGTTTTACGGCGACTACTTTGCCCGCGATTCCAAACAGGGCGGGGCCTGGATGGGCAATTTCGTCGAGCAATCCTTCGAGTTGTCTGCCCGTCCGGTGATCTACAACGTCTGCAACTACCAAAAGCCGGGTAACGGCGGCGTTGCACTTCTCTCCTGGGATGACGTCATCACCCTGTTCCACGAGTTTGGTCACACTCTTCACGGCCTGTTTGCCAGCCAGCGTTTCGCCACGCTCTCCGGCACCAATACCCCGCGTGATTTCGTTGAATTCCCGTCGCAAATCAACGAGCACTGGGCCAGCCATCCGCAGGTGTTTACCCATTATGCCCGTCACTACGAAACCGGTGAACCGATGCCGGACGCGCTGCGGGAAAGCATGCTTAATGCAACCCAGTTCAATAAGGGTTATGACATGACGGAGCTGCTAAGTGCGGCGCTGCTGGACATGAAATGGCACCACATCAGCGAGGCTGTGCCGAGCGTTGAAGAATTCGAAGCCGCGGCGTTGAAAAAAGAGGGGCTGGATCTGCCCGCTGTTCCGCCGCGCTATCGCAGCAGCTACTTTGCCCATATTTTTGGCGGCGGCTACGCGGCGGGGTACTACGCCTACCTGTGGACGCAAATGCTGGCGGATGATGGTTATCAGTGGTTTGTCGAGCAGGGCGGATTGACGCGTGAAAACGGGCAAAAATTCCGTGAGGCGATTTTGTCTCGTGGCAATAGTACTGATTTAGCTGAACTTTACCGGAACTGGCGCGGCCACGATCCGAAGATTGAGCTAATGCTTAAAAACCGCGGCCTGGAGGACTGAGCCAGCCGTCCGGCAAGCACAGCGTCACCCGGCCAGAAATGCTGTGCGTATTATTAAATCGCGTAGTTTTCGGTGCTGCTGCTGGCTGTTAAACTCAGCTTAACTTTTGGGACGATCCCCTGGTTCAGGCCGACGCTCTATGTCTCTTCGTTCGCTGCGGGCGTTATGCCTCACAAGTTTTTTCCTCGCCGACGTCCGTGATGGACTCGGCCCTTTTCTCGGTATCTTTCTGACAGAACGCCACTGGACGCCTGATGATATCGGTATCCTGATGACTGCCGGTGGGCTGGCGGGATTGCTGGCTACGCTCCCGGCGGGGGTGATTACTGACACTTCCCGGAACAAACGCGCCTTGCTGGCGCTGCTCTGCATTTTGATCACCCTGAGCACGCTGCTGCTCTGGTTCAGCCAGCAGACCGGCGTTGTCGCCGTCTCACAAATGGTCACCGGCATCTGCGCGGCGTTTGTCGGGCCGCTCGTCGCCGGGATCACGCTGGGCCTGACCGGCCAGCGCGGGTTTAGCGCACAGATGGGCAAAAACGAGGCGTTCAATCATGGCGGCAATTTTGTCACCGCCGCGATAGCAGGCGGCATTGCCTGGTACTGGGGCGTCGGGGGGATTTTCCTGCTGATGACCTGCACGACGCTGCTGACGCTCTGCGCGCTGCTTGCCATCCGTAACGGGGACATTGATAACGATGCGGCGCGAGGGCTTTCATCTTCAGGTAACGTTCCTGTCCCCGGCTTCGCGGTGTTAATTAAAAACCGGGCGCTGTTTGTGACCGGGCTGACGCTGCTGCTGTTCCACCTGGCGAACGCCGCACTGCTTCCGATGCTGAGCATGAGGGTTGCCGCGGCACCCGCCTCGATCAACCCTGGCCTGTTCGCGGCAGGCACCGTTATCATCTCGCAGGCGGTGATGATCCCCGTTGCCATCTGGGTTGCAGGCCGAATAGAACGTTACGGCTACTGGCACCTGATTATGCTGGCATTGCTGGTGATGCCGGTGCGCGCGGTGCTGGCAGCCATCACGGACGCACCGTTGATGATGGTTCCGGTACAAATTCTCGACGGACTGGCCGCCGGGATCCTGGGCGTCGTGGTACCGTCGTTTATCGTGGTGTTATTGCGCGGGAGCGGGCACGTCAATGCCGGGCAGAGTGTGGTGATGCTGATGCAGGGCATTGGCGCATCCATGAGCCCGGCGTTAACCGGCACGATTGCCGGTCATTACTCTTTTGCGACGGCATTCAGCGTGCTGAGCGCGATTGCGCTGGGGGCCGTTCTGCTCTGGTGGCGGGTTGCGCACCGAAGCTGGGAAACCGACAGTACGCCGGGTGGTGCATAGCCATCACCCGGCGTCACGCTTATGCCAGTTCGTTAGGGCACGCTTCACCTTTTTCCAGCTGCTTCAGGTTACCGAGCGTGGTTTCAGAAATGCTGATCAGCGCTTCGGCAGTCAAAAACGCCTGGTGGCCAGTAAACAGGACGTTATGACAGGCCGACAGACGGCGGAACACGTCGTCCTGGATCACATCGTTGGACTTGTCTTCAAAAAACAGGTCGCGCTCGTTCTCATACACGTCCATCCCCAGCGCGCCAATTTTCTGGGTTTTCAGCGCTTCGATAGCGGCCTGAGAGTCAACCAGCCCGCCGCGGCTGGTATTGATGATCATCACACCGTCTTTCATCTGGTCAAACGCCGCCTGGTTAAGCAGGTGGTAGTTTTCCGGCGTCAGCGGGCAGTGCAGGGAGATCACGTCAGACTGCGAGAACAGGGTCGGCAGGTCGACGTATTCCACGCCCAGCTCCAGCGCCGCAGCGCTTGGGTAGGGGTCGAACGCCAGCAGACGCATGCCGAAGCCTTTCAGAATGCGCAGGGCAGCCACGCCAATTTTACCGGTGCCGATCACGCCCGCGGTTTTGCCGTACATGGTAAAGCCGGTCAGCCCCTCCAGGGAGAAGTTGGCATCACGGGTGCGCTGATAAGCGCGGTGAATACGACGGTTAAGCGACATCATCATGCCAATCGCATGCTCCGCCACCGCTTCCGGGGAATAGGCCGGGACGCGCACCACCTTCAGACCCAGCTCTTTCGCCGCGTCGAGATCCACGTTGTTAAAGCCCGCACAGCGCAGGGCGATATACTTCACCCCCTGTTTTTTCAACTCTTCCAGCACCGGGCGACTGCCGTCGTCGTTAACAAAAATGCAGACGCCTTCACAGCCGTGCGCCGTTTTGGCGGTTCTTTCGGACAGCAGAAAGTCGAAAAATTCAAGCTCAAACCCGTAAGCCTCGTTAACATGTTGCAGATACTTTTTGTCGTACTGCTTTGTGCTATATACCGCGAGTTTCATAAGACTTTCTCCAGTGATTTTGCATTCACGTTAGCATGATTAAAATTATCTTACAATTTATAAAATATTATTGAATTCAATAAGTTCTATCAATTATTCTAGAGCATCTAAGCATTCTAACTCCATGATATTCTTACTGCGTGGGAGCGTCGGGGCGAATCTGGCCTGCGGCAGTGGGGATGATGAACTCGGTTCAGAATGCGATACGACGTCTGGAGGACGATGCTAAAGAATGGCAAGAGGCTATGAAAACTGCAATTCTTCCGGTAGTAAGGGGACGTTGTTAAGGATTGAGAGAGGCATCAGACGAAGAAGGAGAGTCGTGCATGCAACAGTTTGAATTGTCGTTAACCCCGCCCATATGGCCTGCTTTGTGCTATTTTATTGTATCTGCAGCTCTTTTTTGCTTGCTGTATATGGGAAAACGTAAGGTTAACATGCTTCGCAAATACCCTGTCTTCATTGCTTACACGCTGATTGTGATAGCCAGTTCAGCCATTCAAATTAACGTATTTGCCAATGGTCGGGAGTTTGTGAGCGGTTTTTTGCATATTAGCTTTGATCCGTGGCGTTACGACTCGGTGTATTGGGGGTCATTAATATTCGCTATGCTTTATCTCCTGACTTTGCCCCGCATCAGGCACTAGCGTCGCAGCTTATCGCTACAACATCTATCCTTAAATCTGGCTTTGGGTTCAACTGACCCGCTAAACATGCGACAATATTCGGCATTGCCGGCTTAATTATTTCGAAAAATCAGGACATTAACTGCCCATGAAGGGTAAATACAAAGCCGCCATTGCGGTTTTACTGCTGTTGATTTTGGTGCCGCTGACGCTGCTGATGACGCTCGCCCAGTGGGTGCCGACGCTCGCCGGGATCTGGCTTCCGGTTGGAACGCGCATCGCTTTTGAAGAGAGCCCCAAACTCACCCGTCACGCGCTGGTGATCCCCGATCTCCGCTATCTGGTGGAAGAGTGCGAAATTGCCCGCATTGATAACGTGACGCTGTCACATCCGAGCCGCTGGAAGCTGGATATCGGCTCGCTGGATCTTAACACCGTCTGTCTGAGCAAGATTCCCCAGTCTGCGCCCTCAACCGTCGCCCCCAAAACGCTGGCACAATGGCAGGCGGTGTTACCGAACACCTGGCTCACCATTCACCGTCTGACGCTCTCTCCCTGGCAGCAGTGGCAGGGCGAGCTTAATGCGTCACTGACGCCCTCCAGCCAGGAGATCGCTTACAAAGGCGAACAGGTCAGCATCAAAGGCACGCTTCGCGGCCAGACGCTCTCGGTCAGCCAGTTTGATGTTCAGCTCCCTGACCAGCCGCAGCCCATTAAGCTGGCGGGCGAGTTTACCTTGCCGCTGGTGCCGGACGGCGTGCCGGTGAAAGGCCACGCGGTAGCCACCTTTAACGTGCCACAGTTAACGTCCCTGGTCGATGCCGATCTGGACTGGGAAGATAATCAGGGACAACTGGTGGTCATGGCGCGGGACAACCCCGATCCGCTGCTTGACCTGCCGTGGCAGGTCACGGCGGAGCAGCTGAACATCAGCGACGGACGCTGGAACTGGGATCTCTCCGGTATGCCGCTCAGCGGTCGGGTTTCCCTGCGTGCCGAAAACTGGCAGCAGGGACTGGAAAAAGCCACCCTGACCGGACGGCTGAACGTATTGACGCAAGGCGATGCGGGGAAAGGCAACGCGGTACTGAATATTGGGCCCGGCAGGCTCAGTATGGAAAACAGCGACATGCCGCTGCATCTGAGCGGCGAGGCGAAGCAAAACGATCTTATTCTTTACGCCAAATTGCCCGCCAGACTGACCGGCAGCCTGTATGAACCGCAGCTCGACTTCCAGCCCGGCGCGCTGCTCCGCTCGCGCGGGCGCATTATTGACTCACTCGATATCGATGAAATCCGCTGGCCGCTGGCGGGTGTGAAGCTGACGCAAAAGGGCGTGGACGGCCGTCTACAGGCTATTCTGCGTGCTCATGAAAACGAGATGGGCGATTTTGAACTCCATCTGGACGGTCAGGCCAACGATTTTCTCCCCGATAACGGCCTGTGGCAGTGGCGCTACTGGGGAAAAGGCGGCTTTACGCCAATGAATGCCCGCTGGGATGTCGCCGGGAAAGGCGAGTGGCGGGATAAACTCATCGAGCTCACCGCGCTCTCCACCGGTTTTGACAAGCTCCAGTACGGCACGATGGAGGTCAGCAAGCCGCGCCTCGTGCTGGATCATCCTGTGCGCTGGCTCCGCGAACCGGAACAACCGACCTTTAGCGGCGCGCTGTCGCTCAATGCCGGGCAAACCCGGTTCGCTGGCGGCAGCGTTTTGCCGCCGTCGGTCCTGACATTCAGCGTCGACGGCACCGACCCGACGATTTTCCAGTTTAAGGGCGATCTCCGTGCGGAAAAAATTGGCCCGGTACAGGTAAACGGCCGCTGGGACGGGGAGCGCCTTCGCGGACAGGCCTGGTGGCCGAAACAGTCGCTCACTGTCTTCCAGCCGCTGATCCCGCCGGACTGGAAAATGACGCTGCGCGACGGGGAACTCTATGCGCAGGTCGCCTTCTCGGCGGCGGCAGAACAGGGCTTTGAGGCGGGCGGGCACGGCGTGCTGAAATCCGGCAGCGCCTGGATGCCGGATAACCAGATCAACGGCGTCGATTTTGTGCTGCCGTTCCGCTTCAGCGAGGGGACCTGGTCACTGGGCACGCGCGGCCCGGTTACGTTGCGCATTGGCGAAGTGAAAAACCTGGTGACCGCGCGCAACATTACCGCGGACCTGCAGGGAGATTACCCCTGGACGGAGGACAACCCACTGTTGCTCACCAACGTGAAGGTGGAAACCCTCGGCGGGAAGATTACCATGCAGCAGCTGCGGATGCCGCAGCACGATCCGGCTCTGCTGCGCGTGGACAATATCTCCTCCAGCGAGCTGATCGGCGCCGTTAATCCGAAGCAGTTTGCCATGTCAGGCCCGGTCAGCGGGGCGCTGCCGTTCTGGCTGGACAATGAAAAGTGGATCATTAAAGATGGCTGGCTGACCAACCCCGGGCCGATGACGCTGCGTATCGATAAAGATACGGCTGACGCCATCGTGAAAGATAATATGGTTGCGGGGGCGGCGATTAACTGGCTCCGTTATATGGAAATCTCGCAGTCGTGGACGAGAATCAATTTAGATAACCTGGGTGAATTAACCATGCAGGCGACCATCAAGGGGACCAGCCGCGTGGACGGCAAAAGCAGCTCCGTCAACCTGAACTATACCCATGACGAGAATGTCTTTACCCTGTGGCGCAGCCTGCGTTTTGGCGACAACCTGCAAACCTGGTTTGAGCAACACGCGGCGATACCCGCTCTGCGCAGTTCGACTGGCAAGGAAAGTGAGGAACAACAATGAAAAAGATGGCTGGTGCGCTCACCGTTGCCGCGCTACTGACCGGCTGTACGCCGCGCATTGAAGTCGCTGCGCCAAAGGAGCCGATTACCATCAATATGAATGTCAAAATCGAACATGAGATCCACATCAAGGTCGATAAAGACGTTGAAACCCTGCTGAAATCGCGCAGCGATCTGTTCTGAGGACGCCATGAAACGATTAGCGTTGATTTTACTGGCCCTGAGTATAAACGTGCAGGCGGCTGGGCTGACCTTAAACGATGCCCGGGCGCAGGGGCGCGTGGGGGAAACCCTCAGCGGTTATCTTGCTCCGATCCAACAGGATGCTGAAACGCTGGAGCTGGTGAGCCGCATTAACGCGGCGCGCACGGAGAGCTATCAGAAGCTCGCCGACAGCAATAATTTACCGGTCGATGAAGTGGCGAAAATGGCGGGGCAAAAACTGGTTGCTCGGGCGCAGCCGGGCGAATACGTCAAGGGCATTAACGGAAAATGGCTTAAAAAGTAGCTAGCGGTAGCGCTTGCGGTATTCACCCGGCGAGACGCCAAAACGCTGCTTAAAGGCCGTTGAGAAATGGCTATGGTCGGTAAACCCCCAGCTGTAGCCAATGCCCGCCAGCTTTTCATCATCGCCGGTGGATTGCAGTACCTGTGCACAGAGATCCAGACGACGGTTTTTAATGTACTGCGCTACCACCAGTCCCTTCTCGGCAAACATGCGGTAGAGGCTGCGCACGGACATTCCGCTCTCGGCAGCAATCCATTCCGGGCGCAGCGCTTCAGACTGAATATGGTCGTCAATCAGTGCCACCACATGCTGGAACTGGCGCTCCTTACGCGGCTGCATCACGTCGCGCTGCTGAAAAGCGGGGCGCAGCAGGCAGATCATCGCTTCGAGCGCCGCTTCACTCTCCCGGTCACTCAGGTCGGCATTGCTCATGCTCTCCATCAGCAGGCGATGGCTCAGCTGTACAGTGGGCAAGGTGCGGGAAAGGGCCGTTGCGCAGTTTATCTCCTGAAAGCGGCACTGCTGCTCAATAATCTGACGGGGAACCAGCAGCGAAATCTGGCGGGATTTTTCCCGCCAGTTGATTGAGCAGGGGCGCGATGCGTCAAGCAGCGTAATATCACCGGTTTTAAGCAGCGCGCGACGGTCATCCTGCTCAATTTCCGCGCTGCCTTCAAGCTGGAAGACGGTGTAGAACCAGGCATCATTACTCTGCTGGATCTCCTGATGAGAGCGGAACAGGTTTACCCCGCCTGCAGTGACGGTACTGAGCTTCAGGCTGCGCGCATAGCTGGTCTCCAGCTCACCGAAGAATTTACCCCCGGTGGGCTGGGCGTTAAAACGCCCGCAAACCTGGTTAATTTGCGCCAGCCACTGCTGATACTTTTCCTGGTCACTTGCACACGCCATCGCTTCTCTCACTGCACCGTCAACGTTTTCGCATTGTTGCATTTGTGTTGCATTTTGTCAGAGCTATGAGGCTGACTATAGGAAAGAACACTCACCGGTAACAGCGATATAAGCGGCAATTATCGCGAATTGCGGCACCTGTCACAGGTGGCAAAGCGAATGTCACAGAGACAAAAGCGAGAATGCAAAACCCCACTTAGACTGGATTAACACCCTGAGAATAACAACGAAGGAGTATCCTATGTCTGAATCACAGGTGGCCATTCTGCCTGCCGTGCAGCAGTTTTTAGACCGACATCATGGCCTGTGGATTGAAGGGCGTCAGGCCGCGTCAGACAGTGAAAAGCGGCTGAATGTCTACAACCCGGCCACGGGTGAGGTGATTGCCTCGACCGCCGATGCCAGCGTCGATGACGTTGACCGCGCGGTGATGTCCGGCTGGCGCGCGTTTGTTGCCCGCAGCTGGGCCGGAAAATTACCGGCGGAGCGCGAGCGGATCCTGCTCCGTTTCGCCGATCTGGTCGAGCAGCACGGCGAGGAGCTGGCCCAGCTTGAAACGCTGGAGCAGGGGAAATCGATCAACATCTCCCGTGCCTTTGAAGTCGGCTGTACCCTGAACTGGATGCGCTATACCGCCGGGCTGACCACGAAAATAGCCGGTAAAACCCTCGATCTCTCCATCCCGCTGCCGCAAGGTGCGCGTTACCAGGCGTGGACGCGCAAAGAGCCGGTTGGCGTGGTGGCCGGGATTGTGCCCTGGAACTTCCCGCTGATGATCGGGATGTGGAAAGTGATGCCAGCGCTGGCCGCGGGCTGCTCTATTGTCATCAAGCCTTCAGAAACCACGCCGCTGACCCTGCTGCGCGTGGCGGAGCTGGCCTGTGAAGCGGGCATTCCGGACGGGGTGTTCAACGTAGTGACCGGGAGCGGCGCGGTGTGTGGCGCAGCGCTGACCTCGCACCCGCATATCGCGAAGGTGAGCTTTACCGGCTCAACGGCGACGGGTAAGCAAATTGCCCGCGCGGCGGCGGACACGCTAACCGGGGTGACCCTGGAGCTGGGCGGGAAAAACCCGGCCATCGTGCTCAAGGATGCGGACCCGGCGTGGGTGATAGAAGGATTAATGACCGGCAGCTTCCTGAACCAGGGGCAGGTGTGCGCGGCGAGCTCGCGTATCTACATTGAAGCGCCGCTGTTTGACACGCTGGTCAGCGGGTTCGAACAGGCGGTGAAATCCCTGAGCGTCGGACCGGGCATGTCGCCGGAGGCGTTTATCAACCCGCTGGTGTCGCGTGCGCACTGCGATAAGGTGCAGACCTTCCTCGACGAAGCGACGCAACGCAACGCGGAGCTGATCGTGGGTAACCGCGGACCGGAAGGCAAAGGCTATTACGTCTCGCCTACGCTGGTGGTGAACCCGGATGCCGCGCTGCGGTTAACCCGCGAAGAAGTGTTTGGCCCGGTGGTCAACCTGGTGCGGGTATCCGATGGGGAAGAGGCGCTCCAGCTGGCAAACGACACCGAATATGGCCTGACGGCCAGCGTCTGGACGCAGAACATCAGCAAGGCGCTGGAGTATACCGACAGGCTGCAGGCGGGCACCGTCTGGGTGAACAGCCATACGCTGATTGACGCCAACCTGCCGTTTGGCGGGATGAAGCAGTCCGGTACAGGACGTGATTTTGGCCCGGACTGGCTGGACGGCTGGTGCGAAACCAAGTCGGTTTGCGTGCGCTACTAGTAAAAGCAAAAGGCAACCGGGAGGTTGCCTTTTTAGTGTTTGTTCCCTCTCCCGTGGGAGAGGGTCAGGGTGAGGGCATCAGGCCGCACCCTGTGTTATTCAAAGCGACCACCGATCCCGCCCGGCCTCCTTCGCCCGATACAGCGCCGCATCGGCGCGGGCAATAATCTCGGTACCGGCAAGCCCCTCGACCATACCCGCAATCCCCATGCTCACGGTGACATGGTCGCTAACGGTTGACGCGCCGTGCGGTATGGGCTCCGCACGCAGGCCGTCCTGAATACGCGAAGCAACTTTTTCCGCTATATTTTCCGGGCAGTTAAACAGGATCACCACAAACTCCTCGCCGCCGTAGCGTGACACCACATCGTCAGGCGTTCGTACTGACTGCTTCAACACCTGCGCCACGCGCGTCAGACATTCGTCACCCGCCTGATGCCCGTAGGTATCGTTGTAACGTTTGAAATAGTCGATATCCAGCATGATCAGCGAGAACGGTTTCTTCTGCTCAACCGCGTTCTCCAGCACCACCTCCATCTTCCGGCGATTGGCGGTTTTGGTTAACGGATCCTGATGCGCCAGCGCATCCAGTCTGGAGATCAGCAGCTGATTTTGCTGGTTACGCCGCCAGGCTTCGTCAAACCAGCTCAACAGGATGAAACGCCCGCAAATCAGGATCAGCGAAAACACGCTCCAGATGACTACGAAGTGAAGGTTAAGGCCGTTATTCAGTGTCCAGCTGGTTACCGGCAGGGTGATCCAGAGCGGGAGCACAAAGGCGAGCAACCCTTCAGGATAAAAATAGAGCGCCGTTAAGCCGGCGAGTAATAAAATGACGCACAGCGGCCAGACGTGTGGCAGCAGTAATTGGGTGATAAACCAGAAACAGGATATCGACCAGATAACGCTACAGATAAACAGCACCACGCTGATACCGGCAATGCGCCGCCAGGCCATCAGGATCAACGCTGCAGAGAGGATAATAATGCCGAGCATGGATGCATCGACCATTTTTGTCAGCTGCGGCGAGTGGGGATAAAGGGGATCGCTGGCGTTAAGCAGAACGTGGCGCAGCAGAATCATCAC
This sequence comes from Enterobacter chuandaensis, assembly GCF_003594915.1. Lineage (GTDB taxonomy): Bacteria > Pseudomonadota > Gammaproteobacteria > Enterobacterales > Enterobacteriaceae > Enterobacter > Enterobacter chuandaensis. The sequence goes on from NZ_QZCS01000004.1 coordinate 27,201, forward strand.
GGCAAAGCTGATGTTGACGAAGGCCAGCCAGGGCAGGTTCATCGCCAGCCCGTGCATAACCATGGCGTGGCGCGTCGGCCAGGTTGCGCGCTCAAGTGTCGGTTTTTTTCTTTTTTCCATAAAATTCTTTCCCGTCCGGGGGATAAATCATTCAAATGAGATATCAGTAACTATAAGCAAGCCCGGACGATCCTCAAACGCCGGGGCAAAAAAAACCGGGCTATTGCCCGGCAGGTGGTTATTTTTCGTCTTTTTTCTTCCCGAGCGTTGGCGTCTCGTCAAAGAAATTCCATGGTTTAAGCAGGGTGTGCACCCATTCCGTCGGCATGATCGGCCACTCTTCCGCGCGCGCCACGTGGGTGGTGCCGGTGGTCATCCAGACCACGTCATCCTGGTTATTCAGCGATTCGTTATCCTTGCTGTACTGACCCAGGCCCGTGTCGTGGATGGAGCGGTTCGGGAATTTCCCTTCCGGATAGAGCTCATCCGGGTGGTAACGCGTTACCCACAGCTGTTTATCCATAAAGCTCAGGCGATGGTAAATCCACTCGTCCGGGGCAAATTTCGCGCCGGTCGCTACAGGATGAGTACCGCCTGCGTAAGGGATAATCTGGTACGAGACCGGGTTGCCCATGCGGTTCTCTTTGCTGGTGTTGCTCAGCAGGCGAATGGTGCCCGGGTCGAATTTCTGCGCCGCCTGCTGTTCAGTATCAATGTCATACTGGTTCACCTGCATGGTGCTGGTGCGCGGGCCACCGGCGGTATTCGGTTTAACTTCCGGGTCCATCGCCACCAGCTTGTTGTTGATGCCATCTACGTCCATATCCAGGCGGAAATTATAGATGTGCTGGTGGGTGGTGCCCACAATGTTATGGTCGATCAGCGTGCCGTATTTTGTGTCGTTTTTGGCGGTCGCGTCATGCATGGTTTTCGCCTGAACGCCTTTCACCGCCTCGATACCCGTTGCGCCAGCATCAATGCCGATGGTGCCATTCTCATGGAATACCCAGTCGAAGATGTAATCGTAGTTGCCAACGGTACTCACCCAGCGCACCACCAGCTCGCGACGCTCGGCGCTGACGTTGGGCTGGCCCATCTCCTGGTGTTTATATTCTGGTCCGGCGTAGCGTTCAAAAATGGCGATCGCGCGCGGGATCTCCATCGGCGCGCCGGTGTAGTCCGGGATGGTTTCGTTTAGCATTACGGCGTTGGACGGCACGTCCTTCCCGCGCACCAGCGGGGAAGTCAGGGTGCCCATACCGTAGTCGCCGGAGTCGAGATAGGCCTTGAAGTACCAGCCCACGTCCGGATCGCCGTAAGGGACAATCATGCCGCCGAGCGAACCCTGATACATCACCTGACGCTTTTTACCATTGTCGTTGTAGGTGACGGTCGAAATCATTGGGCCGACGCGGGAGTCCAGGCTCAGGTGGAAATCCCAGTTCTGCCAGTGCACCATGTCGCCGGTGATGGTGTAGTTCTTGCCTTCTTGCTCGATAATTTCCAGCGGTTTTTTCGGCGTCTCTACGCGGTCGCGGCCATCATACGGGCGCGGAGTCATGGGAACCGGCACAACGGCACCTTCTTCAATCTTCTGGATCTTCTTCTGCTCAAGGTCGACCACAGCCACCAGGTTCTCGATCGGGTGCGCCCAGTAGTTGCCGTCGCCGACATCCAGATAGCTCACCACCTTCAGCAGGCGGTCTTCCTGCTTCAGGCCGTCTTTACCGTCGAAATAGCCGACGGTCAGCGGCGTGGTAATCACTTTTTTCGGGTCGGTGATGCCGTGTTTTTTCAGCACCTCGGCAAACTCTGTGCTCTCGTTGATAATTTGCTGCACCGCGGTGAAATCATCCAGCAGCACCATGCCGTGCGCGTCTTTCACCGCTTCCCAGCGCAGGATTTTTTTATCCTTCAGATCCACCACGCTTTCGATAACGTGCTTGCCGTCGAGCATGACGATCTTCGCCTGGCGAGGGGCATCCACTGCCGTACCGTTGAGCACAAAGTCCCACACTTTGGCTTTCGCTGGTTCCGCAAGGGCGATCTGGGTAAAGCGGGTGTTTGGTTTAAAATCCGCAGAGGCTTTCACAATCTCCACGGCCTGCTTAATTTCGTCCGCCGTTAGCGCGTTCAGCGGGTGAGGGCGTTTTTCAACCTGGAAGGTCTGGTCAAGGCCGGACTGGAAAACATCGTTGATGAAGGTCTCTGGGATAAAGGCTTTTTTGCCCTTCATCACTACCGGCACCTCGAGTTTGAGGGTTTGACCGTTGACGATGGCGGTTTTTGCGCCCGGTTTGACCTTCACAAAGGCACCGTCTTTCGCAATGGTGAACATCTGTGCGTAATCATCCCACTGCACGTCCGCGCCAAAATCCTGCAGCGTTTTGTCCATCGGGACCATATGCGCCTCGCTGCCGTGGGCGAAAACAGGGGATTGCCAGGCGCAACACAGCGCAACGGCCATGGCCAGCGCCGTTCTACGGGCAGAAAAAGAAGAATTGCTTCCCATCGTAGACCTCATCTTGTTGTGTTTATTGTGTTGTGACAGCCTTATCCTGACAGGCCCATGAGAAAAGCGTTTGCCTGCATCTGCCAGGTTATTTGTTGATCTTGCCAGGTTAAAAAAAGAGCGGGGGGAAATCACATGCTCGTGCAGATTAATTCCCTCTCCCCTGTGGGGGAGAGGGTCAGGGTGAGGGGGACGTTACCTGAAATCACCCCGCTGGCGCGCCACCAGCGTCAGGATGGAGTAGAGCGCCACGGCCTGCTGGTGCTGGTTGAAAATCTCAACCGCCCACTCTACCACGCCGGTCGGTTTCTCCTCGGCGGTACGCTGTTTCTTCAGCGTTTTACGTTTGCAGGTCAGGCGCACCTGAATGGTGTCGCCCGGCTTGACCGGCTCGATAAAGCGCAGGTTTTCCATACCGTAGTTGGCAATCACCGGCCCGACGCCCGCGTCGACAAACAGTCCCGCCGCGGCGGAGATCAGGAAGTAGCCGTGGACCACGCGTTCGCCAAAGATCGACTCTGCCGCACCGATCTTGTCCATATGGGCGTAGAAATGGTCTCCGCTCAGGCAGGCAAAGTTCACAATGTCCGCTTCCGTGAGGGTGCGGCGCGGCGTAAGCAGGCTGTCGCCCGGCTGTAGCTCCTCGAAGTATTTGCGGAACGGATGCACGCGATCTTCCTGCACCGTTGCGCCACGCACCCACTGTTTGCCAATGGCGGCCAGCATCGACGGGCTGCCCTGAATCGCGGTGCGCTGCAGGTAGTGTTTCACCGCGCGCAGGCCGCCCAGCTCTTCGCCGCCGCCCGCGCGCCCCGGGCCGCCGTGGACCAGCTGCGGCAGCGGGGAGCCGTGGCCGGTGGACTCTTTCGATGACTCCTCGTTAAGGATCTGAATACGCCCGTGGGCGCGCGCCGCGCCGGCAATAAACTGGCGGGCAATCGCCGAATCGGCTGTGACCAGCGTCCCCGCCAGGCTGCCGCCGCCCGCGCGGACAAGCTGCATGGCGTGGTCTGCGCTGCGATACGGCATCAGCGTAGCGACCGGGCCGAAGGCTTCGGTATCGTGCACGGCAGGCGTTTCATCCGGCTGAGGGCAGAACAGCAGGGTCGGCGGGAAGAACGCGCCCGCGGCCTGTAGATCCGCTTTGCCGCCAAGACGGATTTGGCAGCCTGCGGCGATCAGCTGATCCACTTTCTCCTGCACGTCCGCCCGCTGTTCGGCGTTGACCAGCGCCCCCATCTTCACGCCTTCCTGCGCCGGGTCGCCCACCACCACCTTTTCCAGGCGGGCAATCAGCGCCTGGCTTACGGCATCAACCTGGCTTTGCGGGACGATAATCCGGCGAATGGCGGTACATTTCTGCCCGGCCTTGGCGGTCATCTCGCGGACCACCTCCCGGATAAACAGCGCAAATTCCGGCTGTTCCGGCGTGACGTCTTCCCCCAGCACGCAGCAGTTCAGGGAGTCGGCTTCCATGGTAAACGGTATTGAATTCGCCACAATATTCGGGTGCACGCGCAGGCTTTGCCCGGTGCTGGCGGAGCCGGTAAAGGTCACCACGTCCTGGCTGTCGAGCTGGTCGAGGAGATCGCCCGCGCCGCCGCAAATCAGGCTGATGGCGCCGTCCGGCACCAGCCCGCTGTCCACGATGGATTTCACCATCGCCTGAGTCACCTGCGCGGTAGCGGTGGCGGGCTTGATGATGGCGGGCATTCCGGCCAGCCAGGTCGGTGCCAGCTTTTCCAGCATCCCCCAGCAGGGGAAGTTAAAGGCGTTGATGTGCACCGCCACGCCGGATTTTGAGGTGAGGACGTGGCGCGCCGCAAAGCCGCCTTCTTTCGACAGCGGGATCAATTCATCTTCCGGCCACAGCGTGTCGTCAGGCAGCTCGCGGCTGCCCAGACTGGCGTAAGTGAAGAGGGTGCCGATGCCGCCCTCAATATCGACCCAGCTGTCCGCTTTCGTCGCGCCCGTCTGGGCGGACAGGGCATAAAACGTCTCTTTCTCGCTAAGCAGGTGCTTCGCCACCGCTTTCAGCATGGCGGCACGTTCGATAAAGGTCATGGCGCGCAATGCCTCGCCCCCATGCTCAATGGCATAGCGACGGGCGGCCGCCATGTCCAGCCCTTCGCTGGTCACTTCCCAGAGTGCTTCGCCGCTGATGGCGTGATGAATCGCGCGTTCGCGGCCCCGGCCAGATTGCCAGGTACCGGACAAGAAGCTGGCTAACTGCTGCATCGCTTATCTCCAAATGTTTCGTGATTTCACTATTAATAGTTTGATCGTGAATCATAAAAATCAAGCTGTGTTTTTAATGAATTGTTAACGTTGTGATCTGGCTGGACGAATCGCCTCGCGTAAACGCGCTTTGCAAAAGGCCTGAAGTAAAAGCCTTGCGAGCAGCATCACAAAACCGGGAAACAATTCTTGGGGTTATATTTAACCTTTGTGTAACTTTTAAAAAACAAAGTGATTCAACATTTCGCTTTAATTTGCAAACTAACGAATCATAAAGGTGATGACGTGACGCAAGAACAACGGTTTGAGCAGCGCATAGCGCAGGAGACGGCGATTGAGCCTCAGGACTGGATGCCGGACGCCTACCGTAAAACGCTGATCCGCCAGATTGGTCAGCACGCGCACTCCGAAATTGTCGGCATGCTGCCGGAAGGGAACTGGATCGCCCGCGCGCCAACGCTGCGCCGAAAGGCGATCCTGCTGGCGAAAGTGCAGGACGAAGCCGGACACGGGCTCTACCTCTACAGCGCGGCGGAAACGCTGGGCTGCGCGCGGGAAGACATCTACCAGAAGATGCTCGACGGCAAGATGAAATACTCCTCCATCTTTAACTATCCGACCCTGAGCTGGGCCGACATTGGCGTGATTGGCTGGCTGGTGGACGGTGCGGCCATCGTCAACCAGGTGGCGCTGTGCCGGACCTCGTACGGTCCGTATGCCCGCGCGATGGTGAAAATCTGTAAAGAAGAGAGTTTCCACCAGCGCCAGGGCTTTGAGGCCTGCATGGCGCTGGCGCAGGGGAGTGAAGCGCAGCGTCAGATGCTGCAGGACGCCATCAACCGCTTCTGGTGGCCGGCGCTGATGATGTTCGGGCCGAACGACGACAATTCGCCAAACAGCGCCCGCAGCCTGGCCTGGAAAATCAAGCGCTTCGGTAATGACGAGCTGCGCCAGCGCTTTGTCGACAACACGGTGCCGCAGGTGGAGATGCTGGGCATGACGGTGCCGGATCCGGATCTGCGTTTCGATGAAGAGAGCGGTCACTACCGCTTCGGTGAAATCGACTGGCAGGAGTTTGACGAGGTCATTAACGGGCGCGGCATCTGCAACCACGAGCGCCTGGCCGCCAAGCGTAAAGCCTGGGAAGAGGGCGCGTGGGTGCGGGAAGCCGCGTTGGCGCACGCCGAAAAACAACGTACCCGTCAGGCCGCATAAGAGGAAATAACCATGAGCAATGTCTACTGGCCGCTGTACGAAGTGTTCGTACGCAGCAAACAAGGGTTATCGCACCGTCACGTGGGCAGCCTGCATGCCGCCGACGATCGCATGGCGCTGGAAAATGCGCGCGATGCCTACACCCGCCGCAGCGAAGGCTGTTCTATCTGGGTGGTGAAGGCGAGCGAGATTGTCGCCTCCCAGCCGGAAGAGAGCTGCGAGTTCTTCGACCCGGCGGAAAGCAAGGTTTACCGCCATCCGACGTTCTACACCATCCCTGACGGCATCGAGCATATGTGAGGCAAAGAATGAATTCAGTGACTGCCTATGCCCTGCGTCTGGGCGACAACGGTCTGGTGCTTTCCCAGCGTCTCGGTGCCTGGTGCGGCCACGCGCCGGAGCTCGAGATTGACCTCGCGCTCGCCAATATCGGCCTCGACCTGCTGGGGCAGGCGCGCAATTTCCTGACCTACGCCGCGCAGTTAGAAGGCCAGGGCGATGAAGACACCCTGGCGTTTGGCCGCGATGAGCGTCAGTTCCACAACGTCCTGCTGGTGGAGCAGCCGAACGGCAGCTTCGCCGACACCATTGCCCGCCAGTACCTGATGGACGCCTGGAACGTGGCGCTGTACGAACGTCTGACTCAGAGCAGCGACGGCCAGCTGGCCGCCATCGCCGCCAAAGCGATTAAAGAGGCGCGCTACCACCTGCGCTTTAGCCGGGGCTGGCTGGTGCGGCTGGGCGACGGGACCGAAACCTCCGCGCAAAAAATGCAGCAGGCTATCGACAACGTGTGGCGTTTTACGGCGGAGCTGTTTGAAGCCGATGACGTCGAGCTGGCGCTGATTGAATCCGGCGTGGCGGTGGATCCGCGAACTCTGCGCCAGCCGTGGGAAAGCGAGGTGTTTGCCGGTCTTCACGAAGCCACCCTGAGGATGCCCGAAGAAGCGGCGTACCGCACCGGGGGTAAGCAGGGGCTGCATACCGAACATCTGGGCCCGATGCTGGCGGAAATGCAGTATCTCCAGCGCGCGTATCCCGGTCAGCAGTGGTAAAGGAGAACGCTATGCAACGCCTCGTCGACATCGTGCCCGCGCAAATACCTGAGATCTGGACACTGCTAAGCCAGATCCCCGATCCGGAAGTGCCGGTATTAACCATCACCGATTTAGGCATGGTGCGCAGCGTGAAGGCGCAGGGGGAAGGCTGGGTCATTGGCTTTACGCCCACCTACTCGGGCTGCCCGGCAACCGAACACCTGCTGGGGGCGATCCGCGACGCGATGACTAAACGCGGCTTTACTCCGGTGCATATCGTGCTTCAGCTAGAACCAGCCTGGACCACCGACTGGATGACTCCCGACGCGCGCGAGCGCCTGCGGGCTTACGGCATCAGTCCGCCCGTGGGGCACAGCTGTCACGCGCACGCGCCGGTGGAGGTGAGCTGCCCGCGCTGCGCCAGCACCGACACCTCGCTTATCAGTGAATTTGGCTCGACGGCCTGCAAAGCGCTCTACCGCTGCAACACCTGCCGCGAGCCCTTCGACTATTTCAAATGTATCTGAGGCTGCCATGACAACGTTTCATTCATTAACAGTGGCAAAAGTGGAACCCGAAACCCGCGACGCGGTGACTATCACGTTCGCGGTGCCGCAGGCGTTGCAGGAAGCCTATCGCTTCCGCCCTGGCCAGCACCTGACCCTGAAAACGACGCTGGGCAAGGACGAGCTGCGCCGCTGCTACTCCATCTGCCGCAGCACCGCGCCGGGCGAGATCAGCGTGGCGGTCAAAGCTATCGAAGGCGGGCGTTTCTCCCGCTATGCCCGGGATGAGATCAAAGCGGGCATGGCGCTGGAGGTGATGGTTCCGCAGGGGCAGTTTGGCTACCAGCCGAGGGCTGAACGTGAAGGCCACTATCTGGCGATTGCCGCAGGCTCCGGGATCACCCCGATGCTGGCGATCATCTCCGCCACGCTGGCAACCGAACCCAACAGCCATTTCACCCTGATCTACGGCAACCGCAGCAGTCAGAGCATGATGTTCCGCCAGGCGCTGGCGGACCTGAAGGACAAATATCCGCAGCGTTTACAGCTGATCTCCATCTTTAGCCAGGAGCGGCTGGACAGCGATCTGCTCTTTGGACGCATCGACGGGGAAAAGCTGCAGGCGCTGGCGAAAACCCTGATCAACTTCCGCCAGTACGACGAGGCGTTTATCTGCGGCCCGTCGGCGATGATGGACGACGCCGAAGCGACGCTGAAGGCGCTGGGGATGCCGGAAAAATCCATTCACCTTGAGCGCTTTAACACCTCAGGGATCACCGTGAAGCGTGCGGTGCACGTACAGGCAGAAGGTCAAAAAGTGACCGTGCGTCAGGACGGGCGCGACCGTGAAATCACCCTGACGGCGGACGACGAAAGCATTCTTGATGCCGCCCTGAGGCAGGGGGCGGATCTTCCTTACGCCTGCAAGGGCGGCGTGTGCGCCACCTGCAAATGCAAAGTGCTGCGCGGCAAAGTGGACATGGCAACCAACTACAGCCTGGAGCCGGACGAGCTGGCCGCCGGGTACGTACTGAGCTGTCAGTCGCTGCCGTTGACCGCCGACGTGATTGTCGACTTTGACGCGAAGGGGATGGCATGAGCGAACTGATTGTTACCCGGCATGACCGCGTGCTGCAGCTGACGCTGAACCGTCCGGCGGCGCGCAACGCCCTCAACAATGCGCTGTTGACGCAGCTTGCTGAGCAGCTTGAGGCTGCCGCCGTGGATGCCGACATCGCCGTCTGCGTGATTTACGGCAGCGAGCGCTGCTTTGCCGCCGGGGCCGATCTCAACGAAATGGCGGAGAAAGACCTGCCCGCCACCCTGAACGATACCCGCCCGCAGCTGTGGGGACGCATTAACGCGTTCAACAAACCGCTGATTGCCGCCGTGAACGGCTTCGCGCTGGGCGCAGGCTGCGAGCTGGCGCTGCTGTGCGACGTGGTCATTGCGGGTGACAACGCCCGTTTCGGCCTGCCGGAAATTACGCTGGGCATTATGCCTGGCGCGGGTGGCACCCAGCGTCTTATCCGCAGCGTGGGTAAATCCCTTGCCAGCAAAATGGTGCTGACCGGCGAGAGCCTCTCCGCGCAGCAGGCGCTGAATGCCGGGCTGGTGAGCGATGTTTTCCCGGCAGCGCTGACGCTGGAGTACGCCCTGAAGCAGGCGGCACTGATGGCGCGCCACTCTCCGCTGGCCCTGCAGGCGGCGAAGCAGGCGCTGCGCCAGTCACAGGAGGTGCCGCTGCAGGCCGGGCTCGCGCAGGAGCGCCAGCTATTCACGCTGCTTTCCGCCACCGAAGACCGCCGGGAAGGGATCGACGCCTTCTTACAAAAACGCACCCCCGACTTTAAAGGACGCTAATTGTGGAATGTATTCTCAGTCACGTAGAACAGGGCGTAATGACCATTACGCTGAACCGTCCGGAGCGCCTGAACAGCTTTAACGACGTGATGCACCAGCAGCTTGCCGAATGCCTGAAGCAGGCCGAGCGGGATGACACCGTTCGCTGCCTGCTCATCACCGGGGCAGGACGCGGATTCTGCACCGGTCAGGATTTGAACGACCGTAACGTCGACCCCAACGGCCCGGCGCCGGATCTGGGGATGTCTGTAGAAACCTTCTACAACCCGCTGGTGCGCCGCCTGGCAAAACTGCCGAAGCCGGTGATCTGCGCCGTTAACGGCGTGGCGGCGGGCGCGGGGGCTACGCTGGCGCTCGGCTGTGACATGGTGATTGCCGCCCGCTCCGCCAACTTTGTGATGGCCTTCAGCAAGCTCGGTCTGGTGCCGGACTGCGGCGGTACCTGGCTGCTGCCGCGCGTGGCCGGACGCGCCCGCGCCATGGGGCTGGCGCTGCTCGGCGACAAGCTCAGCGCCGAACAGGCGCAGGCGTGGGGGATGATCTGGCAGGTGGTGGACGACGACCAGCTCTCCGCCACCGCACAGCAGCTGGCGCTGCATTTTGCGTCGCAGCCGACCTTCGGGCTGGGGCTGATCAAGCAGGCAATCAATGCTGCGGAAACCAACACCCTGGACGCGCAGCTCGATCTTGAGCGCGACTATCAGCGCCTGGCCGGACGCAGCGACGATTACCGCGAGGGCGTCAGCGCTTTCCTGGCGAAGCGCGCGCCGAACTTTACGGGGAAATAAGATGCTGAACATACGGACTGTCGCCGTGATTGGCAGCGGCACGATGGGCGCGGGGATTGCCGAAGTGGCGGCAAGCCACGGTCATCAGGTTCTGATTTACGATATTTCTGCCGACGCCATTTCCCGCGCGATTGACGGCATTCGTCAACGCCTCGCGTCTCGGGTAACGCGCGGAAAGCTTTCTGCGGACGCGAGCGGACAGATCCTCGCCCGGCTGGTTCCTGTGACGGATATCGATGCGCTGGCATCGGCAGATTTGGTTATTGAGGCGGCATCCGAACGCCTTGACGTCAAAAAATCACTGTTTGCGAAACTGGCGGAAATCTGTCCACCACAGACGCTGTTGACAAGCAACACCTCATCCATCTCCGTCACGGCGATTGCCGCTGATATTCACCACCCGGAGCGCGTTGCCGGGCTCCACTTCTTCAACCCGGCGCCCGTAATGAAGCTGGTGGAAGTGGTGAGCGGGCTGGCGACCTCTCCGGAAGTGGCCGACGCGCTGAGCGAGCTGGCGCTGAACTGGGGCAAGCAGCCCGTTCGCTGCCACTCAACGCCGGGATTCATTGTCAACCGCGTAGCCCGTCCGTTCTATTCCGAAGCCTGGCGCGCGCTGGAAGAGCAGGTCGCGCCGCCGGAGGTAATTGATGCAGCCCTGCGCGAAGGCGGCGGTTTCCCGATGGGGCCGCTGGAGCTGACCGACATGATTGGTCAGGACGTCAACTTTGCGGTGACCTGCTCGGTATTTAACGCCTTCTGGCAGGAGCGTCGTTTTTTGCCCTCGCTGGTGCAGCAGGAGCTGGTGCTGGCGGGAAGGCTGGGCAAAAAGAGCGGGAAGGGCGTTTATGACTGGCAGGGCGAGAAGCCCGAGGTGCGCTGGGCAGAGGCCGTGAATGACAGCTATAGCCCGATGCGAATGGAAAAGAAACGTGACGGTGTCACAGAAATTGATGATCTGTACCTGATTGAAACGCAGGGCGAAACCGCGCAGGCGCTGGCGCTGCGGCTGAACGGCCCGGTGGTGGTGGTGGACCGCATTGAGCGTGACGTCGCGGTCATCGCCGCCGCCGCCAGCAACCCGCATACCGCGACGCAAAAAGCCATCCGCTACCTGCAACAGCAGGGGCTCCGGGTGGTACAGATTGCCGATTATCCCGGCCTGCTGGTCTGGCGCACGGTGGCGATGATCGCCAACGAAGCGCTGGATGTCCTGCAAAAAGGGGTCGCCAGCGAGAAGGACATCGATACCGCCATGCGCCTCGGCGTGAACTACCCGAGCGGCCCGATTGCCTGGGGCGAGCGACTGGGCTGGCAGCGTCTGCTGACGCTGCTGGAGAACCTGCAGCGTCATTACGGCGAAGAGCGCTATCGCCCCTGTTCACTTCTGCGCCAGCGCGCGCTTCTGGAGAGTAGCTATGAGTCATAACGCCTGGCGCAACGCCCGCGCCATGTATGAACAGGACGCCTGCGCGCAGGCGATGGGGATGGACATCGTCGACATGGACGACGGCTACGCGGTGGTGTCCATGACCATCACCCCGCAGATGCTTAACGGCCATAAAACCTGCCACGGCGGACAGCTGTTTTCGCTGGCAGACACCGCCTTTGCCTACGCCTGCAACAGCCAGGGTCTGGCGGCGGTAGCCTCCGGCTGCTCGATTGATTTTCTGCGTCCGGGCTTTGCCGGGGACACGCTCACCGCCACCGCGCGGGTGAAGCATCAGGGCAGGCTGACCGGCGTGTATGACATTGAAATCCAGAACCAGCAACAGAAAACCGTCGCCCTTTTTCGCGGAAAATCTCACCGCATCGGCGGCAACGTGACAGGAGAGGCCTGATGCGTGACGCATTTATTTGTGATGGCGTTCGAACGCCTGTGGGGCGCTACGGCGGCGCGCTTTCCGCCGTTCGGACTGACGATCTCGGCGCCGTGCCGCTGCGCGCGCTGCTGGCCCGCTACCCGCAGCTCGACCTGGAGCGGATTGACGACGTGATCTTCGGCTGTGCCAACCAGGCGGGGGAAGATAACCGCAACGTGGCGCGCATGTCATCGCTGCTGGCCGGGCTGCCGCAGACGGTGTCCGGAACCACCATTAACCGCCTGTGCGGGTCGGGGCTGGACGCGATTGGTTTTGCCGCTCGCGCCATTAAGGCGGGCGACGGCGAGCTGCTGATTGCGGGCGGCGTGGAGTCCATGTCCCGCGCGCCGTTTGTGATGGGCAAAGCCACCGCCGCGTTTCAGCGTCAGGCGGAGATCTTTGATACCACCATCGGCTGGCGATTTGTGAATCCGCTCATGCATCAGCAATTCGGAACTGACAGTATGCCGGAAACGGCAGAGAATGTAGCTGAATTGTTAAATATCAGCCGTGCCGATCAGGACGCGTTCGCGCTGCGCAGCCAGCAGCGTACCGCGCAGGCGCAGCAGAACGGCATTCTGGCGCAGGAGATTGTGCCGGTGCGGGTGCCGGGCAAAAAAGGGGCGGTCACCGAGTTCAGCGAAGATGAACATCCCCGTGCGGACACCACGCTTGAGCAGCTCGCCGGACTGAAAACGCCGTTCCGTAAGAACGGGGTGATTACGGCGGGCAATGCCTCCGGCGTCAACGACGGCGCGGCGGCGCTGATTGTCGCCAGCGAGCAGATGGCGCTGGCGCAGGGGCTCGTTCCGCGCACGCGGATCGTGGCGATGGCGACCGCGGGCGTGGAACCCCGTCTGATGGGGCTCGGCCCCGTACCTGCCACCCGCAAGGTGCTGGAGCGCGCCGGGCTGAGCATAAACCAGATGGACGTGATCGAGCTTAACGAAGCCTTTGCCTCGCAGGCGCTGGGCGTGCTGCGTCAGCTGGGCTTGCCGGATGATGCCGCGCACGTCAACCCGAACGGTGGCGCGATTGCGCTGGGCCACCCGCTGGGCATGAGCGGCGCCAGGCTGGCGCTGGCCGCGAGTAACGAACTGCACCGACGCGGCGGGCGCTACGCGCTGTGTACGATGTGCATCGGTGTGGGTCAGGGCATTGCCATGATCCTTGAGCGTGTTTGATCAAATTACAATGTGAGTACCCTACAATGACAAATACAACAAAGCTTGATCCGATTGAAACGGCCTCCCTTGACGAATTACAGGCGCTGCAGACCGCGCGCCTGAAATGGACACTGCACCACGCCTACAACAACGTGCCGATGTACAAACGCAAGTTTGACGCCGCGGGCGTTCACCCTGACGATTTCAAAGAGCTGGCGGATATCCGCAAATTCCCGTGCACCACCAAGCAGGACCTGCGGGATAACTATCCTTTCGATACCTTTGCCGTGCCGATGGAGCAGGTGGTGCGTATTCACGCGTCATCCGGCACCACCGGCAAACCGACCGTTGTCGGTTACACCCAGGGCGACATCGACAACTGGGCCAATCTGGTGGCCCGCTCCTTGCGCGCGGCGGGCGGCAGCGCGAAGGACAAAATTCACGTGGCGTATGGCTATGGCCTGTTTACCGGCGGGCTGGGCGCGCACTACGGCGCCGAGCGTTTAGGGGCGACGGTGATCCCGATGTCCGGCGGCCAGACGGAGAAACAGGCGCAGCTGATCCGTGATTTCCAGCCGGACATGATCATGGTGACGCCATCCTACTGCCTCAACCTGATTGAGGAGCTGGAGCGTCAGATGGGCGGCGACGCAAGCAGCTGTTCCCTGCGCGTGGGCGTCTTCGGCGCCGAGCCGTGGACGCAGGCCATGCGGCGCGAAATCGAAAAACGCTTAGGCATTACGGCGCTGGATATTTATGGCCTCTCCGAGGTGATGGGGCCGGGCGTGGCGATGGAATGTATTGAAACCGCCGACGGCCCGACCATCTGGGAAGATCATTTCTACCCGGAGATCGTCAACCCGAACGACGGCACGCCGCTGGACGACGGCGAGCAGGGCGAACTGTTGTTCACCACGCTGACCAAAGAGGCGCTGCCGGTGATCCGCTACCGCACCCGCGACCTGACGCGCCTGTTGCCGGCGACCGCGCGCAGCATGCGGCGTATGGACCGGATCGGCGGGCGCAGCGACGATATGCTGATCATCCGCGGCGTCAACGTCTTCCCGTCTCAGCTGGAAGAGGAGATTGTGAAGTTTGAACATCTCTCTCCGCACTACCAGCTGGAGGTGAACCGTCGCGGACATCTTGATTCACTTTCCGTGAAGGTGGAGTTGAAAGAGAGCAGCTTAACGCTGACGCACGAGCAGCGCTGCCAGGTGTGCCACCAGCTGCGCCACCGCATTAAGTCGATGGTGGGGATTTCCACCGACGTGATGATTGTGAACTGCGGCAGCATTCCGCGCTCGGAGGGGAAAGCCTGTCGGGTGTTTGATTTGCGTAAAGTGGCGGCCAACGGTTGATATCTGATTCCTCATCCTCTTCCGGGGATGAGGAATTTCTGGAAACTTACAAATGGCTATTCAAGTTTGTTAATGAGCTCTCGACTTTGTTTAATCATAGAAGATGCGCGAACATCATTTAATTGCAGAAGCCCGATAAATATTAAATCGGTAATACAGTTTTGTGCTGTACGTGACGTGATAGATGAACTTCTCCATTCATCTTCATTAGATAAAGTATCTAACGAATAGTCTGCGATTCGTCTGAGGGGACTTTTCATCATCGAAGTGATTGCGATAATGGTCGCACCTTTTTCTTTGGCAGCATTGGCTGCAATGGTAATCTCTTTCTTCTTACCGGAATAAGATACGACGATCTGAATATCATCTTTCGTCAAAGCCTGAGCAACCGTTATTTGCACATGCGTATCAACTTCACAGGTGACGTTGTACCCAATTTTCATCAATTTAAAAGCCAGATCTTTAGCAACTAAGGCTGACCCTCCTAAACCAATGACTTGAATAAGTCTTGCTTTGTTGATTTTTTTTATTATTTTTTCAAGCAGCTCAAAATTGATACATTCTGTCGTTTTGGTTATAGCGACATTCTTTTCATGAATTAATTTCTCAGCTATAGCATGTAAGGGGTCTTCTGTATTTATAGAGCTGTGAAGTGTTTTATTTTTGGTTTTATTACCTTCAACAATTAACGCAATCTTGAGTTCAGTAAATCCTTTAGCACCGAGTTTTTTAGCAAATTTCGTTATAGATGATTCACCAATCTGCAGTTTGTTTGCAATAGATGTCGTTGTTGCATCTTTAAGTTGTGCAATGTTATTTATTATATATATCGCAATCTTACGTTCAACATTCGAAAAACAATTTAATCCCGCCTTCAATTTATTTAAATACACGGTAATGTACCTTTAAAAAAGACAGCCAATCAGCCAGCAAATATAACTGCATGAATTCATAAGTGCAAATTATATTTTATTAAAAATGAGTAATTTATTTTGACAGATGTCACAACCTTTTAAAAATGAAAATTTTTTTCCTTTTTTTTAATCCGAAGCATGATCAACAATTCCTGTCGCGCAATTTGAGTGTTTCACAGCAATTATAAGGATTATTTATGAAAAAAGGGTTGAGGTATTTACCGTATTTATTAGCAGCTTTCGCTGTTTCATCTCATGCTGCTGTCATCTATCAGGCTAATGATGGCTCAAACATTGATCTTTATGGCCGTCTGGGTTTCAACGTTTCAGATAAAAAAACAGGTGATACGAGCGGTGATTTTGACGCCCGTATTGGCTTCTCCGCCCGCCAGGCTATCAATGACAAGATAGCGATAATCGGTTTTACGCAATACCAGGTTAACGCTGCTGAATACGCTAACAACATTAAAGCGGAAGATCCCGATGATTTTACAGCACGCTATGTTTGGGCTGGTGTGGATTTAGCTGAATACGGCAAGATAACAGGGGGGCGCGTTTCATCTGGCCTGATCATGTTCACTGATATCGGAGATGTGTTCGCAAGTTCTGATGTGGCGGCAGCGCGCCAGGCTAACTTTATCGATCCAACGGCAGTGCAGGTTTTCCGCCAGGACGGCACGATTCAGTATCAGAATACGTTCGGTAACGTTGATTTCTCCACCGCCTATATTCTCGGTAACAATAGCTCTGATCTTGATTACGGCGTCAACACCGCTGTGCGCTATACGCTCGATATGGGCGCTGCGGGTAAACTGCAGCCGGTTCTCGTCGCACAGAAATCAAAAGCAAGTCATGATGAAACATCTGCGCAGTCGGATGATAATGCAGATGAATATACAATGTGGGGGGCCGGTAGCCGTTACTATATCGGCGACTTTATGTTTGGCTTGCTCTATTCCGAAGATACCGTGCAATATCTGGATGGTCGTCCGGACAGCACAGATAAAGATTATGAAGCCACTCTCGTTTATTCACTGACACCTGAGTGGTGGTTCAGAACCGGCTATCGTCATTTAGAAAATGAGGACGGCGATGAGCTCAAATTACGCGACACTACATTCGAAGTGCAGTACAAAGCGACTGCACGTAGTTCTGTGTACGCCTCTTACTCATGGCGCAACGGTGAGGCAGGAAAAAATCGCGTAACGGGTAGTACCGTATCATTTGGTGGTAGCGATCCTGCTGATGATTATTTCCATGTTGGTCTGCGTTACGAGTTTTGAATTTATTAATACGCATAATGAGGGTGATAAACCCTCATTGCTTTACGAGGGTCAGGTCAATGAAAGGATTATTTCTCGCGTTGCCTTTGTTTTTCTCGAGCATGGTCATGGCACAAACCAGGTTAGAACTGGGTGATAATGTTGTTGCACTTGCGGCCGCAAATGCAAAAGTATCTATGTTTTCGAGAGAGATTGCGCTACCGGAGGGTAAACAACAATTAGTGATCAGGTTTGATAGCGCAACAAACCCCGAGTCTGTAAACCAGGGACGGGGAAGATTAACATCCGCACCCTATATTATCTCATTTAGCTATGAGGGTTCTGCACCCGTTTTATTATCGGCAGGCAAAGTCAGCGACGAAAATGAGGCAAAAAGTGAAGCAAAAAACCCATCATTTTCTTTAACCGCAAACGGCGTGCCGGTTACGTTCTCATTAAAGAAGATAGACCAGGAAAGCGTCAACGCCTTCACGGACTATAAATCTATGCTTGTTACTGATATCAGCGAGCCAGCAGAGGTTAATGTTCAGCCCGAAGTGCTGGAAGGAATTGAAAAAGCCAAAAAAGCATATTTAAATCTTTCTGATAAACAAAAATTAATTTTTATGAAATGGTTGATGAACAATTAAGGGAATGTTATGAGTTTAGATCTTGGCAAGTTAGTTACGGAAGGTTCTAATTCTGCATCTATGGAATTAGACCGTTTATCAACTTTAGAAATGTGTTCAGTCATTAATAATGAGGATAAAAAAGTCCCCGATGTGGTGGAGTCATGTTTACCACAAATTGCAGAGGCGGTAGACATGATCCATGCTGCGTTAAAAAATGGAGGGCGGCTATTATATATCGGCGCGGGTACATCCGGTAGATTAGGCGTGCTTGACGCAAGTGAATGCCCTCCTACTTATGGTGTTTCGCCATTGTTAGTAAGGGGGATCATTGCCGGTGGAAGAACGGCATTGACTGATGCTGTAGAAGGGGCTGAAGATTCCAGAGTTGATTCACTACGCGATCTTTCTGCCTATGGCGTGGATAGTTGCGACATCCTGGTCGGTATTGCTGCCAGCGGTCGCACCCCGTATGTCGTTTCAGCGCTGGAGCATGCTAAAAACGTTATAGGATGCAAAACGATAGCAATATCATGCAATCCTGATAGCCCAATCAGCCATATTGCTGATATTGCAATAACGCCTGTCGTCGGTCCTGAGGTGATTACCGGGTCTTCACGAATGAAAGCCGGTACTGCACAAAAACTGATACTTAATATGCTTTCGACCTGCACGATGGTAAAGATGGGTAAGGTCTACGGGAATTTGATGGTTGATGTGGTTCCTACCAATCTTAAATTAATCGAGCGTCAGGTCATGATAGTCGTCGACGCCACCGGATGTACTCGAACCGAAGCATTACACGCGCTTAAACAAAATAATCAGAATTGCAAGCAGGCAATTGTTATGCTCACTCGAAAATGCAGTTCTAAAATTGCCGCAGAACTTCTTGAGAAGTACGACGGTTCTACTCGTTTAGCAATAGAGCATGGAGTAGCTGAATAATGTCTAAAAATATCAGTAAGGATTTGCTCATTTCCATTCTTGAACTGGTTGGCGGAAAAGATAATATTGAAACATGCGGAAATTGCATGACCCGCTTACGCCTCAAGGTTACATCGACCTCTTTGATATCTGCATCGATTAAAGAAGAATTAAAGGGGCTGGTAAACGGTGTTATCATCAATGGCAGTGAAGTACAAATCGTTTTCGGTACGGGTAAAGCAAATCGTGCAGCAGAAGCTATGAATGCTCTTTTAGGCAAAAAAGACTTAAATGCTATCGCTGCGGAAAAGAAAAATGAGATAAAAAGTAAACAGCAATCATCTCTGCAACAATTTCTCGCGAATTTTGCCACCATTTTCACACCGCTTATTCCTGGGTTTATCGCCGCCGGCTTAATGCTCGGTATCGCAACGTTACTCAGTACGGTATTGCATGTCGCACCGGATGCTAAAGGTGCGCTACCTGATGCGTTGAGCTTTCTCAAAGTATTCAGTAAAGGCTTGTTTACCTTCCTGCCGATACTTGTCGGATACAACGCGCAAAAAGCATTTGGAGGGACAGGGGTTAACGGTGCAATAATCGCGGCGCTCTTTATTCTTGGCTATAATCCGTCGGCAACGGTGGGCTATTTTTCTGGTTTACAGGATTTCTTCGGTCATACCATTGATCCGCGCGGCAATATCATCGGCATACTGCTGGCTTCCTATGCTGGCGCTAAAATTGAACGTTTCCTGCGTAATTATATTCCGGATGAACTAGAAATGATTCTGACGTCAATGTTCACTCTGGTTATCACGGCTGTTGTCACCTATATCATTATCATGCCAATCGGGGTGTGGCTGTTCCAGGGGATGTCCTGGCTGTTCATGCACCTGAACAGCAATCCGCTGGGATGTGCTGTTCTTGCGGGAGTGTTCCTGATAGCCGTTGTATTTGGTGTTCATCAGGGCTTTATTCCCGTTTATCTGGCGCTGATGGATACACAAGGCTTCAACAGCCTGTTCCCTATACTTTCCATGGCCGGGGCCGGGCAGGTTGGCGCTGCACTGGCACTTTACTGGAAAGCAGATAAGGCTTCCACGCTGCGTTCACAGATAAAAGGGGCCATCATTCCCGGCTTATTAGGCGTTGGCGAGCCGTTAATCTACGGCGTGACGTTACCCCGCATGAAACCCTTTATTACGGCATGCATCGGCGGCGCAGTTGGCGGTCTGTTTATTGGTACCGTTGCTCAATTTGGGCTACCAGTGGGTCTCAACAGCGCATTTGGTCCGTCCGGGCTTGTTGCTTTGCCTCTTATGACTTCAGAGAGGGGGATTCTTCCTGCTATTGCAGTCTATGGGGGCGGCGTTCTGATTTCGTACATTGCAGGACTTATGCTTACAGCAATGTTTGGCAGTAAAAACGTTGATCTTGATTAATTAAGGGAATAGCGATGAAACTCAAAATGATTGCAACTCTGCTGCTGGCCTGTTCTGTATCGGCTTTTGCTGCTGACTATCCTGTGCTGACAAGCACAAGCCCGGACAACGTTGGGTTTGACATAAAGAAACTGAATAGGCTTGATACCTGGGTTCAGCATCAGATTGATGCCGGGTATTCAGGTATGAATATTCTTGTCATTAAAGACAATCACATCGTGCTGCAAAAAGCCTGGGGTTATGCAAAAAAATATGACGGCTCTGTGTTGCTTGCAGAACCGGTCAAAGCCACAACCAGCACCCTGTACGATCTGGCTTCGAACACAAAAATGTATGCAACCAATTTTGCGTTGCAAAAGTTGGTATATGAGAAAAAGATTGACGTCAATGACCTGGTTTCAACCTATTTACCTGGTTTCGGCGATTCTGCAGAGGATAAAATTAAAGGAAAAAGTAATCTTCGTATTACAGATATTCTTCATCACGTTGCCGGGTTCCCTGCCGATCCGCAATATCCAAATAAAAACGTAGCAGGTGAGTTATTCTCACAGGATAAACCTACTACGCTGGGAATGATTAAGAAAACGCCACTGGAGTACAAGCCGGGATCAAAGCATATCTACAGCGATGTTGATTATATGATACTCGGTTTTATCATTGAATCCGTCACAGGAGTGCCGCTTGATAAGTATGTTGAAGAAAATATTTATCAGCCGCTCGGCCTGTCACACACCGTATTTAATCCTTTATCTAAGGGATTTTCAAAAACGCAAATCGCAGCTACTGAACTTAACGGTAATACGCGCGATGGTGTAATCAGTTTCCCTGACATTCGTAAAGAAACAATCTGGGGTCAGGTACATGACGAAAAGGCCTGGTACTCCATGGGGGGCGTCTCTGGTCATGCCGGATTGTTCTCTAACACAAGCGACATGGCGGTGCTGATGCAGGTTATGTTGAATGGTGGCGGCTACGGGAAGGTCAAGCTCTTCGACAAGGCAACAGTAGAGCAGTTTACGCGCAGTTCTGCCGACGATGCTACGTTTGGCCTGGGCTGGCGTGTGAACGGTAACGCTTCAATGACGTCAACTTTCGGCGTGCTCGCCAGTTCAGAAACGTATGGTCACACGGGATGGACGGGAACACTGACAGCTATCGATCCCGTTAACAACATGGCTATTGTCATTCTGGGAAACAGACCACACTCACCAGTGGCGAACCCTGCGGTGAATCCAAACGTGTTTGTCAGTGGCTTGTTGCCAGCAGCGACATATGGCTGGATTGTCGATCAGATATACGGGGCATTGAAATAAAACAGAAAAGGGGCTCGACAGGGGCCCTTCCGGTATCTTTCAGATTCCTGTGCTATGATTCATCCACGAAAAAAAATAACAACAGAATGAATCACATGAATAAACTTGACGCCTTTATCCAGCACGCGGTTAGCTCGGTGCCCATCAGCGGAACGTCGCTGATTTCCTCGTTATACGGTGACGCGCTTTCCCACCGCGGCGGTGAGATTTGGCTCGGCAGCCTCGCCGCATTGCTTGAGGGAATGGGATTTGGCGAGCGCTTCGTGCGCACCGCGCTGTTTCGCCTCAACAAAGAGGGCTGGCTGGATGTTTCACGCATCGGGCGGCGCAGCTTTTACCGCCTGAGCGATAAGGGGCTGCGTTTAACCCGTCGCGCGGAGAATAAGATCTACCGCGCAGAGCTGCCCGCCTGGGACGGCAAGTGGCTGTTGCTGCTCTCCGAAGGTCTGGACAAAACCACCCTTGCCGACGTCAAAAAACAGCTGATCTGGCAGGGGTTTGGCACGCTGGCGCCGAGCCTGATGGCCTCGCCGTCGCAGCATCTGGCGGATGTGCAGTCCCTGCTTCATGATGCCGGGGTGGCGGAAAACGTGATCTTCTTTGAAGCCCACTCGCCGCTGGCGCTCTCTCGCGCGGCGCTGCGTTCGCGGGTGGAAGAGTGCTGGCAGTTAACCGAGCAAAACGCGATGTACGAGACGTTTATCGAATCGTTCCGCCCGCTGCTGCCGCTGCTGAAAGAGGCCGCGCCGGAGGAGCTGACGCCGGAGCGCTGCTTCCAGATCCAGCTGCTGCTGATTCACTTTTATCGTCGCGTGGTGCTGAAAGACCCGCTGCTGCCGGAAGAGTTGCTGCCTGCGCACTGGGCGGGGCAAAGCGCCCGTCAGCTTTGCATTAACATCTATCAGCGTGTCGCGCCGGGGGCGCTGGCGTTTGTCAGCGAGAAGGGCGAAACCTCCGTGGGCGAACTGCCCGTGCCCGGCACGCTCTACTATCAACGCTTTGGTGGTCTTACAAGCGCATAAGGAGTGAAGATGCCAGTTTATCAAATTGACGGTCTGACGCCGGTGGTGCCGGACGAGAGCTATGTTCACCCAACGGCGGTGCTGATTGGCGATGTGATTCTGGGCAAGGGCGTGTATGTTGGACCGAACGCCAGCCTGCGCGGTGATTTTGGCCGTATCGTGGTGAAAGACGGCGCGAACATTCAGGATAACTGCGTGATGCACGGTTTCCCGGAACAGGACACGGTGGTGGAGGAGGACGGGCATATCGGCCACAGCGCCATCCTGCACGGCTGCATCATCCGCCGCAACGCGCTGGTGGGCATGAATGCGGTGGTAATGGACGGGGCGGTGATTGGTGAAAACAGCATCGTCGGTGCGGCGGCGTTCGTGAAGGCGAAAGCGGAGATGCCCGCCAACCACTTAATTATCGGCAGCCCGGCTAAAGCGATTCGCGAGCTGAGCGAGCAGGAGATAGCCTGGAAGCGGCAGGGCACGCGGGAGTATCAGGTGCTGGTGGAGCGCTGCAAGCTCACTATGCACCAGGTTGAGCCGCTGCGCGAGGCTGAGCCTGACCGGAAACGGCTGGCGTTTGACGAGAACTTAAGGCCGAAGTCGGCGGTGTAGGGGTAAGGTCGTCTTTTTTCGCCATATCCATCAATAGCGCGATGCCAATATAGTTGCTCCAGTTAAACGTATTTTGCAGCACCACCACGGCATTGCCCCTGTCTTTGTCATAACCGATAAAGCTGGAGTAGCCACCGATATAGCCGACCTGATAGGTGATTTTTTCGAGGCCAATATAATCGGTGGTCCAGGCAATGCCCTGCACCCCGTCAGGGCGTTGAATATCGGTATTTCTGACTTCGTCAAAGACGCTGTCCAGCAAGGGATTGTGGGTCGTAGAGACGTGATAGCGGGCATAGGCCGCCAGATCTTCGGCGTTACTGTATAAACTCGCTGCCGCCACCATGTTGTTGGAGAAATGCCAGTCCGGGGTGAGCTGCCCGCGCGGGATAAATTTTGGCTGATCGCCCGCGTGGCCGAGCGCCCGCTGCGGGTATCCTTTGAGCAACTGGGGCGTAAAGCTGCTGTTAGCCATGTGCAGCGGACGGAAAATATAGCGCGAGGCTAAACTCTGAATATCTTCGCCGGTTTTATGCTTGAGGATGTAGCCGATAAGGGCGTAGCCGGTATTGGAATATTGCGGCGTTTTATCTCCCGGCGCGCGCCAGTTCGCAAGATAACGCAGCACGTTATCGCTATCCAGCTCACCATAAAAATTATCACCCGTACTTAAATAGCGGATAAATTTTCCGAGCATCGGAACGTCCATATTCTGACGCGGCAGGCCGGAGGTGTGGGTTACCAGCTCCAGCAGAGTAATTTTTTTTGCATCCGCGCTAAGCGGCGTTCCTGGCGGGAGTAAGGTCGTCAGGTTGTCGTTCCAGTTTAGCTGTCCCTCACTCACCAGACAGGCCACCACTTCCGCCGTGATCCCCTTGCTGAGCGAGCCGAGCGCAAACAGGGTGTCTGGCCTGATCGGGTAACGATGGACCGCATCGGTTACGCCCCAGGTGTAAAACTGCGGTGAGCCGTGATTGTGGATCACCGCGACCGTCATCCCGGGAACGGATTTTTGCGCCATATAGTGTCGCACTACACTGTCAACGTCGCCATCCAGCGATTCATGGGTGAGGAGTTCCTGAGTACCTTCCGGGGAGGACATTTGCGAGAGCGTACCACAACCGCTAAGTAGTGGGAGGGTAAGCAGAAGCCAGCGAATTTTTTTTGTTGTGTTCTGCATACCTGATAGCGAGAGAGGTGGTCATTGGCGCGGCAGGAATGTATCACACTTAGCCTGTATGAATGTAAACTTTCTGCACGAAAGACGCCGCGTAGGTGGAATTCAGACTAGGCTTGCTAAAAAATGGTCGTCTGAATTTCGGTTGTGACGTTCTTCCTGAATGCTTAGATTCATTTTCAATCTATTGAGAGGATATGAATATGAACTTTGCAGAACTCCACAACCAGCATGAGCCCCTTCTTATCGCTAACGTCTGGGACGCCGCCAGTGCTGTCGCAGCGCAAGAAGCAGGTTATCAGGCACTGGGAACGTCCAGCGCAGCAATAGCGTCCACGCTGGGATATGAAGACGGGCAGGGAATGCCGTTTAATGAGTTATTTTATATAGTCACCCGTATCCGGGCGGTCAGCAACCTGCCATTGAGCGTTGACATGGAAGCAGGGTACGGTGATTCAGCCGAAGAGATAGTCTCTAATCTCAGGCGCCTTGCTCAGACAGGCGTATCAGGCGTCAACCTTGAAGACAGTAGAGTCATTAATGGGAGGCGTCAGCTTGACGATGTCTCTGATTTTTCCCGTAATCTGAAAACAGTATGCAATGCGCTGAGAAGCGAAAATTGTAGCCTGTTCCTGAATATCCGGACTGACACTTACCTGCTCGGGCATGAAGACGCCTTGCAGGAGACGATATTACGGGGTCAGAGCTATAAAGCTGCAGGTGCTGACGGCCTGTTTGTTCCCTGCCTGACGTCAGAGAAAGACATCAGCCTCATCGCAGAGGCAACGGGTCTGCCTCTGAACGTCATGTGTATGCCCGATCTTCCGTCGTTCGACAGGCTGAAACTGGCCGGTGTAAAGCGCATTTCAATGGGCAATTTTGTTCATTCAGCCATGCAGTCAAAGCTGACTGATGTCATGCATGCGATACGAACTCGTCAGACGTTTGAAGGACTTTTTGGTGATGAAAATAATCGATAAGAATTTGTGTGATATCTGGTATCAGGCATTACTCGAACGAGCTTCAGAATATACCGGCGTATTTTTTGTTGGCGTCAAAACCACCGGCGTATTCTGCATTTCGGTATGCCGGGCACGAAAGCCCAAACGCGAAAATGTCGAATTTTATAAAGACGCCAAATCTGCCCTGGCGGCCGGGTTTCGTCCCTGTAAAGTCTGCAGACCCGCTGAAAATGCACACAGCGCGCCATTATTTGTTGAGCAGGCGCTTGCGCTTGTCAGGCGCGATATTAAATCCCGTGTATCTGACCCTGAGCTTCGCCAGCACGGAATCAGTCCGGAGCGGGTAAGACGCTGGTTCCTGCAACATCACGGCATCACTTTTCAGGCTTTCCAGCGAATGCAGCGGGTGAACGTTGCCCTGCAGGAGCTGAAAAGCGGACGAACGGCGACTGACGTTGCGCTGGACAATGGCTATGAATCCCTGAGCGGATTTGGTTACACCTACAAGCGGCTTACTGGCGCAGCGCCGACTCAGGTAACCCAGGTAATTGTCATTCACCGGTTTACCACTACGCTTGGGCCTATGTTTGTCTGTGCGACAGAGCGGGGCGTTTGTCTGCTGGAGTTTACCGACCGCCGGATGTTAGAAACAGAATTTCGCGATATCCAGCGTTTATTTAACGCCAGAATTGTCACCGGAGAAAACAGCCATACCCGGCAGACAGTAAAAGAAATCAGCGAGTATTTTGCTGGAACTCGCCGACAGTTTGATCTCACTGTAGATGCCCCGGGCAGTGATTTTCAGCAATCCGTCTGGCATGAGTTGCGTGCAGTTCCCTATGGGCAGACCTTACACTATCAGGTGATTTCACAACGGCTTAATAAGCCAAATGCTGTGCGCGCCGTCGCTGCAGCTAATGGCGCAAACCGGATTGCGATTGTGATCCCTTGTCACAGGATAATTGGAAAAGATGGAAAGATGACAGGTTATGGTGGTGGCATTTCGCGCAAAGAATGGCTCATTGAGCATGAGAAAAACAACGCTTAATTGTGTGATGAGCCAATGCGGACATACGGTTAGCCACCAGCAACCGATAGCCTTTTTC
The DNA here is from genome assembly GCF_003594915.1 of Enterobacter chuandaensis. Taxonomy (GTDB): domain Bacteria; phylum Pseudomonadota; class Gammaproteobacteria; order Enterobacterales; family Enterobacteriaceae; genus Enterobacter; species Enterobacter chuandaensis. Next base: position 53,103 of record NZ_QZCS01000004.1, read on the forward strand.
ACTCAGAACTCGAAGAGCCGTATTGCCTTTCGCCCACGGAGCTGTATAAATCGTTGCTGATTACCTCGGGGCGCTGACGAACCGGCTCAACTATCTGGAAACGCAGGGCTTATTCAACGCATTATCCATTCTCTGGGCGTTACTGCTAACATTTCCGCCTGAAGAATTGAGTGACCAGTAGCTGAGTGCCGATAATAAAAATAACACCCTGATCGCACCTCGCTGAAAGGAAAAGTATGTCTTTACCGCCACTGTACGCCCTGCGCGCGTTTGAAGTTGCTGCGCGGCTGAACTCCTTCAGCAAAGCGGCTGAAGTACTGAATATCACGCCGGGCGCGGTTAGCAGACATGTCCGGACGCTTGAAATGTGGTTCGATTGCGAGCTGTTTAAACGGCAAGGGCCAAGAGTGGAGGTCAGTGAAGCCGGGCGTATTCTGGCTGGCCAGCTTAGCGAAAGCTTCTCGAATATTGAGTGGGCCTGTCGCGCATTCCGCAGTGAAAATCACCTTCTGCGCCTGAAAGCGCCCAGTACCCTGACGATGCGATGGCTCCTGAACGTTCTCAAATCCTTTCGCGAGAACCATGCGAAACCGAAAATCGAAATCGCCAGCGTCTGGATGGACTTCGACACCGTTGACTTCAGCCGGGAGCCATACGATTGTGCGATCCTGCTCGGGAATGGCTATTTCGGCGAGTCAACGGAGAGCCGGTTGCTGTTCAGCGAATGGCTTATCCCGGTTTGTCCGCCGTCATTGCTTGAGTCTGCCCGGCACCAGCTTCCTGAGTGCGATCTTATCCACCCCTCTCCCGACAGGCGGGACTGGAAGCGCTGGCTGAAAAGAACAGGGCTTTTCCCCGGGCTCGACATGAGCGGCGGAATAGTGTTCGACACCCTCGAGCAGGGAAGCCTGGCCGCCATGCACGGTCACGGCGTGGCGATGGCCGATCTCCGGCTCACGCTGGAAGCACTGAAAAGCGGCCTGCTCGCGCTGCCCTTCAGGGAGGCGATAGCAACGGGGGACGGATACTATCTTGTGTGGCCCAAAAACTCGCTCAGAAGACAGAGCATTGAACGTCTGCTGGGGTGGCTTAACCTGAATTCGCCGGTAGTTCCTTCTCTGGATATCGTCTGTCTTGAGTATGATGAAAAGCGGCTTTCTTGAATTAAACAGGATATTCCTTACGGGCAATCCTGCCTGTTTGATAAGTTTACGCGTAGGGGATATTCGCCATCTTCTTATATCTTTCCGGCAGGGCGCTATTCAGGTTAAGTAATTTATCCAGAATATAAAGCGCAGGCGTTCCCTTTGCGCGCTCTGCTTCGATCAGCGCAGCGCGTAACACATTGGCGGCCGAAGTCATTTTACGGTAGTAATCCTCTGACTCCGGTGTCTTTACTTCACCGGACTCGGCGTAACGCCCCCGGGGCCAGTCCGCGAAGTCAGGCTGGGGAAGGAGTCCATCGTCTGTTGGAATATGGGCTGAGAGTAACGCCTCGGCATTACCGGGAGCGCTCTGGGCAAAGGAGAGCAGGTGCAGTCGATGTATAAATGGCGAAATCGCTTCCGAACGATGACGTTCTGAGGAAAGTAAGGTGATTAGCGCAGGTATATGTTCATCAGCGGTGCTTTTTTCTGGTGACAGGGTTTTCATTAAATGGAATAAAACATCGAGTGTCATAGGTGCTCCATATCCGCACATTTTTATTTATTGTTTTAACGTCGCTATCTGTTTTGACAGCGGTATACCAGGGGTAAATGGATGGTATTTCAGTGCGGTTACGTTTGAAAAACGATAAATAGTGGCAGTCAATGTGAGTTTTACTCAACGTGGCGCTCTGGGCCCCCACATTGCAGATCCTCTCACTGCAGCGTTTTGTTGCACAAACGCCATAGCTTACCGGCTTTTCAGAATGGTATAACGTCGTGCAGCAATCGGCTTGCCGTTAATCGCCACATCCTCAAAGGCTTATATGAAACAAATTACCTTAAGTGACCTGCAGCTGCAGAGCGAGCAGGCTGCACAGTCCCCGCGCTTACGTGCGCATCGTAATTTACACCCTGACCTGAGCGACCCGGTGCAGCGCCTGGCTATCGCCATGGAGCCGGGCACCTATGTTCGTCCGCATCGCCATCCGCACACGTTTGAACTGCTGACGGCGCTGAGCGGTCGTTTTCTGGTATTGAATTTTGACGACCGCGGTAATGTGACCCGGCGCGTGGTGTTAGGTGAAGAGTGCAAGGTGCTGGAGATGGATGCTGGCACCTGGCATGCCGTGCTGTCGCTGGATAAAGGCGGCGTCATTTTTGAGGTAAAACACGGGGGATACCAGCCTGTTCCTGAGCACGATACCGCCCCATGGGCACCTGCTGAAAACGAACCCGGTACGAAGGAGTTGATGGCGTGGTACGCCCGGGCGCAGGTGGGGGACGGCGGTTTTACCCTGTAATTTATCTCTGGCGTGCCCGACGCGCTGAAAAGCGCGACGGCACCGGATGCTTTACTGAATGTCGCCGAGTTTTTGCAGGAAATCTTCAACCTGCTCAGGCGCAGCCGTGTCTGCCTGGTAAAGGATATCGAGCTTAAGGTTCTTCAACCCGCAGAAGCCAAATACCCCTTCGATAATCTGCGTCTGAATCGCTGTCGAATAGCCGTGCTTGTCGAATCCGGCGAGATCGCTTCCGCCGGTGGCAATCAGGCGGACGGGAACGTCCCGTAAGTTGCCCACAATCCGTCCATCGTCGGCCACCTTATACGCCCAGTTCAGAGTTAATACGCGATCGAACCAGCCTTTCAACAGCGCGGGGACCGACCACCAGTAAATGGGGAAGACAAACACCAGCATATCCGCTCGCTCGACGCGCTGCTGCTCGCGCAGAATATCGTCGGGAAGCGCGCTCGGATCGCCGTGATATAAATCCAAATCGGGGCGAGAAAACGCCGGATTAAACCCTTCTGCATGAAGATCGGCGATCTCAACCTGCGTACCTTGCTCGCGTAATTTACCGGCAATGCGGGCGACCAGCGTATGGGATAACGACGTGTCGACAGGATGAGCCGTCACGATCAGCGCGTTGTTTGTAGCGTGTGTTGCAGACATAGCGACCTCGAAGTGGGTGAGAATTTGTATCTATATTACTATTGGTAACTTAGCTGTCAATTCGCTCCCAACGATCATTTTGTGCTATTCGCGTAGGTCTCCAGCACGCCCGACATCGCGCCGCTGAGCATATCTTCTGCAACATTGCGGGCCAGCACGCCGTTACCGGCGGCGGTGCTGAGCGCATCCGCCGCGCCAATGATGGCCGTCAGTGCGGCTTCTCCCTGAACGCCTTTCAGCACGATAAACGGGGAAAGCGCGGTGCGCAGGCAGTCGGCGCACTCGGCCACGCACGCCTCACGAAACGTCTGCAGCGCGCGGGAGCCGGACAGCGCCGCCGCAATCGGACCCGTTTCAGGCCCGGCGGTAATGGCGCAGTCAATATAGGCAGCGCTGAAAAAGCGGATCGTTTTCTCCAGCGTTTTGCTGTCGACCGCCAGCGTCTCCCTGAACTTCGCCAGCTGCCGATCGCTATAGTCCTGGTAGAGCGCCATCAGCAGCCCTTCGCGATCGCCAAAGTGATCGTAGGGAATAGGCTTCGTCACGTTGGCCCGCTCCGCCAGGTAGCCCAGCGTCAGCGCCTCCGTGCCTTGCTGACGAACGATTCCGCGCGCCACTTCCAGCAGCTGCACGCGGCGATCCTCTTTTCTTAAGCGCTTAACAACCATGCTTTCCTCGGGTCAGTTATCTACTCATGGTAGTTTACGCGTTTAGGCAGGGTGCTGCACCCGTTGTTTCCCGGAGCGGAACCGGAACTTCAAAGCCCAAGTTCGCTCAGAGAAGGGTGATCGTCCGGGCGTCTGCCCAGCGGCCAGTGGAACAGACGTTCAGATTCTTTTATCGGCATATCGTTTACGCAGGCAAAGCGGCGCTTCATCAGCCCGTCCGGCTCAAACTCCCAGTTCTCATTGCCGTAAGAGCGGAACCAGTTGCCGGAATCATCGTGCCATTCATAGGCATAGCGCACCGCGATCCGGTTATCCGTGAATGCCCAGAGCTCTTTAATCAGGCGGTAATCCAGCTCTTTTTTCCATTTCCGCGCCAGAAACGCCTGGGCTTCCTCGCGGTTGGTGGCGAACTCCGCGCGGTTGCGCCACTGGGTATCCAGCGTATAGGCCAGCGCGACTTTTGCCGGGTCGCGGCTGTTCCAGCCGTCTTCGGCCAGTCTGACTTTTTCGATGGCGCTTTCGTGAGTGAAGGGCGGTAATGGAGGACGTGTGTTCATTGCGATAACCTCAGTGTTGAATTAAGTAGACAGGTCTGTCTACCTGATGTAATGTATGCCTGAAAAATAACGCTGTCAATATCCGTTTTGAGGCCGTCGAAAAAATGAAATCAGAATCCGCAAGTAACGAAACAAAAGTCAGCGTCAGGGATAAAATATCACTTACGGCGCACGATCTGTTTTATTCCACAGGCTTCAGGGCGACGGGGGTGGATACGCTGATTAAGGCGTCAAAAGTCACCAAGGTGACTTTTTATCGCCACTTTCCGAGTAAAAGTTTGCTTATTCTCGCCTATTTGCACTATCGGCATGAAATATGGATTAGCTGGTTTGAAGCTACGTTACGTCGACATCTGGACGAAGGCGAATCACCTTCTGATGCGATATCCGCAACGCTTCACGAATGGTTTATCTCACCCGATTTTCATGGCTGCGCGTTTATTAACGCCAGCGCAGAGGCAAAATCCGAAGAGATTGAGAATGAAATAAAAGAGATATGCCGAGACCATAAAACAGAAACAAAGAAAAAAATCGAAATGCTCGCCGGTATAACGGATGAAAAGACCTGTAACGACATTATGATGCTTATCGATGGGGCTATTATCCATGCCCAAATGGGAATGGATACAGAATCAGTAATAAACGCGTTGAAAACGGGCCTGGAAAAGCTGACGGGCTAATGACATGACCCTGTGCTTAATCAGCCCTCATCCGGGGCCGATTAAGCACCCGCGTTACACCGTCGGGATGGTGCCGCCATCAATGACAAATTCAGTACCCGTAATACTCGCAGCATGCGATGACGCGAGGAAGACGATGAGGTTAGCCACTTCAATCGGCCTGGCAGGGCGTCCCAGCGGTATTCCACCCAGCGACTTCATAATAATCTGCTTGCCGCCTTCGTAGTCTGTGCCTGCCTGCGTAGCCAGCCTCTCCGCCAGCGCCACCGCGGCCTCGGTTTCGATCCAGCCGGGCGCGACGCGTACAACACGAACCCCCTTAGGCGAGACTTCTTTTGAAAGGCTTTTACTGTAGGTCGAGAGTGCCGCTTTAGCCGCTGCATACGCGGTGGTTGATTCCGGTAACGGCAGTTCGCGCTGAATAGAGGTCACATGAATAATTACCCCGTTTCCCTGAGCAAGCATTCCGGGAAGCAGGGCGCGATCCAGGCGAACGGCGGGCAGCAAATTAAGATTGAGCTCCTGCTGCCACGCTTCTTCTCCCAGCGCAGCAAAACCGCCAACGGGTGAAGTGGAACCGCCTGCCACATGAATAATCACGTCGACGCCTCCCATCTGTTCCTGAACGGCCGATGCGACCAGGTCACATCCTGCAGTTGTCGTAAGGTCAGCGGTTACGAATGTATCTGCGATATTGACCTCCGGCTCATGGCGCGCCGTGGTAAATACCGTTGCACCAAGTTGTTTTAAAAGCCCGACGACTGCTTTTCCCAGCCCTTTTGTGCCAGCGGTAACAAGCACGCGCTTGCCTGTGAAATTAATATCTAATGACATGACCATAACTCCCGTTATTTACAGTACGGGTATATTCAACATAGACTGAGAAATTGACAAGTACGCACGAAAAAGTGAGTTACTAAATTATGAGTAAGTTTTATAGTCCGGAATCTGCCGCAAGCGGCGTGGAGCAAGTATTACGGCTGCTCGAAGGCCGCTGGAAATTAATTATTCTTTTTCATCTTTTTGACGGAAAAGTGCAGCGTTACTCTGATTTCGAAAAACTGATCCCCGGTATTTCCCAGAAGATGCTGGCGCAGCAGCTTCGACAGCTTGAGTCCGACGGTATCGTTTCGCGGATGGTCTATCCTCAGGTACCACCAAAAGTGGAATATCGACTCACCGAATGGGGGCAGGCATTATGCCCGGCGCTCGATGCCATGCTGAAATGGGCAGAAAAACGCGAGGATTACGCGAGCCCGGCATCCGATGTAAGCGCTATAAAGATCCCCAACGGAGAATGACGCCTTAAACTAATGTCATTCGCCGTTCGTTAATGCGGGTTATTAGCATCCCCTCACAGCAGAGCATACTCAGGATTATGGGGATGTCTCTTTAGAAAGAGGGGGGGCGTCCCGCTGCGCCAGGGACAGCGCGCTGGCGCTGGCGGGGTCGAACAACGAGATGCTCTCAATCTGATTGAGCAAAATCACCTTTCGGAAAGACATGGCGCTGCGGGGTTCTGAATCGAGCGTGATGTCATGCTCCGCATACCACTTGCTGTAATTATTCTCGATGCGCAGATTCATCGTTTTCTCGTCTCTGTATCCGCTTAACATCGGGATCAGCACAATATTGGCCGTTTTTTCATATTCCAGCGTCGCGGTGTGGATCATGCCGATGTAAATCCGCCGCGACCGGAGCGTCACCTGCGCCAGCTCGCCTTGCTCCATACACTGATACAGCAGCTGTTCAATACCGCTCGACTGGGCAAGACGCTTGTAGAGCTTTTTCCGGCTTTCACCGTCCAGCCTGGCGCTGCCTGCCCAGTTAGAACGGTAGAGGCAAAACAGGATGGCAAACGCCAGCATCACCACCACCGGCGCCTGAATGCCTAAAAAACTCCAGTTCATAAAGTCGACTTGCCAGTCGGTATATTTCAGTGAGGCAAAATGGAAAGCGTTGTTGGCGGCGGAAAGGGTGAACAGCAGCAGCCAGAGTAATCCCGTGGCGATTACGCCCTGCAGAACGAAAATACAGCCGTACAACGCAACGAGAAAATAGACGTCCCAGCCGAAAGAACGCTTGATTTTAAAGCGGGTCGACAGGTCGCGGCTGGTATACCAGTACCCGCAAACCATCAGCACCATAAATATCGCCGTTCCCATATCAGGCCCTCTTCAGCGTGTTGACGTGACGCAGAAAATCCTGCCTCACCTCGTTGCTTTTGTAGTTCACCGACGCGTTCCCGTCCTGGTCGATAATGATGCGATCGCCGTCTTCGACGGCTTCAATAATTTCCTGCTGGCTCATTACCTGGAGCAAGGATTCGGGGCTGGAGAAAAGCGAGAGAAAGAAACGTTTCATGTCAGGCATCCTTATGAATAAAAAGGATAAGCCTGGAAGATGACGGCTGAGTTTGCCTTAAGGATAACCTGAAAGTGAAAGCGGGGTGGCGGCTACGCCTTACCCGGCCGACAAAACCGTCAAAGGAATGAGTTGTCAAATCGTTGATATTTATAGCTAATAAAAAATAAATTTGCACAAACTTGGACAAGTAACATTAATTGTGTAAGTTTTAATTATGCGATTACGCCACGTTGTTTACAGCCAGGATGTGACCCATGAGCACTTTGCCCTCTGTCGTGAGTCGGTTTGTTGAGTACTACACCGCACTGGATAGCCAGCCGCCTTCGGCGCTGGTCGGGCTTTACCATTCGAATGCCGCGCTTATCGATCCGTTTGGCGAACACGACGGCATCTTCGCGCTTCAGCGCTATTTCACCCATCTGCTGGCTAACGTCGAGCATTGCCGTTTTACCATCGATCCGCCGCTGTGCAGCGGGAACCGGTTCGTTGTCACCTGGGTAATGCACTGGTCGCATCCGCGCATTGCCGGAGGGGAGCCTCTTGAACTGCCCGGATGTTCGGTAGTGGACACCGAAAACGATCTCATCACGCGTCAGCGGGATTACTACGATGCGGGAGAAATGATCTACGAACATCTTCCACTGCTGGGCTGGGCGGTACGCGGCGTGAAGCGGAGGGTCAAATCATGAAGACGGTGCTGATTACCGGCGCAAGCTCGGGCATTGGCGCGGGGCTGGCGAAGTCCTTTGCCGCTGACGGCTACCACGTGATTGCCTGCGGGCGCGATCCGGCGCGCCTCGAAACGCTGCATCAAACCTGCCCCAATCTCACCGTTCGGCTGTTTGATATGACAGACAGGGACGCCTGTCGCCAGGCGCTGAGCGGCGTTTACGCCGATCTGGTTATTCTCTGCGCCGGTACCTGCGAATATCTCGACGGCGGCGTGGTGGATGCGGCGCTGGTGGAGTGGGTCATGAACACCAATTTTCTCGGGCCGGTGAACTGCCTGGCCGCGCTGCAGCCGCAGCTGGCTGCCGGCAACCGCGTGGTGCTGGTGAGCTCGATGGCCCACTGGCTGCCTTTTCCACGGGCAGAGGCCTACGGCGCGTCCAAAGCGGCACTGAGCTGGTTTGCTGAGAGCCTGAGGCTGGACTGGGAGCCAAAAGGGATTGCCGTGACGGTGGTCTCTCCGGGCTTTGTCGATACGCCGCTGACGCGAAAAAACGATTTTGCCATGCCCTGCAGGGTGAGCGTCGACGAGGCGGTCAAGGCGATCCGTACCGGTCTGGCGAAGGGCAAAATGCATATCGCGTTTCCGGTCGGGTTTGGCCTTATTTTGCGGCTGCTCTCCGGGCTGCCTGCGTTTCTTCAGCGCGCGCTGCTGCGCAGGATGGTGCGTTCATGAACATTGCGATTATCGGCAGCGGCATCGCCGGGCTGACCTGCGCCTGGCGCCTGGCAGGGCACCATCAGGTCACTCTGTTTGAAGCGGGATCCACGCCCGGCGGCCATACCGCAACGGTTGACGTCTCAACGCCACAGGGCACATACGCGATCGATACCGGGTTTATCGTCTACAACGATCGCACCTATCCGCGTTTTATGGGCCTGCTCAGCGAGCTCGGCATCAGCGGGCAAAAAACGCAAATGAGCTTTTCGGTGCACAACCCCGTGACGGGGCTTGAGTACAACGGTCACACCCTGACGTCGCTGTTTGCCCAGCGCCGAAACCTGGTGAATCCGGCATTCTGGCGGCTCCTCGCGGAGATTGTCCGCTTTAACCGCCTGGCGAAAGCGGCGCTGGGCGGGGAGGTGGACCCGAACGCCACGCTGCAGACGTTTCTGGACCAGCACGGCTTCACGCCGTTTTTTGCGCGCCACTACATTCTGCCGATGGGGGCCGCCATCTGGTCATCGTCGCTGCAGGAGATGAAGCGCTTCCCGCTGCCGCTCTTTTTAGGTTTCTTCCACCACCACGGCCTGCTGGATATCACCCAGCGCCCGCAGTGGTACGTGGTGCCGGGCGGCTCGCGGGAGTATATCCGCGCCATGCTCGACAAGCTGGGCGACCGTCTGAAACTGCATCTCAATTCTCCGGTGCAGCGCGTGAGCCGCCACGCGCACGGCGTTACGCTTCAGCTCGAAAACGGTAGCCAGGGTTTCGACCAGGTTATTTTTGCCTGCCACTCCGCCACTGCCCTGGCGATGCTTGAGGATCCTACGCCCGCAGAGCGCGAAGTGCTGGGCGATATCGGCTGGCAGCGCAACGAGGTTGTTTTGCACAGCGATCCGCGCTGGCTACCGGTGCGGCAGCGCGCGTGGGCGAGCTGGAACTATCGCCTGAGCGCGCAGGAACAGGCCAGCGCCTGCGTCACCTATAACATGAACATCCTGCAGGGGCTGCCTGCGGGCAGCCCGCTGTTCTGCGTCACCCTGAACCCGGACACGCCGGTGGATGAACGCTTCATCCTGCAACGCTTTGTCTATGAGCATCCGCTGTTTAACCCGCAAAGCTGGCGCGCGCAGGCGCGGCGCGGCGAGATCAACGGTCAGAACCGGAGCTGGTTCTGCGGCGCTTACTGGTACAACGGCTTTCATGAAGACGGGGTACGCAGCGCGCTGGACGTGGTCAATGAAATCGCCGCCGGGGAGGGGAACTGAGATGAACAGCTGCCTCTATCACGGCGTACTTCGTCACCGCCGCCTTCAGCCGAAAACCCACGAATTTAGCTACGGCGTTTTTATGGCCTGGCTGGATCTCGATGAACTGCCGCTGCTGGCGTCCGTCGGCGTGAGGCGCAACCGCTTTGCCGCCGCCGCGTTCCATGACGCGGACTATCCGCTCGGCACGCCGCTTAAAGAGAACGTACTGAACAGGCTGGAGAGCCTGACCGGGGAACGTCCAGCAGGGCGGGTCATGCTTCTGACGCAGTTGCGCTACTTCGGGTTTCATTTCAATCCGGTCAATTTTTACTACTGCTATGACCAGGACAACACGCTTCGCTGGGTGCTCGCCGAGGTGCGCAACACGCCGTGGAACGAGCGTCACTATTACGCGGTCGACGGGCAAAATGCTCAGCCCACGGAGAAAGCGTTTCACGTTTCCCCCTTCAACCCGATGGACATGATCTACCACTGGCGCTTCAACAACCCGGACAACACGCTGCATATGCACATTGAAAATCATCAGGAAGTAAAGGTATTTGACGCCACGCTGGCCCTGCGCCGGGAGCCTCTGACCCGTCCGGCGCTGCGCTCGCTGCTGCTGCGCATCCCGCTGATGACCCTGAAAACCGTTCTCGCCATTTACTGGCAGGCGCTGCGGCTGTGGCTCAAGCGCGTGCCGCTGTATAACCATCCCGTCCGCAGGAGTGAACGCTCATGACCGATCCCGTCTTTGCGCTCGAACCCGATATCCCGCGCAACGTCCGCGTGGCGCGCTGGCTGCTGTTCCGTCTGTTAAGCGGCATTCGCGGCGGCTCGCTCACGCTGCGTGAAGGTGCGCAGACCTTTCATTTTGGCGAGATATCCTCCGCGCGACATGCCGAGGTGCAGATCCTCACCCCCGGTGTCTACTGGCGTATCTTAACGGGCGGTAGCCTCGCGGCTGCAGAAGCCTGGATGGATGGCGAATGGGAAACCGCGCACCTCACGTCGCTTCTGGAACTGCTGGCGCTCAACGGCGAGGTGCTCGGACGTCTGGAAAACGGGTTTCGCCTGCTCGGCAGGCCGCTGGAACGCCTGCGCCACTGGACGCGGCGCAATTCTCGCGCGCAGGCGCGTGAAAATATTGCCGCCCATTACGACCTGGGTAACACCTTTTATAGCCATTTTCTGGATAAAGAGCTCCTCTATTCCAGCGCGCTGTTTACCGCTGACGAGCAGGATCTTACCGTGGCGCAGCAGGCCAAAATGGCGCGCCTGTGTGACCAGCTGGCGCTAACCCCCGGTGACCATCTGCTGGAAATTGGCACCGGCTGGGGTGCGATGGCGGAATACGCGGCCCGCCACTTCGGCTGTCGGGTCACCACCACCACGCTGTCGCAGGAGCAATACATCTGGGCGACCGAGCGCATTGCCCGCGCCGGGCTGCAGGATCGGGTTGAGGTACTGCTCTGTGACTATCGCGATCTGACCGGACAGTATGACAAGCTGGTCTCGATAGAGATGATCGAAGCCGTCGGGCAACGGTATCTACCCACATTCTTCCGTACCTGTCAGGCGCGGCTGCGTCCGGGAGGACGAATGGCAATTCAGGCCATCACCATTCAGGACCAGCGCTACCGCGACTACAGCAAAAGCGTCGATTTTATCCAGCGCTACATTTTCCCCGGCGGCTTCCTGCCGAGCATTACCGCGATGAACGAGCTGATGACGCGCCACACCGATTTCGTGGTACGCAATCTCTACGACATGGGGCCGGACTACGCCCGCACGCTGGCCCACTGGCGGCAGCGCTTTGTCCACGCCTGGCAGGAGATCGAAAAACTCGGCTTTGATGAACGGTTCCGCCGGATGTGGCTTTACTACTTCGGCTACTGCGAAGCCGGGTTTAACGCCCGCACCATCAGCGTGGTGCAGCTCACCGCCGAGCGCGTATGAGACGTTACCTTCAGGTCTTCCTGCTGGCCGTGGCGTTCGATCTCTACTGGGCGCTGGTGGTGATGTTTCGCGAACAGGGCCTGATTATCTGGCTCGGGCTGGCGATCCTGGCGTGCCTGTCCTTGCCGGCAGCTTACCGTCTGTACGCGGTAGGGCTCGCCGCGGCGGGCAGCCTGCTGGATGCGCTCTGGGCGCTGACGGGGCTGATTGCCTTCACGGGCGACGCCCTGATGCCGCTATGGATGGTGGCGCTGTGGCTGATGTTTGCCACGGTCTGGACGCAGCTGACGCGCACCACCACGTTACCCGGCTGGCTGCTGACCCTGCTGGCCGCCGTGGGGGGACCGGTGGCGTATCTGATTGGCGAGCGGCTGGGTGCCATCACGTTTCTGGAGCCGACCTTTATCGTCGTCAGCTGGATGGCGCCGGGCTGGCTGGTGCTGATGCTGTTTTTCCACCTGCTGATGGGGAGACAAAAATGAGGGCTATGGCTCTGCTGATTTGCCTGATAATCGCGGCACCCGCCGTCCGGGCCGCCGACTGGCTGGCCTGGCAAAAGGTGGGCGACGCCACGCTGACCTGGGGGCCGTTCACGGTCTATACCTCCCAGCTGCGGACCCCGGACGGTCGGTATCGCGCGGAGGAACCGGATCTGGCGTTGATCATCACCTACGCACGCGATATTGATCGCGATGAGCTGGTCGATGCAACCCGCGATCAGTGGCAGGCACTGGGAATTCTGGCGCAGGAAGCGCAAAGCGAAGCCTGGCTGCGCATGCTCCAGTCCCTGTGGCCGGATGTCCGACCGGGTTCACAGCTGGCGTTTGTCCTCAATGATAAGCAGGGTCAGTTCTGGTACCGCGCGTCTATGGCGCAAACATCCTTTATTCCGCTCGGGCCGCGTCAGTCGGAAGCGTTCAGCACCCGCTTTCTGGCCATCTGGCTCGATCCCCGCACGCAATACCCTGAGCTGCGTCAGCAGTTGATCGGAGGCCAAAAATGAAACGTATCCTGATGATGGCGCTGGCATTGACGATGCTGCTGGCTGGCTGCAGCACCGAGGTGACCGAGTATCGCGAGCAGCAGCCGCGGCTGGATATCTTCCACTACTTCCAGGGTAAAACCGAAGCGTGGGGCATGGTGCAGGATCGCAGCGGCAAGCAGATCCGCCGCTTTCACGTTGAGATCGCCGGGGACGTTATCGGCGATACGCTGACGCTCAACGAGCACTTTGTTTACGACGATGGCGAAAAACAGCAGCGGGTCTGGCACATTCGCCGCGTGGGGAACGACCGCTACGAGGGAACGGCAGGAGATATTGAAGGCGTTGCCACCGGGCAGGCCGCAGGCAACGCCTTTAACTGGCATTACAGCATGAATGTGAAGGCCAACGGCATAACCTGGCTGCTGAACTTTGACGACTGGATGTACCTGCAGGATGAGACGCATCTGTTCAATAAAACCGAGATGAAGAAATTTGGCGTCACCGTCGCCACGGTGACGCTGTTCTTTACCCGTAAGACCTAAGCTTAGCCGCGGGCATTACCGGTTTTGCTGCTGGAGTAAATGAAGTAGAGGGCAATCCCCAGGCAAACCACCGCGCCCAGACGGCTCGGTGAAAACGGAATCGCGGGATTGTTCAACCAGCCAAAGTTATCAATCAGCATGCTCATGGTGAGCTGACCGAAGATCACCGCCACCGTGGCGACGGCGGTGCCGATGCGCTGAACGGCGAGCACCATTATTACGATATAGGGCACGCCAAACATCGCGCCGAGGAGCTGCCATTTCGGCACGTCCAGCAGCGTGACCGCTTGCCTGGGCTCAAAGAAGAAAATGAGCAGGGCGGTCACCAGTGCGCCGACGGAAAAGGTCAGAAACGCGCTTTTGAAGACCCCCACACTGCTGCCGAGCTGTCCGTTAATCGCGGCCTGAATGCTCAGCGTCGCGCCCCCGCAAACGGCCAGAATTATCATCATCAGTGTCATACGTTTACCCCTGTGCGACCAGTACCAGTGCGGCAATAATAAAAACCAGCGCCACGATGCGTTTTGCGTTTATCTTCCTGTGCGGCGTCCCTAGCAGGCCAAAGTGGTCAATGATCAGGCTTTTGAAAACCTGGCCCGCCAGTATGCCGATCATCGTCATGGCGATACCGATGGCTGGCGTGGCGATAGTCAGAATGACCACGTACACCGGGCCAAGCACCCCGCCGAGCAGCTGCCATCCGGGCTGTGCGAAAAACGACGGACTGTTGCGCGGGCTGAAAAACAGCATCAGCAGAAACGTCAGCGCGGCACCCACGCCGAAGATGCTGAACGTGGCCCATAAATCACCCACTTCGCCGCCCAGCGGTCCCAGCAGGCCCGCCTCTATGGACAGTCCCATCCCGCCAGCAATCACCAGTAAAATTAAAATAAGTTGCATTGCACATACTCTCTCGTTGCTCAGGCGATGAAGAATAATGCGTATCAGCAGTGAGAAAAATGCCATAATGCAGGAAACACCATTGCAGGAAATGCACTAATGATTGATGCCGGAAATATCAGCATTCGCGCGCTGCTGATCTTTATCGCGGTTTATGAATCGCAGAATTTCTCCGTGGTTGCGCGCAGGGAAGGGATCTCCGCTTCACAGGTTTCACGTGTCATCCACCAGCTTGAGGACGCGCTTGGCCAGCAGCTTTTTTATCGCAACACGCGGGCCGTGATACCGACGGAAAGCGGGCATCTTTTCATTCGCTACGCCCGGACGATGGCGGGAAGTCTTGAAGAGGCGCGCCGGGAGCTGGATGAGAGGTCTATCGAGCCAACGGGCCTGATTCGCATTAACTGCCCGGTATTTTTTGGACAGCGGCACGTTGCTCCCGGCCTGGCGGGACTGTCGGCGCGCTACCCCCGGCTCACCCTGGATTTGACGCTCACCGATGATTTTATCGATCCGCATCGGGATGCCGCCGACGTGCTGTTCCGCATCGGCACGCTGACGGACTCCTCGTTTCACGCGCGGGTGCTCGGGCAGCAGCTTTATCATCTGGCGGCGTCGCCGTCCTACCTGCGACAGCACGGCGCGCCTGATGGGCCGGAGGACCTGACGCAGCACAGCTGCCTGGTGTATCGCGGATCGTCCGGGCCTAACCGCTGGCTTATTCGCCGCCCTGATGCGCCATGGGTTCACTATCCCGTTGCGCCGCTGATGACGTCCAACAACGCCGAAACGCTGCTGATTGCCGCGCTGGGGGGGATGGGGATCGTACTGTTCCCCGACTGGCTGGTGAGTGAAAGGCTAAAAAGTGGCGAGCTGGTGTCGTTCCTGCCGGAGCATGAATGCGGGATCAACACGGAGCCGCAGACCATCGCGGCAATTTACCCGAACGCGCGTCATCCGCCCCTTAACGTCAGGGCGGTGATTGATTATTACGTGGAACTGTTCGGCACGCCGCCGTACTGGCAGCGTGAACGTTAGCGGGTGAGTTCCTTGCGGATAATCTCCGCACCAGCGCTGAGCGCCTTCAGCTTGCCGTTGGCAACCTGGCGGGAGAGCGGGGCCATACCGCAGTTGGTGGACGGATACAGCCTGTCGGCATCGACAAACTGCAGCGCTTTGCGCAGCGTATCGGCCACTTCCTCCGGCGTTTCGATGTGGTTCGTCGCCACGTCGATCGCTCCGACCATGACTTTTTTACCGCGGATCAGCTCCAGCAGATCCATCGGTACGCGGGAGTTATGGCACTCCAGGGAGATGATGTCGATGTTAGAAGTCTGCAGCTTAGGGAAGGCCTCTTCATACTGTCGCCATTCTGAGCCGAGCGTTTTTTTCCAGTCGGTATTGGCTTTGATGCCGTAGCCGTAGCAGATGTGTACCGCGGTTTCGCACTTCAGCCCTTCGATTGCGCGCTCCAGCGCGGCGATGCCCCAGTTGTTGACCTCGTCGAAGAAGACGTTAAACGCAGGCTCGTCGAACTGGATGATATCGACCCCGGCGGCTTCCAGCTCGCGCGCTTCCTGATTCAGGATTTTTGCAAATTCCCAGGCCAGCTTTTCGCGGCTTTTGTAGTGATCGTCATAGAGGGTATCGATCATGGTCATCGGCCCCGGCAGGGCCCATTTGATCGGCTTGTCCGTGAGCTGGCGCAGGTACTTTGCATCGTCCACGAATACCGGCTTCTGACGCGCAACGGCAGAAACCACGGTGGGCACGCTGGCGTCATAGCGGTTACGAATGCGCACGGTCTGGCGGTTTTCAAAATCGACGCCGCTCAGGTGTTCAATAAAAGTGGTGACGAAGTGCTGGCGGGTCTGCTCGCCGTCGCTGACGATATCAATGCCCGCACGGATCTGCTCGTCCAGAGACAGGCGCAGGGCATCCTGTTTACCCGCCAGTAATTCATCATTCTGGAGTTTCCACGGTGACCACAGCGTTTCAGGTTGCGCAAGCCAGGTTGGCTTAGGCAGGCTGCCAGCCGTAGAGGTCGGGAGCAATGTTTTCATAATAAAAGACCTTTTTTTGATGAATTAAAGCGTGTAGTTATCAGACCACTGCTCAAGAATATGTTGGTAAGGCTTAATGAAATACGCTTCGGTAAATCGGCCCTGTTCAATCGCCAGTCGGCTTCGCTCTTCGCGGTCATACACAATTTTGGTTAATGAATGATCCTGCTGGTTCAGATCCGGGCGGTAGTACAGACCCGCCGCCGAGTTCGCGTTATAGATTTCCGGACGGTAGATTTTCTGGAATGTTTCCATGGTGCTGATGGTGGCGATCAGTTCCAGATCGGTGTAATCGTTCAGCAAGTCCCCGGTGTAGAAGAAAGCGAAGGGTGCCACGCTGTTTTCCGGCATGAAATAGCGAACATTCAGGCCCATTTTGGCGAAGTACAGTTCCGTTAACGACTCGCCGTCCGGCGCGTACTCCATACCCAGCACCGGATGCTGGTTACCGGTACGGCGGTAGGTGTCTTTGCTGGAGACGCTCAGGCAAATCACCGGGCCCTTTCTGAAGTTCTCTTTGTATTCCGGCGAATTCATAAAATGACGGAAGATATTGCCGTGAAGTTCGCCAAACTTTTCCGGAACAGTGAAGTGCTGCTGATTCTTATTGTGTTCCAGCAGCAGAACGCTGAAATCATAGTCCCGTACGTAAGAGGAGAAGTTATTCCCGACAATCCCTGCAATGCGCTGGTTATTTTTTTTGTCGACAATGTACGTCTGCAAAACCTCAATGGCCGGGAATGACTTTTCCGCGCCTATGTTCAGGTCGACGGAGATGATTTCAAGCTCAACCGCGTAGCGATCGGCGTTTGGATTATCCCAGCGCGCTAAAGCGTTGAAGCGGTTGTTGATCATCACCAGCGTATTGCGCAGGTTTTCCTGACGTTTTTCCCCGCGCGCCAGGTTGGCAAAGTTGGTGGTCGTACGCGTATTTTCGGACGGGTTGTAATTCTCATCGAAGCAACTGCGCTTAAGGGTATAGGTGAAAGCTTTGCTCATTGTGGTTGTGCATCCTAAGTTCATGTTGCTAAGAAGTTACTAATGCATAATTTATGCCTGAGCCCGCGGCGAAGGGGAAGTGACTTAATTTCAATGCAACATGAGCGAAGTTCATGAACGGTATTGCGCACAGACTGGAGAGGGAAGTGAGAGAGTAAGGGGCATTGAGCCCCTTAGCGTTATGCTGTAGGACGTTCGTTCCAGGCGTCGCTGTGCATGATGTTCCCGTCGACGATGCGCCAGGTGATTTTTTCATATTGCAGGCTTACGCTTTTGATCACACTTTATTCAGGGCGAACCAACCGTGTTTTGAGGATGCCAGGAGTGAAATAACTCTTTAGCTGAGCGGGTAGCAAAGCAGGCATTGCTATTGTTCTTCCTTCTTCGTCGCAAAATTCGACAAGATAGCCCAGTGTCGGGGTATCGAAAACCATAACAATCGTACCAACAGCCCCTTTTACCAGTCCTTCATCCGGTAAATCTTCGTCTAAAACCACAACGTCTAATTCGGCTCTTTTCATTTTTGTTTTCTCATTTAACGAATATCGATAATGGCGTGTTCAGCGTTCAGCAACGTACCGCTCTCAGATGTGAAACCTTTTACATATGGACTTTCTAGCGCGGGTATTTTACTGAGACCCGATATTTCATCTATTTCGCTTAAAGGGCTCAACCTGCTCATTGTTAATCCTGCCACAACGGAGGCGCCCGTAATGATTAACCCTTTATTGTTCATGATTTGATCGTAACCGGCTGAAGCATGCCCACCAAGCTGTTGCGCGGTTTTATGAAAACCCTCAATATTGCCGTTATACACACCACCAGCAGCGAGCAGTCGGCCCACAGCTTTACTATTCAGCGTTTTCCCCGATGGTGCTGTTGTTGGTCCGTAATAATCATAATGCATCCGTTGAGTGGGAGCAGGCTTCCTGCCTTGTCGATCGGCAATAACGTGCCGGTAGGCACTCATGATTTCGTCCTTATACCATGAATGCCAGGATGAGGCTGTAAGGGTAAACATCAGATCGCCGTTGTCGTCGATGTAAAATGGATTCCTGTCGCTGCTCCAGCGCCTGGAGGTATCTACTCCAACAAGCCAGCCAATTTGAAGTTCGCGTTCTACTTGATCATAAATGGGATCTGCGTAGCTGCATTGCCGTCGTTCATATGGTTTTTGATGTGGAGATATGCTGTATTTTCTTTTGGGAAGACCAAAAGAGAGGCTATGACCGTTTGCTTCATAAGACAGATCATAATGTATACACGCCTCTTTCAGCGAACCTGCTGGCGTGAGAATGTATTGAAAATCTTCAGGGTTTAATTGCCGTGTTAAATCATGTGACCGGTAGAGTCGGAACATGCGGAATCCTTATCGTTAAGCATCATTCTTCCTTTTAAGGGCATATTTTTTCTTCATACTCTTAATAATAAAAAACAGCATACGGCTGAAGCGATAACAATTATTCAATCCACATCATATTCACGAACAGCTCTTTTTTTTTAAGAAAATGACCTGGCAATTTTTAACCACTCTTCATGCATTAACGAGAGTAGATACTGTATGAATAATGAGCCTGACTCAGCGAACAAAACGGTGCGCCTACTTCTCTGGCACACGCTCCGCAATTCCCGCTATAATCCCCAAAATTTCCAACCGGTTTAGAAACAATCATGACAAAACTCACCCTCCAGGAGCAGATGCTGAAAGCGGGCCTGGTCAGCAGTAAGAAAGCGGCGAAAGTGCAGCGCACGGCAAAGAAATCGCGCGTTCAGGCGCGTGAGGCGCGTGAAGCGGTAGAAGAGAACAAGAAAGCGCAGATCGAGCGTGACAAGCTGCTGAGCGAGCAGCAAAAGCAGGCCGTGCTCGCAAAAGAGTTTAAAGCCCAGGTGAAGCAGCTGATCGAGATGAACCGCATCACCGTGGCGAAGGGCAACATCACCTTTAACTTCACCGACGGTAATCTGATCAAAAAAATCGAGGTCGACAAGCAGACGCAAACTCAGCTGATCAACGGCCGTCTGGCGATTGCGCGCCTGGTGCTGAATGCAAACGGTGACTGTGAGTACGCGATTATCCCGGCGGTGGTGGCCGATAAAATTGCCCAGCGTGATGCCGACAGCATTGTTCTTAACAGCGCGCTCAGCCAGGAAGAGCAGGACGAAGACGATCCGTACGCGGACTTCAAAATCCCTGACGATTTGATGTGGTAAAACGCATTCAGAACGGGGCGGCGTGACGGGCGTTAACCGGCTCTCCGCTCACGGGATGAATAAAATTCAACTCGCTGGCATGCAGCATCAGCCGGGACGTCGTTTCGACGCCTGGCCATTCAAGACCGCCATACAAATCGCAGCCCAGAATAGGGTGCCCCAGCTGCTGGCAGTGGATGCGCAGCTGATGGGTTCGCCCGGTTTCCGGCGTAAGTACCACCCGCGTTAACGGCACGCCCGTTCCCTGATAAAAACGTTCAATAACCCAGTAGCGGGAGCGCGCTGGTTTACCCGTGACGGCGCAGATCGACATCAGCGGGAACAGCGCCGGGTCTTTGGCAATCGGCGCGTCTATTATTCCTTCGTCATTTTCCAGATGCCCGCAAAGCAGGGCACTGTAAACTTTCTCCACGCTGCGCTGGCTGAACTGCTGACAGAGCGCCGCGTTGATGGCTTTATCGCGCGCAACCACCATCAGCCCGGAGGTGCCGAAATCCAGACGGTGTACCAGCGTGCAGCCGGGGAACGTCTGGACCAGACGATAATGGACAGAATCGATGTTTTGCGGGTTTTTGCCCGAGAGGCTGAGCAGGCCAGAAGGCTTATTAATCAGCAGCAGATGTTCATCCTGCCAGAGGATCTCAATGTCGTCGTGACACGGTGGGGCAATAAAGGAATCGATAATCGCAGACATCAGGCCGCCCGGCTGGAGAGTGGGAGCGGATGATAACGAAATGCGGAGGAAAAGAAAAACCCTCCCACCGGGCGGTGAGAGGGGGAAATCTTACGCGGCTACCAGGCTGTCGATGGCGGCTTTCGCATCGGTCTGCGCTTTGGTCGCCACTTCCGGACCGTAAGCGATACCTTCCGCGAACACGAAGTTCACGTCAGTGATGCCGATGAAGCCCAGGAACAGGCTCAGGTACGGCGCAACCAGGTCAGTTGGGGTATCTTTATGGATACCGCCACGGCTGGTCAGAACGATGGCACGCTTGCCTTTCACCAGACCTTCCGGGCCGTTCTCGGTGTAACGGAAGGTTACGCCAGCGCGCGCCACCAGGTCGAAGTAATTCTTCAGCTGGGTAGGGATGTTGAAGTTGTACATTGGCGCGTTGATGACGATAACGTCGTGCGCCTGAAGCTCAGCAATCAGCTCGTCGGACAGGGCCAGGGCTTCCTGCTGACGCGGAGACAGCGGCGCATCGCTCGGACGCAGCGCGCCAACCAGCTCGCCGTCGAGCACAGGAATCGGGTTTGCCGCCAGGTCACGCACGGTGATTTCATCCGCAGAATGCTGTTCACGCCACTGTTCAACGAAGTAATCAGACAGCTGACCAGACTGAGAGTACCCTGCCAGAATACTGGATTTCAAAACTAATACTTTGCTCATGGGTGATTCCTGTTTTTGCATTTGATTGAAGGGGGTTGCCCCGTTGCTTGTTGACACTTTATTCACAATCCTGCCACAGGGATAGCGCAATATATCGAAGTCTATGTTCGAATTTTTTGAATAAGGCGCTAAAAGCCCGGATGTGGTACTCTATATCAATCATTAAAAAGAGATTTTATCCGGCAGTGCACTGCCCGTTAACGCTATGACAGAACAACAAAAATTAACCTTCCCGATGCTCCTGCAACAGCTGGATTCACTGATGCTGCGCGATAAACAGCGCTTTGCGCGCCGTCTGCACGGGGTGAAGAAGGTTAAAAATCCTGATGCACAACAGGCCATTTACCAGGAGATGGCGAAAGAGATTGAACAGGCGGCTGGGAAGGTTGTGCTGCGCGAAGCCGCGCGCCCGGCGATTACCTACCCGGAAAACCTCCCCGTCAGCCAGAAAAAACAGGATATCCTTGAGGCCGTCCGCGACCACCAGGTGGTGATTGTCGCGGGGGAAACCGGGTCGGGGAAAACCACCCAGCTGCCGAAGATCTGTATGGAGCTGGGGCGCGGGGTGAAAGGGCTGATTGGCCACACCCAGCCGCGTCGTCTGGCCGCGCGCACCGTGGCGAACCGTATCGCGGAAGAGCTGCAAACGGAGCCGGGCGGCTGCATCGGTTATAAGGTGCGATTCAGCGACCACGTCAGCGATAACACCATGGTCAAGCTGATGACCGACGGTATTCTGCTGGCGGAAATCCAGCAGGATCGCCTGCTGATGCAGTACGACACTATCATTATCGATGAAGCGCACGAGCGCAGCCTGAACATCGACTTCCTGCTCGGCTACCTGAAAGAGCTCCTCCCGCGTCGCCCGGATCTGAAAATCATTATTACCTCCGCGACCATCGACCCGGAGCGCTTCTCAAAGCATTTCAACAATGCGCCGATTATCGAGGTGTCAGGCCGCACGTATCCCGTGGAAGTGCGCTATCGCCCGATTGTAGAAGAGGCGGATGATACCGAGCGCGATCAGCTTCAGGCCATCTTCGATGCCGTTGACGAGCTGGGCAACGAAAGCGCGGGCGACATCCTGATCTTTATGAGCGGCGAGCGCGAAATTCGCGATACCGCCGATGCGCTCAGCAAGCGCGACCTGCGCCACACCGAGATCCTGCCGCTTTACGCGCGCCTGTCGAACAGCGAGCAGAACCGCGTGTTCCAGCCGCACGGTGGACGCCGCATCGTGCTGGCGACCAACGTGGCCGAGACCTCGCTGACCGTGCCGGGCATTAAATATGTCATCGACCCGGGCACGGCGCGCATTAGCCGCTACAGCTACCGCACCAAGGTTCAGCGCCTGCCGATTGAGCCGGTCTCGCAGGCGTCCGCTAACCAGCGTAAAGGCCGCTGCGGCCGCGTGTCGGAAGGGATCTGTATTCGTCTCTATTCCGAAGATGATTTCCTGTCGCGCCCGGAATTTACCGACCCGGAAATTCTGCGCACCAACCTGGCGTCCGTTATCCTGCAGATGACCGCGCTGGGGCTGGGCGACATCGCGGCGTTTCCGTTCGTCGAAGCGCCGGACAAGCGCAACATTCAGGACGGCGTGCGCCTGCTGGAAGAGCTGGGCGCGATTACCACCGACGAACAGGTGACGGCCTATAAGCTGACGCCGCTGGGCCGCCAGCTCAGCCAGCTGCCGGTCGATCCGCGTCTGGCGCGCATGGTGCTGGAAGCGCAAAAGCACGGCTGCGTGCGCGAGGCGATGATCATTACGTCTGCGCTCTCCATTCAGGATCCGCGCGAGCGCCCGATGGACAAACAGCAGGCGTCTGACGAAAAGCACCGTCGCTTCCACGATAAAGAGTCTGATTTCCTGGCCTTTGTGAACCTGTGGAACTACCTCGGCGAGCAGCAGAAAGCGCTCTCTTCGAATCAGTTCCGCCGCCAGTGCCGCGTGGATTTCCTCAACTACCTGCGCGTGCGCGAGTGGCAGGATATCTACACCCAGCTGCGCCAGGTGGTGAAAGAGCTGGGCATTCCGGTGAACAGCGAACCGGCGGAGTACCGCGAAATTCATATCGCGCTGCTGACCGGCCTGCTGTCCCATATCGGGATGAAGGATGCGGATAAGCAGGAATATACCGGCGCGCGCAACGCCCGTTTCTCCATCTTCCCGGGTTCCGGCCTGTTCAGGAAGCCGCCGAAGTGGACCATGGTCGCCGAGCTGGTGGAAACCAGCCGCCTGTGGGGGCGCATTGCCGCGCGCATCGATCCGGAATGGGTCGAGCCGGTGGCTCAGCACCTGCTGAAACGCTCGTACAGTGAACCACACTGGGAGCGCGCGCAGGGCGCGGTGATGGCGACCGAGAAGGTGACCGTTTACGGCCTGCCGGTGGTCGCCGCGCGTAAGGTCAACTATAGCCAGATTGACCCGGCGCTCAGCCGCGAGCTGTTTATCCGCCACGCGCTGGTGGAGGGCGACTGGCAGACGCGCCACGCGTTCTTCCGTGAAAACCTGAAGCTGCGCGCCGAGGTGGAAGAGCTTGAGCACAAATCCCGCCGCCGCGACATTCTGGTGGACGATGAGGCGCTGTTTGAGTTTTACGACCAGCGCATCAGCCACGACGTTATCTCTGCCCGCCACTTCGACAGCTGGTGGAAAAAGGCCAGTAAAGAGACGCCGGACCTGCTCAACTTTGAAAAGAGCATGTTGATTAAGGAAGGAGCGGAGTCGGTCAGCAAGCTCGACTACCCGAACTTCTGGCATCAGGGCAACCTCAAGCTGCGTTTGACCTATCAGTTTGAGCCGGGCACGGACGCGGACGGCGTGACCGTCCACATTCCGCTGCCGCTGCTGAACCAGGTGGAGGAGAGCGGGTTCGAGTGGCAAATTCCCGGCCTGCGCCGCGAGCTGGTGATTGCACTGATCAAATCCCTGCCGAAACCGGTGCGCCGAAACTTTGTGCCTGCGCCAAACTATGCGGAAGCATTTTTAGGCCGCGTCACGCCGCTGGAGATGCCGCTGCTGGACGCGCTTGAGCGCGAGTTCCGCCGCATGACCGGCACCACCATCGACCGCGAAGACTGGAACTGGGATCAGGTGCCCGATCACCTGAAAATCAGCTTCCGCGTGGTGGACGACAAAAACAAAAAGCTGCAGGAAGGCCGTTCTCTGACGGAGCTGAAAGAGGCGCTGAAAGGTAAAGTCCAGGAGACGCTCTCTGCGGTGGCCGATGACGGCATTGAGCAGAGCGGGCTGCATATCTGGAGCTTTGGTCAGCTTCCGGAAAGCTATGAGCAGAAGCGCGGCAACTATAAGGTCAAAGCCTGGCCCGCGCTGGTGGACGAGCGCGACAGCGTGGCGATCAAACTGTTTGATAACCCGCAGGAACAGCAGCAGATGATGTGGCGCGGGTTGCGTCGCCTGCTGCTGCTCAACATCCCGTCGCCGATCAAGTATCTGCACGAGAAGCTGCCGAACAAAGCCAAGCTGGGGCTCTACTTTAACCCGTACGGCAAGGTGCTGGATCTGATTGACGACTGCATCTCATGCGGCGTCGACAAGCTGATCCACGAGGCGGGCGGCCCGGTCTGGACGGAAGAGGGCTTTGCTCAGCTGCATGAAAAGGTGCGCGCGGAGCTGAACGACACCGTGGTGGAGATAGCCAAACAGGTCGAGCAGATCCTCACCGCCGTGTTCAATATCAACAAGCGCCTGAAGGGGCGCGTGGATATGACCATGGCACTGGGGCTGTCGGACGTGAAGGCGCAGATGGCGGGACTGGTTTACCGCGGCTTTGTTACCGGCAATGGCTTCAACCGTCTCGGCGATACGCTGCGTTATCTGCAGGCAATTGAAAAACGGCTGGAGAAGATGGCTATCGATCCGCACCGCGATCGCGCACAGATGCTGAAAGTGGAGAGCGTGCAGCAGGCGTGGCAGCAGTGGTTAAACAAGCTGCCGCCAGCTCGCCGCGACGATGAAGACGTGCAGGCGATCCGCTGGATGATCGAGGAGCTGCGCGTCAGCTTCTTTGCCCAGCAGCTCGGTACGCCGTATCCGATTTCGGATAAGCGTATTCTGCAGGCGATGGAGCAGATTTCCGGTTAAACCCTTGCCCGGTGGCGCTGCGCTTACCGGGCCTACGGGAGAACTGGTAGGCCCGGTAAGGCGTAGCCGCCACCCGGCTGGTTATTGTTCTACAATCGCCAGCGTAAACCCATCCCAACCCTTAATCCCCACCGTTTGCAGCGCGGTGGCGGTTAAGCGGGGGGTATCTCCAGTCATCTCAATAAAACGCCGCACGCCCAGCACGCGCGCGTCGTCGCTTTCCCCGTTAATGACCTCGCCGTCGCGCACCACGTTATCGCCGATAATCACCGTACCCGGGCGGGAGTAGTGCAGCGACCACTCCAGATAGCCGGGATTGTTCGGCTTATCGGCATCAATAAAGATCAGGTCAAACGGCAGAACGTCGCCGAAATTCTCCAGCGACTTCAGCGCCGGGCCTTCTATTAATTCAATACGATCGCTTAGCCCCGCGAGGCGAATATTCTGGCGGGCAACATCGGCATGCGTCGGGTCAGCCTCAAGCGTAATCAGCTTTCCGTCCGGCGGCAGGGCGCGCGCCATCCAGATTGAGCTATAGGCACCCAGCGTCCCGATCTCAAGAATGCGTCTTGCCTGCGTCATGCGCACGAACAGCGCCAGCAGTTGCCCCTGATTGGCGGCGACATCGTGTTCAGGTAACCCGGCGCGTTTGTTGTTTTCAAGAACCTTCTCAAGAACCTCATCCTCAGGGATAAGCGAAGAAATCATGTAATTATCTACTGCAGACCATTGTTGTTGCATAGATTGACTCCTTGTGGGATTACCGGATGCGAAATGTACGCCCGGTAAGCGAAGCGCCACCGGGCAGGTTTTCAGGCACTGACCCAGCCCCCGCCCAGCGCCTTATACAAATCAATCTGCGCCAGCAGCAGGTTATTTTTCACCTGCACGACGCTGGTTTGCACCGAGAACAGCGTGCGCTGCGCGTCCAGCACGTCAAGATAGGAGGAGTAGCCGTTGCCATAGCGGTTCTGCGCAATGCGCAGCGTCTCCTGCGCCACATCCTGCTGGGCAAGCAGCTCCGTCAGCTGTTCCTGATAGCGCGTAATAGCGTCAAGGCTGTTGTTCACTTCGGCAAACGCGTTACGCACGGTTTTTTCATACGCATATAGCGCCTGGTTACGCTGGGACTGGGAAATATCCACCTGCGCATTCAGCGCCTGGCGGTTAAGCAGCGGGGCGAGAATACTGCCGCCTGCGCTCCAGAGCTGAAGCGGGTTGTCCAGCAGGCCGGAAAGGGTGCGATCCTGTATCGATCCGGTTGCGGTCAGGTTGATCGACGGCAGCAGGCTGGCGTGTGACGCGGCAAGCGAGGCGTCAGCCGCAACCAGCTGTCGTTCAGCCTGAACGATATCCGGCCGACGGTTCAGGAGCGTGGAGGGCAGCTGCGACGGCAGGGTGAGCGGCGTCAACGTTTCAAAACTTTTGCTGCGCACCACCGCGCCGGGGTTGCTTCCCAGCAGCAGGCTCAGGGCGTTCTCCTGCTGCGCAATCTGATGCTGCAGCACCGGCACCTGCGCTCGCGTTGAGCGCAGTTCGGAATCCGACTGCATCAGCTCCAGGCGCGAGCTGTAGCCCGTCTCAAACTGGCGTTTCGCAAGGTTAAATGCCTCTTCACGCGCTTTCAGCGTCGATTCGGTCACCCGCAGTTGCTCGTCAAGCGAGAGCAGGGTGACATACCCGGACGCAACGGACGACGCGACCGTCAAATCTGCGGCGGCGGCAGCGGCTTTTTGCGCTTCCAGCGAGGCCTCCGCGGCATTGGACGTACTGCGGTTGACGCCCCAGAGATCAACGTCATAGCTCGCCGTCAGGCTACCTCTGTACAGCGTGCCGTAGACCGGTAGCCCGGTGGCGGCAGATTGCGAACGGGCGCGCGTTCCGGTTACGCCCGCGTCAAGCGACGGAAACAGGCTGCCGTCGGCGGCAAAGACCCGCGCCTGATACTCGTTTATCCGCTCGCGGGCGATCAGCACATCGCTGTTGTTCTTCAGCGCCCGATCCACATACCGGTTAAGATTGTTGTCATGGAAATTGCGCCACCAGAGCTGTTCCGCCGGGCTGGCAGGGCCGGAATCGGCGCGCCACTGCGCAGGGATGTGCAGCGTCGGCTGCGCCGGTTTTACGTCGACGGACTGGCATCCGGCCAGCGTTACCGCCAGCACCAGCGCGGCTATCGGGCGGAGGGTCATGGCTTCGCCTCCCGCGTATCAATCGTCACCTGCACCGACATGCCCGGGCGCAGCAGCGCAGACTCTTCAGGCTTGCCGAGCACCTCGATGCGCACCGGAATACGCTGGGCGATTTTGACAAAGTTCCCGGTGGCGTTGTCCGGCGTGATGGCGCTGAACTCAACGCCGGTAGCCGGGGAGATGCTCTCTACGCGGCCCTGATACGCTTTGTCGTTCAGGGCATCGACGGTGAATTTCACCGGCTGACCGACGCGCAGCTCCGCCAGCTGGGTCTCTTTGATATTGGCGATCACCCAGTGTTGCGACGGAACCAGCGTTGTCAGATGTGTTCCGGCGGTGACATACGCGCCAAGACGCACGGCGATCTGGCCCAGCTGGCCGTCGCGCGGGGCGATAATGCGGGTGTTTTGCAGGTCAATCTGCGCCAGCTCCAGCGCCGCTTTGGCGTTTTCGACGTCCGCCTCCAGCGCCCCGCGGTTCACAATCACCGTCTGCAGATCCTGACGCGACATCTCAAGCGTGGCTTTCGCCTGATCGATATCCGCGCTGCCCTGGGCCGCACTGGCCAGCGCGGCATCGCGTTCGCGAATGGAGAGCGAACCGTCAGCCGTCAGATCCTTCACGCGCTTTAAATCCGCCTGGGTTTTCAGGCTCTGGGCGCGGGCATTTTTCAGCGCGGCTTCATTTTTGGCGATGGTCGCTTCGGCACTTTTACGCTGCTGCAGGTTGTTATTGAGGGCGGCAATTTTCATCGCCAGCTGCGCCTCGGCCTGATGGACGCGCTGACGATAAATACGGTCATCAATCTGCAGCAGCAGGTCGCCTTTTTTAACTTGCACAAAGTCCTGAACCTTCACCTCGGTGATATAGCCATTCACCTGAGGGCTGATAAACGTCGTCTGACCGCGCACGTAGGCGTTGTCGGTAAACTGCGCGTGGCGGGTGAACGGCGGTAGCTGCCACGCGTAGAGGATCACCAGCACGCCGACAATACCGATGGCGGCGGCGGTGAAAACGGAAACAATGCGCACATTTTTGCGGGTGTTGGCCTGCTCTTTGGCGGCATCCTGCTGACTCATACATTCTCCAGAAATATTACAATTATTTGTTGCCGGTGGCGTTCTTCAGCGCCATACGGGCAGTGATGCGCAGGCGCAGCAAGCGCCATAAAATCCAGACCAGCGTGGCGGCTGCAATGCTCGCCGTCAGCAGATAAGTATCGTTGTAAGCCAGAATATTCGCCTCCAGCGTGGTGACCGTTTGCAGCTGCGTTATCGCCTGCGTTCCCAGCAGCGAACTGTCGCCAATCAGGCTTTTATACATCTGGGTATAAAGCTGAATCCGCTCGTTGACCAGCGGGTTGAGCGTGGTGAGCTGGTCTGCGAGCAGGCTGGAGTGGTATTTCTCGCGCCAGGTCTGGAAGGTGCCGAGGATCGCGGAACCCAGCAGGCCGCCAAGGTTCTGGCTCATGCCAAACATCACTGAGAAGCTGACGAGGTTGCGCGGGTCGGCAATCACCCCGCCAATGGCGGCCAGCATGGCTGGCGCCAGGAAGAAGGCGCTGCCAAAGCCCAGCAGGAACTGGCTGACCATCAGCTGATCAGGACGGGTCAGGTTATTGGACTGGCTGTCCAGCAGCGAGGCCACAATCATCAGCGCCAGAGAGGTGATGATTGGCCACGCCAGTTTGGTAGGCTTAATCGTGAGACAGCTGGTGACGATCCCGCAGACGATCCCGGCGAAAATGGACCACGCCAGGTGGGTCATCTGCTCATTCTGTAACCCAACATACTGCAGCCAGCCGATGACGCCGGTGTTTTGCTCTGCCAGCACGATACGGATCAGCAGCATAATGAGCCCCAGACGGACGATGCTGCCGCTCGACAGCCAGCGGGTGTTCAGCAGCGGGTTGGCGCGGTTATGTTCAAACACGATGGCGGAAACAATCAGCACCAGCGATAGCGCCAGCGACCAGCCGATCCACGGCGCCTCGAACCACCAGTCAAGACGGCCTAACGAGAGCACGGCGCAGAGCAGGGCCATCCCGGGGGCCAGTAAAAAGAAGGTGATAAAGTCTTTCTTCTCAAAGACCTTGCGTCGGTCACCCGGCGGCAGCTTTAAGGCGATTACGCAGGCCAGGGAGATCAGCGCCAGCCCCAGTTCAAAGAAATAGAGGCCACGCCACTCGTCCAGCTGGAGAAGTTCGGTGGAAAACAGGCGCGCCAGCGGAATGGCGAGCGACGACCCGGTAATCCCGATGGTGAGCGCCTTCAGGCGGTGCTTCGCAGGCCAGGCCTGGATCTGGTAGTAAATCCCCAGCGAACTGAGCGCTGCGGCCACCATCCCGTGCGCGGCGCGCACCATCAGCGCGGAGCTGAGGTCGTTAACGAACAGGTGGAAAAACGTGACCAGCACGTACAGCACCAGAAAACCTTCGGTGAAGGCGCGCAGTCCGTACTGCTGGCGGAACTTGACCAGCAGCAGGTTGATGGAGATGTTGGTCATGACGTAGACCGCGGGCAGCCAGGCGATTTCAGTCGACCAGGCCCCGAAGGTTCCCTGCAGGTTTTGCAGGTTGGCGGTCACCACCGCATTACCCAGCGCCCCCGTCAGGCACACCAGCAGGCCAACCACGCCGTAGGCAATGCGTTTTGGCGTACTGTGTTCGGGTGTGGAGGGCGAACCCAGCAGGGCGGGTTTCTCATGTGGCTGCCACTCGCGAGGAGCATAAGGGTCGCGTTCGGGCAGGCGCATAACGTCGGTTACCTTAGAAAAGTGGAATAATTAGCAGGCTGGGGATTCTACGTCTGCCGCAAAAGATAATTCAAGTGAATATGATTTATGTATGTTAATCAAATGTTGAGGGAAAAGTTTAAGGAAAAAGAGCGGCCCGAGGTCGCCGTTGTGTTGAGAAACTGAAGCCGCTACCCTGAAGGGACAGAGAGGAGGAGTTCACCATGGATCAGACCCATTTCCCCATCCTGCCGGATGCCACGCTGGCGGCCATCAATACTGTCGGTGAATGGCTGGCGCAGGACGACCTGAGCGGCAGCCGGCAACTCCCGGACATTGACGCGGTAATTCTGGCAGGAAACGCGGTGATCCCGACCATCGACGCCGCCTGCCGTATTGCCGCGATGAAAGAGGTGCCGCTGCTGATTAGCGGTGGCATTGGCCATTCGACCACGTTTTTATATGAGGCTATCCGCCATCACCCGCGATATCACACCGTACCGGTCGACGGGCGATCGGAAGCGCGTATTCTTGCCGACATTGCGCGGGAGTTCTGGCAGATCCCCGAGGCGCGCCTGTGGATTGAAGACGGATCCACCAACTGCGGTGAAAACGCGCGTTTTAGCTGGAACATGCTGAAACAGCACCAGCAGACTGGTGGACGCATGCTGGTGGTGCAGGACCCGACGATGCAGCGCCGCACGATGGCGACCTTTGCCCGCGTGTGCCGCGATGAGCCCGCCTCACCGCAGTGGATAAGCCATCCCGGGTTTACGCCGATGCTGCAAAACGGCAAAGAGTGCATGGAATTTATCGGGGGCAACGCCGGGCTGTGGCCCGTTGAGCGCTACCTTTCACTGGTTCTGGGTGAGCTGCCGCGGCTGTATGATGACGTTAACGGCTATGGCCCGGCCGGGCGTGATTATATCGCTCACGTTGCCTTTCCGGAGGCGGTGACTGCCGCGTGGAAACAGCTACAGCAGGATCCTGTCCTGAAGAGCGCACGTAAAATAATTTAGGCACGGAACAATCCCCTCGCCCCTTTGGGGAGAGGGTTAGGGTGAGGGGGGGGTGGAAATCACAGCGCCGCAAACTTATCCAGCGTGCGCACCAGTTGGGTAACGAAACCGTACTCGTTGTCATACCACGCGACGGCTTTCACCAGCTGTAGCTCGCCCGCTTCAGACACCTCGGTCTGGGTGGCGTCAAATACCGAGCCATAATGCGAGCCAATCACATCTGAAGAGACAATCTCGTCATCGGTATACCCGAACGATTTATTCCCCTGGGTCGCCTTTTTCAGCGAGGCGTTGATCTCCTCGACGGTCACTTTCTTGCCCAGAATCGCGACCAGTTCGGTCACGGAGCCGGTTTTAACCGGCACGCGCTGCGCGTGGCCTTTGAGCTTACCGCTGAGCGCCGGGATCACCAGCCCGATAGCTTTTGCCGCACCGGTGGTATGCGGAATAATATTTTCTGCCGCCGCCCGCGAGGCGCGGAGATCTTTCCCGCGCGGGCCATCTACCAGCGCCTGGGTGCCGGTATAGGCATGAATGGTGGTCATGGTGCCCACTTTAATTTCAAACGCGTCGTTCAGGGCTTTTGCCAGCGGGGCGAGGCAGTTGGTGGTGCAGGACGCGACGGAGATAATGGTATCTGCGGCGTCAATGGTGTCGTCATTCACGCTATAGACGATGGTCTTCATGTCGCCCGCCGGCGCTGAGATCAGCACCTTCTTCGCGCCGGCATCGAGGTGCGCCCGCGATTTCTCTTCTGAGGTATAAAAGCCGGTGCACTCCACGACGATATCCACGCCAGCGGCTTTCCACGGTATATGCTTCGCCTCTTTTTCGGCGTACACCGCAATGGTTTTACCGTCCACAATCAGCGCATCCTCGGTGAAATCCACGCTCCACGGGAAGCCACCGTAGTTGGAATCATGCCTGAGCAGGTAGGCCAGGACTTTCGGGGAGGTGAGATCGTTGATGGCGACAACGGTGTTGCTGTCCTGGGTTTCAAGAAGGCGGCGCAGTACAAGGCGTCCAATGCGTCCAAATCCGTTAATACCAATTTTACTCATAGCATTCTCCTGGTAAATGTGTCGATACGACCGTTTGAACTCATCCAGGCTTAGACCATCACGGGAAGGGCGGCAATTGAAGATGCTTCATACGGGAGGAAGTAATTGAAAAACCATACAGAAAAGTTAATGAATTTTTAAGGAAAGGAGATTATGTTGGCGCGGTAACTGTTTTTTTTCAGGAAATCCCATGCGCACTAAATATACAAGCCTGCAAATCGCGATTCACTGGCTGGTGTTTATGTTAATCGTCGTCGCCTACTGCGCGATGGAGTTCAGAGGCTTTTTCCCGCGTACCGACCGCCCGCTTATCAACATGATCCACGTCTCCTGCGGCATCTCGGTTCTGGTGTTGATGGTGGCGCGATTGCTGATCCGCCTGAAGTTTCCCGCTCCACCTATTCAGCCGAAACCCAAAGCGATGATCACCGGTATGTCCCACCTTGGGCATTTGATCGTTTATCTGCTTTTTATTGCGCTGCCGCTGATTGGCATTGTGATGATGTATAACCGCGGAAATGACTGGTTTGCCTTCGGGATGCTGATGCCGCACGCGGCGGAGGGGAATTTTGACCTGGTGGATGTGCTGAAAGAGTGGCACGAGACGCTGGCGAACCTGGGCTATTTTGTGATTGGCCTGCACGCGGCGGCGGCGCTGATGCATCACTATTTCTGGAAAGATAACACCCTCCTGCGCATGATGCCGAAAAAGCGTCAGTAGTCTATAACGCTTGCCGGGTGGAGCAGCGCCACCCGGCTTGTTTTTTAACCCAGCAGAGCATGCTCCTCAGCCGTTAACGCCAGCGTCTGCGTCGCACCCGTATCCGACGATTTCACCGCCGCTTCCAGCACGGCCATGACCGCTAGCGCCTCGACAGGGTGAACGGGATTGGTGATTTTCCCGAGCAACGCATCACGTACGTTGATGTAATACTGGCGCTGATCGCCCTTCGGTGTCGTTATCGTCTGCGGTTCGCCGTTAGCGCCAAAGAACACCATGCTGTCGTCGTCTTCACCCCAGGCTTCACTGCCGGGGATCACGCCAGCAAGCAGTTGCGCCTCCTGCTGATCGATTCTGGCTTTCACCACGCTCCCTTTATCTCCGTGGACGGAAAAGCGTGCCGTACCGCCAGCCACCAGCATGCTGGCGTGCAGAACCACCTTATGTTCCGGGTAATTGAGGACCACGTGCGCCCAGTCATTCACCTCTGCGCCGTCGCGCAGCGTCGCGATATTGCCCTGAACCGACTGCGGCAGGCCAAAGATCTGAAGCGTCTGGTCAATCAGGTGCGGACCAAGGTCAAACCACAGGCCGCTGCCGGGCACGTTCTGCTCGCGCCAGCGCACGCGGACTTCCGGGCGGAAGCGGTCAATATGCGACTCCAGGTGCTTAACCTTGCCGAGCGTGCCTTGCTCAATAATCTGTTTAATGCCGAGGAAATCGCTGTCCCAGCGGCGGTTGTGAAAGACGGAAAGCAGAAGCTGCTTTTCATCCGCCAGCGTAATCAGGTCGCGGGCCTCCTGCATGTCGAGGGTAAAGGGCTTATCCACGACGACATGCTTACCTGAGTTCAGGGCCAGCGTCGCCAGCGGCGCGTGCGTGGCGTTAGGGGAAGCAATCACCACCAGGTCGATATCAGGGTGTTGAATGGCTTCTTCCGGCGTGGCTACCACCAGTACGTCCGGCAGATCGCGTTTGACCTTCTCTTCATCACGAGAAGAGACCACCGCCAGCTTAAGCCCATCCACGGACTGGATCAGCGGGGCATGGAAGGTTTTACCGACAAAACCATACCCGATCAGCGCAATGTTAATTGTTTTAACTGTACTCATGACCTTCTCCACGTTATTGCGCGCACACCGTGACCTGCAATGCGCTATGGTCCCCAAGCTCAGGCCAGGGACGATCTAAAAAGAGTTGTTGAATGTCAGATAACCCGGAAACCAGATACGGTTCGCAGCGGTTAACTTTCAGATGATCGGCGACGATCCAGTGCGCATGGCTTGCCGCCAGCATCGCGCGCTTAACCTCGGCATCCGCTTCTTTACCGGCACTCAAACCGAGTTCGGCATGAATAGCACACGCCCCAAGAATGGCGATGTCTGCCCGGTAGCGGGACAGCAGCGACAATGTGGCGCTTCCGGCAAACAGGCGCTGCTTCGGGTCCCATTTTCCGCCGAGCAGGATCAGCTCAATATCTTCGCGGTCACTAAAATGCTGGGCGATATCCAGCGAAGTGGTGATCACGGTGTGAGGTCCCTGAAGAAAAGTGGCGACGGCCATCACCGTGCTGCCGGCATCCAGAAACAGGGTGGAACCGGATGGAATCGCCTGCGCGACCTGCTTACCTAAACGCTGTTTGGTTTCCGGCAGGAGCGTGTTGCGGTTATGACGATTCATGGCGGAAAGATTCAGCGCGATAGCCCCGCCGTGGTTCTTCTGCGCCAGACCCTGGTTTTCCAGGTCGGTGAGATCCCGACGGATGGTATCCGCTGACACCTGCAGCTTGTCTGCCAGGTCGGTGATGCTGGCCTGGCCTTGCTCACTGAGGAGGTCAAGAACATAGCGTTGACGCGCGGTTTTGTGCATGGGCAGCAATCCTGCAAAATGTCGCAATAGTTTGCATAATACAGCATTTTGACGCAGAGGGAAGAGGGCTGACAGGGGCAAGATGCAGGAGGATGAATCAGATGAGGAATGATTTCGGTGATATTAAGGAAATATCGGAATAAATGGAGAGGGAAAATAAAGCCCCGAAGGGCTGAAGTTATTTACGTCCCAGCAGCAGACCGAGAACAATACCCACTGCACCGGCAGCAATCAGCCCGGTTAGTGGATTATTTCTGACCGCTTCCGTCACATCAGAAACGGCATCGCTGGCCTGAGCAGCATATTTTTTAGCAGCACCTTTAACCTGATGTTTTGGTGAATCAACGAATTCACCAAACTGCTGCTGCGCTGAACCTGCAAGTTCATCAAATTTATTTTTTGCTTTGTCTTCAGCAAATTGCGTGTTTTTATCAGTATCGAAATCAGACATTTTGGCCTCCTTTTGTAGATACATAAAGGATAGCCTCTCTCGGAAAAGATGAGAGGCGAAACGCTAAATTACGGGGCAAATACGCCTGTTTTCAGATATATCTCCATGTCAGGAGCGCGTTATTTGTCGTTCTCATCCTGACCGTAATAGAGTTTGCCGATCCGGATAAGCGGACGGCTCTGAGATTTACGGTGCAGGTTACTGTCCCGAAGGGAATATACGCAGCCGCAATACTCCTGCTGGTAAAACTGTTCCCGCTTGCTGATCTCAATCATGCGTGAGGAGCCGCCCTGTTTGCGCCAGTTATAGTCCCAGTAGACCATGCCCGGATAGTGGGCCGCTGCACGCTGGCCGCAGTCATTGATCTGCTGCATATTCTTCCAGCGGGAGATCCCCAGCGAGCTGCTGATAACGCTAAAACCATTCTCTGCCGCATAAAGCGCGGTGCGCTCGAACCGCATGTCAAAGCACATGGTGCAGCGGACGCCGCGCTCGGGTTCCCACTCCATGCCTTTCGCGCGTTCAAACCAGTTATCGGTGTCGTAGTCGGCATCGACAAACGGCACGCCGTGTTTTTCGGCAAAACGAATGTTTTCCTCCTTACGGATGAGGTATTCCTTTTGCGGATGGATGTTGGGGTTATAGAAGAAAATGGTGTAATCAATGCCCGAAGCCTGAATCGCTTCCATGACTTCACCGGAGCAGGGGGCGCAGCAGGAGTGCAGCAGAAGTTTATCAGCGCAGTTCGGCAGGGTGAGTTGCGGGCGGATGAAGGGAGTTGTACTCATGTTGTTCTACAATATGTTAATGAAATTTATGGAATTGTAGCACAAGTTATCAGTCTCTTCAGACTGTACTGATGGGAACGGAAGATCCCGCCTGGTCGGGATCCTCGCGCTGAGCGGCGCCGCTATTCGGCAAATTTGAGCAGCGCTTCGCCGTCAAGACGGTAGCGTACCCATTCGGGCTGCGGCAGCGCGCCGATGCTCAGGTAAAAATCAATGGCGGGCTGGTTCCAGTCCAGCACGCTCCATTCAAGGCGGCCACACTGCCGTTTTACCGCGAGCTGTGCGATATGTTTCAGCAGCGCTCTGCCCGCGCCTTTACCGCGATACGCCGGGGAAATGTACAGGTCTTCCATATAAATCCCGTTGCGTCCAAGCCAGGTCGAATAGCTGGTGAAGAATACGGCATAGCCGACGATCTTGCCTTCAAATTCCGCGATCAACGCCTCGGTTTTACTGCCCGCCCCAAAGAGGGTTTCCCGGATCTCTTCCGGCGTGGTTACCACCTCATCAGGTGCTTTTTCATATACCGCCAGCTCATAGATCATGGCGTAAATGGCTGCGGCATCTTCGGGACGGGCCTGACGAAGGGTTATGCTCATTGTTTTTCCTGTTTTTTTGCATCTGTTTCGATTGATGGCGTCAAGCATACGGAGTATTGTCCGAAGAATTAAGTGCAATGAAATCAACAAATGATGAATATTATGCATCCGGCGCTGAAACGTCTTGATTTAAACCTGCTGCCCGTTTTTGACGCCATTTACCGCCACCGTTCGGTTCGCCTGGCAGCCGACGAGCTGGCCATGAGCACTTCAGCACTGAGCCATGCGTTGTCGCGTTTGCGCACGACCCTCAACGATCCGCTCTTTTTTCGGGAAGGGCATCGTATGTCCCCCAGCGTGTATGCCGCTCAGCTTGCGCCTTCCATTGCTTCCGCACTGTCGTTTCTGAATCATGAGTTGACCCCGCAGCCGGAGTTTGACGCGGCCAGCAATACTGAAAGCTTACAAATTGGAATTACGGACTTTACCGCGCTGTGCATTTTCCCAGCGCTGATGCACAAACTGCAGCTTGCTGCCCCTGGGTTGCGTTTCGAATTGCGCTATCTGCCGCACAGCCCGGCGCTGACGGAACTGCTGGCGGGCGAAGTGGATCTCGCGCTGGGGTTCAGCACCCAGGATGATATCCGTCATCCGGAACTGGAAGAGATCGACTGGTTTAAAGATGAGTATGTGGTCATCAGCAACGCGCGTCGGACACGGTTGACGCTGAAGGATTACCTCGCTGCCCGACACCTGGTGGTGACGCCGTGGAATGAGAAGCAGGGCGTTCTTGACGTGCGGCTTGAGCAGCTGGGCTATACCCGCCAAATCGCGATCAAAACGCCGTCGATGCTCAGCGCGCCGTTTATCGTTGCGGAAAGCGACCTGCTGATGGCGATTCCTCGTTATGCCGCAGAGAAACTGATTGCGGCAGCGGAACTGAGGATTTTTCCTTTACCGTTTTCGATACAACCTTTTGAAGTGAAAATTTACTCGCATAAGCGCAGCGGTCAGCGGGGCGCAACCCGCTGGCTTAAAGAAGCGCTGCAGGTGCTGGCGCAGCAGGGGGAAAATTGATTAATGACATAGGCTATCTGAGTGATGCCCCGCGCTGCCGCAAGCAATCGACAGGCGCGCGGGGACCGTAACTGATAGGTTTCAGTGGGTATCTCAGTAAAATATATGTTAAGCATGCGGTCCCTGTAATGAGGGGGACAGCGGATCAAAAAGTTAATTCATTAAATGATTAGCTATTGCGGGGAACTCTTATTATCAAAGGCGTTGTCTCAAATCCGTGCGGGCATTTGCGCGCATTGCAATGCTCAGCATATGAGCAGTCTTCTGAATCCGGTTCTTTATTAAAAGGACAGGCCATTTTGTTTTTTATTTCGTGCCACAGGTTCTCATTGTATGGCGAGACGTTATAAAGGGTTATTTGGTTAAACACACCATTTACAAAAATTCCATTTTTTGCTGCATGTATTCTGTCTCCGGGCAAAAGATAGATGTCACTCTCGTACCAAATTATTAATCTTAATAATTTTAAACCCACTATGTGCGAATAAACGACGCCTGTGTTAGGACAAATGACAGAACTTAATACTCGCCACGACATCATGCTTTTCTCCATCCATAAGATATTTTTACCTGGATTTAGGTTTAGCACGTGATGAGACATCGATCAATATTGTAACTCATTGATATTGATCGTTATTTTAAAGTTCTCTGCTTTTTATCTATATATAACAATGATTTGCGAAACATGGTTTTGATAATTGTTATGAATTATTTATCAAACATGAAAAGAGGAGTGGTTTGATTTTGACCGTTTACAGATTCTGAACGCAAAAAATAACATTCCTGAGAGGGGTTTATTATTAAACAAAATTTAGTCATGGCAGAAATGATTTCATTTCAATATGTTACCAGGTTTAAAGTTTAGAAAGTTTTTTGAATTATTATCAACGCTGCTTATTGATTCACCGAATAAAGGGTACTACAGGCGCTTTTTCCTGGGTTAGCCATAGAAAAGGACTGAATTCGAATGCAGATGCCAGCATTTCAAAGAGAAATTATTCAGAATGCCTTATGTATGATTATGCTCTTCCAGAGCCTGGTTAGGTTTCTTACCGTCAACGCATCGCTATCCGAATCAAACTGTGCTGTATAGGCAAACACATTCAGGCTGATGCGTATCCAGAACGACTGTTTACATCAGGTTGCTTAAGCAGGTACCATACCCCCCTATAGTATCTCAGCGGAGGGCGTATGCCGCATTCACCCGAAGATAAAAAACGTATTCTTACCCGCGTCCGCCGCATTCGGGGCCAGGTTGATGCCCTTGAGCGCGCGCTGGAGTCGGGCGAGCCTTGTCTGGCCATTCTGCAGCAAATTGCCGCCGTGCGCGGGGCTGCCAATGGCCTGATGGGCGAAATGGTTGAAATTCACCTCAAAGATGAGCTGGTGGCGGGAGAGACCACGCCGGATCAGCGAGCCGTACGCATGGCGGAAGTCGGCCATTTGCTGCGCTCTTATCTAAAATAAACCCACACACCTGACAAAAAGGGAAGACATGATGAAATCTCGCGCAGCTGTTGCATTTGGCCCCGGCCAGCCGCTGAAAATCGTCGAAATCGACGTCGCACCGCCGAAAAAAGGCGAGGTGCTGATCAAAATTACCCATACCGGCGTGTGTCACACCGATGCGTTTACGCTTTCCGGTGATGACCCGGAAGGCGTCTTCCCGGCGGTGCTGGGTCATGAAGGCGGTGGCGTTGTGGTGGAAGTGGGCGAGGGCGTGACCAGCCTGAAGCCTGGCGATCACGTTATCCCGCTGTACACCGCAGAATGCGGTGAGTGTAAGTTCTGTAAATCCGGCAAAACTAATCTTTGCCAGGCCGTGCGCGCCACTCAGGGCAAGGGCCTGATGCCGGACGGTACCACCCGTTTCTCCTACAACGGTGAGCCAATTTATCACTACATGGGCACCAGCACCTTCAGCGAATACACCGTTTGCGCGGAGATTTCGCTGGCGAAGGTGAACCCGCAGGCGCCGCTGGATAAAGTCTGCCTGCTCGGCTGCGGTGTGACCACTGGCATTGGCGCGGTGCATAACACGGCCAAAGTCAAAGAAGGCGACACCGTGGCGGTGTTCGGTCTCGGCGGCATCGGCCTGGCGGTGATTCAGGGCGCGGTACAGGCGAAGGCCGGTCGTATCATCGCGGTCGATACTAACCCGGAGAAATTCAAGCTGGCGGGCGAAATGGGCGCGACCGATTTCGTGAACCCGAAAGATCACGAAAAACCGATTCAGGACGTCATCGTTGAGATGACCGACGGCGGCGTGGACTTCAGCTTTGAATGTATCGGCAACGTCAACGTAATGCGTTCCGCGCTGGAATGCTGCCATAAAGGCTGGGGCGAGAGCATCATCATCGGCGTGGCCGGGGCGGGTCAGGAGATCAAAACCCGTCCATTCCAGCTGGTGACCGGGCGCGTCTGGCGCGGTTCTGCGTTTGGCGGCGTGAAGGGGCGTACCCAGCTTCCGGGCATGGTTGAAGATGCGATGGTTGGAAAGATTCAGCTCGATCCGTTTATTACCCACCGTTTACCGCTGGAGCAGATCAACGAAGCTTTCGATCTGATGCACGAAGGAAAATCCATCCGTACCGTCATTCATTTCGGCGACAAGTAACTCTTCTGCCAGCGGTTTTTCGCCGCTGGCATTTCTTTAATAATCTTTACTAAAGTGTGACCAGTGCGGCGTTTTTAGCCGTAATTTAAATCTCAACCGTGCCGATGACTATCTAACAGGCGTGTTTTTACGCATCTTACCTATAAGAGAGTCGACGGTCATGGACAACACTACTTCGATGCAGGCGCAGCGCAAGCTGAGCTTCCTGCATCACATCAGGCTGGTTCCGCTGTTTTCCTCCATTCTCGGTGGCATTATTCTGCTGTTTGCCTTGAGCTCAGGTCTGGCGGGGTACTTCCTGCTGCAGGCAGATACCGATCAGCAGGATGTCACATCAGAAATTCAGGTGCGTATGGGGCTGTCCAACAGTTCAAACCATCTGCGCACCGCGCGTATCAATATGATCCACGCCGGGGCGGCAAGCCGTATCGCGGAGATGGATGCCATGAAGCAGAACATCCGCGAGGCAGAAACGCGTATTAAGCAGTCTCAGGATAGCTTTACCGCCTATATGAATCGTTCCGTGCGCAGCGCTGCGGACGAAGCGCTGGATGCGGACCTGAAAGCACGCTATGACGCCTATATTGCGGGGCTGCAGCCGATGGTCAAATTTGCCAAAAACGGCATGTTCGAGGCCATCATCAATCACGAAAACGAAACTGCGCGCCCGTTGGATGACGCCTATAATGCGGTATTGCTGAAAGCGATTAAGATCCGCACCGACCGCGCGAATGCCCTGACGGCGCAGGCGCACAGCCGCACGCAGTTGGGCCTGATGTTTATGGTAGGCGCGTTTGCGCTGGCGCTGGTGCTGACGGCGCTGACCTTTATTGTGCTGCGCCGGACGGTCATTAATCCGCTCCAGCGTGCCGCCACCCGCATCGAGAATATCGCGAAGGGCGATTTAACGATGCCTGACGATGCGACGAGCCGCAGCGAAATTGGCCGACTGACGCGTGACCTGCAAACCATGCAGCACTCTCTGGAGACCACCGTTGGTACCGTGCGTCAGGGGGCAGAAGAGATCTACCGTGGAACCAGCGAAATTTCCGCCGGTAACACCGATCTCTCTTCGCGCACCGAGCAGCAGGCTGCCGCGATTGAACAGACTGCCGCCAGCATGGAGCAGCTGACCGCGACGGTGAAACAGAACGCCGATAACGCGCATCATGCCAGCAAGCTGGCGGAAGATGCCTCCGGGAAAGCCAGCCGCGGCGGTCAGATGGTTTCCGGCGTGGTCAAAACCATGGGCAATATCTCCAGCAGTTCGAAGAAAATCTCTGAGATTACCGCGGTGATTAACAGCATCGCCTTCCAGACCAATATCCTGGCGCTTAACGCGGCGGTAGAAGCGGCGCGCGCGGGCGAGCAGGGACGCGGGTTTGCCGTGGTGGCGAGCGAAGTGCGTACCCTGGCCAGCCGCAGCGCCAACGCAGCAAAAGAGATTGAAAGCCTGATTAACGAATCGGTATCGCTGATTGACCAGGGGTCTGGCGAGGTCGTTGCCGCAGGCAACACCATGAATGAAATCGTCGAAGCGGTGAAGCGCGTCACTGACATCATGCTGGAGATCGCCGCCGCGTCTGACGAGCAGAGCCGCGGTATCGTGCAGGTCAGCCAGGCCATTTCTGAGATGGATAAAGTGACGCAGCAGAACGCCTCGCTGGTGGAAGAGGCCTCCGCGGCGGCGGCGTCGCTGGAAGAACAGGGCGCACGATTGACCGAGGCGGTTGGCGCGTTTCGTCTGAACGGCACGAAGACTGGCCGCGTGGTAGCGTCTGCGCCAGTGGCAATGAGCACGCCGCTGCGTCCGGCGGTGACGGTTTCGGGGGATAACTGGGAGACGTTCTGACTCGCCAGCCGTGTCGGGTGGCGCTTCGCTTACCCGACCTACCAAAGCTGGCCTACAAAAAAGGGACCTTTCGGTCCCTTTTTTCATCCGTTACTGCTTATCGGGTAACGCATACGCGATAACGTAATCACCGCGATCCGGTGACTGGCGCGCACCGCCCGCGTTAATGATGATGTACTGTTTACCGGTTTTCGGCGAAACGTAGGTCATCGGGCCGGACTGGCTGCCGACCGGCAGACGGTCCTTCCAGATCTCTTTCCCGGTGGCGGTGTCAAACGCGCGCAGATAGAAATCCTGGGTGCCGGCGAAGAACAGCAGGCCGGACTGGGTAGAAAGCGATGCGCCCAGCGTCGGCATCCCGATGGGGATCGGCATGTGCATGCGAATGCCCAGCGGACCGGTATCTTCCACGGTACCAACCGGTACCTGCCACACCAGCTTGCCGGTTTTCAGATCAACGGCCGACATGGTGCCGAACGGCGGCTTCTGGCACGGAATACCCAGCGGCGACAGGAAGCGTTCGCGCATTGCGCCGAACGGGGTACCGTCCATCGGGACAATGCCCATCTCGATGCCGCTGGCGTTTTTCGCCACGTTAGCGCGCGGCACCATGTAGTTTGCCAGCCCCAGGCGCATATCGTTGACGAACATCAGGCTATTGTTCGGGTCAACGGAGACGCTGCCCCAGTTCATCCCGCCGAGCGAGCCGGGGAACTGCAGGGAACGGTCGAGACCAGGCGGGGTGAAGACGCCCTGATGGCGCATCTCTTTGAACTGAATACGGCACAGCAGCAGGTCAACAGGCGTCGCCCCCCACATGTCGGATTCGGTCAGCGTCTGGTTGCCAATCATCGGCATGCCCACGGAATACGGCTGGGTCGGGGAGTAGCGTTCGCCTTCGACGTTACCCGCCGGGACAGGACGTTCTTCTACCTTCGCCACCGGCTTGCCGGTTTCACGGTTAAGCATAAAGATCATGCCCTGCTTGCTTGTCTGCACCAGCACCGGCGTGGTGCCGCCTTTGCCGTCAGGCAGGTCGTACAGCAGCGGCTGGGAAGGCAGGTCGAAATCCCACAGATCGTGGTGGGTGGTCTGGAAATGCCAGCGCACCTGTCCGGTGGTGGCGTCCACGGCGACGATGGAGGAGCTGTATTTATCGTCCAGCGCGGTACGTTCGCCCGCCCAGAAGTCCGGGGTGGCGTTGCCGGTTGGCAGATAGATCAGGTTCAGCTTTGCATCGTAAGACATCGCAGACCAGACGTTCGGCGTACCGCGTGTGTAGGTCTGGCCTTCTGGCGGCAGGCCGGTGAGGTTCGGGTTACCCGGATCCCACGCCCAGGCAAGCTTACCGGTGTGAACGTCGTATGCGCGCACCACCCCCGGCGGTTCGCCGGTGGAGAAGTTATCCGCGACGCGACCGCCGACGACAACGACGTTTCCGGCCACCAGCGGCGTGGAGGTCTGCTGATAATAGCCCGGCTTGATCTCGCCCATGCCGACGCTCAGATCCACGGTGCCATGGTCACCGAAGTCTTCACAGACCTTGCCGGTATCCGCGTTGATGGCAATCAGGCGGGCATCGGTGGTTGGCAGGAACAGACGGCGAGGGCAGGCGGCAGGCTGCGTCTCGGTATGTGACGTTGTCACGCTGGAGCGATCTTCAAAATAGCCCAGACCGCGGCAGCGCTGCCAGTTAGGCGCTGTTGCTTTGGAATCATAACGCCATTTTTCTTTCCCGGAATCCACGTCCAGCGCCAGCACTTTACTGTACGGGGTGCAGACATACAGCGTATCGCCAACCTGCAATGGCGTGTTCTGATCTTCCGCACCGGAGCCATTGCTCTGCGGAATATCCCCGGTG
Organism: Enterobacter chuandaensis; assembly: GCF_003594915.1. Classification (GTDB taxonomy): domain Bacteria; phylum Pseudomonadota; class Gammaproteobacteria; order Enterobacterales; family Enterobacteriaceae; genus Enterobacter; species Enterobacter chuandaensis. The sequence continues at coordinate 97,055 of NZ_QZCS01000004.1, forward strand.
TGCGCCACCCACGCGACTTTCAGGTCGCTGACGTTTTGCTTGTTAATTTGATCCAGCGCGGCGAAGCGGTCGCCATGGGTGGTGTTGCCCCAGTGCTCCCAGTTCTTTTGCTGCTCGCCGGGTGTGACGGGCTTCACCGGAACGGGCTCGTTCGCCGTCACCAGGGTTTGCGGCTTAAACATCCACCCCAGGCTGACCAGCATCGCCACCGCCAGAACGGCCGCAACGGTAAACGCCGGTGCCTTATTCGAGGCGTTGTGGTTTGCCGCGCGCAGGAAAGGCCAGACGATGGCGCAAAGGAAGGCCAGTACGGCAAAGGTAAAGAGGCGTGAGAAGAGCGGCCAGAAATCCCAGCCCGCATCGCTTACCGCCCAGATCAGCGAGGCGATAAACGCGATGCCATAAAGCACGATCCCGCTGCTGCGATTGAGGAAAATCAGGAGCGCGGCAATGACCATCACCACGCCCATTATTACGAAGTAAAAACTTCCGCCTACGGTGGCGAGCTTAAAGCCCAGTCCGCCGACCGCCAGACCGATGAGCAACATCAGTCCGGCAAGGAGCCACTGCAGAATACGAGGTATTCCACGCGGCGCGCTGCCAAATGCCATTTCTGTCTCCTGTAAATCCCCCTTCGCGCTGTATATGTACCAGTTGGGTAACAAAAGCGAGGGAGAAATGATTAATACGAATGAATCCGTGGTTATCAAACGATTTCACGAACCATTTGGTGAATTCACCGTTATGATAAAACTGTTAAATTGTTTTACGCAATTGTTAATGAATCATTCCGCATTATTTGATTAAGGCACAGGACAGTTCCCTCTCCCCTAAGGGGAGAGGGTTAGGGTGAGGGGGGTGTGAGAAGGGTCAAACCGGCATAGATTTACGGATAGCGCTCAGCAGCGTCTGCGCGCCTGTTGAGAGTGGCGCGTCAACCCGGGTCAAAATGCCGATGGGTTCACCGGCACCAGGAGAAGTGATTGGCAGAGCGGTCAGCGTGCCCTGGCGTAAATCATCTTTTACCGCGCCCGAGGGGACGAACCAGACGTAGTCATAATCCAGCGTGAGCTGGCGTGATAAGGAGGCCGACAGCGTTTCGATACAGCCAGAAGGCAGCGTACAACCTTGCATCTGCAGCAGTGCTTCCGCGGTCTGACGCGGGACGGTGCCTTTCGGGCAGACCACCACAGGCCATTCCATCACGCGGCTTAACGTCACGGTGTCCTGCAGCAGCGGGTGATCGGGACGAACCACCAGCTTCAGCGATTCCAGGAACAACAGTTCGTAATTGAGACCGCCCATCAGTTCAGGGTCGGACATTCGACCGATACCGAGATCCAGTTCGCCGGATTTCAGCCCCGCGAGCAGCATGGTGTTATTCATGGTGGCAACCTGGATCGTGGTATGCCGCTGCTGTTTGTGGAACTGGCCGATAACGGGCGGCAGAATGCCCAGCGCCGCGGTTGGCAGGGCACCCACGCGCACCACCTCGCTGGATTGCTCTTCTTTTCGATGCAGAGACTGGCCTGCGGTATTGAGGGCATCCAGCACCTTCACGGCGTGGGTGAGGAACTGTTCGCCGACCAGGGTGAGCTGAGCGCCCAGCCGACCGCGATCGAACAGTCGGGCGCCGGTCAGTTGTTCCAGCTCGTTCAGCGTTTTCGAGAGAGCAGGCTGGCTCAGGTTGAGAGTTTCAGCCGCGCGCCCCAGCGTTCCCTGTTGAGCGACGGCCACAAATGTATGCAAATGGCGCAAGCGTATGCGCTGACTGAACAGACCATTTTTTTCCATAGGCGATGTTAAAAACAGAGCGATGCGGGTGACAAGCTAAGTTGTTTAATTTTGATAACCTGATAGCAAAATATTTTTAACATCTGATCTGTTTGAGTTACAACATATTTTTCGGGAGTGGCGATAAGCGAACGTCCTTGTTCATTTATTGCTCATTGCGGAGGGGTAAATTGCAAACCGGTTTAGATCACGCCGTCACCGCCGTCAGAACACCAGACCTGACCAGACGTAAATGAACATTCATCCGAGGCCAGCGTGACGTACAGCGGGGCGATCTCCACGGGCTGGCCCGGACGCCCCAGCGGGGTATCGCCGCCGAACTCCTTCACTTTCTCCATTGGCTGGCCGCCGCTGGACTGCAGCACCGTCCAGTAAGGGCCGGGCGCAACCGCATTCACGCGAATGCCTTTCGGCCCCAGCTGTTTGGCTAAAGATTTGGTAAACACGGCCAGACAGGCTTTCGTCTGGGCGTAGTCCAGCAGTACGGGGCTGGGCTTCACCGCCTGAACGGAAGAAGTATTAATGATAACGGACGATGCTTTCAGGTGGTGCAGGGCCGCCTTGGTGATCCAGAACGGGGCGTAAACGTTGGTTTTAAACGTCGCGTCAAAGTCTTCGGTGGTCAGCTCTTCCAGGGATTCCCGGTACTGCTGGCGACCGGCGTTATTGACCAGAATATCAAGCCCGCCCAGTTTCGACACGGCTTCCTCGACCATATTCTGGCAGAAGGTTTCGTCCCGGACGTCCCCCGGCAGCGCGATGGCCTTGCGACCTTCCGCTTTGATCAGGTCGATGACCTCGGCGGCATCTTTCTCTTCTTCAGGCAGATAGTTGATGGCAACGTCTGCCCCTTCACGGGCATAGGCGATCGCCACTGCGCGGCCAATACCGGAATCCCCACCGGTGATCAGCGCTTTTTTACCGGCAAGACGACCATGTCCTTTATAGCTTGTTTCGCCGTGGTCAGGGACGGGTTGCATTTCGGATGCCAGACCCGGCGGCGTTTGCGGCTGCTCCGGGAACGGGGGCTGCGGGTAAGCGTTCGTACGTTGTGTCGTATCACTCATAGCTGACTCCTTAAGCCAAGGGGTGAGATTTGATGGATAATTGCAGCGTTAACGCTTCGCAGAATTATTTCTGCATATGATCAACACGCACGACGGCAGGGGATGATTTTTTATCAAGCGAACCGTTGATGCTGATCATCTGGTCGGGTTTGACCGTTCTGCCGTCGAAAACTGCCTGGGGAATAATAACGTCGATTTTTCCGGTTTTATCCTGAAATACAAACTTATCGCCGCTACCGTCAATAAGATTACCGCGCAGTGAAATAGTCGCACCGTCGTGCATTTGTTTTGCCTGGTCGATTGTCATAATACGCGCGTCGTCGGTTCCGCGATATCCGCTGTCAAGGGCGTGTGGAGGCGGCGGCGCTTCACCTTTCTGTAACCCGCCGTTATTATCTGCCCATGCGGCTGGAACCAGAAATATCAAAAAAGCGGAAATAAGTGATAATTTCATCTGATATCCTTCATTTTAAGTGTCTTGACTTATTAAGTATTGTTGCTATTTCTTTATGTGGCAAATGTGATAAGTCCTAAAAACATTCGCGTTAGAAATCAAAAGTATCGGATAATAAGCGAAACGGTGACGATGGCCATGAAACGTGAAAATGAAAGCTTACCCGGGATAGATGAAAGTTATCGCCTGCTGAGGTTTGAATATGCATTTCGTCAGGTGGGTTTTGTCGTGCTCCTGGGTATTATCATTGCAGCCGTTGCCGGTCTGTTTTCCAGCGGAATGGTCAGCGATACGGCTAAAACGAATACTGCTGAATCCCTCACTGTTAACTATGAACGCTTTGGCAGACGGGAGACCGAGACCCGGATGCAGTTCGCGTTTCCGGTGAAGGTCGAGGGGATGAATACCATAAGCATCACCAGCGAAAGCAGCGATGCGTATGAGCCGGGCAGCGTCTGGCCGCAGCCAGACAAAATGTATAGTCACGAAAAAACCCTCTTTTTGGTCTATAACGACCTGAAAAAGTCTGACAGTTTCTCTGTGTTGTTCTTCACGACGCCTTCCGGAGCCGGTAAATGGAACACCGTCATCCGCGTCAACAACGAGCCGGAGGTTAACGTCTGGCAGTTTATTTACCCGTAGGAGCCTGATATGGATATGGTCTTTCGTGCGCTGGCGATTTATCTGTTCCTCGTGGTGGTATTTAAAGTAGCCGGACGACGCGCACTGCTGCAGATGACCAGCTTTGATCTCATTCTGCTTTTAATTATTAGTGAAGCGACCCAGCAGGCGCTGCTGGGGCAGGATTTTTCGGTCACCGGCGCGATGATTACGATTACCACGCTGGTGGTGGTTGACATTATTTTTGGTCTGATGAAAAAGTATTTTTCTCCGGTGGAGAATATTCTGGACGGCACGCCCGTGATTCTGGTTGAGGATGGCATCCCCTTAGCGGATAAACTTAAAAAAGTCGACGTCTCTTGCGATGATATTCTGGTATCGGCCCGGCAGAATAATGGTATTACAAAGATAGGTGATATTAAATATGCCATACTTGAGCGCAATGGACATATTTCAATCATTCCTTTCGAGAAATAAGAGGCGGCATAATGAGCAATCTTTTTCACGACCGAAATTATACCGTCAGTGAACTGACTAAAAAACTGGCGAGTAAATTAACCGATGCCGGGCTGCGACTGACGACTGCGGAGTCCTGCACGGGCGGAAAGCTCTCGGTGGCGCTCTGCGCAGAAGAGAACACGGCCGATTTTTACGATGTCGGGCTGGTCGTATTCAGCGATGAAGCAAAACAGCGGATCCTCAGCGTGCGTCCTGAAACGCTGGCGCGGTATACCGCGGTCAGTGAACAGACGGTGACCGAGATGGCTGCCAGTATTCGTGATATCGCGCAGGCAGATATCAGCATCGCCATTAGCGGCTACGCGGGGCCGGAAGGCGGCGATGACGGCACGGCGGCGGGAACGGTCTGTTTTGCCTGGAATATAGGCGGTGAGACGGAAACCCGCACCGTCCTTTTCTCCGGAGACTGTCAGGATGTGGTGGAAAAAGCGGTGCAGTTTGCACTGGCTGAACTGGTGACAAAATTGTCAGACAGCAAAATTGAGTGAACTCATGCGGAGGTTCTATGGCAGTTGTAGTCATTACCGGCGGGACGGCAGGCGTGGGGAAGGCCACGGCGCTGCACTTTGCAAAGGCAGGATACCACGTGGGGATCATTGCCCGTGACGAAGCCAGCCTGCACTCTACTCAGGAAGAGCTGCGCCGCTTTGGCGTCAATGCGCACGCCGTGCAGGCGGACGTGGCCGACAGCCAGGCGGTGGTAGATGCTGCGAACGAGATTGAGTACCGCCTCGGGGCGATTGATGTGTGGGTCAACAATGCCATGGGGGCGGTGCTGGCACCGTTTCGCACCCTTACTCCGGACGAATTTCGCCGCGTGACTGACGTTACCTACCTCGGCTTTGTCAACGGCACCCGCGCCGCGCTGGAGCTAATGGTGCCCCGCGACAGGGGCGTGATTATTCAGGTTGGTTCTGCGCTGGCCTACCGCTCCATTCCTTTGCAGTCGGCCTACTGCGGGGCCAAAGCGGCGATACGTGGGTTTACAGACGCGGTGCGTACCGAGTTGATGCATGAGAACAGCCGGGTTCAGCTTTCCATGGTGCAGATGCCGGGACTCAATACGCCGCAGTTCGAATGGGCAAGGAATAAGTTCGCCTGGACGATGCGCCCGGTGCCGCCGGTCTTTGAGCCTGAAGTGGCCGCCAGCGCCATCTTTAAGGTTGCACAGAAACCGGTGCGTGAACTGTGGGTGGGGAGCAGCACTATCCAGTCGATTGTCGGGCAGTTTCTCTTCCCGGGCTTTCTCGATCGGTTGATGGTGAAAAAGGCGTGGGAAGGACAGATGACCGACGAACTGAACGCGCCGGATCGCCGGGACTATCTCGACCAGCCGGTTAATGACCTGCATAAAATTCACGGGCGTTTTACTGACGAAGCGAAAACGCGTGCGCCCTCCGTTACCTCCGGCATGCCAGGCAAGGTGGCGCTGGGTGCCCTCGCGGTCGCAGGAGTGATGCTGACGCGTCTGATGACCCGCCGGAAAGGGTAATCAGCGCAGCGCGCTGCGGTGGGTCCAGAACCAGCGGTAGCCGTAGCCGCCAATACTGAGTTCGACGGTTTTGCCGCACACCAGCGCGTCGTCGTAGCGTTTGTCCGCGAGGCAGGCGGTCCAGGTGGCGTTGCGGATCCCTCTGGCGCTGAACGTCACCGGCTGGTCGCTAAAATTCACGAACGTCAGGATGCTGCGTTCGTCGGTCTCGTAATAGATCCCCAGCACCGCGTCATGATCGAGAGTGATGAGACGAAAGGGCGCCACGGCAATTTCGGGGAACTCCGAGCGGGTATTAGCAATATCGATAATCCGGTGCAGAAGCGAGTTGCGGTGGAGCAGCGAATCGGCCACGTTGATTTTCTGATAGCGGTAAGGGCCGTGGTCGATAATCGGCGCGATAAATTTTTCAGGATCGGCAGCGGAAAAACCGCCGCCCTGTGAGCCCGCCCACTGCATCGGGGTGCGAACGGCATAGCGCTCCTCCAGCTCCAGGTCGTCACCCATGCCGATTTCATCGCCGTAGCGCATCACCGGGACGCCGGGCAGAGAAAAGAGCACCGCGTGGCAGAACGCCAGCCGCTTTGGATCGCCATTCAGCATCGGCGCCAGGCGGCGGCGGATCCCGCGCTGATAGACGTTCATCTCTTCGTCAGGGGCGAACGTGTCGAGGACAAACTGTTTATCTTTTTTGCTAATTCCCTCGAGATCCAGCTCATCGTGGTTGCGCAGCCAGTTGGCAAAACAGCAGGAATCAGGCGGGACGATCATCTTTTTTACCGCGTTGCGCAGCGGTCGGGCGCTTTTTCTGGCCAGGCTGACGTAGAAATACTTGTTGAGCCAGAAGTTGAGCACCAGATGCAGGCGGTCGTTATTGCCGAAATAGTCTTTATAAACCTCAACGTCTACGTCCACTTCGCCGAGCAGGATGGCGTCCGGGTTACGCTGTTCGATGAGACGGCGCATGTGCTCCAGGATCCACAGCCCCTTTTTTTCATCACCGTTGCCCGCCTGCTTCGTGAGATGTGATGCGGCATCCAGGCGAAATCCCGATACCCCCAGCTTGAGCCAGAAGAGGATAATATTTTCAATCTCTTTAAGCACGGCGGGCGAGGTCAGGTTCAGATCTGGCTCGTGGCGGTAAAACATGTGCCGGTAATATTGTCCGGCCTCGTCATCCCAGCTCCAGATACTTTTTTCCACGCCGGGGAACATGGGGGGCGTGTCGTCGTCGTCGTTATCCGACCAGAGGTAATAGTCGCGATAGGGCGAGGCGGGATTGCGGCGGGCCTGCTGGAACCAGGGATGAGCGTCCGAGGTGTGCTGGATCAGCAGTTCAATAATGACCTGCATGCCCAGTTCACGGGCCTGTTCGATAAAGGCGATGATATCGGCCAGCTTTCCGAAGCGGGGATCCACCTGCAGATGGTCGCTGACGTCATAGCCTTCATCCAGAAAGGGCGTGAGGTAAAATGGGGTGATCCAGATAACCGTCGCCCCCATGCGGCGAATATAGCGCAGCTTGGCCGCGATCCCGGCGATGTCCCCGCAGCCATCGCCGTTCATATCGTAAAAAAGCGCGGTATCAATCTGGTAGATAATGGCCCGTGTATGCCAGTCCGTCATAGCGTTCCTCAGTGATAGCCTTCAGTATCCGAAACTTTGCCCCGGAAGACGTAGTAGCTCCAGGCGGTGTACACCAGAATCACCGGAATGATCAGCAGGGTCCCGACCAGCATAAACAGCTGGCTGGCAGGCGGCGCCGCGGCTTCCCACAGGGTGATGTTCGGCGGAATGATGTTTGGCCACAGGCTGATACCGAGCCCGCTAAACCCGAGGAAGATCAGCCCCAGCGTCAGCAGGAAGGGGCGCGCGTGGCTGGTTGGGGTGCGGGTCAGGCGCCAGATCAGCACGCTGAACAGGCCCACCAGCAGCGGAACCGGCAGGAACCAGAAGAAGTTAGGGAAGGTGAACCAGCGGTCGGCGACGTACTGCCAGCCGAGCGGCGTCCAGACGCTCACCACCGCGATGACCACCATCAGCGCCAGCAGCACGTGGCGGGTCAACTCGCGCATACGGTTTTGCAGCGCGCCTTCACTCTTCATGATGAGCCAGGTGGTGCCCAGCAGCGTATAGGCGACGACCAGCCCGATACCGCAGAAGAGGTTGAAGGGGGTCAGCCAGTCAAGCGCAGAGCCGACGAAACGGCGGCCCTCAACGTCAAAGCCGTTGATCACCGCCCCGACGACGATCCCCTGGCTGAAGGTGGCGAGCAGGGAGCCGCCGGCGAAGGAGTAGTCCCAGAATTTACGGTGCGAGGGCGTCGCTTTAAAGCGGAACTCAAAGGCGACGCCGCGAAAGATAAGGCCGATCAGCATGGCGGTGAGGGGGATGGTGAGCGCATCAATGATCACCGCATAGGCCAGCGGAAACGCGCCGAACAGCCCCGCGCCGCCGAGCACCAGCCAGGTCTCGTTGCCGTCCCAGACGGGTGCCACGCTGTTGACCATCACATCGCGCTCTTTCGCATCGCCCACGAAGTTAAACAGCAGGCCGATCCCCAAATCAAAGCCATCCATAATGATGTACATCAGCGTGGCAAAGACGATGATGGCAAACCAGATAACAGAGATATCGACGCCCATCAGTTTCTCTCCTGTTCCGGAACAGACTCCGCGGCAGACAGCGGACGGGCAGGGGTGCCCGAGGTGTTTGACGTCAGCGTCTCGACGGGCTGCGGCCCTTTCTTAATCAGCCGGATAAGGTACACATAGCCCACGCCAAACACCGACGAGTAGACCACGAAGAACGCCAGCAGGCTAATGCTCATCTGCAGGGTGCTGTGCAGCGATACCGCGTCAATCGTGCGCAGATAGCCGTAGACGACCCACGGCTGACGCCCCACTTCGGTGGTGACCCAGCCAGCGAGCAGTGCCACCAGACCCGCGGGCCCCATGCAGAGGGCAAACCACTGGAACGCACGCGAGTGGTAGAGCCGGTGGCGATAGCGTAGCCAGAGGCTGACCAGCCCAAGGGTAATCATCAGCAGACCCATGCCGACCATGATGCGGAACGACCAGAAGATGATGGTTGAATTTGGACGATCTTCTTTCGGAAAGTCCTTCAGCGCCGGAACCTGTTTGTCCAGGCTGTGCGTCAGGATAAGGCTGCCGAGCGCGGGGATCTCCAGGCCGTATTTGGTGCGTTCCTCGTCCATATCCGGCAGGCCAAACAGCAGCAGCGGGGTGGCCTCGCCGGGCGGATTTTCCCAGTGTCCCTCGATGGCGGCAATTTTGGCAGGCTGATGCTCAAGCGTGTTCAGGCCGTGCATGTCACCCACGACGGCCTGGATGGGGGCAACCAGCAGCGCCATCCACATCGCCATGGAAAACATCGTGCGCACGGCGGGCGTATCGTTACCGCGAAGCAGATGCCATGCACCCGACGCGCCGACAAACAGCGCGCTGCTCAGGAACGCGGCGATGGCCATATGAATAAGGCGGTAAGGGAAGGAGGGGTTAAAGATAATCGCCAGCCAGTCCTGCGGAATGACCTGACCGTTTTCAATGGTGAAACCCTGCGGGGTATGCATCCAGCTGTTAGAGGCAAGGATCCAGAAGGTCGACATCAGCGTGCCGAGCGCTACCATGCAGGTTGAAAAGAAGTGCAGGCCCGGCCCCACCTTATTCCAGCCGAACATCATGACGCCAAGAAAACCGGCTTCCAGGAAGAAGGCGGTTAACACCTCGTAGGTCAGCAGCGGGCCGGTGATGCTCCCCGCAAACTGTGAAAACCCGCTCCAGTTGGTGCCGAACTGATACGCCATGACCAGCCCGGAAACCACCCCCATGCCGAAGTTGACGGCAAATATCTTGAGCCAGAAGTGGTACAGCGAGCGCCAGACGTCGTTTTTGGTGCGCAGCCACATGCCTTCAAGCACGACCAGATAGCTGGCAAGACCGATGGTGATCGCCGGGAAAAGAATGTGAAACGAGACGGTAAAAGCGAACTGAATTCTGGCGAGATGGAATGCATCAAGTTCGAACATGGTCCGTACCTCTGAAGCGATGGGGCACGAGAATTGCCGGGCGATCGGGTTGCCCGGCAAAACGGTTACGGTTTACTCTTTCCGGCACCCAGCTCGGCACCGGTCAGCGGGTCGGAATGGGGATCGGACTTCGTGCGGGCAGACATCGCCTTAACCAGCGTGGCCTGCTCGGTCGTGAGCGTGACGCTGGCGCTACCATCACCGCCATCAACGGCAGGCTGGGGGGACTCAACGTAATCGAAATGTTTATCGCTGTTCCAGCTTCCGCGGACCTCTCCACCTTCTGACATATTGTAGTACTTGTTGGTGAATTCCTCGATTGGCGGCAATTTCCCCGGCGGGAAGTTGTTACGAATTGACTGCAGCGCCTTCTCAAAGGAGAGCTGATGCGCCGCCTCGCGCGTCATCAGAAACGCCAGCGCATCTTTCACTCCGGGATCGTCAGTGACGTTAATCAGCCGTTCATAGATGATTTTTGCCCTTGCCTCTGCGGCCACGTTCGAACGCAGATCCGCCGTTGGCTCGCCGATGGTATCAACGTAGGCTGCCGTCCACGGCACGCCCGCGGAGTTCGTAAGCGGGGTGCCTCCGCCGTAGAGCAGGGAAGTGATATGGCTGTCATTACCGTTTTCGGTCATGGACCTGTACAGCTCAGCCTCATTTTCCACCCCTTCCGCCAGCGCGCCTTTGGCACCTTTATTCAGCATGCCGACCAGCGTACCGATGATTTCGAGATGGCTTAACTCTTCGGTCGCAATATCCATCAGCATATCTTTACGGCCCGGGTCGTCATCGCTCAGCCCCTGAGTAAAGTAACGGCAGGCGGCAGCCAGCTCGCCCTGAGGCCCGCCAAACTGTTCCAGTAAAAGATTGGCAAGGCCAGGGTTCGGTTCAGCAACGCGAACCGTGTACTGCAGTTGTTTTACGTGTCGAAACATACAGACTCTCCTTGGTTATTTTTTCGCTTCGACACCAGATGCGTCTGAACGCAGCAGGAACTGTTCCGTCGTTTGTGGAATATGGCGAATCAGCCAGTCGGCCATTTCACGCTCTTCTGCCAGAATGGTCTCGATGGCAGGCACCGAGGCTGTGTCGCCCGCTTTTTTCGCGGCGGCAAGCAGGGAGGTATAGCAGGCGATCTCAAACTGTTCGAACACATAGCCGCTGATTGAGCCTTTAACGATCTCATCAGAAGGGAACATACCGCCGATGGACTGACCCAGTGCGGCCATTTTGCTCATCGAATCTTTTAAAACCGAACGAGAAATACCATTACGATCGAGAATTTCTTCCAGCAATGTAATTTGCCGTTTTGTCTCATTAATATGTTGCTCTATTCTGGCGCGAACATCAGGATAATTATCAATACGGCTGGCCATAGATTCCAGCATAGATTCGGCTTGCTTTTCCATCGCATGGGCATCGCGTAGCCAGTCATGATAGTGTTCTACGTGATTCATCATTGTATCCTCATTATGGGTTCGCTTATTTGGTCTCACTTTCAGCAGCCTGATCGGCACGCGCAGCACTGTAGCCAGATAAATGGCCGACAATATTGGCGTAAATACTGATGATAATGACCCATAGCACGCTGTTCTTCCACCATATTACGGAAGGGATAGCGAGAATGAACCATATTATAGCTGCCGTTAAATGGCACCGTTTAATTGTCCTGGGACTGATGCTCATTTTATTTAACCTGTGTTATAGCGTCATTTTTGCGCTTTTTGGTTAATATTTCCAACGGCCAGATCGGTGAGTTTAAGGTCGGTCTCTTTTTCTTCTTCCAGCGTTTCGGCAAGAAGTTTAACGGCTTTTTTATAGCCTAGCTGTTCTGCTAAGGTGGCGAGGGTACCGTAACTCGCTATTTCATAATGCTCTACTTTTTGCGCAGCGGCTATTAAGGCAGCATCACGGACTTCATTTTTTTCCGTGCTTTCGATGACTTCATTGGCTTCTTCAATTAAGCCTTCCATCGCCACACATTTCATACGCTTGAGCTTGATACCGTCTTCCTGTTCAACGATCTGGTCGATACGTTCTATCTGACCCTGCGTCTCTTCAAGGTGTGCGGTAAAGGCGGCGCTCAGCTTCTCGCTGGACGCGGCACGGGCAAGCTTGCTTAGCGCTCGGGTAAGCTGCTTTTCCGCACTATAGGTATCGGACAGAAGATGAATAAAGACATCCTCAATACTTTTCATATTCATAATAATTACGCTCCGGTAAAATAAGGAAAGGGTACTGCGAGCCAGGCGGCCCGCAGCATGCTCTCTGGTTTTACTAAAAGTAAATTAAATAAGATCAGGAGTTATCAGATTTACGGCCTCCGCCGTGACTGTTCTGTCCCCCTTTCTTACCCGCTTCAGATGCGCGTTGTGGGTCGTTTTTAAAGTTACCACCGCTATGCTGGCCACCTTTACGACCTGCTTCTGATGCTTTTTCACGGTCTTCTGCGAAATTACCGGAACCACCACGATGCTCTGCCATATTAAACCTCATATTCATATATTGGTTATGTCAGTACGATACGAAAATATTCCGTATCACTCGTCGTTCGATTAATAACTCTAGTCGCTGTGCGTCATTCGTCAAATGCGTTCCGCCATTCGCGGTTGCGTTATTTTTAATTATTGATGCGTTTGCGCTTCGCTTGGACGGAAAATATGCATGGGTGGGAAGGGCTTGTAAATAAAGGTTCGGATTAGTCCTAAGTTTTGGTTAAAAAAACGGATGATTGAGGCTAATAATAATGGCGTAGTCAAATCGAATAATTTGTAAGCGGCAAGCTGGAAAGAGTTACCCCTTTGGGGTTAGTGAAAATAGTCGCTATTAATCATAAGGAAAATCCTGGAAAAAGTGGGCAAGGGTCCCGGTCAGGCGCCGGTAGCACACGGTTTGACCACTGGCGTCTTAAGATCACAAATCAGAAATTCTTCCCCCCGGAAGGAACGGCCTTCTCTACACTCCAGGTAATATTCACTGGAGGCATGACATCATGGCGAACACCATCACGGCTGATGATATTCGGGAACATTTTTCGCAGGCTATGTCGGCGATGTACCAGCAGGAAGTTCCGCAATACGGCACCTTGCTCGAACTGGTTGCGGACGTAAACCTGGCGGTTCTGGAAAATAACCCACTATTACATGAACAACTGGCGAACGCCGACGAGCTGGCGCGCCTGAACGTGGAGCGTCACGGGGCGATCCGCGTTGGTACCGCACAAGAGCTTTCAACCCTGCGTCGTATGTTTGCCATTATGGGCATGTTCCCGGTCAGCTATTACGATCTTTCGCAGGCGGGGGTGCCGGTCCACTCAACGGCGTTTCGTCCGGTTGACGATGCGGCGCTGTGCCGTAATCCGTTTCGTATCTTTACCTCACTGCTGCGCCTTGAGCTGATTGAAAACGTGGCGTTACGCGAGCGAGCGGCAAAAATTCTCTCTCACCGGAACATCTTTACGCCGCGCTGCCTGGAACTTATCGACCTCCATGAGTCGCAAGGTCACTTTACCGAAGCGCAGGCGCATGAGTTTGTGCAGGAAGCTATCGAAACGTTCCGCTGGCACCGCCATGCAACGGTCGACCAGGAGACCTACCTGGCGCTGAGTAACGAGCACCGGCTGATTGCTGACGTGGTCTGCTTCCCGGGGTGTCATATCAACCACCTTACGCCGCGCACGCTGGACATTGACCGGGTGCAGGAGCTGATGCCGAAGTACGGCATTGAGCCGAAAATTTTGATCGAAGGCCCGCCGCGTCGTGAAGTGCCGATCCTGCTGCGTCAGACCAGCTTTAAAGCCCTCGAAGAGCCGGTGCTTTTCGCCGGTGAACATAAAGGCACCCACACCGCGCGCTTCGGTGAAATTGAACAGCGCGGCGTGGCGCTGACCCCGAAAGGCCGTGAACTGTACGATAGCCTGCTGGCGCAGGCCGGAACGGGTAAAGATAACCTCACGCACCAGCTGCATCTGCGGGACATTTTCAGCGCTTTTCCGGACAGCGAGATGTTCCTGCGCCGTCAGGAGCTGGCGTATTTTCGCTACCGCCTGACCCCGGCGGGAGAGGCCCATCGTCACGCGTTTCGCCCAGGCGATGATCCGCAACCGCTGATCGAACGCGGGTGGGTAGTGGCTCAGCCGATAACCTATGAAGATTTCCTCCCGGTGAGCGCGGCAGGGATTTTCCAGTCCAATCTCGGGAATGAAACCCAGGCGCGTAGCCACGGTAATGCCAGCCGCAATGCGTTTGAAGCGGCGCTGGGCTGCCCGGTGTATGACGAGTTTACGCTCTACGAAGAAGCGGAAACGCGCAGCAAACAGCGTTGCGGTTTGCTCTGAAATCGTTACTCTTCAGGGGTGTGATGGAAAAAATAAGGTCGTTATGCAAAATCCTTCCGCCCCTGTGGTTGAGACGCGCCAGGGCGCACTGTCTGGCTTAACCGATGAAAATGTACACTGCTGGTGCGGTATTCCCTTTGCCGCGCCGCCCGTTGGCAACTGGCGCTGGCGCTCGCCACGGCCGCCAGAACGCTGGGATGGCGTTCGCGACGCCACCTCCTTTTCCCCCTCAAGCTGGCAAAGCAGTGAATATTGTCAGGAACTGGGCGGGGGCGATCCCGGTCAGTTCTCTGAAGACTGCCTCTATCTGAACGTCTGGTCTCCCGTCGACCGTACCGGGCCGCTGCCGGTGATGGTCTGGCTGCACGGCGGCGGGTTTACGATCGGCGCCGGAAGCCTGCCGCCCTATAACGGCAAAGCGCTGGCGGCGCGCGGCGTGGTGGTGGTCACGATTAACTACCGTCTGGGTCACCTTGGCTTTTTCGCCCATCCTGCGCTGGAGGGGGAAGAAGAGCGGGTAGTGCATAATTTTGCCCTGCTGGATCAGATCGCCGCGCTCGAATGGGTGCGGGAGAATATCGCCGCGTTTGGGGGCGACCCCAATAACGTGACCCTGTTTGGTGAGTCTGCGGGGGCGCGCAGCGTGCTGTCGCTGCTGGCCTCGCCGCTGGCGGAAGGGTTGTTCCATAAGGCGATTGTGCAAAGCGGATATACCCTGCCGGACACGCCGAAAAAGCAGGCCCTGCAAAAAGGGGAAGCGCTGGCCGCCCATTTCGGCCTGGAAAATGCGACGGCAGAGCAACTGCGCGCTATCCCGCCCGAGGCGTTCTGGCCGCTCACTGCGCCGCTTAACATCGCCCCGGCGCCCATCGTTGGCGATTGCGTCCTGCCCGAGGCCATGCTTGACGTCTTTTTCGCGGCCCGCCAGCATCCCGTGCCGGTGATGATTGGTTCCAACAGCGATGAAGCCAGCGTGATGGCGGTGTTTGGTGTCGATCTCGCCGGACAAATCCAGAAGCTTCGCCGCGAACGGCGCTTTGGCCTGGGGCTGATCAGGCTGCTCTATCCTGGCGTGAAAGGCGATGAGGAGCTGGGCAGGCAGGTGTGCCGCGACATGGCCTTCACCACCATGGGCTACGTGGCGATGCAGGCCCAGCAGCGCGTCGGCGGGCTTTGCTGGCGTTACTGGTTTGATTATGTGGCCGAAGCGGAACACGCGACCTATATCAACGGCGCCTGGCATGGCAATGAAGTGCCGTATGTGTTCGATACCCTCGGCCAGGTGGAGCCTTCGCGCCAGTATGTCAACGAACGGGATCTGGCGTTTGCTGCCCAGGTGGCCGACTACTGGGTGAGCTTTGCGCGAGACGCAGGCCATCGCGACAGCCTGCCCGGGCCGACGCACTGGCCCGCCTGCCGCAAAGGACGGGACGTGCTGTTACGCATCGGAGTGAATAAACATGCAGGTTTCAGGCTTGAAAACCGCTTTATGCGTGCCCGCATGAGCCTCTTTAAGCGGGTAATGAAGCACCACGTCAGCCTCGATTAAGTAAACAGGCGCGAAACGCCGCCAGCCCGTTTTCCAGACCGGGCGTTTCGCGCAGCACCAGCCGGTAGCTCGCGCCGGTTTTGACGCTGGTCTTACAGGGCCGCATCAGCCTGCCTGCGCGGACATCTTCTGCAACCAGCGTTTCGTCGGCAATGGCGACGCCGAGCCCCTGAATCGCGGCGGTAATCGCCAGATCCATCGTGTCGAAGTGTTGATTTTTGTGCATGACAAAGCCCGGACCTTCCTGTTTCGCCAGCCACAGCGACCAGTCTGTTTTATCACGCGTAGGATGAAGAAACGTCAGCGAATCCAGCGCGGCACCTGCCCGCACGGGGCTGAATACCGGGGTTAATGCCTCTTCAAACAGCAGATCGCCCGCGCTCATGTGCGTGCCGAAGACAATCGCTGCGTCGTAAGATTCGGTTTTGAAATTAACGTTATGATCGGTGGTGGTGGTGAGCGCGATCTGCAGATCCGGCTGTTCGCGCTCCACCTCCAGCAGACGCGGCACCAGCCAGCGCATCGCGCAGGTGGGGGCCTTGAGGCGGATCACGGTGTGCGGGCTGCGGGCCTGGTCGGCCACGCTCAGCAGCTGTTCGAAAGCGGACTGCAGTTCCGGAAGCAGGGCGCTGCCCTGCGGGGAGAGGCGCAGCCCGCGCGCGTGGCGCTCAAACAGCGGAAAGCCAAACCACGCCTCAAGGGAGGCGATCTTACGGCTCACGGCCCCTTGAGTCAGACACAGTTCTGCGGCGGCGTGGGTAAGGTTCAGGTGACGCGCGGTGACTAAAAATGCGTCGATGGCATTGAGCGGGAGCGAACGGCGCGACATAAAAACACCTCAGCTATGCATTTTTCTCATGGCTATTATGACAACAATTCGATTGTCCCGGCAATGCAGATGTTGTTTGAATAGTTATGCAACGTCCATGAGAAGGGAAAGAGGATGACTTTACGAACGCCTGTGCAAACCCGCTCCAAACTTCCAGATGTGGGAACCACCATTTTTACCGTTATCGGCCAGCTCTCGGCGCAGCATAACGCGATTAACCTTTCTCAGGGCGCACCGAATTTTTCCTGCGACCCGAAGCTGATCGCGGGGGTCACCCGCGCGATGGAGGCAGGGCACAACCAGTACGCGTCGATGACCGGACTGCAGCCGCTTAAAGAACGTATTGCCGATAAAATTGCCGCGCTCTACGGCACGCAGTATGACCCTGCCAGCGAGGTGCTGGTGACCGCCAGCGCCAGCGAAGGGCTCTATTCGGCCATAAGCGGGCTGGTGCATCCGGGCGATGAGGTGATCTACTTCGAGCCGTCGTTTGACAGCTACGCGCCTATTGTTCGTCTTCAGGGGGCAACGCCTGTCGCCATCAAGCTCACGGTACCGGATTTTGCCGTCAACTGGGATGAAGTGCAGGCGGCCATTACCCCGAAAACGCGTATGATCATCATCAATACGCCGCACAACCCGAGCGGTCAGGTCTTCTCCGCCGATGACCTGCAACAGCTGGCGGCGCTGACGCGCAATACCGACATCATTATTTTGTCTGACGAAGTGTACGAACACGTCGTATTTGACGGCGAGCCGCACCACGGGATGGCCACGTACCCGCAGCTGGCGGAGCGCAGCGTGATTATTTCCTCTTTCGGAAAAACCTATCACGTCACCGGGTGGCGCGTCGGTTACTGTGTTGCTCCGGCGGTACTGATGGACGAGATTTGTAAAGTCCATCAATTTTTGATGTTTTCCGCCGATACGCCAATGCAGTACGCGTTTGCGGAACATATGGTCGACCCGCAAACCTGGCTGTCGCTGGCGGCGTTTTACCAGCGCAAGCGCGATCTGCTGCACAGCCTGCTGGCCGATTCGCCGTTTACTCTGCTGCCGAGCGCCGGATCGTTCTTCATGCTGGCGGACTACAGCCAGTTCAGCGACGAGCGCGACAGCGAGCTGGTGAAACGGCTGATCGTTGAGTACGGTGTTGCCACCATTCCGCTGTCGGCGTTTTATGCCGACGGTACGGATAATAAGTTGATTCGTCTCTCTTTTGCCAAAGATGAGGCAACGTTACGGGCAGGTGCCCAGGCCCTGTGTCGGGTTGAACCACGCTGAGGAGTGTGAAATGAAATTACGCGCGTTAATAGTCGGCATGGGATTGCTGTGTACCTTTTCGTCCTTCGCGGCTACCGAGCTGCGCTACGGTCTGGAAGCGGAATACCCGCCGTTTGAGAGCCGCAATGCGGCAGGCGAACTGGAAGGGTTTGACGTTGAGCTGGGTAATGCCATCTGCAAGGCCGCGGCGCTGAAATGCAGCTGGGTGGAAACCTCGTTTGATGCGCTGATCCCGGGCCTGGTGGCGAAGAAATTTGACGCCATCAACTCGGCGATGAACATTACCGACCAGCGCCGCAAGAGCATTGATTTTACCCAGCCGATCTACCGTATTCCGTCGCAGCTGGTCGGCAAGGCCGGTACGGCAGTTGAAGCCACGCCAGAAGGGCTGAAGGGTAAAACCATCGGCGTGCTGCAAGGTTCCATTCAGGAAACGTACGCGAAAGAACACTGGGAAAAGCAGGGTGTCACCGTGGTGTCTTATAAAGATCAGAATATGGCCTGGGGCGACCTGCTGAATGGCCGCATCGACGCCTCGCTGGTGATGTCCGCGGCCGGGCAGGCAGGTTTCCTCAGCAAGCCGCAGGGTAAAGGGTTTGGCTTCATCGGCAAGCCTGTGTCTGACGACACCATCCTCGGCAGTGGGATCGGCTTTGGGTTGCGCAAAGGTGATGAGGCCACCAAAAAGCAGCTCGATGCCGCGATTGATAAAGTACGTGCCGACGGCACGATCGCTAAACTCGCTGATAAGTACTTCCCGGGTATCGATGTCAGCGTAAAATAACCGCCTCATTCGCCCCGTCAGCTGATGTCCTGACGGGGCATTTTTCTACACATTTTCCAGGCTTTCTTTACACCACTTTCGGGCCGTTCTGGTCGACAGAAAATATTTCTCACTTTGTTCAGATAATCACCGGCCAACAATTGGATTCTTAACCATTTTTGTTTAGGCTGTGCGTTCTTTCTTGCCGTCATTTCGCCGAGCGCGAAACACATTCACACGACCATAAGGACGTTTTTCCAGGCATGAATCGCAGACGTTTTCTAAAAGGCTCGCTGGCAGTGGCAGCCCTGAGCGGCACCTCTGGCCTTGCTTCCCTGTTCTCCAAAGCGGCATACGCTGCTGACTCTGACATCGCTGACGGTCAGAGCCGTCGTTTTGACTTCTCCGTACTGCAATCCATGGCGCATGACCTGGCGAAAACCCCGTGGGGTGGTGCGCCACGTCCGCTGCCGGAGACGCTGGCAACCATGACGCCGCAGGCGTACAACGCCATTCGCTACGATGAGAAGCAGTCTCTGTGGAACAACATTGAAGGGCGTCAGCTGGACGTGCAGTTCTTCCATATGGGAATGGGGTTCCGCCGCCGCGTGCGCATGTTCTCGCTGGACCAGTCCACTTCTATGGCGCGCGAGATCCACTTCCGCCCGGAGCTGTTCAGCTACGGTGAAACGGGGGTGGATACCAAACAGCTGGAAGGGCAAAGCGATCTCGGTTTTGCGGGCTTCCGCGCCTTTAAAGCGCCTGAGCTGGCGCGTCGAGATATCGTCTCATTCCTCGGGGCGAGCTACTTCCGCGCGGTGGACGATACTTACCAGTACGGCCTTTCCGCGCGCGGCCTGGCGGTAGATACCTTTACCGACACGCCGGAAGAGTTCCCGGACTTCACCTCCTTCTGGTTTGAAACCGTCAAGCCTGGCGACACCACCTTTACCGTCTATACGCTGCTGGACAGCCCGAGCATCACCGGTGCCTACAAATTCGTGATCCACTGCGAGAAGAGCCAGGTGATCATGGAGGTGGAAAACCATCTCTACGCGCGTAAAGACATCAAGCAGCTCGGCATTGCGCCGATGACCAGCATGTTCAGCTGCGGTAATAACGAGCGACGCATGTGCGACACCATTCATCCACAAATCCATGATTCCGACCGCCTGGCGATGTGGCGCGGCAACGGGGAGTGGATCTGCCGTCCGCTGAACAACCCGCAGAAGCTGCAGTTTAATGCCTATATGGATAAGAACCCGAAAGGGTTCGGGCTGCTGCAGCTCGATCGCGATTTCTCGCACTATCAGGACGTGATGGGCTGGTATAACAAACGCCCGAGCCTGTGGGTTGAACCGCGAAACGACTGGGGTAAAGGCTCGGTTGGCCTGATGGAGATCCCAACCACCGGTGAAACGCTGGATAACGTGGTCTGCTTCTGGCAGCCGGAAAAAACAGTGAAAGCGGGTGACGAGCTGGACTTCAAATATCGCCTGTACTGGAGCGCCATGCCGCCGGTGCGTTCCCCGCTGGCTAACGTTTTTGCCACCCGTACCGGTATGGGCGGGTTCCCGGAAGGCTGGGCGCCGGGCGAAAATTACCCGAAAGTGTGGGCGCGTCGCTTTGCTATCGACTTCGTCGGGGGCGACCTGAAGGCCGCGGCGCCAAAAGGCATCGAGCCGGTGATTACGCTCTCCAGCGGTGAAGCAAAGCAGGTTGAGATCCTCTACGTTGAACCGTTTGACGGCTATCGCATTCTGTTTGACTGGTATCCAACCTCTGACTCTACCGAACCGGTGGATATGCGTTTGTTCCTGCGCTGCCAGGGCGATGCCATCAGCGAAACCTGGCTGTATCAATATTTCCCGCCAGCGCCGGATAAACGTCAGTATGTTGACGATCGGGTAA
The DNA here is from genome assembly GCF_003594915.1 of Enterobacter chuandaensis. GTDB lineage: Bacteria > Pseudomonadota > Gammaproteobacteria > Enterobacterales > Enterobacteriaceae > Enterobacter > Enterobacter chuandaensis. The sequence goes on from NZ_QZCS01000004.1 coordinate 117,725, forward strand.
TGCGTTAACGATCGATTCCCTCTCCCCATGGGAGAGGGTTAGGGTGAGGGGCAATGACCGCAACACAATCCGAAACTATTCCCGTATCTGACGCTCTCGAGCTTCGCGCCGTCGAAGAGCGCTACACTGCCGACCTGCACAATCTCGTCGTCAAAAACAAAACCTTTCTGCAAACCGCCTTTGACTGGGCGCAGCACGTGGGAAGCGAGGACGATACCCGACGCAACGTGCAGAGTAACCAGATGCTGCACCAGCGCGGCTACGCCAAAATGTTTTTGATCTTCAAGGACGATGAGCTGGTCGGCGTGCTGTCGTTCAATGCGATTGAGCCCGCCAACAAAGCCGCGTACATCGGCTACTGGCTGGATGAAGCGCATCAGGGGCAGGGGATCCTCTCGCAGTCTTTACAGGCGTTTATGCGCTACTACGCCGGGCGCGGTGAGATCCGCCGTTTTGTGATCAAGTGTCGGGTGGCGAATCAGAGCAGCAACAGCGTCGCCCTGCGCAACAGTTTTACGCTGGAAGGGTGCCTGCGGGAAGCGGAATACCTGAATGGCGCCTATGACGATGTGAATATCTACGGAAAGATTTATACCCTATAGCGCCCCCAGCAGCGGCGTGCGGGTGATACGCTGGTCGCCGTTAATCACCTTTTCGCCGCGCAGGTGAATAGTTTCCCCGGCAAAGGCTTCAATCACCGCATCATCGGTGATTTCAACCCGATGCTCAATCAGCACGTCACCGCTGATGCGCGCGCGTCCCTGAATCACTACCTTATCATCCAGCATGATCGGCCCGCCGCGCAGCCATGCCTGGCCGCCGATCAGTACGTGGTGCTTGATCACGCAGTTTCCTTCGACCACCGCGTTTTCGGCCACCTGCGAGCTGTAGCGCACGGTCGGGATGGCATCGTCCTCGAAACCGGCAATCACCCGGGCGTTGCCGTACACTTTGGCGCAGTCGCACACCCAGACGTTGTTGAGATCATTACCTTCGAGGATCGCGCAGTCGAACACCTCGGCGCGGTGCTCAACGAAGGCATTATTCACCATCGCCTCACCGTAGATTTGCGCCTGGTGGACAATGCGCGAACGGCTTACCGTCGCCCTGTCATAGATTTGCAGGATCTGGTCATGATCCGGCGTGAGCCCTTTGGCGGCAATGATAACGCTGTTGTGAAGGACGCGAGCGTCACCGTAGATATGGCATTCGCCCCGCACGCAGGAGTGCTGTATAGTGACGTTGTCACTTATTCGCGCCCCGTGGCTGACTTCTGCCGCGTCAAGCCAGCAATTGTCGCCTGCGTGCGCGTCATGGCTCAGGATACACGGCAGGGTAAGGCGCGCGTTGCCGGACACGGATGCCCCGGCGAACACCACGCTGTTTTCATCATAGATCCAGCAGTCTCCCTCCTGGGACAGGGCACGCTCATCGTCAACCCAGCCGCCTTTCGTACCGGTCGTCACATCATTAAAATCTGCCGTGGCGATAATTTGCCGCAACGTGGTCGAGTGGGTTGTTTCGCCATTTTTCCACTGCCAGATCCGGGTTTCATCGCTGAGCCGATATTTGTTCATCATGTTATCCCTGGTGAGCGTCTCCACTAAACGTAGCAAATTTTCGGCTTTCCGTTGTGCTGGCATCCGTCGCGGAAACCCCTTAAAATGGCATTTAAAATACATTTTAAAAATTCAAATTTATGAATAACGTTAACAAATCCCAACAGGTGCTTAACCTTCCCGCAGGGTATTTTGGCATGGTGCTTGGCATCATCGGCATGGGGTTCGCCTGGCGATACGCCAGCACCCTGTGGCCGGTGACGCGCTGGCCGGGTGAGATTCTGGTCGCTCTCGCGGTTACATGCTGGTTTTTACTGACGGCAGCGTTTATTACCCGTGCAATTCGTTTCCCGCACAGCGTGCTGGCAGAGATGCGCCACCCGGTGATGAGCAGCTTCGTCAGCCTTTTTCCGGCCACGACTATGCTGGTCGCCATCGGTTTTGTCCCCTGGTTCCGTCCGGTATCGCTGGCGCTGTTTGGCGTGGGCGTGGTGGTGCAGCTTGCCTATGCTGCCTGGCAAAGCGCCGGGCTATGGCGGGGGACGCACCCGCACGAGGCCACCACGCCGGGATTATATCTGCCGACGGTGGCGAATAATTTTATCAGCGCAATGGCGTGCGGAGCCCTGGGGTTCAACGACGCAGGGCTCGTCTTCCTCGGTGCGGGCGTCTTTTCCTGGCTCAGCCTGGAGCCGGTGATCCTCCAGCGTCTTCGCAGCGCCGGAGAGCTTCCCTCCGCGCAGCGTACCTCTTTAGGCATTCAGCTGGCGCCCGCGCTGGTGGCATGTAGCGCCTGGTTTAGCGTCAACGGTGGAGAAGCCGACACCTTCGCCAAAATGCTGTTCGGCTACGGCCTGTTGCAGCTGCTGTTTATGCTGCGCCTGCTGCCGTGGTATTTGTCTCAGCCGTTTAACGCCTCCTTCTGGAGTTTTTCGTTCGGCGTGTCGGCTCTGGCTACCACGGGGCTGCATCTGGGGCACGGCAGTTCGTCTGGATTCTTCCACGCCATTGCCGTGCCGCTGTTTATCTTTACCAACCTCATCATTGGGATGCTGTTGGTTCGTACATTTATCCTGCTGATACAGGGCAAACTTCTGGTGCGCACTGATAAAGCACTGCTTATGCAATCTGAGGAAAAATAATGGCTGTCGATGAAAATTACTTCACTGAGAAATATGGCTTAACCCGTACGCATTCCGAGGTGCTGTACAGCGCGGGGATCGTTAAGCCGGGTAAAACGCTGGATCTGGGCTGCGGCAATGGCCGCAACAGCCTTTACCTGGCGGCTAACGGCTACGATGTCACCGCCTGGGATAAAAACCCGATGAGCATTGATAACATCGAGCGCATCAAAGCGGCAGAAGGGATAGCCAACCTGCATACGGCGATTAAGGATCTCAACAGCCTGAGTTTTGACGGCGAGTACGACTTCATTCTCTCCACCGTGGTGCTGATGTTCCTGGAGGCGAAAACCATCCCGGGCCTTATCGCCAATATGCAGCGCTGCACGAAACCCGGCGGCTATAACCTGATCGTTGCCGCGATGGACACGGCGGATTATCCGTGCACCGTCGGCTTCCCGTTTGCATTTAAAAGCGGTGAACTGAGCAACTACTACGAAGGCTGGGAGTTGCTCAAATACAACGAAGAGGTTGGCGAGCTGCACCGCACCGATGAAAACGGCAACCGCATTAAGCTGCGCTTTGCCACCATGCTGGCGCGCAAGCCCGCTTAACGGGCGGCCAGCAGGCAGATCTGCAGGGCAGTCCTGTAAGACGCCTCGAAGGACGACAGCGGCAGGAATTCAAACTTCGAGTGGAAGTTATGCGCGCCGGTGAAGAAGTTCGGGGTGAGTAACCCTTTTGCTGACAGCGCCGCGCCGTCCGTGCCGCCGCGCATGGGGATGGGTTTTGGGGTAATGCCGAGCGATTCCATCGCCTCAAACATCAGGTCGATAGCGCGCCGGTCTTCACCAATCGCATTGCTGATATTGCTGTAGGTATCCTCAATGCGATACTCCACCTTTGCCGTCGGGTGTTGGGCGGCAATCAACGCGGCGACGTCCGCGATCTGCTGCTTGCGGGCGGCAAAGCCGGTTTTATCAAAATCACGAATGTTGGCCTTTAACACGGCGTCGTTTTGCCCGGCCTGGATGCCGTTAAACCAGATATAGCCCTCGCGGCCCTCGGTGCACTCTGGCGTTTGCTGGCGGTCGAAATGGCTGATGAAATCGGTCGCCATCAGTAACGGGTTCACCAGTACGCCTTTGGCGGACATCGGGTGCGCCGTCACGCCGGTAAAGCGGATCTCAGCGGCTGCCGCGTTAAAATTCTCGTAAACAATTTCCCCCAACTCGCAGCAGTCGATGGTCCAGGCAAAATCAACGTCGAAGCGTTTCAAATCCAGCGCCTTGGCGCCGTTAAGGCCAATCTCTTCATCGGGCACAAACGCGACCACAATGTCGCCATGCTGATGTTCAGCGGTGAGGTTTTCCAGCACGGTCATCACCACGGTTACCGCTGCTTTATTATCTGCGCCTAATACGCTGGTACCGTCGCTGAAAATAATCTCTTCATCCGGATAAGCCAGAATTTCCGGGTGCTCATTCACGCGCAGCCAGATGTCTTTATCCTTATTCAGACAGAGATCTTCACCACGAAACGTTAATATTTGCGGATGAATATCCGGTGATAAACCGACGTCAACGGTATCAATATGGGTAATAAAGCCGATGCGCGGCGCGCCGGGCACATTGCCTTTTTTTACCGCCGTCACGGTAGCGAATTCGTCAATCACGATGTCGTTTAACCCCAGCTGTGCCAGCTCTTGCGCCAGTTCCCGCGCCATGTCGTGCTGGCCCGGCGTCGAGGGCAGGGTTTTCACTTTCGGATCGCTCTGGCTGGTAATAGCGAGATAGCGGAAAAAACGGTGCGTTAATTGTCTGGAAAGAGGCGAGCCCATAGTGTTTTCTTCCTTATTTATTTTTCGGGTGTTTGCCACTTCACTTTAATGTTATTTATGAAATGGCAAAAGAATTAATTAGCCGTCGAATTAAAAAGACAGGAATAAATGATGACAAGCAAACGCACAATGTTAACGCTGGCACTCGCTGCGCTTACGGTCAGTTCCTCCGTTGCCGCGAAAACGCTGGTGTATTGCTCCGAAGGGTCGCCGGAAAACTTTAATCCTCAGTTATACACATCGGGGACCAGCGTGGATGCCAGCGCCGTGCCGGTCTATAACCGGCTGGTCGATTTCAAACCCGGCACCACGGAGCTGGTACCGAGCCTGGCAGAGCGCTGGGAGGTGAGCGACGACGGCAAGGTTTACACCTTCCATCTGCGTAAAGGGGTGAAGTTCCAGAGCAATAAATTGTTCACGCCGACCCGGGATTTTAACGCCGATGACGTGATCTTCTCGTTTATGCGTCAGAAAGACGTGAACCATCCCTATCACAACGTCTCAAACGGCAGCTATTCCAACTTTGAAAGTCTGGAGTTTGGCAGTCTGATAACCGCCATTGATAAAGTCGATGACCACACGGTGCGCTTTACCCTGGCACACCCGGAAGCGCCGTTTGTTGCCGATCTGGCATGGTATTTCGCCTCGATCCTCTCCGCGGAATATGCCGATGCGATGCTGAAAGCGGGCACGCCGGAGAAGGTGGATATGCAGCCCATCGGCACCGGGCCGTTTAAGCTGGCGCAGTATCAGAAAGATTCCCGCATTCTGTTTACGGCATTTGCCGACTACTGGCAGGGGAAATCGAAGCTGGATCGGCTGGTCTTTACCATCACGCCGGATGCCTCCGTGCGTTTTGCCAAAATTGAGAAAAACGAATGCCAGGTAATGCCGTTCCCGAACCCGGCGGATCTGCCGCGCATGAAGGCAAATAAGGATATTAACCTGATGAGCAAGGCGGGGCTGAATACCGGTTTTCTGGCGTTTAATACCCAAAAGCCGCCGCTGGATAACGTGAAGGTTCGTCAGGCGCTGGCGATGGCGATCAACAAACCGGCCATTATCGACGCGGTATTCCACGGCACGGGCACCGCGGCGAAAAACCTGCTGCCGCCCGGCGTCTGGAGCGCTGACAGCGAGCTGAAAGATTACGATTACGATCCTGAAAAAGCGAAAGCGTTGCTGAAAGAGGCCGGTTTTGCCAACGGGGTGAGCATCGATTTATGGGCGATGCCCGTGCAGCGGCCCTATAACCCGAATGCGAAACGCATGGCGGAGATGATTCAGGCCGACTGGGCAAAAGTGGGCGTGCAGACCAAAATTGTCACTTACGAATGGGGCGAATACCTTAAGCGCGTGAAGGGTGGTGAACATCAGGCCGCGCTAATGGGCTGGACGACCGCAACGGGCGATCCGGATAACTTCTTTGGCCCACTGTTTACCTGCACGTCTGCCAACGGCGGATCGAACTCGGCCAAATGGTGCTACCCGCCCTTTGATAAAATTATTGCCGAGGCAAAATCGATAACCGATCGCGACAAACGTGTGGCGCTGTACAAAGAGGCGCAGCAGATGATGCATGACCAGATGCCAGCGGTGATGATTGCACATTCAACGATTTTCGAACCCGTCCGCAAGGAGGTGACCGGCTACGAAATCGACCCGTTTGGCAAACATTTGTTCTGGCAGGTGGATATTCAACCGTAATTTTCACTGCCCGGTACGCTTCCGGGCAGTCTTTTCGCAATTTGTGCTCCCCGCATCATTTTTTGTCACAACAAACCCACCAGACTTTTGCTATAACTTCAAATGCATACTTGCAGATAACATGGAAAACTATCATGCGTACTCAAACTTTTTTTAAAGTTGCAGTGCTTACTGGTTTATTGGCAGTGGCGGGCTGTTCTTCAAAAGTCGCGGCTCCCGAACAATATTCAGGCTTTTTAAAAGATTATTCCGGCTTGCAGCAGACGACGTCTGCGACAGGTAAACCCACGCTGCGTTGGGTTGATCCTTCCTATAACGAAGCCAACTACGACAGCATTATCTGGACGCCAATTACCTATTATCCAGCGCCAAAACCAACGACGCAGATTGGGCAGAGAACGCTTGATGAACTGTTGAATTACACCAATAACAAAATGAAAACGGCGATTGGTACCCGTAAGCCGATTGTGACCACGCCAGGTAAACACAGCCTGATTTTCCGCGGTGCAATCACCGGGGTGAGTTCGCAGAAAGAAGGCCTGCAGTTCTATGAAGTGGTGCCGGTCGCGCTGGTGGTAGCAGGTACGCAGATGGCAACCGGCCATCGCACCATGGATACCCATCTCTTCTTTGAAGGCGAGCTGATCGACGCGGCCACCAATAAGCCGGTGATGAAGGTCGTTCGTAAAGGCGAAGGTAAAGAGCTGAATAACGAAAGTACGCCGATGACCTTTGCGACGCTGAAGCAGGTTGTTGACGACATGGCGACGGATGCCACCATGTTTGACGTGAAGAAAACCACCAAATAACGTAAAACGGCCTGCATCGCGCGGGCCGTTTTTCTTATACCGTACGCAGGCGCCTGAACCAGGTTTCTGGTTTCGTAAACATCACCATATTCCCGCCCAGAATCAACAGTAAACCGACGATGCCGTTGATATGCCAGACGTAGCCTTCATACACCGTTGAGATGGAGAGCGCCACCAGCGGGAAGAGCAGCGTACTGTAGGCCGCTTTCCCGGGGCCAATGCGTCCTACCAGGGTGAAGTAAGCGCCAAAGGCAATAACCGAACCAAACAGGGCCAGATAAAGCAGCGCGCCCATGTAACTCACCGTCCATTCCGGGGCAAAACTGTCGCCTCTGAAAAGCGCAATACATCCCATAACCAGCGTACCGTAAAGCATCGCCCAGGCGTTGGTGGTCATGGTTTCCAGACCTCTGCGCTGATGCCGCATGCTGATCATATTGCCCAGCGAAAAACCGTACGTGCCGAGGGCGGAAAGACCAATGCCCGTCAGCAGCGAGGCGCTCCAGCCGCTGGCCAGCAGGTCGTCCCAGAAAAGGATAACAATCCCGATAAGACCCAACGTCGCCGCCGTCCAGAACCGCGCAGGCGGGCGCTGACCGAAGAAAATAAAGCAGTTAATGGCGTTGTAGAGCACCGCCATGGAAAAGATCACCGATTCCAGCCCGGTGTTGATATGCGCCGCCGCGGTATAAAAACACCAGAAGTTAAAGCAGAACACGCAGCATCCCTGCAACATGCAAAACAGATGATCGCGCAGCGCCAGCTTGCGCAGTCGGCGCAGGGCGAGCAGCACAACCATCATCGTGGCGCTGGCCACGGCGAAGCGCCAGAAAATAGACACCGGGGCCGGCACGGGGCCTTGCTGCAGGAAAATGGCAATCCAGGTGGTTCCCCAGATGATCACGACCAGTCCATATAATAATGCGTTCATACCTTTTCTCTTCTTAAACCACAGAAGCCGCCAGTATGGCGCTGGGATCGGTCAGGGGCTTTCAACGGCTTGCGGTGGACTTGCAAAATCTTGCGCTTTTTTCTTTTCCGGGGGCTGGCAACGGGAGAAAACAATTCTTAGACTGACAGTTCACTCAATAACGCGCTAACGGTTATGTCTCACGCTTACGATACCTTTGAAACGCTACGCCAGCAGAATGCGGTGCTCCGGGAAACGGTCGCGCTCAATTCCGGCATTCAGCTGGCGGCGTGGTACAACAAGCACGACACGATAACGGTTAAAAGCAACCATCACACCCTCAGCCTGTACGTGGCCGACGGCTACGAGAGCTATCAAAAAACGCCGGGCGGCTGGAAGAACGGCGGGGGACCGGACCGTTTCTGTCTGATGCCGAAAGAGAGCGAATCGACGTGGGACATCCGTGATGACCTGTCGTTTGTGCATCTCTGCTGCACCGATGAACATCTGCGCGATGTGGGGGAAAAAATCTGGGACAAACGGCCGCTCTCGCTGACGCTGGACGAGCGCATTTTTGGCAGCGATCCGAAGATCACCGCGCTGTACCGCCAGTTTTTGCTTGGCTGTGACTGGCAGCAGCAGGCCAATCAGCTCACCCTGAGTACAGCCTCCACGCTGCTGTTGACCCATTTACTGCAAAACTACGCCAACGTTCAGTGGAAGCTGCCTGTCGTCACCGGCGGGCTATCGCCCTTTGTGTTGCGTAACGTGCTGGCGTTTATCGAAGAGAACCTCGGGCAGCCGCTGACGCTGGCCGAACTGGCGGCGCAGGCCGCCCTCAGCGAATACCATTTTGCCCGCATGTTCCGTCAGTCGACGGGGCAGGCGCCGCATCAGTACGTCATGCAAAGGCGCATGGAAAAAGCGAAAAACCTGGTGCAGCATACCTCGATGCCACTGACGGATATCGCCCTGGCCTGCGGGTTTAACTCCGCCAGCCATTTCAGTAACCGTTTCCGCAGCGTCATGGGCATCACGCCGTCCCAGCTACGCGCGACGAGCGCGTGAGAACAGAGCATAGCTTACGCCGCCCAGCACCAACCCCCAGAATGCCGAGCCGATGCCCAGGATCGTGACGCCGCTTGCGGTCATCAAAAACGTGACGATAGCCGCGTCGCGCTCCGCTTCATGATTCAGCGCCTGGTATAAACTCCCACTGATGGTACCCAGCAGCGCCAGACCCGCCAGCGTCTGGATCCAGCTGAGCGGCAGCGCAGCCATTATCCCGGTGATGGAACCGCCGAACACTCCCGCCAGCAGATAAAACCCACCGGCCGCGATGGCCGCCAGCCAGCGTTTACCGGCATCCGGATGGGCATCCGGGCTTTGACAAATGGCGGCGGTAATCGCCGCAATGCAGATGGAAAAGACGCCGAAAGGAGAAAGCAGCAGCGCCAGCCCGCCGGTAAAGATGATGAGCGGTGAGACCGCCACCGGGTAACCGGAGGCTTTCATCGTCGCGAACCCGGGAGCATTCTGCGAGGCCATGGTCACCAGGAAGAAGGGGACGCCGATGCTCACCAGGCTGGTGAAGGTGAACGTGGGCGCAATAAACTGAGGCATCACGAGAGAAAACGTTAGCTTATCGGTGACAACGTCACCTCCCGTCCACGCTACGATCCCCCCGACCAGCAGCGTCACCACGATGGCATAGCGCGGAGCCAGCGCTTTTGCCAGCAGCCACGCCGCAATCATGCTGCCGCACAGCAAAAAGTGTCCCTCAAGATGCGCAAACGCATGCAGGCCAAACTGTAGCAACACCCCAGCCAGCATGGCCGCAGCCAGTGAATGCGGGACAAGCTTCATCAGGCGGGCGAAAAGCCCGGTAATACCGCAGAGTAAAATGAGCGCGTTAGCAAAAATGAATACGCCGATCGTTTCGGCCAGCGTCACGCCGTGCAGGCTGGTGGCAAGCAGCGCCGCGCCGGGCGTCGACCAGGCTGTCAGCACCGGCGCTTTGTACCACCAGGAAAGCGCCAGCGTGCTGATGCCCATCCCAATCCCCAGCGCGGTCATCCAGCCCGCAATTTGCTGCGCGCTGGCGCCTGCCGCTGCAGCAGCCTGCCAGATGATGGCGGCCGAACTGGCGTAACCGACCAGCACGGCGACAAAGCCAGCCAGGACGGCTGGCACGAGATGAGATGAAGGGCGCATGGAAACTCCGTTGTGCGTTATAACGTCCGCGATAAGGTAACACTGTGCGCTATAGCGTACAAGTGGTATGCTGATCGCCATCAGGAGGGCACATGGACATCACACTACATCTTGCAACAACGCTGAAAACGCTGCGTCAGGCGCGCAGCTGGAGTTTGTCGAAGCTGGCGGAAGAGACGGGCGTTTCAAAAGCGATGCTTGGGCAAATCGAACGTAATGAATCGAGCCCGACGGTATCAACGCTGTGGAAAATCGCCACCGGGCTGAACGTTCCGTTTTCTGCGTTCATCACGCCGGAGGCGGACAGGCAGGCTGTTTTTGACCCTCAGCAGCAGGCGATGGTGGTGAAACCGCTTTTTCCCTGGGATGAGACGCTCCGGTTCGATCATTTCTCCATCACGCTGGCGCCTGGTGCCCTGAGTGAGTCCACGCCGCACGAGGCGGGAGTGATTGAACATGTGGTGGTCATCAGCGGCGAGCTGGAGATGAACATTAACGGCGAGTGGCAGACGCTTTCAGCCGATTCGGGCATCCGTTTTGCCGGGGATAAACCGCACGCGTACCGCAACAGCAGCGACCGGCCGGTGCATTTTCACTCTCTGATCCATTATCCCCGCTGACGCTACGCAAAACTGTTTCGCTGGCGCAGACTTCTGACTACAATAGCCGCCATTTTGACCATAACGGATAACGACGAAGTATGCGCCTGCAATCCCATCATCTTGAACTTTTAAGCCCGGCCCGCGACGCCGCCATTGCCCGTGAAGCGATCCTTCATGGTGCTGACGCCGTCTACATCGGCGGCCCTGGCTTCGGTGCCCGCCATAACGCCAGCAACAGCCTGCGCGATATTGCCGAGCTGGTGCCGTTCGCCCACCGTTTTGGGGCGAAAGTGTTCGTAACCCTGAACACCATTCTTCATGATGATGAGCTGGAACCTGCGCAGCGTCTGATTACCGATCTCTACCAGACCGGCGTCGATGCCCTGATTGTTCAGGACATGGGCGTTCTGGCGCTGGATATTCCACCTGTCGAGCTCCATGCCAGCACCCAGTGCGATATTCGCACGGTTGAGAAGGCGAAGTTTCTTTCCGATGTGGGCTTTTCGCAGATCGTTCTGGCGCGCGAGCTGAACCTCAATCAGATCCGCGATATTCACCAGGCCACCGACGCGACGATTGAATTCTTTATCCACGGCGCGCTGTGCGTGGCCTATTCCGGTCAGTGCAACATTTCCCACGCCCAGACGGGGCGCAGCGCCAACCGCGGCGACTGCTCGCAGGCCTGCCGTCTGCCGTATACCCTGAAAGACGATCAGGGCCGCGTGGTGGCGTTTGAGAAACACCTGCTCTCCATGAAGGATAACGATCAGACCGCCAACCTGGGCGCGCTGATTGATGCAGGCGTGCGTTCCTTCAAAATTGAAGGGCGCTACAAAGACATGAGCTACGTGAAGAACATCACCGCGCACTATCGCCAGATGCTGGATGCCATCATCGACGATCGCGGAGACCTGGCGCGCGCCTCGGCTGGTCGTACCGAGCATTTCTTTATTCCGTCGACGGACAAGACCTTCCACCGCGGCAGCACGGACTATTTCGTGAATGCCCGTAAAGGGGATATCGGCGCGTTTGATTCACCGAAGTTTATCGGTTTACCGGTCGGCGAAGTGCTTAAAGTGGCGAAAGATCATCTGGACGTCGAAGTGACGGAGCCGCTGGCAAACGGTGATGGCCTGAACGTGATGATCAAGCGTGAAGTGGTGGGTTTCCGCGCTAACACTGTCGAAAAAACCGGCGAGAACCGCTACCGCGTATGGCCGAATGAAATGCCTGCCGATCTCTACAAAGCGCGACCAAACGCGCCGCTCAACCGTAACCTGGATCACAACTGGCAGCAGGCATTGCTGAAAACCTCCAGCGAGCGTCGCATCGCGGTGGACATTGAGCTGGGCGGCTGGGAAGAGCAGCTGATCCTGACCATGACCTGTGAAGACGGTATCAGCGTAACGCATACGCTCGATGGCCAGTTCGAGGTGGCAAATAACGCGGAAAAAGCGCTTAACAGCCTCAAGGACGGCGTGGCGAAGCTGGGTCAGACGATTTACTACGCGCGCGCTATCGAGGTTAATCTGCCGGACGCGCTGTTCGTGCCGAACAGCCTGCTTAACCAGTTCCGCCGTGAAACGGCAGAGATGCTGGATGCCGCACGCCTGGCGCACTATCCGCGCGGCAGCCGTAAGGCCGAATCTGTTCCTGCACCCGTGTACCCGGACACCCATTTATCCTTCCTGGCGAACGTTTACAACCATAAAGCGCGTGAATTCTACCATCGCCATGGCGTGCAGCTGATCGACGCGGCCTATGAAGCGCATGAAGAGAAGGGCGATGTGCCGGTAATGATCACCAAGCACTGCCTGCGCTTTGCTTTTAACCTGTGCCCGAAACAGGCGAAAGGGAATATCAAAAGCTGGAAGGCAACCCCCATGCAGCTGGTCAACGGTGACGAAGTCCTGACTCTGAAGTTTGACTGTCGTCCTTGCGAAATGCATGTTATCGGCAAGATGAAGAACCACATTTTCAAAATGCCACCGCCGGGCAGCATCGTTGCGTCCGTGAGCCCGGACGATCTGATGAAAACCCTTCCGAAACGTAAGGGCAGTTAATTACCTTACGTGGGTGTCCGGTTTGCGCGATTTCTGCCACAGGTGGTGTTCGCGCAAACCCTCCGCTGACTCTTCTGCCGCGCTGCGTAGCTCGTCGCTGTCGGCCTCATGCCGCAGCTGATGCTCCACATTCTTTACCCAAATATATTCATGGCCTTTGTGCCCGGCCATCAGCTGGCCTGAAAATAGCGCACAAATAAGCATAATAAGAGATAACCCTTTTTTAAACATGGATTCACCGCTGAATGATATCGCGGAATAATCATGCCGATTATTTCTTCTTGTTATTATTCAATAATTCAAATTAGCGCAAAGAAAGTGTCAAATAATGTGCGTCTGGATTTTTTCTTAGGAAATATCCTAAATATGAATCGAGCTGTGTAAACTACCTGTTCTGGTACGCAAACAGACGTTTACTTTAAGGATAATCCTATATAATAGAGATTCTCTGGCTAAGGAATGAGTCTTAATAAATGAAAAAAATAATCGCACTTGCGCTCCTCGTGGCGGCCGTTGGAGCAACGGCTGGGGTTCGCTATATGGGTAATGATGAACCAGAATATATTCAGTCCGCGAAAGTCCGCGTTGGTTCCTATTTAACCAGCGACTATGGACGCGTAGCCTGTAATAGCAAAAAAGTAAACGAACAACGCTGGGAATTAGACTGCACGCATCAGGCAGGGGGGAAAACATTCCAGTTTGCGGTGTATCCCTCTGAAAAAGCACCTTATGGTGTTTCGCGACCATTTTATCTCGAAGCCCTGAATGATGATGCAAAACAGAGCGCTCAGCAGGGCCTGATGCGCTATTTACAGATCAATACCCGGGCGAGTTAATAAGTCTGTTGAGCTTTCGTTAAGATAATCAGTGTTAGTTTGTAGGGGATCCGCTGCCCGACCATGGAGCGTCGGGGACGTAGAGACCAAAATACAAATCTATCCATGCAAGCATTTACCGCCAGATAATGGCGGTTTTTTTTGCCTTTTTTCCGCTAGCGGGCCGTCTCAGAACGAGAAAACTGTTTACGATACTGAGCCGGAGAAAGCGCGAACTGCTGACGAAAATGATGGCGCAGCGTCGACGCCTGGCCAAACCCGGTCTGCTCGGCGATGCTGTCGATGCTTAAACGGCTGCTTTCCAGATAATCTTTTGCTCTTAGCAGGCGCTCATTGAGCAGCCAGCGTGCGGGCGTCGTGCCCGTTGCCGCCTCGAAGCGGCGCAGGAAGGTGCGCTGGCTCATGCCGACCCGACGCGCCAGGGAGTCGACGCTGTGCGGCTCGACAAGGTGCGTGTGCAGAAAATCAAACAGCTGGCCCAAACGCTGGCTTTCACGCAGCTGCGCTACCGGGCGGCTCAGCTGTTGCGGCTGTGAACCGTCCCGGTGAGGGGGGATGACCAGCCTGCGCGCCACGCTGTTGGCGGTCTCCATGCCATAATCCCGACGCACAACGTGCAGACAGAGATCGATTCCCGCCGCGCTGCCTGCGGACGTCAGGATGTCACCCTCGTCCTGGTAGAGCACGTCCTCAACCACATGGATTTCGGGATAATGCGTTTTCAGCGCCTCGATGTAGCGCCAGTGGGTTGTCGCTTTACGGCCGTTCAGCAGCCCCGTAGCGGCCAGTACGAACACGCCCGAGCAGATGGACAGCAGCTGACATCCTCGCGCGCTGGCCTGGCGCAGCGCCTCGCAGAGCGCCGGAGGAACCGGTGAGTCCAGCCCCCGCCAGCCGGGAACCACGATCAGATCCGCCGATTCAAGCAGGCTTAAATCGCCATCGGTAACGATGCGGATCCCACCGGTCGCCCGCAGTTCTCCGCTATCCACGCTCGCCACTGCAAAACGATACCAGTTGTCGCCCAGTTCCGGGCGCGGCAGGCCAAAAATCTCAACCGCCACGCCAAACTCAAAGGTACATAGCCCGTCATAGGCAAGCACGACGACGCCAGGGCGGGCAATTTGTCTTAAGTTTGTCATCTTTTTGCTGTTTTCTGGCATAAGCGAACGCATTCACGGGCCGAATTTGTGGATAGAGTAGTGTTAACACAAACGCCAAAGATGAGGAAGGATCATGAGCTATGTTACTGAATTTCCGGCTGCCGAGCCGCAGGAAGCCGTCACCCATTTTCTGCGTCGACTAAGCGTCGAAACCGACTGTGCCGACGTGCATCATGCCATCGCCAATAATGAGCAGGACTTCGAGCTGCTGCACGTGGTGGGGAGCCCGGAACAGTTTGCCCGTCGCCATGTCCCGGGTGCGCTGCATATGCCCTGGAGTCAGATAACCGCTGAACGGATGTCCCAGTGGCAGGAAGGGACGCTGTTTGTCGTTTACTGTGCGGGGCCACACTGTAACGGCGCGGACAGGGCGGCGCTCAAGCTGGCGCGTCTCGGTCTGCCGGTGAAAATCATGCTCGGCGGCATCACCGGCTGGGAAGATGAACGCTACGCGTTTGCCAGCCAGGAGCCCGCTGCCGCACTGTGAAGATGAATTTTTTTCAACACCCGTGAAATTTTCTCGTTTGCCGGAGCCGACGAGGTATGACATCTTTTTTGGACATTTAGACATCCAGAAGTCTAAATATTCAAATGATGAATTATCACTGCGGGCAATTAATACCGGCAGACGAGGAGATTTCCATGCAACGACAGCACGCCCCATACCGCGCCGATGTAGTCGGCAGTTTTTTACGCCCGGATGCCATCAAGCAGGCTCGCCTAAAGTTCGCCAGCGGTGAGATTGATGCCGGACAGCTTCGCGCGGTGGAAGATGAGGCCATTCGCCACGTCGTCGAGCAGCAGTGCGCGTGCGGCCTGCATGTGGTCACCGACGGTGAATTCCGCCGTGCGTGGTGGCACTTCGATTTCTTCGATGGTCTGCAGGGCGTTGAGCGTTACGATTCACAGCAGGGCATTCAGTTCAACGGAGTGCAAACCAAAGCCCACGGCGTGCGCGTGACCGGCAAGCTGGGCTTTGGCGACCACCCGATGCTGGAAGACTTCCGCTATCTGAAAAGCATCAGCGGCAATGCCCAGCCGAAAATGACCATTCCCAGCCCAAGCGTGCTCCATTTCCGCGGCGGGCGCAAAGACATCGACGCGACGGTGTACCCGGATCTGAACGACTATTTCGACGATCTGGCGACCACCTGGCGCGACGCCATCCGGGCATTCTACGACGCGGGCTGCCGTTATCTGCAGCTGGACGACACCGTCTGGGCCTACCTCTGCTCGGACGACCAGCGCCGTCAGATCCGCGAGCGCGGCGACGACGCCGATGAGCTGGCGCAAATCTACGCCCGCGTGCTGAACAAGGCGCTGGAAGGTAAGCCGGAGGATCTGACCATCGGGCTGCACGTCTGTCGCGGTAACTTCCGTTCCACCTGGATTTCTGAAGGGGGCTACGAGCCGGTGGCGGAAGTGCTGTTCGGGACGGTTAACGTTGACGCCTTCTTCCTCGAATACGATAACGACCGCAGCGGGGATTTCGCGCCGCTGCGCTTCGTTCGCCCGGGCAAGCAGCAGGTGGTGCTGGGCCTGATCACCACCAAAAACGGTGAGCTGGAGAACCCGGAAGGCGTGAAGGCCCGTCTGGAAGAGGCGGCGAAATACGTGGCGAAAGAGCAGATCTGCCTCAGCCCGCAGTGCGGCTTTGCCTCCACCGAAGAGGGCAACAGCCTGAGCGAGTCCCAGCAGTGGGATAAAGTCCGTCTGGTGACGCAGATCGCCAGCGAAGTCTGGTAAGACCGCTTCCTCAGCGCTGCATTATAAAAGTGCAGCGCTGTGCCATTCTGAGTCGTTCTCTTTACATCCTGCCTTCCGTCTCCTGCAATAGCGCGTTCTACATCCTGGCATCCTTTTTGCTCCTGCTTCGCTGACACCTTTATTTCCGCGTCCATGCCATAACGGACGTTTTCGCACAGCGTTCTTTTTCAGGAGTGAAAATATGCAGCGTCGTACCTTATTAAAAGCCTTTGCGTTATCCGCGTCCGTCGTGGCGATGGGAATGAGTTTTGGCGTGCAGGCGGCCGACACCATCAAAGTGGGGATCATGCACTCTCTGTCCGGCACGATGGCCATCTCTGAAACCCCGCTGAAGGACGTCGCCCTGATGACCATCGACGAGATCAACGCCAAAGGCGGCGTGCTGGGTAAAAAACTGGAGCCGGTGGTGGTGGATCCGGCCTCAAACTGGCCGCTGTTTGCCGAGAAGGCGCGCCAGCTGCTGAGCCAGGATAAAGTCGCCGTGGTGTTTGGCTGCTGGACGTCGGTTTCGCGCAAATCCGTGCTGCCGGTGTTTGAGGAGCTGAACGGTCTGCTGTTCTACCCGGTGCAGTATGAAGGCGAAGAGATGTCGCCAAACGTCTTCTATACCGGTGCGGCACCGAACCAACAGGCCATCCCGGCGGTGGAATACCTGATGAGCGAGGACGGCGGCGGGGCGAAGCGCTTCTTCCTGCTGGGTACCGACTACGTTTACCCGCGCACCACCAACAAGATCCTGCGCGCCTTCCTGCATTCGAAAGGCGTTGAGGATAAGGACATCGAAGAGGTTTACACCCCGTTTGGCCATAGCGACTACCAGACCATTGTCGCCAGCATCAAGAAATTCTCCGCAGGCGGCAAAACCGCCGTGGTGTCGACCATCAACGGCGACTCCAACGTGCCGTTCTACAAAGAGCTGGCTAACCAGGGGCTGAAGGCCACCGACGTGCCGGTGGTAGCGTTCTCCGTAGGTGAAGAAGAGCTGCGCGGGATCGACACCAAACCGCTGGTGGGTAACCTGGCGGCGTGGAACTACTTTGAATCCGTGGATAATCCAACCAACCAGACATTTGTGGCGGATTACAAAGCCTATGCGAAGGCGCACAAGCTGCCGAATGCCGATACCGTCGTCACAAACGATCCGATGGAAGCCACATATGTAGGCATCCATATGTGGGCGCAGGCGGTGGAAAAAGCGGGCACCACCGACGTGGATAAGGTGCGCGCGGCGATGGCCGGTCAGTCGTTTAAGGCGCCGTCTGGCTTTACGCTTACCATGGATGCCACCAACCATCATCTGCATAAGCCGGTCATGATCGGTGAAATCGAAGGCAACGGCCAGTTCAACGTGGTCTGGCAGACGGAGCAGCCGGTGCGCGCCCAGCCGTGGAGCCCGTTCATCGCCGGGAACGATAAAAAGCCCGACCAGCCGATGAAAACCGCCAGCAATTAAGCCATCACCGCAGGGAGAAACGTCATGAACGCCATGCGCATGTTCATCGCTCTTGTATGGCTTTCCGGACTGCTGCCAGGGATGGCGCAGGCATCGGATGCCGATCGTTTTGTTGCCGCCAGCCGCGGCCAGCAGGCGGAACTTCTCACGCAGTGGGCCGCTGCGCCGGATGCCGCCAGGCTTCCGCTGCTTCAGTCCTTGCAAAAGGAAAACCTGTATACCGACAGCCAAAAGCACGCCTTTACGCAGCGTAACGGTGAAATGGTTTCGCTGGGTGACGCTACGGCAACCGTAGGGCAAACCAAAGCCGTGCGCCTGACGAACCGGCTGCGCGTGCTGGCTGCAACGGCCATCGCCACGCATCAGCTTGTTAGTGACAGTGTCACAGAAAGGCGTGCGGCAGCGCGTCAGCTCCAGCGCGACGCCCAGCCCGACATGCTCGCTTTTCTGGAAAAGCGCGTTGGGGATGAGACGGACGCTGTCGCGCGTCAGGCGCTGTTGCTGGCGGTGGCAAACCTCCAGCTGGCAAGCCCGCAGCCGGAGGTGCGCCGCAGGGCCGTCGAACTGCTGGGCCAGTCAGACGATCCGGACGTGCAGTCCAGACTCACTCCGTTTACCCAGGCGCAGACCGAGCCGGACGCCAGCGTTCGCGCGGCCGCAGAAGAGAGCCTTAACCAGATTACGCATCGCCTGATGTGGGGCGATCTGCTGGGTCAGGCGTTTATGGGGCTTTCTCTGGGGTCGGTGCTGCTGCTGGCCGCGCTGGGGCTTGCCATCACCTACGGTCTGCTCGGCGTCATCAATATGGCGCACGGCGAGATGTTGATGCTGGGGGCGTATGCCACGTGGATGGTGCAGCAGGCGATGGTCGGGCTTGCGCCCCAGTGGCTGGCGCTCTATCCCGTTATCGCGCTGCCGGTAGCGTTCTGCCTGACGGCGGGCATCGGAATGGTGCTTGAGCGCACCGTGATCCGTCATTTGTACGGTCGTCCGCTGGAAACGCTGCTGGCGACGTGGGGTATCAGCCTGATGCTTATCCAGCTGGTGCGCATGACCTTTGGCGCCCAGAACCTGGAGGTGGCGAACCCCGCATGGCTCTCCGGCGGGGTGCAGATTTTTGCCAACCTGACGCTGCCGTGGAACCGCATTGTGGTGCTGGGCTTCGTGCTGCTGGTGCTGTTCTTTACCTGGCTGATTCTGAATAAAACCCGTCTGGGGCTCAACGTGCGCGCGGTGACGCAGAACCGCAGCATGGCCGCCTGCTGCGGGGTACCGACAGGTCGCGTCGATATGCTGGCGTTCGGGCTGGGCTCAGGGATTGCCGGGTTAGGCGGCGTGGCGTTATCCCAGTTGGGTAACGTCGGGCCCGAGCTGGGTCAGGGTTACATCATCGACTCGTTCCTCGTGGTCGTCCTCGGCGGCGTAGGCCAGCTGGCAGGCAGCGTGGCCGCCGCGTTCGGGCTGGGCATTTTCAATAAAATCCTCGAGCCGCAGATGGGGGCGGTGCTGGGCAAGATCGTGATTCTGGTGGCGATCGTCCTGTTTATCCAGAAGCGCCCTCAGGGGCTGTTTGCGCTGAAAGGGAGGGTGATTGACTGATGAGCCAGCCGCTGACCTTAACGCTGGCGCGCAAAGCGCCGCGCACAACGCAGATTGCCGGCAGCCTGCTGGTGGCGTGTCTGCTGATAATACCGTTTTTCGCCTTACTGCCTGCGACGCATCCGCTGGCGCTGTCGACCTGGATGCTGACGCTTATCGGCAAGATCCTTTGCTATGCCGTCGTTGCGGTGGCGCTGGATCTGGTGTGGGGCTACGCCGGGATGCTCTCTCTTGGACACGGCATCTTCTTCGCCCTGGGCGGCTATGCGATGGGCATGTACCTGATGCGCCAGGCGGCGGGTGACGGACTGCCCGCATTTATGTCTTTTCTCTCCTGGAGCGAGCTGCCGTGGTTCTGGTGGGGCACCCAGCATTTTGCCTGGGCGCTGGTGCTGATTGTGATGGTGCCGGGCCTGTTGGCGCTGGTGTTTGGCTGGTTTGCCTTCCGCTCGAAGATCAAAGGAGTTTACTTCTCGATTATGACCCAGGCGCTGACCTACGCGGGCATGCTGCTGTTCTTTCGCAACGAAACCGGCTTTGGCGGCAATAACGGCTTTACCGGCTTCACCACGCTGCTCGGGTTTTCGGTGACGGACACGACCACCCGTATCGGGCTGTTCCTGGCGACGGTGCTGTTGCTCATTCTGGCGTTGGGTACTGGATTTGCGCTGGCGAAGAGCAAGTTTGGCCGCATCCTGACCGCCGTTCGCGACGCGGAAAACCGCCTGACGTTCTGCGGGTACGATCCGCGCGGGTTCAAGCTGCTGGTGTGGACGCTCTCCGCAGTGCTGTGCGGCCTGGCGGGGGCGCTGTACGTCCCGCAGGTCGGCATTATTAACCCCGGAGAGATGTCGCCGACCAACTCGATAGAAGCCGCCATCTGGGTGGCGCTGGGCGGACGCGGCACGCTGGTCGGGCCGGTGATTGGCGCGGCGCTGGTGAACGGGGCAAAGAGCTTCTTCACCGTCGCGATGCCGGAGTACTGGCAGCTGTTTCTGGGGCTGATTTTTATCGCCGTCACGTTGTTCCTGCCGCGCGGCGTCTACGGTCTGTTGCGTAAGGGGGATAAATAATGCAGCCATCGGAAGAGTTATTTACCCGCCAGTTGCCCGGCGATCGCTACCGGGACCAGACCGACCCGGTGCTTCAGCTTGAGGCCATAAACGTCAATTTTGATGGATTTCAGGCGCTGAC
Organism: Enterobacter chuandaensis; assembly: GCF_003594915.1. Classification (GTDB taxonomy): domain Bacteria; phylum Pseudomonadota; class Gammaproteobacteria; order Enterobacterales; family Enterobacteriaceae; genus Enterobacter; species Enterobacter chuandaensis. Next base: position 138,562 of record NZ_QZCS01000004.1, read on the forward strand.
CGATCTCTCGCTGAATATCGGCGTGGGGGAGTTGCGCTGCGTGATTGGCCCCAACGGGGCCGGTAAAACCACGCTGATGGATGTGATTACTGGCAAAACGCGGCCAAAGAGCGGGAGAGCCATTTACGACCAGTCTATCGACCTGACCGCGCTGGAGCCTGCGGCTATTGCCCGTCAGGGGATTGGTCGAAAATTCCAGAAGCCCACGGTCTTTGAAGCGCTGACGGTGTGGGAGAACCTTGAGATCGCCATGAAAACCGATAAATCCGTCTGGGCAAGCCTGCGGGCAAAACTCAACGGCGAGCAGCGGGACCGCATTGACGAGATGCTGGTTCTTCTGCGCCTTGGCAGCGAGCGGGACCGTCGCGCCGGGCTGCTTTCGCACGGGCAGAAACAGTTTCTGGAGATCGGCATGCTGCTGGTGCAGGAGCCGCATCTGCTGCTGCTGGATGAACCCGCCGCCGGGATGACCGACGCTGAAACGGAATACACCGCCGAGCTGTTCAAAACCCTGGCGGGTAAGCACTCCCTGATGGTGGTGGAGCACGATATGGGCTTTGTTGAAACGATTGCCGACCACGTCACGGTGCTGCATCAGGGACGCGTGCTGGCGGAAGGCTCGCTTCGCGAGGTGCAGGCCAACGAGCAGGTGATTGAGGTCTATCTGGGGCGCTAAGGAGCGATGATGTTACAGGTTAACGAACTGAATCAGTATTACGGCGGCAGCCATATCCTGCGCGGCGTGAGCTTTGAAGCCGCCACCGGTGAAGTCACCTGTCTGCTGGGGCGCAACGGCGTCGGGAAAACCACGCTGCTGAAGTGCCTGATGGGGCTGATCCCGGCGAAAACCGGGGAGGTCATCTGGCAGGGAAAAATGATCACCCACAGCAAGCCGCACCAGCGTGTGCAGTCTGGCGTGGCGTATGTCCCGCAGGGTCGCGAGATTTTTCCGCGCCTGACCGTGGAAGAGAACCTTCTGCTGGGGCTGTCGCGCTTTTCCGCCCGCGAGGCAAAGCAGGTGCCGGATGAGATCTGGCAGCTGTTTCCGGTACTTAACGAGATGAAGCACCGCCGCGGGGGCGATCTCTCCGGCGGGCAACAGCAGCAGCTGGCGTTTGGTCGCGCGCTGGCGAGCCGTCCGCAGCTGCTGATCCTCGACGAACCGACCGAAGGCATACAGCCTTCCGTCATCAAAGAGATTGGTCAGGTGATCCGTACCCTGGCAAACAGAGGCGACATGGCGATCCTGCTGGTCGAGCAGTTTTACGATTTTGCCGCCGAGCTGGCTGACAGCTATTTGCTGATGTCGCGCGGCACCATCATCCAGCGCGGACGGGGCGAAGATATGGAGCAGGAGGGCGTGCGCGGGCTGGTTGCGATCTGAAATGTTATAATATAACATCCATCATTCTTATAAAACGGAATGAGGGCGTTACTTTGGCTGCACATATTGGGAAATTTGCCATGACTCTGGGGGCGCTGCTGGTCAGCGGCCAGCTGTTTGCTCACTCGCACGGCCATCAGATGACCGAAGCGGAACAGAAGGCGGCAAACGGCGTGTTTGAGGATAAAGACGTAAAGGACAGAGCGCTGTCTGACTGGGACGGCACCTGGCAGTCGGTCTATCCGTTCCTGCTGGACGGTTCGCTGGATCCGGTCTTTAAACAGAAAGCGCAGAAGGATAAAAGTAAAACCTTTGACGAGGTGAAAGCGTATTACCGCAAGGGATATGCGACGGACGTGGATGCCATCGGCATTGAAAATAACGTGATGGAATTCCACAGAGGCAACGCGGTCAGCAGCTGTAAATATGACTACAGTGGCTACAAAATCCTGACCTACGCCTCAGGCAAAAAAGGTGTTCGCTATCTGTTTGAGTGTAAGGATGCCGACAGCCAGGCGCCGAAGTTCGTGCAGTTCAGTGACCACATCATCGGGCCGAAAGCCTCATCCCACTACCATATTTTTATGGGCAATACCTCCCACGAGGCGCTGCTGAAAGAGATGGACAACTGGCCGACCTATTATCCAAACGAGATGTACAAAGAGCAGGTGGTGGAGGAGATGCTGCACCACTGATCTGTTGCTTTTGCCGGATGGCGGCTAAGCCTTATCCGGCCTACGATTAGGGTTTCGTAGGTCGGGTAAGCGCAGCGCCACCCGACACGCTATCTGCACTTTTCACGCTCATTCCCCGCAAAATCATCAGCCAGGCAACCACGATAGCAACCATCATGATCGCAAACAGCGACCAGTGCGGCAGGTTGGTCAGGATAATGCCGGTGATCATCGGGTTTGCTGCCGCGCCGAGCCAGCCCAGCGCCTGTGCGGAAAAATAGCTCGCTTTCATCCCCGGCGGGGCGATGTTATCGATCAGCATGTATTCACCCGGCGCATAGATAATCTCACCCAGCGTAAAAATGGCGGCGGCGATGCCCCAGTAAATCAGGTTCTCCCCGGAGAGCATAAAGCCGCCCAGCCCCAGGATAAAAAACAGCGTTGCGGCGGTCATTAAAGGCCGAATATTGCTGGCGGAGATCTTGCGCCCCAGCGCGTACTGCAGCGTCACCACCACGGCGGCGTTAACGGGCAGCACCACGGCGACCACCTTCTGGGCAAAATCGCTGTCGGCATTGGCGGCCAGCACGTACTGCGAAATGCAGCTGGCGAACGATCCGCCCACATAGGAGGCGAGCAGGCCGGAGAGGGTGAACCAGAACAGGGCGCGGTCTTTCAGGAGCACCGACGGTTGCCAGGGCATTTTCTCTTCGGCGGTATCCAGCGCGACGCTTTTTTGCACGAAGAAATGAATAAACCCGAGCGGCAGCGCGGCGCAGAAGGCCGCCAGCCAGAACGGCAGCTGCAGGCTGTACATCACCAGCAGGGTGCCAATCGGCGGCCCGATCGTCCAGCCAATGTTCAGGAAGCTGTAGTTGAGCGAGAAGACGCGCGCTTTCTGGCTTGAGGTCAGCACATCCGAGAACCAGGCTTTCAGCACCGTCGAAAAGACGGAATAGGCGCAGTTGATCAGGGAAAAGAACAGCACCACCAGCGTGACGTTATCCGCCAGCGGGATCGCGACAAACCCGGCGATAAAAGCCACGATCGCGATCAGCATGTAGCGTTTTTTATCAAACTTATCGGCCAGAATGCCAAATCCCAGGCTGAACACCACGCCAACGGTCAGCGCAATCGTCAGGGCATAACCAATATTCTCGACGCTCATGTTAAACACGCGCGTGAGATAAATGGTCATGAACGGCAGCGTTGCCCCCCGACCAATGGTTAATAACAATGACGATGCCAGCAGCGCTGCGGTTGAGCGCCTGAGAGATGGTTTCATATTCCTGCCCGACGGTTGCTTATGCTTTTTTTTTAGACGTGTGTTAAAAGGATTACCATGACATAAGGGGCTTGTATAGCGCCCAATTTATCCCTAAGTGCTTCAGCTGCCTGCCAGAAATAATGATCTTCTCGCGGCACACTTTTTTCTGTTACCTTGAAGTGTTAACAAATTATTAATAATTCAGGGGCAGGGTATGACGCGTAAAGACGGACTGCTGGCGTTGCTGGTGGTCGTGGTGTGGGGGCTCAATTTTGTGGTCATCAAGCTGGGGTTGCACAACATGCCTCCGCTGATGCTGGCCGGTTTGCGTTTTATGCTGGTGGCGTTCCCGGCGCTCTTTTTCGTCGCCCGTCCGAAAATCCCGTTGAAACTCCTGCTGGGCTACGGTCTGACCATCAGCTTTGGCCAGTTCGCGTTTCTCTTCTGCGCCATCAAGTTCGGCATGCCGGCCGGTCTTGCCTCGCTGGTGCTACAGGCGCAGGCGTTCTTTACCATCATTCTCGGCGCGTTCGTCTTTGGCGAACGTCTACAGGGAAAACAGCTGGCGGGGATCACGCTCGCGGTGTTTGGCGTGCTGGTGCTGATTGAAGCCAGCCTGAACGGACAGGATGTGGCGCTGCTTGGGTTTATGCTCACGCTGGCGGCGGGGCTGAGCTGGGCGTGCGGCAACATTTTCAACAAGCTGATTATGCAGCACGAGGCGAGACCGCAGGTGATGTCCCTGGTGGTCTGGAGCGCGCTGATCCCGATAATCCCTTTTCTGGCGGCGTCGTTTATTCTGGATGGCCCCGAGGTGATGCTGAAAAGCCTGGTCGACATCGATCTGACCACGATCCTTTCTCTTATCTATCTTGCGTTTGTCGCCACCATCGTGGGTTACGGGATCTGGGGCTCGCTTCTGGGGCGCTATGAGACCTGGCGCGTGGCGCCGCTGTCTTTGCTGGTTCCGGTAGTAGGGCTTGCCAGTGCGGCGATACTGCTGGATGAAACGCTGAGCGCGCTGCAGCTGCTCGGTGCCGTGCTGATCATGGCCGGGCTGTACATCAACGTATTTGGCCTGCGGGTACGCCGAACGGCGCGGGTAAGAGGATAGGGCATAAAAAAGCCCCGCGGCTGCGGGGCAAAAACGAATCAGAGGCCGTGCGCGTGATAATAAGGCACGCCTAATTCGTCGGATTTGTCGCTACCAGCACCCATGTGGTTGAAATCGTAAGGTGACTGGTCATGTGCTGACGGCAAAATCATCGTATCGCGATTATTTTGCTGCGTTGCACCTGGGGTTTGCTCCGCGAAGGTCTGGCTGGAAAACAGCACCAGCAAGGCGAGGGCGGCGGAGGCGGTAACTTTCATTTTTTCCTCGGTTACGTCTTTACAGGCGATAATTAACTACAGTGTTTTAACGGATACAGGTATCGGGATTCACCCGGCACGCTGGTGATTCGGTACTTATGAGGCGGCACGTCAAAATAGTTCTTGAACGTACGCGTGAGGGTCTGTTGTGATTCAAACCCGTAGCGCTCCGCCAGATAAAGGATCGGCTCATTGCTTTCTTTCAGTTTCTGGGCAATTTCCGTCAGCTTGCGGCTGCGAATATATTGACCTAATGAATGGCCGGTCTCTTTTTTGAACATCCGTTGCAGGTGCCATTTGGAGTAACCTGAACGCTCTGACACTTTTTCAAGGGAGAGCGGCGATTCCAGGTTATCTTCGATCCAGTCCAAAATGCTATGAATAGTGATAGCGTCAGTATTGCGTCTGGACATCGTCATACCTCTTTTTCTGTTTACGGCAGTATTTTCTTCAGCAAGAGCTCAAGGGTTGCCACTTCATCTGCCGTTAAGTTTTTTGTTAGTTCCTGATGCAGTGTTTGTCCTACTAATTGATGACATTGTTCACACATGTCCGCGCCATCGCTGGTCAGCCTGACCAGTACGCCGCGTTTGTCATTCGGGTTAGGGCTTCGTTCTACCCATCCTTTGCAGACGAGACGATCGAGCATGCGGGTTAACGCACCCAGATCGACAGAGAGTACCTTTTTCAGCTCAACCGGCGTGATACACCCTTCGCAGCGAATGGAACACAGCACTTTGAACTGTGTTGCGGTGATATCCAGCGGTGACAGATAGTCATTGAGCAGGCGGTCTTTTTTCTGATTAACCATATGAATAAGACGACCCAGCGGAACAACGTCGTTAAAGATATCACTGGTGCTTTTCACAATGGTTGCCCTGGCAAGTAGTTTAATCACGGCAGATATTATTGCTCAGGCAAGTATAAGTCAACTGAATGAATCAGCCGATGCCACGAATTGCTAAAACGTTTCATGAACGAATTTTGCAACCTTTCAAATCAGGAAGATAACAAACGGGTATCGTTCCCGGAGGAAAACAATCGTTACGTTGCGCCGATGGCTGAACGTCACACTTTCACCCTATAATTGCGATGTTAAATGTGGATAAGGACAACGACGCACTATGTTGGATTTGATTAAAGCAATTGGTCTCGGACTGGTGGTACTGCTGCCGTTGGCTAACCCGTTAACGACGGTGGCGCTGTTCCTGGGGCTCGCAGGGAATATGAACAGCGCCGAGCGAAACCACCAGTCGATGATGGCTTCGGTGTATGTATTTGCCATTATGATGGTGGCCTATTACGCCGGACAGCTGGTGATGAACACCTTCGGGATTTCAATTCCCGGGCTGCGTATTGCCGGAGGGCTGATCGTGGCGTTTATCGGCTTCCGCATGCTGTTCCCGGCGCAAAAAGCGCACGAGTCTCCCGAGGCGGCCAGCAAATCCGAAGAGCTGGAGTCCGAACCGAGCGCGAATATTGCTTTTGTACCGCTGGCCATGCCGAGCACGGCCGGGCCGGGTACTATCGCGATGATCATCAGTTCCGCGTCGACGGTGCGCGACAGCTCCACCTTCCCGGACTGGGTACTGACCGTTGCGCCACCGCTGATTTTCGCGCTTATCGGGGTTATCGTGTGGGCGTCTCTGCGCAGTTCCGGTGCGATCATGCGCTGGGTGGGCAAGGGCGGTATCGAGGCGATTTCCCGTCTGATGGGCTTCTTACTGGTCTGTATGGGCGTGCAGTTTATTATTAACGGCGTGCTGGAGATTATTAAGACTTATCATTGATGTGATTGCCGGGTGGCGCTGCGCTTACCCGGCACAAACACACGTCATCCATGCTGCCCCTGTTCCTCCAGCGCCACCGGCCACTTGCGGAAGATAAGCACTGACCAGACAAGCGCGACGAGGGCCGGAATGGCCCCCAGATAGCCAATCGCCGACATCGACACATGCAGGCTAATCTGATTGCCCACCAGCGCCCCCGCGCCAATCCCAAGATTAAAGATCCCCGAGAACAGCGACATCGCCACGTCCGTGGCATCCGGCGCCAGGGCCAGAACTTTCACCTGCATGCCGAGACCAATAATCATGATCGCCACGCCCCAGAACAGGCTCAGGATCGCCAGCTGGCTTTCGCTGCCTGATGCAGGCAACAGCAGCACCAGACACGCCAGCAGCAGACCGATGGCGCTGCTCACAAGCGTGGAGGCATGCTGGTTGCCGAGCTTGCCAAACAGCACGCTGCCAATAATGCCCGCGCCGCCGAGGATAAGCAGCAGGAGAGTGGCAAAGTTAGCGCTAAAGCCCGCGACGACCTGCACAAACGGTTCAATGTAGCTGTACGCCGTGTAATGCGCGGTGACCACGATAACCGTAAGCAGCTAGATACTCATCAATGCCGGGCGACGCATCAACAGCGGAAGGCTTTTCAGCGAGCCGGAGTGTTCGCTTGGTAGTTTTGGCAGCAGCTTAACAAGGCATACCAGCGTCACCAGCGCGCCCATGCCGATGGCAAAGAAGGTGGTACGCCAGCCGAAGTACTGCCCCACGATGCGGCCAATCGGCAGACCCAGCACCATCGCCAGCGCGGTACCGGTGGCGATCAGGCTTAAGGCCTGGGCGCGTTTCCCCGCCGGTGCCAGCCGTATTGCCAGCGACGCGGTGATCGACCAGAACACCGCGTGGGCAAAAGCAATCCCGATGCGGCTTATGACCAGCACCGTAAAGTTCCACGCCATAAACGACAGCACATGGCTGGCGATGAACAGGACAAACAGTCCGATCAGCAGCCTGCGCCGCTCCATCTGGCTGGTCAGCAGCATAAACGGCAGCGACATCAGCGCCACCACCCAGGCGTAGATGGTTAACATAATCCCCACCTGCGCCGTTTCCATCTGGAAACTGTCGGCGATATCAGACAACAGCCCAACCGGAACAAATTCTGTGGTGTTGAAAATAAATGCGGCAATGGCCAGCGTGACCACGCGTAGCCACGCGACCCTGCGGGAAACTGTGTTCGTTGTCATAGGGATGTCGGAGATTCGTTGCTGGAAAGACGAGAAAGCGATCTTAAAACGTCATGCGGCGAAAACTCAACCATTATGTGACGCAGATCTCAATATTTACCTTATGAAAGCGGTAGCCGGGGACGTTGTTTTCATTGAATATAAAAGTACAACACAGCAAAAACAGGCGGTAAGACAATGCAGGAGATTGATTTTTATCTGGTAGATGCGTTCAGCGATACCTCGTTCGGCGGCAATCCGGCTGCGGTGTGCCCGCTGAACGAATGGCTGCCGGATGAAACGTTACTGAAAATGGCGCAGCAGCATAATCAGTCAGAAACCGCATTTTTCGTCTGCACTAAGGGTGGCATTGAGCTACGCTGGTTTACCACGCTCACCGAAGTCAATCTCTGCGGACACGCGACGCTGGCCGCCGCGTACGTCCTGTTTACTGAACTGGATTATCCCGACTCGCGGATCCATTTCGATACCGCGTCTGGCCGCCTGACGGTCAGCCGGCAGGGAGAGTGGATGACGCTTGACTTCCCGGCTAGCCCCACCCGGGAGGAAACGCCGCAGCCGGAGATGCTGTCGGCGCTCGGTATCCAGCGCTACGTTGACGCGCGCAAAGGGCGTGCGTGGGTTATCGTTCTGGAGAACCGCCAGCAGGTGGAAGCTCTTGAGCCGAACCTGTCGGCGATGACGCCGGGCGAGCATAAAGTGAGCGTGACGGCGCGAGGAGAGGGGGAATATGACTTTGTCAGCCGCTTCTTCTCGCCGGGCGTTTCCGTTCCGGAAGATCCGGTGACCGGATCCGCACATACGATGCTGATCCCCTACTGGAGCGAAAAGCTCGGTAAAGCGACGATGTTTGCCCGCCAGGTATCAGCACGCGGCGGTGACGTGCGCTGCGAGCTGCGAGGGGAACGCGTCCTGATGAGCGGCCAGGCCTCATGCTATCTGAAAGGCTCCGTCTATTTGCGCTAAAAACCATAACAAGAGAGGAAGAGACAATGCGGGAAATTGATTTTTATCTGGTGGATGCCTTCAGCGACAAAACTTTTGGCGGCAACGCTGCGGCGGTATGTCCTCTGGAAGAGTGGTTGCCTGACGAGACGCTGCTCAAAATGGCGCAGCAGCATAACCAGTCGGAAACCGCCTTTTTCGTGCGCACCGACAGCGGGTTTGAGCTGCGCTGGTTCACCACGCTGCATGAAATTAACCTCTGCGGCCATGCGACCCTTGCGGCATCACACGTCATTTTTGAATATCTGGATTATCCGCATACGGAAATTCGCTTTAGCACCCGCTTTGTCGGCGAGCTGACGGTCAAACGCAGCGGCGACTGGCTGACGCTGAACTTTCCCGCGTGGTCAACGGAGGCGGTCGATAACCCACCGGCAGCGCTGTTTAGCGCGCTGGGCATCCCGGAGGCAAAAGAGGTGCGCGTCGGGCGAGACTACATGGTCGTGCTGGAGAGCCAGCAGCAGGTGGAGGCGTTAACGCCGGATATTGGCGCGATGGTTCCGCTGGACAAAATGGTCTGCGTGACCGCGCCGGGCGAGGGGGAATATGACTTCGTCAGCCGCTTCTTCTGCCCGGGCGAAGGGGTGCCGGAAGATCCGGTTACCGGGTCCACGCACAGCATGCTGATCCCCTACTGGAGTGAAAGGCTGGGTAAGACGTCGCTCAACGCCCGCCAGGTGTCGTACCGCGGCGGGGATCTTCGCTGTGAACTGAAGGGCGACCGCGTGCTGATTGGCGGCCAGGCCACGCTGTATCTGAAAGGACGTATCTTCTTACGCTAGCCGGACAGCGCTATAAGTTAATACTATGAAGCACCCTGGCAGGGCTGCGCTATGTTGGAATTGAGTCTCAAAAACAAGCAAGGAGCCTGCCATGTATTCCATTACCTCTGAATCTGCCCGTCATCCTGACATTCTCAAACTGATAGCGGCGCTTGACCGCTATCAGAGCGAACTCTATCCCGCTGAAAGCAATCATCTGCTCGATCTGGCTGCGCTGCCGGAGATGTCGCTCATCCTGATGATCGTCCGCGACCAGCAGCTACAGGCCGTGGGCTGTGGGGCCATCGTGCTCAACGGCGACGGAACGGGGGAGATGAAGCGGGTCTATATCGATCCAGCCCATCGTGGGCAGCATCTCGGAGAGACGCTGTTGGCCGCCCTGGAAGACGAGGCCCTGAGCCGTCACTGCCACACGGTACGCCTGGAGACGGGGATCAAACAACCCGCCGCGATTCGTCTCTATGAACAGTGCGGATACGATGTGCGTCCGGCGTTTCCCCCGTATGCTGACGATCCGCTCAGCCTGTTTATGGAGAAGGCGCTGGTTGAAGACGTTCGTTTAGCAGCGCTATGAACGCTTCCAGCTGGCGGGTCATCGCCCCGCGTCGCCACACCAGCCAGGTAGTGAGCCAGCGCCAGTTTTCCGCCAGCGGCCAGGCTTCAACCTGATGGTGGCCCGGCATACTCTCCAGCATTGAGCGCGGCATCAGCGCGATGCCCGCGCCCGCAATGACGCAGGCGAGCATACCGTGATAGGACTCCATCTCGTGAATGCGTCCCGGCGTGGATCTGTCCGCGTGAAACCAGCTTTCCAGGTGTCGGCGATACGAGCAGTTTGCGCGAAAAGCATAAACGTCGCAGCCGCTCACCTGTGTAGCGCGTGTCACCTCTGCATGCCCGGCGGGCGTGACCAGCATCATCTCTTCGCGGTAGACCGGCATTCCCTCCAGCTCCGGGTGCGACAGCGGCCCGTCGACAAAGGCGGCGCTTAAGGTTCCCTCCAGTACGCCATCAATCATCGTTCCGGACGGCCCGGTAGAAAGGGCAAACTGGATGCGAGGATAGCGCTGGTTAAACTGCGCCAGTGTTTCAGGGATGCGCACGGCGGCGGTGCTCTCCAGCGCGCCGAGGGCAAACAGCCCCTGCGGTTCATCGCCCGCGACGACCATGCGTGCTTCATCAACAAGCGCCAGGATCTGCCTGCTGTAGCGCAGGAAGTTATGCCCGGCGGGGGATAAGCGCAAACGCTGGTTCTCGCGAATAAACAGCTCAACGCCAAGATCGGCCTCCAGCTGACGAATGCGGGTCGTCAGATTCGAAGGAACGCGGTGCACCTTCTGCGCCGCCTGGGTGATGCTGCCCGTCAGCGCGACGGCGTTAAACATTTCAAGCTGGGTTAAATCCATAGCATTCTCGTTTCGTGAATAAGGTGGTCAGTATTATTCATTTTTAAGAAATAGCAGAGTGAGCCACACTTAATCAACAGAAATGCGTGGAGAACATCATGAAATATTCATCTGCTACACATGCCCTGTCCGTTAACCCGGCAACGGGCGAAACGCTCGCTGCGTATCCGTGGGCGACGCCGCAAGAGGTTGAACGTGCCATCGCGCTGGCTGATGCGGGCTTTCGTCAGTGGCGGCGCGAAAGCGTTGCCCACCGGGCGCAGAAGCTGCGCGATCTCGGCGCTGCGCTGCGCGGTCGTGCGGAAGAGATGGCCCGGATGATGTCCCTGGAGATGGGTAAACCCATTCTTCAGGCACGGGCTGAGGTCGCTAAATCTGCCGGACTGTGCGACTGGTATGCGGAGCATGGCCCGGCGATGTTGAATGCTGAACCCACGCAGGTTGAGAATCACAATGCGGTCATAGAGTATCGTCCGCTGGGGCCGATTCTGGCAGTCATGCCGTGGAACTTCCCGCTCTGGCAGGTGCTGCGCGGCGCGGTGCCAATTCTGCTGGCGGGCAACAGCTATCTGCTTAAACACGCCCCCAACGTGCTCGGCTCGGCGGAACTTATCGCGCAGATTTTTGCGGATGCCGGTCTTCCTGAAGGTGTTTTCGGATGGGTGAACGCCACCAATGATGGCGTAAGCCAGGCGATTAACGATCGCCGCATTGCGGCCGTGACCGTCACCGGCAGCGTGCGTGCCGGGGCCGCTATTGGCGCGCAGGCCGGGGCGGCACTGAAAAAATGCGTGCTTGAGCTGGGTGGCTCCGACCCGTTCATCGTTCTCAACGATGCCGACCTGGATCTTGCCGTGAAGGCGGCGGTTGCGGGGCGCTACCAGAACACCGGACAGGTGTGCGCGGCGGCCAAACGCTTCATTGTAGAAGAGGGTATTGCAGATACCTTTACCCGACGCTTTGTTGACGCCGTCGCCGCGTTGAAGATGGGCGCGCCCGATAAAGAAGAGAACTACCTTGGCCCGATGGCGCGTTATGACCTGCGCGATGAACTGCATCAGCAGGTACAGGCGAGCCTGGCAGAAGGGGCAACGCTGCTGCTGGGCGGAGAGAAAATCAGCGGTGAGGGGAATTATTACGCACCAACCGTGCTGGCAAACGTCACTCCGTCGATGACGGCCTTCCGTCAGGAGCTGTTTGGTCCGGTCGCGGCCATTACCGTTGCGAAAGACGCGGCGCACGCCCTGACGCTTGCCAACGACAGCGACTTTGGCCTCTCCGCCACCGTTTTTACCGCTGACGCAGCGCTTGCGGATAAATTCTCTCGCGAACTGGAGTGCGGTGGGGTGTTTATTAATGGCTATAGCGCCAGCGACGCGCGCGTGGCCTTTGGTGGCGTGAAGAAAAGCGGCTTTGGCCGCGAGCTTTCCCATTTTGGTTTGCACGAGTTCTGTAATGTGCAGACGGTCTGGAAGGATCGCGTGTAATTTATTCGGCCCTCATCACGAGGGCCGCTGTCATTTATCTGCAATGGTTCTGTCATTTTCGTTTCGTAGACTCGCACGCGTCTAACGTCTTGTTACTGAAGAAAATTATGAACCTAACGCAAATTTTTCGTCGTATTGCGCAGCGTCTTATCCCGCGTCAGTTTGGCCTGTTGACGGGTATCTTTTGTATTATTGGCCTTTTCTCCGCGCTGCAGCTCTCCTCATCCTTTCTGCTGAACGCCTCCCTGAAGGAAGCTCAGCGCAACGAACAGCAAAATCTTCTGGCGTATCAGCAGCAGAGCAAGCTGGATCTGGCGCGCGTCTCCCTGCTGGCGGCGAGCGATCTGCTCAACCGCTCCGGCGTCTGGTTTATGCAGGATAAAGAGACCGGCTCGGAAGGAAGCTGGCACAGCCTGATGGACGACGCGCAAAAGTCGCTGGCGGTGTCTCAGCAGGCGTGGAAGGCCTGGATGGCGCTCAGTCCGCCAAAAGATGAGGCGCTGGTGAACAGCTATCAGCTTTTCTACGATGCCATTAAAGAGCAATCCGAGGCGCTTGTCAGGACCAACTCGATTGATGCCTTTTTTGCCGTACCGGCGCAGGCGTTTCAGACCGATTTTAACGACAACTACGCGCGCTATCAGCAGGCCAGCGAGAAGCAGGCGATGCAGGGGCGTCAGACCTTAATGGCGCAGCTTTCCGATCTGCAAACGTTGTTCCTGCTGGCGCCGGTGCTGTTGCTCGCCATCGCCGTTGCCGTCTGGTTCGGCATGTCCAGGTGGGTGATTACGCCGCTGCGTCGGCTTATTGCGCACATCAACCAGCTGGCCGCCGGAGATCTCTCCGGCACACCGCCCGATGTTATGCGCTTTAACCGGGAGACCGGGCAGCTTAGCGACAGCATTGCGACCATGCAGCACGGCCTGCAGCAGCTGGTGACGCAGGTCAGCCATGCAACGACGGCGATGGTTGAGAATATTGGTTCCCTGGCGCAGGGAAACCAGAAGCTGTACCAGCAGTCGGCTCGTCAGGCAAAAGAGCTGGAAGAGGTTACGGCACACATCGCGTCGCTGGAAAACCATGTGGAAGGGAATACCGGCTATGCCAGGCTCGCCAGCTCGCGGGCGGATGAAGCGCGTCAGGCCGCGGTAGGGGGGGACAAGATGATGTCGACCGTGAATGCCTCCATGCAGGCGATCGTCGAGTGATCGTCCGAGATGCGCGGGATCGTGGCGATGATCGACAGCGTGGCGTTTCAGACCAACATTCTGGCGCTGAATGCCGCCATCGAGGCCGCCCATGCCGGAAACCAGGGACGCGGGTTTGCCGTCGTCGCCCGCGAAGTGGGCCTGCTTGCCCGAAAGAGCAGCCACTCCACGCAGACTATTCAGGCGCTGATTAATCGCTCCGTGCAGGGTATCGAAGACGGTTCCCGCGCCGTGAACCTGATGGAAGAGAATCTGCAGCAGGTCACCGGTCTGGTGGGTAATTTAAGCAGCCTTCTGAATGAGATCTCAACCGCCACGCTCAGCCAGGGGGAGAGTATTCATCAGATGACGCACCAGCTTCAGGCGCTGAATCAGGTCTCCCGCCAGACGGATTTGCTGGTCGCTGACGCCTCAGAGGCCTCAGAACGTCTGCAAAAGCAGTCCGATCTTTTATTGCAGGCCGTTTCGCGTTTTCGTCTTAGCGCCTGACGCAATACATAAGCCTCTGTTATACTCGCAGCCCGTTTTAGCCTGAGGGCAAGGAGCAAAGTGTGGCTGCGGTCATCCATAATGAGATGCTGGACGAGATTCTGGCACAGGTTCGTCCGTTAATTGGAAAGGGGAAGGTTGCCGACTATATTCCGGCCCTTGCCTCGGTCAGCGGGAATAAGCTGGGTATTGCTATCTGTACCATTGACGGACAACGATACCAGGCAGGTGATGCAACGGAGCGTTTTTCCATTCAGTCCATTTCTAAAGTGCTGAGTCTGGTCGCGGCGATGCGTCAGTATGAGGAAGAAGAGATCTGGCAGCGCGTGGGGAAAGATCCGTCCGGCCAGCCTTTTAACTCACTGCTTCAGCTCGAAATCGAACAGGGTAAGCCGCGTAACCCCTTTATCAACGCCGGGGCGCTGGTGGTTTGCGATATGCTGCAAAGCCGCCTCAGCGCACCGCGTCAGCGAATGCTTGAGATTGTCCGCCAGCTCTCGGGTGTGGACGATATTGCCTACGATCCGGTCGTGGCGCGCTCTGAGTTTGAGCACTCGGCCCGCAATGCGGCCATCGCCTGGCTGATGAAATCCTTCGGCAATTTCCACAACGACGTGGCGACCGTGCTGCAAAACTATTTCCATTACTGCGCCCTGAAAATGAGCTGCGTCGAACTGGCCCAGACGTTCCTGTTCCTTGCGCACCAGGGGCACGCACCGCATCTCGATCAGGAGGTGGTTTCCCCTTTGCAGGCACGTCAGGTCAATGCCCTGATGGCAACCAGCGGGATGTATCAAAATGCCGGGGAGTTTGCCTGGCGCGTCGGGCTTCCGGCTAAATCCGGCGTTGGCGGCGGAGTGGTGGCGATTGTGCCGCATGAAATGGCAATTGCCGTCTGGAGCCCGGAACTGGATGAAACCGGGAATTCGCTTGCCGGCGTGGCGGTTCTGGAGAAACTGACCCAACGGCTGGGACGTTCCGTATACTGATGTCTGATCTGGGTCCCCTCTTTTCCCGTCTGGCGCGATCGCCATTTCGCTCGCGCTTCCGCTTAGGCAATAAAGAACGGCAATACTGCTGGGACAAAGGCCCCGAAACCATTGACCAGCATGCCGCGGATTTTGTCGCTAAGCGTCTTGCCCCCGCGCACCCCGCAAACGATGGCAAACAGACGCCCATGCGCGGCCATCCGGTGTTTATCGCCCAGCATGCCACCGCCACCTGCTGCCGGGGCTGTCTGGCAAAATGGCATCACATTCCGCAGGGCGTTCAGCTTACCGCGCAGCAACAGCAGTATATCGTCAGCGTGATCCACCACTGGCTGGTGATACATATGAACGCCCAAATTTGACGAGTTATGATCCTGTAGTAATTGTGTTATAGATGCAGGTTAAGTGAGTCCCGATCGTGCTGACGACCGCAATAATTGCCATAAGCTTCCATATGGAATGATATTTTATGCGTCCTGCTCTTACCGCCTTCAGGTTGTTCCAACCCGATACGCCGCTGCGTAATGCCTCGGCAATCTTTATTCTGACGACGCTGTTTTATTTTGTGGGGGCGGAATTACGGCTGGTCGAGGCGTTATCGCTGTTCTGGCCGCTGAATGGCGTGATGGCGGGGATTTTTGCCCGCTATGTTTACCTGAATCGGCTGCATTACTACGCGGTGTCCTATGTCGCAATGCTGATGTACGACGCGGTAACAACGAGCTGGGGAATGGCCTCAGTGACGATCAACCTTTCTAACATGATCTTTATCGTCGTTGTCGCCGTGCTGGTGCAGCGCGACAGGCGGCTGATGAAGAAAACGCCCGATCCACTTAATGCGCTACGCCTGTTTAACTATTGCCTGATTGCCGCGCTGCTTTGTGCCTTGCTCGGCGCGGTGGGGTCGGTTGGTATTGACAGCCACACGTTCTGGCCGCTGTTTGCCGACTGGTTTAGCGAACAGTTCTCGACCGGTGTGCTCGTGGTGCCATGTATGCTTACGTTACGTATGCCCGCGCGTGAACTCAGGCTGCGTCTGGAGCAGTTGCTGCCGGTCATCGCGCTGATTATTTCGGTGTTCGCGTCGGTGGTGATAGGCGGCGCGGGGAGTCTGGCATTCCCGCTGCCTGCGCTTATCTGGTGTGCGGTACGGTACGCTTTACCAACGACCTGCGTGCTGACGTTTATGACGGGGGCGACTGAAATCATTCTGGTCGCCAATTCCATTATCAATATTGCCGTGGCGACGCCACTGTCGACCCCAATGATGTTCTCCGCCAGGCTCGGCATTGCCACCATGGCGATCTGCCCGATAATGGTATCCGTCAGCATGGCGGCGATTAATTCCCTGATCCGCCAGGTTTCCCTGCGGGCGGATTATGACTTTCTGACGCAGGTTTACTCGCGTTCGGGGCTTTACGAGGCGCTGAAACGCGAAGAGACGCACCGCCATTCGCGTTTTCTGACCGTGATGCTGCTGGATATTGATTACTTTAAAAGCATCAATGATAACTACGGCCACGAGTGCGGGGACCGCGTGCTGGCCTCGTTTGCCCGTCAGGTTCAGCGAGTTGTTGGCGAAGACGGGATGGTGGCGCGGATGGGCGGGGAAGAGTTTGCCGTGGTCGTGAACTCCGGCGACGCACAGCATGGTTTTGAGCTGGCTGAACGCATCAGAACTACCGTCGCTAAACATCCTTTCACCTGGCGTCAGCAAACGCTTTCCCTGACGGTCAGTATTGGCCTGGGAAGTGGAAAATCTGAGTCATGGCGGCTGACCGAGGTCTTTAACAAGCTCATGGCCGAAGCGGACGATAACCTTTATCGTTCAAAAAAAGCGGGCCGAAATCTTACCAGTGCCCGGGGACCGGACGAACACGTTACGGTCGCTACCGGAAGCGAAACCGAACTGCGTTAATCGTCATAAGGCATTGACGAGAATAATAAGCGGCATAACAGGATGTTGGCACACTGACAATGTCTCTGTTTAAGCTACGCTTTGAGTAACGCTTTACGTCAGGAGACATTATGAAAGCACCTGCAACCCCTGAAAATGAAACGGAACGTCTGAACTCGCTGCGCGAATCGGGTCTGCTTGATATTGACAGTTCCCCCGCGTTTGACCGCTTAACGCGTCTGGCAAAACGTTTTTTCCAGGTACCGCTGGCGATGGTCAATCTCATTGATGAGCATTCGCTGATCGTTAAGTCGGCTGATGGCCAGGCGCCAGATTCCGTTCCACGCCATATTTCATTCTGTGGCCATACCATTCTCAGCGAGGCACCGCTGGTGGTGGGGGATATGCTGCAGGACGATCGCTTTGCGGATAATCCGCTGGTGGCCGGTGAGCCGCGCGTGCGGTTTTACGCGGGTTTCCCGCTGCGCTTACGTAACGGCGCAAGCGTCGGATCGCTCTGCCTGATTGACTACGCCCCCAGGGAGTTTTCAGCCGCCGATCTTGCCGTGCTGGGCGACCTGGGCGCGCTGGCTGAGGATGAGTTTGCCGCAGTCAGCGCGGCAACCACCGATGAATTGACCGGGTTATTCAACCGACGGGGCTTTAATCAGTTCGTTCGGTTCACGCTTTCCATCGCCCGACGCCGTGCCGAGCCGTTGACCCTCGGCTGGCTGGATCTGGATCGTTTTAAAGAGATTAACGATCGCTACGGACATGAAGAAGGTGACAAGGCGCTGAAAGTGATGGCGCAGCTGATGCGCACCTCTTTCCGCGAAGCGGATCTGCTGGTCCGTTTTGGTGGCGATGAGTTTGCCGTGCTGTTTGCCGATACCGATGAAAAGGGCGCGTGGATTGCCATGCAGTATCTTACCGAGCAGGTCGAAAACTATAACGCGCGCAAGCTGCACCCCTGGTCGCTTCATTTCTCATGGGGGCTGAGCGAATTCGATCATAACGGCAATGACCTGCAGCAGTGGCTCAAAGACGCCGACGAAAAGATGTATGCCATGAAGCAGCAGCGGTCGCGCGCCCGGTGACATAATTAAAGCGTATGACCGAACCGTTTGCGTTAAAAAAATGTTAAATGCAAAGTGTGGGTATTCAACGTAAGGAAAAGAAATGAATACCTCACTGCAAATCAAAAACCTCACCCGGGACGATATTCTCACCCATCTTGATGCGCTGGCCGGGATCCTTGAAAACTGCGTCAAGGGCGGCGCGTCGGTCAGTTTCATGTTGCCATTTAGCCTCGCTAAGGCGCGCGCTTTCTGGTGCGGCATCGCTGAAAGCGTAGGGCGGAATAAACGCGTTGTGCTTGCCAGTATTGATCCACTGCTGGGCGTGATGGGTACGGTGCAGCTGATTACCGACCAGCCGGAAAACCAGCCGCATCGTGCAGATGTGGCGAAGCTTCTTGTGCATGAAAATGCACGTCGTAAAGGCGCCGCAATGGCGCTGATGGAAGCGCTTGAAGCTGAGGCCCGGGCCAGGAACATTTCGGTTCTGGTTCTCGATACTTCCACCGGTAGCGGGGCTGAAACTTTTTACCAGCGGGCTGGCTGGCAAAAAGTGGGTGAGATCCCACGCTATGCCCTGATGCCGGACGGTGCGATGACGGCCACCTCCGTGTTCTATAAATTCTTATAAATATTTTCACAACCACGCAATGGATTGATCGAAACAGGGTTCCTGGTCGTAAAGTTTTGGTAAGTTATCGTACCAATCTTATCAGGCTGTATGACTAATCATAAAAGGAACCCATTGTGAACACGCTCAACCGTCGTGATTTCCCCGGTGCGCAGTATCCCGACCGCATCATTCAGTTTGGTGAAGGCAATTTCCTGCGTGCGTTTGTCGACTGGCAAATTGACCTGTTAAACGAACATACCGATCTCAATGCCGGCGTGGTTATCGTTCGACCTATTCAAAGTGATTTCCCGCCGTCGCTGAGTACCCAGGATGGTCTTTATACCACCATCATTCGCGGCCTGAACGAGCAGGGCGAGGCGGTGAGCGAGAGCCGCGTCATCCGCTCCGTTAACCGGGAGATTAGCGTCTACAGCCAGTATGATGCGTTCCTGAAACTGGCTCACAACACAGATATGCGCTTTGTATTCTCGAACACGACCGAAGCAGGGATCGGCTATCACGCGGGGGATAAGTTCGAAGATGCCCCGGCTGTGAGCTATCCGGCGAAACTGACGCGCCTGCTGTTTGAGCGTTTTAGCCACTTCAACGGTGCGCCGGACAAGGGCTGGATAATCATCCCCTGTGAGCTTATCGACTACAACGGTGATGCGCTGCGTGAACTCGTCCTGCGTTATGCTCGCGAGTGGGCGCTACCTGCTGTTTTTATCCAGTGGCTTAACGAGGCAAACCACTTCTGCTCAACGCTGGTTGACCGTATCGTGACAGGTTACCC
This sequence comes from Enterobacter chuandaensis, assembly GCF_003594915.1. Classification (GTDB taxonomy): domain Bacteria; phylum Pseudomonadota; class Gammaproteobacteria; order Enterobacterales; family Enterobacteriaceae; genus Enterobacter; species Enterobacter chuandaensis. The sequence continues at coordinate 158,034 of NZ_QZCS01000004.1, forward strand.
GCGCGACGAAGTGGACACGCTTGAGGCTGAGCTGGGCTATCACGACGGTTTCCTGGACACGGCTGAACATTTCTATCTGTTTGTGATTCAGGGGCCAGCCTCACTTGCTCATGAACTGCGCCTGGATAAGTACCCGTTAAACGTGCTGATTGTCGACGACATCAAGCCTTATAAAGAGCGCAAAGTTGCCATTCTCAACGGTGCGCACACGGCTCTGGTGCCGGTGGCCTATCAGGCCGGGCTGGATACCGTAGGCGAGGCGATGAACGATGAAGACGTATGCGCCTTCGTCGAAAAAGCGATTTATGAAGAAATTATTCCGGTTCTCGATTTGCCGCGTGACGAGCTGGAATCTTTCGCCAGTGCGGTTACCGGGCGTTTTCGTAACCCTTACATCAGACACCAGCTGCTTTCCATTGCGCTCAACGGCATGACTAAGTACCGCACGCGTATTCTGCCGCAGCTGCTGGCAGGGCAGCAGGCAACAGGTCAACTGCCAGCGCGTCTGACGTTTGCGTTAGCAGCACTGATCGCGTTTTATCGCGCGGAGCGTAACGGAGATAACTACCCGGTGCAGGATGATGCGTTCTGGCTGGAACGTTATCAACAGCTCTGGGCCCGGCATCGAGACCAGCAGTTGAGTACCCATGACCTGGTGCAGTCGGTACTGAGCGTGCGCGAGCACTGGGAACAGGATCTGACGCAGGTGAATGGTCTGGTTGACCAGGTGACGCGGGATCTTGATACCATTCTGCTAAAGGGGATGCGCGCAGCGGTCAAACCGCTTTGCTGATAACGTGACCCGGCTTCGGCCGGGTTTAAATACAACCTCATTAGTTACAACATACTATCCCCTTTACTCTTTAAAAATCCATGCAGCACCGTGCGCTTTTCGCTATTCAGGTGAGAAAATGCAATGTCCCGTTAACAAGCTTGCAACTGTGAGGGGGATCACGTTTAATAGCCACGCTCTTTTCTTGCCTGAAACTCACTATGATTGTTCGTCCTAAACAGCACTGGCTACAACTGATTTTTGTCTGGCACGGTTCGGTACTTCCCAAGATTTACACCCGACTGCTGCTCAACTTCCTGCTTTCTATTGCCGTTATCCTGATGCTGCCGTGGTATACCTCGCTGGGCATCAAATTTACCGTGGCACCATTTAGCATTCTCGGCGTGGCGATCGCGATCTTTCTGGGTTTCAGAAACAATGCCTGTTATTCACGCTACGTTGAGGCTCGCCAGCTGTGGGGGCAACTGATGATAGCGGCACGCTCGCTGTTTCGCGAGGTAAAAAACACCTTGCCTGACGATAAGCACCTGGGCGAGTTTGTCCGCCTGCAGATCGCCTTTGCTCACTGCCTGCGCATGACTCTGCGCCGGGACACCCGCGCCGATCGGCTGGCGCCTTATCTCACTCCTGATGATTTACGCAAAGTGATGGATGCCAACTCGCCGGCGAACCGTATTTTACTGATCATGGGGGAGTGGCTGGCCGTGCGGCGGCGTAACGGACAGCTTTCGGACATCCTGTTCCACAGCCTGAACAACCGTCTGAACGATATGTCCATCGTCCTTTCCGGCTGTGAACGTATTGCGACAACGCCCGTACCGTTTGCCTATACGCTGATTTTGCACCGCACGGTGTATCTCTTCTGCATCATGCTGCCGTTCGCGCTGGTCGTTGACCTGCACTATATGACGCCGTTCGTCTCAGCCCTGATCTCTTACACCTTTATCTCGCTGGACACCCTGGCGGAAGAGCTGGAAGACCCGTTTGGGACAGAAGATAACGACCTGCCGCTGGACGCCATCTGCAACATGATGGAACGCGATCTGCTGCAGATGAACGATGAAGAGAACATTCCCGAAAGAATGATGCCGGATAAGTATTATCAGCTGACCTGACGGGCGTTCCATTCGTCTCGGGTGATCTCCCACAGCTCGGAGTCCAGCATCCCGCTGACGTAGGCTTTCTTTTCCGTTCGGATAAGCCGCATGCCGCTACTGTCTGAAATACGACGGGAGCGGCTGTTAGCGGCGGCCTTCGGGGCACGTAAAACCGGTTTGTTCAGGGTGTTAAACCAGTAATCCGTCGCCGCAATGCTGGCCTCGCGCATATATCCCTGTCCCTGAAACTCCGGCGCCAGCCAGAATCCGCGGTTGTTATCGTCAACGTCGTACAAACAGATAATGCCCATCAACGCATCCGGCACCTCACGACGTCGGATGCTCCAGAACCAGGCAATCCCTTTTGCCATATCCGGCAGCGCGACGTTATTCACATAGTTTTCTGCGCCGTTTTCCGGGTAGGGCCAGGGCACGGAAGAGACCATATAGCGGACAATCTCCCAGCGCGGATAAAGCTTTTGAATCTGAACCGCATCTTCGGCAACCAGCGGTTTCAGCAGGAGGCGTTCTGTCGTGAGGGTCGGTATTTTCATCTGCGGATCTCCTTATTTAAGCGTTATGTTTTTGTTTGCGTTCTGGTATTTTCACTTCTATCACATTCTATATACGTTCTGGTCTCTATCCGAAGCGCTTTCCAACCGGACCGGTTCAGGTTGAGCTCACACGTCAACTTGGATAAGTGATTACAAGTGCCGCGGAACTAGCAGGGAGAGAGGTGAAATGACGTTACGAAAAGCTAAGCCATCTGAAGCCGAAATACTCTGGAATATTCGCAATCAGGCGATTCGTCACGGCTGCAAAACCAGCTACGAGGCTGACGTGATTGCACGCTGGACGCCGGATCTGATGCCCGAGCATTACCGCCAAATGGTCATTGAATATCCTTTTTACGTGGTGGAAGACGAGAAGGGCGTGATTGCGGCAACCGGTTATCTGGATCTTGATACACATTGCCTTGAGGCCATATTCACCTTGCCCGCAGCCACCGGAAAAGGCATGGCGTCCCGAATTATTGAGGCGCTTATACACGAGGCGCGCAGCCACGGCATAACCCGCCTGAGGTTAGATGCAACGCCTAACGCCCAGACCTTTTATCAGAAGCTGGGGTTCGTGACGCTACGCGAAAACTATCATCACTCGCGTATGGCGGGGGCTGATTTACGCTGTTTTGAAATGGCAATCGACTTGTAATGTGAGGAACGCATGGCTGTCACGGTAAGATCTCTACACGAAGACGACTATTCCCAGTGGCGACCGCTGTGGGATGGCTACACCCATTTTTATGATTGCTACCTCGAGGAGTCCGTTACCGCATCGACATGGGAAAGGGCGCTCTCAGCGCATTCTCCGATGTTCTGCCGCGTGGTAGAGAAAGACGCAAAGGTCATCGGTTTCGCAATGTGTGTTCTGCACGAAGGAACCTGGTCAACCGCACCCATCTGCTACCTGGAAGATCTGTTTGTTGATGCCGCCGAACGCGGTGCTGGAGCAGGAAAAGCGCTCATCGATGCCCTGATAGCGGAAGGAAAGCGCGAAGGGTGGTCAAAGCTCTACTGGGTCACCCGGGAGAACAATCCGGCGCGTAAACTCTATGACCAATACGGTGACGCTGACGACTACGTCCGCTATCGTCTCTCTCTTTAAGGCAAAAACGCCTGTGTTTGTATCACACTGTATCTGTATTCCGGATACATACACAGGCTTGCAATAAAGTCGTTTCCGCACATATCCGCTATACATTGCGGTGTTGATATATCCCCGTGAATTGTACTCAACCGGAGATATCAACATGTTCAGCAAACTTGCTTACTCAACTCTCGCACTGACCGTTTCTCTTGGAACCGTAATGTCCTGTCAGGCCGAAGTCACCGGCACAAATTTCGCGGCAGCCTTTGATCACCCGCAGCAAATTAATGCCGGCGATCTTAACGTCGGGTATGTCGACATCGGTCCGAAAGACGGCCAGCCGGTCATTTTATTACACGGCTGGCCCTACGATATTCACAGCTACGCCGACGTCGCGCCCGCACTGGCGGCAAAAGGCTACCGCGTAATTGTGCCTTCTCTGCGCGGCTACGGCACTACGCGTTTCCTGTCAGCCAAAACGCCGCGCAACGGCCAGCCTTCCGCAATGGCGAAAGATATTGTGAACCTGATGGATGCCCTGAACATTAAACAGGCCGTGTTCGCAGGATACGACTGGGGTGCCCGCACCGCGGATATCGTTGCGGCATTATGGCCAGAGCGCGTTAAGTCACTCGTTTCGGTGAGTGGTTATCTCATCAGCAGTCAGCAGATCGGTAAACAGCCGTTGCCGCCAAAAGCGGAGCAGCAGTGGTGGTATCAGTTCTATTTCGCCACAGAACGCGGTGCTGAAGGCTATGCTAAAAACACCCATGACTTCGCGCGTTTGATCTGGTCTCAGGCCTCGCCGGACTGGAAATTTAGCGACGCAGTTTTTAACGCCAGCGCCAAATCCCTTGATAACCCGGACCACGTCGCGGTGACGCTCAGTAACTATCGCTGGCGGTTAGGGCTGGAAAAAGGCGAGCGCAAGTACGATGCCTACGAGCAAAAACTGGCCACGCTGCCAAATATCACCGTACCGACAATCACCATCGAAGGCGGAAACAACGGTGCGCCGCATCCGGCACCGCAGGCCTACGCGGGTAAATTCACCGGTAAGTATGAACACCGTACCTTCGGCGCAGCCGTGGGGCACAATCCGCCTCAGGAAGATCCGCAGGATTTCGTCAAGGCAGTTGTTGACGCTGACAAACTCTGAAATGTGCTATTTTCAGTACGTTACCCTTCGGTCTGGAGAGTTCGGTGGAGCATATTGATCATATCCTTGTCGTCGATGACGACAGGGATATTCGTGAACTGATTATCGACTATCTCGTCAAGTCCGGTTATCGCGCCTCTGGCGCGGCAAACGGCAAAGAGATGCGCGTCGTGCTGGATAAACAGCATATCGACCTGGTGGTGCTGGACGTGATGATGCCCGGGGACGATGGTCTTACATTGTGCAGGCAGCTACGCAGCGGTAAACACAAAGATTTGCCCATCCTGATGCTGACGGCACGCAACGAGGAGACGGACAGGATCCTGGGTCTGGAAATGGGGGCCGATGATTACGTCGTGAAGCCTTTTGTCGCGCGGGAATTGCTGGCGCGTATCAAAGCCATTTTACGGCGTTTTCGCACGATGCCGCCCAATTTACAGGTCACGGAGGCAGGGCGGCTGGTGATGTTCGGGGAATGGCAGCTCGATACCGTTGCCCGTCACCTGATCGACCCGGAAGGAGTTATTGTGGCGCTCAGCGGGGCGGAGTATCGCCTGCTGCGCGTTTTCCTTGACCATCCTCAGCGCGTATTGACCCGCGATCAGCTGCTCAACCTGACGCAGGGGCGCGACGCCGAGCTGTTTGAACGCTCAATCGACCTTCTGGTTAGCCGGGTCCGTCAGCGGCTGAATGAAGATGCCCGCACGCCCGCGTATATTAAAACCGTGCGCAGCGAGGGCTACGTATTTACCATGCCGGTTACTATCAAAGAGGCCAACGAATGACACTCTGGCCACGCTCTCTGCTGGCCCGCCTGCTGATCATTGTGCTTCCCGGCCTGTTGCTGGCCAACGCCCTGAGCCTGACGCTGGTCATGATTGAACGCATGCACAGCGCACGCACGGTGATGCTCGGTAATCTGGAATACGATGTCGCAACCAGCGTGGCCATTTTAGACCGCTTGCCGGCCAATGAACGTGCGGCCTGGCTGCCGCGCCTCGAACGGGGCAATTATCGTTACATCCTCGGTCCAGGGGAACCCGGCAACGCGCCGACGGACAAGCGTTCGCGGGACGCCATCCGTACCTTAAAAGCGACGCTCGAAGCACAGTACCCGCTCAGCTTCACCGCTGTTCCCGGGCCCATTTCGCACATTCAGGCGCACCTTAGGTTACGCGACGGCGCGCCGTTGACCATTGACCTGATCCCACGCATGCCGCCGGTCGCCAGCTGGCTACCCGTTGTCCTTATCCTGCAGCTGTTGTTGCTTGCGGCCTGCTCCTGGATCGCCGTGCGGCAGGTGATTCGGCCTTTTTCGCAATTCACCCGCGCGGTTGACTCTCTGGACCCGGCGGCCAGCACGCCGATGACGGAAAAGGGGCCGCTGGAGGTGCAAAGGGCCGCCCATGCCTTCAACGCGATGCAGGCGCGTATCCAGTCTTATCTCAGGGAGCGGGCGCAGATTCTGGCCTCCATTTCGCACGATCTGCAGACGCCGATCACCCGCATGAAGCTGCGCGTCGAAATGGCGGAGCAGCCTGAACTTCGCGACAAGCTCTTAAACGATCTTGATAATATGTCGCGCCTGGTGCGGGAGGGTATAGCGTATGCCCGGTCATCAGAATCCCTGGAAGAGACCTCGCTGAAGCTGGAACTGAACGCCTGGATCAACAGCATCGCCTGCGATTATCAGGACATCGGAAAAAACGTGCAGTTTCAGGCAGGCGAGACCCGTATACCCATTGTGACGCGGCCGCAGGCGCTTCGTCGGGTGATGACCAACCTGCTGGATAACGCCCTGAAATTTGGCGACTACGCCACCATTACCATTGATGACTCGACTACCGGAGAGGTGGTGATTCACATTATGGACGGCGGGCCGGGAATACCGGATGCCGAGCTGGAGGCGGTATTACAGCCGTTTTATCGGGTAGAAACATCACGCAACCGCGACACCGGCGGGACAGGACTCGGCCTGGCGATCGCTGCGCAGCTCACCGCTCAGCTGGACGGAAAGCTAAAGCTGGCGAACCGCGCACAGGGCGGGCTGGACGTTTCGATTACTCTCCCGCGCCGTTAATTGTACGGTTCTGTATCTTCGCGCATGGGCGATACAGAGCCAGACAAAACCCACGCTTTTACACATATCCTGAACACATCCGTACGTTGAAATAGCCTCACTGCAGCGTCGCAGGACTTGTATTGTGAGGTGTCTATGTTTCTGATAATTGCTTTCCTGGGCGGGATGATAAGCCTGCTCAGTCCATGTACGCTCCCGGTTATTCCTCTTCTGTTCGCCGGTTTTCAGGGGCAGCGGCGACACATTCTGGCGCTGCTCGCGGGGATGATCGTCATGTTCACCCTGGTGGCGATGGCCGTCACCGTTGCCAGCGAGTGGATAGCAGAGGCAACTATCGTCGGGCGCTGGATCGCGCTTATCGTCCTGGCCACGGCCGCGCTGGCGTTAATTTTTCCCTCCTTCGCCCAGCGCATCGCCGGGCCTGCGGTCAGCGCGGGAAATCTCCTGAATAGCCGAAGCGGTAAGACGCGCGGTATGGTTTCCGCTTTTCTGGCCGGTCTGGCGGTCGGGCTGCTCTGGTCTCCCTGCGCGGGGCCTATTCTTGGCGCCATTTTCAGCATCAATATTGCAGGGCATTCAGCCATCGCCACCGGGGCGTTGCTGGCCGCCTACGGTAGCGGCTGCGCGCTGATGCTCGGCCTGCTGGTTCTCGGTGGCCGCACGCTGATGGCACCGCTGAGAGCAAAATCTTCGCTGATGGAAAGGTTACGTCAGGCCGCGGGCGTGGCGATGTTAGCGGCTGTCGTCGTTAATGCCACCGGAATGACCTCGGCTCTGAAAGGCGCAAACGGCGTGGCGGATCGCCTTGAAACCACGCTGCTGAACCTGGCAAAACCGGTCAATCAACCGGCGAAGCTCCAGCCGGTCGTTATGACCGAGCCCAGCAGTCAGCTGCCTTCGTTAAGCGGTGGAACGGGGTGGGTAAACGGTGACCCTGTCACGTCTGAAGCATTGCGAGGGAAGGTGGTTCTGATCGATTTTTGGACATGGGACTGCATTAACTGCCAGCATACGCTTCCACACGTGCGTGACTGGGCGACAACGTACCAGTCTCAGGGGCTGGTCGTCATCGGTGTTCACACGCCGGAATACCCCTGGGAAAAACCGATCGCCTCGGTGAAAAATGCGGTTAATAAATGGCAGCTGCCGTACCGGGTCGTAACGGATAACAATTACCAGATCTGGAACGCTTTCGGCAACCAGTACTGGCCCGCGCACTACTATTTCGATGCTAAAGGGCAGCTCCGCTATACCTCATTTGGCGAAGGAAATTATGAGCAGCAGGAAAAGGTTATCCAGCAGCTGCTCAAAGAAGCCCGTTCATAGCCCCGTTCAGGGCTGACGCTGAGCCACCATAAACAGCCGTGGAAAAGCCAGCAGTATCTGCCCGTTTTCCTGGAGCGGATACTGCTCTTCCAGCAGTTCATGGTAGCGTTCCAGGAATCGATGCTGCTCGCTCTCGTTCAGTTCCTGGAGCCACGGGCGCAAACCGGTGGCGCTTACCCAGTCAATAATGGCCTGGTGGGAGCGCATTTTATGGAAATAGGTTGTCCGCCAGATATCCACTTCGCAACCGGCCTCCGACAAAATATCGTAATAGGCATGTACGCCAGGCAGCGGTTCGCGGCCACGGTCCGGGTAGCCTTGCTCAAGGGCCACTTCACGCATCGCGACATGCGTGGGCTCAAGCCAGTTGTCCGGCATCTGGATCGCCAGCACGCCATTGAGCGTGAGCAGTGACACCAGGTGCGGCAGGAGATCGTAATGGTCAGGGATCCACTGTAGCGATGCGTTCGCATAGATGAGTTTCAACGGCTGGCCTGGCTTGTACTGGCGGATATCAGCCTCAACAAAGTGGCAGTCGGGCAGCGCATTACGTGCCTCTTCCAGCATCGCCGGTGAGTTATCGACCCCGGTGATCTGCGATGACGGCCAGCGGTGCCGCAACAGCGCGGTGCTGTTTCCCGGCCCACAGCCCAAATCGGCGATGGTGCCGACGTCACTCAGTGGAATTCTGGCAAGCAGCTCGGCGGCAGGGCGCGTTCGTTCAGCGCCGTATTGCAGATAAAGAGAAGGGTTCCAGTCGGCCATCTTCAGATCTCCGTTTTGCGTGTTTCAGGAAGGATAGCACAGGCCGACACCTGCACCGGAACAGGCGTCGGGCAGGTTACAGAATGCCTTTCAGAGCAACGTGATAGAGCAGCATGATGGTTTTTCCGTCGACGATTTTACCCGTATCAATTCCCCGCAATGCCTCTTCAAAGGGCATTTCCAGCACGTCGATATCTTCTCCCTCCGCTTTGATACCGCCGCCTGCGCTGGTTTTGTCCTTCGGCTGATACTCGGCAATATAGAAATAGAGTTTCTCCGTGACGGAGCCTGGGCTCATGTAGGCTTCAAAGATTTTCTGCACGCTCGACACCTTAAACCCGGTCTCTTCTTCCGCTTCAGCCTTAATGCGACTTTCCGGATCCATGTTATCGAGCAAACCGGCCGCCGCCTCAATCAGATCGTCCTCATGGCCATTAATGAACACCGGAAAGCGGAACTGGCGGGTCAGAATCACCGTTTTTTGGTCACGGTTGTAGAGCAGGATCGTGGCACCGTTCCCGCGGTCATAAACTTCACGCGTTTGCCGCTGCCATTCGCCATCGCGTCTCTGCAGGTCAAAGGTATATTTTTTAAGTAAGTACCAGTTATCGGACAGGGTTTCACTGTCAATGATGCGCACATCTGCACGTTTTGATTGCACGTTTCGTCCTCCTTACGTAGAGTAACTATCAATATCAGCATTAACGTGCAGTTTCAAGATTAAACATGCAAGATCAGGAATCCAGGATGCTCACCAGTCAGCGAAAACAGTTAATCCTTGAAAAGCTCGGCGCCGAAGGTCAGGTCCAGTCAAAAGCGCTCAGCATTCTCTTCGACGTCTCTGAAGACACCATCCGACGCGATTTGCGCGAGCTGGCAGCAGAAGGGCGTTTACAGCGGGTTCACGGCGGCGCGCTGCCGTCGTCTTCCGCTATTGTGCCTTTCGCGGAACGACAGTCCGTTAAAATGGATGCCAAAAGAAAGGTGGCGCAGAAGGGAGCGCAGCTGATTTCTTCAGGCCAGGTGGTGATCGTTGACGGTGGAACGACCACCTCAGAACTGATCGCCTTTTTACCGCATGACCTGCGCATTACCGTGGTGACGCACAGTCCGAGCATTGCCCTGGGGCTTGTTAATCATCCTTTTATTGAGGTGATTCTGATCGGCGGCCGTTTGTATAAACACTCGATTGTCGCCGTCGGCGCGGCGGCCATCGAAGGTATCGAAAATATTCATGCGGATCTGTTCTTTATGGGCGTGACCGGCATCCATCCGGAAGCAGGCCTGACGACCGGAGATTTCGAAGAGGCGAACATCAAACGTGCATTTTCCGGCAGAGCCGCCGAGACGGTTGTCCTGGCGTCGCCGGAAAAAATAAATACGGCGTCATCATTTGTGATTGGCGATGTGGCACTGGCGAATACGATTGTGGTTGAAGGCGATACCGATCAAGGCTGGATTACGGCAGTATCGGAAAAAGGGGTATCGGTCGTATTGGCTAACGCGTGAGCCAGCCAGAAACTGGCTGGCGCGGGCGCCGTTAAGCCTGAGGAATGCTTTCAAGCGTGGTATAAATCGTGAGGCCGTGTTTCCGGGCAACCTCTATGTCCATATCCGCGCCCTGAGACGCGCCGGCAATACGATAAATCGCATCGCATTTTGCGATAAGCCGGTGTGCAACGGGATACAGCATCGATTCTGCAATTTCATCGCCAACCGACGTCGAGCCCGCGGCCTTCGCCAGTGGAAGCGCCAGCCATTCACCAATCACCGGAACGTGGCCGCGCTGGTAAACGGCTAATGCAGCTCGTTCAAGACGGGCAAGATTTTCATCAATGCGGGCCTGAATGCCATCGGTACCGCTTCGATAGGGGCCAGCAATCAAAATCAACTGTTGCGTCATATCCACCTCGTTAAGTGTTTTTGCATGAAGTTGCAGGTTTGTGTGTCATATCACGAGGATGATAATCGGCATTATCGTGCAGTATCAAGCATAATCAGGCAGGCGGGTGAAATCTCGCTACACAGCAGACCGTTTACTCCCAACTAATGTCCAACGAAGGTAATCATAGAGCCAGTTAAAGAGCATCGTGTATGGCAGGAAAAACAGCACAAGGCCAATCTCGACAAAAAATGCCTCTGCGATCGTTAAATTCAGCATGAACATGGCCACAGGGATCAAGGTGACGATAAGGCCCGTTTCAAACCCAACCGCATGGATGGTGCGAACGAGGAACGTTCGTTGAAACTGATGTTTTTTCTGCAGGGAGTCAAAGAGCTTATTGAAGATAAAATTCCAGACTGTTGCGGTAAGTGCGGATATCACGGACAACGAACCGGACTGGAGTACCGAAACGTTCATCAGCCATGCAAGAGACAGAGCGATGATAACGTTAGCCGTCACTTCAAAAATGACAGCGTGGAAAATCCTTTCTTTGAAGCTTTTATCGAGTTCAATTTCCATAAGTCTACAGCAGCGGTGGTCAAAGCCTGGAGTATATCAAACGTCTTTTAACCTTATATAAACGTAGAAGTTGGTAGCCAGCAAGCTTTCAATGACCAGGGCAATCATGGCTGTAGAAAGGCAGATTTTGCCAAATCTTACATTGGTGCGCATAATGTATATTATGTTAAATACGATATTGAAGCCACATATCTATACCGGCCTAAATCCAACAAGTCATTAATTTCTGCCCTCCCGTTGCAACCTGATAAAAATCCCGCCATACCCTGGCGGGATTCATGCTCATTATCCCAGACGCGATATCCTTGACCTCGCCTCGTCAAGATGTGCGCGTAATGCCGTCACGCATGGTGCAAAGCTGGCAGAGAAATGTTCGCAACCGCTGACTAAAGTAAAAAAGCGTTCAGCCAGTTCCAGAGCTTCATGCCAGATCTCTCCCTCTATTGCATCAAGTAGCGATGCCGGGCGAAGCGTATTCACGATCTCACCACCTGACTTCGGCGCGAATCCCATGGGCAGAACGTCATAGGCTGGCGCAAGATGATATGGACGACCATGCGCACTGATGAAAGACAGATTACCGTGGTGCATGTCGGTATTGCCAATCAGCATACCAAACGCCCAGAGTCGTGCTGTTCCGGCCACTGCATCAGGATGAACGCAGCCCTGCTTAACCAGCTCATTAACCAGAACAGGCCACGCCTCTCTCGCACGGCCAACAAACTCAGCCTCAAGAGCCCGCAAAGAAAAAAGCCCCTTACGCCCAAGCAGGCCTGTGCGATCGAACCGCGGGATTTCAAGAAAACGCCGTCCACCGAAATCAAATACCTCTGTTTCGACACCAAGAACGTTTAAAGCAAGATGTTCGGCGAGCAACAAATCTCGCCAGCGCTCGCTGATGGGATTTTCGTCCGCGGCTGTAAATTTGACTATGACGTGGCCACGTTCTGTATAGGTGCAAAATTTTGGTTGTTCGCCGCCAGCAGACGAACCCGGTACATCTCCGGAACTCACGGCCAGAGCCAACGACGGATATGCCGTGGCCCTGTCCACTGCAACAGGCGACGGCATATCCACAAAATGGTTTCGTGCCTGTTCTCCTATTAACAGATTTCCAACCGCATCGTGCCCATGCGCCAGCAAGGCCCTGATAACATCAGAGTCACTCCAGATCTCTGGATTTGCCGGCAGGCCAAGTTCGGATGAAAATCGGGATGCATACGCGCGACCAAGATATCCCTGAGGCCGCATATCAAACAACCACCACGGCAGCCCGTCGCTATGGAGACAGACATTGTCCGTTTGTTCCATCACAAATCCATCTGGATAAACCGGAATGAGCCGTCCCAGCGGTTTGACCTTCCCCTCTTCAGTTATGCGATATATGGGGGCCGAACTGAACCCACGAAACGGGTCTCGCAGCACATAGTGAATAGATGGACCGGCGCCAACGCGTACAACCTCATCACCCAGTGCTTTTATCGCTCTGGAGATGGTTGGCTGACTAATCCCCATAACATCAGTAAGTTGCCTCACTGATGTTGGGCCTTGCCTCAGCAACTGTCGTATCGTTTCGGACCGGTTTGTCATGAAGATGAATCACTTTATGAATAGGTAATTGAATAGCTAATTTATCAGCTAATGTTTACCCTGTCATCTTCAGGAAATGCTGTCATTTTTCTCTGCCTGCGCAACCAAATTAACTTATACGCCGCCGGAATAATAAACAGCGACAGCAGCGGCGCCGTAATCATTCCGCCAATCATGGGTGCCGCTATCCGGCTCATGACTTCCGACCCTGCCCCCGTCCCCCAGAGTATCGGCAACAGGCCAGCAATAATCACCGCCACGGTCATCGCCTTTGGCCGCACGCGCAGCACGGCGCCATGATAAAGCGCGTCATCAAGCCCCTTTTCGGTGAACGTGCCCCGATGGAACAATACCGAATTCGCCTCAATGGCATGACGCAAATACATCAGCATGACGACCCCGAACTCAGCCGCCACACCGGCCAGGGCGATAAATCCGGTGCCGGTCGCGACCGACATATGGAAGCCCTGCCAGTACAGGAACCAGATGCCACCGACCAGGGCAAACGGCAGACTCATCAGGATCAGCAACGCCTCATCCACGCGCCGGAAGGCCAGATAAAGCAGTATGAAAATGATCATCACCGTCATCGGCACCATCAGCTTCAGCTTCTTGTTGGCGTGCTCGAGCAGTTCAAACTGCCCGGAGAATGACACGCTGGTCCCCGGTTTCAGCTTCACGTTCTGACTGATAGCCGTCTTAATGTCGTTCACCACCGACACCATATCCCTGCCCCGCGCATCGATGTAAATCCAGCTGGCAGGCCGCGCATTCTCCGTTTTCAACATGGTCGGGCCAGAAACGACCTTAATATCAGCCACATCCCCCAGCGTGATCTGCTGCTTCATCGGTGTCAGAATCGGCATCTCTCTCAACGTCTGCGGGCTGTTCCGGTAGTCCTGCGGGTAACGAATGTTTATCGGGTACCGGGCCACACCCTCTACCGTTTCCCCCATCGTCGCGCCGCCGATGGCCGAGGAGACAAACAGCTGCACGTCACCCACCGTCATCCCGTAGCGGGACGCTTTTTCCCGGTTGATATCAATATCAATGTAGCGCCCGCCCTCCAGACGTTCAGCCAGGGCTGACACCACGCCCGGCACGGTTTTCGCTACCGCCTCGATGCTTTGCGCCGTCGCGTCGATATCAGACAAAACGGTACCGGACACCTTGATACCTATCGGGCTTTTGATCCCGGTTGAGAGCATATCAATGCGGTTTCGAATAGGCGGCACCCAGAGATTTGCCAGGCCGGGCAAACGAACGGTTTTATCCAGCTCGTCAACGATCTTGTCCATCGTCATGCCTGGCCGCCATTGATCCTCCGGCTTAAGCTGAATGGTGGTTTCCACCATTTCGAGCGGTGCGGAATCCGTTGCCGTTTCCGCCTTACCGGTCTTGCCAAAAACAGAGGCCACCTCGGGCACGGTTTTGATGAGTTTGTCCGTGGTCTGCAATAGCGCAGCAGCTTCTGCCGGCGACACGCCGGGTAACGTGGACGGCATATACAGCAGATCGCCCTCGTTGATCTTCGGCAGAAACTCGCCGCCCACCTGGCTTAAGGGCCAGATCACCGTAAGGATAGATAAAGCGGCAACGAACAGCGTTGTTTTGGGCCAGTGCAGCACCCGAACCAGCAGCGGATGATAAGCTTTAATCAGCAGTCTGTTCAGCGGGTTGCTGGTCTCGGCGGGAATTTTTCCCCGGATCCAGAATCCCATCAGAATCGGAATCACAATGATGGCCAGCGCGGCTGCACCCGCCATGGAGTACGTTTTGGTAAAGGCCAGTGGACCAAACAGCCGCCCTTCTTGTCCCTCCAGGGTAAAGATGGGAATGAACGACAAGGTAATAATCAGCAGGCTGATAAACAGCGCGGGCCCCACTTCCACAGAGGCGTTAGTGATCACCTTCCAGCGAGTAACATTATCAATCTCTTCTCCCGGATGCTGGTGATCCCACTCTTCCAGCCGTTTATGCGCGTTTTCAATCATCACGATGGCAGCATCCACCATCGCCCCGACGGCAATGGCGATCCCGCCCAGCGACATAATGTTGGCGTTCAGCCCCTGGAAATGCATGACGATAAAGGCAATACACAGGCCAAGCGGCAGAGAAACAATCGCCACCAGCGCGGAGCGGACGTGCCAGAGAAACAGCGCGCAGACGATGGCCACCACAATGAACTCTTCGAGGAGTTTGTAGCTCAGGTTATCAATAGAACGGTCAATTAACTGGCTGCGATCGTAGGTTGTGACAATCTCAACGCCCTCCGGCAGGCTGGCCTTCAGCGTGTTGAGTTTATCTTTCACCGCAGTGATAACGTCGCGTGCGTTTTTGCCAGAGCGCAGGATCACCACGCCACCCGCCACTTCCCCCTGCCCGTTCAGCTCGGCAATGCCGCGCCGCATTTCCGGCCCCGTTTGTACGCGGGCGACGTCGCGGAGATAAACCGGAACCCCGTTCTCGCCGGTTTTCAGGACGATGTTATTGAAATCATCCAGCGCCTGTAGATAACCGCTGGCGCGGACCATATACTCCGCTTCCGCCATTTCAACCGACGATCCCCCTGCTTCCTGGTTCGACGATTCAAGCGCCTGCTTAACCTCCGGCAGGCTGATGCCGAACTGAGTCAGCTTTAGCGGATCTACCTGAATCTGATATTGCTTAACCACACCGCCCACCGACGCGACCTCGGCCACATTCGGGATGGTTTTCAGCTCAAATTTCAGGAACCAGTCCTGCAATGAACGCAATTCGGCGAGATCGTGTTTTCCGCTGCGATCCACCAGCGCATACTCAAATATCCAGCCCACGCCCGTGGCATCAGGGCCGATTTCAGAGCTCACCCCGGCAGGCAGTTTGCCCTGAACCTGATTCAGGTACTCCAGCACGCGCGAACGGGCCCAGTAGAGATCGGTGCCATCTTCAAATATGACGTACACATACGAATCGCCAAACTGGGAAAAACCTCGCACGGTCTTTGCGCCGGGAACCGACAGCATGGTGGTCGTGAGCGGATAGGTGACCTGGTTTTCAACAATCTGCGGGGCCTGGCCGGGATAGCTTGTTTTGATAATCACCTGAACATCAGACAGATCCGGCAAGGCATCGACCGGGGTGTTGATGATGGTCCATGTCCCCCAGACGCTGAGGAACAGCGCCCCCAGCATGACCAGGAAACGGTTGGCGACCGATCGCCGGATAATCCATTCAATCATCATCCTCTCCTTAATGGCCGGAATGCGCGTCGTCAGCGGTGTCAGTCTGACGCATACGCTCCAGCGCGCCGGTAATATTGGCCTCCGAGTCAATCAGGAACAGGCCGCTGACCACCACCGACTCCCCTTCTTCCAGCCCGCTACCAATACCGGACAGCTGCTGAGATTCATGCAAAACGTGGATCGGTTTCGGCACAAAGCGCCCGTCAGCATTAACGGTAATCACTCGCTGTTCTTTACCGGTATCAATCACGGCCTGTGACGGGATGAGCAGCATCTCCTGGCTTTGCGTATTCAGCTTCAGGTACGCGTTCATGCCCGGCTTCAGCAGTTCGTCCTTATTAGAAACCTGCAGACGCACCTGCAGCGTACGGGTGGTTTGATCCACGCTCGGCAGAAGACTCCATTTCTCCACCGGGAAAGATTTATCCGGCCAGGCCGGTATCGAAACAGCAAACTGTGAGGTATCTTTCAGCAGATATGCGACAGACTCAGGCACCGCCGCGCTGATCCAGACCGGATCCATGCCCTGAATTTGCGCCACCACCTTATCTTTGGAAATATTCATTCCGGTACGCAGATCGAATGCCGTGATCACCCCGTCGATGGGAGCCTTAATGGTAAAACGGGTCTGGATGGTGCGGGTCGCGCGCAGTCTCTGAATATCGTCGTCCGGCATACCGGCCAGCCGCAGCCGTTCAAGCACCCCTTTAATCTGCGTGGGCGTACCGCCGGTGCCGGATAACAGTAAAAATTCACTCTGCGCTTCTACCCAGTCCGGGATAGTCATATCAACGAGCGGCGTACCTTTCTTCACGCGATCGCCGGTCGTCAATGGATATACTTTCTCAACGAACCCTTCCGCACGGGCCTGCACAATAACAAACTGATAGTCGTTATAGCTGACGTTAGCCGGGATCGTCTGGGCATAATTCAGCGTTCCGCGCGTCACCTTTTGCGTTTTTAAACCCAGGTTCTGAACCTGGGTCGGGTCAATACGTATCCCGGCACTGCTTTTATTCTCGTTTTCATCCGCATATTTCGGCACCAGGTCCATATCCATAAACGGGGATTTACCGGGCTTATCAAATTTAACGTCTGGCTTCATCGGGTCATACCAGAACAGCACCTTTCTTTCTGTCGCGCTATTTTCCGTTTTTTCAGATGAATGAAAAGCCTGCCATGCCGTCACGGATATCAGCCCTCCTGCAATAAGGCTGCAGAGTATGATGGCAGCATATTTTATGTTTAATGAGGCCATGCCGTATCTCGCCTATTTAATGCTCTTGAGTAAAGAGATATTTCCCTGCTGAACAAAGGTAAAATCGACCGGGCTGCCAGGCTTCAGCGCGTTAATACTCTCGTCAGCCTTGATGAACGTGAAGCGCATGGTCATTGCAGGCCAGTCGACCGCCGGGATAGCGTCATGAGAAATGGTGATTTTTTTATTCGTAAGATCGATCGCTTTTACGACACCCTTACCGTGGATAATTTGCTCTGAAGCCGCGTCGCTGGCGGCACTCATCCCCTCGTGCTGATGAACCTCAGCCTGGAGGGTGGCAGAAAACATCACGGCGATTGCGCCGAACGCAACGGCTTTAAGTGAATTACGCATTTTTATTTTCCTCTTTGATTAATTTATTCGACCCAACCACCACCCAGCGCAGTGAAGAGATTAATTTCATTCACCTGACGGGCATAAATAAGGTCGAGAATAGTTTGCTGCGTGGAAAAAAGAGAACGTTCCGCATCGAGCACGTCGATATAGCTAACGGCACCGCCGGAATATAATCCTCTGGCACGCTGTACAGTAATATGCAGTGAAGCAAGATACCGCTGCTGCGCGTCAATTTGCTGGTTAATACTGTCCCGCAGCGCAAGCGCGTCCGCGACCTGTTTGAAGGCGGACTGAATTTTTTGCTCATAATTCACCACCGATTGCTGCTGGCGAATTTCCGCTAATTTCAGGTTGGCGTTATTCCTGCCCGCATTAAAGATGGGGATCTCAATTTTAGGGATAAAATTCCACATTCCGCTTCCCGTGGTGAACAGGCTTGATAATTCCGTACTGCCTGTTGAAAGCCCGCTGGTCAGTGAAATGGACGGGAAAAAGGCCGCGCGCGCTGCGCCAATATTCGCATCAGCCGCTTTTAGCTGATACTCCGCCTCCATAATATCCGGGCGCTGCAGCAGGATTTCTGATGAAAGATGAGGCGGCAGTTTTACCGGCGTAATATCCCGGGCATTCATTCCGCCATCATCCGGCAATGCGCGATAGGTTCCCAGGACCAGATGCAGGGCGTTACTGGCCTGCGCCAGTTCCCCCTCTCTTTTGGCGATCTCTGCCTGGGTACTTTCAATCTGGCCACGGGCCTGCTCCAGCGCCAGAACGTTCGTACTGCCCGTCACCAGCTGCCGCTCAACGAAAGCATAAGACTGCCGGTAATTTTTCAGGGTATCCCGTGCAATACGCAGCTGTTTAAACGCCAGCTGCTGATTGAAATAGCTTTGCGACACGTTTGCGATGAGCAAAATATGCACCGCGCGACGCGCTTCTTCACTGGCGAAATAGTTTTGCCGGTCGGCCTCGCTCATGTTTCTGAGCCTGCCGAAAAAGTCGAGATCGTAGCTAAGCGCCAGGCCCGCGTCATACTCCTGCGCGGTGGGTTTGTCACTTTTCAGCCCGCCGCGGTAGGTAATACCCGAGGAGGCATTCAACTGAGGATAACGATCCGCATCCGTCACGTTGAACTGCGCCCGGGCCTCTTCGACCTTCAGGGCGGCCATTTTTATATCGCGGTTGTTCTTCAGGGCTTCTGTAATCAGCCCCGCAACCTGAGGATCGGCAAAAAAGTGACGCCAGCCAGTGTCCTGATAGCCTGAAGCCGCGGGCATCAGGCCGTTGCGGGAAAGCGAAAACTGCCGGGGTACCGGTGATGCGGGCCGCTGGTACTCGGGGGCCAGCGAGACGCAGCCTGCAAGGATAAATACCGTACTGATGCTTAGTCGTTTTAACAGGAACATAACGCTTCTCGTCCAGAGTTTGACGAGGGCTACTCTACGGAACGCATCCTGTTTGACGGGTGACAGGATAATGACAATGTTGTCATCTTTAACGTATGTCATTGTTAATGATCGCGGGCACAATAGAATGTCCTCAGCAGCCAGCCTGGGGAGCAAGATGAAATTACTGATCGTTGAAGACGAGATTAAAACCGGTGAGTACCTGAGTAAGGGGCTGACTGAAGCGGGGTTTGTGGTGGATCGCGCGGACAACGGCCTGACCGGCTACCATCTCGCCATGACCGCTGATTATGATTTGCTGATCCTGGATATCATGCTACCCGATGTGAACGGCTGGGATATTGTCCGCATGCTCCGCTCAGCGGGCAAAGGGATGCCCATACTGTTACTCACGGCGCTCGGCACCATTGAACACCGGGTGAAGGGGCTTGAGCTGGGCGCGGACGATTATCTGATTAAGCCGTTTGCCTTTGCGGAGCTGCTCGCCCGGGTCAGGACGCTGTTAAGACGCGGAAATACGGTGATCGCAGAAAGCCAGCTTCAGGCGGCTGACCTGACGGTCGATCTCGTTTCGCGAAAAGTCAGCCGCGCAGGAAACCGGATCCTGCTCACCAGCAAAGAGTTCAGCCTGCTGGAGTTTTTCCTGCGCCACCAGGGAGAAGTGCTGCCCCGCTCGCTGATTGCCTCCCAGGTCTGGGACATGAACTTTGACAGCGACACAAACGCGATTGATGTGGCGGTAAAGAGGCTGCGCGCGAAAATCGATAACGATTTTGAACCGAAGCTGATCCAGACCGTGCGCGGCGTGGGCTATATGCTGGAGGCACCGGATGCGCGCTAAGCTCTTCAGGCGCCCTTTCTCGCTTGCCCTGCGGCTGACCTTCTTTATCAGTCTCTCCACCATCCTGGCCTTTTTCGCCTTTACCTGGTTTATGCTGCAGTCCGTTGAAAAGCATTTCGCCGAGCAGGATATCAGCGACCTGCAACAGATCAGCACCGCGATGCACCGCATCCTGCAGTCTCCGGCCGATCCCGACCAAAAGAAAATCAGCAAGCTTAACGAGTCGATTGCCAGCTACCGCAACGTGGCCGTCCTGCTTCTCGATCCGCAGGGAAATGTCCTTTTCAGCTCGGCGCAAGGGACGGCATTACGCCCCGCGATGAATACGACGGATTTCAATGCACACCGTCGCGCGCAGGAGGTGTTTCTCTGGACGGTCGAAGACTCTGCTGATCCCATGCATGCCGGGTCCGGCATGCAAATGGAAACGTACCGGATTATCGCCTCTTCGGGAACGGTGACGTTGCAGGGTAAAACGCAGGGCTACGTGATGCTGATCGGGCTCTCGATTAATTTTCATCTGCATTACCTCGATGCGCTGAAAAAGAATCTGTTTGCCATTGCCGCAGCGATGAGCCTGCTGATTATTTTTGTCATTCGCGTTGCGGTACGCCAGGGGCATTTGCCCCTGCGCAACGTCAGTACCGCCATTAAAAATATCACCTCGGAGAATCTTGACGCACGCCTGGAGCCCTCGCGCGTGCCCGTTGAGCTGGAACAGCTTGTCATCTCCTTCAACCATATGATTGAAAAGATTGAAGATGTCTTTACCCGACAGGCCAATTTCTCTGCCGATATCGCCCACGAGATCAGAACCCCCATTACCAACCTGGTGACGCAAACCGAAATCGCGCTGAGCCAGAACCGCTCTCAAAAAGAGCTTGAAGACGTTCTGTACTCCAGCCTTGAAGAGTACAACCGGATGACCCGGATGGTCAGCGACATGCTTTTCCTGGCACAGGCGGACAATAATCAGCTGATCCCGGATCGGGTGATGTTTGATTTGCGTGCGGAAGTCATGAAAGTGTTCGATTTCTTCGAAGCCTGGGCCGAAGAACGCAACATCACGCTGAAATGTAACGGGCTGCCGTGCCTGACGGAGGGGGATCCGCAGATGTTCAGAAGAGCGATTAATAATCTGTTATCCAATGCCCTGCGCTATACCCCGGAGGGGAAAACGGTGACCATCTCGCTCAGGGAGCAGGAAAGCGATGTTGAACTGGTGGTGGAGAACCCCGGCACCGCCATCCCGGAAGCACATCTGCCGAGGCTGTTTGACCGTTTCTACCGGGTGGATCCGTCAAGACAGCGTAAAGGCGAAGGCAGCGGAATTGGTCTTGCCATCGTCAAGTCCATCGTTACCGCACACCACGGAAAAATCCGCGTGGAGTCTGACGCGGTATCAACGCGATTCATCCTCAACGTGCCGAAAAAAACTGTTTGAGCGGTCAGCGCACGGCCTGGCATACTTCCAGCACTTTCTCCCTGAGCCACCGGTGGCCCGGGTCCCTTTCCATGCGCGGATGCCACATTTGTGACACTGTAATGCTTCTGGCCTTAAAGGGCAGTTCAAAAACATGCACGTGTTCAGACATCGGCTGATTGAGCAAATAGAGCGCCGGAACCAGCGCAATCAGATCGGACGTCAGCGCCACGGATAGCGCCGTTGGAAAACCGGGCACCACGCTGGCGATTTTGCGTTTCATCCCGCGCTCCGCCAGCGCGTCATCGACAAACCCGTGCAGGGATCCGTCTGGCGAGGCCACCACGTGTCCCCATGAAACATAATCGTCAAGACTAACTGACGACAGCAAGACCAGCGGATGGCCCTGCCGTACTGCGCCAACAAAGCGATCCTGAAAAAGTCTTTGCAGACGTATTTCAGGCCCCATATTGCTCTGCACGCCAATTTCCAGATCAACCAGTCCTTCGCGTAAATAGCGCGACGTTTTCTCAGGTTTCGGCGAGAAACGGATGCACACCCCGGGCGCCGCCTTCGCCACTGCGGCAATGAGCATGGGCCCAAACGCCACCACAAAACCGTCGTTGGCCCTGATGGTGAAGAGGCGCTCCATACGCTCAACATTCAGCGTTTCCGTGGAGGGCAGCAGGACCGCCCTCGCCTCATGCACAGCGCTTCTGGCGCGATCCCGGGTGGCTTCGGCCCAGGGGGTCAGGACCATATGCCGACCGGCCCTCACCAGAATAGGATCGCCGGTCACCTCCCGCAGCCTGTTCAGGGTGCGGCTCATGGCGGAGGTGCTCAGGTTTAAGCGTCGCGCCGCGCCCGCTACGCTGGCCTCAGCCAGCAGGACGTCGAGGGCAACAAGCAGATTAAAATCAGGATCCGACACGATGACTCCTTATATAAGGCGTTGTGTGCAACGATTAAGTGCAAACGCTGCGTCTTCCGCCCTGTATATCCCATGATTATAGTTTCGTCATCACTATTCTTCTCTGGAGTCAAACGATGACACTCTTCTCCAACCAACCCGGTGATGAAGGCTTGCCCGGCCATGAACGCGCGCGGGTAATGATCGCACTGATGACCACCACGCTGATGGGCGTCTTTGACGGCACCATGATTAACGTTGCGCTGCCTTCGATGGCAAACGCAATGAAGGTTTCTGCGGATATCGCGGTATGGTTTGCCAACGGTTACCTGCTGTCGGCGGCGATGACGCTGGCCATCTTCGCGGCGCTGGCGGCGCGCGTGGGCTATCGTTCGGTATTTCTCGCCGGGCTTGCCACCTTTACGATCGCCTCGCTCGGCTGCGCGCTGGCAACAACGCCAGACGTGCTGATCGGAATGCGTATTTTGCAAGGCATAGGCGGCGCGGCCACGCTGAGTATCGCTCCGGGGATACTGCGCTCCGTTTTTCCCGGGCGACTGCTTGGCCGCGTTCTGGGGCTCCACGCCCTGCTGATTGCCGCCAGTACGGCCATAGCCCCCGTGCTCGGCGGTACGATCCTTGAGGCGCTGCGCTGGGAATGGCTGTTTGCCATTAACATTATTCCGGGAAGCGTTGCGCTGCTGCTGGCCTGGAAGGCATTACCGCGTGGATCCGCTTCTCAAAAAATGCCCTTTGACACGGCTGGCGCGGTGCTCTCGGCAATCCTGTTAGGTTCAACAATCGTGACCGCTAACCATTCCCGGCACATCAGTCAGGAGACCACTTGCTGGGCGATGCTTGCCATACTTAGCGCCATCGCCTTTATCTGGCATATTCGACGGACCCGAAGCCCTTTGCTGCCCCCCGTGATGTTCAGCAATGGCCGCTTCACGCTTGCCGCCCTGACCTCACTGGCCTCGTTTGTCAGCCAGGGCATTACGTTTGTCGCCCTGCCGTTCCTGTTTCAGAGTGTGTATGGCTATACCCCGCTCGAATCCGCGCTGCTTTTTACTCCGTGGCCGATTGGTATCGTGATCATCGCGCCACACGCGGGGCGCTGGGCGGATACGATTTCCGCGCCGCTGATTTCAACCATTGGGCTGATCGTTTTTGTCTGCGGCCTGATTCTGCTGGCGACGATGCCGGAAAACCCTTCGGCATGGAATATCTGCCTGCGCAGCCTGGTGTGTGGGATAGGTTTTGGGTGCTTCCAGAGCCCCAATAACCGGGAGATGCTCGCTAACGTGGCGCGGGAATATGCCAGCTATGCATCGGGCGTGTTGTCTATCGTCAGGACGTTCGGCCAGTGCCTTGGTACCGCCGCGGTGGGCGTGCTGCTTGCGACGACCGAATCAGACCATGACCGGGCCGTACATTTTGCGCTGTGGATAGCCGTCATCGCCTCGACGGGGGCGGTTTTGTTTAGCGTGAGCAGGCTGCGCCCGGCGGCGCTACGCTTGCACGGGCCTACGTAGTGCGGTAGGCCGGGTAAGGCAAAGCCGCCACCCGGCAAAAAAGACGACTCGTTCGTTTATTCAAGAGCCAGCAGCGCAAAACTCGCCAGCCAGTGCCCGCCGCTGTAGTGGCTGCCCACCACATGCTCCACGCTTGCCGTCAGGTGTTTCGCCACGGCATCACTCAGCGCCTGCTGCGCCGGATGATGTGCGGGAAGCGCGCGGGCAATATGCTTCATACACCACGCGCGGCTGAGGTTTAACCCGTCCAGATGAGCAATTTTCGGGTCGGTTCGGTCGCTCACTTCCGCCGGGTTCATCAGCGCCGCAATGGAGCCAATATCCGGAAGAAACCCGTCGAACCAGGCCGGGAAATTCTCTGCGACCTTGCTCATCAGCAGCGCTTCCGTCAGCGCGCCGGAAATGTACTCATCGCCACCGGGTTCGTAATGGGCCGGATAGCGCGTATCCGCGAGGTAAAACCGCTCCGCCGCCGTCACAATCGCCTGCCCAAGCGCGCTATCTTCCACGGCTCGGGCGTAGTCCAGCCCCAGCGCGAGGGCAAACGCGGTGTTGTAGTGCGTCCCGACGCGGATCGGATAGGTAAGCTTGCTGAGGTAATCCACCAGCCGGTTGCGAATATCCTGGGTTAACGGCTCCAGCGTCTGGTACCAGCCTGCGGCCTGCGGCAGAGACGATTGTTTCAGCTCCTGGGCCAGCGCCAGCAGCCAGCCGTAGCCATAGGGGCGTTCGAACGAGGCGCGGAACGGCGCGGTGAAATAGGCCAGCTCCTTCGCCACGTTCTGCTCGGTCAGGTGCTCGTCGAAAAGCGCAACGATGTCATTCCGGCTCGGCAGTTCCGGGTAGAGGCGCACGCAGCGCAGCAGCAGCCAGTAGCCGTGCACCGCCGAATGCCAGTCAAAACAGCCGTAGAAAATCGGGTGCAGCTCGCGAGGCGGCAGAACGTCACCATCATCATTCAGCAGATGCATGATGTGGTTCGGGTATTCCTGGCGCAAATAGGTTAAAGGCATGCGGGCAAACGCGTCAGCCTGATGTTGCGTCAATTCCATAACAGCTCCTTAGCGAAACACGAGGAAATACATGAGGAACACGTTCACCACCAGCAGGGTTAACGCGGTCGGGATCTGGATTTTGATCACCTGATATTTGTCTTTCAGCTCCAGCAGCGCGGCGGGAACGATATTGAAGTTCGCGGCCATCGGCGTCATCAGCGTGCCGCAGTAGCCCGCGTACATGCCAATCGCCAGCAACGGTGCCGGATTACCGTGATGCACGTTGATCAGGAACGGCAAGGCGATCCCCGCGCTCAGCACCGGAAATGCCGCAAAGGCGTTACCCATGATCATGGTAAACAGCGCCATGCCCACGCAGTAAATCACCACCAGCATGAAGCGACTGTCCGGGTTCACGAACAGGCTCACCACCTTCTGCACCGAATCACCGGTATTGGCCGCCACGAACACGCCGCCGAGCATCGCCAGCATCTGCGGCAGGATCACCGCCCAGCCGATGGTATCGACAAGACGACGAGACTGACGAATGGCGTGCAGCGGCGTGCCTTTGGTCAGCCACCAGCCGGTAAGGATCGCCGCGACGCAGGCCACGCAAAGCGCCGCAAGAGTAAGCTGTTTCTGGTCGAGAAGATAAACGCCACCAATCGACACGCCCTTCAGGAACAGCGTCCCGATAACCGTCACCACCGGGATCATCAGCGCGGGCAGGAACAGCCAGTTTTTGAGCCGGTTCGATGAGGCAACGCGTTCCTCGTCGGAGGCCATTTTATAATGCCCTTTCCCGACAAGCCCGAAACCCGCCAGCAGCGCGATAGCGATGACGCACCCGCCAACGATCCGGTACGCCAGCGATTTCCCCAGCTCCTGAACCATCAGGTCACCAAACAGGAAGATCCCGCCGAATAAGAACCAGAACAGCGCGGTGGTAAAACGCTTCGGATTAGCGCGGTCGCGCAGGGTCATCACAACCAGCAGCATGACGACAAAGCCGATCAGATAGTACACGCGGTTAATGGTGATAAGCGTCATCATTGCGCGGCCTCCTGCGTACCCTGCTCTGCTCGCCAGGCCATGACGTCGCGACGGATGCTGGCATCCAGGCGCAGCAGGCGCGTCATATGAATAATCAATGCAGCAATGGCAGTTGGAATGGCCCACAGGCCGATGTGCAACGGCTCGATCCCTTCAATTCCGTTTTCCTTCAGGAAGGCGTCAATCAGCAGCACCGCACCAAAGGCGATAAAGATATCTTCCCCAAAGAAGACCGCGATGTTGTCGCACGCGGCGGCATGGGCTTTGATTTTGTCGCGGATGTGCTGCGGCAGCTCGCCATATTCGTTCAGCGCGGCCCCTTCGGCCATCGGCGCCAGCAGCGGGCGCACCGTCTGGGCATGACCGCCAAGGGACATCAATCCCAGCGCCGCCGTACCTTCACGCGCCACAAAGTAGAGCATCAGAATACGCGCCGAGGTGGCGCTGGCGATCTTCGCCACCCAGGCCTGGGCGCGCTCTTTAAGCCCGTAATACTCCAGCAGACCGATCACCGGCAGGATCAGGATGAAGGTCGCCAGCGATCGGCTATTCACAAACTTCTCGCCGAAGGTCTCCAGCAGCATCCCGAAATCCATGCCGACCAGCAGTCCCGTCGCCAGCCCCGCCACTACGACCACCAGCAGCGGGTTGAAGCGCAGTGCAAAACCAATAACCACGATCGGTATCCCGATCAGCGGCAGCAGCGTAGTACCGTCCATAAACGTTTACCCTATCGAAAGTGAGCGTCGCGCGCCGACGGCTATTTTTTTAATTTGCGGCGAGCGATGTTGTGTTTTTTCGTCAGGCTTCGAAAAACCTGCGCTAAAAAGCTATATCTGAACCTCAAAAACATGTAAACAATTTATCAATAAAATGTTCTTATTTTATCGACGAGTTTACATTTCTGGCTAAGGAACGTTATGACCGCAAAAAAGAGTGCCTTACCCCATCACGACGATATCAACGATGGCCGGATCGTCTCTTCCCGCCATCTGGTGTCCGAGCGCTGCGCGGAACTGTCAGAGCTGGAGTACGCGCTGATCATGACCAGCAACGCGTTTAACAAATGGATGGTGCGCTGCATGACCGCAGCCGGAGAGCCGGATATGGGCGCTTTTGACGTTTCGCTTCTCCACCACGTAAACCACCGCGACCGCAAGAAAAAGCTGGCCGATATCTGCTTTGTTCTCAACGTGGAAGACACCCATGTGGTGACCTATGCCCTGAAAAAGCTGGTCAAAGCGGGCTACGTGACGAGCGAGAAGGCGGGGAAAGAGCTCTTTTTCTCCACCACGGACGAAGGGAAAGCGCTGTGCATGAAATACCGGGACGTGCGGGAAGCGTGTCTGATCGCGATCCACGCGGAGAGCGGCATTTCCGGGAAATCGATCGGCGAAACCGCGCAGCTGTTACGCGCGATCTCCTCCCTGTATGACACCGCCGCCCGGGCGGCGGCATCACTCTGAATCACGGACGTCTGAACAGGGTAATACTGCGTCCGGCCAGGTCGTACTCTACGGTTTCGGTGATCGCTGTCCCGGCGGCAGCGTCATCCGCCGTAGACAGCTCCAGCACCCATCCTCCTTCACCAAACTGCGGGATCTGGAACGGAACCGTCCCTTCGAACGGATTGAACAGCATCAGCACGTCGTGCCAGATGCCTTCCTCCTGAGCAAGGTCGGGCCTGCTGATGGAAACCCCGAGCGTCGAGCCTTCATCCCACTGCTCCGCCTGCTGCGGCCCCCCTCCGGCATTGAACCAGCGGATCTCCAGCCCGTCGCGCCAGCTTTCACGACGCAACAGCGGCTGCGATGCGCGAAGCGCAATGAGATGGCGGGTAAAGTCGCGCAGCGCCGCGTCGTATTCGGACAGCCCGTTCCAGTCGATCCATGAGATCTCGCTGTCCTGACAGTAGCCGTTGTTGTTGCCCTTCTGCGTGCGGCCAAACTCATCCCCCGCCAGCAGCATCGGCGTGCCGTGGGAAAACAGCAGCGTAGTCAGGAAATTACGCTTCTGCCGTTCGCGGGTGGCAATAATATCCGGGTTCTCCGTCGGCCCTTCTTCACCATAGTTGTACGAGCGATTATCGTTATGCCCGTCGTTATTGTCCTCGCCGTTATCGGCGTTATGCTTCTCGTTGTACGAGACCAGGTCATTCAGCGTAAAGCCGTCGTGAGCGGTGATAAAGTTGACGCTGGCCCACGGGCGACGACCGCGCAGATCGTACAGATCACCGGAGCCCAGCAGGCGCGCGGCAAAGTCCGTCGAGACGTTGTCCCCCTTCCAGTACTCACGAACGGTATCGCGGTATTTATCGTTCCACTCGCCCCAGCCCGGCGGGAAGCCACCGACCTGATAGCCGCCGGGGCCGATATCCCACGGTTCGCCGATCAGCTTGAGTTTTGATAGCACCGGATCCTGGGTGACGGCATCAAAGAAACCGCCGCGTGGGTCAAACCCTTCGGGCTCGCGGCCCAGTATCGTCCCCAGGTCGAAACGAAAGCCGTCAATGTGCATGGATTCGGCCCAGTAGCGCAGGGAATCCATCACCATCTGCAGCACGCGCGGGTGCGAGGTATTCACCGTGTTCCCCGTCCCGGTGTCGTTAATGTAATACCGGTGCTGGTCCGGCAGCGTGCGGTAGTAGCTGTAGTTATCAATGCCCTTGAACGAGAGCGTTGGCCCCAGCTCGTTACCTTCCGCCGTGTGGTTGTAAACTACGTCCAGAATCACCTCGATGCCCGCGTCATGATACGCGCGCACCATATCGCGAAAGCCCTGGATCCCTGCCGGGCCGTAGTAGCGCGACGCCGGGGCAAAAAAGCCGAGCGTGTTATAGCCCCAGAAGTTTTTCAGGCCGCGGTCGAGCAGATGCTGATCGTCCGGGAACCAGTGAACCGGCAGCAGCTCTACCGAGGTAATGCCGAGGCTTTTGATGTAGTCGACCGAGGCTTTGTGCCCCATGCCCTCAAACGTGCCGCGCAGTTCGGGCGGAATGGCCGGGTTCATCTGGGTAAAACCCTTCACGTGGCTCTCATAGACGACGGTATGCGGCCAGGGCACGTTTGGCCGGTTGTTGTCCTGCCAGTCGAAAGCGTTCGGGTCGATAACCCTGCATTTTGGCGTGAACGGCGCGCAGTCCCGCGTATCGAAGCTAAGATCCAGCTCCTCATGTCCCAGCTCATAGCCGAAATGGGCGTCGTTCCAGTCGATATCACCCACCAGTTCTCGGGCATACGGGTCGATAAGCAGCTTATGCGGGTTGAAGCGGTGGCCGTTTTCCGGATCGTAGGGGCCGTAGACGCGATAGCCATAAAGCGCACCGGGTTTCAGATCGGGCACATAGCCGTGCCAGACCTCATGGGTATACTCCGGCAGCTCCAGCCGGGCGATTTCGGTTTTCCCGGACGGGTCAAACAGACAGAGCTCCACCCGCTCAGCGTGCGCGGAGAACAGCGCGAAGTTGACCCCTTTCCCGTCATAATTAGCACCCAACTGCTGGCCATGACCGGCCCGAATTTCAAACGTAGTATCCTTTGCCATTTTCGTTCTCCACGATTATTCGCAGGTAAGCAGAACTAATAAACATCCCGTTTCAGACGTTAAATCCAGCGTCTCTTGCAGAATGCGGCTTTCACCGCTGAACAGATCCCGATAGCGTTTCCCCGCCAGCTCCTCGGGTATCGCTACCCTGGTATTGACCCATAGTTTTGCGTTGTCGGTGACGCCAAAGACCAGCCGCGGCACGGCAACAATCAGCGCCTCCTCGTCCTTAACCCGCGCATAGACAATCAGGTTCTCCTCGCGCTCGCCGGAAACCTTGAGCGGCAGCCAGTCGCCGTAGCGGAAAAGCGCGTCGTAATGCGGCCGCAGCCGCAGCAGCGTGGCGGTGACAAATTGCTTAACCCTGCCGTCCCGCCAGCACGCCGGGTTGTCGAACACCGTGGCATCCGCCGCGCTGAGGTTGTGCACCAGCGCGTTGAAGTCCGGCTCACGTCGGTTATCCGGGTCGACGAGGCTAAAGTTAAGCGCTTCACTGCCCTGATAGATATCCGGCACGCCGGGAGCCGTCAGCTTGATCGCCGTCTGGCTGAGGCTGTTCATCAGTCCGGCACGGATAAAGGGCTGCATCGCCTCGCTGAAATCCTGCAAAAAGAGCGTGTTATCCGGGGACAGCAGATGCCGCGCGTAGCTCAGCACCACGCTCTCATAGCTCTCGTTGCTGTCTGTCCAGTCGGTGCGCTGCTTTGCCTCGCGAAGCGCTTTCTCAAGGAAGCCGAGGAAACGCGTCTCCAGCGATGCAAGCCCTTCGGCATCATCATGCGACAGCGTGGCGGGCCAGACCCCCGCCAGCGCCTGATAGATCATCCAGGTATCGGCAGCGTTGGGTGCGGTGCCGTCGTTGAGAAAACGCACCTGGGTCTGGTTCATCTGTCGCCAGCGGGCGAGATTCTCACCCCAGCGTTCCGGCGCCTCCGTCAGGGTGTAGAGCCGCGCACGGGCGTCCTCTCCGCGCTTGGTATCGTGCGTGGAGGTGCCCAGCAGCGCGTCGGGCTGACGGGCGAGACGAATGCGCATCTCCTGGTGAAAACGGGATAACGAGAACGCGCGCGGCGTCGGGTCAGCGCCCACTTCATTGAGCGCCAGCTCCAGGTTGTGGCGAAAGAACAGCGTGTCCTCCACCGACTTCGCCATCAGCGGCCCGGTCAGTTGCTGGAAACGGGTTCTGAACAGCGCGGCGGAGTCGCGGCAATCTTCCGGCAGATCGCCGGTAAGAATGCGCACAATCAGGCTCAGGGCCGCTTCGGACGTATTTACCCCGGCGACCACGCGGCTAAGCAGCGCCACGTCCGGCGGGGTTAACCCCTCGCGAGTGCCGTAGGTGCGGTACACCGGAAAGGCGATAAGCAGCTCGTGCAGCGCGTGGCGGATCTCCTCGCGCGGCAGCGCAACGTCATTGCGTTGGGCCAGATCGTCCGCAAGGTTTAGCAGCGTGGTGAACTCGCCCTCAAAATTACGATCGGTCATCAGGCCCTTGGCATCGCGCAGTTCAGCGTGCCGATCGACCGTGACGCCCAGCGTCTCGTCGTGGATGGTCTCCAGGCGCGAGAGGTTATCGTCGTCGACCAGCACCTCCGCCAGCGAGGCGATAAACTCGTACCCGGTGGTGCCGGATACCGGCCAGTCTGCGGGGAGCTGTTCTCCCTTCGCGAGAATTTTTTCAACCGTGATGTAGCAATCGGGTCCGGTTTTCTGCCGCAGGCGCTGCAGATAGCCCAGCGGATCGGCCAGGCCGTCGACGTGGTCAATGCGCAGGCCGTCTACCACGCCCGCGTGGACCAGCTCCAGGATCAGCCGGTGCGAATCGTCGAAGACGGCGTCATCTTCCACCCGAACGCCGACCAGACCGGTGATCTCAAAGAAGCGCCGCCACGAGAGCTGCTTCGGCGCCTCCCGCCAGGACATCAGCCGCCAGCTTTGCGCGTCATGCAGTTCAGCGATGCTCTTATCCTCGCTGTACGTGCCCGGGTTGAGCGGATACTCGGCGTCATAATAGACCAGAGCGGCTTTTTTCGTGACAGTGTCACGTTTTAAAGTGATGGCCCCCTTCTCCAGTTCCGCCTCAAAGGTATCGCCGAGAAACGGTAGCGTAAGGGGGCGCGACGCGTCGATATCGAAATAGCGGAAATAGCGGCTCTGCTGGCCGTATTCAATCACGTCCCGCCACCAGGCGTTTTCCAGCGTGGTGGACATATGGTTCGGGACAATATCCAGAATCAGCCCCATGCCGGCCTGCCTGAGCGCCGCGGCCATGCGGTCAAACCCTTCCCGACCGCCAAGTGCGGGGTCAATTTCATTCGGGTTGGTCACGTCATAGCCGTGGGTGGAACCCGTTGTGGCAGTAAACACGGGCGAAGCGTAGAGGTGGCTGATGCCGAGGTCTTTCAGATACGGCACCAGCTCGACAACGCGGTCAAACGTCATGCCGTTGCGGAACTGGATACGGTACGTGGCGGAAGGGATCATAACGATGCGTCTCCATCAGCAAAGCGAACGACAATACTGTTCGGCGGCAAAACGTCCTTTACCTCCGGCCAGGCGAAGCGTGTCTCCCCTGCGATCGCGGGCAAGTCGACAGGCTTAGGGCCGATATTGAGCGCCAGAGAGAGCGTCCCGGAGGGGAAGCGCCAGTTCACCGCTACCATGCCGGGCGCGGTCTCGATCGCCTTGCCCTTAACGGTGCCGCCCTGATGCAGAAGCGGAACGATATAGCGATGGCGCAACGTCAGCAGATGGCGCGTGAAGCGCAGCCACGTTTTCCCTTCGTCGGTGGCAATCTTATGCCAGTCGAGCTTTGAACGAACAAACGTGTTCACGTCGTTCGGATCCGGGACGGTGTCATCGTGCCCGGCATGGCCGGTAAACTCTTTTGCGCGCCCTTCCCGCACCGCCTTTGCCAGATCGCCGTGAAAATCGGTGAAGAACAGGAACGGGTGCGTTTCACCGAACTCCTCGCCCATAAACACCAGCGGGATATGGGGGGAAAGCAGCAGCGCGGCAAGCAGCACCCGTGTCTTATCGGCCCCCGCGAGGGTGATAAGCCGCTCCCCCTGGGCGCGATTCCCGGTCTGATCGTGGTTCTGAATGAAATCGATGAAGAACTGCGGCGGCTGGGTGCGGCACTCCACCCCGCGCGATTCCCCGGTTTGCAGCGAAATCTCGCCCTGGTAGACAAACCCTTCCGCCAGCGCGCGGGCGAATTTTTTCTCCGGCTCACACGCAAAATCCTGGTAGTACGCGTGCGTTTCGCCGGTGGCAAACACGTGTGCAGCGTTGTGAAAGTCATCATTCCACTCGGCGGTGAACAGCGGGGTGTTGCCCTGTTCGTCGCGCGGGTGCAGGAAAATGACGTTGCGGCTGTCTTCCGTGGTCAGGTGAACGTGACGGTGCGGGATCGCCTCGCGGATCTTCTCTGCGATCTCCTGAAGGACGTGCGTCTGCGAGCTGTCTTTAATCTGGTCGATGGCATCAAACCGTAAGCCGTCCAGACGATATTCCGTCAGCCAGTAGAGCGGCGCGTCGGTGATGTACTGCCTCACCGGCTCGCGCTCGTAAGCGATGCCGTTGCCCCACGGCGTCATTCGATTCGCATCGAAAAACGCGGGCGACAGTAGCGGCAGGTAGTTCCCCTCCGGGCCGAAGTGGTTGAGCACGATATCCAGCACCACGGAAAGCCCCAGCCCGTGTGCGGCATCGATAAACGCGTGGAAATCCTCCGGCGTACCGTAGGCAGAGTGCGGGGCATACAGCAGCACGCCGTCGTAGCCCCAGCCGCGGGATCCGCCAAACTGGGAAACGGGCATGACTTCGATCTGGGTTATGCCAAGCTCGGCAAGATACGGCAACTTATCGATAGCCGCCCGGAAGGTGCCTTCCGGGGTAAACGTGCCGACGTGCAGTTCGTAAATGACCGTCTCTTCCCAGGGACGTCCTGCCCATTCCCGGTTAACCGGTTGATAGCGCCGGGGATCGATAACAACGGAGGGGCCGTTAACGTCGCCCTTTTGCGCGCGCGAGGCCGGGTCGGGCACCGTCATGCCGTCCTGCAAGACAAACTGATACTCTGTACCGTGCGCGACGCCGTTCACGTCGGCCTGGAACCAGCCGCCGCCGACGGCACTCATCGGCATATCGGTGGCGGCAAGTCGTAGCGTAAGTTCTTTCTGTCCTTCTGCCCAGACGCGAAAACGTACCACGTCATCGGAAATAAACTCAGCACCCCACTGCTTTTGAAATGTCCTGAATTCCATTCATTGTCCTCGAATGACCCACATTTTACGCGGAACGAAGTACAAGCTTAGTTCAGGATCACAAGTGTGTTACCTCAGCGGTTTTAACCGCTTCGTCTATTCTTTATGAAATAACTCACTACCGGGAATACTATGCAGATTCGAAAAGGATTAAATACCGATCTCCCACGCCTTGAATGCTGTGACTTTTCTTTCACCATTAGCCGCATCGCCAGAGAGCCTTTTATCCACGGTGATTTGCATATTGAAACCGTTGCCGAGCCCTGGATTAAAACCTACGAGCTCGATATCCAAACCCTTGAAAACCACTGCGTTAATCCGGACGCCATCTTTCTTGTCGCCGAAACGGATGACGGTGAAATAGCGGGATTTATTACCGCGTCAATCGGCTGGAATAAGTTTATTTCGGTGGACTACATCGCCGTGGAGCGCACGAAACGCCGAACCGGCGCCGCGCAAAAACTGATGGCCGCCGCGCACGTCTGGGCCCGAAGCGTAAACGCGCCGGGACTACGGCTTGAAACACAAAATGTGAACGTCTCTGCCTGTCTGTTTTATCGCCATTACGGGTTTACCCTGGGCGGATACGATCGCTATCTCTACAACGCCTTACCGGAAAAAGACGAGGTCGCCCTGTTCTGGTATTACATGCTGGTTTAGCAACGCGCCTTCATATTTCTGTCATTGAATTTCATTACGCTTTCGGAATTTTAACCACGGTGTAAAGGAAAGAAGTGTGAATTCAATGGCTAAGGCATTACTGCTGGCATTACCTGTTTTGAGTGCAACGGCAACGGCGACGGCCGCCGGGGGCGACCTGTGTGAACCCAAAGCGTACGAAATGGCGCTGCGCTATCAGCAGAAATCAGCAGAGATCATGGCTCTTCAGCTGCAGACGTATCGGTTTGCCACCGAGCGTTTCAACGAAAAGTTAAAAGATCTGAAAACGCCTGAAAATTACGCCGTGGTAATGGATCTGGATGAAACGGTACTGGATAACACCCCTCTGCTGGTGCGCGATACGGAGCAGTGTCACGACTTTACAAAATGGGACACCTGGAGCGACTGGGAAAAACAGGGAAAACCTGGCTTAATTCCTGGTGCGAAGGCGTTTCTTGACCATGTGAATCAAAGCAAGGTCCGTATCTATTATGTCTCGGACCGCATGCAGGAAAATAAAGCCGATACGCTCAGAACGTTAACAGCCCTGGGACTTCCGCAGGTGTCCGATGAAAGCGTGCTTCTGGATACGGTCAGCAAGGAAGAGCGTCGCCAGAGCATCCTCAAAAAGCAGCAGATCGTGATGCTGTTTGGCGACAGCCTGCCGGATTTCGCCGTGCAGTTTAAAAACAAAAAGCCGAGCGAGCAGCAGCGTGAGCTGGTTGAGGCCAGCGCCGAACACTTCGGTAACGACTGGATTGTGCTGCCTAATGCCGCTTATGGCTCCTGGTCGAAAGCCACCCCGGACAGCTGGAGCGCGCCGCTGAAAAAATAACGTTTTATGAGCCGGGAAAGGTTACCTCCCCGGCTTTTGCGCTTTGCTATTTATCCCGTTTATAGGTCCTATCATTTCCGGGCAGGTTCTTATAATTTTACGAAGAAGTAAGATGAGCGCTTTCAAAGGAGACTCGTATGCTTACCGTGAAAAAACTTGCCCTGTCCACGTTGATTTCCAGCTCATTGCTTTTCTACCCTGCGCTGCAGGCATCGGCAGAGACGCCGCAGCACGTCGTTAAACAACCGGCGGGTGGATACAGCGTTCAGGTCGGCGACGTTCTGGTCACCTCGTTTACGGACGGGACCGTCGCGCAGGATCTACATAAACTGCTGCGCCGGACAACGCCGCAAAAAATTGATGCGCTGCTCGCGAAAAATTTTCAGACCAACCCGCCTGAGGTGTCCATCAACGCGTTCCTGATTGCGATGCCCGGACATAAAATTCTTGTAGATACGGGCTCAGGCCAGCTCTTTGGCCCCGGCAACGGCGGACGTCTGATTGAGAGCCTCGCCACCCAGGGGATTAAACCCGAGGACATCACTGAAGTCCTGCTGACCCACGCCCACTCCGATCATGCAGGCGGCCTGGTGAAAGACGGCAAGGTGGTGTTCAGCAACGCGCGCGTTTACCTCGGCAAGCCGGACGTCGACTTTTTCTTTAACGATGAAAATCAGAAAAAAACCGGCTACGGCAAGAACTACTTTGACATCGCTCAGAAGACCTTAGAGCCTTACCTTGATGCCGGTAAAGTAACGCCTTTTAGCGGCACATCAGAGCTTCTTCCGGGCATTACCGGCACGGTTCATCCTGGCCATACGCCGGGTTCAGCCTTCTATACGCTGACGAGCAAAGGCGAGAAGATCACCTTTATCGGCGACATCATTCATGCCGCGGCGGTTCAGTTCCCGCACCCTGACGTGACCATTACCTACGATGAAGATCAGAACAAAGCGGCAAGCGTGCGCGAACATGCGTTTGCGGACTTTGTGAAAAACAAAGACCTGGTTGCCGCGCCGCATCTGCCTTTCCCGGGCATCGGCTATGTGACGAAAGGAGAGAAAGGCGGCTATGCCTGGGTCCCCGTCACCTATACCAACCGGGACGCCAGCAGCGCGAAATAAAATGGTGCCCGTTTCTGAGATGGACATAGACCTGCTTCTGACGCTGGACGCTCTGCTTCAGGACAGGAACATCACTCATGCGGCCACGCGACTGGGCATCAGCCAGCCCGCGCTGTCCGCCCGCCTGGCGCGTCTGCGCACGCTCTTTGGCGAACCGCTGTTTATCCCCTCCCCACATGGACGCGGGGTGTTACCCACCCCGAGAGCGGAGGCGCTGAAGCCGCAGGTTGAAAGCGTTTTACGCGGCATCAGCGCGATGTTTGCTCCCACCGCGTTTGATGCGAAGACCAGCACCCGGACCTTTGTTATCGCGCTACATGAAAACCCGGCGCTGATGCTGGGCAGCGAATTGCTGAACCAGATAAGCACCGATGCGCCGGGGATACGTCTGCGCTTCGCCCTGCCTGATATGGCCAAACTGCCGCAACAGCTGGAATACGGTGACGTAGATATTTACATCGGCGTAAGCGCGGGGGCGCATGACGGCTGGGTCAGGCGCAAACTGCTCGACGACGCGTTTGCCACCGCCCAGCGTAAAGAACACCCGCGCGGGACAGGTCCGCTGGATCTGGAAAGCTACTGCGCCCTTGCTCATCTGGTGGTGTCATCGGAAGGCGATCCGTTTACCGGCTTTGTCGATCAAACCCTGGCCGGACTCGGCCATCAACGTAATGTGGTGATGTCTACTCAGAGTTACGCTATGGCGCCTCCGCTGGTCGCCAGCACCGACCTGGTATGCACCCTGCCGGGACGGATGCTGCGACAGTTTGCGGCGACGCTGGATATATTCCCGCCGCCGCTGCCGCTCCAGCCGATTATCCTTTATATGTACTGGCACCCGAAAAACGGTCAGGATCCGGCGAGCGTCTGGCTGCGTGAGCAACTGCTGCAGGCCGCCGGACGTCAGGAGCGATCGTGACTTTTACGACCCATCGTTACAGGCGGGGTTTCTTTGGTCTGTTTGGAGACTTACTTTTCGGCGTAGCCCAGGGATCATCATAACCCGGCAGTGGCGCGGTACGCGTCAGTCCGCCCCATGGCGAACGGTGTCTCTTTATTGATTCCGGTAATGTGTCGGCTAACAGGTATTCTTCCAGGAGAATGATTTCCGCCAGGGGCTTAAGCGCGAGGGAGTCCGCCAGGCTTTTTAAAAAATGGCCATAATTATTTTCAGTTATTTTCCTGTACTGTTCCAGCGTAGGTTTTACTCTCTTAATAACATTGCGTAGTTCTGTTCGGGAAGGAAATAACTCAGCGAGTTTTACCAGACCCTCTTTGAAATAACCTGCCTCGTTATTCTCAACAAGCTTAAGATCAATCACCTCTTTCAGCGCAAGATAAATCCCAAGGCTGGATTTTATTTCATCCTTGAACTTCAGGTATGTTTTGGGAATACCAAACTGAACGTCGTCATATTCTGGCGCGTGGACAAATACCCATTCATCCATTCCTTCTATCTCGTGTTTACGGCTTGTTTCAATAGCGGACAGGGTATCGTAAAGACTGATTAACGTGAGTTTTGAGAGAAGAGTGCAAACGTCGGGATTGATAATAAGGGGCTGTGCATGGTCCGGGACAGGATCAACAACGTCGATGGTAATATCCTTGTCTGCATCGATCGAGGCATGAGTACAGACAAAGGTCAGGATCTTTTCAGGTGTGCCTGCTTTACGGACAACATGGGTAACACTTTTTAATTGTTTGACTGCCTCTTCTATCCTTTGCCATCGAGAGGCATGTCCTCCACCTTTACTCTCAAAAACATGCCATTTACCCTTGCGCGTTTCAATAAGATAATCCGGCGTTTTTCGCTTCTCCTTATCCGGGTAAAACTTTAAAGAAGCTTTCTTAATCAACCCTGCGTGAATAAAATGTGCGATCTGCTCATGTCTGGACGTCAGCCAGTAAGTTGCCGATTGATAGCAAAAAAAAACCACCGAGGATAAAGGATATGGTCGCTTTTTCTGAGGACTCAATGCACTGATAAAAATCTCGCATTTTGAATGCCTTGCCCTGACTTATTTCAACGCATGTTCCGGCAAGTCTTAATCTGTTGCGTGCATACCAGCCAATCCATTTGTAAATATTCTCATCTAAAATGCCATCAGCCGTCCAGTCTATACACTGTGAATATCCACATTCCAGTGCACCGGGAGTCGCAAGCAATGACGTTTCAGCTATAAATCTTTCCTGCGGTTTTTCCATGCTCTTAGGTTTGGAATAAATAATGCAGGTTTCTTCGTATGACGGGTAAGGGATCCTTTTATTCTTATTACTTAATCTCTGCGCATCAATGTTTGCTTTTTTTTGATTCCTTTCACTCACTAACTGTGCCGAAACCTCAAGCCAGGTAAAGACGTTCCCATTTTCATTCATAATCATTTATCCCTGAACACAAATTGTAGGTTATTGAGCCA
This sequence comes from Enterobacter chuandaensis, assembly GCF_003594915.1. Classification (GTDB taxonomy): domain Bacteria; phylum Pseudomonadota; class Gammaproteobacteria; order Enterobacterales; family Enterobacteriaceae; genus Enterobacter; species Enterobacter chuandaensis. The sequence goes on from NZ_QZCS01000004.1 coordinate 196,804, forward strand.
GCGTTATTATACCGTTCTGGATAAAATTCATGACGCTCAAATAAGGTAGGTTTGTTGCCGCTTCCCCTGCTTTCTTGTACCCTTTCACCGGTAAACTCACCCCACTAAAACTGAGACCTTCGATGCCTATGACTGCACACATTTCCAAAGACCCTTTACATGGCGTAACGCTGGAGATGATGGTCAACGCCCTGGTGGCGCGATACGGCTGGAGCGAGTTGGGCGACCGCATCAAAATTAACTGTTTCAGAAAAGATCCCAGCGTTAAATCGAGCCTGAAGTTTCTGCGCCGCACCCCGTGGGCGCGTGCGGAAGTTGAAGCCATGTATCTGGATTCCCTCATCGATGAGGTAAATACAGAGCAGGCGGCGCCCGCCTTTAATCCCTGGGCTAACAGTCGGATTCTTAAGAGCTAATACGCAAATGACGCGACACGTAAAACGGATCGGTGCGCTGGGTGCCTGCGCGCTTTTACTTGTAAGCTGCTCCTCAAAACCACCTAAATCATTGGTTACCCCTCTTCCCAACGCGAGCAAGCCGACGCCGCAGGCAAACGAGCCGATGCGCGGGATCTGGCTGGCGACCGTCTCTCGCCTTGACTGGCCCCCGGTGGCCTCGGTGAATGGCCGCAGCGCCGACCAGCGCATCGCGATGCAGAAACAGGCGCTGACCAGCAAGCTCGACAACCTCAAGCGCCTCGGCATTAACACCGTATTTTTCCAGGTGAAGCCGGACAGCACCGCGTTGTGGTCATCAAAAATTCTACCGTGGTCGGATATGCTGACGGGCACCATCGGCGAATATCCGGGTTACGATCCGCTGCAGTTTATGCTGGATGAAGCGCACAAGCGCGGCATGAAGGTCCATGCCTGGTTCAACCCGTACCGCGTGTCAACCAATACGAAGCCGTCAACCATCGCCGCCCTGAACCGGACCGCATATCTTTCCCCGTCCAGCGTTTATGTCCAGCATCCGGAATGGGTGCGCGTCTCCGGCGATCGTTTTGTTCTCGACCCGGGCATTCCGGACGTGCGCGACTGGATAACCAAAGTGGTGACCGAAGTGGTGGCAAACTACCCGGTAGACGGCGTGCAGTTCGATGACTACTTCTATACCGAATCGCCAGGATCCGCGCTCAATGACGCGCAAACCTGGCGGCAGTACGGCCAGGGATTTGCCTCAAAGGCCGACTGGCGCAGACACAACACGCAGCAACTGATCGTGCAGGTGTCCCGCGCAGTGAAACAGACGAAGCCCGGCGTAGAGTTTGGCGTCAGCCCGGCGGGCGTGTGGCGAAACCGCTCCTTTGACCCGGCGGGTTCGGATACCCGCGGCGCCGCGGCCTACGATGAATCCTACGCCGATACGCGTCAGTGGGTGCAGCAGGGCTTGCTGGACTACATTGCCCCGCAGATATACTGGCCATTCGCCCGTGATGCGGCGCGCTATGACGTGCTGACCAGGTGGTGGGCCGACGTCGTCAAGCCGACCCACACGCGCCTGTATATCGGCATTGCCTTCTACAAGGTGGGGGAGCCGTCGAAAAATGAGCCGGACTGGACGGTACAGGGCGGCGTGCCGGAGCTGAAAAAACAGCTCGATCTTAACGATTCGCTGCCCAACGTGAACGGCACCATCCTGTTCCGGGAAGATTATCTCAACCAGCCGCAGACCCAGCAGGCGGTGAACTACCTGAAAGGACGCTGGGGTAGCTGAGTGAAGCTCGGGCAGAAACGCCCCGTTTCTGCCCGATTTTTTACGGCTTCGGCCCGAACATCGCCTCAAGCTGCTGCGCGTCCGGCATACCAACCACCTGCTGCAGCTCGTTTTCCGCGTTCAGATAGTAAATAGCCGGCGTGGCGTTAGCGCCCAGGCTGTCCATCAGCGCCTGATGTTTCTGCAGGATCTCGACCGTTTCGCGGGAAGCGTCCCCTTCAGGCTTCGGCAATTTTTTCCCACCGGAAAGCTCGTATTCGCGCCAGGCCGAAACCGGATCTTTCGCATTCAGGATCGCGGAGGCGTTGCGCCCGCTGTTGGGGTTAAGAAACGCCACCAGCAGCGTGTTGAGCTGCACCTTGCCCGCCTTCACCCACGGCTGCGCTTCGGACCAGAACTGCTTGCAGTACGGGCAGAACGGATCGGCGAAGACGAAGACCTTACGCGGGGCGTTATCGGCCCCTTCCTTCAGGGGATGCGCCGCATTAAGGTTCTTCCACATCTCGCGACCCATCGGAGCGTAGATCTCTTTCTGGAAATAGCCTTCGCTGAGGTTTTTTCCTTTGTCATCGTACAGATAGCCCGAAATAACGTGCTTGCCGTCCGGCGTTAAAAAAAGCGTCACGCCCATGTCCTGATATTGCCCCAGCCAGGCCGGTGCGCCGCCGGGAGCATCCAGTTTCTTAATAATTTTGATCTGCTGCTGCTCGCTGAACTGCTTCACCACATCCGGTATGGCCTCAGCGGCCTGGGCCAGCCCTGAGGTCGCCAGCGCCGAAAGTAACAGTAATTTTTTCATTTCCCTCTCCGGTTTGTCGGGGGCATTCCGCCCCCTTCAGGTTAGCGGTTTTTCAGTGCGTCACTGACAATTTCGTCGAACTCTTCAAAAGGCACCCAGCCGGGCAACAGCCCTTCGCCGATAAGCGTGGCGGGCGTGCCCTGAATTCCCATTTTTTCTGCGACGATCAGGCTGCGCTTAATCGTTATCATGCTCTCCTCATCCGGCGTCGTGATGCTGACACCTGCCCGCTTCTGCGCCTCCTGAATGCTGGCGTCATCGTGGTATCCCTTTTTGGCCATCAGGGTATGGTTCAGTTTCATAAACTGCCCGGGATCTTTACGCCAGAGCGTTAACGCATCACGCGCGGCGGTCAGCGAACTTTCCGAGCGGAAAGGCAAAAACTTAAAGACCACCGCCACATCCGGGTGTTTTTCGACGATCTTCTCCAGGTACGGATCGAATTTCTTACAGTACGGGCAGTTGTAGTCGGTAAACACCACCAGGGTGAGCTTTGGATTTTTCGCGCCGATGCGCGGGGAGTTCGGATCGTTAAACAGGAAATCCGCGATCATCTTCTGCGCACGCTGCTCCTGGTCCGGCGTCAGCGGCTGGGCTGCCATCACCTGAACCGAGGCCAGCAGGAGCATAAGCGTAATAAAGAATTTTTTCATGATGCATTAGCCTTTTGCGTTATTCAGGGTGGTGACCAGAGTGTGCTTGTCCAGCAGCGGCGAGAGGATCTCTCCGTCAGGCGTGCCGGGGCCATAGATCGCGTTAAACGGAATGGCGTAACGATTTCGCTTCGCCAGAAAGTCCGCAATAAACGCGGAGGGCTGGCTCCAGTCTCCGCGCAGGGCCACCACGTCCGGCTGGCTCAGCGCGGCAATAACGTCCGGCTGACGCAGTACCCGGTGCTCGTTAACTTTGCAGGTCACGCACCAGTCTGCCGAAATATCCACAAACACCCGTTTCCCCTGCGCCAGCGCCTGCTGGATGGCTTCCTCGCTCAACGGCTGCCACGGGATGGTCTGTGCCACGCTTTGCGTGGTGGCGTCAGAGTGTGAGTTGAGCAACCCGCGCAGCTGATACCCGCCAGACACCGACAGCGCGATGACCACGACCCAGAACAACGGCGAGGAGGTTTGCCCCTTCTTCGTGAACAGCGCCAGCGCGATAACGATCAGCACCAGCATCACGATCTGGCTGGCCGCTTCACCCAGATGCACGCTCAGTAGCGTCACCAGCCAGAGGCTGGAAACCAGCATCATCAGACCCAGGATGATTTTTAGCGTGTTCATCCAGCGGCCCGGTTTCGGCAGCAGCATGGCCGTTTTCGGTACCAGGGCAACAAACAGCCACGGCAGGCTCATGCCCACGCCGAGCATCAGGAAGATAAGCCACAAAGAGTACAGCGGCGCGCCAAGCGCAAAGGCAACCGCCGTACCGAGGAACGGCGCGGAGCACGGCGTGGCCAGCAGCGTGGCGAACATCCCTTCACAGAAGCTGCCGCCAGGCCCCGCGCCCCCTGCCGTCGCCAGCCGACCGGCGGCGGCAGATGGCAGAAGCATCTCAAACGCCCCGAACAGGTTCAGCGCAAACAGGAAGGTCACGGCAACCATCAGGCCGATAAACCACGGGTTCTGGAACTGAATGCCCCACCCCAGCGACGCTCCGGTCAGCTTAAGCGCGGTCACCATCGCGGCCAGCAGCATAAAGGAGGTGATGATCCCGGCGCTGGTGGCCAGGAAGCGCAGCCTGATGGCGCGCCTGTCCGATCCCGCCTGCAGGATGCTGTTAAGCTTCATGCCCATTACCGGCAGCACGCAGGGCATCAGGTTCAGGATCAGCCCGCCCAGCAGGGCAAAAAGCACCATTTTGCCCGTTCCGCCCGGTGCGGAAGGCTCTGCGGGGGCAGCCCCAACGGTCATAGTGGTTTGCTGCGCGTTACCGCCATTGGTCAGCACAAACGACAGCTTCTTGCCTTCCAGCGAGGCGGGTTTATCGCCCCATTCGTCGGTCACGGGTACCGTCACCCGAAGCGTATTGCCGTCGTGTCTAACGATCGGCTCACCGGGAAGAATGTCACCCTCCAGCGGGTCAAAGTAGATCCCCGGATTATCCCACTTCCCGTCCGTGGTGCCGGTAATCACCAGCTTGTCGTCAGAGAGCCAGGCGGACAGATCCGTGGATACGCCCGACGTGCCCGGAACGGCGCGCATCGCTTGCTGGAAGGCGGCCTGGAAGCCCTCATCCACCGGCTGGTTAAAATCGAGATGCAGCGGGTAGTCCGTCAGCAGGCAAACGTTACTGCACGTGGAGAGCGTGAGCGTCCCGCCCAGCGTGTCGCTCTTCACCCCGTCGAGAACGATCGGGATCGTGACCTTGTCGTGATACCCCTGCGTGGTCATGCCGGAGATATCGAAGCGCGACGGCACCGGCCAGGACCAGCTGTCCGTTACGCCTTCCGGCCAGCTGATTTTCGGGGCCACGCCGCCCTCGCCCGGCGATCGCCAGTAGGTTTTCCAGCCGGGCTTTAGCTCAACGGTGAGCAGGCCTTTAATGTGCGTTTGCTCCCTTTCCGCCTGGAAGCGGATGCGGGCGTGATCGTTTTGTGGGGAGACCAGCCAGCCGGTGTCTGCCGCATGGACAATGCCGATGCAGGCCAGCCACAGGAAGACGAATCCCCTGAAGAGGTTAACCATGTTTTACTCCGTGAACAGTGAAAAATTATCGTGTTAAGACGATGATTTTCATTCACGGAAAACGCAGTTTTTAAGGTGTATTCGGGGAGGCGGTGCCTGAACGGGCTGTTCCGCGGGAGCAAATGCCCGCCCTTGCGTCAGCAGCTGTAACAGCGCGAAGAAGATAATGATGGCCGGCAGCGCGCCGTCGAAGAACAGCGGCTGGGCACAAAGAAGCGACTGGGCGCCTAGCTGGCAGGGCGATGGCCCGGACTGCTCAGTATTGCTTTGCGTTGGGGCATCTGCACTCAGTGAAATCTGCGGATCCAGTCCCTGTAAAAAATGGTTGAGATACACCGCACGCTGCACGAGGCAAAGCGCCATCGCGAGACAGGTGATGATCAAAAGCCATTTTCCGAGGAGCTGACGGTTGCGCATAATATTCCAGAATAACAAGACGCCCCGATCATAAACGATAGTGATGAATCTACAAGTGTCCGGAGTGTAAGGTTTTGTCTGTCGCCGCTATTCACCCGTCAGCGCGTCGTAGATATCCCGCAGCCGCGTGCGCAGAAACAGCACCGCCTTGTGCTTGCGGGATAACAGCGCCTGCTCGCTGGCCCCCGTCTCCTCTGCCAGCTTTTTAATGCTGTAGCCGTGCAGCTCGGTCTTTTCAAACACCTCGCGCTGCGGCGGCGGGAGTTCTGACAGCGCCTGCCCCAGCTCTTCCCACAGCAGCGTTTTGAGATACTCCTCCTCCGGCGTTTGCGGTACGCCGAACAGGGTTTCGGCCAGCTCGTCTTCGGGGAACCCCTCTTCGTCTTCGCCCGTAAAATAGCCGGAGAACGACACCTCGCGCTTTTTACGCGCCCGGTCGGTCATCTCGTTACGCGCCGCGCGGAACAGCCAGGCCGCGACGTTTTCAACCGGCTGCTCCACTTTCATCAGCTGATAGGTCACTTCCTGCAAAATGTCGTCGGCATCATCGCGAACGGACGTCCGTCCGCGAATGAAGGCTTTCAGCCGGGCGCGGCAGGCACTGAGCGCCGACATCAGCATGGAACCGCCCGCCTCACCAGCTTTCATCTCGCTCACTCTGCTTCCGGCGTTTTTGGCGCGGCGTCATCGCGCTTATCGTCACGATGGCCGTGCCAGCCGCAGTGCCCGCGCCCGTAGCGACCAAATCCTTCGCGGCGCTGCTGAATAAACGCCTCGCGCTGTTCTGGCGTCATGTTCATCCAGCGCTCGTGCATCCGGCGGTGCGCGCCAAACATCCCCGGGCGGAAACCCAGCCCGCCAAACAAAATGCGGCTCAGCACCAGGATTCCTAATGCCTGCCAGAACCCGATGGCCTTCACGCCGAGGATCGCCGGGAGCAAGGCGTTCCAAAGGGACATCACCAGCAGGCCGAGTACGATGAAAATCACCGCGCCGATGATTAAACCTTTGCCCATGCGGTGGCGACCGAATCCGCGCCCGTGCCCTCTGCCGTGCATTTCAAAATCTCTCATGGTGTTTACCTCGTTTACAGTAACTGATTATGGCTTGTGATGAGGTAGACGGATGAGGGGGGGAAATATTGCTGGGGTGAATATAAATTTTTTGCTCACGACCGGTAGCGTTCTTAAGCAATGGCTGCAATTCCTTGATATTTCAAATTTTTATAACTACGCTAGGTGATACATCCAATGATGGAGAGTTCAGATGAAACGGATTCTTGTTTGGTTCTTAAAGTCGTTCTTTTATCTCATTCCCGCGGCATTAATTGTTGCGTGTATATATCTGTTTGTACGCTATGTTCCGGATTACGCCGCAATCCTGAGCTCCATCTGGATGGTGGCTGTTTCAGTGGTCTATATTATTTTTAACAGGTGGTATTAGTCTGACATAAACATCAAGGATCCTAAATGAATAGTTTGTTAACCTAACTAACGTTGGATTTTTGTTACTAGAGTTTCAACAACCGCCATAGAGTCTCGCTGGAGTTTCGCTCAATAACGGGACGTAAGTTATTGATATTATCTCCATTAAGAGATATGTTTTAGTATACAACCTCATAAAATTGAAAAGGAAAACCAATGAAAATTGAAGCTAATGATAAAGAGATACAAGATATCTTTTCATCAGGATATTTCAAAATTCCCAGATTCCAAAGGCCCTACTCCTGGGAGAAGGATGAAGTAGAAAATTTCTGGGAAGATATAACTAAAAATAATGATGAAAATTATTTCATTGGTTCCATGGTTGTATTTCAATCCGTAAAGCCTTATTTTGGCATTGTTGATGGGCAACAACGTTTAACTACCATAACAATAATTTTATCTGTAATTAGAGATGCATTTCTTACATTAAAGCAAGACAACCTCGCAAGAGGAATACATAAATACATAGAAAAAGCAAACGTCGATAATGAAGATGAGTTTATTTTAAATTCCGAAACATCACTCCCTTTTCTACAAGGAGTTATTCAATCATACAAAAAGAACATTATCAAAGATGAAATTGGGGTAGAAGAAAGCAATCTCCAAAATGCATACAACTTGATAAAAAACAAATTAACCTCATTAATTCCACAGATAACATCTTATGATAATAAACAAATAGAACTTTTCAATGATGTTAAAGATAGTCCTATTCAAAAACTAAAAGACATCAGAGATAAAATACTTGCACTCAAGTTGGTGTTTATTCAACTTGATAATGAAGATGATGCCTATTTAATATTTGAAACTCTTAATGCCCGTGGTCGTGATTTAAAAACATCAGATCTAGTGAAAAACCTTTTCCTTAAAAAATTAAGATCAAACAATTCGCGATTTGATGCTGCAAAAATCTCATGGAATAATCTTGTATCTAAATTCGATAATGATTCAGGTGAGCAAACGTTAGATAATTACCTTCTTCATTATTGGTTGTCGGAGCATAAATACATCACTGATAAGAAGCTCTTCCCGGAGATAAAATCAACGCTAGGAGATGATAATCAGAAAGCCGAAAACCTTTTGAATACCATAATAAAAACAGCCGATTATTATAAACAAATAACTTATCCTAATAGTGTTGAATGGAGTAAACAAGAGTTAAAAATAAAAACGATATTTGAGAATCTCAATTTATTCAAAGTCAAACAACAATCATCAATGACACTTGCTCTTACTCGCGCATGGAGAGAGAATAAGATAACACTAAAAGTCCTTAAATCGTCCCTTGAAAAAATAGAGTATTTTCATTTTGTATTCAATGCAATAACATCACAGCGTTCATCTGGAGTGATCGCCACAACTTATTCAGAACATGCTATCAACCTAACCGCAACGAGTTCACATGATCAAATACAGTCTATTCTAAATTCATTATTTAAATCCCTAGATTCTAAATTACCTAGCTTTGATGAATTTTATGTTAACTTTGCTGAATTAAATTATCTTTCAAATAAAACAAGAAACAAAAATATAATTAAATACATACTATCGAAGCAGTTGGGTGATGCTATATCCTGTCTTAACATAAACCATCACCTTTTGACTATTGAACATTATATCCCAGAGTCAAACATTAAATCCGGAGTTCCAGGCGATATAATTGGAAGCATTGGTAACCTATTGCTAATCGATGAGGTAACAAATAATAATATATTAAAAAACTCCGTCATCGCTGAAAAATATAGCATATTAAACAAAAGCGGATATCCATTAACCCAAACTTATATAATGAGTCCTTTGTGGGGAGAGCAGGAAATAAAACAAAGGACCGAGATGATTGCAAAGCAACTCTATAATGGCACTAGGTTATTTTAAACAAAAATGCCTGAGCCCCCTCAGGCATTGCCTTAAGTTCTTTCAAAGCCACAATCAATTATAAAACCCTACGCCACTAATGATTTTTCCATATATTCCCTCCTAATTCCACTTTGCTGACGAACATCAAGTTTGATTATACATACAAAAACAAGCATGACGTAAGATAGGTCAGAACCATATAAACTATCGGCACCAATAACACTTAATAAATATTTTACCAAATAACACCCCGGTTATTTTTCACTACATCAACGCCCCCGAAACACTTATATTTAATGATTTATAAAACCCATTCTAATTTACTAAAGAAAAACTCGCAACCTGTATAACCCTGTGACGCGTCAACGAAACAGAATATAATCTCAACACCTAATACTTCTTAGATAAATAATTGCCTGTGAAAGTGGATATTTTAATGCTATCTAAGCGCCGTCTTGACTTATGAATAAAACCTACAAAAAGAGTAGAATAAAAGAGTTGCGTAGCATGCCTTTTCTTTTATACCCGCCACAAAAAAGGCCCCCCAAGGAGCCTCCCACCATCAATCAAGCCTGCACCGGCAACCTAAAACTCGAAATACTCCGTGAAAGCTGCTGCGCCTGCTCTTCCAGCGATGCCGCTGCCGCGGCAGACTGCTGCACCAGCGCGGCGTTCTGCTGGGTTACGCCGTCCATCTCGGTCACCGCCTGCCCGACCTGACTGATCCCGCGGCTCTGTTCTTCAGAGGCGACGGAGATTTGCTCCATCAGCGTATTCACCTTATTCACCGACGAAATAATCGAATCAATCACTTCGCCCGAGCGGTTCACCAGCTCCGCACCGTTTTTGACGCTGGAGACCGACTGCGCAATCAGGCTCTCGATGTCCTTAGCCGCCACCGCGCTTTTCTGCGCCAGAGTTCGCACTTCGCTGGCCACCACCGCAAAACCGCGGCCCTGCGTGCCGGCGCGCGCCGCTTCAACCGCCGCGTTCAGCGCCAGTATGTTGGTCTGGAAGGCGATGCTGTTGATCACGCTGGTAATGTCTTCGATGCGCTTCGAGTTCGCAGCAATGGTGTTCATCGTGTCGATGACTTCGCGGGTCACCGCTTCACCGGTGTGGGCATTGTTCACCGCGTCCTGCACCAGCTTTCCGGCCTGATACACATTATCGGTATTATTCGCCACCGTCGCGCTCAGCTCTTCCATGCTCGCCGCCGTCTGGGTCAACGCGGAAGCCTGCTGCTCGGTACGCGAAGCCAGGTCGATATTCCCGGAGGCAATCTCCTGGGCCGCGTGCGTCACGGTATGACTCGCATCGCGCACCTGGGCGATGGTGGCAAGCAGTGCCTGACGCATCTGCTCCATCGAGCCCATCAGGTGGTCGATTTCGTTATGCGCACTCCCCTTCACCGGCACCGGAATGTCCAGCTTGCCTGCGGCAATCTGGCTGCAGTGCTCGCGCGCCAGGTTGACCGGGGCAAAGACGAAGCGCTTCATGAAGATGCTGACAGCAACGATCACCACCACAAACAGGCAGGCAATAACGGCAATCATCACCAGGCCGGACACGAAATTGCTGCGTGCATCCTCGTTCAGGCTTTTGGCGTATTTCTGGTGGACGGATAGGACCTGGTCGAGAATGATTTCGTACTGCCGATCGAGACGGGAAACTTCCGGGATCAGGGCGTTAAATTTGGCGACATCGTGCGCCGCAGCGGCATCGATCAGCGGCGCCAGCCCCTGATTGCGGTAGTTTTGCCAGGCGTCCTGATAGGCACTCACCAGCGGCGCTTCATCCGTCAGACGCGGCGAAGCCATAAACGCCGCAAAGGCATTGTCCGCTTTGGTCAGCGCCTCTTTCACGGCGGTTAGCTTTACAGACTCGTCCGCCGCGTTGCCCGCTTCCACCATCTTCACGTACTCCATCACCCGCACGCGCAGCGTACGGCTGTGGTTGATGGGGTCAATAATCGACAGCACCACCTGGATCTCTTTGTTCACGTTATCCAGCGAGTTATTACTTTTAATGATGAGGCCAACGCTGGTAACGATGCTGACAACAAAGAAGAAAAGCAGCGAGAACAGGACAATCAGGGACGACTTTTTCAACGACATAAACCAATACCTCAAGGAGAATTATTCCTTATGGTTATCGGCGCTTCCAAAACTTAAATTAATTAAAGTTATTGATGGATCGGACGACGCTATACCCCTGACTTATAGCGCCGCTGCAGGGTGGCATCCAGCTTGCGCTGCAATGGCTGCGGCGTCTCCCCTTCGATCAGTTTGCCAATCAGATCAAAGCAGTGCCACGCCAGCTGGCGGTTGTCCTGGCGAATGGTATCCACCGGGATCGTCAGCGAATCATACAGATAGTGATCGTCAAAGCTGGCTAACCTGATATCGCTTTGCAACAGGTTGTGCTGGCCCATATAGCGCAACACCCCTTCCAGAAGCCCACAGGCGGCGGTGAAAAGCGCTTTTGGCGGACGTCCCAGACGCGCACAAAGTTCAGCAAACATCTCGTAGCCGGAGCTCGGGTGATAGTTGCCGTGAATGATCCACTCGGGGCGCAGTTCCACACCGGCTTCACGCAGGCCTTGCTTAAACCCGTCAAGACGGTCGCGCGTCGGAGAAAGCCGCGGCTGGCCGCCGAGGAAGTAAAATTCATCCGGATGCTGGCGCGCGATGTCCGCTACCAGTGCCGTTGTCGGGGTAATCGAGTCGGTGATCACCAATGGCAGCGCGCTGTCGTTCATATGGCGGTCAAAAAGCACCACGGGCAGCTGCTCGCTGAGCTTCAGGTAGTCCGCATCGTTCAGCATGCTGGAGGCCACAATCAGCCCGTCCACCTGACGCGCCACCATGTTGTTCACCACCACCGTCTCCTGCCCCGGGTTTTCATCGCTGCAGGAGATCAGCAGTTGAACGCCCGCCTCGCGGCACAGCGTCTCCAGCTCGTGAGAAAAGACGGCGAAACCGTAGTTGGTGATTTCCGGAACGACAAGACCAATAGTGTGGCTGCGGTTGTCGCGCAGCGACCTGGCGTGAATGCTGGGCTGATAGTGGTGCTCTTTGGCAATCGCCAGCACGCGTTCGCGCGTCTCTTCCGCCACGCGAAGCTCTTTGCTGCGCCCGTTCAGGACCAGACTGGCGGTGGCTTTTGACACACCCGCCAGCTCCGCGATGTCTTTAATGGTGACGCGTTTTGTTTTTCTCACAACGACTTAGATCCGGCTGCCAAAACCCTCATTCTATCATGCAGGCGCGCAGCGACCAGTAGCGTAATGTGATGTCGGACGCACCTTCGAATCGCACCCGGGCCGGATGGTCAGGAAAATAGCGGCTGCTCATCACCCCTTCGCCGTGATTGATGAAAATTTCGACGCTGGAGCGGTCGCACAGAACGCGTAAATGAGTCACGTCGCCCTGCCAGTAGCGGGTCAACGTTTCACCGGTTTTCAGGCTCGCGCGTTCAAGCCGTATGCCCTGCTCATCGACGCTGAGACGCAGCGCGCCGGCAAAATCAACGCTCGCGTGCGATGCGCCCAGCTCAAACTCCAGGCGCGTCGCATCCAGGTCTGGCGCCTCGCTGGCGCGTCCCTGCCAGCGCTGCTCATCTTTACGCAGCGCCGCCAGCTCGCGGGCCGGGGTCTGCCAGAGCCTGCCATCGCGATAGCGTAATTCACGCGGGCAGGTCATCTGGTGCATCCAGCCGTGCGCCCGCGTCGGCTGAAGCATCTCTTCTCCATCCGGTACGCCCATCCAGCCGATAAGAATGCGTCGACCGTCCTCCGCCTGCGTGGTTTGCGGAGCGTAAAACTCAAAGCCCGCGTCCAGCTCGTGAAGCTCGCCGTGATCAAATGCGGCGCTGGCATAGTCAAACGCCCCGCTCATCCAGGTGGCCGGATAGGTGTTGAGGTAGCGATGCGGCTCGCGCGCCAGCCCCTGCGGGCAGCAGATCAGCACGTGCGTGCCGTCGAGGGCAAACAGGTCCGGACACTCCCACATATATCCCGCATCCGTCAGGTCGTTGACACCGTGACCAGCGATCTCCCCGCAGGACGCCCAGGCGTGCAAATCGGCTGATTTAAACAGCAGCACCTTGCCGCGCTTTTGCACATCCTGCGCGCCGAGAACCATGTACCACTCCCCGTCGTGCTGCCACACCTTCGGGTCGCGTACGTGGCCAGTGTAACCTTCCGGCAGCGCCAGCACCGAACCCAGCTTCTTAAAGGTTCCATCCGCTTGTTCCTCCGCCAGGCATTGCCAGGCGGTGCGGCTGCCGTCATCAAACTTAACGTTGCCGGTGTAGCACAGGGTCAGTACGCCCTGGTTATCCACGGCGCTACCGGAGTAGCAGCCGTTGCGGTCATACTCTTCGTCGGGCATCAGCGCCAGCGGCTCATGCTGCCAGTGCACCAGGTCCGCAGAGCTCCAGTGCCCCCAGCATTTAAAACGATGCTCGCAGGCCAGCGGGTTCCACTGATAGAACAGGTGATAGCGACCAGCAAACCAGATAAACCCGTTCGGGTCGTTCATCAGCCCCGTCACCGGCGCGGGGTGCCACTGCGGATAGTGGCTATCCGCCAGCGCCCGCGGCTGCCCTTTCATAACGGCCTGCAGGATCGCAGGCCAGCGGGAAAGTTGCGTCATTATTCAGAGTCCGTTTTATATTTCAGCAGCAGCGAGACGGTAAACGCCACGCCGAAGGCGATCACCATGCCGATAATATAGTTGAGGAGCGAGCTGGCCTGCACGATAGCCATACCCGGAATAGCGGTCAGCCCCACGGCGGTCATATACACATGGACTGACACCACCCAGGCCCCGCCCGCTGCGCCGCCGATCAGCGCGGCGATAAACGGCTTCACGAAGCGCAGGTTGATACCAAAAATGGCCGCTTCGGTGATGCCCAGCATCGCAGAAAACGCCGACGGTAAGGTAATGGCTTTGATTTTCGCATCTTTGGTTTTAAACCACACCGCCAGACAGGCGCCGCCCTGCGCCACGTTCGCCATGGCCCAGATCGGCAGCAGGAAGTTCACGCCAATCGACGGATTCCCCAGCAGCCCGGCTTCAATCGCGTGGAAGCTGTGGTGAATACCGGTGATCACAATCACCGAGTACAGGCCGCCGAACAGTAGCCCAGCCAGCCAGCCCGCGTGGGCGATCAGCGTGCTCAGGATAAAGGAGATGCCGTCGCCCAGCGCACGCCCTGCCGGGCCGATAATCAGCAAGGCGATAAAGCCGGAGATAACGACGGTGAGGAACGGCGTCAAAATCAGATCCAGGGCGTCCGGGATCGCGCGGCGCAGGTTCTTCTCGACGATGCTCATAAACCAGACGGCCAGCAGCACCGGGAATACCGTGCCCTGATAGCCAATCATCGCAATCTCAAGGCCGAAGAAGTTCATGGTGTGGAAGCCGGAAGCCACGCCCCAGGCGTTGGTCAGCGCCGGGTGCGTCAGAATGCCGCCCAGCGTCGCGCCCAGATACGGGTTACCCCCAAATTCCCGCGCGGCGGTAAAGCCGATCAGGATTGGCAGAATGATAAACGCTGCCGAGCTGCACATATCCAGCATGATGTAGAGCGCGTTATCTGCATTGACCCAGCCGTAGGTTTTCACCATCCCGAGCAGGCCCATCAGCAGACCGGACGCCACAATCGCGGGAATGATCGGGACAAAGATGTTGGAGAGCAGACGCGCAATGCGCTGGAACGGGTTCAGCTTGCGCGCCGCCAGGTCCGCGGCTTCCGACTTACTGGATTCGCTAATCCCCGCCGCCTGAATAAACGCGGCGTAGACTTTATTCACCACGCCCGTGCCGAAAATCACCTGCATCTGCCCGGCGTTACGAAAACAGCCTTTAACGCCCTCGACCTTGCCGATAGCCTGCTGATCGGCAAGCGCGTCGTCGACCAGCACCAGACGAAGACGCGTAGCGCAGTGCGCCGCGCTGGCGATATTTTCCTTGCCACCGAGCAGCGGAATAAGCTCGCGGGCGATTTGATTAACATCCATAGATACCTCTGCCTGACTTCTTTTTATGATGTGCGAAACGCCCCCGCGGGCGGGAGCGTGATGGGTTAAAACCAGGTTTCCATCTGGACCCCAAAGTTCCATTCCCCGCCGGCGTTGAAGCCGCTGCTGCCAAAGGCATCATCGCTGGCGTAATTATCCAGTTTGCTGCTCCAGTCCATCCAGGTGGCGAACAGGCGCAGCTCCGGGCGGCTGAAGAAATCGCCGATTTTGCTCGCTTTTAACGTCGGCGCAAAGGTCAGCTTGTAGAAACTGCCGTTGACGGCGTTGCGGTCCTTATAGCCTTCCGGATTTAAATCCATGTACTGATAGCTTCCCTCAAACGCCAGGGCGAAGTTCTGGGTCACCTCTTTAATCAGGCGGGTGTTGAGCGTCACCCACTCATAGCTATCGCCCTTGACGTAGCGATCTTTACTGCTCTGCGCCAGCACGGCAGGCGCGATACTCCAGCCACCGCCAACAGGCGTGACACCGTAACTTGCGAAGCGCCAGGTATCGGCCTCAGACAGCAGCGCCCCGTCGGAACCGATGCTCTTAACTTCTGCCCCCAGGCCGTGACCGTACAGCAGTGCCGTTTTGGCACTCCCTTCGCGCAGGCCGTAGAAGCTCTCGTTGTGCAGCCCAATCAGCGCATGCACGCCGTTATTGGCCGCGTCGGTTTTGATGAGATCGCCGTTGGTGTCTTTACGGTCGTCGTTATCTTTCGCCCGCAGGCCGCTGACCATCACCTGCAGCGGCCCGGCGAAGTGGTTCATGCTGAGGATATAGTTCTGAACGTTATTGTCGGTCTGTTCCACGCTGCCGAAGTTGCGGCCGTAGATGGAGAAGTTGCTGCGCAGCGAATCGTTCCATTTCACGTCGTAGACGCCGCCGCCGGTACCGGCGAGGAACACCACGTCGGAATCCAGCCAGTGAATGTCAAAGTTGTCGCGGTCAAAGCGTTTACCCGCCCAGAAGGTGCTGCCCTTCAGCGCGCCGGTAAAATCAGGCAGATTGCCCAGCTCCGCGAAGGCCTGGCGAATATTGAGATCGCTGGTATCAGCGGACCAGTCGTTATAGGTTCGCTGACCGTCGGCCAGCATCGCCTTGAAGCGCGTGGTCGCCCCGTTATCCAGAGTTTGCTTGTGCTCCAGGTTCAGCTCGACGTAAGTGTCGGCTTCGTTACCCAGACGCCCTACCGCACCGCCGGTTTCCCCGGCTGGCGTCAGGTACGGGCCGCTTTTGCTGCTGGAGGCCGCGTCGTTCATCAGCAGGCCGGAGCGGGCATAGCCGTGGAACTCAAACCCGCTGCTTTGATCCGCTTTTTGCTCCAGCGCGGTGGTGCGCTGCGCCACCGCCTGGGTTGTGGTTTGCGTCTGCTGCTGGGCGGCGACCAGCTGCTGCGTTTTTTGTTCGGCTTCGGTGGCGCGTTTTTCAGCGACCTGCGCACGCGCTTCAGCAGCCTGAAGGCGCTGCTCCATCGCGGCAAGGCGCGCTTCGATACTTGTCATATCCGTCTGGGCAAAAACAGAGGTACTGCCGGCCAGCATGCCTATCATCACGGCAAGTCTGCGTTTTTTATACATTTTGTCGCATCCCTAAAAGTATTAATCGAACGTGCTAAATTGCTAAACCGGTTTAGGTTGCTGATACTAAACCTGTGAATTTTGGATCGGCAATCTTTTTTGCTAAACCGTTTTAGTAAGTGTGATCGAGGCGACAATTCAGGCCGCCGGATAGCGGCCAGTGAGGGAAGGATTACAGGTCGTGCTGCCAGGGTAACGCGGTCATCGCCCCCTTTGCCGTGGTGGCTAACGCGCCGCAGCGCTGGGCTAAGGCGATTGCCGGGACCAGTTCCTGACCGGCGGCGAGCCCGTAGAGCAGCCCGGAGACGAAGGCATCGCCCGCGCCGGTGGTATCTACGCATTTCACAGGGGTTGCAGGATAGTGTTTCACCGCGCTCTGATGCCAGGCGATAACGCCCTCTTTACCCTGCGTCACCAGCACCAGACGCGCCGGACAGCGCTGCATCAGCGTGTTCAGACCTGCCTGTACCTCCGCATCGCCGGTTAAAAATGCCAGTTCCTCAACGGAGAGTTTGACCACGTCGGCGCTTTGCAGAGCCTGTTCCAGGCAGCGACGCAGCGCGTTCTCATCCGGCCAGAGATCCGGGCGAATATTGGGGTCGAAGCTCACATAACCGCCCGCCTTCCGGATGGCGTCCATCGCCTGAAAGGTCGCCGAGCGGCTCGGCTCTGCGCTTAGCGCTATGGAACAGACGTGAAGCCACTCGCCCGCCCTGAAGGTCGGCAGGTCGGCGGGTTCCAGAAACAGATCGGCGCTCGGGCGCACCATGAAGGTAAACGAGCGTTCGCCGTGGTCGTCCAGATCCACCACCACCGTCGAGGTGCGGTGTGCCGGGTCAAGGCGCATATGCTTCACGTCGACCCGCTCGTCAGCGAGCGTTTTTGCCATAAAGCGCCCGAAGGGATCGTCGCCAACTCTGCCGATAAATGCGCTTTTGCCCCCCAGCCGGGCAATGCCCACCGCCACGTTGGCCGGTGCGCCGCCGGGGCACTGCAGTAATCGCCCTTCACCATCAGGCAGTAAATCCACCACCGCATCGCCCAGTACCCAAATTTTCTTCATGTTATCCTCGCAGCTAAACAATATTAAACCGTTTTAGCTATTTAAGCACAGGCAGGGTAAAGGGGAAATAACGCGGGAGGAAAATTGCCTAGCGCATCATATGCGGCCAGCGAATATCGCCGACGCCGTTAAGCTGCGGACGGGCAAACAGGAAGCCCTGGAAGCGGCGGATCCCGGCCGATTCGAGCCAGCACCACTCCTCTATTTTCTCGATACCCTCTGCGACCAGGGTAATTTCGAGGTCTGAGCAACAGCTGATGATAGAGCGCACAATCGCCTGCTTCGGGCCGCTGAGGTGGATATCGCTGATAATTTCACGGTCGATTTTGATTTTATCCGGCTGGAAGCGGGTCAGCAGCGAAAGACCGGCATAACCGGAACCAAAATCATCAATCGCCAGGCCAACGCCCTCGGCACGAAGCTGTTTAATGGCGCTATTAAATTGATTAAGCCCGGATATCATCTCGTTTTCAGTAATTTCAACGACCACCTGCTCCGGCTGGAGGCCATGTTTTTTAATCTGCTCGACCAGAAATTCCACTGCGCCGGGGACATTCACCAGCGACATCGGCAGCAGATTGACCGCAATTTTATGGCTGCCAATCCCCAGTTTTTCCGCCAGCGCAAAGGCATACGCTTTCGTCTGGAGATCGACTTCGTAGATTTTGTCCGGGTCGAGGGTGCTGAAGAAATGCTCCGGGCTGCCGCCATCGTTGCCGCGTATCAGCGCCTCGAGGGAGCTGATCTTCCCTTCCGAGGGATCGACAATCGGCTGAAACGCAAACTGGCAGGTTTGGCTGTCAAGCAGGCCCAGACTCTCGCCCAGCGGTAAGGTTTCCGTTGCGAGCGTCCATTTTGCCGGATCGTATCGCCCGCCCGCCAGGGCAGAACGTTTGTTAGTAATAAATGTCTGGATAAATTTGAACACCCGGTCATCGGATGTCAGATAGCTGTCGAGCTTGCTGTAATGCAGAACCTGCTGCAGCACCTCTTTTGGGGACTGGATTTGCAGGTCAAAAAGCAGCATACCGACATTTTCGAATCGTCTGCGCGGGCCGTAATCCCGCATCAGTTCAACCACCCCACTGTGCCGTTTGTCATCACGGATGGTATGGAACAGCTTAACTACGCTCTCTTCTGAACCTTCGAGAATTTGCAGCACGTCAGTGCCTTTTGCGAGCAAAACCCCGGTGATATTCAGACTGGCATTGCGGATCCGGGCCCGCTCCACCAGCTCCCTCAATGCGGATGAATGACAGGATAATTTCAACTGGCTTCGGTAAATCAGCGTGGTCAGCACAAAAGGTGTTCCGATGAGAAAGAGCGGTGCATTGAAGCTACTGTTTAACATACTTTAACAATGCGACCTAGCTTATTCACGCCACAAGGGAACGTTACTTTTCCCCGTCCCCGATCCGGCTGTTAATCCTCTCCTGCATATAGTTGTAAAACGGGTTCGAGGTGACCCGCATTAGCGCCTCTTTGCCAACGCTCAGCACGGACGTTTCGCCCCACAGCGCAATCGTCCCCAGGCTGATCCCGTAGCGGTTTTTCACGCCTGGCTCACGACCGTAGAGATCGTCATCCGGCGGGAAAGGCACGGCAACGTGCGAGAGCGAATAGACATCCTGCGGCCAGGACTGCGCAAGCGGCACAACCGTCTCCCGCGTGCTGCCTGCCGGGGTTGTCTTCGCCACCGTCGCAAAACTGTGCTCGCTGGCATTGGTGATTATCGTGACACTGTAACGCCTCTTTGCAACCGGCAGCAGCGCCGAGGTTGCTGTCCACGACGACGGCTTAAACAGCGGGCGGAAGCTCGCCGCCTGGTTGATGTCAAACACCACCAGCTCGCTGCCGTTTGCCGGAAGCTGGTCAAACAGACCGCTCACTACTGCGCGGGTGCTGACCGTAGAATCCATCACCGACTGGAACGCCAGTACCGGCGGCAAATTCGCCAGCCGGTTTTCACGCGCCTCGCGGCCAATCTGCTCCTGCAGGGCCTTCGTCAGCAGCCACGACTGGCGGGCGGCGTTCACCGGGAACGAGTTGTATTTATACGGGTTATATTCCGGAGAGATATTCAGCCACGCCGCTTTGGCAAACGCCGGCAGCAGCGCCGGTAGCCCGGCAAAACCGGCAAAGCGCGCAAAGGCCGTTACGCCGATCATCGGAGACAGCAATACCAGCTGCTGCGGCTGCCGCAGCGTTGGGGAATCAAGCGCATCGAGGGCATATTTCATTGCCAGCGCCCCGCCGTTGGAGTACCCCACCAGATGCAGCGGCACGTTCTCCCCCGCCAGGCGCGTGGCTTCCCGCATGGCACGACGCGTTGCGGCGAGCCACATCTCCCAGTCAACGTCCGTCAGCGCGCCGGGCGCGGTGCCGTGTCCGGGAAGGCGCGGAACCACGGCCACAAAGCCGTGCTGCTGATAGTTCACGGCAAGGTGCCTGACGCTGTAAGGCGAGTCCGTCAGCCCGTGCAGCAATACCACCGCGCCGCGCGGCTTCCCGTCCGGTATCAGCACAAACGATCGGTTGGCATCGGGAGCAAACTGACCGGGCCACACCAGGCTCTGACGATAAAAGCGGTTTAATGGCGTACGTTCCTCGCCCTCTGTTTTCGCCGTCACGGCGCGATCAAGATCGACGAAAATGGCGTTTTCCCGGGCGATATACCCGGCAAAATTGGCGTTATCCATCTCGCGCACGGACATCTCGCCCGCCCGCCAGGTGTGCCAGAGGTGCAGCTCCGGCCCCTGCTGCGAGAGATAGACCCGCACCGCCAGCAGGACGACCAGGACGATCCCCACGACCATCCCTGTTTTCTTTGCAAGCGCCACCAGGCGCACGCTGACTCGCCAGGGCAAATTCGCCATGCCGGGATCCTTTTAGTGTTTTCAGTGCCGCTATCTTATCAAAAATGTGAACGGGCTGACGTATTCACCAAATTCATACCGTCCGGTTCAGCCAGTGCACCAAAAGTGAACTACGCTGCACAAATGTTGATCATCGGTTAACAATTTATTGCGTGAATTTTACAACGCAGCGGGTTTTCACCTCCCTGTGAACATGGCACGCGTCATGCATTGTTAACCCGGTAACACAAATCCAGCTTTTGACAGCCAGTTAACAGCGAGGCGGTATGACGACGAAACCCGAGATGTTGAGCCGTATCGAAGCGACGTTCAGCCAGCTTACGCCCAGCGAAAAGCGGGTCGGAAGCTGGCTGCTGGCGCACGCCGCGCAAATCCCGTTTGAAACGGCGGAGAGCGTCGGTCTGGCGAGCGGGACCAGCGGAATTACCGTCGGACGCTTCCTGCGCAAGCTGGGATACCGCAACCTGGAAGATGCCAAAAAGAGCCTGCGCGATCCGTATCAGCCCTGGGGCATGAACGAGCGGCTGGACTCCTGGCAGCAGCAGCGCCCCCTGCCCAACCGCCTTCAGCACGCCCTGTCGCTGGAAGTGGACGCCATTACGCAGGTGTATCAGCTGGCGCAAACGGACGCCTTCCGTCAGGTGGTGCACAACCTGGCCCACGCCGACGCGGTGTTTGTGCTGGGGATCCAGTCCACGCGCGGGATCGCCAACGCCTTCTTCAGCCACCTTGAGTACCTCCGCCCGCGCGTGAGTTATTCCGAGGGCGCTTCCGGCAGCTGGGTGGAATCCCTGAACTCGGGGTTTTCGCACCCTTACGTTGTGCTGACCGATACGCGCACCTACTCCGCGATGGCCCGCCAGTACTGCCGCGTTGCGAGCGAGAAAGGCGTTCCTCTGGCCTTAATCACCGACATCTGGTGCCCGTGGGCGCGGGATTACCCGATGGATTTACTGCAGGTGAAAACCGATACCGGTCATTTCTGGGATTCACTTGCCCCCGTGAGCTGTCTGTTCAACCTGCTGCTGTCGGGCGTGGTGGAAGCGCTGGGTGATGCGCTTCCGGCGCGCCTGGCGGTAAACCGACAATTACAACAAGAGTTTGGTCAATTCGAACGCTAAAGGAGCGGAGCTATGCCCGATGAGAGTGAACTGATTGATGTGGCGAAGACGTTTCCCACGCTGCATATCGATCTGAAGTACGCCACCGCCGACAACATCACCGGCAGGCCGATCTATCAGGAGGCGCTGTGCCTGCTGCATACCGACGCCGCCACCGCGCTGGCAAAAGCCATCAGCATTGCCGCCCTGGCCGGGCTGAAGCTGGTGGTGTACGACGCCTACCGGCCGCAGCAGGCGCAGGCTCAGCTGTGGGACGCCTGCCCGAACCCGGAATATGTCGTCGATGTGGCAATTGGCTCCAATCACAGCCGCGGCACGGCCATCGACGTCACGCTGATGGATGAGCATAACAGCGTGCTGGATATGGGCGCCGGTTTTGACGAAATGCATGACCGTTCGCATCCGTATCACCCCTCCGTACCGCCGCATGCCCAGCGCAACCGTCTGCTGCTGAACGCCATCATGTTCGGCGGCGGTTTTGTGGGGATTAGCAGCGAATGGTGGCACTTCGAACTGCCGAACGCTGCCAGCTATCCGCTGCTGGAAGACCGTTTTGCCTGTTTTCCCCTGACGCACACCTCTCTTTAACCTGGAGCACTGCCATGAAAACAACGCTTCTCACGACCCTGATTGCCGCCACGCTGGCGTTGAGCGCCCCGCTGGCGCTGGCTGCCGTCCCGAAAGACATGCTGGCAATCGGTAAAGCCGCCGACCCGCAAACGCTCGATCCTGCCATTACCATCGATAACAACGACTGGACCGTCACCTATCCGTCTTACCAGCGCCTGGTCAAGTACAAGCCCGGCTCTACCGAGGTGGAGGGCGATCTGTCGACGGGCTGGAAGGCCTCCGACGATCAGAAAGAGTGGACCTTTACCCTGGCGGATAACGCCAAATTCTCCGACGGTACGCCGGTCACCGCCGAGGCGGTCAAACTCTCCTTTGAGCGCCTGCTGAAGCTCGGCCAGGGGCCATCTGAAGCCTTCCCGAAAGATCTGAAAATTGACGCCGTGGATGAGCATACGGTGAAGTTCACCCTCAGCCAGCCGTTCGCGCCTTTCCTCTACACGCTGGCCAACGACGGGGCGTCCATCATTAACCCGGCGGTGCTGAAGGCCAATGCCGCGGACGACGCGCGCGGTTTTCTGGCGCAAAACACCGCCGGTTCCGGGCCGTTTATGCTGAAGAGCTGGCAGAAAGGCCAGCAGCTGATCCTGGTGCCAAACCCCCACTGGCCGGGCGAGAAGCCGCACTTTAAGCGCGTCTCGGTGAAGATTATCGGCGAGAGCGCCTCGCGCCGACTGCAGCTTTCCCGCGGCGATCTGGACATCGCCGACTCCCTGCCGGTCGATCAGCTTGCGGCCCTGAAGCAGGAAGGCAAAGTCGCCGTCGCGGAATACCCGTCCCTGCGTGTGACCTATCTCTACCTCAACAACAGCAAGGCGCCGCTCAATCAGGTGGATTTACGCCGGGCCATCTCCTGGGCGACGGACTATCAGGGGATGGTGAAAGGCATTCTGAGCGGCAACGGCAAGCAGATGCGCGGCCCGATCCCGGAAGGCATGTGGGGCTTTGACGCCACCGCAATGCAGTACAGTTTCGATGAGGCCAAAGCCAAAGCGGCGCTGGAAAAGGTCAAAGACAAACCCGCCAGCCTGACCTTCCTCTACTCGGACAACGATCCGAACTGGGAGCCAATCGCCCTCTCCACTCAGGCCAGCCTCGGCAAGATCGGCATTAACGTCAAGCTGGAAAAACTGGCCAATGCCACCATGCGCGACCGCGTCGGAAAAGGCGATTACGACATTGCCATCGGCAACTGGAGCCCGGACTTTGCCGACCCGTACATGTTCATGAACTACTGGTTCGAATCGGACAAAAAAGGGCTGCCGGGCAACCGTTCGTTCTATGAGAACAAGGAGGTGGATTCCCTGCTGCAGGCCGCGCTGAAAACCACCGACCAGGCGGAACGCACTAAAGATTACCAGCAGGCGCAAAAGGTGGTGATCGACGAGGCGGCCTACGTCTATCTGTTCCAGAAGAACTACCAACTGGCGATGAACAAAGAGGTCAAAGGGTTCACCTTTAATCCGATGCTCGAGCAGGTGTTCAACATCGCCACCATGAGTAAATAACGGTTCTTGTCGGGGGAAAATGTATGACGTTCTGGAGCATCGTGCGCCAGCGCTGCTGGGGGTTACTCCTGGTGGTGGCCGGTGTCTGTATTATCACCTTTATTATTTCGCACATGATCCCCGGCGATCCGGCGCGCCTGCTGGCCGGCGATCGCGCCAGCGACGAAATCGTGCAGAACATCCGTCAGCAGTTAGGGCTGGATCGGCCGCTGTATATACAGTTTGGCCGCTATGTGGACGCTCTGGCCCACGGTGATTTAGGCACGTCCATCCGTACCGGACGCCCGGTTGCGGAAGACCTGAAAGCCTTTTTCCCCGCCACGCTGGAGCTGGCCTTTTGTTCTCTGCTGCTGGCGCTGGTCATCGGCGTGCCGCTGGGGATTTTATCGGCGGTGTACCGCAACCGCTGGCTGGATCACCTGGTGCGTTTAATGGCGATGACCGGGATCTCCACCCCGGCCTTCTGGCTCGGGCTGGGCGTCATTGTGCTGTTTTACGGGCATCTGCAGATTCTGCCGGGCGGCGGCAGGCTGGACGACTGGCTCGATCCCCCGACCCACGTCACCGGGTTTTATCTGCTGGACGCGCTGCTGGAAGGCAATGCAGAAGTCTTTTTCAACGCGCTGCAGCACCTGATTTTACCCTCACTGACGCTGGCGTTTGTGCATCTGGGCATCGTGGCGCGCCAGGTGCGCTCGGCGATGCTGGAGCAGCTTAGCGAGGACTACATCCGCACCGCACGCGCCAGCGGGCTGCCCGGCTGGTACATCGTCCTGCGCTACGCACTGCCGAATGCCATGATCCCGTCCATTACCGTGCTCGGGCTGGCGCTGGGCGACCTGCTTTACGGTGCCGTGCTGACCGAAACCGTCTTTGCCTGGCCGGGAATGGGGGCCTGGGTGGTAACGTCCATTCAGGCACTCGATTTTCCTGCCGTGATGGGCTTTGCCGTCGTCGTTTCACTGGCCTACGTGCTGGTTAATCTGGTGGTCGATCTGCTTTACCTGTGGATTGACCCGCGAATCGGGCGCGGAGGTGCCGAATGATGTTAACGCAGGAAACGCCCGCCCCGGCGAAAACCGCCAGACAACGCATCAACTGGGCAAAGCTGTTCTGGATGCTGCGTCAAAGCCCGCTCACGATAGTCGGCGGCGTCATTATGATTGCGATGCTCTTCCTGATGGTGGCTTCGCCATGGATTGTGCCGCATGACCCGAACGCGCTGGATCTGACCGCCCGTCTGCAGGCGCCGTCTGCGCAGCACTGGTTTGGTACCGATGAGGTTGGACGCGACCTGTTCAGCCGCGTGCTGACGGGCAGCCAGCAGTCCATTACCGCCGGGCTGGCGGTGGTGGTGATTGCGGGCGGCATTGGCTCGCTGCTGGGCTGTTTGTCCGGTGTCCTGGGCGGTCGCGGCGACGCCGTCATCATGCGGGTGATGGATATTATGCTCTCGATCCCTTCTCTGGTGCTAACCATGGCGCTGGCCGCCGCGCTCGGTCCGAGCCTGTTTAACGCCATGCTGGCGATTGCGATTGTCCGCATTCCATTTTATGTGCGGCTGGCGCGCGGGCAAACCCTGGTGGTGCGTCAGTTTACCTACGTTCAGGCCGCCCGCACGTTTGGCGCCTCCCGCTGGCATTTGATCCGCTGGCATATCCTGCGCAACGCCCTGCCGCCGCTGATCGTGCAGGCGTCGCTGGATATCGGCAGCGCCATTCTGATGGCCGCCACGCTGGGGTTTATTGGCCTGGGCGCGCAGCAACCCACCGCCGAATGGGGCGCGATGGTGGCCGTGGGCCGTAACTACGTTCTGGACCAGTGGTGGTACTGCGCCTTTCCCGGTGCGGCGATTTTGATTACCGCCGTAGGCTTTAACCTGTTTGGCGACGGTATCCGCGATCTGCTGGATCCGAAATCGGGAGGAAAACAGTAATGACCGAACCGGTATTACGTATTGAAGACCTGCATCTGAGCTTCCCGATTTTTCGCGGTGAGGTCCACGCGCTGAACCACGTCTCGCTGGAGATCGGCAGGGGCGAAATTGTCGGCGTGGTGGGCGAGTCGGGGTCGGGTAAATCGGTGACCGCCATGCTCGCCATGCGGTTGCTGCCGGAAGGGAGTTACCGTATTCACCACGGTCAGGTGAAGTTACTCGGCGAAAACGTCCTGACGGCGTCCGAGAAGCAGCTTCGCCAGTGGCGCGGTGCACGAGTGGCGATGATTTTTCAGGAGCCGATGACCGCCCTCAACCCGACGCGGCGGATTGGCAAACAGATGGTGGAGGTGATCCGCCAGCATCAGCCGCTTTCCCGGCGCGAGTCGCAGCAGAAGGCGATCGCCCTGCTGGAAGAGATGCAAATCCCGGACGCGAAGCAGGTCATGTCGCGTTATCCGTTTGAACTCTCCGGCGGTATGCGCCAGCGGGTGATGATCGCCCTTGCCTTCTCCTGCGAGCCGGAGCTTATCATCGCCGACGAGCCGACCACCGCGCTGGACGTGACCGTCCAGCTCCAGGTGCTGCGCTTGCTGAAGCATAAGGCAAAGGCCAGCGGCACCTCGGTGCTGTTTATCAGCCATGATATGGCCGTGGTGTCGCAACTCTGCGACAGAATGTACGTGATGTATGCGGGCAGCGTGATCGAGAGCGGTGCCACCCAAACGCTAATCCACCGCCCTGTGCATCCCTACTCCATCGGCCTGCTGCAGTGCGCACCGGAAAACGGCCAGCCGCGCGACCTGCTTCCCGCCATTCCCGGCACGGTGCCCAACCTCAGCCAGCTTCCGCAGGGTTGCGCCTTCCGCGAGCGCTGCTTTGCCGCCGGAGCGAAATGCAGCGAAACGCCGCGCTTACAGGCCAATGGCGCAGAAGGCCAACAGGCTGCCTGCTGGTATCCGCAACGGGAGAAACACCATGTCTGATCTACTGCTCGAACTGGATAGCGTGCACGTGAACTTTGCGGCGCGCAAAAACTGGCTGGGCCGCGTGACGGAACAGGTCCATGCCCTCAACGGGCTCGATCTTCAGATCCGTCGGGGCGAAACGCTCGGTATCGTCGGGGAATCCGGCTGTGGGAAAAGCACGTTGGCCCAGTTGCTGATGGGGATGCTTAAACCCAGCACCGGCGCATGCCAGCGGGCGCACCACGCGGGCGGCATGCAGATGGTGTTTCAGGATCCGCTCTCCTCGCTCGACCCGCGATTGCCGGTCTGGCGCATCATCACCGAGCCGGTGTGGGTGCAAAAACGCAGCAGCGAGCGCGAACGCCACCAGCTGGCGGCGGACCTGGCGCTGCAGGTAGGCATTCGCCCGGAATATCTCGACCGGCTTCCGCACGCCTTTTCCGGCGGGCAGCGCCAGCGCATTGCCATCGCCCGGGCGCTCTCGTCCAACCCGGATATCATCGTGCTTGATGAGCCCACCAGCGCGCTGGATATCTCCGTGCAGGCGCAAATCCTCAACCTGCTGGTGACACTACAGCAGCAGCGTAATCTGACCTACGTGTTGATCTCGCATAACGTCTCGGTGGTCAGACACATGAGCGACCGCGTGGCGGTGATGTACCTCGGGCAGATAATCGAGCTGGGCAGCGCCGCGCAGGTGCTTGGCGAGCCGCGCCATCCCTATACCCGTCTGTTACTCGACTCGGTTCCCCGCACCGGTGAACCGCTGGATGAAACGCTGGCGTTACGCAAAACGGAGCTTCCCGGCAACCGTCACCTGCCCGAAGGCTGTTATTTCCGCGACCGTTGCCCGATGGCAGCGCCGGGGTGTGAACGTCCCCAGCCGTTACAGCCCTCACGCGAGGGCCGTGACGTCCGCTGCTGGCGCAGTCTGGATTAGATTTGCGCCATCCCGCCGTCCACAAACAGTTCGGTGGCGTTGATAAAGCTGGCCGCGTCGGAGGCCAGAAACGCCACCGCTTTACCCACTTCACCCGGCGCGCCTAAACGCCCCAGCGGTACCTGCGCGGCCAGCGCGTCATACAGCCCCTGACGGTGTTCTTCTGGTACCAGATCGCCAAGACCTGGGGTTTTGATCGGACCCGGGCTTACCACGTTGACGCGGATCCCGCGCCCCTGCAAATCCAGCGCCCAGGAGCGGGCAAAGTTACGCACCGCGGCCTTACTGGCGCTATAGACGCTGAAGTTGGCCGTCCCTTTAATCGACACCGTCGAGCCGGTCAGAATGATTGACGATCCGGCGGAGAGCAGCGGCAGCGCCTTCTGCACCGTGAACAGCACCCCGCGCACGTTGGTGCCAAAAATCCGATCAAACTGCTCTTCGGTGATCGCGCCCAGCGGCAGCATATCGCCGCCACCCGCATTGGCGAACAGGATATCGAGGCGACCTTCATCTTTGGCTATCCGGGCATAGATCTCATCCAGATCGGCAAGCTTTGAGACATCCGCGCGAATGCCTACCGCGGTTGAAGCAATTTCAGCCACCGCCGCGTCCAGCTCGGCCTGGCGACGTCCGGTGATGTATACCTTCGCGCCCTGTGCCGCCAGCTCCTGCGCTGTGGCGAGACCAATACCGGTGCTGCCGCCGGTGACCAGTGCGATTTTTCCTGAGAGAGTCGTGTTCATGTCATTTACCTTTGTGTGTTTGCGTTGGAGAGACTTTAGCCCTTGCGGCATTAGTGAAAAACAGGCAAAAATGAAAATGACTATTCACCTACAGAAATAATCAGAGGCCATCATGGATCAGCTCATGGCGATGCGCGCTTTCACGCGGGTGGTGGAATCCGGCAGTTTTACCCGCGCGGCGGACTCGCTGAATATGCCGATCGCCACCCTGAGCAAGCTGGTAAAATCGCTTGAGGCGCACCTGGCGATACGCCTTCTGCACCGGACGACTCGCCGCGTGGTCGCGACGCCTGAAGGGATGGAATACTATGAAAAAGCGCTCCGGGTACTGATTGATATCGAAGATATCGACACCTCGTTTCGCGTTTCCCGCGCGACGCCCAAGGGGCATTTGCGGGTTGACGTGGGCGGATCCACCGCCAGGGACGTACTCATCCCTCTGCTGCCGGATTTTATGCAGCGCTACCCGGATATCCGCATCGATCTTGGCGTGGCCGATCGTCCGGTCGATCTCATCAGCGGTAACGTAGACTGCGTGATCCGCGGCGGGCCGCTGGACGACTCGACCCTCATCGCCCGCCATATTGGCAACGCCGAAATGGTTACCTGCGCGACGCCGGGTTACCTGAAAAATCACGGCGTTCCGGCCTATCCGCAGGAGCTGCGCAATGGCCACAAGCTTATTAGCTATCTCTCGCCCGTCACCGGGCGGCCATTTCCGTTTCGCTTCCGGCGGGACGGCGAGGCGCTGGAAATCACTATTCCGCACTATCTCGGCGTCAATGAAAGTAACGCTCATCTGGCAGCTGCCACTGCGGGGCTGGGGATCGTTCAGACCTTTGAGTATTCAGCAAAGACCTATTTGCACTCGGGAACGCTGGTGGCGATTCTGGGTGACTGGCAACCTGCCGCGTACCCGTTTCACGTGGTATACCCGCAGAACCGGCATTTAACGCAGAGACTGAAGGTGTTTATTGCCTGGCTGGCGGAGGTGTTCCCCGCCGCGCTGAAAGGATAGCCGGGCGCGAACCCGGCTGTGGTTTAGTTAAGCTTGTAGTCCAGAGTGATCTCGGCTTTCAGGAGCTGCGATACCGGACAGCCCGCTTTCGCTTTCTGAATAATGCCATCAAACTGCGGTGGCGTAATGCCCGGAACGGTGACCTTGCTCTGCAGCGCAACCTTCGTGATGGCAAAGCCGCCATCGGTTTTATCCAGCGAGACGTCCGCGGTCGTATCAATCGAATCAGCGGTGTAGCCCGCTTCACCCAGCATCAGCGACAGCGCCATCGAGAAGCAGGCCGCATGTGCCGCGCCAATAAGCTCTTCCGGGTTGGTCCCCTTTTCACCCTCAAAACGGGTATTGAAACCATAAGGCTGTTGATTGAGAACGCCGCTCTCAGTGGAAACCGTTCCTTTTCCGTGCTTAATGTCGCCAGACCAGTGTGCTGAACCGTGCTTATGAATCGTCATTCTTGCTCTCCTTTTGGCTTACAAAGGGTTAAGTATAGACTACGCATCTGACACGCCCTGGAACACAGACGATTCCGGGTCTTTCACCTGCTGTACCGACAACAAGGATAAAAATATGACGCTAAAAATCAGGATGGCCGTCGCGGTAACCACGCTGGCTCTCTCTCTTTCTTCACTGGCCAAAACGCCGGAAAACTTTATCTATACCAGCTCAGGCGACCTCGACGCGGCGCTCCCGCTTGTTGCGCGTGGCGACATCGGCGGCGTACAGATCGTATACAACTGGCGCCTGCTTGAACCCGAGAAGGACAGCTATGACTTCTCACGGATTGAACAGGATCTGGCGCGCGTTAAGGCCGCCCGAAAAAAGCTCTTTATTCAGATCCAGGATCGTTTTTTTGAGCCGGAAGCCCGCTACGTTCCGGACTATCTGATGCACGATAAGCAATACAGCGGCGGGATTGCGCCGCAGTTCGATAACCCCGGCGAGGGCAAGCCTGTCGGCGCGGGATGGGTAGCGCGTCAGTGGGACCCCGCGGTGCGCCAGCGCTACCAGGCACTGCTGGCTGCGCTCGCAAAACGCTTTGATGGCGAGGTGTATGGCGTAAACCTGCCCGAAACCGCGATTGATATTGACGAGAAAAATCCGCCAGCGGGCTTTACCTGCGACAGCTATTTCGCGGGTGAGATGGAAAACCTGGCCTTTGCGCGTAAGGTCTTTCAGAAATCACACGTGGTGCAGTACGTGAACTTCTGGCCGTGCGAGTGGGATAACGACCACAACTACATGGGGCGTCTGTTTGCGTATGCCAGCGCCAACAATATCGGCCTCGGTGGGCCGGACATTGTTCCCAACCGCAAGGCGCACATGAAGAATGCTTATCCCTTCTTCCATAAAAATAAACAGACGCTGCCGCTTATCGCCATGGCGGTTCAGGAACCGACTCTGACCTATAAGGATCCTCAAACCGGTAAGCCCTTCACCAAAGCGGAGTTTGTCCGCTTCGGCGAAAATTATCTCGGGGCCGATGTTATTTTCTGGAGCACGGCCTCTCCCTGGCTAAAGGCAAAGTAATTGCCCCTCAGGCAAGGCTGCGGGACAGTTCGTCGAGGAACGCTCGCAGCGCGGCAGGCTGGTATTCCCGTGACTGATAAATGCCATGGATGGCAAGCGGTTTCGGCACCAGCGACTCCAGTACCGGCACCAGTAATCCTTGCTCCAGCGCGGCGCGCGCTTCGCGCTCCGGCAGCATGGCAATACCGCAGTGCTTGATCGCCGCATCCATCAGCAGCGACGAGATGCTGGCGCTCAGATTGCCGCTGACGGCCACGCTCAGACTTTCGCCTTCCGGCGTCAGAAAGTGCCAGGACTGCCCGGCGAAAAAGCTGTAGTGCAGGCAGTTATGCTGCGCTAGTTCTTCGGGGCTGGCGGGCGTCCCATGCTGCGCCAGATACGCCGGCGAGGCGCAGAGCACAGAGCGACATTCCCCCAACCTGCGGGCAATCATGCCGGGCTCGGGGTTGTCGGTAATGCGCACGGCGACATCAATGCGCTCTCCCACCAGGCTGACCGGGTGGTTATTTACATCCAGCTCGATACGTAACTGCGGGTAGCGCGAGAGCAGGCCGGGCAGGACCGGCGAAATCAGGTGCATCGCAGTAAAATGTGCACAGGCTACCCGCAACGTGCCGGACGGCAGATCTTTTTCCGACTGACCTTCAATCTCCTGCGAGATCTGCGAGAGCGTCCGGGTTTTTTGCAGCACTTTTTCCCCTGCTGCGGTCAGCGTCAGCTTGCGCGTGGAGCGGTTTACCAGCCGCGTTCCCGCCCACTTCTCCATTTGTTCCAGGTAGCGGCTCACCATCGGTCGGGAAATACCCAGCGCGCGGGCCGCCGCGCTCAAACTTCCCAGCTCGCATATCCGGTTGTAGACCTGAGCGGCGATAACGCGATCCATATAAGCTCCATCTGCTCGATTTATGAAACTAAGCATGTCTTGTTTCAGGAATTCTGGCAAATGAGAATATCCGTAAAATAACGATATTCCTGAACAACAGAGACAACAGCATGAAACTCACTCATATTGCCCTGCTTTCCGCCCTTTTCGCTCCGGCCGTTTTTGCCGCACCGTTGACGATTGATGCCTATAACCCGCAGGAAAAAGGCATTTTCGCGGTCTCCTCCACGCTCGTTTCCGGCCCGAAAGAGGCGGTGCTGTTTGACGCGCAGTTCAGCGTGAAGGATGGCGAAGCGCTGGTAGAGAAAATCCGCCACAGCGGTAAAACGCTGAATAAGATTGTGATCACCTCCGGCGATCCAGATTTCTATTTTGGCCTGCAGCCGCTGGTGAAAGCCTTCCCGAATGCCAAAGTGGTGGCCACGCAGCAGGTGGTTGACCATATTAAGGCCACCAAAGACGCCAAGCTCGCCTTCTGGGGCCCGCAGATGAAAGACGGGGCGCCAACGGAGCTGGTGGTGCCGCAGGTGCTCGCCTCCACCACGTTTATGGTTGACGGGGAAAAAATTGATATCGAACAGCCGGACAGCTACGCGGCCTACGTGTGGATCCCGTCCGCGAAAACCATCCTCGGCGGCACCGGAGTAGCCTGGGGGATCCACGTCTGGACGGCAGATACCCAGACCCCGGCTCGCCGCCTGCAGTGGCAGCAAACCCTGGATAACATGGCCGCGCATAAACCGGAACGCGTGATCCCGGGCCACTATCTGGGCACGCCACCGGCGGGAACCGGGGCTATTGATTTTACCCGTGGCTATCTGCAGCATTTTGAACAGGCGTTGTCGGCACATAAAGACTCTGCCAGCGTCATCGGAGCACTGAAAAAACAGTATCCGGGTCTGGCCGAAGAGAGCTCGCTGGAATTAAGCGCTAAGGTGAATACCAGCGAAATGAAGTGGTAATTTAAAAACGGCTCCTGCTATATTTTCATGATGGCAGGAGCCCCCGCAAATATCCACACCGTCACACATCAATATATCCCCACGCTTTAAAAGCGCATAAAAGCATGCACTTATGTCATTTTTATTTCTAAGATGAATCTGAGACACAACCGGAAAAATATTTGCCATTCTGTTTATGAATTAAATTTTTTGCGAGCCGTACCATTAAACAGACAACGACACGGAGGCAGCATGTTTACTTTTTACCCGGCTAATACTGCAGCAGCACAACCTGAACTCGTTAACGCGATTGCGCAGGGTCTTCACGCCGAGCACGGTGCTGTGACTGAAGATGACATTTTGATGGAGCTGACCAAATGGGTTGAATCCACAGATAATGACATCCTCAGTGACATCTACCAGCAGACCATTAACTACGTCGTCAGCGGGCAAAACGCACCATTGTAAAAACCTGCTAAGCTGGATCTGCAACCTAAGGGGTTACATTTCGTTTGCGCAAGCAAACTGGTCCTTAAAACTATCAACAGGATTGAGGAGTTAATATGAAATCGAACCGTCAGGCACGCCATATTCTGGGACTGAACTACAAGCTTTCTAATCAGCGTAAAGTGGTGATTGAAGGCGACCATGAAACGCAAGTCACTCACGCCACCGGCAGAAAACGCCACGCGGGCAAGTAAGTTCCAGACTGAGATCCAGAACACCATCGGCAAAACCGATGGTGTTTTTGTTTATGTGTTGCGGTAATTAATATTTAGCTCCTTTATAATACCGCCCGACCGCACCCCGCAGCACAGGCCAGAAAGATGACAAACAGCAGTGTCAGGGACGGATCTTCAAAATAAGAGTGAGTGACATGGACAACAAACTGAAAAAACATCGTTCCTTATATATCCCATACGCCGGACCCGTTTTACTGGAATTCCCCCTGCTCAACAAAGGCAGCGCCTTCAGCATGGAAGAGCGCAGCAGCTTTAACCTGCTTGGCCTGCTGCCGGAAGTGGTTGAAACCATTGAAGAACAGGCGGAGCGCGCGTGGATCCAGTATCAGGGGTTCAAAACTGAGATCGACAAGCACATCTACCTGCGCAACATCCAGGACACCAATGAAACCCTCTTCTACCGTCTGGTACAAAATCATCTCGAAGAGATGATGCCGGTGATCTACACCCCAACGGTGGGTGCGGCGTGCGAACGCTTCTCTGAGATCTACCGTCGCTCACGCGGCGTCTTTATCTCTTATCAGAACCGTCACAACATGGACGATATTCTGCAGAACGTGCCTAACCACAATATCAAAGTGATTGTGGTAACCGACGGCGAACGTATTCTTGGCCTCGGTGACCAGGGCATTGGCGGGATGGGGATCCCAATCGGTAAACTCTCTCTCTACACTGCCTGCGGCGGCATCAGCCCGGCGTATACCCTGCCGGTAGTGCTGGATGTCGGTACCAACAACCAGCAGCTGCTTAACGATCCGCTGTACATGGGCTGGCGTCATCCGCGCATCACCGACGACGAGTACTATCAGTTTGTCGACGATTTCATCCAGGCCGTGAAGCACCGCTGGCCGGACGTTCTGCTGCAGTTTGAAGACTTTGCGCAGAAAAACGCGATGCCGCTGCTGAACCGCTATCGCGATGAGATCTGCTCCTTTAACGACGACATCCAGGGCACCGCAGCGGTGACCGTGGGCACGCTTATCGCCGCCAGCCGCGCGGCCGGCAGCCAGCTGAGCTACCAGAAAATCGTCTTCCTGGGCGCAGGCTCTGCGGGCTGCGGTATCGCCGAGCAGATTATTGCCCAGACGCAGCGCGAAGGCTTAAGCGAAGAGCTGGCCCGCTCCCGCGTGTTTATGGTGGACCGTTTCGGCCTACTCACCGACGCTATGCCGAACCTGCTGCCGTTCCAGACCAGGCTGGTGCAGAAGCGCGAGAACCTGAAAAACTGGGATACCGATAACGAAGTGCTCTCCCTGCTGGACGTGGTGCGCAACGTGAAGCCGGATATTCTGATCGGCGTTTCCGGGCAAACCGGTCTCTTTACCGAAGAGATTATTCGCGAGATGCACAAGCACTGCGAGCGCCCTATCGTGATGCCGCTCTCTAACCCGACCTCCCGCGTGGAAGCGACGCCGCAGGACATCATCGCCTGGACCGAAGGTAACGCGCTGGTCGCCACCGGCAGCCCGTTCGATCCGGTGGTGTGGAAAGATAAAACCTATCCGATCGCCCAGTGCAACAACTCATACATCTTCCCGGGCATTGGTCTGGGCGTGATCGCCTCCGGCGCGTCCCGCATTACCGATGAGATGCTGATGTCAGCGAGCGAAACCCTCGCGGGCTACTCGCCGCTGGTCAACAACGGTGAAGGGCTGGTGCTGCCGGAGCTGAAAGACATTCATAAGGTGTCGCGCGCTATCGCGTTTGCGGTGGGTAAAATGGCACAGCAGCAGGGCGTGGCGGTGAAAACCTCTGCCGACGCGCTGCAGCAGGCTATTGATGATAACTTCTGGATGCCTGAATACCGCAGCTATCGTCGTACCTCGATTTAATTCTGCACTCGAACCGTTCCCTCTCCTCTTAGGTGAGGGAACGTGAATATCCTCCTTCCTTTATTGTCTTTGCTTCTACTGCAGCATTTCACTGAATATTATTTGAATAATTAATATTCCAACAACAATACATATCTCTTTGAAATATAAATATTTTGCATAACATTTTTTGCCTAATAAACAGATTGTTTTGAGGGTTTAGTAACGTTCGGCATTACTAATAAAAGGTATTTTGAAATGGCAATCCCGGTTTGTTGTTGGGTGAAAAGTGATGGAAGTGCGGACATCAAAAGCGCTATTGCTTTGCAAATCGCGAGGGGAGCAAGGAGCGGTTATGTACTATAGCGATGAAGTGATCCGTTATTTACAGGCGAATAACATCCTTGCGTTAAAACTCGACCACGCATTAACGGGTGTAGGAAAATCCGTATCAAATCAGATTGAAACGATCGGCGCAGGTGCTACGCGCGCGCTGTATTATACGTCTTGCTTTACTGATGA
Source organism: Enterobacter chuandaensis (assembly GCF_003594915.1). GTDB lineage: Bacteria > Pseudomonadota > Gammaproteobacteria > Enterobacterales > Enterobacteriaceae > Enterobacter > Enterobacter chuandaensis. Next base: position 232,602 of record NZ_QZCS01000004.1, read on the forward strand.
ATATCAGGATGTTTGTCAGAAACAAAAGTCCGAGGACATCCGATTTGCTAAGGGTGTTTATCATATAATATTTGATGGAGATGTTGTATATGAAATGCTCAAAATCTATTTTGAAGAAGTATTCCGGCACAAAACCTCCGACCAGCTAGAGCACATCAAACAATTGCTAATGACTGTAAATATTCATATCGCCGCAAGTTCACTTACAAACGCGGGATTTGCTTTAGCAACAGCATCATTTGTTGCCGCGGGCATGAGTTTAAGTCTTGAACTCAGTGTACTGACAGGACGAAGTGCAGGCGGGTTTGTTGGGATTATTGGCGTATATGGCGTTGTGCAGAAAGCGGCAGATAGCGCAAGTCGTCTTCACATTACCTACCCAGACTACTACTCGGCGTTATATGCACAAGAATTGGAAATGATGTACTTCCTGATAGAACCATTGTTTGAACGAGCTGGGGCGTTTAAAGCACAATGGGGATCGGATGGTGAAATTGCAGATATCATCAGAAGGCTGATTTGATGAACATGATGATTCTTATTAAACGGATTTTCATGCGGATATTCAGGTCATTGATATCGATGTACGGCCCTGCCTTATTGACACTTGCATTTGCTGTTGTCTTTTTTCAATTTTTCCCTGATGGACCGATATGGCCTGTCCCCATATTCTGCATTTTCGTGATCGTTGTCTTTTATCGATATGTCAAATGGTAGCCGTCAAAGGCTATCTTATTTATAAGGAAATATTATGTCTACCCCCGCACACTTATGGCTTGAAGATGAAAATGGTTCACCTATTGTTGGCAGTTGCCTTATGCCACTTCGCCTGGGGTCTATCGAGTTAAAATCCTTCTCTCACGGTGTCACTATCCCGGTAGATACAAGCTGGGGAAAACTGACAGGAACGCGTGTCCATCGCCCTATCACGATAGTGAAGGAGTTTGATCAAACAACACCACTTTTGTACCGTGCTGTCTGTGAAGGCCGCACTATGAAAAAAGCTACAATTAAAATGTACCGTATTCTGGAATCAGGCATTGAGGCCGAGTATTTCAATATCATTCTGGAAAACATCAAATTCACAACGGTTGCACCATACCTATCTCCAAACAGTATGAGTAGTACTCATCTTGAAACACTCGAATTGCGTTATGAAGCGATTACCTGGAAGTATACGGAGGGTAATATTATCTATCGTGATTCATGGAACGATCGTTGTTGCGCATGATGACGAAGGAGGCAAAGGATGCTTTATCTTCTTTGCCTCTAATGAATAGTGAAAATCCTCACTTTAACCGCAGACCAACGATAAGAAGCAAAGTTAGGCTTATGCTTAAAAACGTTATATAGTGTTAGTTACCTGCAAACTCAAAACCTATAAGGAGGCCAATTATGCTGTATCGTGAAATTTTCAATGTTTCACATACACTTGGTGATCGCACCAGCTCAAGCGTTATCGGTATCGTGCTGCGATAACTTCTGCTTGAGCGAAGACACCAACCCCTTAAATCCCTTCTCTCGGGCTTACTGAGTTATCGTCAGCGATGTTTGACGAGGCATAAACATGCCTGTAACTCTTGGGTAAGCAACAATGAGCACTTTACTCACTGCACAATCTTTACGCGTTGATACGGCGTTTGGCACGCTCTTCGACTCACTCTCCTTTACGCTGAAAAAAGGCGACCGCATTGGCCTGCTGGGCGACAACGGCTGCGGCAAAAGTACTCTTTTAAAGGTGCTGGACGGAACAGATATCCCTGCCGCCGGAACAGTAGCGCTGGCCGGGCATTGCCTGATGGCACGCGTGGAGCAACATCTCCCGGACGCTATTTTCCCGCTGACCATGCTGGATGCTGTACTCGCGCAACTGCCTTTAGCTGAGCGCGACAGCCTGCGCTGGAAAGCCGAAACGCTGCTGGCAAGCATGGGCTTCACGCCGCAGGATATGACGCTGCAATCCGCCACGCTGAGCGGCGGACAGCACACGCGCCTGCTGCTGGCGCGAGCGCTGATTCACGAGCCGGACCTTCTGCTGCTGGATGAACCCAGCAACCACCTCGATTTGCCGACCATGCTCTGGCTGGAACATTTCTTACAGAACTGGTCAGGCAGCTTCGTACTGGTCTCGCACGACAGACAGCTGCTTGATGCCGTGACCAACGGCAGCTGGATCCTGCGCGATAAAACGCTGCACTACTTCGCCCTTCCCTGCACGGCGGCCCGAAAGGCGCTTGAAGCAAAAGATGAAAGCGACGCGCAGCGCCATAAGGCGGAGCAAAAGGAGATTGACCGGGTGACCGCCAGCGCGAAGCGGCTGGCGACCTGGGGCAAGGTTTATGACAACGAAGACCTGGCCCGCAAAGCCAAACAGATGGAAAAACAGGTCGAACGGCTGAAGGAGAGCCAGACGGCGCTCACGGCAGGCAGCCCGTGGACGTTAACCCTGCGCGGTGACGCGCTGCGGGCAGACAGGCTGCTGGAAATGGAAAATCTCGGCGTGCCGCCTGCACCGGGGCTACTGCCGCTGTTTAGCATTGAAACGGCGCGGCTGAAAAGCGGCGATCGCGTGGCGATTGTCGGTCGTAACGGCTGCGGTAAATCGTCGCTGATGAAGCTTATCTGGCGCGGCTTTACCGGGGAACTGGCAAACGCGGATCTGAAACTGCACCCGCGCGTGTCGGCTGGCTATTACGATCAAACGCTCAACCAGTTGCCTGATGATGCCACGCTGCTCGACGCGCTGGAGCCTTTTGCACCGGATCCGCAGAACCGCAAAATGGCATTGATAAGCGCGGGATTCCCGTGGGCGCGTCATGGGCAAAAAGTCAGTACGCTCAGCGGCGGCGAGCGCTCTCGCCTGCTGTTCGTCGGGCTGACGCTTGCCCGCTATAGCCTGCTGATGCTGGATGAACCGACCAACCATCTGGACATGGAAGGCAAAGAGGCGCTGGCGGAAACGCTGCAACAGTTCGAAGGCGGCGTGCTGTTGGTCAGCCATGACCGTCAGTTAATCAGCCAAAGCTGCAACCGTTTCTGGTTGGTTGAAGAGGAAATGCTGAGCGAGTGGCACGATGCTGAAGCGGTGTTTGAGCAGCTGCGTGAAAGCGCTGGGTTGGTGACATCCACCGCGTCCGTCATCGCCGCTGCAACGGCTCAACCCTCGCCGTACGACGATCTGCTTGAACGGTTGATCGCACTGGAAACGCTGCTGGAAGAAGACCTGGCACGTAAGCCGAAGCATCAAAAGCCGCAGCTGCAGGCACAATGGCGTAAAGAGATTGAGGAGATAGAAGCACAGCTGTAACGCTGCGCCCGGCGAGGTTCTCGCCGGGCCAGTTATTTCCCCCTAAATTATTAGAGGAACGCCGTATTCTTAATCTGAAAACGAATTAAATGATGACATTATGTTGCTGCAGCCTTGCATTACCAGGCTAATGAATTAATCCTTAAGAGGTATTACCCTGCTGCGCAGATTCTTATCATGAACAAGGAGAAACACATGAAGGCTGCTGTTGTCACTCAGGATCACCAGGTCAACGTCACCGAAAAAACCTTACGCCCGCTGAAGCACGGGGAAGCCCTGCTGAAGATGGAGTGCTGTGGCGTATGCCATACCGATCTTCACGTGAAGAACGGTGATTTCGGCGATAAAACCGGGGTGATTTTGGGACATGAAGGGATTGGGATTGTAAAAGAAATCGGCCCTGGCGTGACGTCGCTGAAAGTCGGCGATCGCGCGAGCGTGGCGTGGTTTTTTGAAGGCTGTGGCCACTGCGAATACTGTAACACCGGCAATGAAACCCTGTGCCGCGATGTGAAAAATGCCGGTTACTCCGTCGATGGCGGCATGGCCGAAGAGTGCATCGTCACCGCGGATTACGCGGTCAAAGTCCCGGACGGTCTGGATTCGGCTGCGGCAAGCAGCATTACCTGTGCAGGCGTAACCACCTATAAAGCGGTGAAAGTCTCCGGTATTAAACCGGGCCAGTGGATCGCAATTTACGGCCTGGGCGGGTTAGGCAACCTTGCTCTGCAGTATGCCAAAAACGTCTTTAACGCCAAAGTCATCGCCCTCGACGTTAATGACGAACAGCTCAAGCTGGCGGCCAGCATGGGGGCGGATTTAACCATTAACTCCCGCAGCGAAGATGCCGCGAAAATTGTGCAGGAGAAAACCGGCGGCGCGCATGCTGCGGTGGTCACTGCCGTCGCCAAAGCGGCCTTCAACTCAGCGGTTGACGCGGTTCGTGCCGGTGGCCGCGTGGTCGCAGTTGGCCTGCCGCCGGAAGCGATGAGCCTCGACATCCCGCGTCTGGTGCTGGATGGCATTCAGGTGGTGGGTTCACTGGTCGGCACCCGTCAGGATCTGCAGGAAGCCTTCCAGTTCGCCGCTGAGGGCAAAGTGGTGCCGAAAGTCACAATGCGTCCGCTGGAGGATATCAACGCCATCTTTAAAGAGATGGAACAGGGTCAGATTCGTGGCCGTATGGTGATTGACCTGCGTTCATAATCTCCTGCCCTCATCACCGCTCCCTCCGGGAGCGGTTTTCATACTACCGCGCGCGCCTTAAGCTGCATCTGTCTTGCCCGCAGGTACCCGTAAATAAGCAGCGCACTCATGGCCGAGAAAGAGAGAACCGCCGCTGGCAGCGTGACGTAACGCCAGCTAAAGCCCAGGGTAATCATCATCCCGCCGAAGTACGCGCCAATCGCACTGCCGAGATTAAACGCCATTTGTCCCCCTGCTGCCCCCAGCATCTCACCGCCCTTCGCATTTTGCAGAAGCAGGATTTGCAGCGGCGCAGAGAGCGCAAACAGCCCGGCGCAGCAGATAAAGCCCATCATCAGTGAGGCCGTTTTTTGTTCACCAAAGGTGAAAAGCAGCAGCAGTGAGGCGACAATCACCATGTCGGTGGTGGCCGCAATGCGCAGCGGGCTAAACCGGCCGGAGAGCTTACCGCTCAGCAAATTGCCCAACACCATGCCCAGCCCCATCAGCATCATGATGGCCGTCATCACCCCTTCCGAAAAACCGGAGACGTTGACCATAAACGGCTTAACGAAGCTAAACCACGCAAACACGCCCGCGTTGCCAAACATGGTGGCAGCAAAAATCAGCCAGGGTTCCGGTTTCTTGAGGAAATGGAACTGCTCAGTCAATTTGATTTCTGATTTGTCGTGGATATCCGGCACCCAGAGGAGAACCGAGAGGATCACCAGCGCGTCGAAGACAGCAATCAGGAAAAAGGTATAACGCCAGTTAAATGCATGCCCCAGCCATGTACCCAGCGGAACGCCCATCAAATTGGCGACGGTCATGCCAGCAATCATTCCAGAGACCGCAACCGTCACCTTCCCCGGTGGCGCAATTTTCGAAAGGATTATCGCCCCGACGCCAAAAATGGCCCCGTGTGGAAAGCCGGAAATCAGCCGCCCCACCGCCAGCCAGAAATAGGACGTCGAAAACGTAAACAGAGCATTGCCGACCGCGCACATGGCCACCAGAAACAGCAGCGTGGTTTTTAACGAAAACTTTCCCGAAAACAGCGCCACAATCGGGGCGCCGACCACCACGCCGAAAGCATAAAAAGAGATCATATTCCCGGCGGAGGGAATCGAAATACCGGTGTCGTGCGCCAGTTCGGTTAGCACACCCATAATGCCAAACTCAGCCATGCCCAGGCCAAACGTGCCAAGCGCCAGCGAAAAAATTGTCTTTTTCATACCGCAACCACAGGTTAATACTCGCGACGGGCATTATTGAACAATCTTGTATGGTGAGCCAGTTCAAATCAGCCAGCTGACACATTAATCCATTAATTCAGGTGGATTACACTTCATAGTGCGGTCTCGCTTTTTCCCGCGCCGGACAACCTGAGGATGACAATTATGGGAAGTAAAAAGAAAGCCCCTGTCGCTGTTGAAGTCGTAAAGAGTGCTCCGCTAAAGACTAAAGAATATGAAAAAGAGCTGCGCCGCCTGCACGTTGAACTTGTCAAGCTCCAGCAGTGGGTCGTCGCCAAAGGATTAAAAGTGTGCATCGTTTTTGAGGGCCGCGACGGTGCCGGGAAAGGCGGCACCATAAAAGCAATTACCGAGCGCGTCAGCCCGCGTGTTTTTCGCGTCGTCGCGCTCCCCGCGCCTACCGATAAAGAGAAAAGCCAGCTCTATTTCCAGCGTTACGTACCGCATCTGCCCTCTGCAGGTGAAATCGTCATCTTCGACCGCAGCTGGTATAACCGCGCGGGCGTCGAGCGCGTGATGGGCTTCTGCACCGAAGAACAGGTGGAGAAATTTCTGGACGGCACGCCGGTTATGGAAAAAGCGATGGTCGATGCCGGGATTATTCTGCTGAAATACTGGCTGGAGGTGACGCCGAAAGAGCAGGAACGCCGCCTGCGCGATCGCATCAACGATGGTCGCAAAATCTGGAAGCTGTCCCCGATGGACATCAAATCCTTCAATTTGTGGGATGAATACACGCTCGCCCGCGATGCCATGTTTGAAGCCACCGATACCGCCTGGGCACCGTGGTTTGTCGCGCGTTCAGAAGATAAAAAGCGCGTGCGCCTGAATATTATTTCGCATTTGCTTTCACAGATCCCCTATAAAGAAATTCACGTCGATAAGGTGGATTTACCGAAACGAAAAATTGGTAAGGTGAAGCCTACTAAATACCCTTTCCGGTATGTTGAGGAGCGGTTCTGATATAGCAGGAGTAGGCCCGCGCAAGCGCAGCGCCGCCGGGCAAAGCCGACGGCGCAGGTCTTACTTGATCCCTTCCGTACTTTCCTGTTTCGCTTCCAGCCGCTCGACATCACGGTACCAGCGCGGGTGGTGTTTCTGCGCCCAGCGGCGGCTCACCTTCCCTTCAATCATGCCTTTAATCGAGCCTTTAACCCAGAACGCCATATACATATGGATCAGGATTGCGTGGATCAGAATAATGGCCGACGTGGCGTGGATCAGCAGCGCGTAGCGAATCACCTGAATCGGGAAATAGTGCGCAAAATACGGACGCCAGATAATCACCCCGGTCACCAGCAGCACAAAAATCATGCTCATGATGGTCCAGAACATCATCTTCTGCCCGGCGTTATACTTGCCTACCTTCGCGACTTTATGCTCGTTGCCCTTCAGAACTTCGACAATCCCTTTCAGCCACGGAATGTCCTGTTTGTCCGGGATGTTGTGATGGACAAAGCGCACGAACATAAACATCAGCACCACGAAAATCAGCACGCCGAAGAACGGATGCAGAATGCGCCCCATCTGCGGCGTACCGAAGGTTTCGGTCAGCCACTGCAGCGTCGGGAAGAAGAACGAAATCCCCGACACCGCCACCAGGAAGAAGCAGATCACCACCGTCCAGTGACAGGCGCGGTCGATAAACTTCGTGCGCACGATCATTTTCGACTTACTCATGGTGTTCCTCCTCATCGTCATCCACCTCTTTGTTTGGCCCGATACCGATGTAGTGATAAATCAGCCCGGCAAAGGTAGCGATAAAGCCCGCCGCTGAGAGCGGTTTGAGCGCCCCTTTCCACAGGTTGATCGACGTGTCGATCGCCGGTTCCTTCGGCAGATTGTGGTACAGCTCCGGTTGGTCGTTGTGATGCAGAACGTACATCACGTGCGTACCGCCCACGCCCTGCGGGTTGTAAATGCCCGCCTTGTCGTAGCCGCGCGCTTTCAGCTTGTCCACACGCTCTTGCGCCACGTCGAGCATCTCTTTCTTGGTGCCGAAGTGGATCGCGCCGGTGGGACAGGTCTTCACGCAGGCAGGCTCCTGCCCGACGCTGACGCGGTCCACGCACAGGGTGCATTTATATACCCGGTTATCCTCTTTATTGAGGCGTGGGATATTAAACGGACAGCCCGCGATGCAGTAGCCGCAGCCGATGCAGTTATCCTGCTGGAAGTCGACGATCCCGTTAGCGTACTGAATAATCGCCCCGGCAGACGGGCACGCCTTCAGGCAGCCCGGATCTTCACAATGCATGCAGCCGTCTTTGCGGATCAGCCACTCCAGCTTGCCGTTCTGGTCGGTTTCGCTAAAGCGCATCACCGTCCAGGATTTGGCGCTCAGATCCGCCGGATTGTCGTAGACCCCAACGCAGTGCCCCACCTCGTCGCGGATATCGTTCCACTCCGAACAGGCCACCTGGCAAGCTTTACAGCCTACGCAGGAGGAGACGTCGATCAGCTTGGCGACTTCTGCCTTGTAGTCCCGCGCGCGGGGCGCGGGGGTTATCGGGTTGGTCGCGGAGCGTTTAATAATGTCTTGTGTTTCCATCGCCATTTAATCGCTCCTTACGCTTTCTCGATGTTGACCAGAAACGCCTTGTACTCCGGCGTTTGCGAGTTCGAATCGCCGACGTTTGGCGTCAGGGTGTTGGCGATGTAACCTTTCTGCGCCACCCCCTCAAAGCCCCAGTGCAGCGGGATGCCGACGGTTTCAACCTGCTGGCCGTGCACGTTCAGACTTTGCAAACGACGGGTCACCACCGCCACCGCGCGAATAAAGCCGCGCTTGCTGCTCACCTTAACGCGGTCGCCGTTGGTAATGCCTTTCGCCTTCGCCAGCGTTTCGCTTATCTCCACAAACTGTTCCGGCTGCGCGATGGCGTTAAGCCGCGCGTGCTTGGTCCAGGTATGGAAATGCTCGGTCAGGCGGTAGGTCGTCCCCACGTACGGGAATTTGTCCTTTTTGCCCAGACGCAGCACGTCCTCTTCGTAGATGCGCACCACCGGGCTGGAGACCACGTTCGGGTGCAGCGGGTTAGTGCCGAGCGGCGTTTCCATCGGCTCGTAGTGTTCCGGGAACGGCCCTTCCGCCAGCTTGTTGAGGGCAAACAGGCGCCCCAGCCCTTCCGGCTGCATGATGAACGGCCCGGTGTTGCTGCCCGGTGCGGCGGTGTTATAGTCCGGGATGTCGTTCCCCGTCCACTTCGCCCCGTTCCACTGGATCAGCATGCGCTTCGGATCCCACGGCTTGCCGTTGATATCCGCCGAGGCGCGGTTGTACAGCACGCGACGGTTAAGCGGCCACGCCCAGGCCCAGCCCAGCGTGTTGCCCAGACCTGACGGGTCAGCGTTATCGCGGTTCGCCATCTGGTTACCCTGCTCCGTCCAACTGCCGGTGTAGATCCAGCAGGATGATGCCGTGGTACCGTCGTCACGCAGCAGCGCAAAGCTGTTCAGCAGCTGGCCTTTCTTCGCCACCAGGTTGCCGCTGGCGTCATAGAGATCCGCCAGCGCCACGCCGTTGTTCTCTTTGGCGACTTCCTCAGACTCCGGACGATCCGGCTGCTTGTAGTGCCAGCTCATCTTCAGCAGCGGTTCAGCGCCTTTGCCGCCTTCGGTGCGGTACATTTCGCGCAGGCGATGGTAAATCCCGGCCAGGATCTCACCGTCGTTACGCGCTTCGCCCGGTGCGTCCTGCCCTTTCCAGTGCCACTGCAGCCAGCGGCCGGAGTTGGCAATAGAGCCGTCCTCTTCCGCAAAGCAGGTGGACGGCAGGCGGAACACTTCGGTCTGAATCGACGCCGGATCGACATCGTTTGATTCACCGTGGTTCTGCCAGAAGGTGGAGGTCTCGGTCACCAACGGATCGATAACGACCATGTACTTCAGCTTGCTCAGGCTACGAACGACTATGTTTTTGTCAGGGAAGGAGGCCACCGGGTTAAAGCCCTGGCAGATATACCCCGTGACGTTACCCTTATCCATCATATTGAAATACTTGATGACGTCGTAAGCCTGGTCCCATTTCGGCAGCCACTCAAAGCCCCAGTCGTTCTCTTTCTGCGCCGCGTCGCCGTAGAAGGATTTCATCAGGCTGACGTAGAACTTCGGATAGTTGCTCCAGTAGTTCACCTGGTCCGGCAGCGTTGCTTTTGGCGTATTGGCCTCAAGATACGTTTGCAGATCGGCCTGCTTTTCCGACGGCAGCGTCAGGTAGCCCGGCAGGCTGGTGGAGAGCAGACCGAGATCGGTGAGCCCCTGAATATTGGAGTGACCGCGCAGCGCGTTCACGCCGCCACCCGCCATCCCCATGTTACCGAGCAGCAGCTGGATCATCGCCATGGTGCGGATGTTCTGCGCCCCAACGGTGTGCTGCGTCCAGCCCAGTGCATACAGGAATGTGGTGGTTCTGTCTGCGGCGCTGGTGGAGGCCAGCACCTCGCACACTTTCAGGAAGTCCGCCTTCGGCGTGCCGCAGATGTTCTCCACCACGTCCGGCGTATAGCGGGAAACGTGCTGCTTCAGCAGGTTCCACACGCAGCGCGGGTGCGTCAGCGTTTCATCCCGCATCGCATAGCCGTTTTCATCGAACTGATAGTTCCAGGACGTTTTGTCGTACTGGCGTTTTTCGGCGTCATAGCCGCTGAACAGCCCGTCATCGAAGGCAAAATCATCCCGCACCAGCAGGTTCGCGTTGGTGTAATGCTTAACGTATTCCGCGTTAATTTTGTTGTTTTCGATCAGGTACAGCAGAACGCCGGACAGGAACGTAATGTCCGTACCGGAGCGGATTGGCGCATAGATATCGGCCACCGATGCCGTACGCGTAAAGCGCGGATCGACGACGATAAGCGTCGCATCGTTGTTGTTTTTCGCTTCCATCGCCCAGCGGAATCCCACCGGATGGGCTTCTGCAGCATTACCGCCCATTACCACCACGACGTTAGCGTTTTTGATATCAACCCAGTGGTTGGTCATCGCACCGCGACCAAATGTTGGAGCAAGACTTGCTACCGTTGGTCCGTGTCAGACGCGCGCCTGGTTGTCTACCGCCAGCATGCCGAGAGAGCGCACAAATTTTTGCGTCAGCATGCCGGTTTCATTGCTTGCCGCAGAGGCGCATAACATGCCGGTGGATAACCAGCGGTTAACCGTTACGCCCTGCGCGTTCTTTTCAATAAAGTTGGCGTCGCGGTCGGCTTTCATTAATTTGGCAATGCGGGAGAAGGCCTCATCCCAGGAGATGCGCTGCCATTTATCCGAACCCGGCGCGCGGTATTCCGGGTAGCGGAGGCGGTTTTCACTGTGGACATAATCCAGCAGGCCCGCCCCTTTCGGGCATAATGCCCCGCGACTCACCGGATGATCCGGATCCCCTTCAATATGGTAAATCGCTTCTCTGGCGTTCTTCGCGCCATCGCCCAGGCTATACATCAAAAGCCCACAACCTACGGAACAGTATGTGCAGGTGTTACGGATCTCTTTCGCGCGCAGCAGCTTATAGTTGCGTGCCTGAGCCAGCGCCATTTTGGGAGCAAATCCCAGCATTGCGGCTGTTGTTCCGGCCATACCGCCCGCGCAGATTTTGAAAAATTGTCTGCGGCTGACGTCCATTGTTGTCCTCGTTATCTGATAAGACTTCGCGCCGCAAACTAACAGCAAAGCCCCTGTTTTTTTTGCGTCAAATCAAGGTCTCCCGACTTCGCCCCCTTAATAGTCAGCGCTACCGTGTTTGAATAATCCTTTAGGGTTAAACCCTTGAGAGAATTATTCGCGACAGGGTCTGGATTAATGCTATACATTTTTCCTTTGAATTTATTAGCGATGAAGACGAAATGGACAGAAAGAGAGCAACGCTAACGGGACTGGCGGCGATACTGTTATGGAGCACAATGGTGGGCCTGATTCGTAGCGTAAGCGAAGGGCTGGGGCCCGTCGGCGGCGCGGCGATGATATACACCCTCAGCGGATTATTGTGCCTGGTGACGGTAGGATTTCCTGATATTAAACGTTTTTCACCCGGGTATCTTATTGCAGGCAGCGTGCTGTTTGTCAGTTACGAAATTTGTCTGGCGCTGTCATTGGGCTATGCCACATCAAGGCCGCAGGCTATTGAGGTAGGAATGGTAAATTATCTCTGGCCGAGCCTGACGATACTCTTTGCCATTTTGTTCAATGGACAAAAATCAACGCTGTGGGTGATTCCTGGTTTAGCGATCTCATTGCTCGGCGTGTGTTGGGTATTAGGGGGTGAGCAAGGGCTACATATTGATGAAATAACCCGCAATATCGTCTCTAACCCGCTCAGCTATGCGCTTGCCTTTGCGGGAGCATTTATCTGGGCCGCCTACTGCACCGTAACCGCCAAATTTGCCAAAGGGCAAAACGGTATTACCCTCTTTGTTTTGCTCACTGCGCTGAGCCTGTGGGTGAAATATGCCGTCAGCGATCAGCCTGAAATGGTATTCAGCTTTCCGGTTATCGTGAAACTCATTATGTGCGGCATTGCGCTTGGGTTTGGCTATGCGGCATGGAATATTGGCATTCTGCACGGTAACGTCACCGTACTGGCTGCCGTATCCTATTTTACTCCCGTGCTCTCTGCTGCGCTTGCTGCCTCGCTGCTGAGCGCCCCCCTCTCTTTTTCGTTCTGGCAAGGCGCAGTGATGGTCTGCGCAGGCTCGTTGCTCTGCTGGTACGCCACGCGAAAATAAGATTCAGAAGCTTGCCGGGTTCGATTAAACCCGGCAGAAAAATTAACATAAATTTAATATGTGATCACATCGTAATATATTTATCAGAACATTAGTGCGTTTGTTGATGTTCTGTTTATATTACTTCCCTTCGTCAGTTTCCAGACATTAAATTGACATAACCTGACACCGCTGCGTAACTACTTCCCTGCGAATATTACCGCCGTCAATAACACGAAACGCAATAATACCCACCATAGTAGCCGCCAGAAAAATAATCTTTTTTTGATTAAATAATCATCACATCATTTTATTCAGCCGCCATTAATCCGATCTCGATCACACTAAATGAAATTATTACTCATATTTTGAAACTTATTATTGAAAGACAACTACAAGATTTTTAAAAATAGCGTGCCATTGACGAGCAGCCTCGTTTAGAAATCGTTCAAAATGGTTCAGGAAATACTGAAAAAAATTATAAGGAATATTTAAGATGAAACTTAAATTAGTTGCAGTGGCAGTCACTTCCATGTTGGCAGCGGGCGTTGTAAACGCCGCTGAAATTTATAACAAAGACGGTAACAAGCTGGATCTGTACGGTAAAGTGACAGGTCTGCACTATTTCTCTGATGACGCTGGCGCAGACGGTGATAAAACCTACATGCGTATCGGCTTCAAGGGTGAAACTCAGGTTAACGATCAGCTCTCCGGTTACGGCCAGTGGGAATACCAGATTCAGGGTAACAAAGACGAAGGCGACAACCAGTCCTGGACGCGTGTGGCCTTCGCAGGTCTGAAGTTCGCTGAAGCCGGTTCATTCGATTACGGTCGTAACTACGGCGTGATTTACGACGTGACTTCCTGGACCGACGTTCTGCCAGAATTCGGCGGTGACACCTACGGTGCCGACAACTTCCTGCAGTCTCGTGCAAACGGCGTGGCAACTTACCGTAACCAGGACTTCTTCGGTCTGGTTGACGGCCTGAACTTTGCCCTGCAGTACCAGGGTAAAAACGGCAGCGTCAGCGGTGAAAACACCAACGGCCGCAGCCTGCTGAACCAGAACGGCGACGGCTACGGCGCGTCCCTGACTTACGATCTGGGTGAAGGCTTCAGCGTCGGGGGTGCAATGTCTTCCTCCAAACGTACCGCTGACCAGAATGCGGCTGGCGTATACGGTGAAGGCGACCGCGCAGAAGTGTACAGCGGTGGCGTGAAGTACGACGCGAACAATATCTACCTTGCCGCGCAGTACTCTCAGACCTACAACGCGACCCGCTTCGGTACCTCTAACGGCAACCGCAGCGACATTTACGGTTTCGCCAACAAGGCGCAAAACTTCGAAGTTGTGGCTCAGTACCAGTTCGACTTTGGTCTGCGTCCATCCATCGCCTACCTGCAGTCCAAAGGTAAAGACATCGAGAACTTCGGCGACCAGGATCTGGTTAAATACATCGATGTTGGCACCACCTACTATTTTAACAAAAACATGTCCACCTACGTGGATTATAAAATCAACCTGCTGGACGACAACCAGTTCACTCGCCAGGCAGGTATCGGTACCGACAACATCGTTGCGCTGGGTCTGACCTACCAGTTCTAAATTTTGTCTGTGAAAAAGCCAGCTGAGTAAGCTGGCTTTTTTTGTTTCTGCAAAATGTATTACTGCGAGTTTACCTTTGCCAGGCTAAACCAAATCCCGACGGCCAGAAGCAGCAGCATTCCTCCTGCGCTCCCCAGCGCCACGCTGTGGGAGGTGATAAACGCCGCTTTCGCCGCCTCAATCACCGACTCCGCCAGCGCTGGCGTCAGCTCCTGTGCCACCTTCATCGCCTCACCAATGGATGACGACGCGCTGTCGACGAGCGTTGCGTTCAGCCCCTTCGGCAGTTCAATCGACGCCGAGAAGCTGCGGGTGAGCAGCAGACCAAAAATCGCGATCCCCAGCCCAGCGCCCAGTTCATAGGACATGGTTTCAATCGCCCCGGCGGCAGCCGCTTTCTCTTTCGGTGCCGCAGCCATAATTGCCGATGTTGAAGCCAGCAGCGCGCTGGCGGCGCTGAAGCCGAGTAGCACCATCAGGCACCATGCCTGCCACTGTTGCGTACTGAAATCCAGCATTGACAGGCCGATGAAGCTGACCGCACTGAGCCCCATCCCCCCGGCTGCGACAATGCGCAGCCCCAGGCGGCCCACCAGCACACCGGCAATCGGCCCGCTGAATCCGCTTGCCACCATCACCGGGAGCATAAACATTCCCGCCTCGAACGGGGTAAAGCCGTGGACAAACTGCAGCTCCTGCGCCATCAGCAGCTCAAAGCCCACCAGGGCGATCATCGCCGTCATCGCCATCACCACGCCGCTTAAAATGATGCGGTGGCAGAACAGGCGCATGTCGATCATCGGCACGCGGGCGCGCAGCTGAATGCGCACGAAAATAAACAGCATCGCGGCTCCCGTGAGCAAGGTGCATGCCACCAGCCACGGCGACAGCGCGCCCTTCAACGCGGTTTTGGCGCTATAAACCAGCAGCAGAATGGCCACAATCAGCATGATCGCGTGGCTGATATTTAACGGCTGCTCAGGACGCCCTTCCTGCTGCGGAACAAAGCGCGCGGCAAGGGTAACGACGATAAGCACAATCGGCACGTTGATCAAAAACACCGAGCCCCAGTAGAAGTGCTCCAGCAGCATACCGCCAATCAGCGGGCCAAACGCCGCCCCACCGGAACCGACCGCCGCCCAGACGCCAAGCGCGATGTTACGATCCCGCGCGTCGAGAAACAGCGTGCGGATCCCTGCCAGGGTGGCGGGAATGATCATCGCGGCACCAATCGCCAGCGAGGCGCGCGCCGCAATCAGCCATCCTGCAGAAGGTGCAAACGCGGCCGCCAGGGACGACAGGCCAAACAGCGTGCTGCCGATCATCAGCAGCCGTTTAAAACCAATGCGGTCACCCAGCGCGCCCATCAGCAGCACCATCCCCGCCATCACCAGCGAGTAAATATCGATGATCCACAACAATTCGTTACCGCTGGCGCCCAGCGTCATGCTCAATGTTGGCGCCGCCACGTGCAGCACCGTCGCGTCAATCGCCACCGGGATGTACACCAGCACGATAATTACTAACGCTAACCACTGACGAAACATAAATTTCCTTATCATTTTCATTCATGGACACATGTCCAGGATGCGATCCTACGGAATGTTGAACGCATGTCCAGCTTTTTGTTACACTCGTTTCATTCCCATTGAGAGTAGAAATAAATGCGATATTTGAGCAAGGAAGAGCGGCGGGAAGCGATCCTGCAGGCCGCGATGCGCGTGGCGCTGGCCGAGGGGCTGGCCGCCATGACGGTACGGCGCATTGCTGCAGAAGCGGGCGTCGCAACCGGGCAGGTCCACCACCACTTTGCCTCTGGCGGTGAGTTAAAATCACTGGCGTTTGTGCGCCTGATCCGCGAGTTACTGGATGCCGAGGTGGTGGGTGAAAACGCCAGCTGGCGGGAACGGCTGCACAGCATGCTCGGCAGCGACGACGGTGGGTTTGAACCCTACATCCGCCTGTGGCGGGAAGCACAAATCCTCGCCAGCCGGGATCCCGAGATCAAAGCGGCTTATGTCCTGACCATGGAGATGTGGCACCAGGAGACCGTGGCGATTATCCGCGCCGGGGCAGATGCCAACGCGTTCACGCTTAACGATCGGGCGGAAAATATTGCCTGGCGTTTGATAGGGCTGGTTTGTGGCCTGGATGGGATCACCATATTAAATATGCCCGAAATGGACGATGCGGCATTTAATAAGCATCTCGACAAACTTATCACCCTGGAATTGTTTTAATACTCCTTCCGGAGTATTAATTTCCGCAGAATGTTACAATTAGTAACACATTAAGCGAGCCCTTATTTCCATTCTAATCTCAGGGGTTCGCTTTTTTATCTATCCTTTCAGATGTATCCCAAAGCATCCAAAAAAACCAATAACACACTCCCACTCATCTTTTTGTTTTAACTTCATTTTTCTCTCCATTATGGTAAGCAAGAGGGCGATATGTCGCAACAAAGTGAAAAGAGTAACCCACATCTGTTGAGTAACTGGAAACCTGAAAATGCGCAATTTTGGGAGAATAAAGGAAAACATATCGCACGAAGAAACCTATGGATTTCGGTAGCTTGCCTGCTATTAGCGTTTTGCGTCTGGATGTTATTTAGCGCCATCGCGGTCAACCTGAATAAAGTCGGTTTTAATTTCACCACCGATCAGCTTTTTATGCTAACGGCATTACCTTCTCTCTCCGGCGCGATATTGCGCGTCCCCTACTCGTTTATGGTGCCGATATTTGGCGGGCGTTACTGGACGGTATTGAGCACCGTCATCCTGATTATTCCCTGCGTCTGGCTGGGGATTGCCATTCAGGACAACGCTACGCCTTACTGGGTCTTTATTGTCATTGCCCTGCTCTGCGGTTTCGCTGGGGCTAACTTTGCCTCCAGCATGGGCAACATCAGTTTCTTCTTCCCGAAAGCCAGACAGGGCAGCGCGCTGGGCATCAACGGCGGGCTGGGCAACCTGGGCGTCAGCGTCATGCAGCTGGTTGCGCCGCTGGTCATCTTCCTGCCGATGTTTACCTTCCTCGGCGTGCACGGCGTACCGCAGGAGGACGGCTCAACGATGTGGCTGGGCAACGCGGCCTGGATCTGGGCGCCACTGCTGCTTCTGGCAACCCTTGCGGCGTTTTTTGGCATGAACGATATCGCCAGCTCAAAAGCCTCCATCGCCAGCCAGCTTCCGGTGCTTAAGCGCTTCCATCTCTGGCTGTTGAGCCTGCTTTATCTCGCGACCTTCGGCTCGTTTATTGGATTCTCGGCGGGCTTTGCCATGCTGTCGAAAACCCAGTTCCCGGACGTGAACATCCTCCACCTCGCCTTCTTTGGCCCCCTGATCGGCGCGCTGGCACGCTCCGCGGGCGGGATGATCTCGGACAGGCTGGGCGGCGTGCGCGTCACGCTGATTAATTTTATCTTTATGGCCATCTTCAGCGCCCTGATCTTCCTGACGCTACCCGGCTCTGGCTCCGGCAGCTTTGTCGCCTTCTATCTGGTGTTTATGGGCCTGTTCCTCACCGCCGGGCTGGGCAGCGGATCGACCTTCCAGATGATCGCGATTATCTTCCGCCAGATCACCCTCGACCGCGTCAAAAAGCAGGGTGGCACAGATGAACAGGCACAGCACGAAGCGGTGACGGAGACCGCCGCCGCGCTGGGCTTTATCTCCGCCATCGGTGCCGTTGGCGGGTTCTTCATCCCTAAAGCCTTTGGTACATCGCTGGCGATGACCGGATCGCCGGTCGGAGCCATGAAAGTCTTCCTCGTGTTTTACATCGTCTGCGTGCTCGTCACCTGGCTGGTGTATGGCCGCAAATCCGCACAAAAATAAAAACTACATCTTCGCCGGAGCGTGATGCAGCACCCTCCGGCCATGCTATCGAAGCAGGAGAAATGTCATGAGCAAACTGTTGGACCGCTTCCGTTACTTCAAAACAAAAGGCGACAGTTTCGCCGATGGGCACGGGCAGGTGTACCACACCAACCGCGACTGGGAGGACAGCTACCGCCAGCGCTGGCAGTTCGACAAGATTGTGCGATCCACCCACGGCGTAAACTGTACCGGCTCCTGCAGCTGGAAGATTTATGTCAAAAACGGCCTGGTGACCTGGGAAACCCAGCAGACCGACTACCCCCGCACCCGCCCTGACCTGCCCAACCACGAGCCGCGCGGCTGCCCGCGTGGCGCAAGCTACTCATGGTATCTCTACAGCGCCAACCGTCTTAAATACCCGCTGGTGCGCCGTCGGCTGATTGAGCTCTGGCGCGAGGCGCTGGCGCAGCATACCGATCCGGTGCTGGCCTGGGAT
This sequence comes from Enterobacter chuandaensis, assembly GCF_003594915.1. Taxonomy (GTDB): domain Bacteria; phylum Pseudomonadota; class Gammaproteobacteria; order Enterobacterales; family Enterobacteriaceae; genus Enterobacter; species Enterobacter chuandaensis. The sequence goes on from NZ_QZCS01000004.1 coordinate 250,965, forward strand.
GCCATCCAACACGATCCGCAAAAGGCGCAGAGCTACAGGAAGGCACGCGGTAAAGGCGGGTTTATCCGCTCGAACTGGAAAGAGCTAAACCAGCTAATTGCCGCCGCTAACGTCTGGACCATCAAAAATTACGGCCCGGACCGCGTGGCCGGTTTCTCCCCTATTCCGGCGATGTCGATGGTCTCTTACGCCGCCGGTACGCGCTATCTTTCCCTGCTGGGCGGCACCTGCCTGAGCTTCTACGACTGGTACTGCGACCTGCCACCCGCGTCGCCGATGACCTGGGGCGAGCAGACCGACGTGCCGGAGTCCGCCGACTGGTACAACTCCAGCTACATTATCGCCTGGGGCTCGAACGTGCCGCAGACGCGTACTCCGGACGCCCACTTCTTCACCGAGGTGCGCTACAAGGGGACCAAAACCGTCGCCATCACGCCGGACTTCTCGGAGGTAGCGAAGCTGAGCGACCAGTGGCTGGCCCCCAAACAGGGCACCGACAGCGCCCTCGCCATGGCGATGGGCCACGTGATCCTCAAAGAGTTCCACCTCGATAACCCGAGCGATTACTTCCTGAACTACTGCCGCCGCTACACCGACATGCCGATGCTCGTGCTGCTGGACGAGCAGGCAGACGGTCGCGTGGTGCCGGGCCGGATGCTGCGCGCCTCCGACCTCGTCGACGGGCTGGGGGAAGCCAATAACCCGGAGTGGAAAACTGTCGCCTTTGATATTGCCGGTAACCTGGTGGTGCCAAACGGCTCGATTGGCTTCCGCTGGGGAGAAAAAGGCAAATGGAACCTGGAATCGCTTGCCGCAGGACAGGAAACCGAGCTGACGCTTTCTCTGCTCATTACCCACGACAGCGTGGCGGACGTCGCCTTCCCCTACTTTGGCGGCAACGAAAACCCGCATTTCCGCAGCGTGAAGCAGGAGCCGGTGCTGACGCGCCGCGTGCCGAGCAAAACCCTGACGCTCTCCGACGGCAGCCAGAAACGGGTGGTCAGCGTTTACGATCTGGTGCTGGCTAACTACGGTCTCGATCGCGGTCTGGAAGACAGTAACGCCGCAGACAGCTATGACCAGATCAAAGCCTACACGCCCGCCTGGGGCGCGCAGCTCACCGGCGTGCCCGCGTACCTGATCGAAAAGATCGCCCGCGAGTTCGCCGACACGGCGCACAAAACGCACGGTCGTTCGATGATCATCCTCGGTGCCGGGGTGAACCACTGGTACCACATGGACATGAACTACCGCGGGATGATCAACATGCTGGTCTTCTGCGGCTGCGTCGGGCAGAGCGGCGGCGGCTGGTCGCACTATGTCGGCCAGGAGAAGCTGCGCCCGCAAACCGGCTGGCTGCCGCTGGCCTTCGCGCTGGACTGGAACCGCCCGCCGCGCCAGATGAACAGCACCTCCTTCTTCTACAACCATGCCAGCCAGTGGCGCTACGAGAAGCTGACCGCGCAAGAACTGCTCTCCCCGCTGGCGGATGCCTCGAAATTCACCGGACACCTGATCGATTTCAACGTCCGCGCCGAGCGCATGGGCTGGCTACCTTCGGCCCCGCAGCTCAACCTTAACCCGCTTCACGTGAAGGCGCGTGCGGATGCGGCGGGCATGACGCCGCAGGAGTACACCGTTCAGGCGTTAAAATCCGGCGATATCCGCTTCGCCTGCGAACAGCCGGACAACGGTAAGAACCACCCGCGCAACCTGTTCGTCTGGCGCTCTAACCTGCTCGGCTCGTCCGGGAAAGGCCATGAGTACATGCTGAAATACCTGCTCGGCACCGAGAGCGGCATTCAGGGTGAAGACTTAGGCTCAACGGACGACGTGAAGCCTGAAGAGGTGGAGTGGCAAACTGCCGCCATCGAGGGCAAGCTCGACCTGCTGGTGACGCTCGATTTCCGCATGTCCAGCACCTGCCTGTTCTCGGATATCGTCCTGCCGACCGCCACCTGGTATGAAAAAGACGACATGAATACCTCGGACATGCATCCGTTTATTCACCCGCTCTCCGCCGCCGTTGACCCGGCGTGGGAATCGCGCAGCGACTGGGAGATCTACAAAGGCATCGCCAAAGTCTTCTCCGAGGTGTGCGTTGGCCATCTGGGTACCGAAACCGACGTGGTGCTACAGCCGCTGCAGCATGACTCCCCGGCGGAGCTGTCGCAGCCGTTTGATATTCAGGACTGGCGCAAAGGCGAATGCGATCTTCTCCCAGGCAAAACGGCGCCGAACATCGCCGTGGTCGAACGTAACTACCCGGAAACTTACGAACGCTTCACCGCCCTCGGCCCGCTGATGGACAAGCTCGGCAATGGCGGAAAAGGCATTTCGTGGAACACGCAGAACGAGGTCGATTTCCTCGGCAAGCTGAACTACGTCAAGCTCGACGGCCCGGCCAAAGGCCGCCCGCGCATTGAAACCGCCATTGATGCCTCCGAGGTGATCCTCGCTCTGGCACCCGAAACCAACGGTCAGGTGGCGGTGAAGGCCTGGGAAGCGCTCGGGGAACTGACCGGGCGCGACCACACCCATCTGGCGCTGAACAAGGAAGACGAGAAGATCCGCTTCCGCGACATTCAGGCGCAGCCGCGCAAAATCATCTCCAGCCCGACCTGGTCCGGACTTGAGAGCGAGCACGTCTCCTATAACGCAGGCTATACCAACGTCCACGAGCTGATCCCGTGGCGCACGATTTCAGGCCGCCAGCAGCTGTATCAGGATCATCCGTGGATGCGCGCCTTTGGTGAGAGCCTGGTGGCCTATCGTCCGCCGATTGACACCCGCAGCGTCAGCCATATGCGCGAGATCCCGCCGAACGGCTTCCCGGAAAAAGCGCTCAACTTCCTGACGCCGCACCAGAAATGGGGCATTCACTCCACCTACAGCGAAAACCTGCTGATGCAGACCCTGTCGCGCGGCGGGCCTATCGTCTGGATCAGCGAAACCGACGCGCGCGAGCTGGGCATTGAGGACAACGACTGGATCGAAGCCTTCAACGCCAACGGCGCCCTCACCGCCCGTGCGGTGGTCAGCCAGCGCGTGCCGCCGGGTATGACCATGATGTACCACGCCCAGGAGCGCATCCTGAACATCCCGGGCTCGGAAGTGACCGGACGGCGCGGCGGGATCCACAACTCGGTTACCCGCGTCTGCCCGAAACCGACGCACATGATCGGCGGCTACGCCCAGCTGGCGTACAGCTTTAACTATTACGGCACCGTCGGCTCGAACCGCGACGAGTTCATCATGATCCGCAAAATGAAAAACATTAACTGGCTGGACGGCGAAGGTCGGGATCAGGTACAGGAGGCGAAAAAATGAAAATACGCTCACAGGTTGGCATGGTTCTGAATCTTGATAAATGCATTGGCTGCCACACCTGCTCGGTCACCTGTAAGAACGTCTGGACCGGGCGTGAAGGGATGGAGTATGCGTGGTTTAACAACGTGGAGACCAAGCCGGGGATTGGCTATCCGAAAAACTGGGAAGATCAGGACGAGTGGCAAGGCGGCTGGATCCGTGGCATTCACGGTAAGCTGACCCCGCGCCTCGGTGGCAAGATGGGCGTGCTGTCGAAAATTTTCGCCAACCCCGTTCTGCCGCAGATTGATGATTATTACGAGCCCTTCACCTTTGACTATCAGGATCTGCACCGCGCGCCGGAGGGCGATCACCTCCCTACCGCCCGCCCCCGTTCACTGATTGACGGCAAGCGGATGGACAAAATCGTCTGGGGCCCCAACTGGGAGGAGCTGCTGGGCGGCGAGTTCGAAAAACGCGCCCGCGACCGCAACTTCCAGAAGATCCAGAAGGAGATGTACGGCCAGTTCGAAAACACCTTCATGATGTACCTGCCGCGCCTGTGCGAGCACTGTCTGAACCCGAGCTGCGTGGCTACCTGCCCGAGCGGCGCGATTTACAAGCGCGAAGAGGACGGCATTGTGCTGATTGACCAGGACAAATGCCGTGGCTGGCGTCTGTGCATCAGCGGCTGCCCGTACAAGAAAATCTACTTCAACTGGAAAAGCGGCAAGTCAGAAAAATGCATCTTCTGCTACCCGCGCATTGAGTCCGGCCAGCCGACCGTCTGCTCGGAAACCTGTGTCGGGCGCATCCGCTATCTCGGCGTGCTGCTGTACGACGCGGACCGCATTGAAGAGGCCGCCAGCACCGAGCATGAGACCGATCTGTACGAACGCCAGTGCGACGTGTTCCTTAACCCGAACGATCCGGCGGTGATTGAGGAAGCGCTGAAACAGGGCATTCCGCAGAACGTGATTGACGCCGCCCAGCGTTCGCCGGTCTACAAAATGGCGATGGACTGGAAGCTCGCCCTGCCGCTGCACCCGGAATACCGCACCCTGCCGATGGTCTGGTACGTGCCTCCGCTGTCGCCGATTCAGTCCTACGCGGACGCAGGCGGCCTGCCGCAGAGCGACGGCGTTCTGCCTGCCGTGGAAAGCCTGCGCATTCCGGTGCAGTACCTGGCAAATATGCTCAGCGCGGGCGATACCGGCCCGGTGCTGCGCGCCCTGAAGCGCATGATGGCGATGCGCCACTATAAACGCTCCCAGACCGTGGAAGGCGTGACCGATACCCGCGCCATTGAAGAAGTGGGCCTGACCGAAGCGCAGGTTGAGGAGATGTACCGCTATCTCGCCATCGCGAACTACGAAGACCGCTTCGTGATCCCAACCAGCCACCGCGAAATGGCGCGCGACGCCTTCCCGGAGAAAAACGGCTGCGGCTTCACCTTTGGCGACGGTTGCCACGGCTCCGACACCAAATTCAACCTCTTTAACAGCAGCCGTATCGACGCGATCAACATCACCGAGGTGCGCGAACACGGGGAGGGAGAATAATGCAAATCCTCAAAATCATCGCGCTGCTGATTGAGTATCCCGATGAACTGCTGTGGGAAAACCGCGATGAGGCGCTTTCCCTGGTTCAACAGGACGCGCCCATGCTGCTGCCGTTTGCGCAGCAGCATCTGAGCGCCCCGCTGCTGGATAAGCAGGCCGAATGGTGTGAAGTCTTCGAGCGGGGGCGCGCAACGTCCCTGCTGCTGTTCGAGCACGTACACGCCGAGTCCCGCGACCGTGGTCAGGCGATGGTTGACCTGATGGGCCAGTACGAGAAAGCCGGGCTACAGCTGGACTGTCGGGAGTTGCCGGACTATCTCCCGCTCTATCTGGAATACCTGAGCATCGTTTCAGACGACGAGGCGCGCGAAGGGTTGCAAAACGTCGCGCCGATCCTGGCCCTGATTGGCGGCCGTCTGAAGCAGCGCGGCGTGGCGCACTATCAGCTGTTTGATGCCCTGCTGACGCTGGCCGGTACGCGGCTTTCCAGCGACAGCGTGGCGAAACAGGTGTCCGGTGAAAAACGGGATGATACCCGCCAGGCGCTGGATGCCGTGTGGGAAGAGGAACAGGTGAAGTTTATCGAAGACAACGCCACATCGTGCGACAGCTCGCCGATGCAGCAATATCAACGACGCTTTAGCCAGGACGTCGCGCCGCAGTACGTGGACGTCAGCGCCGGAGGCCCAAAATGATCCATTACCTGAACGTGTTTTTCTATGACATTTACCCCTACATCTGCGCCACCGTGTTTTTCCTCGGCAGCTGGCTGCGCTACGACTACGGGCAGTACACCTGGCGCGCCTCGTCAAGCCAGATGCTCAGCAAGCGCGGCATGAACTGGGGCTCGAACCTGTTTCATATCGGCATTCTGGGGATCTTCTTCGGTCACCTGTTCGGCATGTTAACCCCGCACTGGATGTACGCCTGGTTTTTACCCGTCGCGGTGAAACAGCAGTTAGCCATGATCGCGGGCGGGATTTGCGGCGTGCTGACGCTGATTGGCGGGTCAATGCTGCTTTACCGCCGCCTGTTCAACCAGCGGGTGCGCGCTACCTCCACCACGCCGGATATCATCATCATGAGTATCCTGCTGATCCAGTGCATCCTGGGGCTGTCGACCATTCCTTTCTCCGCCCAGTATCCTGACGGAAGCGAGATGATGAAGCTGGTCGGCTGGGCGCAGGGGATCGTGACGTTCAAGGGGGGCTCGTCGGAGATGTTGAGCGGCGTCGCGCCGATCTTCCGCGTTCATCTGGTGCTGGGGATGACGATTTTCCTTATCTTCCCGTTCACCCGTCTGGTGCATGTGTGGAGCGCGCCGTTTGAGTATTTCACCCGGCGATACCAGGTGGTGAGATCGCGCCGTTGATTTTGTCGGGTGGCGGCTTTGCCTTACCCGACCTACATTCACACTCCCGTAGGCCCGGTAAGGCGTAGCCGCCACCGGGCTATTTCCCTGCCTGCGGATGCGTATCAAACCCCGCCATCACCGCCGTCAGTTCTGCCAGCGTAAAGCCGTGCTTCGGATCTTCAACGCCGAGCCCAAAGCGTTCCTGCAACAGCTGGTACAGTGCCCCAGCATCCGGCAGATGGATCTGTTCCTCCACGTGACCGTTCTGCCAGTGGGTGAAGTTGAAGTTGGTCAGCGTCAGCTTGCCGCCGTCCGGCAGGTGGCGGCACATCAGCAGATGATGACGAAAATGCGACTGCGGCCAGTGCGCCGACCAGAAGTTCCCCATCACGTAATCGCTAAAATACTGCGTCGTCAGGTCAAAATGGTACATCGACTGCCAGTGCTCGTGGTGGCGGAACTGCAGCACCCAGTCGTTGCCCTCGCTCAGCAGACGGTACATGTCGTGCGGGGTCTCCTGCTCCTCGTTGGCGAGCAGGCGAATCGGCGCCGTCAGCGTCTGTCCGCCAAACCCCACGTCGGCAATCCAGCGCTCGCCGTTCAGCTCGACCAGCAGCAGGCGGTGCGTGCGCGGCGGCATTTGCGCCGGATTTGCCAGCACGACCCGCCCCAGCACGCTGCGCACGGTAAACCCGACTTCACGCAAGACGCGCTCAAAAAGACCGTTTTGCTCAAAGCAATATCCCCCGCGTCGCGCCGTCACCAGTTTGTCGACCAGACAGCGATCGTCAAGATGAATTTCGCGCGGCAGGACGACATCAATATTTTCGAAAGGGATGGCGCAGTTGTGGTGTATATGCAGCGCGCGCAGGGTATCGATATCAACCTCCGTCGGCTGCGTCCAGCCGATGCGAGCGAAATAGGCGGTCAGAAATGGAGACATACATCATTTTCCTTTGATTGTGATGTTCTGTTTATAAACTAATTTTACGCACTCACTTTGATTTACGTGCTTTTTCGCCATACTCATCGGTGTAGATGAGGAGATCCTATGAGCCACTTTCGCCCTGTTGAATTACGTCATGCCAGCCGTCTGCTCAACCACGGCCCCACCGTGCTTATCACCAGTCGGGATGAAAACCTCGACAGACGCAACGTGATGGCCGCCGCGTGGTCAATGCCCGTTGAGTTTGAACCGCCGCGCATCGCGATCGTCGTGGATAAAAGTACCTGGTCACGCGAGCTTATCGAGCGCAGCGGAAAGTTTGGCATCGTCATCCCCGGCGTGGCGGCGGCCAACTGGACGTTCGCGGTGGGTAGCGTCAGTGGGCGCGACGAGGATAAATTTAACTGCTACGGGATCCCGGTCGTGAACGGCCCTGAACTTGGCCTGCCGGTGATTGAAGAGAGATGTCTGGCGTGGATGGAGTGCCGGTTATTACCCGTCACTTCCGCGGCAGAAAAATACGATACGCTGTTTGGCGAAGTGGTTTCCGCAGCAGCGGATGAAAGCGCGTTTGTCGCCGGACGCTGGCAGTTTGACGGGGATAAGCTAAATACACTGCATCATTTGGGCGCGGGGACGTTTGTGGCGAGCGGGAAGATGGTGAAGGCGCTGGATTGATTTACTTAATCATATCCCACTGAATTATTAAAAATTTCTATGGCATTTTATGTTTATCATGGCGATGTAAAACGGAGGATATTTCAGAAGTTGTTGCATAAACAATCTTTCATTAAGGAAATATCAATGTCATGGAATAAAGATGGTGCAATATCATATGCGAAATCCCACGCGCAACCCAAGAGCACGGGTTATTGTGCTCGCTACGTAACCGAAGCGATCAGAACGGGTGGCAGATTGAAAATCCCCAACACGCATCTGGCAAAAGATATGGGTCGCACATTAGTCAACGCAGGCTTCCGCCTGGTATACGATCAACCCCATGCAGGCGACGTCGCAGTTATTCAAAATATTGTTGGTCATGATAGCGGTCACGTTTGCATATACGATGGTCAGCAGTGGATCAGCGATTTTGTTCAACGCACCATGTACCCAGGGCAGGCTTACCGCAACATACAACCACATTACGAACTGTTCAGGCATGATTAATGAAAACACTCTGCATTTTACTTTTAGCCCTTTCTCCGCTCGCGGCCGCAGAAAACGTTTATGCACCCGGTCAGGCGGCGCTTAAATTCAATCAATGGTATATCGCGCAGTTAGATCAGAACAAACCGCCCGTACTTAACCCAGATATTATGAATGATTACGTTGCCTCGGGAACAATTGCAGCAATAAAAGAATTGTATTCAGGTGACAGTAACGAAAAAGATATGCCCGATGCCGATATGTTCATCAAATCACAGGATTGGGATGAGGACTGGAATCAGATAACCGTCCTGCACTCTGATTTTGACGCCGTTTGCACAAACGTCTATATCGCGTTTGGTAAGAAACAAGATCACGTTGTTGCAGATTGTCTTGTTGAAGAACAAGGGAAATGGAAAGTCCGCTCGGCAACGCTAATTAAGTAACATGCATAATCTCCGTGCCGTATAAAAAGCACATGGTAGCCAAACGACTACCATGTGTAATTAATTAACTCTTCGCACGCTTCGCAATAATCTCATCCGCAACATTCCGCGGTGCTTCCGCAAAATGATGGAACTCCATCGTATACGTCGCGCGACCCTGGGACATCGAGCGCAGCGCGGTGGCGTAACCAAACATCTCCGCCAGCGGTACGTCAGCGCGAATAATCTGGCTTCCGTACTGCTCCGCCATCCCCTGCACCATGCCTCGGCGGGAAGAGAGATCGCCCATGATGTTCCCGGCGTACTCTTCCGGCGTTTCCACCTCCACGTGCATGATCGGCTCAAGAATAACCGGATCCGCCCTGCGAGCGCCCTCCTTGAAGCCGAGGATCGCCGCCATGCGGAACGCCATCTCCGAGGAGTCGACGTCGTGGTACGATCCAAACGTCAGCGTCGCTTTAACGTCGACCACCGGATAGCCCGCCAGCACGCCGCTGTTCATCGCCTCCCGCAGCCCTTTCTCAACGGACGGGATATACTCGCGCGGCACCACGCCGCCCTTGGTGGCATCTTCAAATTTAAAGCCACTTCCGGGCTCCAGCGGCTCCAGGCTCAGGACCACATGGCCATACTGCCCTTTACCACCGGACTGACGGACGAATTTACCTTCGATATCCTTCACCGCCTTGCGCAGGGTCTCGCGGTACGTCACCTGCGGACGACCAATATTCGCCTCGACGCCGAACTCACGTTTCATGCGGTCGACGATGATCTCCAGGTGTAACTCACCCATCCCGGAAATAATCGTCTGGCCGGACTCTTCGTCGGTATGCAGGCGGAACGACGGATCTTCCGCCGCCAGACGCTGCAGCGCGATCCCCATTTTCTCCTGATCGCCTTTGGTTTTCGGCTCAATTGCCAGCGAGATAACCGGGTCCGGGAACTCCATGCGCTCAAGCGTGATCACGGCGTTCGGATCGGTGAGCGTGTCGCCGGTGGTCACGTCCTTCAGCCCCACGCAGGCCGCGATATCCCCGGCGCGCAGTTCGTCCACCTCATGGCGATCGTTGGCGTGCATCAGCACGATACGCCCGATACGCTCTTTCTTCCCTTTCACCGGGTTGTACACCGCGTCGCCTTTACGCAGCACGCCGGAGTACACGCGGATGAAGGTCAGTTGTCCGACGTACGGGTCGCTCATCAGCTTGAACGCAAGGGCGGAGAAAGGTTCGTCATCGCTTGGATGACGTTCCGCGTGCTGCCCTTTTTCATCCACGCCGTCAATGGCCGGCACGTCCAGCGGCGACGGCATCAGCTCAATCACCGCATCGAGCATGCGCTGCACGCCTTTGTTTTTAAAGGCGCTGCCGCACAGCATCGGCTGGATTTCGCCCGAGATGGTGCGAATGCGCAGCCCCCTGATAATGTCCGCTTCCGACAGATCGCCCGTCTCCAGATATTTATCCATCAGTTCTTCGCTGGCTTCCGCCGCGGCAGAGACCATTTTTTCCCGCCACTCCTGGGCGGTAGAGACTAAATCATCCGGCACGGGCGCATAGGTAAATACCATGCCCTGCGTCGCATCGTCCCACAGAATGGTGCGCATCTTGATGAGATCCACCACGCCGGTGAAATGATCTTCGGCACCCACCGGGATAACAATCGGTACCGGATTGGCCTTCAGGCGCTCCTGCATCATCCGCACGACGCGGAAGAAATCGGCACCCGGACGGTCCATTTTGTTGACGAAGGCCAGCCGCGGAACGTGATATTTGTTGGCCTGACGCCAGACGGTTTCCGACTGCGGCTGGACGCCGCCCACGGAGTCATACACCATCACGGCGCCGTCGAGCACGCGCATGGAACGTTCCACCTCAATGGTGAAGTCCACGTGCCCCGGGGTGTCGATGATGTTGATCCGATGCGGCTCAAAGCCTCTGTCCATGCCAGGCCAGAAGCAGCTGACCGCTGCGGAGGTGATCGTGATCCCGCGCTCTTGCTCCTGCGCCATCCAGTCAGTGGTTGCCGCGCCATCGTGTACTTCACCCAGCTTGTGGCTCATCCCGGTATAAAACAGGATGCGCTCAGTGGTGGTGGTTTTACCGGCATCGATATGCGCGGAGATACCGATGTTGCGATAACGTTCGAGAGGAATGGGTCGGGGCATGATATTTCCTTAGTCACTATGACGTGTTTGTGACGACCGGGATGGTCGTGCATTGGTTCGTTTGCTATAATAGTCCTATTGTACGCGTATTATCGAACTATTTTTTAAGGGTTGGCCTATTGTTGATATAGCTCAATCTGACATCACGCGCAGGAAAACGATGATCCCTAACCACCCTGAAACTGAACAAATACTGCTGGAAAATGTGCTGTTTGCCCTCGGCAACCCGCTCCGGCTATCGATTATTCGCCGACTCGCCGACGGCAGCGAACTCAGCTGTAACGCGCTGCGCCCGGACGATGTGGTGAAGTCCACGATGACCCACCACTGGCGCGTGTTGCGCGACAGTGGGGTCATCTGGCAGCGTCCGCAGGGGCGAGAAAATATGATTTCATTACGAAGAGAGGATCTGGATGCCCGCTTTCCGGGGCTGATGGAAATACTGCTGACAACAGCAACGTATTGATATTTCGCACATTGTAGGCCGGGTAAGCGCAGCGCCACCCGGCAAGAAGTGAGAGACGCTTTTAGTGCTGTATGCCCGACCGGTCAGAAAGATCCCCGGCAGAGAGGATATCAACCCGCGATGCCCCACGCTTGCGGCGGGCGTACCTGTCCGGCTGACCTTCCGGACGCGTTTTGAAGCGACGGTGCAGCCACATATACTGCTCTGGAGCCATCATCACCGCCTGCTCAATCGCCCGGTTCATCTGCGCTGCAACCGACGTTTTATCCGCGCCCTGCAATGAAGCACTGATATCCTCAAGAATAATCAGCTCGTACCCGGTACCGTCCGCCCTGCGGCGCGGCACGAACGGAATGACGGCAGGCTTTGCGCTTTTTACCAGCATATAGCTGCCCGCCGTCGTGGCGGCATCCGGAACCGCGAAGAAAGGCGCAAACACGCTGTTGGCTTTGCCATAGTCATGATCCGGCGCGTACCAGAGAATTTCATTCTGCTTCAGGGCGCGGATCATGCCCTTTAAGTCATGGCGATCCAGCATGGTTTTATTTGAACGCAGACGCCCGCGCGTTTGTAGCCAGTCCAGCAGCGCATTATTGTTGGGACGATAAACCCCTATTCCAGGGTTAAGCATGCCAAATATCCGCGCGCCCAGCTCAAGGGTCAGAAAATGCATGCCGATCAGCACCACGCCTCTTCCCTGCGCCCTGGCCTGCTCCATATGTTCATACCCACGCACGGTAAAGCATTTACGCACGCGCCACTCGGGCCAGAACCACGCCATGCCGGTTTCGATTACCCCCATCCCCACGGATTCAAAATTACGCTGCAGTAAGGCTTCACGCTCTTCCGCTTTCATCTCCGGGAAGCAAAGTTCAAGGTTGCGGCGGGCAATGTCGACGCGGCGAGGCAACAAACGCATGGCTAACCGCCCCAGGCGATGCCCAATTCTGTATAGCACCGGGTACGGCAGCAGCATGATGAGCCAAAGCGCCGCGATGCCTGTCCAGCTTAGCCAGTAACGAGGGTGAAAAAAGGCGGATGAAAACCGGGGTAATTTTGTCATGAGAAAATTATCCTTTAACGTTGCTGTCCTTAACGTGATTCTGTGCCAGATCTTTCCTAAGGATGTATAAAATGTCAGTCAGAAACGTAAAGTGTAACGGATAAGATAAAACTCATTTTTATCGTTTTTTGCGAAAAAGAAAGCATTGAGGCAGGTAAAGCCGGGGACGACGCAGCCCTTCCCCGGCAAACGGGCTTACATTGAATACCCTGGTTTTTTAATTAATGCGTCCAGCTTCGGCCCTATTTCGGTATCCCAGACCTGCGCTTTCCAGTCTTCCGGGTTTACCTGGTTCAATGCCACCGACACTGAACTGTCTTTGCTGTTGAAGTGGCGAATAATCACCTCGGCAATATCCGCTGCCAGGGCAGTTTTTTGTTCGTCATTCAGATCGCGGGGAAAACATTTAATATCGACATGTGGCATATGCAGGCTTCCTGTTATGTGTGGGCATTCCACGTTATCAGATAATGTTGTTTGCCTTTAACACCTTGTGCAGTTCCGGCAGTGCGCAAACGGAATCGGCGATGGCCGTAATATTGGGCGTGTTTGCCGCAAACCATTCATGACGCGGCCCCCAGGTACGCGCTACTGCAATATAGACGTCCAGCAGCGTCAGCCGTTCACCCAATGCGAATGGCGAGGCTTTCAGCTGGCTGTCAAACCACAGGTAAAGTGATTTCCGGTACTCGATGCAGTTTTTCTGCAGCTGTTCCGGCGCATCTGGCACCCAGCGTTCGGGGTAGTCGGCGTAAGTAAAGGTGGGATAGACGTTCGCCACAAACCAGATAAGCAGACGCTGAAACTGCTGACGTTCGGCCTGCCCCACGGGCGGAGCGAGATCGGGACATCTGTCGAGCACCATCAGGGCGATGGCCGCAGTTTCGGTCATGATCGCGCCATTTTCCAGCTCAAGCGTGGGCACCTGACACAGCGGATTGAGTTTTTGCAGCAGCTCGCGCTGCGGGCCGGGCTGGTCAAACCCGTCCACGTTCACAAACTGATAAGGGATATCTGCCAGGGTTAGCATCACTTCACCGATTGCCGAGCCCCAGCCGGGTACGCCATAGAGTTTCATCATGTTGCCCCCTCAGGAATAAAAACCCTAAGTGTAGAGCACGATGAGCAGGTTATCCCAGGCGGGTTGACCGCCTGTTTTTTTCATCTGCGATCCTTACAGCACTTTAGAGAGGAACTGGCGCGTGCGTGGGTGCGACGGACGGTTCAAAACCTCGTCGCTGCTCCCCTGCTCAACGATTTTCCCGTCAACCATAAACACCACCTGGTCCGCCACCTCGCGGGCAAAACCGATCTCATGGGTGACCACCACCAGCGTGGTGCCGGACCGGGCGAGCTTTTTGATCACGTCCAGCACTTCGCCGACCAGTTCAGGATCCAGCGCCGAGGTCGGCTCATCAAACAGCATCACGCGGGGGCGCAGCGCCAGCGCACGGGCAATCGCGATGCGCTGCTGCTGACCGCCGGAAAGATGCCGTGACCAGGCGTCAGCCTTATCCCGCAGCCCAACCACGTCCAGCAGGCTGTACGCCCTTTCCACCGCCTCTTTTTTGCCGAGCTTCTTATGCGCGATGGGCGCTTCAATCAGGTTTTCCAGCACCGTCAGATGCGGAAAGAGATTGAAGTTCTGGAACACGTAGCCCACGTTGACGCGCTGTTTGAGGATCTCCTTCTCCTTCAGCTCGTAGAGTTTGTCACCCTGGCGGCGATAGCCGATGTAATCCCCGTCTATCTGAATAAAGCCTTCGTCGACGCGCTCCAGGTGATTAATGGTGCGCAGCAGGGTTGATTTGCCCGAACCGGACGGCCCGAGGATCACCGTCACGGACCCCGGCGGGATCTCAAGCGAAACGTTGTCGAGCGCCTTATGGCGGCCAAAAAACTTGCTGACGCCGGTAATCGAAATATGTCCTTCAGGAGAGGCTTGCATGAACGGGCTCCTGTGCTGGCGTGGTGGTCACGGAACGGACGCGGCGAGTGTCGCGGTTCTGATTTACGGCAGAGCGGCGTTCGCTGCGGGCGAGACCGCGCTCAACAACGTACTGAATGGCTGACAAAACAGTGGTAATGACCAGGTACCAGGCGGCCCCGACCATCAGCAGCGGGATCACCTCCTGGGTGCGGTTGTAGATCATCTGGATGGTATAGAACAGCTCCGGCATCGCCAGGACGTAGACCATCGCCGTCCCCTTGGCGAGGCTGATAATTTCATTGAACCCGGACGGCAGAATGGTGCGCAGCGCCTGAGGCAAAATGATGCGCACCGTGCGTCGCCAGGCAGGCAGGCCAAGCGCGGCGGCCGCTTCATACTGGCCGTGATCCACGCCGAGGAAGCCCCCTCGAATAATCTCGGCGGTGTAGGCGCTCTGCACCAGCGTCAGCCCTACCACGGCGGTGGAAAACTGCCCGAGTACGTTAATGGTTTCAAAGCTGCCCCAGGTGATGCCGGTGAACGGCACGCCGAGAGAGAGCGTGTCGTAGAGATAGGAAAAGTTGTAGAGGATGATCAGCACCACAATCAGCGGCAGCGAGCGAAACAGCCAGATATAGCCCCACGCCAGGCTGCTCAGCAGCCAGGACGAGGAAAGTCTCGCCAGCGCCAGCATGCCGCCCAACACCACGCTCAGCGCGGTACCGATCAGGGTAAGCAGCAGGGTCTGCCCTACGCCTTCAAGGATAACCGGGTCAAAGAACCAGCGGGCGAACACCGCCCACTCCCAGCGCGGGTTGAAGGCGACGGACTGGATCACGACCGCCAGCACAAACAGCGCCACCGCGGCGCCGACTGTCCGCAGCGGATAACGCGCCGGGACCACCTTAATGGTTTCAGGGTTGCTCATCGTCGTTCCTCATGCGGTTTTGCTGAACGCTTCGCGTACCAGCGTCTTAGTGAAGCGCAACCGACCGTCAAACGGCGGCTGGCTGTACTCTTCCGGATCGCGGTTGAGATCAAACTGTGGCTGGTAGCCCTGGCTGAGATACAGCCGCACCGCTTCCGGCTGGCGAAAACCGGTGGTCAGGTAGATCTGGCTGTAACCCGCCAGCACCGCCCTGCGCTCCAGCTCCTGCACCACGCGCCCGGCGAGCCCCTGCTGACGCAGGGTTTTGTCCGTCCAGATGCGTTTGATCTCCGCAGTGCGTTCGTCGAAGGGTTTATACGCACCGGTGGCAATGATTTTTCCGTCGCGCTCCAGCACGATAAACAGCCCCTGTGGCGCTAAATACCACTCGGTGAGCTCCACCTCAGCATCTTTGGAAAAATAGTCCCCGTAGCGGGCGGCATATTCACCGAATAGCCCCTCGATAACGGGCTGGAGTTCGGCATCTTCCGGTGAAACGTCACGAAATTGTTCGCGCATATCGCCTCCTTAATCACCCAGGCCCGCAGGGTTCACTTCTGACTGCGGAATGCGCTCAACCCCTTCCCCCCAGCGGTTGAGCACTTTGTCGTAATCGCCGTTTTTGATCACCCCGTTCAGCGCGGTTTGCACCGGCTCAACCAGCCCGCTGCCTTTCTTCAGCGTCACCGCAATGTGCGCTGCCTTCGGCCAGCCACCGTCGACGCTGCCCACCAGTTTTGTTTTCCCGGTCAGCGCCGCTTTCCATGCACCAATCACGTTCGGACCAAAGTAGGCATCCGCGCGCCCGGACTGCAGTGCCAGCGTTTGCGCCGCATCGTCTTTGGTATAGATCGGCGTAAAGGGCTTCAGCCCCTTCTTCAGGTTGTCGGCATTCCATGCGAGCAGGATGGCTTCCTGGTTGGTGCCGGAACCAACGATAATCCGCAGCCCGGCGATGTCCTCCGCTTTCTGAAGCGACTCGATCGGGCTGGTCGATTTCACGTAGAAACCGAGGGAGTCCTTACGGTAGGTGGCAAAATCGAACTTCTCTTTGCGCGCTTTGGTGACGGTAATATTGCTGATGGCGGCATCGTATTTCCCGGACGCCACGCCCAGCGGCCAGTCTTCCCACGAGGTCGGCACCACGTTCAGCTCCAGCCCGAGGCTGTCGGCGACCAGACGGGCGACGTCAACCTCGCTGCCGAGCAGCGTTTTGTTGTCGTCGGAAAATACCGTCAGCGGCGGTTGATTGAGGCCCGCTATCGCCACGGTAAATTTCCCCGGCACGGCAAAACGATAATCTTTCGGCAGCTGCGCCACCGCCTCGCTGTTTTTGTCGGTATTGATCGGTGTTTTATTGGCCTCGATGCTCACGCCGGTGCCGTTAATGTTCACATTCTCTGCCCAGACGGCAGGGGTAAAGGCCAGCGCAAGCGCCAGAATAAGCGATGTTTTCTGCATAGCGGTTTTCTCTTTTATTGTTGTATGAACTGGTTTTTCGGTTGGTCTAAGCCAAGGCTTTCGCGCAGCGTGGTGCCGGGGTAGTCGGTGCGGAACAGGCCGCGGGCCTGCAAAACGGGCACCACCTGGTCAACAAAGCGCGGAAAGGTATCCGGCGTACCGCCCTGAATAATGAAGCCGTCCGCCGCGTAGCCTTCAAACCAGGCCTGCAGGCCGTCGGCGACCTCCTCCGGCGTGCCGGAAAAGCGCGGGCGCGGTGACGCGGCCTCAAGGGCCACCTGGCGCAGGGTTAAGTTGCGCTCGGCGGCATTGCGCTTGATTTCATCGGTGGTGCTGCGGAAGCTGTTTTTGCCCAGGTCGCCGATATCCGGGAACGGCTCATCGAGCGGATACTGACTGAAATCGTGATGTTCAAAATAGCGCCCCAGGTAATTGAGGGCATCGTTAATCGACACCAGCGCCGCCGTGGTTTGATACTGGTTTTCCGCGTCCTCGGCATCTTTACCCACGATTACGCTGACGCCCTGGAAGATATGCAAATCTGACGCGCGGCGTCCGTTTGTTTCCAACTGCTGCTTCACGTCCTGGTAAAAGGCTTTGGCCTCGTCGAGCGTTTCGTGATGAGTGAAAATGGCGTCGGCATGTTTTGCCGCCAGCTTTTTCCCGTCGTCCGACGCGCCCGCCTGAAAAACAATCGGACGACCCTGCGGGGTGCGACCAATATTCAGCGGCCCGGCGACCTGAAAGAAGTCGCCCCGATGATCGAGCGTATGCAGCTTAGCCGGGTCAAAAAACTGACCGCTCTCTTTGTTGCGGATAAACGCGTCGCCTTCCCAGGAGTCCCACAGCCCTTTCACCACGTCGAGGTACTCATCGGCAATGCGGTAGCGCAGGGCATGTTCCGGGTGTTTTTCGCGGGAAAAGTTCTTCGCCGAGCCCTCCAGCGGCGAGGTCACCACGTTCCAGCCCGCACGTCCGTTGCTCAGATGATCGAGGCTGGCGAACTGGCGCGCCGTGGTAAAGGGCTCGCTGTAGGAGGTGGATAAGGTTCCCACCAGCCCCAGACGCGAGGTGATGCTTGCCAGCGCGGATAATACCGTTAACGGCTCAAAGCGATTTAAAAAATGCGGAATGGATTTCTCATTGATATAGAGGCCGTCGGCAACGAACAGAAAGTCGAGTTTGCCCTCCTCCGCCTTTAACGCCGTCTCCCTGACGAAATCAAAGTTGATACTGGCGTCAGCGGTCGCCGCAGGATGACGCCAGGCGGACATGTTTCCGGATGCACCATGCAAAATGGTCCCAAGCCGCAGTTGACGATGTGCAGACATATTTACCTCTCCAGTATTAAACGTGTTGCAGGGCTTTTTCCGCCAGCTGGGCAAAATAGCGGGCAGCGGGCTCAATTAATGCTTCGTCCGGGTTAAACGCCGGGTGGTGTAAACCATACGGGCTGTTGCTACCGATGCTGACAAACGCGCCGGGAACAGACTGCAGATAGACCGCAAAATCTTCCCCGCCCATATGCAGCTCTGCGTGCCGGGTTTCGTAGCCCGCCTCACGGGCAACCGAGGTCGCAAAGTCAGCCCAGCGCTCGTCGTTCACCAGCGCGGTGGGTCCGGCATACCAGGTGATGTCGATCTGCGCGCTGAAGGCGCTGGCAAACCCGGCGGCGATTTCGCCCACGCGGGCCTTCACGTTCTGCTGCACCTCCGTGCGGTGGGTGCGCAGCGTGCCCTCCAGCTCCACGCTTTCCGGCAGCACGTTCCAGGTGTTCCCCCCGGCGATGCGCGTTACGCTCAGTACCACCGAATCCAGCGTGTTGACGTTACGGCTGGCGACGCTTTGCAGCGCCGTTATCAGCTGGCTCGCCAGCACAATGGCGTCGTTGCCTTCGTGCGGACGCGCGGCGTGCGCGCCTTTACCGGTAATGCGGATCACGAAGCGATCGACGTTGGCATAAAACGGCCCGCCGCGGGTGGCGAACTCCCCGACCGGCAGGCCGGGCTCGTTGTGCATACCGAAAATCGCGCTCACGTCGCGCAGGGCACCGGCACGCACCATGCTCTTCGCCCCTCCAAAGTTCTCTTCGGCAGGCTGGAACAAAATCCGCACCCGGCCGTGGAGCGAGGTTTCGCGCTCTTTCAGCTTTAACGCGGCGCCGAGGATCACGCTGGTGTGGATATCGTGTCCGCAGGCGTGCATCACGCCTGCACGATGCGAGCTAAACGGCACGCCGCTGCGCTCCTCAATCGGCAGGGCATCAATGTCTGCCCGCAGCGCAATCAGCTTGTTACCGGTTCCGATTTCCACCACCAGCCCGGTCGGCAGATCGTATGGCTGTGGGGGAATACCGGCATTCGTTAGCCACTGGCGCAGGCGAGCGGTGGTCTCCACTTCCTGGCCGGACAGCTCCGGGTTCCGGTGCAGCTCACGACGCCAGGCAATCAGTTGTTCGCCAAAGCTCATACGGTGACCTCCCTGTTAAGACGCACCTCGGCCAGCAGACGCAGCGACGAGATGCGCGTTGCCCCCTCCGCGATCGGCGTGTCGATGATGAATTCGTCAATGCCCCACTGTTCGTGCAGCCCGTTAAGCTGTTCGAGCACCGATTCCGCGGTTCCCGCTAGCAGAGACTGCGCCCTGCGGGCAATGCGCACCGGCTCGCTGCCCGCCTGACGGGCAAACGCGTAGGCCTGTTCTTCGCTTGCCACGGTGACACGCTGTCCGTTTGCCAGCTCAACGCCCCACACTTCGACCTTCTGCGCCAGCGCGTCTGCCTCGGCCTGCGTCGGCGCGACAATCGCCTGCACCGCCACAATCACGTCCCGCGCGCTATTATTCCGCCAGGCGGTGACTACCTCGCGCAGCAGTTCCGGGTCACCGTTCAGATGTGCGGCAAAGACGAAGTGCCAGTCGAGTGAGGCGGCGAGCAGCGCGCTTTCGGTGCTGGCACCCAGCAGAAAGCCCTGGGCAGGGACCGGCGGCAACGGCGTGGCGCGAACGGCCTCTTCCGCCGACTGGTTTTCAGGGCGGATCCAGCGATCAAGCTGCGTCAGCTGTTCGGCAAAGCTGCCTTTTTCCTGGGGATGCAAGCCAGTCTGCAGCGCGCGGGTCGAGAGCGGCAGTCCGCCGGGGGCTTTCCCGACGCCCAGATCCACGCGGCCCGGGGCCAGCGCGGCCAGCACGTTGAAGTTTTCAGCGACTTTATAGGGGCTGTAGTGTTGAAGCATCACGCCGCCGGATCCGACGCGGATGCGCTTTGTCTGCCCGAGGATCCAGGCAATCAGTAGCTCCGGCGAGGGGCTGGCGAGCTGTGGTGTGTTGTGGTGTTCGGCAATCCAGAAGCGGTGATAGCCCAGATTTTCTGCCTGCTGCGCCAGCGCTAACGTCCGCGCCAGCGCATCGGCAGCCGTTTCATTTTCAGCGATGGGGCTTTTATCCAGAATGCTGATTCGCCATGACATGTTGCGTTCTCGTTTGACTTAACATGTCGACATTATTAAAGGCGGATTTCACCACTGAGAAACAATTAATTTACATTTGGTTTGCCGGAAAACAGAAAAGCATAACCTTGCTAACGGTGTGATTTTAGCGATGAAATCAGCGCGTCGGCCTGCGGTCGGGAGGTAATGCGGACAAACTGAATATGGCTGTACTGCGGGTTTTGCATGTCGGCTTCGTAGCGTTTGCGGTTGCTGCGCCACGTTTTAATTGTCCAGATGATGATGGACTCCCGGCTGAAAAATGAGCGGCGGAAGCTTTCGCGGTTTCCGGTGCCGGGCCACAGCTCCTGCCGGTGCCATGCGCGTTTGAATGCGCGCGTGACCGCCTGCCGGAGCGTGCGGGTGAAGCCGCAGTCAACCCACACGACCATATCCACATCACGCCACTTCACAGGGCGCGTCCGGTTGTAGTTACCGTCGAGCACCCAGCCAGGCGTGGCATCCAGCGTATTCGCCAGCGTATCAAGCAGCTCCTCATCGGGCGTTCCCTGCCAGTCGGGCCGCCAGTAAAGCCTGTCCATCTCAATGTAGGGAAGCGCCAGTTCCGCCGCGATGCGTTGGGCAAGCGTACTTTTTCCGCTCCCGCTGGTACCAATAATATTGATTTTCACCGTTCCGCCTGGACATGCTGAAGAAAACGGATCGCATCATAGCGTTTTCGTTTTGTTATCGAAACGCTAAACGGCTATTCGTTTTTATACTGCGCGTCGGTGACTTTCTCCAGCCATTCAACCGGACTACCATTTACCGCTTCGGCGATGGCAATATGGGTCATCGCCGTTTGCGCACATGCGCCGTGCCAGTGCTTGACGCCCGGCGGAATCCACGCGATGTCACCCTGATTCAGCGGCTCCGCCTCTTTGCCCCACTCCTGCAGCCAGCCACGCCCCTGGGTGACAATCAGCGTTTGCCCAAGCGGATGGGTGTGCCAGGCAGTTCGCGCGCCAGGCTCGAAGGTCACCGTAGCTCCGCCTACTTTTGCTGGTTCTGTCGCCTGGAACGGCGCATCAATGCGCACGGTGCCGGTGAACCAGGCTTCTGGCCCCTGGACGGAAGGTAATGAACCGCTACGAATAATTTTCATACTTTACTCCTCGTTGGCTGTTCCGCTAACAGTAGCGCAAAGGTGCCGTGAGCATTAGACTGCATAATCAGAAAGGAACCATGAGCACAATTCATAAATGAGGTAAGCCGCGATGCTAAAAGACAATTTTAACGATTTACTCTCTTTTATGGTTGTCGCCCGCGAGTGCAACTTCACTCGCGCGGCAGCGCAGCTGGGCGTTTCGCAATCGGCGTTAAGCCACGCGATGCGAAATCTTGAAGCGCGTTTGGATGTTCGCCTGCTGACACGCACCACCCGCAGCGTTGCCCCTACCGAGGCCGGCGAACGGCTCTTCATGCGTTTAAGTCCGCATCTGATGGAGATTGAGCAGGAGCTTGCCACGCTGCGGGATACCCGCGACAAACCCGCGGGGAATATCCGTATCACCGCAGGGGAGCATGCGATGAGCGCCGTACTGTGGCCGGTACTGAAAGCCTTTATGATGAAATATCCCGACATTCATGTTGAGGTGACGGTCGATAATGGCCTGACGGATATCGTCGATGGTCGATTCGACGCGGGGGTTCGTCTGGGGGAACAGGTCGCAAAGGATATGATAGCCGTGCGAATCGCACCGGATATGCGCATGGCCGTTGTTGGTTCTGCTAATTATCTCGAGCACCATGGCGCGCCGGAAACACCCGAGCAGCTGGCTGCGCACCGCTGTATCAATATGCGTCTGCCCACGCGCGGGGGGCTATACGCCTGGGAGTTTGAACGCAACGGACACGAGATCCGCGTGCGGGTTGAGGGTCAGCTCACGCTTAACAGTCTGCCGCAGCGCATTGATGCCGCCGAGAACGGGCTGGGGCTGGCTTACGTGCCGGAAGACACCGTCCAGGAGGCTATCGCGCAGGGACGTTTAATTCGGGTACTGGAGGCGTGGTGCCCGGCGTTTGACGGCTATCATCTTTACTACCCAAGCCGCCGCCAGCACACCACGGCCTTCGCCCTACTGGTTGAGGCGCTACGCAAAGGGTAGCTTACTTCCCGAAACACGCCAGAAGATACTGCGGATAGCGGTCACCACCATAACGAATATTCACTCTTTATCAATTACACCCTTCAACTATTAAGCGAACCTGATGATTAAAGCAGCATATGCGTGACAGCTTTGTCTAAAAACTCACCACGATTCAGCGCGTTGTAATCCTTGTCTGCTCTGACCACACGATTTCCTTCGACGTGCATCACTTTCGGCACGGTTATATTTTGCGTCGCTTATGAATTGCAGGTAGGATGCCTCGCCATGTTTCGCCTTATCCATACGCAGAATGACTGGGAAGGCGGCATGTGTTTGCGCAGAAGCAATCGTTTGTATTGTGCTCTGCCAGGCAGGACTAACACGATAATGGTTCAGACAGGCAAACAGGTAACTCAATGAAAACAAGCAATAAAAGCGCAGCCGATCATCATGCTGCTAAACGTCGCTGGTTGAACTCCCACGAAGAGGGCTACCACAAGGCGATGGGCAACCGTCAGGTTCAAATGATCGCCATCGGCGGCGCTATCGGAACGGGTCTGTTTTTAGGTGCTGGCGCACGTCTGCAAATGGCTGGCCCGGCTCTCGCCCTGGTCTATCTGGTGTGCGGGATCTTCTCTTTCTTCATTCTTCGTGCGCTGGGCGAACTGGTACTGCATCGCCCGTCCAGCGGAAGCTTTGTCTCTTACGCCCGCGAATTCCTCGGTGAAAAAGCCGCCTACGTGGCAGGCTGGATGTACTTCGTTAACTGGGCGATGACCGGTATCGTCGACATCACCGCCGTCGCGCTGTATATGCACTACTGGGGCGCGTTCGGTGATGTGCCGCAGTGGGTCTTTGCCCTTGGCGCGCTGGCGATCGTCGGCACCATGAACATGATCGGCGTGAAGTGGTTCGCCGAGATGGAGTTCTGGTTTGCGCTGGTCAAAGTGCTGGCGATTGTGATCTTCCTGGTCGTCGGTACCGTCTTCCTCGGCAGCGGCAAACCGCTGGATGGCAATGCCACCGGCTTCCACCTGATAACCGATAACGGCGGTTTCTTCCCGCACGGTCTGCTGCCCGCGCTGGTGCTGGTTCAGGGCGTCGTGTTTGCCTTTGCTTCTATCGAGCTGGTGGGTACCGCTGCGGGTGAATGTAAAGACCCGCAGACGATGGTGCCAAAAGCGATTAACAGCGTGATCTGGCGTATCGGTCTGTTCTACGTCGGCTCCGTGGTGCTGCTGGTTCTTCTGCTGCCATGGAATGCCTACCAGGCCGGTCAGAGCCCGTTTGTCACCTTCTTCTCTAAGCTCGGCGTGCCTTACGTTGGCAGCATCATGAACATCGTGGTACTTACCGCGGCGCTCTCCAGCCTGAATTCCGGTCTTTACTCTACCGGGCGTATCCTGCGCTCCATGTCAATGGGCGGTTCGGCGCCGAAGTTCATGTCGAAGATGAGCAAGCAGCACGTGCCGTATGCCGGTATTCTGGCTACGCTGGTGGTGTACGTCTTTGGCGTGTTCCTGAACTACCTGGTGCCGTCTCAGGTCTTCGAAATCGTTCTGAACGTGGCCGCACTCGGTATTATCGCCTCCTGGGCCTTTATCGTGGTCTGCCAGATGCGTCTGCGTAAAGCCATTAAAGAAGGCAAAGCCGCTGACGTCAGCTTCAAGCTGCCGGGCGCGCCGGTGACCTCCTGGCTCACCCTGCTCTTCCTGTTCAGCGTGCTGGTGCTGATGGCGTTCGACTACCCGAACGGTACCTACACTATCGCCACCATTCCGCTGCTGGCCGTGCTGCTGATTGCTGGCTGGTTCGGCGTGCGTAAGCGCGTTCACGAAATTCACAGCACCGCGCCGGTTCATCCGGATGATGAAAAACACGACGCGCCGCTGGTGGAAGAGACCTCGCGTTAAGCATCCAATAAGCATTAAAAAGGGAAGGCAAATGCCTTCCCTTTTTTTATATTACAGCGCGATACGAATCACGTCGTCAGGCTGGGTCGCTTCCTGCTGGCGGGTAGATTTCTGCTTCACCGTCACGTACAGGGTTTTGCCATCCGCCGAGAGCGCCAGGCTGTTCGGGTAGACCGGCGTATCGAACGTTTTCGTCACTTTGTAGGTTTTCGCGTCAATCACGCTCACCTTACCGGCTTCACGGTGCGTCACGTAGGCTTCATTGCGGGCCGGGTTAAACAGGACGGCCAGTGATTCAGGCGCGGCGATCTTCTCGATCACGCTGCCGTCTTTCAGGCTCACCGCCAGCACTTCCGGCTGTTTTGAATCGGTCAGGAACGCACGCTGACCGGCGGTGTCCAGGCTCAGGTTCAGGTAGAAGTGCTCTTTACCGTCGTCCTGCACTTTTTTGCGGCTCAGAATTTTGTTGGTGGCGGTATCAATGGTGACCAGCTCGCCGTCAGCATTGGTGGTGTACAGGCGTTTTGCCTTAGCATCCAGCGCCAGACCGGTGCTGTATGTGCCGGTATTAGCAATGGTTTCTTTCAGCTTCAGCGTTGCGCCATCCACGACCCAAATCACGCTCTCTTTACCCACACCGGTGATGTAAATCGTGTTGCTCGCCTCATCCGCCACCAGCTGGCGCGGCTGCAGCGGTTTGACGGTTTCACTGCGCTGGCGGCTATCGAGCACCAGACGCCCTTTCACGTCGCCCGTTTTCGCATCAATCGCCGTCACCGCGCCGTTGATGGTGTTGCCAAACCACAGGGTTTGCGTCGCGCCGTCGAGGGTGGCGCCAAACGGTTTGAGATCGCTATGAATGGCTTGCGTCACGTCCAGCGTCGTCGGGTCAAGACGATAAATAACGCCACCCTTGTCGAGTTTACGGCTTTGTGACGTGGCAACCCACAGCGCGTTCTCCTGCTGGCTGATCGCCATTTCATAGGCACCTTTACCTACCGCTTTACGCAGCATCTCTTCGGCGGCATGCGCCTGGAAGGTTCCGGCAAAGAGTAAAGCGGCAGAGAGCAGAGACGTGCTCAGGCGTGGCGAGCACAGATGGCGTAAAGACATAACAATTCCTTTTTTAACAGTGGGTGTACTACTGACATCGCTTCCGGCTGGCAACGTCATGGCATTGCCGTTCTGATAATGAGAATAGTAATCATTAATAGATTAAATGTGGAGTATTTCTTTCTCTTGCTGCCTTCCATTAACGCAATGTGCGGTTATAGTTTTCAAAACATTTACAAAACCTTTAACATGTATGGACATGTTCCATTTGGTTCGTTTATACACCACAACCGGTTTTACTCATGAAAATCATTTCTGCCCGTAAGGCATCACTCCCGCTGCTGCTGGTTCCCGTTGTTTTTGCGCCTCTTGATGCGATGAGCGCAGAGGAACAGACCATGATCGTCAGCGCCACGCCGCAGACCGTATCAGAGCTTGATACCCCGGCAGCGGTCAGCGTCGTGAATGGCGAGGATATGCGTCATGCCGCGCCGCGCATTAATCTCTCCGAATCGCTTGGCAGCGTTCCGGGACTACAGATTCAGAACCGCCAGAACTATGCCCAGGATCTCCAGCTTTCGATGCGCGGGTTTGGTGCCCGGTCAACGTTTGGCGTGCGCGGCATCCGCATGTACGTCGACGGTATTCCTGCCACCATGCCGGACGGACAGGGCCAGACCTCCAACATCGATCTCTCCAGCATTGACAGCGTTGAGGTGCTGCGCGGCCCCTTCTCCGCCCTGTACGGAAACGCCTCTGGCGGCGTGATTAACATCAACACTCAGACCGGACAGCAGCCGCCGACCATTGAGGCCAGCAGCTATTACGGCAGCTACGGAACATGGCGCTACGGCATGAAAGCCACCGGCGCAATGGGGGACGGGACGCACGCGGGGGATGTGGATTACACCGTATCCACCACCCGTTTCACCACCAAAGGCTACCGCGACCACAGCGGTGCGCGGAAGAACCTCGCTAATGCCAAACTGGGCGTACGCATTGACGACGCGAGCAAGCTGACGCTGATTTTCAACAGCGTGGACATGAAGGCCAACGATCCGGGCGGCCTGAGCTATCAGGAGTGGCAGAATAACCCGCACCAGTCTCCGCGCGGCGATCAGTACAATACGCGCAAGACCATCAAACAAACCCAGGCCGGACTGCGCTATGACCGCCAGCTCAGCGCGCAGGACGATCTCAGCGTGATGATGTACGCCGGCGAGCGTGAAATGACGCAGTACCAGTCGATCCCTTATCAGCCGCAGCTGAGGCCTTCTCACTCCGGCGGCGTGATTGATATGCAGCGTCATTATCAGGGCGTTGATACTCGCTGGACGCACCGCGGCGAACTGCTAGTGCCGGTCACCTTCACCACCGGTCTGAACTATGAAAACATGAGTGAAGACCGCCGCGGGTACGAGAACTTCGTGATGAACAACGGCGTGCCGGACTACGGCGTCAAGGGTGATAAACGCCGGAACGAACGTAACCTGATGTGGAACGTTGACCCTTATCTGCAAACCAGCTGGCAGCTGACGCAGAAACTGTCCGTCGATGCGGGCGTGCGTTACAGCTCGGTCTGGTTTGATTCTAACGACCATTACGTTACGCCGGGAAACGGCGACGACAGCGGTGACGCGAGCTATCACAAGTGGCTCCCGGCGGGCTCCGTGAAGTATGCGGTGACGGACGCGTGGAACATTTACGCTGCCGCAGGACGTGGCTTCGAAACGCCAACCATCAACGAGCTCTCTTATCGCGCCGATAACCAGGGCGGCCTGAATATTGGCCTGCAGCCCTCCACGAACAACACGTATGAAGTGGGGAGTAAAACCCGCGTGGGCAACGGCCTGCTGACGGCAGCGCTGTTCCGCACCGATACGGATGACGAGATCGTGGTGGATGCCAGCTCTGGCGGCCGTACCAGCTATAAAAATGCCGGAAAGACCCGCCGTCAGGGTGTGGAAGTTTCTCTCGATCAGCAGTTTGCGGAGAACTGGAAGCTGAAAATGGCGTGGACCTATCTTGATGCCACCTACCGGACCAACGTCTGCGGCGACGCGGACTGTAACGGCAACCGTATGCCGGGCATCGCCCGCAATATGGGCTATGCGTCGTTTGGCTGGCAGCCTGAAGAAGGCTGGTACGCGGGCTCGGACGTGCGCTATATGAGCGATATCATGGCCGACGACGAAAACACGGCGAAAGCGCCATCGTACACGGTGGTTGGGCTGAATACCGGCTACAAATTCAACTACGGCAACTGGGGAATGGATCTCTTTGGCCGCGTTGATAACCTTTTCGACAAAGAGTATGTCGGCTCAGTGATTGTCAACGAATCCAACGGGCGCTATTACGAGCCAGCACCAGGCCGTAACTACGGCGTGGGGCTGTCGGTCTCTTATCGTTTCGAGTAAGAAAACAGTAAAGTTTATTTTATAAATGAAATAACCCCTGATGGCTTATTGCCATCGGGTGTTATTCATCAGATAAATAATTGGATGACGTATATAGTCGCTCTGTTAAATAATCTCTCAGTTAAAATATTGTCGCTGTAAAAGCGTATTCGCGTCATCAATCAACTTATCAATCGCCTTCTGGCTGGCGTCAACATCCCGGCGTTCCAGGGCAGAAAGCAGTTCATCATAGTGATAGGTCGTCTCTTTAATGTCGTTAAGCTCCTGGTGCAGATAGTTAATGCAAGGGCCGATGCGCACCCAAAGCTGTTCAATTAACGCATTCAGCGTGGGCATTTCCGCGTACTGATAAAGCGTAAAACGGAAGACGCGATTCGCATGCAATGCCTGCTGGACGTTGCCGTTGCGCATGGCGTCATGAAACGCATCTGACAATTTGCGCAACGTCTCCAGTTTGCTATCAGACATATTCTGACAGGCCGCAGCAACCGCCATGGGCTCAAGCTGCTTGCGGATGGCGTTAATCTCGTTATAGCGCTCCAGCGTGACTTCTGGCACCAGAAATGCCTGGGCTGGTGTGGCCTGTAACGCCCCTGCCGACACCAGGCGCAACAGCGCCTCGCGAACGGGGGTAATGCTGGTTCCTAATTTATCGGCGATCTCTTTCGTAATCAGTCGCGCGCCAGGTTTGAGTGAGCCTGTAATTAACGCTCCCTTCAAACTCAGTTCAACTTGCATGGTAAGACTGATCCTTTGCGCTTTTTCTAAATGATCCAAATCAAGCATGTTCAATTCCTGTAGCTAAAACTTAATGCTATTTTTAAACGTCAGTTTAAATAAAACGACGCTGGTCCGATATATCCTGTATCGTCATGCCTGGTGGTGGGAAGTACGTAAAAACAGCAAAAAATGCAAAATGATTTTTTTATCAGTTTCGGGCGCATCCGGGATGATGGCGCGAAAAGCTATGTCCATTTATTAAAGACAATATATCGTATCTTCACAAATAAATATGACGGGAAACCCCGTCATATTGCTGTTTATTTATTGTCAGGCGCGACGCGAATCACGACTTTGCCGAAGTTTCGTCCTTCCAGCAGGCCAATCAGCGCCTCGGGGGCGTTCTCCAGCCCGTCGGTGACCTGTTCACGGTAGTGGATTTTGCCCTCCTGCACCCAGCGCCCCATCTCTTCCTGGAACTCATGAATGCGATGGCCGTAGTCCTGGGCAATGATAAAGCCCTGCATCCGGATGCGTTTCTTCAGAATGGTACCCATCAGAAGCGGTAAACGATCTGGTCCGTCAGGCAGCCCCGTTGCATTGTAGCCGCTCACCAGGCCACAAACCGGCACGCGCGCAGAGGTGTTCAGCAGCGGCAGAACGGCGTCAAACACTTTCCCGCCGACGTTTTCATAGTAGACATCAATGCCTTTCGGACAGGCGCGTTTCAGCTGCTCAGCGAAATCCGCCGCGTGGTGATCCAGACACACGTCAAACCCGAGAACCTCAACGGCGTGGCGGCATTTTTCTGCCCCACCGGCTACCCCGACCACGCGGCAGCCTTTGATTTTACCGATCTGCCCGACTGTTGCCCCAACCGGGCCCGTCGCTGCAGCGACCACCAGCGTTTCACCCGCTTTCGGTTGTCCGATATCCAGCAGCCCCATGTAGGCGGTAAAGCCCGGCATCCCAAGAATGCCCAGCGCCCAGGAGGGATGGGAAGGATTATCGCCCAGTTTAACCAGGCCGCTGCCGTCCGAAAGCGCGTACTCCTGCCAGCCGCTGTAGCTCAGCACCCATTCACCCGCTTTATAGTCGGGATGGTTTGACTCTTCGACGCGGCTAACCGTTCCCCCTACCATCACCGCACCAATTTCAACCGGCGGTGAATAAGATGGCGCATCGCTCATGCGGCCTCGCATGTAAGGATCCAGCGACAGCCAGACGGTACGAAGCAGCAGCTGCCCCGCCTGAGGTGCCGGAACAGGCTGTTCTTCCAGACGAAAATTCTCCGCCACCGGCGCGCCCTGTGGACGAGAGGCCAGCACCCAGCGGCGGTTTTGCGAAACAGAGTGATTCATCGGGTTCTCCTTCTGGTACAAATGTCATTACAGCCTGGCTCACGATCGGCATTATCGCCTTAACATTACGAGCCAGACTGGTTAAGCCGTACAACCAGATAGATACAGGTTTCGTTCGTTTCGTTGATGAAACGGCAGTCGTTTGGCGGCCCCAGCTCCAGACAATCTCCGGCTTTCATCTCATGGCGGGTATCGCCCTCCTGAAAGACCAGCTCGCCGGACTGCAGCCAGATCAGCTGCCGCGCCAGCGCGTAGGACGATGCCGGCATCGGGACGTCGCTCCCCGCTGGCAGCTCAATCTGAACGAGGTCGATAGGCAGATCGGTACGGGGAGATACGTGGCGACGAAGATAGTGGGTTTGTGGATCGCGCCAGACGGGCTGGTTCGCCAGACGCAGGAGTTTTCCCTCTTGCATCTCGGCTCTGGCAATCAGGGTCGACATGCTGATCCCAAACGCGCCTGACAGGCGGGCAAGCAAAGTTGCTGTCGGGCTGCTGTCGCCGCGCTCTATTTTGTGGATCATGGCGCGTGAAACGCCAGCCCGCTCCGCCAGTTCGCTCAGAGACCAGCCGCGTGATTCGCGCTCAAGGCGAATTCTGGCGCTAATACGCTGATTCATTGTGTCTGTTATTGTATTCATGACGTAATACTATAGTGTATGAATGGCTTTTCAATGGGGTTCTGATAACAAAAAATTAGGGCTTATAACGTAGCGTACATGCGATACACTTGTGTAATATCGTAGCAGTAACGTAATACTATAGTGAACAACTCGCTGAGGTTTAATCATGATCGTTCGTCATGCCTGCAAAGAAGACTGCGCTGCAATTGGAGAGATATACAACCACGCGGTGCTGCATACTGCCGCGATCTGGAACGATAAGACCGTCGATACCGATAACCGAATCGCCTGGTTTGAGGCGCGCACGCTCGCGGGTTACCCGGTTCTGGTGTGTGAGGAAGACGGTACGATCACCGGGTACGCCTCTTTCGGTGACTGGCGGGCCTTCGACGGTTTCCGTCATACGGTCGAACATTCGGTCTACGTTCACCCCGATCACCAGGGCAAGGGCATTGGCCGCAGGTTAATGAACGCGCTGATCAACGAAGCCCGCGCTATTGGCAAACACGTGATGGTCGCCGGTATTGAAGCGCAAAATCAGGCCTCCATTCACCTCCACGAAACGCTCGGGTTCGTGACCACCGGCCAAATGCCGCAGGTGGGAACCAAGTTTGGCCGCTGGCTGGACTTAACCTTTATGCAGCTGCAGCTGGACGAGCGCAGCGACCCGGACGCAATCCCATGAACCAGTCGCTGACGCTGGCGTTCCTGGTGGCGGCGGGGATCGGTCTGGTGGTGCAAAACACCTTAATGGTGCGCATCACCCAGTCCTCCTCCACCATTCTTATCGCAATGCTGCTGAACTCCCTGGTTGGCATTGTGCTGTTTGTCAGCATTCTGCTGCTGAAACAGGGCTTCGCCGGGTTCAGTGAACTGGCCGCAACGGTGCGCTGGTGGACGCTGATCCCGGGGCTGCTGGGGTCGTTTTTTGTGTTTGCCAGCATCAGCGGGTATCAGCACGTTGGCGCAGCAACGACCATCGCCGTACTGGTGGCAAGCCAGCTGATTGGCGGGCTGGTCCTTGACGTGCTGAGAAGCAACGGCATTCCTCTGCGCGCCCTGATCGGCCCGGTATGCGGCGCGGTCATGCTGGTCGTCGGAGCCTGGCTGGTGGCGCGACGTCAGTTTTGATTACAGTATGGTGCCGCCCTTGGTCAGCTGTTCCTGGCGCGCGTCCATCTCCTCTTTGTGCTGCTTACCGTGGTGCGAAATCGCGGTACGCAGACGCTGCTGTTGGGCGTAACGGTCTTCACGGCTGAGATCGGCATCATCGCTCAGTTCAATCAGCAGTTCGTTCATGTGGGCGATGACGCTCTCTTCAATGGCAGCATCCACGCGGGCGATAACTTCGTTTAAATGTGACATTGTCACTCCTTGTGAATTGCCGGGTGGCGGCTTCGCCTTACCCGGCAATAAATGCTTAGTTCAACTTCGTTTTAGAGAAATCGCTGCCCATCAGGCTTACGCTGTATCCGGTCACGTTGCTGCGGGTCGCGTAGAACGTTTTGCCGTTTGCCAGCGCGATCCACGGTGCCTGCTGGTAGAAAATCTCCTGCGCCTGGCCGTACAGTTTCGCACGCTCGGCAGGGTTGCTGGTCAGCTTCGCTTTTTGCACCAGAGCATCATAACCCTTATCGCACCAGCGCGCGGCGTTTGACCCGGTTTTAATGCTGTTGCAGCCCAGCAGCACATCGGCGAAGTTGTCCGGGTCGCCGTTATCGGACATCCAGCCAAACAGCGCCGAGTCGTGCTCGCCTTTGCGCATCCCGGAGAGGTATTCGCCCCACTCATAAGAGACAATTTTGGCCTTCACGCCCACTTTCGCCCAGTCGCTCTGGATCATCTCCGCGATACGACGTGAGTTAGGGTTATATGGACGCTGAACCGGCATTGACCACAGTGTGACCTCGGCGCCCTTCTCCAGCCCGGCCTGCTTCAGCAGCGCTTTTGCTTTTTCAGGATCGTAGCTGTAGTCCTGCAGATCTTTATTAAAGCCCAGCATATTTGGCGGGATCGGCGATTTTGCCACCGTACCGGAGCCCATAAAGACCGCATTGACGATAGCCTTCTTGTCGGTCGCGTAGTTCAGCGCCTGCCGCACCAGCACGTTATCAAACGGCTTTTTCTCAGTGTTAAACGCCAGATAGCCGACGTTCAGCGCATCGACCGAGTGCAGCGTCAGGTCTTTGTTCTTTTTAATCACGTCAAACTGGACCGGAGACGGCGCAGGGATAATCTGACACTCGTTGGTCTGCAGCTTGGCCAGACGGGTTTCCACGTTTGGCGTGATGGAGAAGATAAGATGTTTGGTCGGCACCTCGCCATCCCAGTAGTTCGGGTTAGCGACGTAGCGGATCAGGGAATCCACCTTGTATTGCTGGAGCACATAAGGCCCGGTACCGATCGGCCAGGTATCCACGTTCTCCGGTGTGCCTTTTTTCAGCATCGCATCGGCGTATTCGGCGGAGAGGATCGAGGCGAAATCCATTCCCCAGTCAGCCAGGAACGCGGCGTTTGGTTCACTCAGGGTGAACTGGACGTGGTAATCATCAACCTTTTTAACGTCCTGAATCAGCTTGTCGAGCCCGACGTCATTAAAGTATTCATAGTTGCCCTGCGAGACATTGTGGTAGGGATGCTTAGGGTCTTTCTGACGCATCACCGAGAAAATAACGTCATCGGCGTTAAAGTCGCGGGTTGGCTTGAAGTATTTATTGCTGTTGAACTTCACCCCTTTACGCAGGGTAAACGTATAGGTCTTTCCATCCGGCGAAATCGTCCAGGATTCCGCCAGTGACGGTACCGGGGTGTTTTTCACCGGGTCGAAATTGATCAGGCGGTTGTACAGCACCTGTGAGCTGGCCACAAATGACGGGCCGGAGCTGGCAATTTGCGGGTTGAACGACTCGGGGGATGCCTCCGAGCAGTAAATAAGGGTGTCGTTGTTTGCCGCCCATGCGGCACCGGCTGGTAAAAGAGCGCTCAGCGCAAGGGCGAGCAGCGTTTTCCCTGTAGACATGGTTATAACCCTTTCGGTTTTATTATAGTGGACAGTAATAACAGCACAGCCGTTATGACCTGGCAAATAACGAAACACTATCAGGTTATTCTAAAGCCGCTTTTTTTGCTGGTTTTGCCGCCAGTGCAGAAAAAGGCGATTTGCCTTAAGGCCCGTTATTCGTCAAGCACAACCGTCACGATCTATGCCGCAAGAAATCGGCGCTTTTAGCGTCTCTTCCTCCGTTTGTTTGCTTCATCGTTTGGTTAAAGTAACGGTGTGAAGAAGTATATGGGATCAAATCGTGGCAAAAACTCTTTTACGCAGCGGTAATCTGGATGATTTTCAGGCCGTTGGCGGCGGCGGACAGGCCGTTTTTGAATCAGCGTTACAAATCCGGGAAGCGCTCCGGTTGCGCAAACAGCAGGCCATTGTCGACTGTCTGGCTATTCCTCAGGTCAACGACAGCGGCGACCGCGTAGACTGGTATTCTCCGGTGGAGGGAAGCGTCACCAGCTGGAAGGCAGCCAGTGAAGACGACCGCTATCGCGCCCTGCGCTACCTAGAAAGTACGCTTGCCAGCGTTGAGTCATTAAGCAAAAAATGCCTCCAGTCGCCCAAAACGGCACAACAGCTTTTCGGATCTCTGCTGTCGAAGGCGTTTCAGTTTCCCGGCGAGAATTTTGTTTATCTGATCGATGGAAAGCCGATCCTCTGCTTCTGGGGCTTTGTAAACCTGAATGAAAACGCACGAGACGATGTGCTCGACTGTTTGCGTGACTCGCTGATCCCTGAGCCTGCCCCGGTTATCATTGAAGAGCCCGAGCCCGAGCCCGAGCCCGAGCCTGAGCCCGAACCGGCCATCACCTTTGAAAAAGCAGACGAGCCGCTGATTGCGCCCGTCGCCGCCGTGCGTATTACGCCGGAAGAACTGTATGAGCCGGAGCCCGCGCCGGTTGTTGCGCAACCTACTCAGGAGCCAGCGCCTGTTGCCGCCACGAAAAAGCGTCGCGTTCCCTTGTGGACCCTGCCGGTTGCCGCCGTGATTGTGGCAGCCGTTGCCGCGCCGCTGCTGTGGCCAAAACAGGCCCCTTCGGCAGAGCCTGCTCCGGCACCGGTTCCTGAGCCCGTGGCTATCGCACCAAAACCGATCAAAGCGGTGGAGCCGCTGGCCATGAATTTACCGCTGCACCAGGCTGAGGTCGTGGCGAGCAAAGAAAAAGAACCCGCGCCTGCACCTGAAGCCGCGCCGGTGGTGATTGTCGCGATCCCGAAAGATGCCATGGTGATGGAAGCCAGTCAGGTTAAAGCCGGTTCAACGCGCTTCCTCAACGGCACCTGGCGCGCCATCCTGGACGTGAAAGATCCGATAACCGGCAAACCGCCGTCAATGCGCTATCAAATCCAGAACAATAAAGGCTTCGCCCGCGTCGTGCACGGCGACAACATCGTCTGCCGCGCCGAGATCTTCTCCGGGCTGCACAGCAATGGCGAATTGATGATTAAAAGTCGCGGTCATGCCCGCTGCACCGACGGTTCCCGCTACCCGATGCCGGAAGTCGCCTGTAAAGCCGGGGCCAGCGATATCGCAGAATGTCGCGCTCGCTATGATGCCAACACCGTCGTTCCACTGACGTTCAAGAAAGCAGGTGCCTGATCCTATGCTGGTAAATCTTTGCGACTATAAACAAAGCGTCACGCTTATCGCCAACAGCGGCGTGCAGTTCCTGGATTTCGGCCTGACGCCGCAGGACACCGCCAGCAACGGGCGCTTCGTACGTAAAACCGCGAACGGCCCCCTTTTGCGACTCGATTTCGACCTGGTGAACGGGCGCTATACCCTGCCGGGGACAAACGGCGGGCAGCCTGAAGTGGTTAAGCCGGAAACGACAATCCCGCTGCATCAGTCCCTTGCGGTGCTTGACGGTGTCTGGCTTCCCTTGCCCTTCCTGCGCTTCAACCCGCCGCGGACCTTTGTGGAAGGACCGGATAACTGGGCGCGCGTTCAGGTGCGCAAGCTCGATAAGCCCGACACGGCTGGCAACACCCACCGCGTCACCCTCGCGCTCGACAGCCAGATCGCGGAGCATGCCACCTCCGTCCTGTCGCCGGTTGAAAACGATATCCTGAACGGAACCCGCTTTGCGCTGGCCTGGCGCGATAATGAGGTAGAAAGCTTCCTCGACCAGACCTGGATTGACGGCTGGCTGCGCGAGGCATTTACCCAGTATGCCGACGGCGTAGAAAACCGCTCTGAACGTGACCTGCATCAGGCGATGCGCAGTTTTGAATATCAGGCCCACTGGCTCAATGTACTGACCATGCTCGGTGAACAGCTTACCGTGCCGGAGGTGAAATTTGTCACCCATACGCTCAGTACCCCAGCCATTCCTGTCGATCTGATCCTCGACGTGGGCAACACTCACACCTGCGGCGTCATTATCGAAGACCACGGTGATGCAAACGACGGGCTGCGGCAGACCGCCGAGCTGCAGGTCCGTTCGTTAAGCGAGCCGCAGTTCCTCAACGAACCGCTGTTCACCAGCCGTCTCGAATTCTCCGAAGCGCGTTTCGGCAAGCAGCACTTCTCGGTGGAAAGCGGCCGCGAAGATGCGTTTGTCTGGCCGTCGATTGTTCGCGTGGGTGATGAGGCCCGCAAGCTGGCGATGCAACGCCTGGGAACCGAAGGCAACAGCGGTATCTCCAGCCCGCGCCGCTACCTGTGGGATGAAACGCCGGTTGTGCAGGACTGGCGCTTTAGCCAGATGAACGGCAAAACCCAGCGTGAACCTCTCGCCACGGCGTTTCCGCTGATGAACCTGATGAACGATGACGGTGAGCCGCTGTTTACGCTGCCGCGGGATGAGCGCCTGCCGGTCTTTTCGCCGCAGTACAGCCGCAGCACGCTGATGACGCACATGCTGTGCGAGCTGCTGGCGCAGGCGCTGGGGCAGATCAACAGCGTTGCTACGCGCCTGCGTCTGGGCTTCCCGGCCTCGCCGCGCCAGCTGCGCACCCTGATCCTGACCCTGCCCTCGGCCATGCCAAAACAGGAGCGCGAGATTTTCCGTCGCCGCATGTTTGAAGCTATTGCCATCGTCTGGAAAGCGATGGGCTGGCACCCGCAGGACGAGGATTTTGCCACCCGCAAACAGCAGGAAAAAAGCGTGGTGCCGGTCCCTGAAATCCAGATGGAGTGGGATGAAGCCAGTTGCGGTCAGTTGGTCTGGCTGTATAACGAAGCGATTTCCCGTTTTGGCGGCCAGACGGAAGCCTTTTTCGCCTCCCTCGCCCGCACGGACCGTGAACCCGAGCCGGGCGTGCAGCCGGGGCGCGCCTTACGCGTCGCGTCTGTCGACATCGGCGGTGGCACCACGGATATGGCGATAACCCATTACCAGCTTGATGACGGCTCCGGTAATAACGTCAAAATCACGCCGCAGCTGCTGTTCCGCGAAGGGTTTAAAGTGGCGGGCGACGATACCCTGCTGGACGTGATTCAGCGCTATGTTCTGCCCGCCCTGCAAACGCAGCTGCAGAAATCAGGCATTGCGGACGCCTCGCTGCTGATGGCGTCGCTGTTCGGTGATTCTGGCCGCATTGATACCCAGGCCGTACTGCGCCAGCAAACGGCGCTTCAGCTCTTTATGCCGATTGGTCATGCCATTCTTTCCGCGTGGGAAGCCAGCGACATCGACGATCCGCTGGCGGGCCTGCATGCCACCTTCGGCGAGCTCCTGCCGCAGAAACCAACCCGCAACGTGATGAATTATCTCCAGCAGGCAATCGATCATGCTCTGCCGGCGGGCTCAGAGGCGTTCGACCTGTTCGCCGTGCCGCTGCACGTGAACTTCCGCGAAATGCAGGATGCGATGCTGGCCGGCCAGTTTACGCTCACCTCGCCGCTCCACGCGGTGTGCGAGGCGATTTCCCACTACAGTTGCGATGTTCTGCTGATCACCGGGCGTCCTGGCTGCCTGCCTGGCGTTCAGGCGCTGATTCGACACCTGCAGCCGGTGCCGGTCAACCGCATCGTCTGGCTGGACAAATACCAGGTTCATGAATGGTATCCGTTCAGCCAGCAGGGACGCATTGGCAACCCGAAATCGACCGCCGCGGTCGGGGCCATGCTCTGCAGCCTGGCGCTCGACCTGCGTCTGCCGCGCTTCAACTTTAAAGCCGCGGACATAGGCGCGTATTCCACCGTGCGGTATCTCGGCGTGCTGGATAACACCGTCAATACCCTGCGTGAGGAGAACGTCTGGTATCAGGATATCGACCTGGATAAGCCGGGCGCGAAGCTCGACGCGCGGCTGCACTTCCCGCTGCGCGGTAACGTCACCCTCGGCTTCCGCCAGCTGGCGAACGCGCGCTGGCCCGCCACGCCGCTTTATACGCTCAGCATCAACTCGGCTGAACTGGCAAAAGCGATTGCCGGCGACGGCGTCCTGAACGTGCGGCTTAAGCTCTGCGGCGGCAGCAAGCAGGAAGGCCCGGAGTCCTTCGAGCTGAGCGATGCCTGGCTGCAGGATGGCACACCGGTTGCGCCTGACGCACTAACCTTCAAACTGAATACTCTGGCCGATCGCCGACACAGCGGTAGCCACTACTGGATCGATAGCGGGAGCGTATACCTCAAATGACAGCGACGACCACCACCACTCAGGCCTTAATTGGGTGGATTAATGAGACGCGCCTGAACGCCCCTGTGCTGGATAACGATGCTGACGCCCTGCTTGCTCGCATTAACGCGGTGCAGGCGCGGGAGCAGGCCATCGAACGTGCTCTGATCCGCCGGAGCAGCATTGGGCTTTACGGTCATTCGCAAAGCGCCAAAGCGCACCTGCTGCAGTCGCTGTGCGGCAGCGGCAATGGTCGCCTGAACGTGACGCCGGGCCAGCGCACCTTTGACTATTTCTCGCATATCAATCCGGGGCACGCTCTGACAAACATGGCTATCCGCTTCACCCGGGAAAACGCAGAAGTAACGGATGAGGCGTTCCCGCTGCGTCTGAGTCTGGTCACCGAGGCCGAGCTGGTACAACTGTTTATTGCCCGCACGACGCTGCATCCGCAGATTCGCGCGGTGGATAAGGCAGTGATTGAAACGCGGCTGGAGAAATGGCGCGGCCTGCGCCAGCCTCAGAGCGTGCCCGGTATCACGGCACAGGAAGTGGGTGCA
Organism: Enterobacter chuandaensis; assembly: GCF_003594915.1. Classification (GTDB taxonomy): domain Bacteria; phylum Pseudomonadota; class Gammaproteobacteria; order Enterobacterales; family Enterobacteriaceae; genus Enterobacter; species Enterobacter chuandaensis. Next base: position 289,585 of record NZ_QZCS01000004.1, read on the forward strand.
ATTGCGCGTTTCTGGCAAAGCACGGTACCCGCCGCGAAACAGCAAATTGATGATGCCCTGTGGCATCAGTTTGCCCAGCTGGTCCCATCGCTCGATCTCAGCACCCGCGCCAGCGTCTGGTCGCTGCTGTGGGGTGAGCAACAGGAGTTAACCCAGCAGTGGCTGAAGCTCGCCCACGTGCTGCATCAGACCAGCCATGCGCGCGAGCTGGCCGCGCCGCTGAGCCTGCTGGTAGACAGCTTTGGCCTGCCCGGAGAAGGGTTCCTGACACACGGCACCTTAACCCAACAGGAAGCCCAGGAGACGCTGCTGCATCCGCTGAATGACGGCGAATTGCTCAACGCAATCAGCGTCCCCGTCGACGTGCTTGCCTTCCTGACCCGCGAGCTGGTTTTGCCTGTTGAGAACTGCGCGCTGGACAACGTAGACATTATTGATATTCCTGTCTTTGAAGACAGCCGTGCCGATCCGCTGCTGCAGGCTAAATACCCGTGGTTGCTTGAGCATTACCGTCAGCAGCTGCAGCCCGATGTCCTGGTTATCTGCAATGTGACAGCGCATCACGAGCAGACGGCCAAAAAAGCAAAAGCGTTAACGAACTGGGTCAAAGAGACCCAGCTTTCCGAGGAATCTGCCCTGCCGGGTCTGGTGTGGGCGATCACCCCGCATGACGCTCGTTTCACCACCCGACAGAATCTCGATGAAGCCGTACAGCATCTGCTGGGCAAGCCAGGCCTGCACTGGGGAACACTGCAGGCGCTGGACAGCCACAGCCTGTTGCGCGTTGTCGAATGGCTGTCGCAGGCGACGCTACCCGCCCAGCGGCAGAAGCGTCTCAGCTCGCTGAAAGGCCTGTTGCGCCAGGAGCTCTCGGCGCTGATGCAGGGTTATCTGGCCCCGCTGGTTGAGGAGCCGGGTACCCGGCGTGCTCAGGCCGAAAACATGGTGCGCACGCTGCAAAGCAGCGCCGCCCGCCACGGCGAGCTACTGGAAGGTCTTCTTCCGCCCCTGAAAGCGTTTGAGGCACTGCTGGCCGTACAGCAGCCTCGCGAGGAGCAGGTCAACGGACTGTTTACGGATGCGATTGACCTGTTCGCCGATACTCCTCAGGAAAATGCTGGCCTGCACCAGACAAAAGACAAAGCGCGTCTGGCGCACAGAGTCTGGATAAATCATCTGCGTCAGTGGAGCCGCAACGAGGCCGCTGCCGCGCGGCTTGGGCTTGAGACGGCAATGTTGCAGCACATCGCGGATGTTCTGGTGGTGACCAGCTACCGGCTGGATCTGCCTCAGCAGCTACGGCGCATTGTCGACGCGGATAAAAGCAGTGCTGCGCAACTGCATGCCGTGATGGGCAATTTCGTTGGCTGGCTGGGCTACGACCAGACGCCGTCAGCTGAGCGTCCGGCAAGCCGCATCCGCAAAGGTCAGGCAATCTTTGTTACGCCCGTGGTTAGCAGTGCCGCGCCGCGCCTGACGCGTCTTGGGGAGCAGCCTGTTCATGCGGCCACGGCGTACGTTTACGACTGGCTGGTTGCGCTCTATAGCAGGGCAATAGAGAACATTGATTATCAGAACCCGCATGATGTTCAGCCTGACGCACGTCGGGCACTACGGGCTTTAATCAAGTAGCCGCCTTTCCTGCCGGGTGGCGCTGCGCTTGCCCGGCCTACATTCCGCAACGATAATTACGCCGCCATACACTCCGCTAACGTCTGCGCCAGTGCCGACGGGTTTTCCCACGACATGGAGTGCCCTGCAGCAGGGATGATTTTGACCGCAACGCCCTTCTGCTTTAGACGATCCACATCGTCATCCGGCAGTGAGAGTTCGCCAAAAATCAACGTCACCGGGCAAGGCAACGACAGAAATTGCGTTTCCCAGTCCGGCTTAACGCCCGCCACCAGGCTCGATGCGCCGCGCCAGACAGCATAAGGTGCATTACTTTGCAGACACCCGGCCCATGCCGTTTTTTCTGCACGGAGCATGTTACCGTAACCCTGCGCCACAAATTGTTGTTCGGTTTGCGCCGCAATAGACCGGCTGAACATGCCACCGCCAGCGTGAAAATTGGGCTCCGACACGATCAGGCCTTTAACGCGCGTTGCCAGCAGCCCCGCTGTTTCTATCGCGATGCTGCCGCCCATGCTGTGGCCGTATAACCAGAAGGCATCCAGTTTAAGATGGTCAATCAGCTCCGCCACAACGCGCGCCTGATCGGTGGTTTTGTAGCTGTAGTGCTCAGGCTTATCGCTGTAACCGCTGCCGGGTAAATCGATGAGAATCGCTCTGCGCCCGTCAAACTGAGGGTCACGAACGACGCGGGGATATTCGTAGGAAGAGGCGCAGCCCAATCCGTGGATGAAGAGTACGGGATCGCCTGAGCCGGGCAAATCATGCCAGCGGACGGTGCAACCCGCTTGCTGCGAGTAAAAACTGTTCATAAGCACTCCTTTTACGATGCACTGTGTATTTATACAGTCATGATATCCGGAATGCCATAATCATCTTTTAAAAATGGAAGCGTGCTTCAGAAAAGCGATATCAGGAGCGCGACGGGGAAGCTCATCGGCCAGGTTGATCCCACCAGAAACGCGCTGAGCAGACGGATGCGTTTGCGGTCTTTAGAGAGGAACCAGGTAATTAATGCGCAGATGGAAGCCATGATTGCGTAAAAAACCAACATCTTTTGATACAACGTCATTCTTAATACCAGAGCCGAAAAAATAACCGCACGCAATATGCGTCATATGTTGATACAGATCAAGTTTTTTCATTACATAATAACCACTTAAAGATTAAGGCTAATAACAACTGAGTATTTTGTATAACAAACAGGGGGAGCCACCCATTATCTTTATTGATAAGATGCATGTTAAATGCACTTTTTGATAAATTTTCTCTTCTGCAAAGGCGTCTAATAAAAGCAGACATACATGGGAGGCAATATGCTACGTATTCCGCAGAGTTGTATTCATACCCGCTCCACCCCTTTCTGGAATAAAGACACCGCCCCCGCCGGGATCTTTCAGCGTCATCTCGACACGGGTACCCGTCCGGGCGTTTATCCCCGCCTCTCCGTTATGCAAGGTGCCGTCCGCTACCTGGGTTATGCTGATGAACATGCCCCTGAGCCCGACAGCACATTGATTATCAGGGCTGGCCACTTCGGTGTTTTTCCCCCTGAGAAATGGCATCACATCGAGGTGATGAGCGACGACACGCTGTTCAATATTGAATTTTTCGTCGAACCAGAGGTGTTGAAGTCGCTTTAAGCGGCTTTTATTTACGAGGTAACCCTTATGCTACGTATCCCTGAGAATTTTGTTCATACCCGCTCCACGCCATTCTGGAACAAAGACACCGCGCCAAAAGCCCTTTTCACCCACCATAATACGAAAGCCAGCGTATATGGCCGTTTGTCGGTGATGCAGGGGGCGGTGCGCTATTTTGGCTTCCCGGACGCTGACGCGACCGAACCGGATCTTGAGCTGGTGATTGAAGCCGGATCGTTTGGCATCTCACCGCCGGAAAAATGGCACCGCATTGAGCTACTGACCGACGATACCTGGTTCAATATCGACTTTTTTGCCGATCCTGCTGTTACGCTTCAGGGCGCAGGCATCGGCAAAGTGGTCAATACACATAAGGAGTAACCGCGTGGGCAAAGCAACGTACACAGTGACCGTGACCAACAACAGCAACGGCGTCTCGGTGGATTATGAGACAGAGGCTCCGATGGAGTTGCTCATCCCCGACGTCGCCGCAGACGTAGTGAAAGATCTGGTGAATACCGTCCGCGCTTACGATACGGAAAATGAGCACGAGGTGTGTGGCTGGTAAAGCAAACGCCCGGCGATGCAAACCGCCGGGCATGATTTCTAGTGTTTTATCATCACGTGCCGGACAACCGTATAATCCTCAAGCCCGAACACCGACATATCCTTTCCATAGCCGGACAATTTCATGCCGCCGTGCGGCATTTCGCTCACCAGCATAAAATGGGTATTCACCCAGGTGCAGCCATACTGCAGGCGTGCGCTCAGGCGATGGGCGCGGCCAACGTCCTGAGTCCAGACTGACGACGCCAGGCCGTACTGCGAATCGTTCGCCCAGGCCAGCACCTGCGCTTCATCGTCGAATTCGGTGACGCTCACCACCGGGCCAAACACCTCGCGCTGAACGATGGCATCCTCCTGTTTTGCCCCGGCCAGCAGAGTTGGCTGGAAATAGTAGCCCGCTCCCTCTTTTTTGCTTCCGCCCGTCACCACGCGGATATGGCCGAGCGCTTTCGCCTCATCAACCGCCTGACAGACGCGTGAAAGATGGGCAGCGGAGCTCAGCGGACCGAGTTCAGTAGACTTATCCTCCGGGGCACCCATTTTGAGGCTGGTGACGGCGGCGCCGAGCTTTTCCACCAGTTGGGCATAGATCCCCTTCTGGGCATAAATACGGCAGGCCGCCGTACAGTCCTGCCCGGCATTGTAGAAACCAAACGTCCGCACCCCTTCGACAACCGCGTCCAGGTCAGCATCGTCGAACACGATAACCGGCGCTTTACCGCCCAGTTCCATGTGGGTGCGCTTAATGGTGGACGCCGTGTGGCCGATGATATGCTCCCCGGTAGCAATCGACCCGGTCAGCGAAACCATGCGCACTTTTTCATGCCCGGTCAGCGGATCGCCCACCGTTTTACCGCGGCCAAACAGCACGTTGAGAACGCCTGCCGGGAAGATATCTTTCGCCAGCTCCGCCAGCTTTAACGCCGTCAGCGGCGTGATTTCAGAAGGTTTGATGACCACACAGTTGCCGGCCGCCAGCGCAGGCGCCAGCTTCCATGCCGCCATCATCAGCGGGTAGTTCCACGGCGCGATAGAGGCAACCACGCCCACCGGGTCACGGCGGATCATCGACGTGTGGCCTTCCAGGTACTCGCCCGCAGCCAGCCCGTTCAGGCAGCGCGCGGCCCCGGCAAAGAAACGGAAAACGTCGACCACTGCCGGAATTTCATCGCCCAGCGCACAGTGCAGCGGCTTCCCGCAGTTGAGGGATTCAAGCCGGGCAAAGTCCTCCCAATGCGCTTCAATGGCATCCGCCAGCTTCAGCAGGCACTCGGCGCGGGTCTTCGGTGTCGTTTGCCCCCATTCCGCAAAAGCCAGGTCGGCGGCCTGAACCGCCGCGTCGACCTGAGCCGCTGAGGCCTCAGCAATCTCCAGCAGCACCTCACCGGTGGCCGGGTTATACACCGGCTGTTTCTCTCCCTCTCCGGCAACCAGTTCACCCTTTATCAGCAGATGTGTTTGCATAGCATTGTCCTGTTCTAATCAATGTTATTTCCCGCTACCGGCAATGTTCTCGCCGTCGCGGGTTAGCCACCAGGCTCCCAGAATGGGGATGGTTGTGACCAGCATCACCAGCAGTGCAACGACGTTGGTGACCGGCACGTCGCGCGGACGACCAAGCTGGTTGAGCAACCACAGCGGTAACGTGCGTTCGTGTCCCGCCGTAAACGTTGTGACGATGATTTCGTCAAACGAGAGGGCAAACGCCAGCATTCCCCCCGCCAGCAGCGCTGAACCCAGATTGGGCAGCACCACATAGCGAAAGGTTTGCCACCCGTCAGCCCCGAGATCCATCGACGCCTCGACCAGACTCCAGGAAGTGCGTCTGAATCGGGCGATCACGTTATTAAAGACCACCACCACGCAGAACGTGGCGTGTCCGACCACGATGGTGAAAAAACCCGGCTCAAGGTCGATCGTTTTGAACGCGGTCAGCAGCGCCAGGCCGGTGATGATCCCCGGCAAGGCTATCGGCAGCAGCAGCAACAGCGAGATCGCGTTTTTGCCAAAAAACTCGCTTCGCCAGAGCGCCGCTGCAGCAAGCGTGCCAAGCACCAGGGCGATCGCGGTGGAGAGTGCCGCAATTTGAAGTGACAACGTCACGGATTCAATGATATCTCCACGCCCCGCTGCCACGCTAAACCACTTCAGGGTCAGCCCCTGCGGCGGAAAGCTGAAGGCTGCGTCTTCGGTGTTAAAGGCATAGATTGCGATAATCAGCAGCGGGAAATGCAGGAAGATCACCCCTCCCCAGGCTGCCACTTTCAGGAACAGAGGTGCGCGTTCAGAGTGCATCGAATGCTCCCAGACGTTTCACGAACGCCAGATAGAGTGAAATCAGCACGATAGGCACCAGCGTGAACGCGGCGGCCATGGGCATATTGCCAATCGCTCCCTGCTGTGAATAGACCATATTGCCGATGAAATACCCCGGCGGCCCCACCAGCTGCGGCACAATGAAATCCCCCAGCGTCAGGGAAAAGGTGAATATCGAGCCCGCGGCAATGCCCGGAATAGCCAGCGGCAGAACGACGTAGCGGAATGTCTGACGAGGACGCGCGCCGAGATCGGCAGATGCCTGCAGTAAGGAGGCAGGCAGGCGTTCCAGCGCCGCCTGGACCGGCAGGATCATAAACGGCAGCCAGATGTAGACGAAGACCAGAAACCGTCCCAACCCGGAGGTGGACAAAGTGTTGCCTCCAACCGCGGGTAGCGTAAGGATCGAGGACAGGATAGGCTCCAGCCCCAGATGGTTGAGAAACCACTGTGCCACGCCGTCCTTCGCCAGCAGAAGCGTCCAGGCGTAGGCTTTGACGATGTAGCTTGCCCACATTGGCAGCATTACGGCGATATAAAAAAACGCTTTCCACTTGCCGCGGGTGTAGCGCGCCATGTACCAGGCCATCGGGAATGCCAGGATCGCGCTGGCAATCGTCACCGCAATCGCCATCGTTAACGTGCGCAGAATGATGTCGTAGTTTGCGGGGTTGAAAAGCGCCAGAATGTTCGCCAGGGTCAGATCCGGCGTGACTGCCATGGTGAAATCGTCAAAGGTGTAAAAACCCTGCCACAAAAGGGTCAGCAACGATCCTAAATAGACGATGCCAAACCACATCAGCGGTGCAAGCAGAAGCAGGAACAGCCCGAGCGACGGTTTACGCCAGAACAGAGCCGTGATGCGGCTTACGCGACCGTGCGGGGCGGGAGGATGAGCGACACTCATAGCCATTTCACCTCTCCTCGTGAAGACGGATCATGGCGTCGCGCGACCACGACGCCGTGACGGCCTGCCCCGGCGCAATGCCGCTCAGCGGCGAGAGCTCGCTGAGGTTGGCCTGGCTCACCAGCAGTTTGGCACCGTCGGCGAGCTTCAACTCCAGCCGCGTGGCCGCCCCCTGATACTGAACGGCCTGCACGCACCCCTGAACCTGAATTTCACCGCTCTCGTTAAGGCGAATATGTTCCGGGCGCAGCGAATAAGCGCCTTCCATGCCGCATAGTTTCTGCGCAAGGGCTGTATCAAAAACGTTGGACGTGCCGACAAAACCGGCGACAAACGGCGTGCGCGGGCGCATATAGAGATCGCGCGGGGTATCGACCTGCTCGATGCGCCCATTATTGAATACCGCCACCCGGTCCGACATGGAGAGGGCTTCACCCTGATCGTGGGTGACGAAAATAAAGGTGATGCCGAGTTCCTGCTGAAGTTTCTTCAGCTCGAACTGCATCTGTTCACGCAGTTTGAGATCGAGCGCGCCTAACGGCTCGTCCAGCAGCAGGACGCGCGGTTCATTCACCAGCGCCCGGGCGATGGCGACTCGCTGGCGCTGGCCGCCGGAAAGCTGCGAAGGCTTACGGGCGACGGCGAAGCTCAGGCCCACTTTTTCCAGCGCATCACGAGCCTGCGCATGGCGTTTTTTCTTATCGACGCCTTTCACCATCAGCCCATAGGCGACGTTATCGAGGATCGACATATGCGGGAACAGCGCGTAATCCTGGAACACGGTGTTCACATCCCGCTCCCACGGGGTCAGCGCGCTCGCCTCTTTACCAAAGATAGATATCGTGCCGCCTGACAGCTGCTCAAAGCCGGCAATCAGGCGCAGGCAGGTGGTTTTGCCGGAGCCCGAAGGCCCCAGCATGGAGAAGAATTCTCCGTCACGAACGGCAATGGTGACTCCATCCACCGCCCGTACGTCGCCGTACAGACGGGAAACGTTGTTAAATTCTACCGCGTACGTCATGTTCCGCTCCCGGGCAATTAACGACCGCCCATGATGGCGATGTAATCCTGCGTCCAGCGGCTGTAAGGCACAAATTTTCCGCCTTCTGCGATGGGGGTTTTCCAGAACATGATTTTGTCAAAATAGTTATAGCCGTTGGTTTCGCAGCCCTTGTCACCCAGCAGTGTGCTGGCCTTACACCCTTCAGGCACGACGGGCAGCGAGCCAAACCATGCCGCCAGATCGCCCTGCACTTTTGGCGTGAGCGACCAGTTCATCCATTTGTAGGCGCACATCGGGTGTTTTGCCTGCGCGTGAAGCATGGTGGTGTCCGCCCAGCCGGTCACGCCCTCTTTCGGGAAGACGGTGGCAACGGGCTGGTTCTCGGCCTTCAGGGCATTCGCCTGATACGGCCAGGCGCTGGAGGCCACGACGCCTTCATTTTTGAAGTCGCTCATCTGGACGGTGGTGTCATGCCAGTAGCGGTGGATCAGGGCATGCTGGTCGCGAAGCACCTTGAGCACGGCGGCATACTGCTGTTCAGTGAGCTGATACGGGTCGCTAATACCCAGCTGTGGCTGAGTGGCTTTGACGAACAGCGCCGCATCGGCGATATAAATCGGGCCGTCGTACGCCTGCACGCGTCCCTGATTGGTTTTGCCGTCTGGCAGATCCTGCTTCGTAAAGACCACGCTCCAGCTGTCCGGCGGCGTCGGGAAGGTTTTGGTGTTGTACATCAGCAGGTTGGGTCCCCACTGATACGGCGTGCCGTAGACTTTACCGCCCACGTTAAACCATTCGCCCTTCACGATGCGCGGGTCGAGGGTTTTCCAGTTGGGGATGAGTTCCGGGTTAATCGGCTGAACGCGTTTGCCCATAATCAGGCGGAGCGAGGCATCGCCCGACGCGGTGACAAGGTCGTAACCTCCCTTCGCCATCAGGCTGACCATCTCATCGGAGGTGGCCGCCGTTTTGACGTTAACCGCGCAGCCGGTCTCTTTTTCAAACTGGGTGACCCAGTCATAATTTTTATCCGTCTGTCCGCGTTCGATGTATCCCGGCCAGGCGATAATATCCAGTCGGCCTTCCCCGTCGCCAATGGCCTTTGGTGGTTCTGCGGCTTGCGCGGCCATGATAGTCATACCGAGCGCGCACAGGCTGCTGCGGGCAAATTTTTTGCTCATAAGAGTTACTCCTGTCGCAATGAAATTTAGCGGCAGCCGTGCCGTAAAAATATCTCCCTTATTAAACGTAGACCGCGCAAATGCGCCGCACCGTACGGCTTAAGGAAATTTCATCAAGGTGTGACCGGGGACGCATTCCCTGTTAACTGGATTATAGACAAGGAGTTAGCCGCGAAAGACGGTATGCAGATTTCCTATGATACGACACCGCAAAATATTCGCAGCGCCGCCATCAGGATAAGAAATGATTATTTAAATAAGATCGAAAAGATTATTCCAGCATCGCGCTAATGAGTTTTCCTAACTGTATGACCGCCTGCTCTTCCCGCTCTCCCCACGCCCAGGAGGTATTAAAACGGAAAAACGGGGTCCAGGCGTCAGAGGTGGAAAACATCTTTCCGGGCGCAATGCTGATGTGGTGGGTTAAGGCCTTCTCACTCAGCAGCCCCGCGTCCAGCTGCGCAGGTAGCTCCAGCCATAAAAAGTAGCCGCTTTCGCTGTGATGAATTTTGACACCGGCAGGCATATGACGCAGAAGCGACTGCCACGCCTGCTGTTTCCGCTCGGCGAGGGTTCGTCGCAGGCGGCGCAGATGGGCGTCGTAGCGTTTTGTCGCCAGGTAATCCACCAGCGCCAGCTGCATGGGAGAACTGGTTGAGAGCGTGCTCATCAGTTGCAGCTGCTGAATGCGGCGCGCGTGTTTTCCTGCCGCCACCCAGCCGATGCGAAACCCCGCCACCAGGCATTTTGAAAAGGAGGAGCAGTGAAGCGTCATGTCACTCCGATCCCAGGCTTTCGCCGGAAGGGGTTTTTCCCGGCCAAAATAGAGTTCGCTGTAGACGTCATCTTCAATCAACGTGACGTTATGTTTCGTCAGGAGTGCGACCAGACGCGCTTTTTTCTCCGCGCTCAGCGTGAAGCCAAGCGGGTTTTGGCCGTTAGTCATGAGCCAGCAGGCTTTTACGGGATAGTCATTCAACGCCAGCTCCAGCGCATTGAGGTCGATCCCCTCGCGGACGTCTGTGGCGACGGATAACGCTTTCAGCTTAAGACGCTCCAGCGCCTGCAGCGCACCGTAAAAACAGGGGTTTTCAACAATCACCCAGTCTCCGGGCTCCGTCACCGCCTGCAAACTGAGGTTCAACGCTTCGAGGGCACCTGCGGTAATGACGATCTCGTCCGGCGAGATGTTCATCCCCTGCTGCGCATAGCGGCGTGCGATGGCGTGGCGGAGTTCAGCGTTACCGGGCGGCAGATTTTCAATCACGCTCATTGCGGTAGCCGTTTTGCTGACGTTTGCCAGCGAGCGGTTGAGCTGCTGAAGCGGGAAAAGCCGGGGGTCGGGAAACGCGGAAGCGAAAGGAACAACGGACGGATCGCGGCTGGCCTGTAAGACCTCGAAGATATAGGTGTTGATATCTACCGCTTCATCGCGCATCACCTGAGCAGGTGGCGCAGGCTGTTGTGCGGTCGGGCGCGAGGCAACGTAATAGCCCGACTGCGGCCTGGCGACAATGCGCCCCTGGCTTTCCAGCATCTGATACGCGTGGCCAACGGTCATAAAGCTCATGCCGCTACTTGCCACCTGCTCTCGCAGGGAAGGCAGCTTATCGCCCGGCAGCCATACGCCAAGCTCGATCTGCGAGATAATTTGTTGCGCCAGACGCTGGTATTTTTTCATCAGATTCTCCTTATTGCCGACAGTGTATATCAGCAGGAGAAAAAGAGAAGATTTAGCTAACTGTTATAGTTCGCGAAATAAATTACTTACGGTACTCGGTAACGTGGCTTTGCGCCTGGCGTGCAGCGGCCAGGTGATCGAGCGTGATCATTGACGATTTGCAAAAGATGCATTTCGCACCGAGCGGGTTTTTCTCAGACACATCAAAGACTGAGGTACGGTACTGCGAACCATGACAGCATGGGCAGCGGAAATGTATATAAGAAGTCATAGGATTCTCCTGTGAACGTAAAAACGTAAATTACTCATGAGCCGATCAGGCAATAATGGTTTTAAACAAAACTAATCGGAATGTAGATAAAGACCCAAGAGAGGCTGCGGAGAGGCACAACGTGATGAGAACTGCTTTATGAAACTACGTCAGATATTTTTTTGGACTCAAAACCAGAGAACCATTAACGCACGGCGATGACGACAAAGCAAGCGGTTTAATGCGGAAAATTCATAAAAAGAATGTTTTTATTCCCTGATACTCGTCCATGTTATTAAATATTGATGTTTACAATTCCCGGCTATGCATACATAACCACATGAAATATAAATATAATATATAACATTTTTTGCCTACTCATCTCACCAACCGCAGAGTATTAACAACAGGCTAATGTACACTCTGCTACTTGTCTTGCTCGAGCAGAAATTTCGCTCTTACCTTACAGAAAGGAATTATCAATGAGTTGGAATAGAGACGCGGCTGTTTCTTACCTCCGCTCGCATGCCCTTGGACACTCTCATAACGAATGCGCGAAATTTACACGTCGTGCCATAATCGCTGGCGGCATTACGCTTGAACGTACACATGATGCGAAGGATTATGGACCAAAACTTTTGCGTGCAGGTTTTAGGGAGGTTCCTCCCGGTTCGACGTTGCTTAGCGGAGATGTCGCTGTAATTCAGCCCTATCCCGGAGGAAACTCAAGCGGCCATATGACAATGTTCGACGGCACTCGCTGGATCTCAGATTTTACCCAGCTCAGCATGTACCCTGGGCCGGGTTACCGCCGCGCGCAACCTACCTATAAGATTTACAGGATGAGTCGATGATGAGGGGGTTTATAATTACTGTGGCGCTATTATTATCTGCTTGTACGGGTGTACCTAAGCAGAATGCTGCCGAACGGGCGGAAGAATTCTATTCCACATATCTGACGTTTTTTGCAGAAAGTGATGGTGAATATCCTCAGCTTAGAGAGTACGTTGCGGCTGGTACACTATCCCGGCTTAACGAGATAGAGTCTATTCCTGAACAGGAAATCGTGGGATCAGATTATTTCGCTTATGTTCAGGATTATGACCCATCCTGGGTGAAGGGGCTTGAAGTGGGTGTGGCGCACCAATTCATGAATGGCGAAGTTCTTCCTGTCAGGATTGGTATTGAGAACGGCGGCTTTCTTAATCTTGAAGTCTATATGCGTCTTGAAGATGGAAAGTGGAAAATTTACCGCGTGAGAGACGTAACCGATAGCTACGAGCATCCCATATTTAATGCGGGAGCAATTACTCAAGCAAAGGCATCAGCGGAAAGCGGACTTTAAGCGCATCGATAAATATTACACTGGGCAAACTGTTATAGTTAAATAGGCCGGGTCTGTTTCTGCAACCCAGCGCTGGCGCGGCTTAGAATGGCATCGACATAAATACATCGCGGAGTTTTGCATGTTTGGTTTAGATGCTTTTCACCTTGCGCGGATACAGTTTGCCTTTACCGTATCCTTTCACATTATTTTCCCGGCCATCACCATCGGCCTGGCCAGCTACCTTGCCGTACTCGAAGGGCTGTGGCTGAAAACAAAAAATCCGGTCTGGCGCTCGCTGTACCATTTCTGGTCGAAGATTTTTGCCGTCAATTTTGGCATGGGCGTGGTCTCAGGGCTGGTGATGGCCTATCAGTTTGGTACCAACTGGAGCGGATTTTCGCAGTTTGCGGGCAGTATTACCGGCCCGCTGCTGACCTATGAAGTGCTAACCGCCTTCTTCCTTGAAGCCGGCTTCCTCGGCGTGATGCTGTTCGGCTGGAATAAAGTCGGGCCGGGACTGCACTTTTTCTCCACCTGCATGGTGGCGCTGGGCACCATTATCTCCACCTTCTGGATCCTCGCCTCAAACAGCTGGATGCAGACCCCGCAGGGCTATGAGATCGTCAACGGGCAGGTGGTACCGGTGGACTGGTTTGCGGTGGTGTTTAACCCCTCATTCCCTTATCGCCTGCTGCATATGTCGATAGCCGCGTTCCTCAGCAGCGCGCTGTTTGTGGGTGCCTCCGCGGCATGGCATCTGCTGCGCGGAAATAATACCCGCGCCATACGCGCAATGTTTTCGATGGCGCTGTGGATGACCCTGATTGTCGCCCCCATCCAGGCCCTGGTTGGCGATATGCACGGGCTGAACACCTTAAAGCACCAGCCTGCGAAGATTGCCGCCATTGAAGGGCACTGGGAGAATCCGCCGGGTGAGCCTACCCCGCTGCTGCTGTTTGGCTGGCCGGATATGGAGCAGGAGCGCACCCGCTTTGGACTGGAGATCCCGGCACTGGGCAGCCTTATCCTGACGCACAGTCTGGATAAACAGGTTCCGGCGCTCAAGGAGTTTCCGAAGGAAGACCGCCCGAACGCCACCATTGTCTTCTGGTCATTCCGCATTATGGCAGGCCTGGGCATGCTGATGCTGCTGCTCGGGGTGATGGCGCTCTGGTTGCGCTACAAAAAACGCGTGTATTCGTCGCGTCCTTTCCTGTGGTTTGCGCTGCTGATGGGGCCAACCGGGCTGATTGCCATCCTTGCCGGGTGGGTCACTACCGAAGTGGGCCGCCAGCCGTGGGTAGTCTACGGACTCCAGCGAACGAAGGATGCGGTTTCTGCCCATGGCGATCTCCATATGAGCGTGAGTCTGCTGGCCTTCTTCGTTGTATACACCTCGGTATTTGGCGTGGGCTACAGCTATATGGTGCGCCTCATCCGAAAAGGCCCGCAGCCGCACGAATCATTCGCCACCGAGTACGACGGACGTCCGGCGCGCCCGCTTTCTGCCGTCACAGCTGAACATAAGGAGCTGCCATAATGGGTATCGATCTTTCCATTATCTGGTTTGTCATCATCGTTTTCGCCACGCTGATGTATATCGTGATGGACGGTTTTGATCTGGGGATCGGTATTCTGTTCCCTGCCACACAAGACGCTGACGATCGCGACGTGATGGTCAACAGCGTCGCGCCCGTCTGGGACGGGAATGAAACCTGGCTGGTGCTTGGCGGAGCCGCCCTGTTCGGCGCATTTCCGCTGGCCTATGCGGTGATCGTTGATGCTCTGACCATTCCGCTGACGATAATGCTGATCGGACTTATATTCCGCGGCGTGGCGTTTGAGTTTCGCTTTAAAGCCACCCCGGCGCACCGTCCTTTCTGGGATAAGGCGTTTATTGGCGGCTCAATTCTGGCGACGTTTACCCAGGGCGTGACGGTGGGGGCCGTCATTAACGGCTTTACCGTCACCGGTCGGGTCTATACCGGTGGACCCTTTGACTGGTTTACCGCGTTTAACCTCTTTTGCGGCGCGGGTCTGGTGGTGGCCTACGCGCTGTTAGGCTCAACCTGGCTGGTGATGAAAAGCGAAAACGCGCTGCAGCAGCGGATGCGTGAGGTATCGAAAACGCTGTTAATCATACTGCTGGCGTTTATCGCGGCGATCAGCCTCTGGACGCCGCTGGCACACCCGGCCATCGCTGCACGCTGGTTTACGCTGCCGAATCTGTTTTATCTGCTGCCAGTCCCTGCCCTGGTCGTCATGTTTAGCTTCTACCAGTGGCGCTGCCTGAGTAATCCTGACAGCCATGCTCGCCCGTTTATTCTGACGCTGGGGCTAATATTTCTCGGCTTTAGCGGGCTTGGGATCAGTATCTGGCCGCATATCATACCGCCGTCAATCACCCTGTGGCAGGCCGCCGCGCCGACGCAAAGCCAGGGCTTTATGCTGGTGGGCGCACTGTTGATCATTCCCGTTATTCTGGTCTACACCTTCTGGAGCTATTACGTATTTCGCGGCAAAGTTCAGTCTGGGGAGGGTTATCACTGATGCAACAACCTGTCTGGAAAAGATTGCTGTGGCTGGCCATTATCTGGGGCGGCTGCGTACTTGCGCTGGCAGCAGTCAGCATGCTCTTTCGCATGCTGATGACGGCTGCCGGGTTTAAATCGCATTAAACTTCATTCCGGGCAGCCCTGCGCTGCCCGGCACCACCCCGCACTTTCAGATAAACCCCATTAACGCACCGCAGAGTATCGTTACACTGGTAAAAGATTCACAGAATTTATTATTTGAGAAGAAAAATGAAAAAGCTCATCGCGTTAAGTGTTATCAGCCTTGTCCTCAGCGGCTGCGTTAATCCGGGCAAAGCATCCGTTCAGCCGGATCAGCTGAAGAGCCACCGTTTTGTTCTGGAAAACGTGGACGGCAAATCCGTGAAGGGCATGACAACGCAGCCTGAGATCGCTTTTAACGCGCTTCCCGACATTAGCCTCATTGATAACATTAGCGTTTCGGGCCAGATGTGTAACCGCTTCAACGGACAGGGAAAATTGTCTGAAGGCGAGCTAAAAGTGAAAGCGCTGGCGATGACGCGCAAACTTTGTACCGAACCACAGATGAACGAGCTGGATCAGGCCATCGGCGACATGCTGCGCAAAGGGGCGCAGGTCGACCTGACTGAAGACCAGTTGACGCTGGCGACTGCCGATAAAACGCTGATGTTTAAGCGTGCTGAATAATCAGTAGTTACCGCAGCTTCCAACGGCAAGCGACTGTTCACTGCAGCGTTTGCCGTTTGGCAAGGCGCACATCCCAATAGCAGAGCCATCAAGCTGGCGAGCAACAGACAGTGAGCCGCCAATCATGGCGCAGTTGGCCTGGCCTGAACTGGACATTGCCGCTTTCATTCCCGGCGCCACGTGGGCCGCCGTGGCCTGCTGCACAGGTTCACTGCTACATGCCGACAACAATAATGCGGCACACCCTACCAAAAATGCTGAACGCATGCTCTCTCCCCCTTATTTTGTGCGAAACCTATGCATCATAGGCATCACATCCCGTGTCGTCGAGAGCAGAAGTGCGTATTTATGCGCTACTGAAACAATTTCTCGCATTTTTTTCGCCCTAAGTTTGATCTAACCATTGATGGCGAGAATACTGAGGACACAAAAGCGAAAATTGTAAAACCCCCCGTTTGCTAGACTACAAAGATAATATTCAGGGTTTGTCGCCTTATGACAGCCCCCTATTTTTGCGCAATGTAAGGGTGTCGTTCTATGCAAACTATTGACGGTAATGGTGCAGTTGCCTCAGTCGCGTTTCGCACCAGTGAAGTTATCGCCATCTACCCGATCACGCCGAGTTCCACCATGGCTGAACAGGCGGATGCCTGGGCGGGAAACGGATTAAAAAACGTCTGGGGCGATGTCCCGAGAGTGGTTGAAATGCAGTCTGAAGCGGGAGCCATTGCCACGGTACATGGCGCGCTTCAGACAGGCGCACTCTCGACGTCGTTTACCTCTTCTCAGGGATTGCTGTTAATGATCCCAACCCTGTATAAGCTCGCCGGACAGCTGACCCCCTTCGTCCTGCACGTCGCGGCGCGTACCGTTGCTACTCACGCGCTTTCCATCTTTGGCGATCACTCCGACGTGATGGCCGTGCGCCAGACCGGGTGCGCGATGCTGTGTGCCAGCAGCGTTCAGGAAGCGCAGGACTTTGCCTTAATTTCGCATATCGCCACGCTTAAAAGTCGCGTGCCGTTTATTCACTTCTTTGATGGTTTCCGCACCTCTCACGAAATCAACAAAATCGTCCCACTGGCGGACGAGACTATCCTGGATCTGCTGCCGCAGGCGGAAATTGACGCGCATCGCGCCCGCGCCCTGAACCCGGAACATCCGGTTATCCGTGGGACATCGGCAAATCCGGATACCTATTTCCAGTCCCGCGAGGCCACAAACCCGTGGTACAACGCGGTTTATGACCACGTCGAGCAGGCAATGAATGACTTTGCCGCCGCAACAGGACGCGAGTACAAACCGTTCGAATACTACGGTCATCCGCAGGCCGAGCGCGTGATTGTGCTGATGGGCTCGGCTATCGGCACCTGTGAAGAGGTGGTCGACGAGCTGTTAACCCGCGGCGAAAAGGTCGGCGTGTTAAAAGTGCGCCTTTATCGCCCGTTCTCTGCTAAACATCTGCTCTCTGCCCTGCCGGAAAGCGCGCGCGCGGTGGCGGTGCTCGATCGAACCAAAGAGCCGGGCGCACACGCGGAACCGCTGTATCTGGACGTGATGACCGCGCTGGCAGAAGCCTTTAATAACGGCGAACGTGAAACGCTACCGCGCGTTATCGGCGGTCGCTATGGCCTGTCTTCCAAAGAGTTTGGGCCGGACTGCGTGCTGGCCGTGTTCAACGAGCTAAGGGAAGCGAAACCCAAGCCGCGCTTCACGGTCGGCATTTATGACGACGTAACGAATCTTTCCCTGCCCCTGCCGGAAAATACCCTGCCTGCAACAGCCAAACTCGAGGCGCTGTTTTACGGTCTGGGCAGCGACGGCAGCGTCTCGGCTACCAAGAACAACATCAAGATCATCGGCAATTCGACGCCGTGGTACGCCCAGGGCTACTTCGTCTACGACTCTAAAAAAGCGGGCGGACTGACCGTTTCTCACCTGCGCGTCAGCGAGCATCCTATTCGCTCGGCCTACCTTATTTCTCAGGCCGACTTTGTTGGCTGTCACCAGCTGCAGTTTATCGACAAATACCAGATGGCTGAGCGCCTGAAGCCCGGCGGTATTTTCCTGCTTAATACGCCGTACAGCACGGACGAGGTCTGGGCGCGCCTGCCTCAGGAAGTGCAGACGGTGCTTAACCAGAAAAAGGCCCGTTTCTATGTGGTCAACGCGGCGAAAATCGCGCGCGAATGTGGCCTGGCTGCGCGTATTAACACCGTAATGCAAATGGCCTTCTTCCATCTGACCCAGATCCTGCCGGGCGACAGTGCGCTGGTGGAACTGCAGGGTGCGATAGCCAAAAGCTACAGCAGCAAGGGCCAGGAGCTGGTAGAACGTAACTGGCAGGCGCTGGCGCTGGCACGCGAGTCACTGTTCGAGGTGCCGCTGCAGCCGGTCAATGACGCCAGCCCGAGCCGCCCTCCGGTGGTCTCTGATGCCGCGCCTGATTTCGTGAAAACCGTGACGGCCGCCATGCTGGCCGGGCTGGGTGACGCCCTGCCCGTCTCCGCGCTACCGCCGGACGGAACCTGGCCGATGGGCACGACGCGCTGGGAAAAACGCAATATTGCCGAAGCGATCCCGATCTGGAAAGAAGAGCTCTGTACGCAGTGTAACCACTGCGTAGCGGCCTGTCCGCACTCGGCCATTCGGGCCAAAGTGGTTTCACCGGATGCGATGGAAGATGCTCCGGCCAGCCTGCACTCGCTGGATGTGAAATCCCGCGATATGCGCGGCCAGAAGTATGTCCTGCAGGTTGCGCCGGAAGACTGTACCGGGTGTAACCTGTGCGTCGAGGTCTGCCCGGCGAAAGACAGGCAGAACCCGGACATCAAGGCCATCAATATGATGTCGCGTCTTGAGCACGTTGAAGAAGAAAAAGTGAACTATGACTTCTTCCTGAACCTGCCAGAAATCGATCGCAGCCAGCTGGAACGTATTGATATTCGCACCTCGCAGCTGATCACGCCGCTGTTCGAGTACTCCGGCGCCTGCTCCGGCTGCGGTGAAACGCCGTACATCAAACTGCTTACCCAGCTGTACGGTGACCGAATGCTGATCGCTAACGCCACCGGCTGCTCATCCATCTACGGGGGCAATTTGCCTTCTACACCGTACACCACCGATGCGAATGGTCGCGGCCCGGCATGGGCAAACTCCCTGTTCGAGGATAACGCCGAGTTCGGGCTCGGCTTCCGCCTGACGGTTGACCAGCACCGCGCGCGCGTGATGCGTTTGCTGGAACAGTTTGCCGACCAGATCCCTGACGAACTCAATGTTGCACTTCACGCCGAAGCAATGCCAGAGGTGCGCCGTGAGCAGGTGGCTGAGCTGCGTCGCGCCCTTCAGGGTGTTGCAGGCGCAGAGCAACTGCTGACCGACGCTGATGCCCTGGTCGAAAAATCGATCTGGCTGATTGGCGGCGACGGTTGGGCTTACGACATCGGCTTTGGCGGGCTGGATCACGTGTTAAGCCTGACCGAAAATGTCAACATTCTGGTTCTGGATACGCAGTGTTATTCCAACACCGGTGGTCAGGCATCGAAAGCCACGCCGCTGGGCGCCGTCACGAAATTCGGTGAGCACGGCAAACGCAAGGCGCGTAAGGATCTCGGCGTGAGCATGATGATGTACGGCCACGTTTACGTCGCGCAGATCTCGCTGGGCGCGCAGCTCAACCAGACGGTGAAAGCGATACAGGAGGCGGAAGCCTATCCGGGTCCGTCGCTGATCATCGCCTACAGCCCGTGCGAAGAACATGGTTATGACCTGGCGCTCAGCCATGATCAGATGCGTCAGCTGACGGCGACCGGCTTCTGGCCGCTCTACCGGTTCGATCCGCGCCGTGCGGACGAGGGCAAATTACCGCTGGCACTGGATTCACGTCCGCCGTCAGATGCCCTGGCAGAGACGCTAATGCAGGAGCAGCGCTTCCGTCGTCTGAATGCGCAACAGCCAGAGGTGGCAGAACAGCTCTGGAGAGATGCCGCAGCCGATTTGCAAAAACGGTATGACTTCCTGGCGCAGCTGGCAGGAAAAGCCGAAAAATCCAGCAGCGACTAAACCCTCTGCCCGGCTCGTCCGGGCATTTTTTTGCTATAAAAAAAGCCCGATGTATTCACATCGGGCTCGTCCAGATAATTAATGAATATCACTTTAGTTTCCTAAATAACATTCATACTAATTATGGATAAATAATCTTAAAGGCATATAACGGGGCAAAGATTACCTGACTTAACCGCTAATTAATAATTTTTATTTAATATGATTGAATTTAAATCATTCACCAAACAAATGATCATTACCGCGGATTTATTCAGTTTAGATTTTACTTAATTCGTAACAATTATATTTTATTACTATCCCGCAGGTGTGATTTAGCATGGGACAACTTTCTTATTGGGAAAGTTCAACAGGTAATTAAATAAAAACAACTGCAAAGGAATATCACAATGCAAAGAAAAGTACTGGCTCTGATGATTCCGGCTCTGTTAATGGCTGGCGCTGCGCACGCAGCAGAAATTTATAATAAAGACGGTAACAAGCTGGATCTGTACGGAAAAGTAGATGGCCTGCACTACTTCTCCGATGACGCGTCTAAAGATGGCGATCAAACCTATATGCGTCTGGGTTTCAAGGGTGAAACACAGATCAACGACATGATGACCGGTTACGCGCAGTGGGAATACAACATTCAGGCGAATAACACCGAAGGGTCTGATAATCAGTCCTGGACGCGTCTGGCCTTCGCCGGTGTAAAAGTGGGTGACTATGGTTCCTTTGACTACGGCCGTAACTATGGCGTTCTGTACGACGTTGAAGGCTGGACAGATATGCTGCCTGAGTTTGGCGGCGATTCTTACACCTATGCCGATAACTTTATGACCGGCCGCGCCAACGGTGTAGCAACCTACCGTAACACCGACTTCTATGGTCTGGTGCAGGGTCTGAACTTCGCGCTGCAGTATCAGGGCAACAACGAAGGCAGTAATTGCGATGAGAACAACAATTGCTCTCAGGAAGGCACCAACAACGGCCGCGACACGCGTCATGAGAATGGGGACGGCTTCGGTATCTCTACCACCTATGATTTTGGCATGGGGATCAGTGCCGGTGCCGCCTACACCTCTTCTGACCGTACCAATGACCAGGTGACGCAAACCACAGCGGGCGGTGACAAAGCAGATGCCTGGACTGCAGGCCTGAAATATGACGCCAATAATATCTATCTGGCGGCAATGTATTCTGAAACCCGCAACATGACGCCTTATGGTGATAACGCCGACGCCGTGGCGAATAAGACTCAGAACTTCGAAGTGACCGCGCAGTACCAGTTCGATTTCGGTCTGCGTCCGGCCATTTCTTACCTGCAGTCAAAAGGTAAAGATCTGGCTAACGGCCAGGGCGATCAGGACCTGGTTAAATATGCAGACGTAGGCGCGACCTACTATTTCAACAAGAACATGTCCACCTACGTTGATTATAAAATCAACCTGCTGGATGAAGATGACAGCTTCTACAAAAACAACGGCATCAGCACCGATGACGTCGTTGCATTAGGCCTGGTGTACCAGTTCTGATAATGAGAGCCCGCAGCATGATGCGGGCTCCTCTTTTTGATGTTCGTCTCACAACAGCATATTATCGCGATATTGTTGAGGGTAAGTTGAATAAAAGCGGGTTAGACTGCGCCGATATCCCCCTCTTCATTAAGGATAACAGCGTTGTTTGGTCGTGTATCCGTTGCCATACTGACACTCTTAGCGTGCTTGTGGATGGCGTTAATTTTTGATTTTTTTGGTATTGTTGGGCATCTCGGTGCACTGTTAAACCATCTGGATCGTCATTGACGGTGAGTCTCTGAAAACAAAAAGCCACCAGCAGGGCCGGTGGCGGTCATACTCGTTGCGAGTATTACTTTTTCACGGGTTGAGGTTTTTTATCCCCTGATTCGGGAGCCTCACGCGGATCGTCTTTTTCTACACAGAGCATAATTTCTCCTGTTTTAGAAACCCACTTCCCACTATAGCCAGGCTGATAAAAAAAAGGCCAGGCGGTAATTAACCTTTATTGGTCTCTTTTTTGCGAAACGAGAGATAGCCAAATACGCCGCTTTCACCATCGCTCGGATGGTTTACGCCATCCATCACCGTCACTTCGGGGAAGTCAAACGGCGACACGTTTTCAAAACAGGCGACATTTACGCCGTATTCATTTGGGTTCGAACGACGCTGATGGAACGTGTAAATCCCGCAGACCGAGCAGAAGAAATGCCGCGCCGTCCCCGTGTTAAAACGGTACTCCGTCAGCTTATCCTCACCTCTGGTCACGGTAATACCCGACAGCGGTGCAGAGACCACAACCGCGCCCCGCATACGGCAAAAAGAGCAGCTGCAGCGCCGCGCGGTATTAAAGCCGTCAGTGAGTACGACGGTATATGCCACCGCACCACAATGGCACTGTGCATGACGAATGTCAGCCATCGGTTATACCCCTTTTCTCACCAGCTCGGCGGCCTTAACGAAAACCTCATCTTCTACACCATCGCCTTTCTGCCTGCCCAGCCTGACCAGTTCGTTGACAATGCTGTCGCGATCGATCGGTTTCTGCGATGAAACCAGCCCAATGACAGCGGCACCAATCGCCAGCCCCACTAATCCTGTTTGTTCGTCTTTGTTCTTCATACTCATGCTCCTGATACAACAAACAAGCGTAGCAGGAATTTTAATGACGCAACGTCAGACCATCTTAGAAGCTCAGGTAAACCTGAGGTCAACGTTCACTTTGTGCGTTCCTGATGATGCTCAAAAAAGAATAAAGGGACAGAAATAATACAGCGCCCCCGTGGCCAGGATGCTCACGACGGCACTTACGTAAAACCAGGTTTTAAACGGCTGCTTCTGCGTTTTATGGCGAAAGAGCTGTTGACCCAGGATGGCGCCGGGCCACCCTCCCACCGCGCCAAACGCCAGTAAAGTGACTTCCGGTATCCTGCGCATCCCTTTTCGTACCGCCGTTTTATCGACGCCATAAATCGCTATCGTCAGCATATTGATCAGCAGAAACCATATGGCAAAGGGATACGAGGTAAAAAGGCTGCCGATCGCAGCGACGATCAGCAGGACACAACAAAAGCGATTCAATGTCATAGGGGCAGTCGTGGAAGTGTAAGTGCATGTCGTGAAAGCATTTATGTCTTGTCGAAGATTTTATATTAAAGAATGCCTGAATTAAACACGGCGACAGTCCGGGAAGATGAGGGGTATAAAGATCGGACCACTCTTTAGATCACCGCATTCCATAAGCTGGCTAAACACGTTTTTTTTGTGTAAAAAGGTGGACTCATTCAGCAGGTGCTCAACGTGAAATCCATTCGGCTAATTTTAAAGCTCATAGCAGCATCATTTTATGTGTTCGCGGTTGTTTTTGTCTCTGGATTTGTAGGTTCGAGTACAGCCAGTGCAATTAATTTTGAAACACTTAACCTAAATTACGCATTAATCGCAAAGAACTCGGCGGTATACGCAATCTGCGCAACTGGTGCGACATTGGTTGTTCCACCTGCCCTATATTTAATCCAGCATTATGTCTGGTCAGTGTTGAAGTTTATCGGCCTTAAGATTCGCTACTTCTTTCATGGATACTAAACCTCCGTAACTGACGAGTCGTCACTTATTTTTCTCGTTACTCTATGGATGGACGTTCGCATTGCTTTAGCGAGGCTTTATATTTACGCCTTCATCAATCGCTGAACCGACGTCCTATAGACTGATCGGAGGTGTATCATGACTGCATCATTGCTCTTGGGTGCCAGTTATCCCCTTAAAAGCTTCATGGGCGATCCTCTCGTAGGGATCCCCATGGCGTTATGCGCTAGCGGGGAGATTCGCCGTAGAATGGATCTTACCTGGCTAATTGCAATAGTATGCTTGTTATAAAAACCATGGAGGTGACATGTTTTCCTTTCTCAACACATTTAAACGGCTCATAGGCAAGCAGCAGGCGGTGCCGATCGTCCAGCCAGAGTATTCAGATGAACAGCTTTTGCAGTGGGCTACCGGTTGCATGTTAGAAGGTTTGCCAGATGAATTTTATGAGGCGAGAATTTCATGCTTCCGTAACATCGATAGTGAAGGACGCATAGCAGTTGCAGCTATACATGACTTCAAATTAAACAGCGAAAGCGAATATACATCCTTCACTCCGCCAGATGATCTTTACGCCACGCAATGTATTGAGAAAATACTTAACGAAAAGGACTGGAGCCAAGCCACTATAACTTTCGACCCACAAAAGACTCGATTTCAGTGGCAATAAAAAAGCCTGTTCAAAACCATAAGAGTCTTAATTGGGTGGCGGGTCACCTCATACACTGAGTGTAGATATATTCCTGAAGTGTTCTCAATGCTGTTTGGTCACTAATAATTCCATCTCTGGTACCGAGAACGTTTCGTCCAGCAGCATTAGAGAGTTCGACGGTTTCATCATTGCCCACGCTGGAGAGCCTGGGGTATCGGTTGTGGCTGGAACTGGACAGCGCCCTTTGACGAGCACCCTACTACCATAATCAAGCTTGCGCTGCAGAATATAATTTTCAGCTTTCGCATCGGCCAATTCCTTCGTGTATTTTGTATCCAGCGCAACGGCATCGCGCTGGCGTTTCTGCATATCTTTCATTGCAGTGTTTGCCAGGCTGAGTTTCTCAGTTGTTTTGTCGCGGTAGTAGTTAATCGCCCATGTCATGGAAACCAGCCGGAAGATAACGACAGCGCAAATGATGGCGGTCAATCGGCTCATTTCTGACCCCACACGCAGACTTCGCGCTCAATCTCGCGACAGGTCATCAGCTTCTTCCACTGCTTGCCACCGGCATACGTCCAGCGCTGCAGTTCTTTGCATGCACCCGGAACGTCGACGGAATTTCACTTTTTAAGCAGCGTCGATCTGCTAAACGCTCTAGTTCCCACGTTGTAGGTTAAAGAGTAAAGTGCGGCACGAGTGGTTTCGTGAACATGAACCTTAATCAGCGGGTCGATAGCTGCAGCAAACTTGCGCAGGTCTAATTGAAGCAAAGCACCACATTCTTTATCGGTGTAGCGGTGACCGTCAGCACCACAGCCCAAAACCGAGATGTTTTCATCACCGTGAGTATGGTGCGATGGAATATCAAAACCTGCGATTTGTTTTCATGCACAGGATGCGCAAGGACAAATAGAAAGCCTACCACTCTTTATCGAGTATCGGCTCCAGATTTAACGCAGCTGTAAAACGTGCTGGTATTCGCCGCCGGAATCTGTACCATACGCGACATATCTTTGCCTGCTGGCTTTTATTTGCTGGCGCTAACCCATCTCTCGCCGCTACTGGCTCCGAAAGTAGTAATAAATGCAAGAAAATCAATCAAATACAAAGAAAGAGCAATACAACCTGAATAAGCTACGCTGATTTTGCCAACCCATTGATGTCATTTGATTTATCATTTAATTCAATTAGTTATAGCATAATAACTTCTCCCTAAAGCTACCCAGAACTACATTTTTAGTGCCCTTTTTTTGCCCCTATTCCACAATTTTGCCCCTAATTTTAGTCAGTGCGCACCTCTTTTTCTCCCTGCCCTATACTTTCATTCTGACATCTGGTTCGAGGTTTCTATGTGTGGACGTTTTGCACAAGCTCAAACGCGTGAAGAATATCTGGTTTGCCTGGCCAATGAAGCCGATCGCGACATCGCGTACGGCCCTGAACCAATCGGACGTTACAACGTGGCACCCGGCACAAAGGTGTTGCTGCTGAGCGAACGTGACGAACTGCTGTATCTTGATCCTGTATTTTAGGGCTACGCGCCCGGGTGGTGGGACAAGCCGCCTTTGATTAATGCTCGTGTAGAAACCGCGGCCACCAGCAGAATGTTTAAACCTCTGTGGCAACATGGCCGGGCGATATGCTTTGCAGATGGATGGTTCGAATGGAAGAAAGTAGGTGACAAGAAACAGCCTTATTTTATCCATCGGGTAGACGGTCAGCCGATTTTTATGGAGGCGATCGGCAGAACACCGTTTGAGCGAGGCGATGAAGCAGAAGGTTTTCTGATAGTAACGTCTGGCGCTGGCAAAGGCCTAGTGGATATTCACGGCCGCCAGCCCCTGGTCCTATCGCCAGAAGCGGCCCGGAAATGGATGCGCCAGGATGTTGGAGGAAAAGAAGCGGAAGAGATAGCAGCCGACGGTGCTGTCCCCGCCGACAAATTCATATGGCACGCCGTGACGCGCGCCGTGGGAAATGTGAAGAATCAGGGACCGGAGCTAATCGAATTTTCCATGAGAAGTGCTTAAGAAGAGCCATTGTGACTTTGTTTACATTAAGAGTGCAGTTTATGGATATTAATGGTTTTTTTGGCTGGTTATTTGATAAGATTGAGAGCGTATATAAACATACTTCTATGAGTAAATCATACCATATGGAATTATTAAGTTTCAAAAATTCAACCTGATAAATGTATTGCAGCTTTAGCGTATTTTATGTCAGCGGAGCTAATTATGCTTTTTTAATGTGCATAGTATTACTCCCTTGCTAGAGTCCCTTCAGGTGGAATGAACGGTGGAAAATCAAGCACCTCCCCACTGTTAAAAACAGCCATATTTAGTAGTAGACTTTTATTTTAAAAAGATATAATAAAGCAAAAGTATCGGCAGAGTACATTACAGATAAAATCGATAAGGAATGATGAATGAGTCGAAAAAACAGACAGCTTGTATCCTTAACTGAAACTCTCAGAGAGTTTAAAGCGCTATCAGAACTAACGATATCAAGGATATCCAGTGTTAGTGGTTTGGATAAAGATATAAATAGTAAATTTGATGATGGTGATATGATAGCTGGCGGCTTTAAGTACGAGGATGTTGGCTTTACATTTATTGATAGATGCTCCGATGATATGGGTTTGCATCGATTATCATGTCAGTTCACATTCGATTTAGAAGATCTAAATACTAATTTATCAAAAACATCAATCCAGAGCGCAATAAAGAGATTCGAATTACTAAAAATAGGTATAAAAGCTATTGAGCTGGATGCTGATGAAAAAAAATTCGTTATTTCATTTTGTATAGACATGATTAGCTCAGGGGACAAAAAAATTGTAGATAGAGATTCTGTGATATCTTACATTAAGATATTAAAAACTTCTGCTGACTTTTTCTGGGCACTGTATGAGAAATCAACTAAGGATTTAAATGATAAATGACATGGTCAAAAGTTATCTCATTTATAATAAACCTGATTGGTTCATCATTAATATCCTTTATACTCTCAAAAGGAACTTGGGATGTTAAGGTTGCAGGTTCCGTATATGCGGCATACACATTAATCTATATGCTTTGTTCTGATTACTTGGCTGGCTTGGATAAAAATACATCTATCTCAAAAGCTAAGTCTGAGTTAGAAGACGCAAAGAAAATGCTGCTAGCTTATGAAATATGTATGCTGGATGCCCATCATTGCGCCTTAAGTTGCATAACAAACAAATTGAAAGGCGAAGGACTTATTTATCAACTTAACTACATTGTAACAATGTTATCAGAAGTTAAGCACAATGCCAGTAACAAAGGGAATGAATATAAAAGGAGAGAACCGAAAAGTGATGATATGGCCGAATTCATAGCTGGTAAGTAGCAACCAGGGCGTAGCTTCGTTATGTGCGCCTTCTTTAATTTACCATCCACCACATTACACTATCTATTTCTAACTTGGGTCTATACATTCAATCCATTTCTATAAAAAGACACCTGCAGCTATAAATGGTTGCACTGCAAATGAGTATCATCGCCCACCCTATCGCTATGAGATAGAGAATTTTATACATAGGATTAATAGACATTTTCAGAATCCTGCGAATTCAAGACACTCATTAAAAATTGAGTTTCAAGTTTGAAAGTCCCTGTATTTTTCGCATAAGTAATTGGCGAACTCATCTATAATCTGTATGCCAACCCACAATATCAGGAAAAGCACTCAACACTGAATGTTATTAATAAGAAATTTTCTAATTAATTTTTAACTTAAACTAATTACGCTCATTTTTTTTCAAGAAAATCATAGTGGTCATATATCTTAAAAGCCTATCTTACTCTAAGAAGATCGGAATATCTTGTAGTATATCGAGGCGACTGCATTTCTCGCTTCATTTGCCACTGCTGTTGTATGCCCTGCCCGGCAAAGTAAAGTGTTCCTTTCCCGTCTTTCGCGTTGAGATGATCGAGGACCTCCATCAACTTATCGCTTCCTGCGCGTGGCGCGTTCTCATCGAACAAGTTGAGCAGGCCACACCCTGGCTGAAAAAATCCCCAAGCATGATCCCCGCCTTCTGGTACCTGTGGCCACCCTTCCAGATTTTGTTCAGGCACTTTACTGCAGCGTTGATGATGTCGCGGCTATCGCCGGTGTTTTCCGGGAAACCCCCAGTTCAGACGAATACCCCAGTTAATGCCCGTAGCCATAAATCCCACTGGCATGGGCGGATTGGCGTCGATTACTTCCGTAAAGCTTTGCAGCGTCATCGTGTCGCCAGTCTTCGCGCTATTAGCATCGGCTGTAATCTTGCGCTGCCTGATGGCCTAGGTGCTGCCAGCCTGAGGTAAATCATTACGTTGGCTGCGTTCATAACCTGAAGTGGTTTTCCCGATCACGCTTGTATTTAGCACCGTCTGCCAGGTCCCGACATCTATCTGCAGGTCAATTGCGTAGTTGACCGAATAGCCAACCAGATCGCCATCGTCCTCCTGTTTGAATAGAGAAGGCCATTTTAGACGCAGACGAACCGCAGAAAGTTGGGTGTTGGTAAAAGTACGCGTCCATGCGGTGGTGCTGGAAATTTCGGAACCTACATTGATTTCGTTTCCGGTACCCGGGATCCCTTGAATGTATTTTTGCGCCTGAGTTACAGAACGAAACTCCCAAGCCACACCGCTGAAGTTCTGTGAACCATCTTCGTTCTCAAGTGCGGTGCCATCGGGATAAATATCGCGCGCAGTAAGGCTACCAGCAAACTCCCCCTCTCCCAGCGCGAGAAGGATTTTTGCCTTGGCTACTGACTGCAGATCGTCTGGCTGTTCTGAAGGAGTTCTTGAGCTTGAACTGCCGCCCTTGCGGCTTTTAATAGCGATTGCTATAGCCATATTGCGCCCATAAAAAAAGCCACCGGGAGGTGCCTTGTTGATAAATCTATTTACTGTTGGTCTTCTACATATGATCAAATCGCCCGGCATTGGCGATCCAATGAATTCTCGGAACCCACATTCGTACCAGTAATCCTGATAAAAATTATCCGGATAGGAGTCCTCCCACCACGGATAATCAACACGGTAATCCTTAAGTTCGACATCATGCTCCTGCCGGAAATAGCTCATCACCAGCCCCCAACAGTCGTAGTGTCCGAGCACAAACGGGCGCCCGAGCAGCGGCAATTCGCCGCGAGGAGTAATGGTGCGAAAGTCTCCCTCCGGCCAACTGACAATATGCCAGGGCAGCAACGTTGCATCGCATTGAGCCTTGTCCAGTTCGCTTGGTTGAGTCGTCGCGTCCGGGTGGCTATGAACGATTCCCGTTATCGTGCCCCAATCTTCAGCAGCAGCGTAATCCTCTGGCGCAAGGTGAAACTGTTCCGTTGGTTCGGCAGCCAGATTACGGCATGGGAAATAGCGTTCCACCCGGCTTTTCTGTGCTATCACACCACAGCATTCGCGGGGATATTCTTTCGCTGCATGCGCTAGGATGGCCTGAATCGTTTTCTGACGCATATTAGCTTCTGATCAAAGATGTTCCCGGAAAACCACCGAAAGGAAGTTCATTGTGTTCACCAAACCGAAGCTTGCAGGCGGTAAGCGTGCCGTTGCATTCATTCAATGAGGGATTGCTTACCGGATTGTTGTTTTTGTCGAAGTAAAGCGTGCCGACATAATCGCACCCATCGCCGGTGCGGTACCTATTCCGGATGCACCATGTGCAAAGGGAATGCAGCTGTCTGGTCGGAATCATCAATCCCTGCAGATCCATCGGGCTGGTAAGAACAAACTCGATACTTTCACCGGGAAGCTCGCTATTTTTACCGTCGATATAGAAAACCCGCTTCCTCACCTGCAAGGGATCTGCTGTTGGATTTCCATCCGAGAAATTGCGCGCATCCAGGTAATGCGCAAAAGTGTCATGAATCGTAACTTTGGCCTGCAGCATATCGTTATAGGCCAGACAGAGCGCAGTGATAGAGCTGTCAATGTTGGCAACGGTGAGCGTCGGCTGGGCGCTACTGCCATCGGTTGACGCTTCCAGTCCCACGAGCTTATATGGCCAGGCACCATACTCTTCGCCCTGCCACCAGATACTCTTCGCCTTTAACTTTGATTCGTCGCCAGCAGCAGCCGCAATCTCTTCTTCAGTATGCGGGAGGTTATAAGCGTGAAAGCGCAGAACGTCGTCCAGACCAAACGCAGAACCGTCTACCTCAAGAAGACGTATTTTTTCACCCGGTTCGAGGCGTTGATAATCTTCAGTAATAATGGTGCGTATGCCTGTTTGAAGGTTGCTTTTATGGTCATCACTTTGCTGGATAGCGGCTGGGCTTTAATGGAATCAGCTTCAATCCGGTATAAACCGGTTTCGCCAACAGGAGACGTCCAGATAAAGGATTTTGTGATGTACTTGCGGCAAAAACTCAGCGCATCGAGCATCTCTGCTTTTTTCCCGTTAAGGTCCCAGTCTTTTTTCAGCTGGAGACGCTGTCATCATATGCGCCGGCCATTTGTTCGTTGTAGTCCTGCCATCCCTGCAAAATATCTGTTTTCGCCCAGTCGGGAACGAGGTTAATCGCAGCAGCGATAGAGGAAGAAATGATCTGGTTCAGCTTCTGGAAAACGATCACAACGCTGTAATAAATTGCGTTGAATTCCTTCAGTGTGTTTGATGCCAGCTCAGCTACCCACTGACCGATACTTTGCATGGCCTTAGACGCCCAGCCCTTGATATTCAGCCACAGGCGACCAAACGGCGTCAGCGAGTCGTAAGCCTGTTCTCCACGTTGTGCCATCGTATCGCCAAACAGGTCCATGGCCTGTGTAAGTGCAGCGGTCTGGTCCCTCTGCTTCGCCAGCTCATCAATATGCTTAAGCTGCGAAACAGTCAGGAAGTTGTATTCTTCGTTTAGGCTCTGAAGGGCTTTAACCGGATCCTTTTCAATATCCTGATATGCCTTGGTGATGTCCTGCGCCGAAACAATACCGGTTTGAACGGCAAGTGCCGTAGAGCCCGCTGCTTTTTCAAGCTGCTGCTGTGTCAGCGATCCCATGCCAACCAGTTCAGTCATCAGACTTTGAACGGTTCCTACAGTAGCACCAGTAGAGGCAGCAATAGACTGGGAGGAAGCCATGATCTGAAGCGCTGACGTGCCGGCAATGTTGCCAGTCCTGATAATGGCCTTATTGATTTCGTCGTAGGCGGTGAAGTAGTCCGATCCCGCTTTGGCTGCAATCAGTACAGCGCCAGCCAGGCCACCAATGGCCACTCGGGCAGGGGTCACTATCGACAACATCGCTTTCAGCGCATTGCCTACACCGCCAAACGAGTCACGTAGCTGACCGCCCTGCTGAATAGCAACCATATAAACCGGCATACCGGAAGCCTGCGCAACGTTAGGATTCGCTATGAGCTGACGACCGTAGTTTGGGTCTCTATAACCAGCACGCGCAGCGGTGGATGTGGTGTTATTGTCCTTCAGGTATTCAGCAATGAAGCGCTTTACCTTCGCGCTAAGCCTTATCTCCACCAACTCTTCTGCGCTTTGTTCTTTCTGCGCAGTGCGCACTTTTTCTGCGAAGGTATTTGCGCAATTTGCGCAGAAGGTTTTTTGATATATCGACGTGCGGTAGCGTAGTTCAGTCCCTGCGCTTCACACCATTCCTTCGGTGATACGCCGGTTGCGGCATGTTCGGACAGGAACCGTTGCTGAAGCTCGCCCCAGTCCGGTTTTGCCATAATGTCCTCTAGTTTTTGGTTTGGAATTGAGAGATATTAATAACTTGAATTGATGAGGGACTCGCTATAGAACATTTCTTGTTTGTCGGCGAGTGCCATGTTTAATACTAATGGAAATTGTGGTTATGGAAAAATACTCAAAAGAATACATGGACAACCTAGCTAATATTGCTGCATGTATTGTTGGTGCCGGTATCGCGGCTTCACAAATGATACAAAATACGATGAAAAGAAATAGTGTACTGGAAAAGCAGAAAGAAGCGCTCATCGCATTGGAAGAATTTGGCTATTCTCTTCATCATCAACAAGAGGATATTGGCGAAATCAAGTGCCCTGAGTACTTAGTCGTTGATATTCATAGCGGGATGACCATCCTTAAATTCAATGAGGGCTACAATATGGTTACTTGGTGGTACCATAAACTTACTTCGTATTGATAATACCATAACCAAATTAACGCAACTCACTAGCACATGGGCCTTGTGACGAAGACCATTATCTAAAACTTCATTCGGTTAAGAGGAATTTTGGCTGCGTAAGCGAAAGTATCTGATCAAACTTTAGGGCAGAAGTATCTTCTCTCGCTTGCGCGCATTCAACATTTTACTGCCGATGCGCGCTTTCACTTCGGACGTGACGACCTATAGAGTATGGTGTTGTAGGGCATTTCCTCCCTTTTCATGCCATTGAGTTAATTGCTCAGACATGCAGTTAACTGCCTGAATATAGTGAAATTTGTTAGCATTGCTGAAGCACCAGTAAAGCCCATGACCACCAACATGTAATCGTCCTTTGTCAGTATGGACATGAGCTTAGTATCGCCATTTTTATCAATGAAATCAGCCACCTAAAAATTGAGGGAAGCGAATTCTGGTGGGCATCCCGATTTCACATGTCTGATTTTCCGAAGTTCGTTGTCATGACGCTAACCGAAGTAATCAGCGATCTTCTGAGTGGTAGCACTAACTGACATCCTCAACAGCTCATTCCAAAGGGTCAGGTTCGGTGGTTAATCTGCACATGCGGTGCGCATTTTTCTACGGTCATAATAATCCCCGCATTTCGCGAATGCTTAATTCGATCATTTAAATTCAGATAGATAAAATCAATGATTGAATAAGTATTTGTTATGTTGTATAGCTTTAAATTGACATGATCACCTAATATATTTTTATCTTTTGTTTATTTAAGGCACTGCACTTTTATGTAGTCCTGCAAATATCCGACTTGCTTAGTCACTGTGATGATTCTTTCTCTGAGGGTGAAATAATCCCGTTCAGCAGAGTCAGTAAGTCGGGGGCCGGAAGCATCGCCCATGCCGCCGGTGTTGGCCGTTCCGTTCGCGGGACATCTGGCGTTGACGTGCAGCCCACACTTACTAGTGCTAACGCAACGCTGCAGATCAGTATTCCTGAGTGGTGTTTGATAAGTTGTAATTCTAGCGCCATGGTTCTCTCCGTGGCGCATCAGGTATAGGGTGTTCAGGCCTATGAAAGAATAATATCAGACGGTGATGTAACTCGGTACCCCAGTCGTTTTGCAAATTGCATAAACCCGTTGAGAGTGAAGATTTCTTCCTCTTCGAGTAACGGTCGTAATGAAACTATTCCATTTACTCGATAAACCAGATATCTCCCTTCCGCCGGGAAGCTATAGATAACTGCTTTATCGGCCCTTCTGACCACGTCGTACCATTGATCATCTGCATTAAAGGCATCTGCACTACACACTATTTCCCCCAGAGCGACTTATTGACGCGGTAAACAGTAATCGGGAACAGCCAGGGGAACGCAAACAGCGATACTCTTTGAAACTGCTCCAGTGAAATTCACGCGATTAATAAAACCACTCGTCCGCGCTTTCCCAGGTCTCCTGCACGATATGTTCGACTTCTTTCTTGTCCCCCCCGAAAACAGTCAAACCATCATTACTGGCACGCCTAAGCGTAAGCTGGCAATCATCAAACTGCTTGCTGAGTCTATTGAGCAGTTCTGACTCGAGCGCAGGTATAACCCCATCAGGAAGTTTCTTCATGCGATCAATGGTTAACGCGATTCTCATTTTTCCCCCCACAACGGATTACTGTGTTTATATACAGTATATTTATAAACTTATCTCATGATTTTTGCAACGTTTTGAGGTTGTATATTCAAGACTAGCGGCACTGAGTTGTAGATGCATGGTAAAGGGTATTTAACGTAGCGTTACGTCTAGTGAATAAGGGGCCTGGACAACGACCTTCCTTCTGCGCAGAAGCTTATGCTGTATTAATTTTGGGAGCTCTCGGGCTAAAAACACAATTTTACTTGATTTATTTACTTAACAAAGATAAACATGAATCGGAATGTTATTGATTATTTAATGTCTTACTTTTTTTTTGAAAATGAGGAATGCAATATATGTCAAGCGTAAGAGAGTATGAAATTGCTCTTTCATTCGCAAATGAAGAAAGAGATTACGTCAAACAGGTAGCCGATCTATTAATACAATCTGGTGTAAAGGTATTTTACGATGCATTCGAAGAAGAAAAACTTTGGGGAAAAGACCTATATACTTATCTAACTGAGATATATAAAGAAAAGGCTCTTTATACTATAATGTTCATTTCATCGAATTATGCCCAAAAACTATGGACAAATCATGAAAGAAGAGCAATGCAAGCAAGAGCATTCCAAGAAAGTGCTGAATACATACTTCCTGCACGATTTGATGATACAGAAATACCTGGTATATTGCCCACAATCGGTTTCATATCTCTTCTAAATCGCTCTCCTCAAGATTTTGTAGAAATAATCAATAGAAAACTGGTGAACAGTGGAAGAACTATCCCTTCTGAATCAATAAGAAAAGCTTACTTCTCAGTGTCCCCACTTCCCAAAATAAACCCATTGCATTTAAGAGTGGTTGTGAAATCTTCTACAGGAGAAATAGTCCCCGCTGCAACAGTAGTTGCAATTGCAGACAACGATACTATTAAACAAGGAACGACTGATGCAAATGGCTCATTGACTTTAGAAATTTTTACTCGAAGAAGTTACTCTATTTTAGTAGCCCACCCCAATTTTGCAGGTGCAATATATCCTAATGTAGATCCCGCAATAGATATTGAAATAATTCTTCATGCCACTGAAACCATTGGTTCTGTAATTATTAATGGGATTGGGTATATAAATGGTTTAGAGGGGCGATTAAATCCTATAATGGATAGCAGTAACAGAACATATCTTTATGCAGATAATATAGCTATTAATGATGGAGAAATTCAACCCGTGCCTTTTGAAATAAACTCACCAATCACTTTAGAGGATTGTAATGGCGTAATAATCGAAGCAGTTTTCAAGCACATCCAAGGGAAATCTTCTTTAATTCAATTTTTTCATCCGCGAAAATAACACCTGTACATTTCGCAAGAGATTTTGAGCTTAATATAAATTCAGTCTCCTTGATAGCATGTAATGCATCGTGGGTGTGATAAACTGTACCATTAATGCCATAATGTCTACCGCTGGCATAGTTTATCAAACATCGTCAAGATTTGATTTTCTTTATTTATTGAAGCAAGTCAAATGAGCATAAATTATTTAAACATAGCTGACGCAGAGTAAATTAATATAAAAGAGACCTTCCTCATGGAGGGTCTCTTTTAAGATAGCCCCTTACTTTTTATGGGACGGGGTTTATCTATTATTTGATTGCATCTAAAATAAAGACCGCTATCGCTCTCACTTAATATTAACCGTACCAAACAACCAACTGTTTATTCAGGAGTTTTAATATCTTTTAGTATAAAACTCTAACGAGAACATATAAATTAATGACACATTATTTAGTTACATGTTTTCACAATAGGCTTTGAAATTAATTTCTTATTAGGTTTCGCGGATTCATAACGTTCATTATCAATCGTGATATTATTCTCAATTCTATAACGGAGATCACATGAAGTTGACCTACCATCTAAATAACTCAGTATTTCCTTCTGTATTTTCTCTTGTGACTCCAATAAATCAATCAATCTAGAACTGGTTGTTGCATTTTTAGAGTCGTTTTGCAGATTAGTTTTCACATCATAAACAACAGACACAACCAATATGTATATTACATATACGACAATATAGAAACCCCATATGCTCACGGACTTTAAGGCATCGAGATCATACTTTTTTAAATAAGGTTTCCAGTTAAAAAAATTCACGTTTTGATCTGTATCTTCATCACTTAAAGCCTCGTATACATGCCTATACTTTTTCTCAATAGACAGATAATAGGAATCTATTAGAGCGAAAAATAACGTTACAAAGAAGAAAGGAATGAACTTTTGCCATAAAGGAAAGTTTCCATCCAACCAATAGCCAGTAATAAAAAAACCAAAAACCGTGATAAATATTGTTTTTATACTTATCGAAACCGTACCCATGCGGGTTATAATTGTTTGTAGTGTTGATAACGAAGCTATTTTTGCAGCCAAACTCGTATTGTTATCCTGAACCATAGAATCCCC
This sequence comes from Enterobacter chuandaensis, assembly GCF_003594915.1. GTDB lineage: Bacteria > Pseudomonadota > Gammaproteobacteria > Enterobacterales > Enterobacteriaceae > Enterobacter > Enterobacter chuandaensis. The sequence goes on from NZ_QZCS01000004.1 coordinate 325,855, forward strand.
TACACTTAGAAAATTAGCGTTACATATTATTTATGCATTTCTCTATATATTGAATTTAACCAATAAAAACACTTATCATCTTGATACTTTAAATTTCCGATATCGCCAATTTCATTATCCATTATCAAATTCATCGTATTTTCAGATACAGGAATTAAGTGTTCTAATGGTGCAATATATTCAACACTAACATTTGCAGACTCAGATATCTTCTCCATTTCTTGTCCTGCTTTTATAAATGATTCAGTAGCAACAAACTTTCTTTTTGGATGCCATCTTCTTTCAATAACAGATGTGTATTTTAACTCACTATATATCCATGGAGAAAAGGTTGCCATCTCTAGTGTGTCCGTACAGTGGATTGAGTTAGGAGTATTCAAAAACCAACAAGAGTCACTAAGATTTATTGCATCTAATAAAGCATCCGCCAGTATTAAATAGAAATTACTTGCAACTTTCATACAAGAGTCGTAGATCAAGTACTCATTATTATCCCCGCAAGGAAAATGCTCATGATTTATTTCTGAAATAATCGAATCAACATGCCCCCAGAATTCAGAATCAATAAAACTTTTAATCCCATAGTTGTCATAGAGTTTATTTGCTATATATTTAGCCGTATTAGCATCTTTGTGACTATGTGAAATAAATATATGATAACCACCCTTCGGAAACCAGTTCTTAACAACATCAGAATGTTTGTAAATGACAGAAATGTCTTTTTTATCAATTGCATCTTTTATAACTTTCTTTAATTCTTTATTAAAATCTGATGTTTCATATTTCAGCGTTTGCTCATCAAAAAGCCTATCAAAAGTTATATTAAATCCGAATTTCATTTCGCAATCCCTTTTTATTTATAAAAGTCTATACTATTGCGCCATGCGAGAGTTTGTCAAGAATGAAACGATAATCATACAATAAAAGTGATGGATTTAGGTTAAGTTTCCTTCAAGCTAATCATTGTTATCAAAGTTTATCCTAATCATTATCTTTTAACTCACTACTGTAAACGAACCAATCAACCAAAAATATAACATCTCCACAATTACACACACGCATAATAATTCCATCAATTGACTATTGGAATTGATATATTCTCTCGCATTTGCTTGGGGTAACTTTATCAAACACTCCTCGGGTGGCTACAGCAACTTGGATTGTGCTTCCATGCTATATGACTCATACACTCACCACCCCTAAGATCATTTGACCACTAAAATAATTTGGATATAACTCTTTTGTTCTTATATCAGCGTACAGGAAATGTGCCTTTAAACCATCATGTAGTCAGTAACTTAGGTGCTCACGCCGAAATCCCCTTTCCTCTTGCCAGGTTAATTCTGGCAACGCATTCCCTTAATGCTTTAACTTGCTACGGGAAGAGTTCTGATTCATCAATGTGGGCCAGAAGCACGTTGAGGGAGCGCTCAATATCGATTTTAGTCAACCGTAACAGATTACCTTAACCCAACGTGGCGAGAACTTGCTGAGACCGATTGCTCTTGTGACGCGTAGTTTCATGAGATGCCTCTTAACCGCCAGTGGTGGCGATTTGTAACCACGCTTGTAACATAATGTTTAGGTTAATTATCTTCACGGTTTTTTTGATCACTTATTACTCGCTCCGCTTCCCGGTCGTAGCCATCTGCTAAAACTCTTAAGGTAACGGCGAATCGTTGATAACCTGCATCTTCTACTGCCTCTGCTTTTGTCCGGAACGTATCCGCCAGTTTTCTCTCAGCTTGCCCGGTTGGATCGACCCAGTGTGCACCGCGAGAATTGTAGGTCCCTCGTCTATAGCCTTCACGCATGCTTTCAGCATCTCGGTCATTTAATGCAGAAGCGATCGCTCGGTTTATCCATAAGCCATCAGGATCGGAGGGTGCATTAATTAGAACTTCGCCGATTTTGCTTAGTGCAATCTCCAAATGATCTGATTCTGTTGCATATTCCTTAACCTTCTCAAGCCATTTAGTAAAGTTATCTGCGCTAAATGAACCATTTTGTTGGCTGCCCGGTGGAGTCTCCCATTTATCCAAGAGTCGCCATGCATTTCTTGCAATGGCTTTCGATTGCTCAGTGGGTTCACTGGCTGAAGCATCCTCTTTTTCGGAACGGAAAATAAGTCGAATTATCTCGCAGAAAAACTCGGGATCAGTAGCCATCCTGTTTTCCAGTAACTGGGGCACAGTACCTCTATGACCATCCAGCAGAGGAATATATGCCCACTCAACGCTAAATAGATCATCCTGATCTACATCAGATTTAGTCTGAAGATATTTGATTAAAGTCGTTATGTGGTATGTGTCCATATTGGAGCTTGATTCATCAGTTGAAAGGGCCGCCAGCAACGCACGAACACACTGATTTGCATCGATGGGCTGCTTGTTCTGTTGCATTCTGTACAGACAGTGGATTGCCGCATGGGGTCTGCCATGTTCAATCAGTTTATCAATGGCACCAGCCAGCTCCCCTTCAGACTGATAAGCATTAGCATCGGTACGGGTCCAGTATTCGCTTTCGAAAGCTTGAAGGTATTGAGAAGCTCGTCCCCATGTCTCTCCGGAAAAAGGTAAATAGGCAAGGAACTGGCCTAGCTGTTTAGGAGTCCAGCCAGATTTGCTTAGATTGTCGCACCACTCCCAGCCTTTGAGCCAAAAACGCTTCCAGATAAAGGCACTTACCAATGCCTTGTGCTTATTTTCTGTTGTATCCAAGAAATGAGGTAACAGGATGGTTTCGAACACATCATTGCTGAACGTTCCAAGTACACTGCCGACCTTGTCGGGTGCAGAAACGTTGTCAGCAAATCGCATAACACCCTCAGCCCCATTAAGCCGAAAAATTTCCGAAATTGCGGATTCGCGCCTCGCTTCGATTTTCTTTTGCTGTTCTTCCCAGTCACCATTTTCATCGTAGAGATCAAAATCCTGGTTTGAGAAAAGATGCTGGTATAAGTTAAATGGATTGGTAGGAGCCAATTGCTCGGCAACATTTTCGATGCTGTTGATCAAATTATCAGGCAAAGCCCACTTGGCATCAGAGTATCGCCTGTGTTTATTTGATAACTGATTGAGATGCTCCCATATCAAAACACGTTTTTCTTCATGCAAGTCGATAATAGGTTTAGAGGAGAGAACCTCAAGAAGTTGCTCGGAAGCAGGGGCTGGCAGATGATCAAAATGGTCAATTAATTCGATCAGGCGACCTATATCTTCTCCGGCGCTCGCTACGGCAAGCTCGGCATAAAACAATGTCTGCTGCCAGTACTCCTGATTCGTTACTTCGTTTTCCCAGTCATCGGGAATGGTTCGACGCCAAGAAGGTTTGTGTGTCCCAAAAGAGGTTTGTTGTTGGCCAGGTAAAAGCCGAACAAGCAAATTCCAGGCAATATCAGGCCATTCTTTAATAATGACTTTTACAGCAACCTGTCGCTTTTCAATTGATGCGAGTGTTCGCGGCAACCACGGCAATAATATAGTGGAAAGCGAATTGGATGGCCGGTTAGACCACTTCCCTCCCGGGTCGTGACTGGAGAGTTCAGCAAGCACAGCACAGACCCTGACCAAATGTTGTTCATCCCAGGCTAACCCTTCCAGGGCCCATAGCAGCCCAGTTAGATAATTTCCACCAGTAATGCCATTTCCCTCTTGAGAGAATAGCTCATCGAATGCACAGGGTGTCTGGTGCATTGCCTTCTCAACTGCATCAAGAAATTTTGCGGGAGCAGCTTCAGCGAGCGTGGGTAATAAGCCGTTCAGGCTACCCCATAAAACCCAGTCCGCTTCATTTAAAATTTCACGAATTGCCACATTACTGCAAGCTTCAGCCTTTCCCTGAGAACAGTTAATGCAAGCCTCTGGTTGGCTCCCCAGGATAGCCATACCCTCAGCTATACCTTGTCGCAACATAGGTGAAAAATGAAGTACCTTTCCATAAATGTTCGCAGCGTAACGCTCTTCAGCGGGTAATTCAAAAACAGGGTCTGGCTCTTTAAGTACTGATATTGTGAGAGACTTGAACAAATCGAGATTCTGGTCAAGTATACGGGACCCCAGAATACTCCACAGTTCAATTCGATTAGCTACTTTCCAGACGCCATTTCTGACAGACAAAGGACTGTCTGGTGCATGTAATATTTCTCGCGCCTTCCTTAACCATTCGTCATAACTAATACCAAGTAATTGGGTCAGCACTTCCAGATCATATTCATTTTTTTCATTCCACCTCCCGACCAATACTGCGATGGCTAAACAGGAAGCATCAGGATGGTGGGCCCAGTCGGTTTTTACTGCCTGCGGTACCGTCCTTAATTCTTCAGGAATCGTAGCAACGACTCTTTGTTTGAAGACATCTAAAAGATCGTCTGGGATCTTGCTGGGTGTGATAGTTCCAGCATCCTGATTCCACGTTTGCACAATATCGACTATCCGCGACCAGACCCATTGAGGATATTGCTGATGAAATTGCGCGATGTGGGAATGCAGCAGAGACAGAACAACACCGAATTCATTACCCAGATCGTAGCCGAGCAAGTGGAAATGGTTCAAAAATTCATACAGTTCATCATCTGTTAGATCGGTACCGTCATTTGCTACCTTCAGGTGATACTGGAAGACCTCCAGTTTCTCATTGCTTCTGGCTGGGCTAAACTTAGCTTGCCGCACGTTCCTTAGAAATTCATCCACATTTTTGGTATGCCTAGCTTGACTAAGCAGCCATTTCACATTGTGGGTATCGGTCGAACTTAGAGGACCGGTGATCAGCGCAATGACATCATTCTTCCTGTTGAATACCTCAGGATTATTGAAATCATTCCAGGCGGCCTGTATCACCTCCCCAAATATCGCGCTACCTTGTGTAATTGAAATAGAATGCTTGATTTGCCCAAGAAGTTTCTGCTTTTCTTTACTGGTAGGATTCTCAACAACGACAATGAGATCGTCGGTATCAAAACCTTCAATTTTTCCCTGAAGTTTGATTTCTACAATAGGCCAGCAAGGAAGACATGGGGCATTGCCGCAAGTGAGCATCAGTGCAACAAACGACGCCTGAACATGTGCCTCAAAATGAACACCGCCACCGCCTGTAGAAAAAGGATTGCTCAGATTTTTTGTATTTGCCATAAACAACCACTTCCGTATTTTTGATTCAGAATAAATCAGAAATTGGCTAACTCAAACTTTATTCCGCTCGTAACGTAAATTGCGATTGTTTATGTATACATTCTTATGGGGTCAGTCCACTGTCCAATAAATGTCCGCTGATCGCTCATAGCAGACCATTTCATCCCTATGCTCCACCATCAGCTTTCATACGCTCATATTTAGCTTTAAGAAGTTCAGCTGGTGTTGGCCCTCTCGATGCCACTGGAGTTGCCAACGCCCGACGAATAGGCGGAATCGGCTTCCCGGCTAGCACCCGCTTTTCCCACCTATCCAGAATATCACCGGCCTCACGCTCAAGCTCTTTGTGACTGAGTTGGCCATCAGTTCCGCGACGCCGCAGCTCGAGGCAAATGTGGTAATAAACCGGCTTCGGCCAGGGGTACTGCTCACTGCTCGGGTACCCGCCAGCAGTTGGCCACAGCGCGGGCAATTCAGTCTGCACTTATGGGGCACCCGACCGCCGGCATGCTGCTGACACATCCAAGCCGCGCCGTTGAAGTGAGCTACTTCGGTTTTGACGACGAAACCGGATTAGAAGTGCGTGTACGCCCCGATCTCGAGATTGAACTGGACGGCGTGCGCATCGGTGCTGACCTGAAAACCATCAGCATGTGGAATGTGAAGCAGGAAAGCCTGCGCGCCAGGCTGCACCGGGAAATCATAGACCGTGACTATCACCTCAGCGCGGCTATGTATTGCGAGACCGCGGCGCTGGACCAGTTCTTCTGGATTTTCGTCAACAAAGACGAGAACTACCACTGGATCGCCATCATTGAGGCGTCCACCGAACTACTGGAACTGGGCATGCTCGAGTACCGCAAAACGATGCGCGCCATCGCCACAGGTTTCGACACGGGCGACTGGCCAGCGCCGATCACTACCGATTACACCGATGAACTGAACGACTTTGACCTGCGCCGCCTCGAAGCGCTGCGCACTCAGGCTTAAGGGGGATTTATGCATAACACTAACGTTACCGTTGCTGACCAGAACACCGTTATTAACTCCAACGTGGCTCTGTTCGATTCCCAGTATCTGAACGCAATCAGCACATTTGCGCAGATCATGGCGCAAGGCACCGCGACTGTTCCTAAACACCTGCAGGGCAACCAGGCCGACTGCATGGCAGTTGCGATGCAAGCGGCACAGTGGCAGATGAATCCCTTTGCCGTGGCGCAGAAGACGCACCTGATTAACGGTGTGCTCGGGTATGAAGCGCAGCTGGTTAATGCCGTGATTTCGCGCAGCGGCGTGCTGGCCAGCCGCTTTGAATATGAATGGTATGGGCCATGGGAAAAGGTCGTTGGAAAATTCAATATCCGAAAAGACGACAAAGGCGAGTACCGCATCCCGGGCTGGACCCTGGCTGACGAAGCCGGGATCGGCATCGTTATCCGCGCAACGATTAAAGGTGAAGATCAGCCTAGAGAACTCGATTTGCTGTTGGCTCAGGCCCGTACCCGAAATTCTACTCTCTGGGCTGACGACCCACGCCAGCAACTGGCGTACCTGGCCGTCAAACGCTGGGCGAGACTGTTCTGTCCGGATGTGATTCTGGGTGTATATACCCCGGATGAACTCGATGATCGCCGTGAAGAACGAGAGGTAAATCCGGCACCGGCGCAGCACGTAAGCCTTGCAGACATTTCAGGTGACAACGTCACTACAACGCAAACGGCTCAGGAATCAGCTCAAAACATCGATGCACTTGCTGATGATTTCCGTGACCGCATCGAGGCGGCTCAGGATGTGGATAGCGCTAAAGCTCTACGCGCTGATATTGAAACCGTGAAAGCAACTTTGGGTTCTGCTCTGTTCACTGAGCTGAAAAACAAGGCCGTGAAGCGTTATTACCTGGTGGACGCACGCAACAAGGTTGAGGCCGCAATTAACTCCCTGCCCCAGCCTGACGAGCCGAATGCCGCCGAACGGTTCGCGGAGGCCGAGCGCGTACTGGCATCTTCAAAGCGTCACCTGGGCGACGAACTGCATGGTCAGTTCAGCATCACCCTGGCGGATATGAAACCTGAATACGTGGACTAACGAGACCGGGAGGGGAAACCCTCCCTCAAGGAGAAGAAATGCGACTGATTAATCGAGGCAGTAAGCAATCCCCTTTGGCTCGCCAGGCATGTGAAATCGCACTCGCAGCCCACCAGCAAAGATACGGCGACTATGGGCGCAGCAAGATGAAAGAGACCTATACGGTGAGAGTGGAAGGCGTGAAGGTCTGGGTTGAAGTGGTCAACTGCAAGGCAAGCTACGTGGCCACCGCAATGACCGGCATGCGCCGACTGCGTTCCCTGCCCGGTCAGGCAAACTGAAACTGAAATATCAACGACTGAAGACCGGCATATCTATACTCATGCCGGTTACCTGAGGTGAACCATGTCGCAGGTAATTTTTAACGAAGAATGGGTTGTTGGCGCAAGGCTCACAGAAAAAACAGGCCTGACCGAACGACAGATTGAGAAGTATCGCCAGGGCTGCTGGGTGGAAGGAGTCCATTTTAAACGGGTATCTCCTTCAGGAGAAAAAACCTTGCGTGGCACAACCTGGTATAACTATCCGAGAATTAATCAGTTAATAAGGGATGCGTAAGATGGCAGCTTTGCCTACAGGTGTCGAAATCAGAAACAATAAGATTTGCATCTGGTTTATGTACCGGGGAAAGCGTTGCCGCGAAATTCTAAAAGGTTGGATTAACACCCCGGCGAACATCAAAAAAGCCGGGAATCTTCGGGCTGTGATCGTTAGCGAGATCAACCTTGAAGAGTTTGATTACCACCAGCGCTTTCCTTCATCTTCCAGAGCAAAAAAAACCGTAACCACTGTTTCAGTTCAAACCTTTTCAGAGCTATGTGAACTGTGGACGAACATTAAAGAAACAGAAATTAGCGCGAATACGATGCGTAAGACGCGCTCACAACTCGGTACGTTAATGCACATCATTAACAAAGACACGCCGGTTTCAACTATACGCCACAGCGACATTCTGAAATACAGAAAGGAACTATTGAACGGTGAGACACTTTACCTGGCAAATCCCAGAAGCAACAAACAGGGACGCACTGTGCGTACCGTGAATAACTATATATCGCTACTGTGCTCCCTTCTTCGGTTTGCACACAAATCAGGCTTTATCAGTGGCAAGCCCTTCGAAGGGATCAAGAAATTACACAAAGGGAAAGTAAAACCGGATCCTTTAACGAAGCAGGAATTTAGTTTGCTTGCGGAATCCGAGCGTGGCCAAAGCCTGAATATGTGGACGTTCGCAGTATATACTGGCGTCCGTCATGGAGAGCTCGCAGCACTTGCCTGGGAAGATATCGATTGGGAAAAAGGTACGGCTCATATACAGCGCAATCTTAATGCGTTGGGCATGTTCGGCCCACCAAAAACCGAAGCAGGTAACCGGATTATCACCCTATTAGAGCCGGCACTTGAAGCCTTGAAAGCACAGCGCAAGCTGACGGCGCTGCAGCCTAAAACCGAAATTGTCTTTAATCATCGCGAGTATGGCGCAGTGGAACATCAAAGTCTGCGATTCGTTTTCATACCCCGGATGCGCAAGGGAGAACAGAAAGCCTACTACTCTTTATCGAGCATAGGTGCGAGATTCAACGCAGCTGTAAAACGTGCTGGTATTCGTCGCCGGAATCCGTACCATACGCGGCATACTTTTGCCTGCTGGCTGTTATCTGCCGGCGCTAACCCGTCTTTCATAGCCAGCCAGATGGGGCATGAAAACGCGCAAATGGTTTATGAAGTCTACGGTGCGTGGATTGAAGAAATGAATGGCGAACAGGTGCTGATGCTTAACGATAAGCTGGCACGCTGAAAAATTTTTGCCCCTATTATGCCTCTATTGGCTCCGAAGGTAGTAATAAATGCAAGAAAATCAATCAAATACAAAGAAAGAACAATACAACCTGAACAAACTGCAAAAGCGCCTGCGCCGTAACGTGGGCGAGGCCATTGCAGACTTCAACATGATTGAAGAAGGCGACCGCATCATGGTTTGCCTGTCAGGGGGTAAAGACAGCTACACCATGCTGGAGATCCTGCGTAATCTTCAGCAAAGCGCACCGGTGAATTTTTCGCTGGTGGCGGTCAACCTTGACCAGAAACAGCCGGGCTTCCCGGAGCACATTCTGCCGGAATACCTGGAAGAGCTGGGCGTTGAGTACAAAATCGTCGAAGAAAACACCTACGGCATCGTGAAAGAGAAGATCCCGGAAGGGAAAACGACCTGCTCGCTTTGTTCCCGCCTGCGCCGTGGCATTCTGTATCGGACCGCAACTGAGCTGGGCGCGACCAAAATTGCGCTGGGCCATCACCGTGACGATATCCTGCAAACGCTGTTCCTGAACATGTTCTACGGCGGCAAGATGAAAGGCATGCCGCCTAAACTGATGAGCGATGACGGCAAGCACATTGTGATCCGCCCTCTCGCCTACTGCCGCGAAAAAGATATTGAGCGTTTTTCTCAGGCTAAAGGCTTCCCGATCATTCCATGCAACCTGTGCGGCTCTCAGCCGAACCTGCAGCGTCAGGTTATTGGCGACATGCTGCGTGACTGGGATAAGCGTTATCCGGGTCGTATCGAAACCATGTTCAGCGCGATGCAAAACGTGGTCCCTTCACACCTCGCAGACGTTGAGCTGTTCGACTTCAAAGGCATCAATCATGATTCTGAAGTGGTCAATGGCGGCGATCTGGCGTTTGATCGGGAAGAGATTCCGATGCAGCCAGCGGGCTGGCAGCCGGAAGAGGATGACAATCAGTTTGAAGAGTTACGTCTGAACGTGCTTGAAGTGAAATAAGCGGACAGCGTCTCAGAAAGACCTTCTGAGACGCTTTATGCCTTATTTTAGCAGACGTACGCGGCAGGTTTTACCTTTAATCTTGCCGTTTTGCAGCTGCTTCCACGCCTTATGCGCAACCGCCTGGCGAATCGCTACGTACACATGTGCCGGATGAACCGCAATCTTCCCGATATCTGCGCCGTCCAGACCGATATCCCCGGTCAGCGCCCCTAACACATCACCCGGACGCATCTTGGCTTTTTTGCCGCCATCGATGCACAGCGTCGCCATCTCGGCCTCCAGCGGCACGAGCTTGACGCTGCCCGGCGCACTCACCCAGTTCAGTTTGATCTGCAACATTTCAGAAAGAATATTGGCACGCTGCGCCTCTTCTGGCGCGCAGAAGCTGATGGCCAGCCCGCTATTACCGGCGCGAGCAGTACGACCAATACGGTGGACGTGCACTTCAGGATCCCATGCCAGCTCATAGTTCACCACCAGCTCAAGGGATTTGATGTCCAGACCGCGCGCGGCGACGTCGGTCGCCACCAGTACGCGGGCGCTGCCGTTAGCGAAGCGCACCAGCGTCTGATCGCGATCGCGCTGTTCCAGATCGCCATGCAGCGACAGCGCGCTCTGTCCCGCCGCATTCAGAGCGTCACACACTGCCTGGCAGTCTTTTTTGGTATTACAGAACACCACACAGGATGCAGGCTGGTGCTGGCTCAGCAATTTCTGCAGGAGCGGGATTTTTCCCTGCTGCGACGTTTCAAAGAACTGCTGCTCGATGGCAGGCAGTGCATCAACGCTGTCAATCTCGATCGTGAGCGGGTTTTTCTGCACGCGACCGCTGATCGCGGCGATGGCTTCCGGCCAGGTCGCAGAGAACAGCAGCGTCTGACGATCGACCGGCGCGAAGCGGATCACCTCGTCAATCGCATCGCTGAAGCCCATATCCAGCATCCGATCCGCCTCATCCATCACCAGCGTGCTTAATGCATCCAGCGATACGGTGCCTTTTTGAAGGTGATCCAGCAGACGGCCAGGCGTCGCAACAATAATGTGCGGCGCGTGCTGGAGTGAATCACGCTGCGCACCGAATGGCTGTCCACCACAAAGGGTTAAAATCTTGGTGTTGGGCAGGAAGCGCGCCAGACGACGCAGTTCGCCCGCGACCTGGTCTGCCAGCTCGCGGGTCGGGCACAGGACCAGTGACTGGGTCTGAAACAGCGACGCGTCAATATGCTGCAGCAGACCAAGACCGAAAGCGGCCGTTTTCCCGCTACCCGTTTTCGCCTGCACGCGTACGTCACGGCCCTCAAGAATGGCGGGCAAAGCGGCCGCCTGTACAGGCGTCATCGTGAGGTATCCCAACTCGTTGAGGTTGTCGAGCTGGGCGGCAGGCAGAACATTCAGGGTAGAAAAAGCGGTCACAATAGTCTCTCGTGGTGATCTTTACGGTCAGATGGCGCGTATCCTCGCAGATCTCGGGGTTCGATGCGACAATTTAATCGGTTCTTCATCCGGCGGCGGGTCTGGCATCGGCTGCGGACGCGGAATGGGATCGGGCATCGGCACGGGATCGGTGGGGACAGGATCGGACTGACGCGATTGTTGCAGTAGCAGAGCGAGTAAAATGCTCATCTTTCCCTCCAGGGTTTGCTGTCGTCCCTTTTAGGGTAGACGCTCAGAAACAGGAGGCAAAAAAAAGCCGACTATAAAGTCGGCGTCGTACGAATCAATTGTGCTATGCAGTAATTCAAAAAAGGAAGTAAGACAATATGGAGCGCAACGCCCATCGCTTGACGTTGCATTCACCTGCGGGAGCAATATTGCACCTTACGGGGGTGATGTTTATTGACTTCGCTCAATTAAAAGAGCGTTTTAATCCTCGAAAAAGGTGAAAAAAGCGTAAATTTACAGCCATTTACTACGATGCAACCACCATGCAACACCACCAATCAAAACAACTAACATGACGCAAAACGCGGTGAAGCCGTATCGATATTCGCCGCCGGGTATACCGCCCAGATTGACGCCAAAAAGCCCTGTCAGAAACGTGCTGGGTAAAAAGACCATCGCCATCAGGGACATCGTGTAGGTTCTTCTCGCCAGTGACTCCTGCATCACCTGCGCGATTTCATCCGCCATCACCGCCGTTCGGGCGATGCAGGAATCAATCTCATCCAGCCCGCGGCCAAGCCTGTCGGCAATGTCCTGCATTCTGCGGCGCTGATCGTCATTCATCCAGCTGAGTCTTTCGCTGGCCAGACGGGCATACACATCCCGTTGCGGCGTCATATAGCGACGCATCACGATCAGCTGCTTTCGCAATAATGCCAGAAAACCGCGCGGTGGGATCTGCTGATCGAGCAGGTTATCTTCAAGGTCGATTATTTTATCGTGCAGCTCTTCAATAAACTCGCTCGCATGATCGGTCAGGGCGTCACAGACATCCACCAGCCAGCTGCCACAGTCAACCGGCCCGGTCCCTTCTTTGAGATCGTTCACAATGTCATCCAGCGCCAGAACTTTACGCTGGCGGGTTGAAACAATCAGCCCATCGTCCATGTAGACGCGCATCGCAACCAGCTGATCGGGACGTTCATCCGTGCTGCCGTTGATACAGCGCAGGGTGATAAGCGTGCCGTCCCCCATTCTGCTTACGCGGGGCCGCAGGCTTTCGCCCGCCAGCGCATCGCGCACGTTGTTAGGCAGGAGCGGGGTCGAGGCCAGCCAGTCGGCACTGTCCGGGTGGGTATAGTTCAGATGGAGCCAGCAAGGATGATCTTTATCAATAACATCATTATCTTCCAGCGGCCTGGCACCGCCGCGGCCATCCAGCACCCACGCAAAAACTGCGTCAGGAACGTTAAGTTCAGATCCTTTAATGCTTTCCACAGCGCCTACCCCTCTTTAGCTCTTTCGATGTCAGTCTAGCTTCCGTCAGGGGTTAAGCAACAACTATGTCTCGCATCGCGCTGAAATCGCTCAGGAATTGTACATATTGTTTCAGAGGCGTAAAAAAGCCTGGCATGCCAGGCTTCGGGTCGCGCTCAGAGCGAGTGCTCAGGTCGCTGAAGGAAGGAGGCCGGGCCGGGCAATGGTGACTGAGGCGCGCCGTGGTCCAGCCTGAAGTTGCGGGTCCGCGCCTGCAGTTCAATCACCTGATTACGCAGCACATCAGACGAACCGTTAAGTTCCTCCGCCATTGCCACATTGCTTTGCGTGACCCGCTCCAGCTCGGAGAGCGCCAGCGTGATCTGGGAAATCCCCTTCTCCTGCTCTGCGGTCGAGGTAGAAATCTCATCCATCAACCGGCTGACATTCCCGGAACCGGTCACGATTTCATGCATATTCTTTTCCGCTTCCGACACTACGCTCGCCCCCTGGGTCACATTGCTGCTGGTGACTTCAATCAGCGTTTTGATATTTTTCGCAGCTTCCGCGCTCCGGTGCGCCAGATTTCGCACCTCCTCCGCCACCACAGAAAAGCCTTTTCCGTGATCGCCAGCCCGCGCAGCTTCAACCGCGGCGTTCAGCGCCAGGATGTTGGTCTGGAATGCGATACCGTCGATCAGAGAGATGATTTCCGTCATCTGCTGCGCACATTCAGTGATGGATTGCATATTAGTGGCAACCTGCCCCATCAGCTCGCCGCCCTTCCGCGCCTGCAACGTCGCGACATTTGCCTGCTCGCTCGCCAGCCGGGTGTTATCGGCATTGTTTCGGGTGCTTGCAGCCATCTGCTCCATGCTGGCGGCAGTTTGCACCAGAGACGCAGACTGCTGCTCGGTTTTCACCGAGAGCTGGGCGCTGCGGGAAGAGAGTTGATCCGATAAGGTCATCGCGTTTTGAGATGAAGACCTGATCTCACGCACCAGCGTAGCAATGTTGCTGGAAAGACTGTTAATCCCGGGAATTAACCGCCCCGCGCAGTTATTGCCAAATTCGGGGATAGCGACACCTAGATTGCCTGCGGTCACTTCTTCAATACTTTTTTTCACAGTATTGATCGGCGTCACAAGATACTTCGTCATATATCCCCAGAGCAAAAATAGCGCGACGGAATTCACCAGATTAATCGAAATAAAGAGAGAGGAATTGCTGTTAAATAGAACAACCACACCCGCATTCACCAAAAAAACGCATAAAAGGAACCAGGCAATGAAGGTTCTGACACTAATATTTCTTAGCATGATTTTATCCACGGCTTTATATTTTTGGTCGGCATTAAGACTTATAGCATTCGCCTTTGAATTTGTCCTCACATACTACGCTGGTTTCTCGTTTCGCCGTTAGCTACCTGATATTTAACTTAAGTAAGGTAAAAAGAGCGTATTATGAGAAATGTTCTGTGCCGCATGCTGCGCCACTGGTCCGAAACCACCTGAAGCGATACCATCATCCACGCAGAGACGATACGTTCGCCCTCATATTTAAGGCGCTTTGCTATAATTATTCGTCTATGTTTAGCCATGCTTAATACGTTAATAAAAAGAATATATTTTATATTCTGCATGAGTTTGATGCTTTATATCACCGAACATTTTTCACGATAAATAACTAATATGATTGAACGCGCATGTTCGTTGCCAGATAAAGATGTGCCGGCAGGCGAAACCGGTAACCCTCTCACAGGTGGGATTGCATAATGCTCAATATATCGTGGGACCCTGTCTTAATCGCTGTCTCTTATCTTGTGGCGTTTATCGCCTCCTTTGTGGCCCTGGACAGCGCCGGGAAAATCCCCCTTTCCAGCAGAAAGGCGGCTCTGTTCTGGCGCATTGCCGGAGGGGTCACGCTGGGCATCGGGATCTGGTCCATGCACTTCATTGGCATGCTGTCGATGCAAATGCCCATGATAATGAGTTACGACCTGTGGTTAACCCTTGCGTCTCTCGGCGTGGCGGTGGTTGCCTCCACCACGGCCATTAATATTGCCGTCACGGGCAAACATCTCTCTCTCTTTCGGCTGTTGTTCGCCACGCTCATTCTCAGCGCTGGCGTGGTCGCCATGCACTATATCGGCATGGCCGCGTTGATGCTGAAAGATAGCATCCTCTGGGATCGGCGCATTGTGGGTCTGTCCGTGGCGATTGCCGTCGTCGCCTCCGGCGTGGCGCTGTGGCTGGCTTTTCGTCTCAGGGATAAGCACAAAGGGGTCTTTGTTAATCGCATTCTCGCCGCTTTCGTCATGAGCGCCGCCATCTGCGCAATGCACTATACGGGCATGAGTGCCGCGCATTTCCATGAAACCGCACACACGCTTCCCGGCGGGGTCAGCGAACTGGGATTATCCATCTGGGTTTCCGTCACCACGCTCACCCTGCTCGGCGTGATGTTAATTATATCGCTTATTGATTCGCACTGGCGCACCACCCGGCTGACGGACAATTTGCGCCAGCTCAATCGTCAGCTTGAGCTTCAGGCACGCTTTGACGCCCTCACCGGCCTCGCAAACCGTCACCAGATGGATATGCGTATGCAGGATTGCCTTCGCAGCGCATTGCTGAGTAAGAAACCCTTCGCCGTGATTTTCCTGAACGTCGACCACTTCAGGCGCGTTAACGACACCTGGGGCCATAACGTCGGCGATGAACTGTTGATCACCATTGCCCAGCGCATTACGTCCCGGCTTACCCGCGAGATGACGCTGGCCAGGCTGGGTGGGGATGCCTTTATTCTGCTGGTTCCTGAATGTGACGATGAAAAGCTCAACACTTTGCTCACCACCCTGCTGGCGGATATGCGCCGCCCGCTTTCACTTTGCGGACACACCCTGAGTACGACCCTCAGCGCGGGTGTCAGCCTCTATCCTCAGGATGGCGAAACGCTGCACGAGCTGAAATTTAAGGCAGATGCTGCCTTACATCACATTAAACAAGACGGACGCAACGGCTGGGCATTTTACCGCCCGGAGATGTCAACGGCGGTTCCGGCTAAACCCGGCTTTCTGCAGGATCTTTCTCAGGCGCTGGAGCGCGATCAATTTGAACTGTGGTATCAGCCAACCTGGCATGCGGAAGATAAGACCATCCACGGTTTTGAGGCCCTTTTGCGCTGGCGTCATCCTGAACAAGGGGTTTTGCTGCCGGGGCTGTTTTTACCCACGCTGGAACAAACGGGTTTAATTATTCCTGTCGGCAACTGGGCTATCGAAGCCGCATGTCGCCAGCTTCATTTCTGGACTGAACAGGGTTTCAGCCAGTGGACCTTATCGTTCAACTTATCCCCAGTACAGTTCGAACAGCCGGATATCTTTCATATCGTCTCGTCGATGCTGGAAAAATATCAGCTCTCTCCCTCCCGCCTGGTCCTCGAGGTGACGGAGAGTACCGCGCTAAAAAACCTCGACCGCAGCATCGAGTTGCTCAATGCCTTTAACCATGCGGGGATCACCGTCTCCATTGATGATTTTGGCACGGGCTATTCCAACCTGCTGATGCTGAGCGTTCTTCCGGCAAAAGAGCTTAAAATCGACAAGAGTTTTGTGGCGTCAATGCTGGAAAATGAAAAAAGCCGCAAGCTGGTAGAAACCATTATTAATATCGCCCGCACCATGGAGATGAATGTGGTTGCCGAAGGGATCGAGACGGACGAACAGCAGGCAATCCTGACCCACCTCGGCTGCGACTATCTTCAGGGATTCCTTTTTTCCCGCCCTTTACCTGCCGATCAGGTTCCGTGGCTGCTGTTGCAGAAAAACTCAGAGAAACAAATTATACCCATGAGTCAAATGCGTACGGATCCCCCATTTATTTCACAAAAAAATCATGCCTGACGGGATTAAGTAGAGTATGTTTCAAAGGAGTACACGCGAGTCAATTCTTTCATGATTGTCAGGCAAATTGTACCGATGAACAGGAAATCCCTATGTCGCAAAATGGTTTTGATGCGCTGAATGCAATTAAAACGCCCGTGTGGCTTATTTCTCCTGTTTCAGAACAGATCATTTTTGCAAATGTGACCGCGACACTGCTCTCAGCCAGTAAAACCGTGGACGCCCTGCGTAAAGGCACCTATTCTGCAAGTGCGCATACCGCCCTGTCGATGTATGTTTCTGAACTGAAAAACGATCAGGATATTGTCGAGATCTGGACAATTAGCCGCGATGGGCATGACGCGCCGCTTAGCTGTCGCCTCTCTCTCACTCACTCCCCACAATACGGCGACCTTATCGTGTTTGAGGGGATCGCTTCGCAAGCCCCGTCAGGCCTGAAGGCCAGCCGCTCCGCAACCTATCAGCGTAAAAAACAGGGCTTGTACGCGCGCTTTTTCCTGACCAACAGCGCGCCGATGCTGTTGATCGATCATGCCCGCGACGGGCATATTGTCGATGCAAACCTGGCGGCGCTCAGCTTCTATGGCTATTCCCATGACGAAATGTGCAGCAAACATACCTGGGAAATAAACACTCTGGGAAGAGATGTCATGCCCATCATGACGGAGATCGCCGCGTTGCCCGGTGGACATAAGCCGCTCAATTTCGTCCACCGCCTTGCCGATGGCTCCACCCGCCATGTCCAGACCTATGCCGGCCCTATTGAGATCTACGGTGACAAACTGATGCTGTGCATAATCCATGATATTACCGAGCAAAAGAGGCTTGAGCAGGAGCTGGAAAATGCTGCATTGCGTGACGCAATGACGGGTTTACTCAACCGGCGACAGTTCTACAACGTTATCGACCAAACCAACCTGAGCCACCTTTCCGCACAGCAGCAATTTAGCCTGCTGCTGGTCGATACCGATCATTTTAAAAACATTAACGACCTCTTCGGTCACCTGAAGGGCGATGAGGTGCTTATCGCACTCTCCCGAACGCTGGAAGCATGCAGCCGGCAGGATGACCTGGTGTTCCGCTGGGGCGGTGAAGAGTTTGTTATCCTGCTTCCGCGCACGTCCCTCGAAACGGCCCTGAAAATTGCTGAATCCGTCCGGGCGGCCGTTGCCCGTATCACCATTGCGGGCTTACCGCGGTTTACGGTTAGCATTGGCGTGGCGCGGCATGACCCGGCAGAAAGTATTGATGAGCTGTTTAAACGCGTCGACGATGCGCTCTATCGCGCTAAAAATGATGGGCGTAATAAAGTCCTCGCTGCATGAAACTGGAGTATAGGGAAAAGCCCCGCTACAATGCCTGGCTTAAGTAAATTAACGACAGGTGGGTAGTAGCGATAATGGGAAAAACAGAAATAATACTCACCATAATTATTTTACTGCTTATTATATTTGGCTTATGGTTTATTTTCAGTGGTGAGATCTGGTACTTCGTTGAATATCTGGAAAACAGCCTCTACCCCACTTTTGACGCGCTGTAGTGCATGTTTAATTTATTGTTTCACCTACCGTATTTGTCAGGTATCAGCATAACCCAGAGCCGCGTAAGATACGCGTCGTTATCCTCCAACAACGTTGATAACGAATCACTAAATCATTTGCTTATTTCGCCCGTTCTCTGACGGGCTTTTTTTATTTCCGGCGATTAAGCAAAACTGGCGCTATCGAGCGTCAGTCACCATGTTGGTGTAGCACCGCTCTGCTCCAGTCATAAAAGGCGCGTACCGAAGGCGGGAGATAGCGGTTTTGTGGATAGACAAGCGAAAGCGGTAAATCGAAAGAGACGTCCTCCATACAGCGAACCAACGCCCCGCTCTTCAGATACGGCTCGGCCAGATAGCTGGCCACGCGAATTAATCCAAGCCCTTGAATTCCGGCCTGGATATAGGCGTCGGTGTCATCGACGATTAATGTTTCTTTCATGCGGATTGCGCAATCGCCGTCATCACGCGTAAAAAACCAGTCGATAGTACGCCCGGTGCGGTGGTTCAGGTAGCCGACTGCATAATGCTTTTCCAGTTGGTCGAGATTTTTCGGCTTACCACAGGCGGCTATATAGTCCGGAGAGGCCAGAACAACCCACCTGAAGTTAGCCAGAGGTCGCGCGACCAGCGTCGTTGAATCTTCAATCCTTCCGGTGCGAATTACGCAGTCATACCCTTCCTGAATAATGTCCTCTACGCTATCGCTGGAACAGAGTATCAACTCCAGCTCGGGATACTGGCGCAGAAATTCCGGGAGCACGGGAAGAATGGAATGTCGGGCGAGAGACTGCGGCATCCCCACTTTAAAACGGCCTCTGGGCCGTGCGGATCTGCCGGGAAAGGAAGACTCCATCGTTGCGATATCCGACAGCAGTCGTTTGCTCTCGTCATAGTAACGCTGGCCCTCTGCGGTCACATTGAGTTTCCGGGTGGTACGTTGTAAAAGTTGGATACCCAGGAAGGTCTCCAGTTCCTTAACGACCCGCGATACGGTTGAACGCGGTAGCCCCAGCACTTCTGCCGCTCTGGCGAAGCTATGGGTATCGACTACGCAAACATAGACCCGCATTGATTCCAGTTTATCCATATTCCCACCGCGCCTGAAAAGGTCAATTATCCCATTTATACGAACAGTCTAACTTATGCCTGTTGTCTTATCGAATACGTTCAGCTGACATAACCTTGCTCAAGCCGAAGTAGACAGGCGATTTAACAAAGCGAGGCTCAGCATGAAAGAACGTGATATCAAAACAGGTGAAAAAGTATTAGTGCTTGGTGCAGGACAATTGGGCGCTGCCGTTCTGGACTATCTGGTTCCTGCAGTCACGCAGCGCGATGGCGCTGTCTCCGTTATCGTATCGCCAGGCTCCTGGGACAGCCGGGGTAAGCTTCAGTCTGAAATTCATCAAAAACTGGCTGATGCAGGAGCAGAATTCATCGCGGTCGATGTCGCCGACAGTTCCACTGAAACGTTAAAAACCCACTTTCTGGATTTTGATACCGTGATCAACTGCATGGGGTTTGTTGCCGGAGCAGGTACACAGATCAAAATTACCCGCGCGGTACTGGAAGCCGGTGTAAGCCGCTATTTCCCATGGCAGTTCGGCGTGAATTACGATGTGGTCGGCAAAGGAAGCGGCCAGCCCGTCTGGGACGAGCAGTATGATGTCAGGACGCTGTTGCGGGAACAGGACGCGACGGAATGGGTGATTGTTTCAACCGGTATGTTTACCAGCTTTCTCTTCGAACCGGCATTTGATGTGGTGAATTTATCCGAAAAAACCATTAATGCGCTCGGAGGATGGGACACACAAGTTACCGTGACAACACCTGCGGATATTGGCCGACTCACCACCGAAATTTATTTGCATCAGCCGCGGATCGTAAATGAAGTGATATTTGTCGCAGGTGAAACGACATCATACGGAAAACTGGCAGAAACCGTAGAACGCGTGACAAATCAAACCTTCACCAAAGATGTATTGACCCTACCCGCGCTACTGGATGCACTGCATTTAAATCCGGATGACCAGATGCTTCGCTATCGGGCGGCCTTCGCCCGAGGAGACGGGATGTGGTGGCCGATGAGTAATACCTGGAATGTACAGAAGAATATACCGACTCAAGGTATTGAATCATGGCTTAAAAACGTTATGTCGCCCTGCGTTTATCCCGACCCGGTGGCGCGCCAAACATGCGGGCATATTCGCGGGTAAACTGCGAAACACTGGCATAACCGACCGTATACGCCGCCTGCGCGATCTTTGTGCCATCGACATGCATCAGGCGGCGGGCATGGATAAGGCGGAGTTGTTTCTGGAATTGCAGGGGGGAAATCGTGGTTATAGCGCGGAAATGCTGATGGAATACGGACACGCTCATGCCCGCCACGCCAGCAAGCTCCTCAACGCTTATCGTACGTGTAAACTCCTTACGCAACATTGCGACCACGCGGCTAATCCGCCCTGAGTGGCTATCCGCCGCCCCCAGGGCGCGAATAGCAGGACCATGGACACTGCGAAGCAACCAGTAATGCAGCTCTCGCCGTAGCCCATCCCCAAGAACCGCCATCGCCTCCGGTTGTTCAAACAACCTTGCCAGCCGGTAAGCCGCATCCGTCACGTCAGCATTCATTGGCTCAACCCCAACGCAAGGGGCTCCCCCCTGCTTCGCTGGTACAGCATCCTGCAACTCACGCAGGATGGCGATATCCAGTTCCAACACCAGTGAATAGTAGGGATGGCGAAGGCTGGCCTGGGTAATCTGACTGAGGGTCGGCACATCAGCGGCAATGACCATCGCCTCTCCGGGGCCATATTCAAAACTTTCCGTCCCCGTAGCGACGCGTTTGCGGCCCTGTAAAAGCATCGCCATCAGCGGTCTGTTGATCGCCGCCTGCAATTCGCCAGGATGCAAAGCCCGGATAATCGTCAACCCTGGAACCGGCGTTACGGCAACCCCGCTACGGTCGACGTGAGCATCGGCATACCGGCGGCAAAGATCGAACAGGAGATCGCGCATAGACACTCTTTCAGGCAAGTTTTTAAGCCATAGTATGCTGCCATTCTCTTCAGAACAAACCATGAAAAGAGAAACAGGCAAAAGATAACCAGAATCAGGCAATGTGGATGAGTGCCCTTCTCCTACTGTAAAAGCTCCACCAAACAGAGGATACACCATGAGTAAAATTGCACTTATCACCGGCGCCAATCGTGGTCTCGGCCGTAACACCGCCCTCTCTATCGCGCGTCAGGGTGGTGATATTATCGTCGCTTACAGAGGAAATACCCACCAGGCTGAAGCGGTAGTCGCGGAAATCCGCACCCTTGGTCGCAAGGCGATCGCGCTTCAACTGGATATGGCGCAGACGACGAGTTTTCCGGCATTTGCCAAAACGCTACGTCAACAACTCGCCGAAGTCTGGCAGCGCGACACCTTCGACCACCTGATAAATAACGCAGGTCATGGCGAGTTTGCCGGGGTGGCCGAGACCACCGAAGCGCAGTTCGACGGGCTGTTCAATGTCCATGTCAAAGGGGTATTTTTCCTGGTCCAGAGCCTTTTACCTCTGCTGGCGGACAGCGGGCGCATCATTAACTTCTCGTCCGGCCTGACCCGGGTATCGTACCCTGGGTTCTCCGCTTACGCGGCGGCAAAAGCGGCTGTGGAAATGCTCAGCGTTTATCTGGCACGCGAGTTGGGCCCGCGCGGCATCACCGTCAATACCATCGCGCCAGGCGCCATTGAAACCGATTTTGGCGGCGGCCTTGTTCGCGACAACGCTGATGTCAACGCGCAGTTTGCCGCGATGACTGCGCTCGGGCGGGTCGGCGTTCCCGACGATATCGGACCGATGGTCGCCAGCCTGCTGCGTGATGATAACCGCTGGGTAACCGCACAGCGCATTGAAGTGTCGGGCGGGCAAACCATCTGAATACGCAAAAAATACCGTCAGAAAAATGATGCTTTCTGCTGTAGCGGGTGATGATCAGAAAAGAGGAACTGGCGCCGCAAGCCGCGCCAGTACTTGATTAGTGCTTTTCAATATACATCGTCCGGCTATACGCCACGTCTTCCGGGTTATTGATCGGGTAGCCTTTCACCCAGGGCTTAATCAGGCGACCGTTGGTGTACTGATAAATTGGCGCGATGGGCGCCTTCTCCATCAGGATTTTCTCCGCCATGTTGTAGTCCGCATTGCGCGCCTTCGCCGTCGTTTCCAGCGTCGCCTGCTGGATGATCTTATCGTAGGCAGGGTCGTTAAAGCGGGAGATATTGCCGCTGTGGGTGGAAGTCAGCAATGACAGGAACGTTGATGGCTCGTTGTAATCACCCACCCATGACGCGCGGATCACATCAAAGTTGCCGGTGTTACGGCTATCAATGTAGGTTTTCCACTCCTGGTTTTGCAGTTTGACATCCACACCGAGATTTTTCTTCCACATGGAGGCCACCGCGATCGCGATTTTCTGGTGGTTTTCCGAGGTGTTATACAGCAGGTTCAGCTTCAGCGGACGCTGAGGACCGTAGCCTGCGGCCTGCAGCAAGGTTTTTGCCTGAGCGTTCAGCTCCTGCTGCGACATCTGCTCAAATGGCGAGGCGTCCGGGGTGAACCCTGCCGTCACGTCAGGAGTGAAGTGCCAGGCGGGCTTCTCTCCCGTCCCTAACACCTTTTCCGCCATGATACGACGGTCGATGCTCATACTCAGCGCCAGACGAACCCGTGCATCCGCCGTCGGGCCTTTTTGGGTGTTAAAGGCATAGTAATATGTTCCCAGCTGAGGCGGCGTATAAACCTGTCCCGGAATGTCCTTCAGGAGCTTCTGATACATGTTTTTTGGGAACGATTCGGTAATATCAATATCCCCTGCCAGGTAGCGTTTGGTGGCCGACGATTCCTGATTAATCGGCACGAAGGTCACTTTTTGCAGCACCGTTTTGGCATTGTCCCAGTAGTGCGTATTGGGCACCACAACCAGTTTTTCATTGACCACGCGATCCTTCAGAACGTAAGCGCCGTTCCCCACTAACGCGCCCGGTCGTGTCCACTCTTTCCCGCTTTCGACGTTGGCTTTTTGCACCGGATAAAAGGCAAAGTTAGCCGTCAGGTTGCTGAACCACGGCAGCGGTTTGTCCAGCTGAACGCGTAACGTTCTGGCATCTACGGCGGTTACCCCCAGCGTATCGGGCGCGGCTTTACCATCAATAATGGCTTGTGCGTTGTGGATGCCCGCCAGTGCCGCAAACCAGGCAAACGGCGAAGTGATCTTCGGATCAACCAGACGCTGCCAGCTGTAGACAAAATCCTCGGCGGTGACGGGCGTACCGTCAGACCATTTCGCGTCGTCGCGCAGGCTAAACGTCCAGATTCGGTTATCGTTGCTCTGCCAGCGCGTCGCCACGCCCGGCGTCAGCTCACCTTTCTCATTCTGATTAACCAGGCCTTCAAAGAGATCGCGAATCACCTGAATCTCTGGCAGCCCCACGGCTTTCGCCGGATCCAGCGACGCGGGCTCATCTTTAATGTGTCTGACCAGCTCCTGCTTTTGCGCCAGCGCCGTGCCCTGCGGCACATCGGCAGCGTAGGAAAGTGAAGTAAGTCCGCACAGGCACAATGCGGCAAAAAGACGCGAAACAGGATGCTTCATAAGATCCCCTCTAAAGAATTCAGGTAACAGGCAGTTGCGTAATTATTTGTTTCGACAAAAAGAAATGCAAATAACTTACGCCTGAATAGTGATTTAAGGCAATTCTCAGCCGTTACGGAAACTATTTGATTAACCGCGGGTTTTGCACAACACTGCCAGTAGTGACTTCTTTATCAGGATTTCGTATGGCAACCACCCGACCGAGAGCGGAACGCGGCGCCTTTCCGCCGGGCGCTGAGCAATATGGCCGTTCATTTTTAGGCGCATCGCTGATCTGGTTTCCCGCCCCCGACGCAGACCGCGAAAGCGGCTTGATTCTTGCCGGCACGCACGGGGATGAGAACTCCTCCATCGTGACGCTTTCCTGCGCGCTGCGGACGCTGACGCCTTCATTGCGACGTCATCACGTGATTCTGGCGGTTAACCCGGACGGCTGTCAGCTTGGGCTTCGCGCCAATGCGAGAGGCGTTGACTTAAACCGTAATTTCCCGGCAGCAAACTGGCGCGCCGGGGAAACGGTGTACCGCTGGAACAGCTCCGCCGAGGAGCGTGATGTGGTGCTGTTGACGGGAGACAAACCGGGCTCAGAGCCGGAAACGCAGGCGTTGTGCCAGCTTATACATAAGATCCACCCGGCATGGGTGGTATCCTTCCACGATCCGCTGGCCTGCATTGAAGATCCGCGCCACTCTGAGCTAGGGGCATGGCTGGCAGACGCGTTCGCCCTGCCCCTCGTCACCAGCGTGGGCTATGAAACGCCGGGATCGTTCGGAAGCTGGTGCGCCGATTTGAGCCTGCCCTGCATTACCGCTGAATTCCCGCCGATCTCCTCCGACGAGGCCAGCGAAAAATACTTAAAAGCCATGGTTGAGCTTTTGCGCTGGCAGCCTCAGAGATGAAGCACGCCGCTGGTAAAACTGAGTGCTGGCGACACGTCAACCGCCAGCCATGTCGGACCATCCAGATCGGCGAAACTGACCTGATTCACCAGCGGCAGCGCCGCGCCGATCGCCCGGGAGGTACAGAGCATACAGCCCAGCATCAGTGAAAAACCCTGCGCCCGGGCTTCTTCCGCCAGGGCCAGCGCCTCTGTCAGCCCGCCGGTCTTGTCGAGCTTAATATTAATCATCTCGTAGCGGCCCTGCAGCTCGCTTAAACTCTCGCGTGTGTGGCAGCTTTCATCCGCACAGATGGGCAACGGATGGATAAAATTCTTCAGCGCCGCGTCATCCTTCGCGGGCAAAGGCTGTTCCAGCATGGCCACGCCCAGGTCAGCCAGCAGCTGACAGCGCGCGGCCAGCCCTTCGGGATGCCATGACTCGTTGGCATCAACAATCAGCGTGGCTGCGGGAACCGCCGAGCGAATGGCGACCATCCGCTCGCTGATCAGACGATCGTCGAGTTTTACCTTCAGAAGCCGGGCCCCGGCGTCATAGAGCGCTTTCGCACTGGCTGCCATTTGGTCCGGCTCGCCAATCACCACCGTTTGCGCCGTAACGATCGCCTCCGGCAGAGCCACACCTAACAGCGACGTCAGCGATTGCTGCTGTTTAGCGGCCTCCAGGCTCCAGAGCGCGCAGTCGATGGCGTTACGCGCCGCCCCGGCGGGTAACCGCTGCTGCAATGCCTCACGCGTGAGCCCTGTTTGCAGGTCTGGCACCAGCGTCATGATATGCGCCATCACCGACGCAATGCTTTCCCCATAGCGCGGGTAAGGCGTGCATTCCCCGACACCTTTAAAACCGTCCTCTTCAATTTCAACCACCACCACGCTGGCTTCACTTCGGCTGCCGCGGGAGATCACAAACGGGGTATGCAATGGCCAGGCTTCTTCATAGACCTTAACGCTTCTCATCACTGACTCCTTGCGGCCCGGTAAGGCGAAAAAATTTGGTTTGCCGTGTTATCTGCTGATGACATACACTAGCCCCGACGTTAACTATATGTAAACAGGAAGATATCTATGTCACAACTCGTTCATTTCCAGGGCAACCCGGTTGCTGTTGCAGGTTCCATTCCGCAGGCTGGCAGCAAAGCGCAGGCTTTTACTCTGGTGGCTAAAGATCTGTCTGACGTCACACTGGCTCAGTTTGCGGGTAAACGCAAAGTGCTGAACATTTTCCCAAGCATTGATACCGGCGTTTGCGCCGCATCCGTGCGTAAGTTCAACCAGCTGGCCACTGAAATGGACAACACCGTTGTGCTGTGCATTTCTGCTGACCTGCCGTTCGCCCAGTCTCGCTTCTGCGGCGCTGAAGGCCTGAGCAACGTTATCACCCTCTCCACCCTGCGCAGCCCGGATTTCCTCGAAAACTACGGCGTCAGCATCGCCGAAGGCCCACTGAAAGGTCTGGCAGCACGCGCTGTACTGGTTCTTGATGAAAACGACACCGTTGTATTCAGCGAACTGGTTAATGAAATCACTACCGAGCCGGATTACACCACCGCGCTGGAAACGCTGAAAGCATAATCATTACTTAGCATTGTATACCGCTTTTTCAAAACCTCGCCATGGCGGGGTTTTTTATTACCTTCTTGCTGAATCGTTAAATCATTAATGGGTATTTCTCACAGTTTTTATGCAAGATACATTTATAAATTCAGAAAATTAGCGATCTAATTCGCAACAAATTCGTTAAAACTTCGTATATTCGCCCACAGTGAGACATATCACATTTCTTTTTCGCCAAAACATTAGATTTGCTTACGAAAGAAAATAATCGTTTCAGCAAAAAGGGATAAATATGAAAACAAAACTGGCTTTAACGCTCCTTGCGGTACTGGTTTCTGGTCATGCCTCGGCAAAAACCTGGGTGCTGACCAGCGCTGAAAGCAGTGTGGAAAAAGGAAACTGGAAGATTTCCAGCGATGAGCTGAAAATTAACGACAGGACGTTCAGCATTGAGCAAAAAGTGCTGCACGGCGGAAAGCAGGAAGGCAGTAAAGTTATCGTCATTAGCAGCAAAAACGGCCTGACAATCACCTTAAGCCCGTCGCGCGGGATGAACCTTCTGCAAGTGGAAGGGTTTGGCACCAGGCTGGGGTGGAATTCGCCTGTTAAAGAGGTCGTCAACCCGGCATATATCAATCTTGAAAGTCGAAACGGACTCGGCTGGCTGGAAGGTTTCAACGAGATGATGGTCCGCTGTGGCTACGAATGGACGGGGCACCCGGTTACCGCTGACGGCCAGATGTATACCCTGCACGGCAAGGCGGGGAATACGCCGGCATCCCAGGTAGAGGTGGACGTTGCAGATGCCGCCCCGCATGAAATTCGTATTCGCGGACTCATCAAAGAGAGCACGTTCAAAAAAGCGGATCTGCAAACCATGACCGAACTGCGTTACGTTCCAGGAACCAACCAGTTCAGCCTGCATGACGTTCTGACAAACCATGCCGATTACCCTCATGATTACCAAATCATCTATCACAGCAACTTTGGCACGCCAATCCTCGAAGAAGGCGCGCGCTTCCTTGCCCCGGCGGCAAGCGTAAGCCCGTTTAACGACTACGCGAAAGCAGGCGTTAACGACTGGCAAACCTATGCGGGGCCGACAAAAGGCTTTGATGAGATGGTCTTTAACATCAAACCGCTCGCGGACACCAACCACGAAACTCTCGCGGCGGTGGTGAACAAAGCCGGTGATAAAGGCGCGTCAATTCAGTTTGATACCCGCCAGCTGCCCGTGCTGACCTTGTGGAAAAACACCGATACACCAAAACAGGGGTATGTGACGGGGATTGAGCCAGGCACCAGCTATGCCTACCCCGTCACGATTGAACGTGAGCAAAAGCGCGTTAAACAGCTTCAGCCCGGTGCCAGCGCTCAGTTTGATCTGACCTATACCCTGCTTCACAGTCCGCAGCAGGTAAAAGAGGTGGAAAGCAGGATTGCGGCCATTCAGGGAGAGGCCAAAACCGAGATTGTTACCACGCCGCTGGCAAAGGAATAAGCGTAAAAAAAGCCTCTTTACAGAGGCTTTTTGTTATTCATCACCCTTCTTCTGATTCAGACCATATTCACGCAGCTTGTTCGCAATCGCCGTATGCGAGACGCCAAGGCGTTTTGCCAGTTTGCGCGTACTTGGGTAGTTGCGATAAAGCTGCGTCAGCACTGAACGTTCGAAGCGGCTGGTGATCTCATCCAGCGAGCCTTCCATCGCCTCTTCGCCGACCGATACCGTTCCCGCGTCGTAATCCGGCAACAGAATGTCCTGCGGACGCAGTTCATAGCCTTCCAGCTGCGTCAGCGCACGATAAACGGCGTTTTTAAGCTGACGAATGTTGCCCGGCCAGCCGTAGCGCATCAGAACCGTGCCGAGATCCGCTGAGAGCTTCGGACGTGGAACGCCCTGCTCGTCGGCAAAGCGGGCCACAAACAGCTCTGTTAACGGCATGATATCCTGCGGGCAGTCGCGCAGCGGTGGAATATTCAGCGTCAGGACGTTGAGACGGTAGTAGAGATCTTCGCGGAAAATCCCCTTTTGCACCAGCTCCACCAGGTTTTTCTGGGTGGCGCAAATGACGCGCACGTCCACATGCACTTCGTGATCTTCACCGACGCGGCGGAAGGTGCCGTCGTTCAGGAAACGCAGCAGTTTGGCCTGCATACGCGGCGACATTTCGCCGATCTCGTCCAGCAGTACGGAGCCGCCGTTGGCCTGCTCGAAGAACCCTTTTTTACCCTCCGGCGCGTGCCCAAACAGCTCGCTTTCGACGGCATCTTCCGGAATAGAGGCGCAGTTAAGCGCCAGATACGGTTTTGCCGCACGCGGGCTTGCCAGATGCACAGCGTGGGCCAGCAAATCTTTCCCGGTGCCGGTACCGCCGGTTATCAGCAGCGGCGCGGTCAGACTGGCGAGCTTGCGCGCCTGGTCAACCACGTGGCGCATTTTCGGGCTGACGGCAATAATCTGGCTGAATGCGCCAACGTCCTGGCTGGAGAGGTTTTGCAGCTGGCGCCCCATACGTAACGTCGAGCGCAGCATGATCACCGAACCTGTCAGTACACGGGTATTTCCTTCCCCTTTCAGATAGACCGGGGTGATCTCCATCAGGAAATTTTGTCCGTTTATCACCACATGCTCGCTGTGCGTGTTCTGTGGGTTGCTGTCCAGCCAGCGCTGGAAATTAAAACCCGGGATCAGCTGCGCGGCGTGGTGGTTGCTGAGCTTCTCCTGACTCTGCGCGAAAAGCTGACAGCTCGCGTGGTTGACGCGCTCAACTTTGCTTTTCAGATCAAGGGAGAGGAATGGCTCAGGCATCGCTTCCAGCAGTGCGCTCAGGGCCAGATGCTCACGCTCGGATGGCATCCAGGGAATGGTGCGTACATCCGTAACGCCAGCGATACGGCGGATTTCCGCCATCAGGCTGCTGAAGGTATTAAATTCAATTTCGGCAAAATTGAGGTAAATTCGCCCGACAGGATCGATCTCAATGCCACGTAAATCAATGCTACGTAAAACAAGAAGATCGAGTAACTCGCGGGTCAGACCGAGACGGTCTTCACAGAAGACTTCAAGACGCATGGGAAATTCACCGTTTTAAGCCAATAACGTTAAAATGATATGTCAGATCACGGTGAACCGGAAGATGGCTGTCAACAAATATTGACAGCCAGCACGATTAGTGAACAAAACCTCACGGAGCCGGTTTTTTATTGAGCGTCTCTTTGAGCTGGCCGATCAATTCACGCCTGAAATCGCCCAGCCTCGGCTTATCGCCATCAATCCAGGGGAGCGGACGGCACACTTCCATCGCTTTGATACCCAAACGCGCCGTCAATAATCCCGCGCCGATACCCTGCGCCGCGCGGGCGGAGAGACGCGCCGCCAGATCCTGCGACATCCAGTCCATCCCCACTTCGCGCACCAGCTCACTCGCACCGGCAAACGCAATATTGAGCAGGACCAGTTTGAACAGTCTGATCCGGCTGTAGTAACCCAGCTCTATGCCGTAAAGGTTCGCGATACGGTTGATGAGGCGCAGGTTACGCCAGGCGATAAAGGCCATATCCACCAGCGCCAGCGGGCTGACGGCAATCATCAGCGTGGATTCCGCCGCCGAGCGGCTAATCTCACGCCGCGCCTGGGCATCCAGCACCGGCTGAACCATATGGGAATAGAGCGTGACCACCTCCCGGTCATTCTGGGTTTCATGGATAGCGGCATACCAGCGCTGAAGCGCCGGATGCGACTGATCGATACCCGCCTGGCTGGCCAGCTTTTCACAGAAGGCGCGGCCTTTTCCTGTGCCATGGCTGTGGAGCAGATCCCGTGCTTCATCACGTTCATGCGCGCGCTGCCGCAAACGCCACAGGCGGCGCCACTCGGTGGCAACCGACCCGACGCCCGCCCCCACGATCAGCGCCCCGGCGGCACATCCACCCAGCGCCACCCAGTCCTGGGTTTGCCAGGCATTCATCGTCCACTGCACGCCCTGCCCAACCACGCTTACGCCAAACAGCGCCAGACCAGCGGTGACCATCCTGCGCCACAGGCTGCGTTTTGGGCGCAGGGCGGCCTCCACGACCGCCTCCGCCGGACCTTCCTCAACGGCGGGATCGTCCGGCAGCGCCGGGGCAAAATTATCTGCCTGCGCGCCGCTGAACGTCTGCGCCGTTTTAAACGCATCCTGATGCTCTTGCTCCAGCGTACCGGTAAAGTCGATGCGCGGTTTTAATGGTTCCGTCATCGCAATTTATCTCCTATCAAAAACTCCAGCGCCGCATCCAGACGGATGTGCGGTAATGGCCTGTCGACGCTCATGGCCTGCGGGCGGAAGGCTTCAAACTGGAAGCCCTGATTCTGCCAGAAGGCCTGCCCCGGCAGCCGCGCGGGCACTTCGCCCGGATACACGGTAAGCGGTTCGCCGTCGCTGAGCCGGTTCCCGCGTAATGCCGGTATTTTCTCGCCGTTAAGGTCAATCAGCCCGCTTTGCGTCGCCTGCACCGAGGCGAGCCCAAGGCAATCCATACTGATGCCTTCAAACGCGGCGTTTTGCCAGGCATCCTGCACCAGCTGCTGCAGCAGAGAAACCATGTTGGCGTGCTGATCGACCGTAACGTGATCGGCTTTTGTGGCTGCAAACAGCAGCTTGTCGATCACCGGCGAAAACAGACGGCGAAACAGTGTTCGCTGTCCGTAATGGAAACTCTGCATCAGCTGCGTCAGCGCGAGGCGCATATCATTAAATGCCTGCGGCCCGCTGTTAAGCGGCTGCAGGCAATCCACCAGCACAATCTGGCGGTCGAAACGCAAAAAGTGGTTTTTATAAAAGCCTTTGACCACCTTTTCGCAGTAGTAATTGTAACGCTCGCGCAGCATGCCAGCGTTCGTGTGCTTGTCGGCCTGCGCCAGCTTCGACTCGCCTGCGCCGTCCACATCCGGCCACGGGAAGAACTGCAGCGCGGGCGCGCCCGCTAAATCCCCCGGCAGGACAAAACGGCCCGGCTGGATGAAGTGCAGGCCTTCCTGCTTACACTGATGCAGATAGTCCGTCCAGGCTTCGGCAATGGCCGCCAGACGGTTTTCATCCGCAGGTGCCAGCGGATCCAGCCCTTCGCACAGCTGTCGCCATTTGGCTGACCACTCGGCGCGCGGCCCCAGCAACAGCCCCGTCATCTGCCGGGACCAACTGAGGTAATCCTGCGCCAGCATCGGCAGGTCGAGCAGCCATTCGCCGGGGTAATCGACGATTTCCAGGTACAGGGTGGAGGTATCCTTAAAGTGGCGCATCAGGGATTCATTTGAGCGAAAACGCAGCGCAAGGCGAATTTCACTGACGCCACGCGTCGGCGTCGGCCACGCGGGCGGATCGCCGTAAAGCTGCGCCAGTCCTTCGTCGTAGGTAAAACGGGGAATGCCAAAATCACGCTGAGGTACGCGCTTAACGCCCAGCAGACGCTCTTCCCGTACCGCGCTGAGCAACGGCAGCCGCGCGCCGGCATGCAGATTCAGCAGCTGGTTTACCATCGCGGTAATGAACGCCGTCTTGCCGCTTCGGCTCAGCCCAGTTACCGCCAGACGCAGATGTCGGTCAACGCCGCGGTTCACCAGTGAATTGAGTTCGTTCTTAAGTCGCTTCATCGCCATCCTTCGTTGCCCGGAAGCCTGGAATGCATGGCTTCAGAATACAATAAATGGGGGCAGATCGTTGATTATCAATTCTTATTTATTGCTATTGCCGTTTTCTCTCCAGTAAGATGAACGGCATTGCAGTCAGTCCGGAGTGAGTAAGGTGTATGTCACCCACCATCTATGATATCGCACGGGTTGCGGGCGTATCGAAATCAACCGTTTCCCGCGTTCTGAATAAACAAACGAATATTTCTCCTGAAGCGCGTGACAAAGTGCTGAAGGCAATAGACGAATTAAATTATCAGCCCAACAAACTGGCTCGCGCCCTGACCTCTTCTGGCTTCGACGCCATTATGGTTATTTCGACCCGTTCGACCAAAACCACTGCTGGTAACCCTTTTTTCTCCGATGTCCTTCATGCCATTACGGCAAAAGCGGAAGAAGAAGGGTTTGACGTTATTTTGCAAACTTCAAAAAGCAGTGAAGACGATCTGCTGAAATGTGTAAGTAAAATAAAGCAGAAGATGATCAAAGGGATCATCATGCTGAGTTCCCCGGCAAACGAATCTTTTTTCACTACGCTGGATGAATACGGCGTGCCCGTGGTCGTTATC
Organism: Enterobacter chuandaensis; assembly: GCF_003594915.1. Taxonomy (GTDB): domain Bacteria; phylum Pseudomonadota; class Gammaproteobacteria; order Enterobacterales; family Enterobacteriaceae; genus Enterobacter; species Enterobacter chuandaensis. The sequence goes on from NZ_QZCS01000004.1 coordinate 358,501, forward strand.
GGGAAAGTGGAAGGTGAATATCAGAATATATATTCCGTCGATACGGACAATTTCCAGGATAGCGCCATATTGACAGAGTCGTTTATTAAACATGGACGCACTAAAATTGCCTGTCTGCATGCCCCGCTCGATTATCACGTTTCTATCGATCGCCTTGCGGGCTATAAATCCAGCCTTGAAAAACAGGGCATCGCCATTAATCCGGAATGGGTTATTGATGGCGGATATACCCATGAAAGCGCGCTCCAGGCGGCCTGCAAATTACTTTCGTCTGATAACCCGCCCGATGCCGTTTTTGCCACTGACAGCATGAAATTGTTGGGCCTTTATCGAGCAGCGGATGAGTTAAATCTGAAGGTTCCCGAACAGGTTGCCATGGCAGGATACAGCGATCCGATGCTGTCTCTCGTTTTAACCCCTGCGCCAGGCGGGTTTGATATCCCGACGAGAAAGCTGGGTGAAGAGAGCTGCAACGTGTTGTTTAAGCGTATTGCGGGTAACCCTGCGCCGCATAAGGTATTGGTTGAAACGCATTTTTCGGATGCGGCTGCATTACGCTAAAAACCAGGGGCAAACGCCCCTGGTAAATCATGTTCAGAACGCGTAATTCACGCCAACACCCGCATAGTGGAAGCGATCGCTCTCACCTTCATCGTGGTTTTCCCATTCATAGGCATATTCCAGCGTCATGGATAATCCGTTGTTAAAATCATAGGCGTACAGCATACCCAGACGGTTGAAATCATGTCCTTCACGTTCAGGATCGTCCTGCCAGTCCCAGTTTGACCAGCGATCGAGTCCCAGACGGGTATAAGGCGTTAACGTCGTCTGACCCAATGAAATTGGCAGATAGGCGCGAATTTCCTGGGTAGAAAACTCGCCGTTATTACGTGAGCTGTCCATATTGAAACCGCGCTCTAAATAGTAATTCACTTTCGCAGAGACGGTTTCGTTGATGGTCCAGGTAAAACCGGTTTCGGTCTCAACGCGGCTGTCAGAATAGCCGGTTTTTTCCAGATCGTTGGCAAACTGATACATGGCAAACCAGCCGCCAAAGCGCCAGTCGTCGGTTAATTTAATATCCCAGTCAGGCTGAACTTTGTAGCGCTGCATATTGGCACTGCCGTCTTTAGCGCCGTGCTCATCTTTAAAGTGATAACCATAATTACGGAAGCCACCGGTCAGACCGAACGTAAAATCATCGGTGCCGATAAAGCGATAGCGTAATTCAAATTCCGGGCGATCAAAATAGGTGCCACGCGTCATGCTGCTGTAATCAACTGGCCCCTCCTGATACATCGCCAGAGAGATCGTCCATGCATCCCACGTCGCATTAAACCACACGGAAGGTTCATACAATCCATCTTTATCGTCGCCCTGACCCTCGACGTTTTCAATTTCGTACATGGCACCAATATTAAACGCCCACTGCTTTGCGGTTTCTGTTGCTTGCGCGCAGCTAACCCCTGCGCACAGAACGAGCGCAGCACTTCTTAGTAGAGTACTCATTAAATATTCCCTTTATAATTAACAAACAAAAAAACCGGAAATTTGCATTTCCGGCAAACACCTTTCTTATCTAATAGCCGCTTCGGAATCAGCGTCGAAGAAATGGCACTTATTCATATCGAACTGAATGCCGATATTATCTCCGGCTGCGTAGTCATTTGCCGCGCCCGCGCGGACAACCAGTTCATGTCCACCCACGGCGGCATAGAGCATAAATTCGGCTCCGGTCAGCTCAGCGACGCTGACTTTTGCCGTAATCTCCTCCCCGCTGCTCTGCAGGGTGACAATGTCTTCCGGGCGGATGCCGAAGACGACCGCTTTGCGCTGGTAACCCTGCGCATTCAATACGGCGAGCTTGTCCTCAGGGATCTCCAGACGCAGCGTTTCCGTCACGAAATAGCGGTCGTCGATAGCGCCACGAATAAAGTTCATCGCTGGTGAGCCGATGAAACCTGCGACAAACATATTTGCAGGCTCGTTGTACACCTGCTTCGGTGCCCCCACCTGCTGAATAATGCCGTCTTTCAGGATCACGATGCGGGTCGCCATCGTCATGGCTTCCGTCTGGTCGTGCGTGACATAAATCATGGTGGTATTAAGCTTCTGGTGCAGCTTGCTGATTTCAGCGCGCATCTGAACGCGAAGCTTGGCATCGAGGTTGGATAACGGCTCATCCATCAGGAAGACGCCCGCTTCACGCACGATCGCCCTGCCGAGCGCCACGCGCTGGCGCTGGCCGCCGGACAACGCGCCAGGCTTACGCTGCAGGTATTCGCGTAATCCCAAAATCTGCGCCGCCCAGTTAACGCGCTCTTCAATCACCGCAGGCGCTATTTTTTGCATTTTCAGGCCAAACGCCATGTTGTCGTAAACCGTCATATGCGGATAAAGCGCATAGTTCTGGAATACCATTGCGATATCGCGCGATTTGGCAGGCACGTCATTCATGCAAACGCCGTCGATAATCAGTTCACCCGCGCTGATCTCCTCAAGACCGGCAATCATTCGCAGCGTCGTGGATTTACCACAGCCCGATGGACCGACGAAGACAATAAATTCTTTGTCTTCAATTTCGAGGTTGAAATCCTTAACCACGTGGACCTGGTTATCATAGATTTTCTGAATATGTTTCAGAGACAGTTGAGCCATAATTTATTCCTTATCAATACGCCCGGGACGCCCAGAACGCTGTCAGGCATGTCCAGGTCAGTTCCCGCGTTGAATGAAGTTGTAATCCCGCATGGTTAAGGCCAGGCCCAATCCCTACTGACAGCATCCCCGCGGCGTTGATTGCATCAACGCCCGCGGCGGCATCTTCAATACCGATGGCCTCTTCAGGACGCACGTTCAGCCCTGCACAGGCGGCGAGGAAGATCTCCGGGTCTGGCTTGGAGCGGCGAATGCGGGAAGCATCGGCGCAAAAATCGAACGCCTGATGGATCCCCAGCGCGTGCAGGATCCCCGGAGCATTGAGCGAGACGGAGGCCAGCCCAATTTTGACCTTCGCGGCGCGGATCTCCGCCAGCACGTCGCGGATCCCTGGAAGCAGCGAATCCTGCGTCAGTGATGCCAGCGACTGGACATAAAGCGCGTTTTTTTTCGTCGCAAGCGCGAGGCACTCCGCCTCGCTAAACATCCCCTCTTTTCCGCCATGCTTCAGAATGCGCAGGAGAGAATCCATGCGGCTTATTCCCTTCAGCTGTTCGTTAAAGACTTCATCGAAGGTGATGCCAATTTCTTCCGCCACGGCGCGCCACGCCAGAAAATGAAGATGTGCGGTATCGGTGATCACACCGTCCAGATCGAATACAACAGCGTTAAGCGTCATGGCACCCCTCCGTGGTAGCGGTCCCATTAACAGGTGCAAGAAAGTCCTTATAAGCGCAGACCTTCCGCCCCGTGATAGTTAGCGTTTGACCCCACAGCGTCAGCGTGACAGGTGCGGAGGATTCGATGGTTAACACCTCGTTTTCACAGGTGAAGTGCATGGTTACGTTCCGCCACCGCAACGGGAAGGCGAGCTTCTGCCAGTGCGCAGGCAGCTTCGGCGCAAGATGCAATTCCCCTTCAATAATTTGCAGGCCAGCAAATCCCTGAATGGCACCAGACCAGATCGCGCCGGTGGCCGCAGCGTGGATACCCTCATCGCTGCTGTGCGGATCGTCGCCCAAATCAATGCCGATGCCGTCACGCCAGAAGGCATAAGCCCCTTCGGTGTCGCCGCAACGCGCGAGCACAATCCCGTGAATGGCTTTGCTCAGCGACGAGTCATGGATGGTACGCGGTTCATAGAACGCCAGATTGGCAGCGCATTGCTGCGGCGTAAACCGTTCCGGCAGCAGGTAGTTCAGCATCACCACATCGGCCTGCTTAAGGATCTGCATTTCGTTCACTTCCGCGCGGGAGTAATCGAGCAGTATGGTTTGCTTACCCGCTTTGGCTTTATAGCGGCTCAGATCGATAGCAGGTTTTGCCATAAAGGTATCATCCTGCGGGATCACACCGTCCGCGTCGGCCTCTGGCAGCCACAGGCGCGCCAGGAACCGTGCGGCATTCTCTTTAAAACGCGCATCCTCACGTCCAAACATCGCCATAAATTGGGTCGCGCAGGCAACGTTGTGCCAGGCCAGATAGTTGGTATAGGCGTTGTTGTTTACATGCTCGGTGTATTCGTCCGGCCCGATCACGTCATGGATTTCCAGACGACCGTTGACTTCCGTTGCGCGTCCCATCCAGAACGCGGCGGTTTCCATCAGCAGCGTCAGGCCTTCGTTACGCATAAAAGCATCGTCGCGTGTCGCCTGCCAGTAAGTGACGACGGCCCAGGCAATATCTGCCACGATGTGGTGTTCAGCGAGCGCGGAGGCCACCTTCTGGCGTACCCCGGTACGGATGTTAATCGCCGCGAATTCTGGCGTCTCTTCCTCTCCGCTTGCGGCACTTTCCCACGGGAACAACGCGCCAGGCCAGCCGTTCCGACGGGCTTTTTCCCGTGCGCCTGAGAGATTAAGCCAGCGATAGCGCAGCAGGCTGCGGGCAATCTGCGGGCGGGTGAACAGATGGAAAGGCAGCAGGAAAATTTCGGTATCCCAGAATACGTGGCCTTTATACCCCTCTCCCGTCAGCCCCTTCGCAGCGATACTGCTGCGCTCGTCATGGGCTGGCGTCATTGCGGTCAGATGCCAGACGGCGTAATCCAGCGCCATTTGATCCTGATGCTCTGCTGAAGCCACCTCCACCCGGGCGTGACGCCAGACCGCGTTCCAGGCATACGCTGAGCTCTCAAGCAGCGCGTCGTAGCCTCTTGCGGCAGAGACTTTGAGATCGGCCAGCGCGTTGCGCGCGAAAGACTCCTGTGACAGCGCTTTATCACTGCGATGCGTCAGCCAGACGATTTTCTCAAGCGTGACAGTGTCACCCTGAGCGATCGCCAGAGAATGGTGAACGCTGAGACGGCGATTTTTGGCGGTGAAACAGCTGTCGCTCTTCGCTGAGAGCTGACAAAACGCCGAAACAACAACCTCAGATGCCCGGTCCTGGGTTTCATACACGCCCTGCATGTAGTGCTGGTCAAAGACCCTGACCGAGATCTCATCCAGATGCTGTCTGCCGCTGTTCGTTTGTGTTGCGTCGATGCCGGTTTTCAGCACCGCCTGCGTGGCGCCATCAAGGGGCGTGATCGAGAGCTGCATAGCCACTAAGGGCAACTGGTCCAGCGAAACGAAACGACGACTCTCCAGCCGGTAGCGTTTTCCGTCCGGTGAACGCCAGACAACGTTACGGTGCAGTTCGCCGTTGGCAAAAGCCAGCTCGCGCTGCCACTCAAGAATGTCGCCTGACAGGAGCGTGAAATTGACGCCGTCCAGCTCAACATCCATCCCGGTGACATCCGGCAGATTGACCAGCTCTGTGGTTTCGTTGCGTCCCGCGCGATGATACAGCCCCGCGAGATACATGCCTCTGGTCTGCTGGGTGTACTCTTCTTCATGCGCGGCGCGAATACCCATGTAGCCATTGCCGCATGCCATGATGGAGGCGTATTTATTCAGGCTGTGTGGACAAAAGCCCGGATCGGTTAATACAGAGACGTTCAGCATAGTGTCACGCTTTCCCCTGTTTCTGCGGATTCATAAAGCGCGCCAACAAGCTGCTGAATAACCAGTCCCTGTTCCGCATCAGCGATCATCACGGGCTCTCCCAGCACGTGACGCACGAAGGCATCCATACTGCGCAGATGACGCTGATCGTCAGCCTCTTCACGCTGGGTCAGGGTTTCTAAAACACCGGCTTCGTCGTTATAGATGTGCGCCGGGAACAGCGTTGCACCCGCTTTTTCTCCGCAGAAAGAGACGTTCATGATCGACTGCTCGCGGATGTTGAGCGCAAAGGAAGTGTCAAGACGCAAAATGCCGCCGTTGCAGAATTCAATCGTGCCAAACAGGGCATCTTCCACGGTAAACTGCGTGGGATCCCACTCGCCAAACTGACCGGTGCTTTTACGGTTTCCCAGCTTCTGGAAGCTGTGCGCGGTCACCCGTTTTACCGCAGGGAAACCCAGGACATACATTGCGGCGTCTAGCATATGGATGCCGATATCAATCAGCGGTCCACCGCCCTGTAGCGATTTGTTGGTAAAAACGCCCCACCCCGGCACACCACAGCGACGCAGCGCCTGCGCAGACGTGAAGTAAATTTCTCCGAGCGTTCCGTTCATTACCGCATCGCGCAGGAGCTGGGTGTCCAGGGCAAAGCGGTGGTGAAAATCATACGCCAGGACTTTTCCAGCCTTGCGCGCCGCAATGCGCATCTCATCAGCCTGCTGCGGCGTCATCGCCGGGGGCTTTTCGCACATCACATGGCATCCCGCCTCGAGCGCCGCCATCACATGTTCAAAATGGAACCGGTTAGGCGAACAGACGCTCACCACATCCGGTTTTACTGCCTGCAACATCTCGTGAGCGTCCTGCCATGCCGATGGAATAGCATAACGTTCCGCGAACGCCTGTGCCTGCTCAAGGCGGCTGTCCATGACAGCCACCATTTGAACATCACTGCGCGTGGCGTAATACGAGGCATGCACTTTGTCCGCAACCTGCCCGGCGCCAATAATGGCGACGCGCAGAGGCGAAGGTGTAGAAGCACTCATCACGCTCGTCATCCTTAGCATTCACGCAAATAAGTGAGGGAGTCCTGATAAGCCTGAGCCGGATCCTCGGCGCGAACGCGGCACTCATACACGACATAACCCTGATAGCTATCGGCACGCAGCTGATCGAACAGGCTGGCAAAATCAAGGCTGCCGCTGCCCGGCTGGTAGCGGTGGTTATCCGCGATGTGCACATGGCCCAGCAGATCGCGGTTCTGATGCAGCGCATCCGTCAGCGAGTCTTCTTCGATGTTCATATGATAGAAATCACCGATGATCTGCACGTGCTTCAAGCCGTTCTCTTCGATATAACGACGCGCGTCAGCCAGGGTGTTGATCATATGATCCTGATAGCGGTTCAGCGGCTCCAGGTAGACGGTGGTGCCGGTGCGCGCGGCCGCGTCATCCAGCCAGCGAAGGGAGGCGCTTACGGCTTTGCGGTCACCGTCCAGGCTGCGTGGAGAGGTCATTGGCGGCAGACGGAAAGTAAACATCCCCCATGCGGCAGGCACGATAATGCCCTTTCCGCCCACTTCGGCCAGCGCTTCCAGAATGCGTTCGATCTGCTGTAACCCGTTCAGACGGCGCTCTTCGATGAAATCACCGATCCAGCCATCGTATCCGCCGCACGCGGTTGTTACCGGCAGGCCAGTGGCCTTGATAGCGGCTTTTACTTCATCGAGGTTTTCCACCAGCAGGCGGCCATCAATTTCGTAGCCATCAAAGCCCATCGCTTTGATGTACTCGAATTTTTCCATGATGTTGGTCGGGAAAAAGGCCTGGTTTTGTGTTGCGATCTTCATGATTTGCTGTCCTTAGCTTAAAAAGTGACGCCCATTTTGATACTGAGTTCCGGGTGCTGATCGACATACGTCATATAGCTTTCCGGGCTGGTGGCGAAGGTCACGACCGGGTCGATCAGATCTTCACAGTTCAGATAACCGTTCATCAGCAATTCCCAGCAGGTCTCTTCGATACGCTTGCGGCTCCAGCGCGGGTAGTCCGGGTTGGGTTCGCTGCAGGCGCGGGAGAAGACAATCTTCGCGTTGTTGAAATGCGCTTCGCGGCCAAGGTTGAAGCCCGCCGCAAACGGTTTGGCAAAAGCCACGTAGGAGATGGTTCCGCCGTAGGCGAGCCCGCGCAGAGCAGACTGCAGCGCATCGGCAAAACCGCTGGTTTCGATGATCACGTCCGCGCCCTGCTTGCCGGTCAGCTTCTTAATTTCCAGGCCAACGTCGGTACCGATTGGGTTCAGGCAGTGATCGGCACCGTGACGGCGCGCGATCTCGCAGCGGTGTTCAATAGGATCGACGCCGATTACGACTGACGCTCCGGCTTTTTTCGCCAGTTGGATGGCAATCTGACCAATCGCGCCCAGACCCACAACCACAACGAAATCCCCTACGCGAACGTTGGCATCACGCACGCCGCTCATGGCGAATTGCGCCGGATCGTAGCAAACGGCGTTTTTCCAGGACGCGCCCTGCGGCATTTTGCGCAGCTTATAGTTATTAACCGCGTTAACGATCACCGTCTCCTGCAGCGGACCGTAGCAGCAGACGCTGTCGCCGACCTGGTATTCCGTCACGTCTGCGCCACATTCAACAATGTCGCCAACGATCATGTTGCCCAGCTGGAATTTACCGAATTCGATACCGCGCGCTGCGCCCTCTTCACGCGGGGTGAACATCTGCCACTCCGTGTTGAACTCTTCATCAATAAACGGGCTTGCCGCGCGGAAATCCACGACTTCGGTGCCGTGCTTCGGTGCGCCAAAGCGGGCGCGAATTTTCACTTCATGTGCTTCAACAGCACGATCTTCATATTCCACCAGCGCCGCTACGCGTGGCGCTGTCGCAACTAACTTCTTCATAACTTGCTCCTGATAAAAAATTGGCCGCCTTAGCCCTTGACGCCACCGGCGGTCAAACCACTTTTAATAAAACGTTCAGAGAGTGCGTACATGATGACCACCGGAAGCGCCGTCACCAGTGATGCCGCCATCATGCGACCCCAGATATAATCTGGCGTGCTAAAGAGCGTGTTCAGCCCGACCGGCAAGGTAAAGTTGCTGGCACTGGACAGGAAAATGGAGGCAAACAGGTAGTCGTTCCACGCCACCATGAAGCAGTAAACAAACACCGACACGAGACCGGAAATCGCCAGCGGCACGGTAATACGGAAGATGATTTGCAGACGGTTCAGACCATCCATCATCGCCGCCTCTTCTATTTCGTCCGGAATGGTGTCGAAATAGCTGCGCAGCATGAATACCGCCGTCGGCAGCGTCTGGGTCACCATGGTGATGATCAGCGCCATTTCGGTGTCATAAATGCCGAGCGCGGTGATGATTTTGAACAGCGGTACCACCAGCAAAATCCCGGAGAACATATAGACGGTATAGAAGCTCGCGTTGATCGTCGTGCGTCCTTTAAAACGCAGTTTGGACAACGCATAAGCGCCCAGCGTACCGAGAAACACCGCAATGACCGACGACGTCAGCGACACCACCATGCTGTTGCGGAAGTAGTCCACAAACGGGAAGATCAGCGGGTTAAAGATGTCGACGTAATGCTGAAACGTCCATGCCTGCGGCAGAATCGTCGGGTTCAGCGATATCGCCTCTTTCGCGCTTTTGAACGACGTCATCAGCATCACGAAGAACGGGAACAGCGTGATAATCAGAAATACCGCCAGCCCGAGATAAAAACCAATACGGCCCAGCATGCGTTTATTTGTTGCCATTGAGGTTTACCCTTTTTCTGGTCAGCAGGATCACAGCAAAGATGATCACGAACAGCACCACAGAGATTGCCGCCGCTTTGCCCAAATCGTTGAAAGCAAACGCGGTTTTGTAGAGATAGACGCCCAAAATATCGACCTTGGTGGTCAGCAGGTAGACATCCGCAAACATGTAGAACATCCAGATGGTTCGCAGCGTCACCACCGTTGCCAGCACCGGCATGACGGCAGGCAACGTGACGATACGAAAACGCTGCCAGGCGTTGGCTCCGTCCATCTCTGCCGCTTCGTACAACGATTTATCAATGGTCTGTAAAATCGCCAGGAATGAGATAAAGGCATACGGGAAGTAGCGCCAGATGGCGAACAGCACCACCAGCACAAAACTGCTGCCAGGGTTGTCGAACCACAGCGGTGCCTGGTCATAAAGATGCAGCAGATCGACGCCCAGATAGTTCACAATCCCGTAGCCGTTGTTGAACATGTATTTCCAGGCAAACACCAGGGAAATAGACGGCGTTACATAGGATAAAATCACCAGCGAACGCGCCGTTTTCCGCAGACGGAACTCACGGTTAAAGAAGATGGCGACGGCAAGCCCCAGCCCGGTACTGCCGAGCACGACCAGCGCCGTATACCAGAACGTCATCCACAGCGAGTGCCAGAACGCAGCATCCCCAAGAATGCGGATGTAGTTATCCAGGCCGACGAACACCGCATCAATACGCGGGTTAAGCGGCAGACGTAAGAAACTGATTTCAATATTGGAAATCATTGGCCAGGCCACCAGGCCCCCCAGCAAAATCAGGCTGGGGGCCAACAGCAGCATGGCGAAAGGCATATCTGAACGACCAGAAAACAACGTCTTCATAATTTCCTTCCGCAGAGCGCTCCTATCGTTGTGAAATCAGGTCAGTCAGTCGCTTCTGGCTATTGCTAAGCGTGGCGCTGAGATCTTGTTTACCCACCGTGACGTTATGCACCATGGAGCTGATAATGCCGGACCCTGTTACATCGCCCATGCGCGTGAAGTTTTTATCCCCTACCGCACCAAATACCTGCACGTTCGGGAACTGGGCGATCAGCTCGTAAGGCAGCTGGCCAAACGCTTTAATCACGTCGTTGTTTTTCCAGGTATCCGTACCCACCACCAGCTTGTTCACCGGCAGCGCCGCGCCTGGCGACATCATGACCCAGTCGGTTGCGTTTTGAGCTTGCTCCATCCAGGTGACAAACTTTTCAGCCGCCTGAGTTTCATCGTCAGTTTGACCGGTGGTGATCGTCAGGGAGGTAACCATGCCGTAAACGGCAGAGGATTTTTCTGTCGGAACGACAAAGCCAAGGTTGGCTGGGTTCCCGTCCTGGAATACCGCTGGCAGGATGTAGGTGGAATAGACGGCCATCGGTGCAGAACCGTTCATGAAGGCATCTTTGATCTCCATGACGTCGTTCGAGCCCGGCATGGTGGTCGCGGCCAGCGCTTTATAGAGCGTCAGCGCTTTCGCCATTTCAGGGGTATCAATTTCAACGTTCCCGTTGGCGTCAAAAACGTTCGCGCCGCCGGACAGCGCAAACTGGGAGAATGCCTGCTCGGTCATCACGCTTTCTGCGGTAGGTAGCGCAATACCGTAATGTTTATTGGCCGGGTCGCTCAGTTTCTGACTGGCGTTAAGCAGTTGTTCCCAGTTATGCGGTTCCTCAATGCCCGCAGCGGCAAGCACATCTTTGTGATACCAGACGCCGGACAGCCAGGCACTCATTGGTACTCCCGTCCAGGCGGTGCCGTCTTCTGTGCGCACCACGCGCAGGATCCCGTCATAGAAGGTATTTTCGCCTACCGCTTTAATGACCTCGCCGATTGCGTTGCGATCCAGCAGTTGCTCTTTGTCCATGACTTTCGCGTAATCATGGCTGATTTCAATCACCTCAGGCAGCGCGCCCGTCCTGGCGAGCGTAATCACTTTGGTGTTGTAGGCATCCTCTTCTACCGGCACCTGCTTCACGGTGATGCCAGGGTTCTCTTTCTCGAATTTTTCGATCAGTTTCGTAATAACTGCCTGACGCTCCTGCTCTACCGATGAGTGCATAAACTCGATGGTGACAGTAGAAGGTTTGTCATCCTTACAGCCTGATAACAGGGCGCACGAAACCAGTGCTGATAACAGCACAATTTTGGGCATTTTCATTTCAGGGTCCTTTTTAGTTTTCTTTAATCCACATAACCTGCCATGGATTGAGGGTCAGTTCCTTACCGCTAACAGCTTGTCCTGATAGCAATTCCGTACCGTTTAGCGTTTCTTCATTAACGGTATGAACGTTATTACTAAAATTAAACAGCGCTGTAATTCTCTCGCCATTTTCCGCCACGCGAATAATTTTAAGAATTTGTTCATCCAGGGATTCAAATAATGCCTGACTATCAGGATGGAATGCACGTTCCCCGCGACGGACCGCAACAAGCTCGCTTAAGCGAGAATAAATTTTATGACGAATACTATTCGTAGTATTGAGTTCCTGGTCAACCTGACCGGCAGTGTATTTCTTCCGGTTTATTGCGCGGTTATATCCAAGACGCTCGACGCCTTCGTAATCGTTACGGGAACCAAGAATGCTTTGAATATAAATAGCTGGAACACCAGGAAAACTTAACAGTACGGCATGCGCCAGAATAAATCGCGCAATGCGTTCATCATCCGAACTGTTTTGCGAACTTAACGCGTCCAGATAGGTCACGTTAATTTCGTAAGGGCTGCGCGTTCCGTCAGGGTTATTTTTCCAGTTGACCAGCGCACCTTCCTGCTGAAGTTTTTCGACCAGTGAAAGGATTTCTGATTCCGGAAGAATGCCGCGTAGCGGATTCAGACCGATACCGTCGTGAGAGGCCAGGAAGTTGAACCAGGTCGTTTTTGTCGAAGGCAGCGCCAGCGACCCTGCCCACTGGCAGAGGGCGTTGACATCCTGACGGTGAACAGCATGCAGCACCAGCGGCGGTAAGGAGAACTGATAGACCATCTGGGCTTCGTTTTCACCGTCACCGAAGTAGGAGATATTGTCTTTGTGCGGGACATTCGTCTCGGTAATGATCACCGTTCCCGGCGCCACGAGTTCAGTAATCGCGCGGAAAAGCTGAATAAGGCAATGCGTCTGTTCCAGATGGATGCAGCTTGTTCCTGGGATTTTCCACATAAACCCGACGGCATCCAGACGGATATAACGCGCCCCTTCCGCAAGGTAATGAAGCAGGACGTCAACCATCGCAATCAGCACCTGAGGTGAGGCGAAGTTGAGATCGATCTGATCATCACTGAAGGTGGTCCACAGATGACGTACGCTGCCGTCATGCAGTGTAAAAGGCGTCAGCAGTGGTAATGCGCGAGGACGCGTTACTGCCGATAAATCAGTTTCAGGATCGACTGAAATAAAGAAATCTTCGTAGCCCGGTTTCTGCGCCAGATAATTAGCAAACCATTCACTTTTTGCTGACATATGGTTGCACACAAAATCAAACATTAAGCTGGCAGACTGTTTTAATTCAGCCACATCTCGCCAGGTTCCGGTTTCGGGCGCAACAGCGTGGTAATCAATAACGGAAAAGCCGTCATCAGATGACCACGGATAAAAAGGCAAAAGGTGGACATGGGAAAACGTACGCGCAAGCCACTCATTATAAAAACGGGTAAATACCGGCAGGGCTTTCTCCCCTTTCGCGGAGAACTGATCGGCATAGGTGATCAGGACAACATCTTTTTCATCCCATCCTGTTTTACGTTTTTCTGTAATATCAACGGCGGCTTGTTCGAGCTTTGTTAATAATACTTTAAAATGTGCTTCAGAAAATGATTCACCGTAAATATGATTGATAAGATTTTTAATTTTTGCGTTCACATTATTTTCCATGGTAGCGGTCCCACGACGGGCAATCTACTCTCCTGAAAAATATCTGTCAACGGAACGGGAGGCTGAAAAAGACAATTGCAAAGCAGCTCTGTGCAGTAATGTGAGCTGCCGCAAAAAAAGTGAGGTAACAGGCGAAAAAACGGGAATGGCCGTTAGCCCCTCTCAGGAGGAGAAAGGGCTAACGCGAGCGAGATTTACCGGGATAAATAGCGGCGTGACAGCCGTTTCGCCGCTTTCTGCAGCAGAGGTTCGAGCGCCACGGCCAGCAACATTCTGATCGGTTTGCGGGCAACAGATTTGATCGCCCAACCCGCCACACCTGCCGGGCCGTAACGTAACGCCGTCATCAGAACCAGTTTACCTGCGATTTTCAGGCCGGGTTTTACCTTCTGACCGGCCTGTTGCCAGTTTTGTTTCATGTATTTTCTCTCTTAAAGCTGACGAAAACGACTTCTCAGCGTAAAGGTATCGGAGGTGACATAACGCTCCATCTCACGTAACCGCTTCTCCCCGGCAGCCAGCTGATCGTCCACCGCATTGAGAAGATCGTTACTGGTAGGGGCGCTTTCTGCGGCCAGCTCACCTTCCGGCATTGGGTCAAGGACAAACGACAGCACGATGTAGGCGACGAAGGTGATAAACGCCAGACCGAAGAATATCGACAGCACAGTGACCACACGCACCAGTTTTACCGGAACGTCAAGATAATGGGCCAGCCCGGCACAGACACCACGCACCATGCCCTGCTGCGGAATTCGCCACAATTTTTTGTTCAGATTCAGTCCCGACATTAACGGTCCCTCCAGTTTGGATGTTCTGCATCCAGGATTGCTTCCAGCGCCTGAATGCGGTCGCGCATCTTGTTTGCCTGTTCGGTAAGCTGGGCCAGACGTTGTTGTTCACTCTGGGATAAATCGTTCCCTGAAGAACGGTTGCTGTAGTGAAGCCATAGCCAAATCGGCAAAACAAACAGCACGAAAATCGTCAGGGGAATGGCCAGAAAAAGCGCGCTCATGTGTACTCCTTGTCTTAGGATGCTTAGCGGCACGCTCAGGTGCCGCAGCTTTATTATTGGTTATCTTGCTTCATTTTGGCTTTCAATGCCGCCAGCTGCTCGCTGATGGCATCGTCCGCTTTCAGGTCAGCAAACTGCTGATCCAGCGACTTTTGCTTACCAATGCTGTGGCTCTCTGCTTCCGCTTCCATCTGATCGATACGACGTTCAAAGGATTCAAAACGCGCCATCGCCTCATCCAGCTTGCCGCTGTCCAGCTGACGACGCACGTCGCGGGAGGAGCTTGCCGCCTGGTGACGCAGGGTCAGCGCCTGCTGACGTGCGCGGGTTTCGCTCAGTTTGTTCTCAAGCTCACCAATCTCTTTCTTCATGCGGATAAGCGTGTCATCTACCAGCGTCACTTCATGCTCAAGCGTAGCGATCATGTCCGCCAGCTTCTGCTTTTCAATTAACGCCGCGCGAGCCAGATCTTCTTTATCTTTGCGCAGCGCGAGCTCTGCTTTTTCCTGCCATTCATTGAGCTGGGCGGTCGCCTTCTCAATACGGCGCGTTAACTGTTTTTTCTCAGCCAGCGCGCGGGCGGAGGTAGAACGCACTTCAACCAGCGTGTCTTCCATCTCCTGAATCATCAGGCGCACCAGCTTCTGCGGATCTTCCGCTTTCTCCAGCAGTGAGTTGATGTTGGCGTTCACGATGTCGGCAAAACGAGAAAAAATACCCATAATCAAATCCTCATAGTTCTGTTATCGGGCTATGCCCTGCTGTATCGATAATACAATTCCCGTGCCAGTTTTATATCTTATTGATTTTATTCAGCGTGATTGATTTTTACTCATCACAGAACTATGCTAACCTGGTGAATATCGCTAAGGAGTGGTTAATTTCATCATGGCTGGATACAAAGACAATTTACTCGGTGAAGCAAACAGCTTTCTTGAGGTGCTCGAACAGGTCTCTCGCCTCGCTCCGCTCAACAAACCGGTGCTGATAATCGGCGAGCGCGGTACGGGTAAGGAATTGATTGCTAACCGTCTGCATTATTTATCCGGACGCTGGGACGGCCCCTTTATTTCGCTGAACTGTGCGGCGCTGAATGAAAACCTGCTCGACACCGAGCTGTTCGGCCACGAAGCGGGCGCGTTTACTGGCGCTCAGAAACGCCACCCGGGGCGGTTTGAGCGCGCCGACGGCGGCACCCTGTTCCTTGATGAACTCGCCACCGCGCCGATGCTGGTGCAGGAAAAACTGCTACGCGTGATTGAGTACGGCGAACTGGAACGCGTCGGCGGCAGCCAGCCTCTACAGGTAAACGTACGTCTGGTGTGCGCCACCAACGCCAATCTGCCGGAGATGGTGGCAGAAGAAAAATTCCGTGCCGACCTTCTTGACCGCCTGGCCTTTGACGTCGTTCAGCTTCCGCCGCTGCGCGAGCGAAGAAGCGACATTATGCTGCTCGCCGATCAGTTTGCGATTCAGATGTGCCGCGAGCTCGGTCTGCCGCTCTTCCCTGGCTTCAGCGATCATGCGCAGGAGACGCTGCTGGCTTACCACTGGCCGGGGAATATTCGCGAACTGAAAAACGTTGTGGAGCGTTCTGTTTACCGCCACGGCAGCAGCGAGACGGAACTGGACAATATTATTATCGACCCTTTTCAGCGCAGTCTGCCGCCGGTTTCCTCCCCGTCATCATCAGGCGATACTCCCGCGCTTCCCCTTGATTTGCGCCAGTTCCAGCACGAGCAGGAGCAACAGTTGCTGGAGCAGAGCCTGAAAGCGGCGAAATATAACCAGAAACGGGCAGCTGAACTCCTGGGCCTGACCTACCATCAGTTACGGGCATTGCTTAAAAAGCATCAAATGCGCTGACAATATCGGCACTTACCCGCAGACATTTTTACGAAGCAGGCGTAAGTGCGATACACTTTGCAGATCGAACCTAAAAACCTTAAAAATTATGCGTCTGGTTTTATCGTCCTTATTTGCACTCGGTCTGTTCAGCAGCCAGGCGTTTGCCGCGCCCGGCCAAACGCCGCAGCCCGACATTCGCGACAGCGGCTTCGTCTATTGCGTGAGCGGCCAGGTGGATACCTTCAACCCGCAGAAAGCGGGCAGCGGCCTGATTGTGGATACGCTTGCTGCACAGCTGTATGACCGTCTACTTGATGTTGACCCGTACACCTACCGCCTGGTGCCTGAGCTGGCGGAAAGCTGGGAAGTGCTGGACAACGGTGCAACCTACCGTTTTCGCCTGCGCGACGATGTCGCGTTTCAGCGCACGCCGTGGTTTACCCCCACGCGCAAGCTGAACGCGGATGACGTGGTCTTCACCTTCCAGCGAATCTTTAACCGCAACCACCCGTGGCATAACGTTAACGGCAGTAACTTCCCCTATTTCGACAGCCTGCAGTTTGCCGACACCGTGAAAAGCGTGCGCAAGCTCGATAACCGGACGGTTGAGTTTACCCTGACGCGCCCGGATGCCTCTTTCCTCTGGCATCTGGCGACCCACTATGCCTCCGTCATGTCTGCTGAATACGCGGCGAAGCTGACGAAAAAAGATCGTCAGGAGCTGCTCGACCGTCAGCCGGTGGGTACCGGCCCGTTCCAGCTGGCCGAATACCGCGCGGGGCAATATATTCGCCTGCAGCGCCATGAACATTTCTGGCGCGGTACGCCGTTGATGCCGCAGGTGGTGGTCGATCTCGGTTCAGGCGGAACGGGACGTTTGTCAAAACTGCTGACCGGGGAATGCGATGTGCTCGCCTGGCCTGCCGCCAGCCAGCTCACCATTTTGCGCGACGATCCGCGCCTGCGCCTGACGTTACGCCCGGGAATGAACATCGCATACCTCGCGTTTAACACCGATAAGCCGCCGCTGAACAACCCTGCCGTTCGTCACGCCCTGGCGCTGGCAATCAACAACCAGCGTCTGATGCAGTCGATCTACTACGGTACGGCGGAAACCGCCGCCTCTATTTTACCGCGCGCCTCGTGGGCCTATGACGGTGAGGCTAAAATTACGGAGTACGATCCGGCAAAGGCGCGTGAGCAGCTTAAAGCGCTGGGTGCGGAAAACCTGACGCTCCAGCTTTGGGTGCCCACCAGTTCCCAGGCGTGGAACCCCAGCCCGCTGAAAACCGCCGAGCTGCTGCAGGCGGATATGGCGCAGGTAGGCGTCAAAGTGATTATCGTACCGGTTGAGGGCCGTTTCCAGGAGGCGCGCCTGATGGACATGAATCATGATTTAACCCTGACCGGCTGGGCGACCGACAGTAACGACCCGGACAGCTTCTTCCGGCCGCTGCTGAGCTGCGCTGCGATTAACTCGCAGACCAACTACGCCCACTGGTGTAACCGGGAGTTCGACGCCGTGCTGCAAAAAGCGCTCTCTTCCCAACAGCTGGCCTCGCGCATCGACGCTTACGATGAAGCGCAGAAGATCCTCGCACAGGAATTACCCGTGCTGCCGCTGGCCTCTTCCCTGCGCCTCCAGGCCTATCGCTATGATATTAAAGGTCTGGTGCTGAGCCCGTTTGGCAACGCCTCGTTCGCCGGCGTGTCGCGCGAAAAAGAACAAGAGGTGAAAAAACCATGATTATTTTTACCTTACGTCGACTCCTGCTGCTGCTGGTGACGCTCTTTCTGCTGACCTTCGTTGGCTTCAGCCTGAGCTACTTCACGCCGCACGCCCCGCTTCAGGGGTCATCGCTGTGGGATGCCTGGCTGTTCTGGTTTAACGGTCTGCTGCACTGGGATTTCGGCGTGTCCAGCATTAACGGGCAGCTTATCTCTCAACAGCTGAAAGAGGTGTTCCCGGCGACAATGGAGCTGTGCATTCTGGCCTTCGGCTTTGCCCTGATGGTGGGCATTCCCGTGGGCATGCTGGCCGGGATCTACCGCAACAAATGGCAGGATAAGTTTATCAGCGCCCTCGCCCTGCTCGGCTTCTCCATACCGGTCTTTTGGCTCGCGCTCCTGCTGACGCTGTTCTTCTCTCTGACAATGGGCTGGCTACCGGTCTCTGGCCGTTTTGATCTGCTCTATACGGTTAAAACGGTGACGGGTTTTGCCATCATTGACGCGTGGCTGTCCGACTCCGTGTGGCGTCATGAGATGATCGTCAGCGCCCTGCGCCATATGGTATTGCCGGTGCTGACGCTGGCGGTTGCACCCACCACCGAAGTGATCCGCCTGATGCGCCTTAGCACCATCGAAGTGTTTGACCAGAACTACGTCAAAGCCGCCGCCACGCGCGGATTGTCGCGCCTGACCATACTGCGCCGCAATGTCCTGCACAACGCCCTGCCGCCGGTGATCCCGCGTCTGGGATTACAGTTTTCCACCATGCTCACTCTGGCGATGATCACTGAGATGGTCTTTAGCTGGCCAGGGCTGGGACGCTGGCTGATTAACGCCATCCGCCAACAGGACTACGCCGCGATTTCCGCAGGCGTAATGGTGATTGGTTCGCTGGTCATTATTGTTAACGTGTTTTCCGATATTCTGGGTGCCATGGCTAACCCTCTGAAGCATAAGGAATGGTATGCCCTACGATAGCGTATACAGTGAAAAGCGCACACCCGGTGCGCTACGTACCGTGTGGCGTAAATTCTATGGTGATACCACGGCAATGATCGGCCTTTATGGCTGCGCCGGGCTGGTATTGCTTTGCGTCTTTGGCTCGTGGTTTGCGCCTTACGGCATCGACCAGCAGTTCCTTGGCTATCAGCTGCTGCCGCCTTCCTGGTCACGCTACGGCGAAGTCTCTTTCTTCCTGGGCACTGACGACCTCGGACGTGACGTGTTGAGCCGCCTGTTAAGCGGTGCTGCCCCAACGGTGGGCGGCGCGTTTGTGGTGACCCTCGCGGCGACGATTTGCGGACTGGGCCTGGGGATTTTCGCGGGCTCCACGCATGGCCTGCGCTCGGCGGTGCTGAACCATATTCTGGATACGCTACTGTCGATTCCGTCTCTGCTGCTGGCGATCATTGTGGTTGCCTTTGCCGGTCCGCATCTGTCGCACGCCATGTTCGCCGTCTGGCTGGCTATCCTGCCCCGCATCGTGCGCTCGGTTTACAGCATGGTGCACGACGAGCTGGAAAAAGAGTATGTCGTTGCGGCCCGTCTGGACGGTGCGACAACCTTCAATATTCTTTGGTTTGCCGTTCTGCCGAACATCGCCGCCGGGCTGGTCACCGAGATCACCCGCGCCCTGTCGATGGCGATCCTGGACATCGCTGCGCTCGGCTTCCTTGACCTCGGCGCACAGTTGCCGTCCCCTGAATGGGGTGCGATGCTCGGTGACGCGCTGGAGTTGATCTACGTGGCGCCGTGGACGGTTATGCTGCCGGGAGCGGCGATTATGGTAAGCGTGTTGCTGATCAACCTGCTGGGCGACGGTATTCGCCGTGCAATTAACGCGGGGGTGCAATAATGCCGCTTCTTGATATTCGCAACCTCACCATCGAGTTTAAAACCGGTGAAGGCTGGGTTAAAGCCGTCGACCGCATCAGTATCACCCTCGCCGAGGGCGAGATTCGCGGGCTGGTAGGCGAATCCGGCTCGGGGAAAAGCCTGATCGCTAAGGCCATCTGCGGCGTGGCAAAAGACAACTGGCGCGTGACCGCCGACCGTATGCGGTTTGACGATATCGACCTGCTGCGCCTCTCCCCTCGCGAGCGTCGCAAACTGGTCGGCCATAACGTCTCGATGATCTTTCAGGAGCCACAGTCCTGTCTCGATCCGTCCGAGCGCGTGGGCAAACAGCTGATGCAGAACATCCCCGGCTGGACCTATAAAGGCCGCTGGTGGCAGCGTTTCGGCTGGCGCAAACGCCGCGCCATCGAGCTGTTGCACCGCGTTGGGATCAAAGATCACAAAGACGCGATGCGCAGCTTCCCGTATGAATTGACGGACGGCGAGTGTCAGAAAGTGATGATTGCCATCGCGCTGGCCAATCAGCCGCGTTTGCTGATTGCAGATGAGCCGACGAACGCGATGGAGCCGACCACTCAGGCGCAAATTTTCCGCCTGCTGTCGCGGCTGAATCAGAATAACAACACCACCATTTTGCTGATCAGCCATGACCTGCAAATGCTGAGCAAGTGGGCGGATAAAATTGACGTGATGTACTGCGGACAAACGGTCGAAACTGCTCCCAGCGAAGACCTGATCACCGCTCCACACCATCCGTACACGCAGGCGCTTATCCGCGCCATTCCCGATTTTGGCAGCGCCATGCCGCATAAGAGCCGCCTGAATACCCTGCCCGGAGCGATTCCGCTGCTGGAATCGTTGCCGATAGGTTGTCGTCTGGGGCCGCGTTGTCCGTATGCTCAGCGTAAATGTATCGAGACGCCGCGCCTGACCGGCGCCAAAAATCATCTTTACGCCTGTCATTTCCCGCTGAACATGGAGAGAGAGTGAAATGGTCGAAACCTTGCTGGAAGTCCGCAACCTGAGTAAGACCTTTCGCTATCGTACGGGCCTGTTTCATCGTCAGACGGTCGAAGCGGTTAAACCCCTGAGCTTTACGCTGCGTGAAAAGCAGACGCTGGCGATCATTGGTGAAAACGGCTCCGGGAAATCCACCCTGGCGAAGATGCTTGCCGGCATGGTCGAGCCCACCGCCGGAGAAGTGTTGATTGACGATCATCCTCTGCACTTTGGTGATTACTCGTTCCGTAGCCAGCGCATCCGTATGATTTTCCAGGATCCGTCAACCTCGCTAAATCCACGCCAGCGCATTTCGCAGATCCTCGATTTTCCGCTGCGGCTGAACACCGACCTGGAGCCAGAGGCGCGCCGTAAGCGCATTGTTGAAACCCTGCGCATGGTTGGGCTGCTGCCGGACCACGAAAGCTACTACCCGCATATGCTGGCTCCCGGGCAGAAACAGCGTCTCGGTCTGGCACGCGCGTTGATTTTACGTCCGAAAGTGATCGTTGCTGACGAAGCCCTGGCCTCGCTGGATATGTCGATGCGTTCGCAGCTGATTAACCTGATGCTCGAATTACAGGAAAAGCAGGGTATCTCCTATATCTACGTCACTCAGCATCTGGGGATGATGAAACACATCAGCGACCAGGTAATGGTCATGCACCAGGGGGAAGTCGTCGAGCGCGGCAGCACCGCGGATGTGATGGCCTCCCCGCTTCATGAGCTGACGAAAAGGCTGATTGCCGGTCATTTTGGTGAAGCGTTGACGGCTGATGCATGGAGAAAAGACCGTTAAGCGCGGCGGTAAACACAGATTGCTTCGCTCAAATAAGGATTAAATAGCCTGCGTGCGCTATTTAATCCTTTTATTTTTTTGTCTCCATCCCTGCTCCACATTTTAAGCAATATCATTCAATAGTTCTTCTCCAGAATACCGGAACATTACGGAGGAGAAGAAATGAACACCACCACTTATGTTCTAAAATACACAGAGTATCTCATCAGAAAATGCCGCTCATATTTCATGACGGACCTGAATTTTCATACTGCAAGACTCAAAAAGACATCAGGCAGAACCCCTGACATTAAATCACCCACTACGTTGAGTGAAAAAATATGTCATCGCCTGGTTTATGACCATAATAATCTCTATACAATGCTTGCCGATAAACTCGCCGTCCGCGAATACGTTGCGTCCAGAACAACGCGCGTAAAAGCGGTGCCTTTGATTGGGGTATACCGCAGGTTTTCGCATATTGATTTTTCAACACTGCCCGATCAATTCGTCCTTAAGTGCAATCATGACAGTGGTAGCACAATAATCTGTACAAACAAAGATCAGTTCAATTACCGGCAGGCCCGAAAAAAGATCACTCTCGCATTAAAGAAGAATTTGTATTACACCACGCGTGAGTGGCAGTACAAAAATATTACACCCGTTATATTGTGTGAGCCTTATGTCGATCTTTTCAATAATGCGGACAGGAACAGCACGCCGGAAATGCTGCGAATTCACTGTTTTCACGGCGTCGCACACTATGTTGAGGCCGATTATACGGATGACCGCGGCAGAGAGTTTATCAACGTTTACGACCGATACTGGAATTTACAGCCCTTCCAGATGGAATATCCTAATACACCAGTTGCGCCCGGCGAGCCGAAATTGTTCCGTGAGGCTTTGCTGGCCGCTCAGGAGCTGGCGAAGGGTCTTGACTACTGCCGCGTTGACCTCATGTTGAAAAGCGATGAAATTTACTTCAGTGAAATAACCTTAAGCCCAAAACGGGGCAAACTGCGTATTACCCCTCTGGATTGGGATACAAAATTAGGCGATATATGGCAGTTAACGCTATCGGCGGGCAGGCCAGGCTGACCTGCCGCCAGGGCTCAGGCGTCGGGCCAGGTCAGTTTGAAAATGGAGTGGTTTTGCTTCGATAAGGTATACGTTACATCGCCACCATGAGCCAGCATGATGGCTTTTACCACCGATAAGCCTAGACCACATCCTTCAGGATTCACATCTCTGGCACCATTATCCCGCTGGAAGGGCTGAAATAAGTAATCATGAAATTCCCTTGGGATGCCCGGCCCGCCGTCCTGAATAAGGATATAATTGCCTTTATCAGAGACGCCATTTTTTACGATGAGTTTCCGCGAAGTTGAATAATGTAATGCGTTGTCAAACAGAACGGCCAGACACTGATTAATGCGTAATGGATCGAATACGCATCGCTGTTCCCTTAATTCTGTCTTAATCGCAAACTGGTTGCGTTTGAACTCGGGCATGAAAGTATCAAGCGCATCCTGGATTGTGCCTTTTGAGGTCCGTTCTGGATTTATACAACGTGTAACCCGCCCCGCCGTCAGAGCTGATGACCCGAAGATCTTCAATCAAACGGGTTAACCCCTCAGTCTGCTTGAGAAGATTATTAAAAAGCAGCGGATCCGGCTCAAAAACGCCGTCAACCAGCCCCTGAAGCCGCCCGCGTAAAATCGTGACCGGGGTTCTCAGCTCATGGGCAATGGCGGCATTCCAGGATTTCCTCTGAATATCCAGCGTCTGGAGTTTTTCCGCCATTTCATTGAAATCTGTGACCAGATGATTGACCTCTCCCAGCCGGGAACTGGCGCAATAAGCCCGGGCGTCCAGCTGGCCCTGAGAAATTTTTCTCAGGCTGGACGCTACCGCGTTTAACGGGGTGAGTATTCGCGAAGAAAGTTTTATCGTTAAAAATATCGCAATTATCAGACTGATTGTTGTCGCGGTCCCGATCCACACCCAGTCCCACATCGTCATTTGCTCGTCATCACCCGCAGCGGCACCGCCGGGGAGGTGATCGAGAATAAACGAGTAAAAAAACCAGGAGCCCAGTACCACAATGGCAATGATCATAAACGTCAGCAACAGCATATACGTTAAGATCTGTCGACTCAGGACAGAGTCTCTGTTCATTTTTTCTCCCCAAGCCGATAGCCCATCCCCCTGATGCTTTCAGGAACGCCATAAAGGCCTGCAAGCTCCAGCTTTTTACGCAGCTTACTCATATGGCTGTCTACCGTTCTGTCGAGCGCATCGCCTTCCGGCAGACACGCGTTGAGTAACTCTTCGCGGGAACAGACCTTTCGCGGGAATCTCACCAGATAAGTCAGAAGCTTAAATTCCGTGGTCGTTAATACTGGCGAGACCACTTCTGCGCCCACGGTGACCTCAACGTAGAAATCGTCCGGATAGACCGTAATAAAAGTCGTCCTGAGAGGCGCGGCCTCCGCCTGCTGGAGAGCGGGTCTGGTTCTGCGCAGCACGGCTTCAACCCGCGCGACCACTTCGGAAGGGTTGAAAGGTTTGATGACGTAATCATCCGCGCCAAGCCTCAGCCCCATCAGTTTATCCACGTCCTGATCGAGTGCGGACACCATAATGACGGGCACAGAACTTTCCTGACGGAGCGTCGTGAGTACGCTCCAGCCATCGCATACGGGCAGATGGATATCCAGCAAGATAAGATCCGGTTTATGGAGTCGATTGAGCGCTATCGCCTGCTCGCCCTGTCGGGCTCTCAGCGTTTTCATCCCAGAACGCTCTAAGTAACTCATCAGTATATCGGCAATTTCGTTTTCATCTTCAACAACAAGGGTTAGAGTATTTTTGTTCATTTTATCTCCGCGGGTAAAATCCCTTTGAGCACGCTATCAGATATCTTTAGCGCAATAAGACACAGGCTCCGGGAAAAAGTGCCGTGGCCGTGAAAATTTCCTGAATTAATTTAAGCGCCCGGCAATTTCTCCATACAGCCTACACATTCCGTCAATAAAGACTCGACAATGTCAGTCCACAATAGTTATTCGGAGTTAAACCGTCTTCCGTTTAACGTGGTAAATACCCTCGACGCGTAAAGGCTTTCTGAATTTGGTTGAGATAATGAGCATGGAACTTTCGAAATACTTCTCTCCTAAAAAAATCTGCATATTTTCTCTCTTCCTGCTGCTATCGTGGGGATTACTTTATACCTGGCTGGTACTGATGCATAAAATGGATGAAAAAGTCGCCGCAACGCTACCCTCTTCCCCCATTATCTATGGCTGCATTGCCCTTTCGGTTGTCTCTCTGATAATACAAAACAAAGCAGGCGCGTTCACAGAATTATTACTCATCGCCTTCTGGCTAATGGTGATTTTTGTTTATCTCATTATTACGTTCACTGTGCTGCTGAACGCTACGCCAGATTTTAACGATCTGGTGTTTTACTATGAGTGTTATTTAATTCTCTTTTTTGGCGGTTCACCGCTGTACCTCATCATGAGAATGATATAAACAACCGCGTTGTTTCGCTCCACACTCTCTCCATAAACCGCCCATGTCCGCTAAACAGGCGAGTTGTAGACTTTCCACCACACCACTTTGAACAAAAATAACTCACTGAAATAGCCACATACCCGTTACCCATAATGATGAACCTTACTAATAACCGTCGTTCTCCTCAGGGGTATCGGCAAGCGCGTATCAACCGACGACGAAATTCACGTATCTGGAAGTTAAATTAATGCCTCATTTTTTTATTGAACGTCCCGTTTTCGCCTGGGTAGTGGCGCTTTTTATCGTCCTGGCGGGCGTATTGTCTATCCCCCGACTGCCGGTTGCACAGTATCCGGCGGTGGCACCGCCAGGGATCATTATTTCTGTCACCTACCCGGGCGCCAGCCCCGATATTATGAATACATCGGTGGTGTCGTTAATTGAGCGCGAAATATCTGGCGTCGATAATCTGCTCTACTTCGAATCGTCCAGTGACACAACCGGTTCTGCGTCTATTACCGTGACCTTTAAGCCCGGCACGGACATCAAGCTGGCGCAGATGGACCTTCAGAACCAGATCAAAATTGTTGAACCGCGTTTGCCACAGGCGGTCAGGCAAAATGGTATCAATGTCGAGGCGGCCAATTCCGGATTTTTAATGATGGTGGGGCTGAAGTCCGCAACCGGTAAATTTGAGGAAGCCGACTTAAGCGATTATTTTGCCCGGCACGTGAGCGACGAGCTTCGCCGCGTACCTGGAGTAGGGAAAATTCAGCTGTTTGGTGGCGAAAAAGCGCTGCGCATCTGGCTGGACCCGATGAAGCTTCATAGCTACGGACTTTCGGTGAGCGATGTTCTTACCGCTGTTGGCCAGCAAAATGCCCTGGTTTCGCCCGGCAAAACGGGAGATGAACCGGCATCTGAAGGGCAAGGCGTAACGTATCCGATCACCGTGAAGGGGCAGCTCACTTCCGTAGAGGCTTTCAGGAATATTACCCTGAAATCAGAAGCGTCCGGTGCAAGGCTGAAGCTGTCCGACGTCGCGCGCATTGAGTCCGGCCTGCAAAGCTACGCTTTCGGTATCCGCGAAAATGGGCTGCCCGCAACGGCTGCGGCAGTCCAGCTATCACCTGGCGCCAATGCGATGAGCACGGCTGCAGGCGTACGCGCGCGCATCGACGAACTTTCTCAGGTGTTGCCGGAAGGAATGACGTTTACGGTTCCCTTTGATACCGCGCCTTTTGTGAAGCTCTCCATCATGAAGGTGGTGCAGACGTTTGTTGAAGCGATGGTCCTGGTCTTCCTCGTGATGCTGCTGTTTCTGCATAAGATACGCTGTACGCTTATCCCGGCGATTGTTGCCCCCGTCGCACTGCTTGGCACCTTCACGGTGATGCTATTGAGTGGATACTCCATCAATATTCTGACCATGTTCGGCATGGTTCTGGCGATTGGGATTATCGTAGATGACGCTATTGTGGTCGTGGAGAACGTCGAGCGCCTGATGGAAGAAAAACAACTCTCTCCGCGCGATGCGACCCGGGAGGCGATGAATGAAATCACGCCGGCAATTATCGGGATCACGCTGGTGCTTACCGCCGTCTTTATTCCCATGGGTTTCGCCGAAGGATCCGTCGGGATTATTTATCGACAATTTTGTATTTCCATGGCGGTATCCATACTGTTGTCGGCATTTCTTGCCCTCACGCTTACCCCCGCGCTTTGCGCGACGCTACTTAAGCCTCACAGCGCAGCAAAGCACGGTGGTGGCGGGTTCGCGGCAGGGTTTAACGCCCGCTTTCGTACCCTCACGACGTGGTACGAATCCGGGCTGGGCACGGTACTCAGACGAACCGGGCGTATGCTGCTGCTGTACGTTGCGCTTTGTGCTGCGCTGTTTTTTGGGCTTTCTTCGCTGCCCTCGTCCTTTCTTCCGGATGAAGATCAAGGCTATTTTATGTCCTCCATTCAGCTGCCTTCCGATGCCACCATGCAGCGCACCCTGAAAGTAGTGAAAAAATTTGAAGAGGAAATTGCGACCCGGCCGGATATTGAAAGCAACATTATGATTTTGGGATTCGGGTTTTCAGGCTCGGGACCGAATTCGGCCATGGCCTTCACCACGCTGAAGGACTGGAAAGATCGGCAGGGTTCTACCGCACAGAATGAAGCCGACCATATACAGGCCAGCATGGCTAACTTCTCTGATGCCGTCACGATGAGCCTTCTCCCGCCAGCCATTTCGGATATGGGCACCTCCTCAGGCTTCACCTGGTACGTACAGGACAGGGCGGGACTGGGCTATGGAGCGTTAAAGAGAGCGGCCGATGCGCTGGTTGTGAAGGCTAATCAACGTCCTGAACTGAGTGACGTGTATATAGACGGTCTGCCGGAAGGAACAAGCCTGGCCCTTCAGATTGACCGGGAAAAAGCGGAAGCGCTGGGCGTTTCATTTGATGAAATCAACCAGACGCTCTCGGTCACCATGGGGTCGAACTACGTTAATGACTACACCAACAACGGCCGCGTTCAGCAGGTCATTATTCAGGCCGATGCCCCTTACCGCATGCAGCCTGAGCAGATCCCGAAATTATCGGTAAAAAACCGTATGGGGCAGATGGTGCCAGTCTCTACATTTGCAATGCTTTCCTGGAACGTTGCGCCGCAGCAATTGACGCGTTATCAGGGATATTCTGCTATCCGCATTACCGGCAGTGCGGCCCCGGGCACATCCAGCGGTACCGCAATGAAGGTTATGGAGACGTTGTCACGGGATTTACCGCAGGGGATGGCCGGCGAGTGGGCCGGGAGTTCATTGCAGGAGAGAAAATCCGAATCTCAACTCCCGGGTCTGATCGTTCTGTCGATACTGGTCGTGTTCATGGTGCTCGCCGCTCTGTATGAGAGCTGGTCAATTCCCTTTGCGGTCATGCTGGTCGTTCCCCTGGGGCTTATCGGTGCGGTAGTTGCCGTCTCCGTTGCGGGCATGACGAATGATGTTTTCTTTAAGGTCGGTCTTATTACCCTGATAGGCCTGTCCGCCAAGAACGCCATTCTGATTGTCGAGTTTGCAAAGCAGCTCCATCGGGAAGGACAATCCCTGCTGGCGGCAACGATACAGGCCGCAAGCCTTCGTCTGCGCCCTATTCTGATGACATCGTTAGCCTTTACGTTAGGCGTGGTGCCACTGATGCTGGCGCGTGGCGCGAGTGACAGCACGCAGCACGCTATCGGCACCGGGGTGTTTGGCGGCATGATTAGCGGCACGCTTCTCGCGATCTTCTTCGTCCCGGTATTTTTTATTGTTGTTGCGCGTTTCGTTGAAAACACCAGGAAAGTGTGAATACCGCTGAGCGGAACCTTGCTGGTTGGATGAGGCGAAGCTGCTGCCGGGTGATATACTGGACGAATGCTGAAATTTTGAGCCCCTGCCAGCCCGCGCCTCACCTTTTGGTGCATTCGTCTTCGGAGATCGGCAAGAAATAGCGTGACACAAGGGGCTGTGTGTGGGCTATAATTTCGAGCTAATTTCGAATGATTTTGAAATACTGCCTGTAACGCTATGAATTACAAGGCAAAATAAGCAATGAATATAAGGATTAAAGCTATGGGTTTTCTTTCCGGTAAGCGCATTCTGGTGACTGGCGTTGCCAGCAAACTGTCCATCGCATACGGCATCGCTCAGGCAATGCATCGCGAAGGCGCTGAGCTGGCGTTCACCTACCAGAACGACAAGCTGAAAGGCCGTGTTGAAGAATTTGCCGCGCAGCTGGGTTCCAGCATTGTTCTGGAATGTGACGTTGCACAAGACGAAAGCATTGATGGCATGTTTGCTGAACTGGCAAAAGCATGGCCAAAATTCGACGGTTTCGTTCACTCCATCGGCTTCGCGCCTGGCGACCAGCTGGACGGCGATTACGTGAACGCGGTTACCCGTGATGGCTTCAAAATCGCGCACGACATCAGCTCCTACAGCTTCGTTGCGATGGCGAAATCTTGCCGCGCGATGCTGAACCCGGGCGCAGCGCTGCTGACCCTGTCCTACCTGGGCGCTGAGCGTGCTATCCCTAACTACAACGTGATGGGCCTGGCAAAAGCGTCTCTGGAAGCTAACGTACGCTACATGGCGAACGCAATGGGCCCAGAAGGCGTGCGCGTTAACGCCATCTCTGCGGGTCCTATCCGCACTCTGGCGGCGTCCGGCATCAAAGATTTCCGTAAAATGCTGGCACACTGCGAAGCGGTTACCCCGATTCGTCGTACCGTTACCATTGAAGATGTCGGTAACTCTGCAGCATTCCTGTGCTCTGACCTTTCCGCAGGTATCTCCGGCGAAGTGGTTCACGTTGACGGCGGCTTCAACATCGCTGCAATGAACGAGCTGGAAATTAAATAAGCTGTTGCTCTCTTCCCGCACGGGAAGAGAGCTTTCCCCCTCCGCGCCATCCCTTCGTTATTCCGTTCTGCTATTTGTTATCACCTAACAATATTTTTCCCTTTATCAGCCTTACGCCAGGATATTGATCGCCATTTTGAGATCAAGGAACGCCCATGGAACAACGCCGTTTTTCCGGCAAAGGCCACTGGTATCATGAAACCCAGTCAAACCACGCGCAGTCGGATGTGCTGCCCCTGGTGCCCGAAGCCGCTAACGTCGACGATCGTTTTTTGCTCGATTTAGCCCTCCCTGACGAGATTGTCGGCGCCTGTACCGGCTGGCTTGCCCCTGCCAGAACCTTATGCCACCAGCTGTTCCCGCTCTCACTTCCCCTAAACCGCCTGCGAACACTCAGCGCCTATGACCGGTTAAGCACCGCATTGACGGTTGCCCAGGCCTGCGGCATTCAGCGGCTGTGTAACCATTACGCTGCCCTTCTTGCCCCGCTGCCGGGCCCTGACTCCTCGCGCGAAAGCAACCGACGGCTGGCACAAATCACCCAGTATGCCCGCCAGCTCGCCAGCTCGCCTGACGTCATTGATGATAAAGCGCGGACCCAGCTGGATGAGGTGGGGCTGACAACCTATGACATAGTGGCGATCAATCAGATTATCGGCTTCACTGGCTTTCAGGCGCGCGTGGTCGCAGTCTTTCAGGCCCTGCTCGGCCACCCCGTTCGCTGGCTGCCGGGCCATCATATTCAGCCGCATACCCTGCCAGCGTGCACCGAGGCGTGGGTGGCGCTTCTGCCCGTCGTCGAGCTTCGCTATGCGAGTGCGCATCAGCTTGAGTCACTTTCCCGCTGGCAGGCAGAACCCGCGCTTGAGGGACTGACGCCGGTGCTGTGCCACGAGCCAACGCTGCTCGACCTGACGGGAGAGATCCTGCTAAATAGCAGGGTCACGACGCCACACGCCTCTCCGGCGCTTGCGGCAGCAGTCGACTTACTGGCACGTTCACCGGACCGCTTCAGCGCCGCACAGTTTACTCCGCTCACGGAAGGCGGACTGACTGCCGTCCAGGCGATAGCCCTGCTCACCCAAAGCGCGTTTGAGGGGTGGATCAACCGACTGAAAGTCGCGTCTGGCAAAGCGGAATAACCCTACTCATACCCTAAAGACCGCTTGCTGTAGCAGTGAGAATCGCGTAAAACTGTCAGCCGCTCAATGGCTACGAAAATAGAACATTATGTTTCAGGACAACCCGCTGCTAGCGCAGCTTAAACAGCAACTGCATTCCCAGACGCCGCGTGCAGAAGGGGTCGTAAAAGCCACGGAAAAGGGCTTTGGCTTCCTTGAAGTTGACGCGCAGAAAAGCTACTTCATTCCGCCACCGCAGATGAAGAAAGTCATGCATGGCGATCGCGTCATGGCCGTCATTCATACCGAGAAGGAGCGTGAGTCCGCCGAGCCGGAAGAACTGATCGAACCGTTCCTGACCCGCTTTGTGGGCAAGGTACAGAGAAAAGACGATCGCCTTTCTGTCGTGCCGGATCACCCTCTGCTGAAAGATGCCATTCCCTGCCGGGCCGCACGCGGCGTTGAGCATGATTTTAAAGACGGTGACTGGGCCGTGGCCGAAATGCGCCGTCACCCTCTGAAAGGCGACCGCGGATTTTACGCGGAACTGACCCAGTTTATCACCTTCGGTGATGACCATTTCGTTCCGTGGTGGGTTACGCTTGCGCGCCACAATCTTGAAAAAGAAGCGCCAGACGGCGTGGCAACCGAGATGCAGGACGAAGGTCTGACGCGTCGCGATCTTACCGCGCTGGAATTTGTCACCATCGACAGCGCCAGCACCGAAGATATGGACGATGCGCTCTACGCTGAAGAGAGCGACGACGGCAAACTGCATTTAACCGTCGCCATCGCCGACCCTACGGCCTGGATTGTGGAAGGCAGCAAGCTGGACGATATGGCCAAAGTGCGTTCGTTCACTAACTACCTGCCGGGCTTTAACATCCCGATGCTGCCGCGCGAACTGTCTGACGATCTCTGCTCGCTTCGCCCAAATGAAGTGCGCCCGGTTCTCGCCTGCCGCATGACCATTGCCGCAGATGGCACGATTGAAGACGATATCGAATTCTTTGCTGCCACCATTGAATCAAAAGCCAAGCTGGCATATGACAATGTCTCCGACTGGCTGGAGAACACGGGTAGCTGGAAACCTGAATCCGACGCCGTTGCGTCACAGATTCGCCTGCTGCACCGTATCTGCCTGAACCGCAGCGAATGGCGTAAAACCCACGCGCTGGTCTTCAAGGATCGCCCGGATTATCGCTTTGTTCTGGGCGAAAAAGGTGAAGTGCTGGATATCGTGGCCGAGCCGCGACGCATTGCTAACCGCATCGTCGAAGAAGCGATGATTTCCGCCAACATTTGTGCCGCGCGCGTGCTGCGCGACAGGCTGGGCTTTGGTATTTACAACGTTCACACCGGATTCGACCCGGCCAATACCGAAGCGCTGGCCGCCCTGCTGAAAAATCACGATGTGCATGTTGATCCGGAAGAAGTGCTGACGCTGCCGGGCTTCTGCAAGCTGCGCCGCGAACTGGACGCGCAGCCGTCCGGTTTCCTGGACAGCCGCATTCGCCGGTTCCAGTCCTTCGCGGAGATCAGCACCGAGCCAGGCCCGCACTTCGGCCTCGGCCTGGAAGCCTACGCCACGTGGACATCCCCTATCCGTAAGTATGGTGATATGGTTAACCATCGGTTGCTGAAAGCGATCATCAAAGGCGAAACCATTGCACGTCCTCAGGACGACACGACCATTCAGATGGCCGAGCGTCGCCGCCTGAACCGCATGGCAGAGCGTGACGTGGGTGACTGGCTGTACGCGCGTTTCCTTAAGGATAAAGCCGGTACCGATACCCGCTTCGCGGCGGAGATCATTGATATCAGCCGCGGGGGGATGCGCGTCCGTCTGGTGGATAACGGTGCTGTCGCCTTTATTCCTGCCCCATTCCTGCACGCCGTTCGCGATGAACTGGTCTGTAGTCAGGAAAATGGCACCGTGCAAATTAAAGGTGAAACAGTGTACAAGGTCACGGACGTGATCGACGTAACTATCGCTGAAGTTCGTATGGAAACCCGCAGTATTATCGCGCGCCCTGTTGCCTGATAACCTGCTAAATTGTTGGCCGTTTCTTCTCGGAATGGCCGACAATTTTTCTTTTTTCTCTCCTCCGTAAATTCATCATTTTTTCTTACTATTTCCTGCCTCCGCCCGCCCAAAATTGCCATAATTATCTACAGTAAAAGAGTGCCGTCATATTCGGTTACGTGAATTTATATACGCTGTGTATTCTTTTTTACCTGACTCGTTTTATGATAATAAAACAGGGAAAAACAATAAGTTCACTTCGGTTTTGCCGCTGTTTTACAACGGAAAAGTCGACTGCAAATGAATAATTTGTGCGCTAATGAATAGCGGCGGGAGAAATCATGATTGACGACCTGGAGCAGAATTTGCTGTTTCGTTACATGGGTACTCACAGCCCGTGGTGGCGATTGTCCGCTGACAGCAACACTCTGCATCTTGCCGCCAGCGAAAATGCCGATGTTACTCAGGTCGTGACGCTGGATGATGAACAGGCTCTCCTGATTCGTCAGCTCACGGTGATCACCTCCAGCATTTCTCTGAACCTTTCCCTTTACGGCGAAGAGGTTCCCGTCCATCTTGTCGGGCGCAAAATTACCCGTAATGAATGGGCCGGTACGGCTTCCGCCTGGAACGATACACCCTCCGTGGCACGCGACCTGGCGCAGGGGCTTTCTTTCGCGGAACAGGTTGTTTCTGAAGCGAACTCCGTCATCGTTATTCTCGACCAACACGGTAATATCCAGCGTTTTAACCGCCTGAGCGAAGAGTACACCGGCCTGAAAGAACACGAAGTCATCGGCCAGAACGTGTTTAAACTCTTCATGAGCCGCAGCGAAGCGGCTGCCTCGAAGCGTAACATCGCGGGTTTCTTTCGCAACGGCAGCTCTTATGAAGTTGAACGCTGGGTGAAAACGCGCAAAGGACAACGATTGTTTCTGTTCAGAAACAAATTTGTGCACAGCGGCAGCGGTAAAAATGAAATTTTTCTTATCTGTTCCGGGACCGACATTACGGAGGAACGCCGGGCGCAGGAGCGTCTGCGCGTGCTGGCCAACACCGATACCATCACCGGCTTGCCAAACCGCAATGCCATCCACGAACTGATTTCTGACGCCATCCGTAGCCGCGGCGAAACGCAGATTGGCGTGGTGTATCTCGACCTGGATAACTTTAAAAAGGTCAACGATGCCTACGGGCATATGTTTGGCGATCAGCTGCTCCAGGCGGTTGCGCTCGCCATTCTGAGCTGTCTTGATGAAGGACAGGTGCTGGCGCGGCTCGGCGGCGATGAGTTTATCGTGATGGCCACCAATACCTCTCAGGGTTCGCTGGAAGCGATGGCGTCGCGCATTCTGACCCGCCTGCGCCAGCCGTTCAGAATCGGTCTGATCGAGGTTTACACTGGTTGCTCCCTGGGGATCGCCCTCGCACCGCAGCACGGGAACGATCGGGAAAGTGTAATTCGCAATGCCGACACTGCCATGTACACTGCCAAGGAAAACGGTCGGGGTAAATTCTGCGTCTTTTCCCCAGAAATGAACCAGCGCGTATTTGAGTATCTGTGGCTGGACACCAACCTGCGTAAAGCGCTGGATAACGATCAGCTCCTGATCCACTACCAGCCCAAGATGACCTGGCGCGGAGAAGTGAGAAGTCTTGAAGCGCTGGTTCGCTGGCAGTCGCCCGAGCGCGGCCTGATCCCGCCGCTGGAATTCATCTCCTACGCCGAGGAGTCGGGGCTGATTGTGCCGCTGGGCCGCTGGGTCATGCTGGATGTGGTTCGCCAGGTGGCGAAATGGCGTGACAAGGGGATTAACCTGCGGGTGGCCGTGAACGTTTCTGCACGTCAGCTGGCCGACCAGACCATATTCAGTGACTTAAAGCAGGTGCTGAAGGATCTGCGTTTTGAGTACTGCCCTATCGACGTAGAGTTAACCGAAAGCTGTCTTATTGAAAACGAAGAGCTGGCGCTCTCCGTGATCCAGCAATTCAGCCGCCTCGGGGCACAAATTCATCTGGATGATTTTGGTACCGGCTATTCTTCCCTTTCCCAGCTGGCGCGTTTTCCAATCGACGCCATTAAACTCGATCAATCCTTTGTCAGGGATATCCACAAGCAGCCGATCTCACAGTCTCTGGTACGCGCCATTGTCGCAGTAGCCCAGGCGTTAAACCTGCAGGTGATCGCCGAAGGGGTGGAGAACGCAAAAGAAGACGCCTTTCTGACCAAGAACGGCGTCAACGAACGGCAGGGTTTTCTTTTTGCTAAGCCGATGCCCGCTGCCGCATTCGAGCGGTGGCTAAAACGATATCAAGCGCGACAACAGCGTTGAGCCATACAGAGGTTCATTTTCGTTTATGTAATTTCGTTAGGGCGTTTTTTCCCTTCTCTTTTGAACCTATTTTCTGCATCATTGAAAATATTCACTTTTCGCTCATGGGGAGAGATTATGTCTACTATTGATCCACAAGCTGTAGCACAACGTATTGATACCGTGCTGGATATCCTGGTGGCGGGTGATTATCACTCTGCGATCCGTAATCTCGAGATCCTGAAGTCTGAACTTCTTGCTCAGAATGGAGCCGACAATGCTCCTGAAAACAGACAGCCAAAAGCGCCGTGGGAAGTGTAATCCCGCCCTTTCCGACCTCATTTCGCTTCACTAATTGGATGCTATGAATTCCCGACAACAACTCATTTTGCAGATGGTCATCGATCAGGGACGCGTAAGCGTTGTTGATCTTGCGAAAACCACCGGCGTTTCGGAAGTAACAATCCGTCAGGATCTCAACCTGCTGGAAAAACAGAGCTACCTGCGACGTGCGCATGGCTACGCCGTGCCGCTGGATAGCGAGGACGTTGAGACGCGCATGATGAACAACTATGCGCTCAAACGTGAACTGGCAGAATTCGCCGCGTCGCTGGTAAACAATGGTGAGACGGTCTTTATTGAAAACGGCAGCTGCAACGCGCTTCTGGCGCGCACGCTTGCTGACCAAAAAGACATTACCATCATCACCGTCAGCAGCTATATCGCCCATTTGCTCAAAGAGACGCGCTGTGAGGTCATTTTGCTTGGTGGCATTTACCAGAAAAAAAGCGAAAGCATGGTCGGCCCGCTGACCCGGCAGTATGTCCAGCAGGTCCATTTCAGTAAGGCCTTCATCGGTATCGACGGCTGGCAGCCGGAGACAGGCTTCACCGGCCGGGACATGATGCGCTCCGACGTGGTTAACGCCGTGCTGGAGAAAGAGTGTGAAGCCATTGTGCTCACTGACAGCTCAAAGTTTGGCGCCGTCCACCCTTACACCATGGGTCCAGTCTCTCGCTTTAGCCGCGTAATTACCGATGAAAGATTGAGTGACGCGCACCGTAATAAACTGGAAGAAGACGGTTTAATCGTCGATATTATTAACACGGCCTCCTGAATCATCTTCGCGCCCGTATTTCGGGCGCACGTTTCGCCCTTCGTCTGAGATGATTCCTATCCCTCCTTTAAGAGTTTTTACCTGTTTAACCTGCCCTAAAGTCGTAAAATTAATGTTAGCGATATAACAGGAAGTGACTATCACCTGCGTGATTACGTAACGCCTGCGCGACAAGCTTTCACGGAAAAAGAATTAGGTATTCATTTTGGCTATACTTAACGTGTACATCTTTCCGTGAATCGATAATTCAGGAGAAAGTATTATGACCTTAACCAGCAAAAAATTAGCCGCCGCTGTTCTGGCAATCACTGTAGCAATGTCCCTGAGCGCGTGCTCTAACTGGTCTAAACGTGACCGTAACACCGCTATCGGTGCCGGTGCCGGTGCGCTCGGTGGTGCAGTATTAACAGATGGTAGTACGCTGGGTACATTAGGTGGCGCTGCTGTCGGTGGTATTATCGGTCACCAGGTTGGCAAATAATTATTCTATAGCCTTCCCGGATATTGCGCATTTGAACGCATTTCAGGTCTGACTTACGCACGTATATAACACGAGCCACGGCATTTGCCGTGGCTCATTTATTTTAACCGCCCGCCAGTTTAACTTTCATGCCTTTGGCTTCGAGCAGCGATTTAATTAAATCGCGTTTATCACCCTGAATCTCAATAATGCCGTCCTTCACGGCACCACCGCAGCCACATTTCTTTTTCAGTTCCGCTGCGAGCTTGTTCAGCTCTGCATCATCCAGATCAATCCCGGAGATAAGGCAAACCCCTTTTCCTTTTCGCCCACTGGTTTGACGCTGGATACGAACAATGCCGTCACCTTTCGGACGTTCCGCTTTCATTTTCGGCTCGTCTATGCGCCCGCTCTCCGTTGAGTAGACCAGACGACTATTGGAATCAGTCATTACGCCCCCTTTTTCAATGATGCGTTGATAGCCTTAAGCGTTTCTGCCGGGTTTGCTGACTGTGTCACCGGCCGCCCGATTACCATGTAATCGACGCCCGCAGCCAGGGCCTGCTCAGGCGTCATAATGCGGCGCTGATCGCCCACGTCGCTGCCAGCAGGACGAATGCCTGGCGTGACCAGTTTAAAATCTTTGCCCAGTTCTGTTTTAAAGCGTACCGCTTCCTGCGCGGAGCAGACGACGCCATCGAGACCGCAATTCTGCGTCAGACGCGCGAGACGTTCAGCATGATCGGCAGGTGACAACGTCACGCCAAGATCGCGTAAATCGCTTTCGTCCATACTGGTCAGTACAGTGACCGCAATCAGTAATGGGGCATCATTGCCGAACGGCAAGAGCGCTTCACGCGCTGCGGTCATCATTCTCGCCCCACCTGAGGCATGGACATTGACCATCCACACTCCCAGATCTGCGGCGGCGGCTACGGCGTGCGCCGTGGTGTTCGGGATATCATGGAATTTGAGATCGAGGAAAACATCGAAACCGCGCTGCTGCAGATCGCGGACGATTTGCGGCCCAAACAGCGTGAACATCTCTTTTCCAACTTTCAGACGGCAATCGCGAGGATCGATACCGTCAACAAAGGCCAGTGCTGCGTCACGCTTATTGTAATCAAGCGCAACAACAACAGGAGAATCCGTAATAACGCGGGAAGTGGAGGATGTAACAGACGTCATGACCAGCCCTTTTCGTCTATGGGCGCGCAGCGGCGCGGAACAGATAAACGGCCAGCATTCTACCTGCCGCCGCCGCAAAATGACAGAAGCCATTTACGCCCCTGCCAGGCCAGCAAACCGCACGGTGTCCAAAGAGTGGTAAAACCAATCAGTATGTTGTAACTAAAATGATCTGTTTTAAAAAATTACTGCCCGTCCAGGCCACGGATTGGCTTGATGGTGGACCATGCCCGGCAGGAAGGACAGTGCCAGTAGAGCGTATAGGCGGTAAAGCCACACTTCTGACAGCGGTAACGCGGCTTGCTGCGTACCTGCTCGCCAACCATGTCGCGCAGCACCATCAGGCTCTCTTTGGCGCGCCCTTCTTCCGCATCATTCAGGTGGTAATCCATCAGCTTATGGAAAACCCGCATGGTAGGATGACGCTGCAGCTGGCGCGTAATATACACCTGCGCGGTATCGCTCCCCTCATACTGTTCAACCACGTCTGAAAGCATCAGCTCAGCGGTCGCGCCGGTATTCTCTTCCACACAGCGGCGCAGGAATGCCACCCACTCTTCCTGCTTGCCCAGCTGCTGGTAGCAGGTTTGCAGCATTTCCAGCGTTTCACTGACCAGCTCTTTATCCTGGTCGATGACCCGCAGCAGGCTTTCAACAGCTTTAGCGTAATCGCCATTCGCCATGAAGACGCGCCCCATCATGATGGAGATACGTGCGCTATTGCGATCCGCGGCGGCGCCTTTCTTCAGCAACGCCATGGCTTTGTCCATGTCATCGTTACCCATCTGCTGAAGCGCAAGCTCACAGTAGAAATGGGCGATTTCAACGCGCTGCTTATCTTTACCCAGCTTCACCAGGCGTTCGGCAGTATCAATGGCTTTCTGCCAGTCGCTGGTGGCCTGATAAATCTGCAGCAGCTGCTGCAACGCGCCGATACGGAAATCCGTTTCATCCACCAGTTGCGTGAACATATCTTCAGCGCGATCGTACAGCCCCGCCGCCATATAATCCCGCCCCAGCTGTTGTACCGCCAGGAGTCGTTGATCGTAGGTCAGGGAGGCGCTTTCCATCAGGGTCTGGTGGATACGGATGGCGCGATCTACCTCGCCGCGCGAGCGGAACAGGTTGCCGAGGGTAAGATGGGCTTCGACGGTGCCGGTATCCTCTTTCAGCATATCGAGGAACAGGTCTACCGCTTTATCCTGCTGATTGCTCAGGAGGAAGTTCACCCCTGCAACGTAGTCACGGGAGAGTCGGTTTGCCTCATCCTGCTTTGTTTGTTGCGCACTTCTGCGGCCCATATACCAGCCATAGGCAGCGGCTACAGGCAAAAGCAGAAACAACAACTCCAGCATAGTCGATTATTCCTTCACGACCGGCACACCAGAGCTTTCCGGAATGTCGGACGCAGGCGCAATGTGCTGTTCAAGTCGTTTAATTTTACGTTCAGCGCGCGCAAGAGAAACACGAACTTTCAACCAGAAAAGACCACAAACCAGCCAGCCGATGGCAAAGCCCGCAGCAAATAAGACCGCCAGCAGGCTAGAGACCCGATACTCACCCTGCGCCAGCAGATAGTTAAACGTTACCTGTTGATCGTTTTGTGCACCCAATGTGACTGAAATGACAAAAATCGCCAATACCAGTAAGAAAATGAGTAAATATTTCACATTACTTCCCGTTATGTGGTTCAAGCGAATAAAGTGTGTTCAACTCACCGCAATCAGCCTTATAAACTACCATTTTAGCGACGGGCGCGAAACGGAAAAAGTAACGCGCACGTCATGGATTTATGGGCGAAATGCACAATATCAACCGTCAGGCGTCGCTTTGCTCCCGTTCGGCGATCTCTTCTTTCTCTTCAGGCGGCGGCGTGAGCGGGCCGCAGAACCGTTCCGCAAGCCAGGTGGCCAGCGTTACCAGCATCCAGGAGAGCAGCGTAGCGACCACCAGATCCCGCGGCCAGTGCATCCCCAGCAATAAGCGGCTACCCATTACACCCGTTGCCCAGGCCAGTAACACCGCGATGGTGATTGTGCGTCGCCTTGGCCAGAGCAGCCCGACGGCCAGCAACGCCCAGCTTGCTGCAAACATTGTGTGGCCAGAAGGAAACGCGAAACCCGTCTCTTTTTGCCAGTGTTTACGCAGGAATTTAGGAATATCGTCCTGTTCCGCAAGCTGTTCTTTTACCAGCGCACCGCGATCTTTACGCTTTAAAGTGTAGAACTCATCCACCGGAACATGGTGTGCTTTTTCCAACCAGACGACAAACGGCCTGGGCTCCTGAACGTGGTCTTTTACCCATGACTTCACGCCCTGCCCAATAACGATTGCGCCACCGAGGATGGCAAAGAGCATCAGCGCCGCGCGCAGTCGAAAGCGCAGACACCACAGAAACCAGCCGCAGAGAAGGACGTGGGTAATAATTCCCCACGGCTGCGTGACCGTTTCCGTCACCCAGTACAACGTTTTAAGCCAGGTAACATTCTGTCCGGGCTGCCACATCCAGCCGGATACCCATACGGCCAAAGGCATAATCAGTAAAATGGCCGCACCTGCTGCCGTACGTCTGGCGATAGAAAGCATGTCTTCTCCTTTTTCGCTAAGCCCCACAATCATAACTGAAATTCATTCAATGAGTGGATATGTCGGATCGTGCGTTTAACGTTCATATAGCATGGTGCCCATTAGGCGAACGTGCTGAGCTTGTGGCAAAATGAACAGATACAGAAAGCAAAACAGGCGCAAGGCACGAAACGTGTCAGCCTACTCTGGAGAATCACATGCAGCTTAAACGTGTGGCAGAAGCCAAACTGCCAACCCCATGGGGCGATTTCCTGATGGTGGGATTTGAAGAACTGGCAACCGGACAGGATCATGTCGCGCTGGTCTATGGTGACATTTCAGGACAGACGCCGGTGCTGTCCCGCGTCCATTCGGAGTGTTTGACGGGCGATGCGTTGTTCAGCCTGCGCTGTGATTGCGGTTTCCAGCTGGAAGCGGCCCTTACCCATATCGCCGAAGAAGGCCGCGGCGTGCTGCTTTATCACCGTCAGGAAGGTCGTAATATTGGTCTGCTGAATAAAATCCGCGCTTACGCGCTTCAGGATCAGGGCTACGATACGGTTGAAGCCAACCATCAGCTTGGCTTTGCCGCTGACGAGCGTGATTTCACCTTGTGCGCCGATATGTTCAAGCTGCTGGGCGTGGACGAAGTTCGTCTGCTGACCAATAACCCGAAAAAAGTGGAGATCCTCACCGAAGCCGGGATCAACATCGTCGAACGCGTGCCGCTGATTGTGGGCCGCAACCCGAAAAATGCCCACTACCTCGATACCAAAGCCGCCAAAATGGGCCATCTGCTGAAAGAGTAAAAGTAAAAAGCCCGGCGGAAATGCCGGGCTTTTTTATCAATCCAGCATCTTACGGATCACGTAATGTAAAATTCCGTCATTCTGGTAATAGGTTAGCTCGGTTGCCGTATCAATGCGACACCGGCATTCCAGCACCTCGCTTTTCCCATCCGCGCGCGTTAACTTCACCGGCACCGTTTTGCCAGGCTCCAGGTTTTGCAGGCCGCTAATATCAATCTGCTCTTCTCCGGTCAGGCCCAGCGTTTTACGCGTGATGCCCTGCGGGAATTCAAGCGGCAGGATCCCCATGCCGATCAGGTTTGAGCGGTGAATACGTTCGAACGATTCGGCGATAACCACGCGAACGCCGAGCAGGCGCGGACCTTTTGCCGCCCAGTCACGGCTGGAGCCGGAACCGTACTCTTTCCCGGCGATCACCGCCAGTGGCGTACCTTCCTGTTGATATTTGACGGCCGCATCATAAATCGACACGACTTCCGTCCCTGGCAGATGGCGCGTCATGCCCCCTTCCACGCCCGGCACCATTTCGTTGCGGATGCGGATGTTGGCAAACGTCCCGCGCATCATTACTTCATGGTTACCACGCCGTGAGCCGTAGGAGTTAAAATCACGGCGTTCAACGCCCCGGCTTTGCAGATAACGGCCCGCCGGGCTGTCGGCTTTAATGCTGCCCGCAGGCGAAATATGGTCGGTTGTGACGGAATCTCCCAGCATCGCCAGAATGCGCGCACCGTGGATATCCCGAAGCGGTGCAGGCTCGGCCAGCATTTCATCGAAGAACGGTGAGAGGCGAATATAGGTCGAGTCGTCCTGCCAGTCATAGGTATCTGAACCCACAACGTTGATGGCTTTCCATTCCGGCGTGCCTTCAAACACTTCCGCGTACTCCTTGCGGAACATCTCGGTGGAGACTTTTTCAACCGCCAGCGCGATTTCACGCGCGGACGGCCAGATATCTTTCAGGTAGACCGGGTCATTCTTGCGGTCATGGCCAATAGGATCGGTCGCCAGGTTGATATTCATGTTCCCGGCCAGCGCGTACGCCACCACCAGCGGTGGCGAGGCCAGCCAGTTGGTTTTCACCAGCGGATGAATACGTCCTTCAAAGTTACGGTTACCGGAAAGGACTGCGCCAACCGTCAGATCGCCCTGCTTGATCGCCGTTTCAATAGGCTCAGGCAGCGGGCCGGAGTTACCGATGCAGGTGGTACAGCCGTAGCCCACGAGGTTAAAGCCCAGCTCGTCAAGATACGGCGTCAGTCTGGCCTGCGCCAGGTAATCCGATACCACCTTAGAGCCAGGTGCCAGCGAGGCTTTAACCCAGGGCTGTGGTTTAAGCCCCAGCTCAACCGCTTTTTTGGCCAGCAGACCGGCCGCCATCAATACACTGGGGTTTGAGGTGTTGGTGCAGGAGGTAATGGCGGCAATGACAACCGCGCCGTCCGGGAGCTGATACTGATGCCCGTTCAGAACATAGTCGATTGGGCGATGGTCCT
This sequence comes from Enterobacter chuandaensis, assembly GCF_003594915.1. Classification (GTDB taxonomy): domain Bacteria; phylum Pseudomonadota; class Gammaproteobacteria; order Enterobacterales; family Enterobacteriaceae; genus Enterobacter; species Enterobacter chuandaensis. Next base: position 401,032 of record NZ_QZCS01000004.1, read on the forward strand.
TCTTCGCCACGTTGACTTCCAGCTCGTTACTGGCGGCAAACGCTTTTGGCACGTCGGTTAACGCCACGCGATCCTGCGGACGTTTTGGTCCAGCGAGGCTCGCCTCCACGCTCCCCATGTCCAGCTCAAGCGAGCTGGTGAAGACCGGTTCATCGCCTGGATTGCGCCACATTCCCTGCGCTTTGGTGTAGGCCTCAACCAGGGCAACCTGCTCTTCGCTGCGTCCGCTCAGACGCATGTACTCCAGCGTGACATCATCAATGGGGAAAAAGCCGCAGGTTGCGCCATATTCCGGCGCCATATTTGCAATTGTTGCGCGATCGGCGAGCGGCAGTGAATCCAGCCCGTCGCCATAGAATTCGACAAACTTGCCTACCACGCCATGCTTACGCAGCATCTGGGTGACGGTTAGCACCAGATCGGTGGCGGTAATGCCTTCAGACAGTTTGCCTGTCAGCTTGAAGCCCACGACATCAGGAATGAGCATGGAAACCGGCTGACCGAGCATGGCGGCTTCCGCTTCGATTCCGCCGACACCCCAGCCCAGCACGCCAAGGCCGTTAATCATGGTGGTGTGGGAGTCGGTGCCCACCAGCGTGTCCGGATAAGCCACCCACTCTTTGTCCTGTAATTCACTCCAGACGGCTTTGCCCAGATACTCAAGATTAACCTGGTGGCAAATACCGGTTCCCGGTGGAACCACGCTAAAGCGGCTGAACGCCTGCTGGCCCCACTTCAGGAAAACATACCGCTCGTGGTTACGTTCCATTTCCAGACGCACGTTTTCACCAAAGGCGTCGTCATCACCAAAGTGGTCAACGGTTACGGAGTGGTCAATCACGAGGTCGACGGGGGAAAGCGGGTTCACTTTAGCCGTATCGCCGCCGAGGCGTTTAACCGCCTCACGCATGGCGGCGAGATCCACCACGGCAGGCACACCGGTAAAGTCCTGCATCAGGACCCTTGCCGGGCGGTAGGCAATTTCTCTGTCGGCATGGGCATTCTTAAGCCATCCCGCCAGCGCCTGAATATCGTCGAGAGTAACGGAATCACCGTCCTGCCAGCGTAAGAGGTTTTCCAGCAAAACTTTCAAGGACTTGGGTAAACGCGAAATGTCCCCAAGTGTTCTGGCAGCCAGCGGCAGGCTATAGTAGTGCCAGGTTTTATTTTCTGCCTGTAACGTGTCCTTACTGGCTTCGCGTAGGGTTAACGACATAAGCTCCTCCTTAATTACAGAGATGTCCTGACAATCATCAGGGCCGTAATTAAAGATAACACAAAGATGTCGTAACGTTTTGATAACAACCCAAATTGATAAATTTAGGAATGGTCCAGAGGGCACTAAAACAAAAAACCTCGCCGCAGCGAGGTTTTATCATTTAGCGGAAGGCCAGCCAGATGAGCTGACTCCAGAACAGAATCGACAGGGTAAAAACGCCGATCCATGACCAGTATTTGTGAGACGTCATGTTATTCATCATAGGGACACCAGGCATTATTTATTAAACATTCCGAGGCAGGTCCTCAGTGCTATATTGCTGATGTGTATTTATTAAAGAGTACAAAAGTGCACAGTCATTATTCAGACTAAATGCATCATTACGCAATAAACTAAATTATTGTTTTTTGGGTTCGTCTTCTGCGAACACATCAATAAAAGCTTGCTGCTGTGGCGTCAGCTTCCAGGATGCAGGCACGACTGTTGCGGGCGCCTTACGTCCTTTGTGAACCGTGTCATGAGGCTGACACATCTTTTTTACCGTTTCGGTGCGTACCGTCACTGCCATATTTAACCCCAAAATTTCCAGGCCAGGAGAGCAACCATCACCCAGAACAGGGCGGAGACGAGAAAGACCGCCAGCCAGGCTTTACGCTTGAGCGCAGGATCCCTTTGCGGTTCTTCACTTCCTGAAGGCATTGCTAACCTCATACAATCGATATCACTTATCATTTAGGACCAAACAATTGGTACAATTAATCATCTGTTGAGATAAATCCTAAAGAAACTTTAGCCGAAAAGCCAGTGAATTTACGCATCAGGAGGTATGAAATATTCAATCTTTTGACCAGAAATAAATAATTGAAAAGAAAAATTTGCGTAGCGGTTAATTAGTTTCTATTTTTGTCGCCAATTCACGACATTAAAACCACAACAACCAAAAGGATAATGACAATATATGGCAGGGGAAGTGCAGATGATGATAATTCTAATTTAGCTTTAAGCGGATATTTCGGTATCTTTCCCTGTGGGAAAGATACCGGGAGTGATTATTTTGCGGGGAGTTTGATATCTTTAAACATCTCTTCAATATCTTCATTTGAGCGTAATGCCACGGCGGTATCAACCACGTCGCGCGTTAAATGCGGGGCAAAGCGCTGAATAAAATCATACATATAGCTACGCAGGAAGGTGCTGCGACGGAAGCCAATTTTTGTCGTGCTATGGCTGAAAATATCATGCGCATCAAGACGCACCAGGTCAGGGTCGGACACCGGGTCGACCGCCATGCTGGCAATCACCCCTACTCCCAGCCCAAGGCGCACATAGGTTTTAATGACGTCGGCATCGGTAGCGGTAAAGACAATGCGCGGCGTTAAACCTGCCCGGTTAAAGGCAGTATCAAGCTCGGAGCGCCCGGTAAAGCCAAATGTATAGGTGACTAAAGGATATTGCGCCAGCTCTTCGATCGTCACCGACCCTTTACCCGCCAGCGGGTGATCGGGTGTGACCACGATGGAGCGGTTCCAGTGATAGCACGGGAGCATGACCAGATCGTCGTACAGGTGGAGCGCTTCCGTCGCGATGGCGAAATCAGCATTGCCCTTCGACACCGCCTCAGCAATTTGCGTCGGTGAGCCCTGATGCATATGTAAAGAGACGCGCGGGTAACGCTCAATAAAGCCTTTAATAACGCCAGGCAGTGCATAGCGCGCCTGGGTATGAGTGGTAGCAATATAGAGCGAGCCCTTATCAGGCCAGGTGTGCTCACCTGCCACAGACTTAATTGCATCAACTTTGGAGAGGACTTCTCGCGCAATGCGGATGATCTCCTGCCCCGCGGGCGTCACCTGCGTAAGATGCTTACCGCTGCGGGCGAAAATCTGAATACCTAATTCGTCCTCCAGCATGCGAACCTGCTTGCTGATGCCCGGCTGAGAGGTATATAACCCTTCTGCGGTGGAAGAGACATTAAGGTTGTGATTTACCACCTCAACGATATAACGAAGCTGCTGTAATTTCATGCCAGACCATCCGATTTAGCGCACGCGGTCAATCGCTTAAGACGATTTGATAATAAGAAAAGGATTAACTATAACCACTATATCATTTATAGCCTGACTGTATAGTACGGAACAAAAAATAATAATAAGGTAATAAAAAAGGGCCGGATGTCCGGCCCTTTCACAGGTAAGTTACGGTAAGGGAAGATTATTTCTTGCCTTCAACCCATTTCCCGTCAACAAAGAAGGCTGACCATCCGGTCGCTTTGCCCTCTTTCTCTGCCGCTACGTACTGCTGCTTCGTTTTACGGCTAAAACGGACCACCGTCTTATTGCCTTCTGGATCCTGCTGTGGCGCATCGGCCAGATAACGCAGCTTCTCAGGCAGACGATCGCGGAAGCGATGCAGTTCTTCCACCAGCGGGGCGCGCGTTTCACGTGATTTCGGGAAGGTGTTGGCGGCCAGGAAGACACCTGCGGCACCATCACGCAGCACAAAGTACGCGTCGGATTTTTCACACGGCAGTTCTGGCAGCGGAACCGGATCTTCCTTCGGCGGAGCCACTTCACCGTTACGCAGAATTTTGCGCGTGTTTTTGCACTCGTCGTTGGTGCAAGCCATGTACTTACCGAAACGCCCCATTTTCAGGTGCATTTCAGAGCCACATTTCTCGCACTCCACAATCGGGCCGTCATAGCCTTTAATGCGGAACTCACCCTCTTCGATCTCATACCCGTCACACGTTGGGTTGTTACCACAGACGTGCAGCTTACGTTTAGGATCGATCAGGTAGCTGTCCATTGCCGTGCCGCATTTTTTGCAGCGGCGTTTCGCGCGCAGGGCGTTAGTTTCCGCATCGTCACCTTCTAGCACGTTGAGAACTTCGTTCTCCGGCACCAGATTGATGGTGGTTTTGCAGCGCTCTTTTGGTGGTAGCGCGTAGCCAGAGCAACCAAGGAACACGCCCGTGGTTGCGGTACGGATACCCATCTTGCGACCACAGGTCGGGCAGTCGATGCTGGTCAGAACCATCTGGTTAGGCAGCATGCCACCCTCTTCAGGATCTTTCTCGGCTTTCTCAAGCTGGTCGGTAAAGTCGCTGAAGAAGCTGTCGAGAACTTTCTTCCACTCCGCTTTATGGCTGGCAACCTCGTCGAGGCTGTCTTCCATCTGCGCGGTGAAGTCGTAGTTCATCAACTCGCGGAAGTTGGCTTCCAGACGGTCGGTGACGATTTCACCCATTTTTTCCGCATAGAAACGACGGTTCTCAACACGCACGTAGCCGCGATCCTGAATCGTCGAGATGATTGACGCGTAGGTCGACGGGCGACCAATACCGCGTTTTTCCAGCTCTTTAACCAGGGATGCTTCACTAAAACGCGCAGGCGGCTTGGTAAAGTGCTGGGCAGGCACGAGGTCAACCAGAGAGAGCTCATCACCTTTATTCACCGCGGGCAGCGTACGGTCTTCATCACCTTTACGCAGCGCTGGCATCACTTTTGTCCAGCCGTCGAAGCGCAGGATACGACCGCGTGCCTTGAGACGGAAATCGCCCGCGCCGACAGTCAGCGTAGTGGAATCATATTTCGCTGGCGTCATCTGACACGCAACGAACTGACGCCAGATGAGCTGATACAGTTTCTGGGCGTCGGCTTCCATATCCTTCAGCGACTCGGCTAATACAGAGACATCAGAAGGACGAATCGCTTCGTGCGCTTCCTGAGAATTCTCTTTGCTGGCGAACTGGTTAGCGGTTTCCGGCAGATATTTTTTACCGAAATTGTCGCTGATGTATCCGCGCACCATATTCACAGCGTCCTGGCTCAGGTTGGTGGAGTCAGTACGCATATAGGTGATGTAACCCGCTTCATACAAGCGCTGCGCCATCATCATGGTTTTCTTCACGCCATACCCCAGACGGGTGCTCGCCGCCTGTTGCAGCGTGGAGGTGATGAACGGCGCGCCAGGCTTGCTGCTGGTCGGTTTATCTTCACGATCCAGCACCTGATAGCGCGCTTTTTCCAGCAGCGCCACGGCGGCCATGGTCTGGTCGCGGTTTTCAGGGCGGAAAGGCTTGTCGTTGTGGTGGCTTACCTGCAGCGGCAGCGCATCGCCACCCGGCGTGGTGACATTGGCGTCGACTTCCCAGAACTCTTCCGGCACGAAGGCTTTAATTTCGCGTTCACGCTCAACGACAAGACGCACGGCTACAGACTGCACACGTCCTGCAGACAGACCACGTGCAACCTTTTTCCACAGCAGTGGAGAAACCATGTAGCCCACAACGCGGTCCATAAAGCGACGCGCCTGCTGGGCGTTGACACGGTCGATATTCAGTTCGCCCGGCTTCTCAAACGCCTGACGAATCGCATTCTTCGTAATTTCGTTAAACACTACGCGGCTGTAGCGTTTGTCATCACCCCCGATCACTTCCCGCAGGTGCCAGGCAATGGCTTCCCCTTCGCGGTCAAGGTCGGTTGCGAGATAGATGTGGTCTGCTTTTTCAGCAAGCTGCTTCAGCTCGTTAACGACTTTTTCTTTCCCGGGCAGCACTTCATATTGTGCGTCCCAGTTGTGCCATGGGTTCACACCCATGCGGTTGACAAGCGCGCTACGTTCATCCTTTTTAGGCTTTTTAGCCCCTTTGGTGGAGGTAGAGTCTGCGCTCTTTTTGCTGGCTGAGCCACTGGTCGGCAAATCGCGGATGTGACCCACGCTGGACTTAACCACGTAGTCATTACCCAGATACTTATTGATCGTTTTGGCTTTTGCCGGGGACTCAACGATGACGAGAGCTTTACCCATATTCACCTTTACCTAATTTAATTCTTCCAGGAATACGCCGCACGTTGATTTCCCTTCCGCTGACGACGTGCCACTGATATTGCGACTGCGTCAGGGGATATCAACCCCTATGTCTTACCGAACGTCAGAATGGCGACATCCAGGTCATTGAGTTATCGGGCATTTTTCTCATATCACAGTTCATTCGTGACGAATTCCCGGTTGAATGTCAAGCAATTCTGTTGCCAGAATGACGAAAGCGCACACTGTACCTGATAAAATTCGTTACGCAACTTTATTAGCATGCAAAAGCAAATCACGCCAACCTGCCCCCTGTCCCTTACCCCCTCACATTACAGGGAAAATTTGCCCCCAAAGCGCCTGCGGCGTAGACTATTGTCACTGTTTAAGGAGTGGATTATGCAGAATACGACCCAACCCATTGACCGTGCCTCTCTGCTTATCGAGGCGAACAAGCTCATTCGTGACCATGAAGATACGCTGGCGGGCATTGAAGCCACCGGTGTTGAACAGCGTAATGGCGTGCTGGTGTTCAGCGGTGAATACTTCCTTGACGAGCAGGGGTTACCTACCCCGAAAAGCACCGCCGTGTTTAACATGTTTAAATACCTGGCACATGCGCTTTCAGAGAAATATCACCTGGTCGATTAATGCAAAACGCGAGGCTTGTGCCTCGCGTTTTTGTTTACAGCAACGGTTTTTGTCCGCGCTGTAGCCAGCGAAGCAGCAGGCGGTCCGCGCTTTCTGCCGCACTGTTGGTAAAGCGGTCCATCAGTCGCTTACGCTGGGTAAAGCGCACGCCTACCAGTTCCCGGCCTTCCATCAGGTTGAGCAGCAGGTCGTCGCTGGTACCCACTTCATCCACCAGCCCTTTTTCCTGCGCCTGGATGCCGTACCAGTGCTCACCCGTTGCCACCTGCTCAATATCCAGCGTTGGGCGCATGCGGTGTACGAAGTCTTTAAACAGATGGTGGGTTTCATTCAGATCTTCACGGAATTTTTGACGCCCTTCTTCCGTGTTTTCCCCCAGCAGCGTCAGCGTGCGTTTGTACTGACCCGCCGTGTGAAGTTCGATATCAATCTCTTTATTTTTCAGGAAGCGGTTAAAGTTGGGGATCTGTGCAACCACGCCAATTGAACCAATGATGGAGAACGGCGCCGCAACAATTTTGTCCGCTACGCAGGCCATCATATAGCCGCCGCTCGCTGCGACTTTGTCTACGGCAACGGTCAACGGGATCTGCTTCTCCCGCAGGCGCTGCAGCTGTGAGGCCGCCAGTCCGTAACCGTGCACCACCCCGCCCGGGCTCTCAAGACGCACCACCACCTGATCCTGCGGTGTTGCCACCGCCAGAACGGCGGTCACCTCTTCGCGCAGCGAGGCGACTTCGTGTGCATCCATACTGCCTTTAAAATCGATCACATAGACGCGGGGTTTTGCGTCAGCCTGAGGCGTCGCGAGCTTTGCTTTCGCCTTCGCGGCTTTGGCTTCCTGCTTATGTTTTTTCTTCTGGGCTTTCAGCCACAGCTTCTGCTGATGGCTATCAAGCAGCGAGAGGGACATCTCTTCCTGCATCTCTTTATACTGCTCGCTCAGGCGGGTAATGCGTAACTCCCCACGCTGACGTTTGCGCTGCGTCAGGTTGACAATCAGAACGGCAACCACGGCAATGGCAATCACCACCGTCGCGATTTTGGCCAAAAACAACCCATATTGAGAAAGTAATTCCACGCGTTCCACCTTGATTTAACCACGAATCTTTTACGGCAGTGTACAACAGCCCCTGCCTTTGCGTCTCGCCCGTGACATTACCTCTGCGAGCCGCCTTCAGGAATCCCCACGCTGCGGTTTAAATATTTGCAAATTGTTAATTTTACAGTAATACGTCCTGTAGACTGATTGAATTCTCATGCTAATTCGGGCATAAAGCCGAAAAGTCATTATGAAGGCGTCATTGAGACAGCGTGCGCCTGAGGAGTCACCGTGCATTATCAACCGCAAAAAAACCTGCTGCAGAACCGAATCATTCTTGTCACTGGTGCCAGCGATGGCATTGGTCGCGAAGCAGCCCTGACATATGCTGATTATGGCGCAAGCGTTATTCTGATTGGGCGCAATGAAGAAAAGCTGAAAGGTGTTGCTCTGGAGATCGAAGCCGCAGGCGGTGCGCCAGTCCGCTGGTACACGCTTGATTTGCTTAGCTGCACGCCCGCGGTGTGCCAGGAATTAGCCCAACGCATCAGCACCCACTATCCGAGACTCGACGGCGTGCTGCATAACGCCGGTTTGTTAGGCGAAGTGCGCCCGATGGATGAACAGGATCCTGATATCTGGCAGCAGGTGATGCAGGTTAACGTCAACGGCACATTTTTCCTCACGCAGGCATTGCTTCCTTTATTACTCAAATCCGAGTCAGGTTCTCTGGTCTTTACCTCTTCCAGCGTGGGCCGAGAGGGACGCGCAAACTGGGGAGCGTATGCTGTCTCAAAATTCGCGACCGAGGGCATGATGCAGGTGCTGGCGGAGGAGTATCAGAGCCGCCATCTGCGCGTAAACTGCATTAACCCGGGCGGCACGCGCACCAAAATGCGCGCCAGTGCGTTCCCGACGGAAGATCCGCAGAAGCTGAAAACCCCGGCTGATATCATGCCGCTCTACCTCTGGCTGATGGGCGACGACAGCCGCCGCAAAACCGGAATGACCTTTGATGCCCAGCCGGGCCGCAAACCGGGGATTTCGCAATGAGTGAAGAACGCCATCAGCAGCGCCAGCAGCGTCTGAAAGAACAGGTCGATGCGCGCGTCGCGGCAGCTCAGGACGAACGAGGGATTGTCATTGTTTTTACCGGAAACGGTAAAGGGAAAACCACTGCCGCGTTTGGTACCGCCACCCGCGCAGTCGGCCACGGGCAAAAAGTCGGCGTTATTCAGTTTATCAAAGGCGAGTGGCCCAACGGCGAGCGAAACTTACTTGAGCCTCACGGCGTTGAGTTTCAGGTGATGGCGACCGGGTTTACCTGGGATACCCAGAACCGTGAAACCGATACCGCAGCCTGTCTCGCCGTCTGGGAGCATGCAAAGCGAATGCTGGCCGATCCCTCGCTGAATATGGTTCTGCTGGATGAGATCACCTACATGGTCGCCTACGACTATCTGCCGCTGGACGCCGTGCTGGACGCTCTGAACAACCGCCCTGCGCATCAGACGGTGATTATCACGGGCCGCGGGTGTCATCGGGATATTCTGGAAATGGCAGATACCGTCAGCGAGCTGCGACCGGTCAAACATGCGTTTGATGCAGGAATCAAAGCGCAAATAGGTATTGATTACTAAAGAAAAAGCCCGGTGCATTCACCGGGCTTTTCGATTAACCGTTGTTATTCCGGCTGCCAGAGCGGCGATTGCTGCTGACCTGGCTGTGACGCTTCACCGCACGGCGGATCTGATTCGCCTTCATGCGGCGACGATCTTTTTCAACCGCCACTTTAGAAGTGGTTTCTGGCGTCAGGCCAACCAGCTCGCGCAGGTAGTTAGTCTGGGTAAGATCCAGTTCGGTATAACCACCGCGTGGCAGACCTTTTGGCAGCAGAATGTCGCCATAGCGAACGCGGATCAGGCGGCTCACCTGCACACCAACCGCTTCCCACAGACGACGCACCTCGCGGTTACGGCCTTCGGTCAGGGTCACGTTGTACCACTGGTTAATCCCTTCACCACCGGTAAATTTGATGGTTTTGAACGCCGCGGGACCGTCTTCCAGCTGCACGCCACGCGACAGGTCGCGCAGTTTATTTTCGTCAACCTGGCCGAAGACGCGAACGGCGTATTCACGCTCAACTTCACGGCTTGGGTGCATCAGCCGGTTTGCCAGTTCACCATCGGTGGTAAACAGCAGCAGACCACAGGTGTTTACGTCCAGACGACCGACGGCTATCCAGCGAGCACCACGCAGTTTAGGCAGACGGTCAAATACCGTCGGACGACCTTCCGGGTCGTTGCGGGTACACAGCTCACCCTCCGGCTTGTAGTAAGCCAGCACGCGGCAGATCTGTTCAGCGGACTCTTTCACGGAGATAAGATGACCGTCGATGCGGATCTTCAGCCCCGGTACGATTTCTACGCGGTCACCCAGCGTGGCGATTTTACCGTCCACACTCACGCGGCCCGCTTCAATAATGGCTTCGATTTCACGGCGTGAGCCGTGGCCGGCGCGCGCCAGCACTTTCTGTAACTTCTCGCTCATTGAGCTTCCTCAGGTGTCGCCTTCACAGGCGTCTGGTATACTTTCTAAAACAACGAGTTAGCCAATAAATCGACTTAACTCACTGATCTGTAACTCTTTCATGGTACACAGCATGGCAAACAACGTGTCACACAAGCTGTCACACACAATGATTCGTGGGCGCACATACTACACTAACTTTAGACTAAATGATTCAACAAGTTTTGTGCGTCTGAGTCTCGGTACTGATAGCCGAAAGCAAGCAGAAGTGATCATGAATCAGATCCGCCCTTTCATTCCCCTTGTGCAGAATGGAACGATGAGCCTCGAAGAGTTCAAACGCAAAATGCAAGGCTACCGAGCTGCCACTAAGCAGGACTTTGACAACTATCTTCTACATGCACTCGAAAAAGATATTGCAGAGGTGGAGCGTCTGCCGGAGTTAGGACAGTGGCACAGAAACATACATCCTAATTGTCTATTATCTGCTTCAGATACGGTAGAAGCCGCACAAGGCTATTCGGAAGCTCACTTCCAACGCATGGTTAATGGTAGCGATCAGACAGCAAACGAAGTGCTTGCAAGTCTTCACATGAAGAAACTTGAACTTTCCAAGGGAGATTTGCCCTTTGCGAATCAAGTAGGTGCTGCACTTGATATGAGCCGCGCGACCGTCGCGCAAGCCTATGAAGCATTCTATTCGAAAGATTTGCTACGATATCGCCAACTCATTGCAACACTGCAAAATCAGTTAGAAGAGCAGAAACTAAAATCTTCACCCCAAAGTAGGGTTGAAACAAACCAGGCTTTTTCAACGGAAGTTAAAGATACCGCAAGCCAAGCAATCAAACTTTCCGAAGCATGGACGCAGTATGTTGAAGAAAAAGGTCAAAAATGGCGAGCAAGCATCGCTAACGAGAACCAGCGTTTCTTTGATGTGCTGATTTACGTTATTGGTGATAAACCGATTGATCGGGTTACTAAGCAAGATATTCGTGAAGCGCTGAAAGTGACCGAAAACTTACCTACTCGTACTAAGCTGCCATACAAGCGCCTATCTTTGCCTGAATGCATTGATTATGACGTACCAGAGGAAGATCTGATCAGTAGTCAGCATGTTGAAAAACATCTCAAGATCTGGCGCTCGCTTTTTAAAACTTACCTCGTCGAAACCAAAGACCAGTTAGAGAAATCCCCAACCGATGGAATCACATATGAGGTGAAGCCTAATCGGAGAGGTCATTTCAGCAACACTGAGTTGAGTAAGCTTAAAACCAAGCTGTTCTCACTGGAAAATAACGATTGGCGCAAATGGTACTTCCTCACCCTCATTTATACTGGTGCTCGACGTGGCGAGATTGCCTCTATCAGAAAGCGGGACATCCGTTTAGATGAAGAAACTTCACGCTGGTACATTTATATAGAAGACGGGAAAACCGAACATGCCCAACGCCAGATACCACTCAATAAGGTTTTAGAGTCAGGTTTACTCAGTCTTGCCGATGCTCTAAACGATGGTGATCTGATTTTCAGTGACTTACCTAACTACACCACAGCAACAGTCGAATGGGGTAAGTTGATGAATGAAACAGGTATCCCTGATTATGATGAGTTTGGGCTAAAAAGGCGCATACATAGTCTTCGTCACACCTTCGTAAGCCATTGCCTTGCATCTGGGGGCGTGTCTTTACCTTTGATGCAGTTTGTAGTTGGTCATTCCCGAACCCAAAGTTTAGGCGTCACCTCTATTTACACGCA